>CBDATQ010000003.1:0-177593 GCA_965199955.1 Spirochaetia bacterium | reverse complement strand
GTTCCCATTTCCCCCAGCGGCCGCCTGCCAAGCGTCTTCATATCCCGCGGTCAGCAGAAGCTGATACGCCTGTCCGGTCGGCGCCGGCGTGTTGAAGTCTCCCAGCAGGATCACCGGCAGCGTCTCTTCGCTCAGGCTGGCCACCAGCTCCTGTGCCTGGGCGACTCGAATCGCTTGCGTTGCCTGTTTCTGTGCTTCCGGGAGTGCTTCCAGAGTTGCCTCCAGGTGGGTATTCACCACCCGGTACGTCACCCCATCCACCGTCGCGTCTACCGCCGCATATCCTCTCAGAACTTCGTAGTCCCCCGGGATCGGAAGTGACAGAGGTAGCGCCAGCGTGTAGTTCCCACTCGTCGCGCGCGACACCTCGACATCGCCGCGCGCCAGGATCAGGTCGTAGTCCGTGATCCCTGAGCCAAACTCGATTTTTGCATTCTCGATCTCCGCCGCGACCTTGTAGTTCAGGCCCTCCGCGTCCAGAGCGCTCATCAGGATCTCGCGGAAGTTGAACTCCGGTTTCGCCTGGTGGCGTATCACGGACACCTCCTGCAGCCCGATGAGGTGCGGTCGCACTTGCTTGACCGTCTTCGCTATCGCGGCGAACCGGGCGGACACGTCCGACTCCACCACGTTGTCGTACATTCCATCGATTACCGCGGGCACTGCGCCGGGTCCGTGATGGCGAACAATCCCGCCAGCTCGGTCCCGATGTATAGGTTGTACGTCATCACCGTGAGGTCGGTGTGCGGCCGTTCGACCATCCGATTGCACCCGGCCAGGACTACGGCCATCGCCGTAAGCGAAACAACAATCGCGATCTTCATCCTCGTCATGTATATATCCTCTCCACTTGGATTGCGGACGTCGTGGTGGCGCTGCGCCAGCACCCTGGTGAATGCGTATCGGGCCCCGGCGCCTCTGCCGTTCCAAACGACAAGAACCGTACTCGATTATACTCTATCAGAGATGGCGTTACTATCTGCCGCCGGAGCGTCGCCGGTGAGCCACCAGGCGGCGGCCAGACAATTCGCCCGGCTGAGCCCATGACGACCGCGCTACCGTTCTGCCGGCACGGAGACGCGGGGGCGTGCAGTCTTGCGGCCAGCCCGTGCCGAAGCCGACGCGAGCGGCGACCCTGTGACCGCCTGCCCGATCTGCGCCGCGCGGCCCGACACGACCGGCCGAATCGTCCATCACGAGCTCTGCGGTTCCGCGACTGCCACGTGGCGCAGCGAGCGCCGAGCGCTGACCGAGGCCGGCGCGGGAACGGATCGACCCGCGCGCCGTGAGACTGGGCGCCGAAGGCGAGCCCGCCGGCCGCGACAACCCGCCCGCGTTCGAGCGCAACCCGGCTGCTGACCGCGTGCCGATGCTTGGACCGGATGACCTGGTGCGGCTTGCCTACGATGACGACCTGGACACGGACCGCCGTAAGCGCTTGATGCGCGCCGGCGCAGCCCTGGCCGCGCTGGAAGCCGCCGGCGCCGTGGTGATCGAGCACGACGGCGCCGGCTTGCGCATCATCGAGCCGATCGACCGCAGCTCCGCAACGGCAGCCACCGTCTGCAGCGAGCACTCTTGCCGCACGCGCCACGCCGCCGCCCACGTTTATCCACATATCCACAGCCTGTGAGTCATCCACAGCCTGTGAGTCTCCCCCCTCGCGCCCCCCCCCCCCCCCCCCTCGTTTTCCGCCGCCGCCTTCGGTTAGATTCTTTCATGAGGCATGGCCTCGCTACGGTTCGATTCTTAGTTGAGGCAATAGGGGGGCCGCATACCACCGCCACCAGGGAGGCTCACTTGTCCGCCGAACTCATCGCCATCATCGCGGCCGCCGTCTCGCTCGGCGGCCTTCTCTCCGTCCAGATCGGCGGCCTGCGCGCCGCCGTCACCTCCCTCGATACCAGGCTGCGCGCCGTCGAAACCGAACTCGCCTACCTGCGCGGGCTGCTCCAGGGCCACGGCATCCCGCCAGCCCCTCCGGCCGCCGACCAGGAGGGCGCCGCGTAGTGGCGGCTCCTCCCGCCGTTCCCGCCGCCGTGCCGAACGGTCACCGCCAAGCAGCAGCGGAGGGAACTTTCTGATCGGGAACGGCTGCGTTACCGCTTCTTCGAAGGGTTGCTCAAGCGAAGTCAAGGACCAACGCGAAAGTGGTTGGAACTACCACCGAACCCTACCGTCAGCGAGCCAGCTACAGGCCGCCGAACAGGCGCTCGGCCGCTTCGCGGGCAGCGTCCGCACGGTCGTCGGCGGCCAGGCCGGGGCCGGTCTCCTGCCTCACCTTGAAGTACTCGCAGAAGTTCGACCGGTCCTTCTGCGCCACCGGCTCGGCGATCGACTCCCGGCACTCCATGTGCACGGACTTGTCGTAGAAGCGGCAGTTGAGGCAGACGTGAGCGTCCTTGCCGCAGCTCGGGCAGGTGGTCGTGCGGAATATTTCCAGGTCCGGATCGAACGCCGCGCCGCACGCGAAGCAGCTACCCACGACAGCGCGATCATAGTGCCGGCGCGGGCTTCTTGACCACCGCCCGCCGGCCGGGTTGGGATGCGCCCATGCCCAGGCGATGCGTGTACGCGGCCAGCTTCGACCCGATCACCAACGGCCACCTGTGGGTGGTGGAGCAGGGGGAGCGGCTGTTCGATGAGCTGATCGTCGCCATCGGCACGAACCCGGACAAGCGCTACGAGTTCTCGATCGCCGAGCGCCTCGCGCTGGTCCGCGCTTCGCTGGCCGGCCACACCAAGGCGACGGTGGAAACCTACGAGAACCGCTTCCTGGTGGAGTACGCGCGGTCGCGGGGCGCGGAGTTCGTGCTGCGCGGCATCCGCACGGAGCTCGACTACCAGTACGAGCGGTCGATGAAGTACATCAACAGCGACCTGGACGCGGGCGTGGTCACCGTGTTTCTGATGCCCCCGCGCGAGATCGCCGAGGTGAGCTCCAGCGTGGTGAAGGGACTGATCGGGCTCAGCGGCTGGGAGACGGTGCTGGCCAAGTACGTGCCGCCGGCCGTGCACACCGCGTTCGTGGAGCGCTTCAGCTCGCCGGCGGCGCAGGTTCCGGCGGAGGATCGCTGACCGCCCCGCGGCGGCCCAGCTCCGGGTAGCGCCACCGGACCAGCGCCAGTCCGGAGAGCCCGATCAGCGCGAAGCCGGCGAGCGCGGCCTGCGGGCCGACCTGCTCGGCGACCAGTCCCAGGATCACGTTGCCCAGGGGGTTGACTCCGATCGCCAGGCCGACCACCCCCAGCGCGCGCCCGCGCGCTGCCTGCGGCGCCGAGCGCAGGGCGATCAGGATCTGCATGGACGCGAAGCCGGAGAAGCCGATGCCGCCGGCCAGCAGCAGGCCCACCGACAGCAGGTAGGCGCCGGACAGCGCGAAGCCACAGATGCAGACGAACAGGCTGGACATGCCGGCGAAGAACACCCACGGCGGCCGCCTGACGGCGCGCGCGGCCAGGGTGACCGAGCCCGCCAGTGCGCCGACTCCCCACGCGGTCACCAGGATCCCGAAGCGCAGCGCGTCGGCCGCCAGCACCTCGCGGGCGATCACCGGCACCATCTGGTGGAACGGGAACGCGAAGAAGTTGGAGACCAGGGTGACCGCCACCGTCGCCTGCAGGGCGCGCTGGCCGCGCAGCGTGGCCAGCCCGTCGCGCAGGCGTGCGGCGATCGACAGCCGCTCCGGGGCCGCGGCCGGCCGCGGCGGGCGCTGCCCGCCGGCGGGGAGGAGGACGAGCGAGGCGGCGTGCATGACGGCCAGCCCCGCGTAGGCGACCGCGAAACCGCCGGTGCGGGTGAGGACGCCGGCGATCAGCGGCCCGGCGATCAGGCCGGCGGTGAACGTGATCGTGTCGACCGGGACCGCGGTGGTGAGCTCGCGCGGCTCGAACAGCTCCGTGTACAGCGAGCGGCGGTTGGCGAAGTCGAAGCTCCACACCGCCCCGACCAGCCCGATCACGAGGTGGGCGCTCCAGGGGACGGGCGCGGCGAGCGCCAGGTAGGCGGCGTAGGCGGCGACGATGGCCAGGGTGAGGCTCTGCGTGATGCGCAGCAGGTGCAGGTGCGAGACGCGGTCGGCCAGCGTCCCGCCCACGTACGCCAGCAGCAGCATGGGCAGGCCGCGGGCGGCGGCCAGGGCCGCGACGGCGGCGACCGAGTCGGTGAGCTGCAGCACCAGCCACGACAGCACCACCAGCTCGTAGGCGCGGGTGGCGTACCACAGCGCCGAGGAGGTGACCAGCCGCCGAAAGCGCGGCCTGGCAGCCAGGAGCTGCCACCCGGATACCGGCGGTCCCGGCGCGCTGCCCGGATCGCTCAGGTCAGGTGGCTCAGGTTCTGCTGCACGGCCTGCAGCTCGATGCGGGCGTCGGCCAGGCGCTGCCGCTCGCGCTCGACCACTTCGGCGGCGGCGTTGTTCAGGAAGCCCTGGTTCGCCAGCTTCCGCTCCGAGCCGTCGACCTGCTTCTGCAGGCGGTCGCGCTGCTTGGCCAGGCGCTGCCGCTCCACCTCGACATCGACCACGTCCAGCAGGTGGATCTCGTGATCGCCGACGACTGCGGATGCGGAGCCTGCCGGGGGCGCGCCCCCGGCGGCGAAGCGGAGCGACCGCAGGCCGGCCGCGCGGCGGATCAGCCCCTCGTAGGCGTCCAGCAGGGAACGCCCGCCGCCGTCGCCGGTGGGCCGGATGATGGCGTCGAGCAGCTTGCGCGCCTCCACGCCGTGCCGGGCGCGCAGGTCACGGACCGCGCGGGCGACGCCGCGCAGCCGGTCCACGCCGGCTTCCAGCGCCGCGTCCTCGAGGCGCGCGTCCGGCCGCGGCCAGTCCGCGACAGCCAGCAGCTCCGCGTCGGCCGGCTGCCAGCCGGCGATGCCGCGGCGCGGCGCCAGCTCGCGCAGGCGCGCCCACAGGGTCTCGCTGATGAACGGCACGAACGGCTGCAGCAGGCGCAGCGTACCGTCCAGCACGGCCGCCACGGTCTGGCGGGCCGCATCGGCGTCCGCATCGTCCGCGTCAGCGGCGCCGGACAGCCGCGGCTTGATCAGCTCCAGATACCAGTCGCAGAGGTCGCCCCAGAAGAACTCGCGCACGGCGGCCAGCGCGGCCGACGGACGGTAGCTTGAGAGTTGCTCCTGCACCGCCGCGCAGGTGCGCGACAGGCGCGACAGGATCCAGCGGTCCTCGCTCTCAAGCTCGCCGAGCGCCAAGTCCCGGTGGCGGTAGCCGCGCAGGCTGATGAACGCGAAGCGGGCCGCGTTCCAGAGCTTGGTGCAGAAGGAGCGGCCGACGTCGAAGCGGTCGCTGATCAGGGTCGCCCCCGGCAGGTCGGGCATGGTGCCCAGCACGTCGAACTCCTTGCCGGTGTCCGGGCACAGGTAGGTGAAGATGGTCTGGCCGTGCTCGGCGGTGGCCAGCTCGATGGTCTTGCCCGTGAACGGCGACACGGCCTGCACCGGCAGGCGGATGTCCTGGCTGCCGGTCTGCAGCTCGCACATCACGTAGCGCAGGGCGTCGGCGCCGTAGCGCTCGATGATGTCGACCGGGTCGATGCCGTTGCCGGCCGACTTGCTCATCATCTCGCCCTTGCCGTCCAGGATGTTGGCGTGCACGAAGCAGTGCTCGAACGGCAGGTCGCCCAGGTTGTACATGCCGGCGATCACCATGCGCGCCACCCACAAGGTGATGATGTCGCGGCCGGTCACCAGGCAGGAGCCGGGGTAGTAGTAGCTCAGGCAGTCCTCGCCGCCGCCGTCGGCGCCGAGCGGGGGCTGGCCGGGGTCGACCGGAGCGTCGCCGGGATCGGGCCATCCCAGGGTGCTGTGCGGCCACAGCGCGCTGGAGAACCAGGTGTCCAGCACGTCCGGGTCCTGCTCGAAGCCGAGCTCGGCCAGCTCCTCCGCCAGCTCGCGCTCCGCCTCCGCGTCGCGCAGGCAGAGGTCGATCTCCACCTCGGCGGACGCGGGCGCCGCGGCCGCCTCGCCCACCGTGAGGGAGCCGCCCTCGCGGCCGATCGCGTCGGTGACCTCGCGGAGCTGCACGGCCACGTCCTCGCGGCCGCCGAGGCGCCCGGCCAGATCGAGCGCCTGCCGGAGCCGGCCGCCCGTGCAGCGCGCGGTCCAGATCGGGATCTGGTGTCCCCACCAGAGCTGCCGGCTGATGTTCCAGTCGCGCTTCTCGCCCAGCCAGTCCAGGTAGGTGCGCGCGTAGCGGTCGTCCGGGAAGAAGGCGAGCTTGCGCCCGGTCGGCGACCGCCAGCGGCCTGCCACCGCGTCGATCGCCACCTGCGCCAGGCCGGGGACGGTGGCCTCGTTGGCGGTGCCGCGCCCCACGGTGACGCCGCCGGGCACGTCGCCCATGCGCAGGTACCACTGCCGCGACAGGTAGGGCTCGATGGCGGTGCCGGAGCGGTCGGAGTGGCCGATCTCGATCCAGTGCGGCTCGATCCGGTCCAGCAGGCCGGCGCTCTGGAGGTCGGCCACCACGCGCGTGCGTGCCTCCTCGCGGTCGAGGCCGGCGTAGGGGCCGGCCTCGCCGTTCAGGGTGCCGTCCGGCTGCAGGATGTTGATCAGGCCGATGCGGTCCTGGTGGCGCTGCCACACCTCGTAGTCGTTGGGGTCGTGGCCGGGCGTGATCTTCACGCAGCCGGAGCCCACCTCGGGCTTGGCCCACTCGTCGGTGATCAGCGGGATCTCGCGGTCCAGCAGGGGCAGTCGGATCAGGCGGCCGGCCGCCGCCATCTCCGCCAGCCGGACCAGGCCGTCCAGGTGGGTCTCGCGACGCCGGCGGAGCCCGGCGAGCTGCTCCTCCAGGGCCGGCCGCTCGCGTTGCGGGGCGCGGGCGGCGCGCTCGGCCAGGCGCTCGATGGCGCGTTCGAGCGCCGCGCGCGGGTCGGGATGGCAGGCGACGGCGGTGTCGCCGAGCATGGTCTCCGGGCGGGTGGTGGCCACCACCACGTGGGCGGGCTCGCCCGGCTCGGGGTCGATCACGGGGTAGCGCAGGTGCCAGTAGGCGCCGTCCACGGTGCGGTAGCCGATCTCGTCGTCGGAGACCGCGGTGCGCAGGGCGCAGTCCCAGTTGACCAGCCGCGTGCCGCGAAACACGAGCCCGTCGCGGAACAGCGCCAGGAAGGTGTGGCGCACGGCGCGCGAGCAGACCGCGTCCATGGTGAAGCGCTGCCGGTCCCAATCGCAGGAGCAGCCCATCGCCCGCTGCTGCTCGACGATGCGCTGCTGGTAGCGGTCCTTCCACTCCCAGATGCGCTGCACCAGGGCGTCGCGGCCGATGTCGTGGCGGGTCTTGCCCTCCAGCTCCAGCAGGCGCCGCTCGATCACGGCCTGCGTGGCGATGCCGGCGTGGTCGGTGCCGGCCATCCACAGCGTGTTGTCGCCCAGCATCCGGTGCCAGCGGATCAGGAGGTCCTGCATGACGTTGTCCATGGCGTGTCCCATGTGCAGGGCGCCGGTGACGTTGGGCAGCGGCATCATCACCACGTAGCGGCCTTCGCGGCCGTCGGGGGTCGCGCTGAACGCGCGCGCGGCCGTCCAGCGCTCGGTCGCCTCCCGCTCGGCCGTGGCGTGCTCGTAGCGGGTCGGCAGTGGCTCGTCCGCGAGCGGCGGTCGTCTTTCGGTCGGGTCCATGTCGTTGCCCGATCGTAGCCGGACGAAGCCCGATGCGTAACTACGGCAGACGCCGCTCGTGGTCGATCATGGCCACGCGGCACGATCGCTTGTCGAATCCCGGTCGCTGGCCGCACCTTTGAGTGCCGAACGCATGATCGAGGTTCACGAGGTCGTGAAGCGCTACGGCGATCACCTGGCCGTGGACGGGGTCTCGTTCCGGGCGCAGCCGGGCGAGATCTTCGGGCTGCTGGGCCCCAACGGCGCCGGCAAGAGCACGATCATCCGCATGATCATGAACATCCTGGCCCCGGACGCGGGCCGGGTGCTGTTCGACGGCCGGCCGCTGGCGGAGGCGGACAAGGAGCGCATCGGCTACCTGCCGGAGGAGCGCGGCCTGTACCAGCGGCAGACGGTGCGGGAGGTGCTGACCTACCTGGCGGCGCTCAAGGGCGTGCCGGCGGCGCGCTCGGCGGCGGCGATCGCCGCGTGGCTGGAGCGGTTCGAGCTGGCCGGCTGGCGCGACCGGCGGGTCGAGCAGCTCTCCAAGGGGATGGCGCAGAAGGTGCAGTTCATCGCCGCGGTCGTCCACGACCCTGCGATCGTCTTCTTCGACGAGCCGTTCTCGGGCATCGACCCGGTGTCCACCGACGTGCTGCGCGGCGCGCTGATGGAGCTGGCGCGGGCCGGCAAGACCGTGCTGTTCTCCACCCACCTGATGGACCAGGCGGAGCGGATCTGCGAGCGCGTGCACATCATCGACCGCGGCAGGACCGCGGTGGAGGGCCGGCTGAGCGAGGTCAAGGACCGCTTCGGCACCGGCAGCATCCAGGTGGAGCTGGACGGCGACGCCGGTTTCCTGCGCGGCGACCCGCTGGTGGCCGGCTTGACCGGCTATCCGAACTACGTCGAGATCCAGCCGGCCGAAGGGGTCGCGCCGGAGCAGATCCTGAAGCTCCTGGTCGACCGCGTGCGCGTGCGCCGCTTCGAGGTGGTCGCCCCCTCGCTGCACCGAATTTTCGTGGAGCGCGTGCAGCGGTGAGGAAACTGTGGCTGGTCTGTTGCAAGGAGCTGCGCATGACGGCCGTGACCAAGGGGTTCCTGATCACCACGCTCACCGGCCCCTTCATCATCGCCGCCCTGTTCGCGCTGCCGTCGGTGCTGGCCCGGAATGCGGCCGACGACGTCTCCGCGCTGCAGGGGCGGACACTGGCCCTGGTCGGCGCGGGCGATCTGCTGCCGCCGATCCGGGACGAGCTGGCCGCGGTCGGCATCGCCGTGGAGGAAGCAGGCGAGGCGGAGCCGCTGGCCGACCGCGTGCGTGATGGCGACCTGGACGGCTACGTGATGTTCCCGTCCGACCCGCTCGGCGAGGAGGCTCCCCGCTACTTCAGCGACGAGGCGGTGGACGTCGCCCTGCGCGCGCTGGTGGATGGCGTGATCGGCCGCGCGGTCGTGCAAGGCCGCCTGCAGCGCGCCGGGCTGGACGCGGAGCGCGTCACCGCCCTGACGCGCCAGCCGCGCCTGCAGGCGCGGCTGCTGGACGAGGAGGGGGCGGTCGAGCAGGACCTGGAGGAGTCGTTCCTGGTGGTGACGGCGTTCGTGGGACTGCTCTACATGATGCTCATCCTGTACGGCCAGTCGATCAGCCGCGCGGTGCTCACCGAGAAGACCGGCAAGACCGCGGAGATCATGCTGTCCTCGCTGCATCCCTTCGCGCTGCTGGCCGGCAAGCTGGCGGGACGGGGGGCGGCGGGCGTGCTGCAATACCTGGCCTGGATGCTCATCGCCCTGCTGGTGATCGAGGTGATCGGGCCGCTCGTGGGCGTGTCGGTTCCCCCGGTCGTGCAGCCCGGCAACCTGCTGAAGCTGCTTGTGTTCTTCGCGCTGGGGTTCCTGCTGTACTCGGCCGCCTTCGCGATGGCTGGCGCGATCGCCGCCGACGAGCAGAATCTCGGGCAGCTCCTGTGGCCGGTGATGGTGGCGCTGGTGGTGCCGATGCTGGTGATGCCGTCGGTGCTGATCAGTCCCGACGGGACCGTCGCGGTCGTGCTGTCGCTGATCCCGGTGACGGCGCCGGTGGTGATGTTCATGCGGGTGCTGGTCGGCGAGCCGGGCGCGCTGCAGGTAACCGTGTCGGTGGCCGGCATGGCGCTGACGACGGTGGGCGCCGTGTGGGCCGCCGCCAAGGTGTTCCGGCTCGGGATCCTGCTCACCGGCACGAAGGGCACCCTCGGCCAGGTCGCGCGCCTGCTGCGGGCCTGAGGTCCGGGAAGAGGCCGGCGCCCCGCTTACGGCCCGCCGGCGGCCTGCCGCGCCAGGGCGATGCCGGCCGCGGTCGCCAGCAGGCAGGTGCCGACGTTCAGGGCGACGTTGCCGGCCAGGGCCAGCCAGCGGCCGCTGCTCCACAGCAGCGCCGACTCGTAGCTGAAGGCCGAGAAGGTGGTGAAGGCGCCCAGGAACCCCACCATCGCGATCAGCCGGAACGCGCTGCCGGGAAGCGCCCGCTCCGACAGCATGGTGGCCAGAAAGGCGAGCGCCAGCGAGCCGGCGACGTTGACCGCCAGGGTGCCGTACGGAAACGAGTCGTCGCGCGCCTGCAGCCAGCCGGTCACCAGGAAGCGCGCCACGGCGCCGAAAAAACCGCCCAGGCCGACGAGCAGGCCGTCGCGCAGCAACCCGCTCACCGGCGCACCGCGTCGATCACCCGCCGCTCGGTCACGATGTGGTGCAGCGGCTGGTCGTGGGCGTGCGGCAGCACCGAATCGACGATCTGCGCCTCGAATGCCAGGCCGATGCGGAGCGCCCGCGTGCAGCCGACCAGGAAGCGGTCGTAGTAGCCGCCGCCGTAGCCCAGCCGATAGCCGGCCGGATCGAAGGCGAGCCCCGGCACCAGCATCGCGTCGATCGACGCCGGCTCCGCCACCGCGGCCGTGGCCGGCGGCTCCAGGATGCCCAGGCGGCCGCGCACCAGCGGCGTGCCGGCCAGGAGCATCGCATCCATGCACCCGGCGTCCGCGACCCGCGGTGCGGCCATCCGGTGCGTGCGGCGCAACTCGTCGATCAGACCGGCGGTCTCCACCTCGCTGCGGAAGCTCACGTAGACCATCACGGTGTGCGCGCCGGCCGCGGTCAGCAGGGTCCGCGCGCGGCCGCAGATGCGAGCGCTCAGCCGCGCGCGGTCCTCCGGCGGGACCGCGTCCCGGATGCGGCGCGCCCGCTTGCGCAGGCCGCTGCGGTCAGCCCGACCCGGCGCCATCGGTCCGCAGCGTCCCGCTGACGATCCCCGGCACGGCCGGGCGGCGGGCGCTCGGTGGTCGGCTCACGGTACCTCCATGATGGTAGTGGATCGATGGCAATCAATGGACGGGCCGGCCTTCGCAGGACCGGGTCCCGACAAGACCCGAAACGATACGTAAACGACCATCAACGCGTATAAGATGGACCTGTCATGCACGGTGATGTCCCGGTTCAAGCGCCGGGGGCGCGTCCCATGGTGAGCGTCATGGCCCTTCCCGGAAGGGCCTCCTCACTCCCGGGCGGGAGGCTTCACGACCTGCTGCGAGCGCGTGGTCGGCTTTCCATCCCTTTGACCGCCGTCGTGTCCCGGGTTCCGGCCGTGCTTGCCGGTACCGTCATCGCCGTGCTGCTCGCGTCGTGCGAGGAGCCGGCGATGCTGAGCGCGTCCGTGCATCGATCCGTGCTGCTGGGCGACTACGCAAACCCGCCCCTCTGGGAGTGGAGCGGCAGCGCCCCGACGGTGGCCGCCGTCGAGGTGTCCCTGAACGGTGGGCCGTATCGGCGCCTTGATCCGTATGCCACGTCCTACCGGCCGCCGCGTCCGCTTGCTCCCGGACGCCACACCCTGACCGTCCGTGTGCGCACCTCGGGCGTGGCCGGGTTCGACCTGCACGCGTCCGCCACGGCAGTCGTCGCGGCGCTGCCGGGACGGTCGCCGGTTCCCGGCGATCCGTGTTATCCCGCCGGAGCGGCCGCCGTCGGATGCGGGGGTTCGAGCGACGGCCAGTGGCCGCTGCGCCGGATGCGGCTGCCGGAGGTGTGGCAGGCGCTCGCGGCGCACGTGCTGCCGGAGCCGGAGCCCGTGATGGTGGCGGTGCTGGACACCGGATACGTCCCGCACCCGGAGCTGCTGCCCAATCTGGATACCACGGCCGGCTACGACTTCATTCGTGACCCGGAGGCCGGCGCCGACGGCGACGGCATCGATCCCGACGCCACGGATCCCGCAACCGGGGGCCCCTGGCACGGGACGGCGATGGCCGGCGTCATCGCCGCGCAGACCGACAACGGTATGGGCCTGGCCGGCATGGGGTGGCCGTGGGGCCGCTCGCGGGTGACGATCATGCCGGTGCGCGTGGTGGCGCCCCGTGGCGCGACGAGCTACGACGTGGCACAGGGCCTGCTGTACGCCGCCGGGCTGGAGAACGACTCCGGCCGCTCCCCGGGCCGGCCGGCGGAAATCATCAATCTCAGCTTCGCGGACTCCCTGCCGGGGCCTCCCGACGAGATCCTGGAGGAGGTCCTGCGCCGCGTCACCGAAGCGGGCGCCATCGTGGTGAGCGCCGCGGGCAACCACGGTTCCGCGGTGCGCGCCCCGGCCAACTCCCGCTACACCGTGGCGGTGGCGGCCTCGGGGATCGACGGGTCGCTCGCGCCTACGTCCAACTCCGGCCCGGAGACCGACGTCATCGCGCCCGGCGGCGACAGCCGGGCGGGGGTGCCGACGCTGGGCGCAGCCAGCCCCGGCGCGGTGCCGTGGATGGTCACAGTGGACCATGGGACGTCGATCGCGGCCGCACACGTGAGCGGCGTCCTGGCCCTGCTGGCCGGCGTCGCCCCCTCCCTCACCCTGAGCGACGTGCGGGCGATGCTCGCGCGTGCCGGGGACGGACTGCCGGGCGCCGGTCTGCTGGACGCGTTCGCCCTGTTCGGCTCCTACGGACGCCATCTGCGCTCCGACGGACGCTTCCGCGATCCCCGTGCCACTCCTCGGGGCGCATCGGCACCAGGCGTCGATCCACACAGCTTGATCGTGCGCCTCCGCGATGGCGACACGGCTGGCGGCGGCTATTCGCTGCTGCGGCTGGACGACGGTGAGGACCGCGAGCTGGCCAAGGCCCGGCTCCGGGACGATCCTGCGGTGGCGTCCGTTCACGACAACCGGATCTATCTGCCGGCCGTCGTCCCGGCGGAGTAGCGGCCGGCCTCAGCGCCGCTCCCGCAGCCACGCGCGCACGCGCGGGTGGTCGAGCGCGTCCGGGTTGAGCACGTGGTCGGGCTGGCGTCCGCGCACGGCGTCGGTCACCTGCTCGAAGGTCTTGGCATCCAGGCGCGCGGAGGACTCCACGGTGATGCCGCCCGAGTGGTTGGTGGCGATGATGCGCGGGTGGTCGCGGTGGATGGCGCGCGGGCCGTCTACGGGGTCGTCGACCACGTAGTAGAAGATCTTTCCCTCCTCGACGGCGCGGTGCGCCCCGTCGTCGTCCACCAGCGTCCCGCGGGATGGATTGATCACGGACGCGTGCGGCTGCATGAGGGCGAGCTGCTTGTAGCCTACCACCGGGTCGGCCCCGGAGACGTGCACGCACACGGTGTCGCAGCGGCGGAACAGCTCCTCCGGCTCCGCCACCGCCTCGGCGCCGAAGCGGGCGGCGAGCTCTGCGATGTCGTCGCGGATGTCGTACACCAGCAGCCGGCCGCGCTCGCCCAGCAGCGGGACGGCCCGCTTCGCCACCTCCTGACCGATGCGCCCGAACCCGTAGAGCCCGAGGCAGGAGCCCTGTACGTCGAAGCAGCGGATCACCCGCGAGTCGCCGGAATGAGCCATCCGGTTGAAGGTGTAGGTGCGCTTCATGGTGGCCATCCACTGCGCGATCGTGTACTCGGCCACGGTATCCATGTGCACGGGGGTGACGGTGACCGGCACGCCGCAGCGGGTGGCGCCGGCCAAGTTGACCTGGTCGAAGCCGACGCCCCAGCGCGCCACGACCCGAAGGTCGCCGGCAGCGGCGTAGAAGTCGTCGGAGAAGAAGGTGCCGTCGGCGATCACGGCGACCAGTCCGGGCGCGTGCTCGGGGGTCAGCGGGGCGGGCAGCTCCTCCACGTCCGCAAGCTCGCCCAGGCGGGCGATGCCCGCCCGGCGGGCATCGGAGGAGAACTCCGGGTTCTGCAATTGGCGGCTGATGTAGATGCGCATGGCTCCGTCATTGTGCCGTGTCGGCGCCTCCTGTGCATGCCGGCTCCAGCAGGTCGTCGATGGTCACGCCGAGCGCCTCGGCAATGCCGTGCAGGGCCTTGATCGAACCTGGCTTCCTGCCGGTCTCGATGGCCGAGAGATAGGATCTTCCGATCCCGGCCGCGGCAGCGAGGTCGCACGCTTTCAATCCGCGATGCTCACGCCAGACGCGCACCGCGTTCTCGCCGGCCGCCAAACGTCTGACCACGTCGTCCGGCACGCAATCCTGATGCGCCGCAGGATCGCCGCATCGACGGCGTCTTCGTCAGCGGCATCCAGCGGAGCCGCCGCCTCGCGGCCATGCGGTATTCGACTTCGAACCCGCTGCGCATGGCGAGATGCTCTGACCGCCAAGACCCGCACGCGGCGCCGTGCGGATGGCGCCGCGCGCGGGGTAACGGTTCGCGAGAAAAGCTACGAGCAGGAGTTGGCGGCGCCGGGTGTCGCCGTCATCGCGCGGAAGTCCAGGCCGTTGTCGTCGCTGTCGAACCCGGCCGGACACCTGCCGATGGAGGTCGTCGCGGTGGCGGGATCCTGCGGCGCTGGCGAGCCTTCGCCGGCGCCCGGAACGACGCCCTCGTAATGGACGGCATCCACCACGCGGCCGTCCGCCTGCCGCACGATGCGCACGCCGTCCGGGCCGTTCGTGACGCTGTTGCCGGTCAGGGCGAGCGTGAGCGTTCCGGCCGGCAGGAAGTCAGGGGTGTCGATCACCGCCTGTTTCGCCAGCACCAGAAAGGCGCGGCCGGCGAGCTGCCCGTTGCCGTCCACGGACTGATACGGCTCGTCGTCGGCGCCGTCCACCAGCTCGAAGCGGTAGCCGGCAAGATCGACCGTCGCCGTGCCGGGGTTCAGGATCTCGATGAACTCGGCGGTGTCCGTGCTGCCGGCCTGATCGTAGTCGATCTCGTTGACCAGCAGCGCCGCCGCCTGCGGCATGAGCGGGAGAGCCGGGAACATGCCGGCGGCTACCGCGTGGCTGGCGCTGGTCTGCAGGCCCTCCGAATCGGTGACGGTGACCGACAGGGTGCCGGCGGTCGTCTGCCCGTAGCCGGTCATGATTGTCGGATTGGCTGCCGCGTCCGTGAATGTCCCGGTACTGTCGTCGCTCTTGACGAACGTCCAGGCATAGGTCAGCCCGGTGTCCTCGTCGGCAGCGGAGACGGCGGCCGTCCAACGGATGCCCGCGGGAGTGCGCTTGCCGGAGATGCCGCGCACGACCGGTCCCAGCCGCGCCGCCAGACCGGAGGTCTGTACCCTGATCTGGAAGTCCACCTCGACCCGGTTGCCCTGCGCGTTGCTCAGGGCGACCTGCACGGTGTACCAGCCGACGATGTCCGGCGGCTGGTAGGTGCTGTTGATGGTCCCCGCGCCGGATGCAAGGGTGACGGTGCCCGACGGCGGATCGAACGTACCGCCGCTGAACTCGTAGGCGAGATCCTCCGAACCCGTCCCTGCCACGGTGATGCTCACGTCGGCCGGAATGCCGGTGGAGACGTTGCTGATGCTGATGCCGGTGACCTTCGGGATGCGGTTCGCCTGATTATCGTCGACCGCACTCAGCCGGATCGTGATCTGCGCGCCGACGTCGGTGAGCGTTGCCTTGTGAGTACCCTCGAAGATCACCGTTCCATCGCCGTCGAGCGCCTTGGCGGTGAAGGTCAGCTCGGTGTTCATGGTGAGCCCGGAGAGCGTTCCGGTCCAGACGCCGGCCGGCGAGCGCACGAGCGTGGCCGTGGCCAGCGGGTCCTGGTGGTTTCCGTCGGCGTCGTTGCCGGCCACGCTGATGGTCACCGACGCGATGTCTTCGTGGCTGCCCTTCGCCGAGGCGACGGTCAGCGGCCCGGCCACCCGCACCGTCACCGACGTGGTGGCGGAGCGCGGCGGGCTCTGGACCGGAGCCGGCTGCACCACCACCGGTTCCGTGGCAGCCGGCTCCGTGGCAGCCAGGGCCGCCATCTCCATGAATTCCATGCATCCGACCAGGGATGCGGCGGCGATCATCGCCGCCACGCCGGCGACGATGTTGCGAACGAAACGTGGGTGTTTCATGCCCCAGATACCGCAGCGGCGTCCGTGTCGCTTCAGCCGGAGACCAGGCCGGCGCAGTCGTTGGCCGCGCCCGGCGTCGGCGTCATCGTCGCGAAGTCGGTGCCGTTGTCGTCGCTGTCCAAGCCGTCGGGACATCTGCCGATCGACGCCGGTGAGCCGGTGGCGTCCTCCGGCGCCGGACTGCCTTCGCCCGCGTCCGGGATCGCTTCCTCGTAGTGGAGGGCGTCCAGCACGCGCCCGGTGGCGGCCTCGACGATGCGCACGGCATCCGGACCGTTCTGCAGGCCGCCGCTCTTGAGCCGCGCCGTGAGGGTGCCGGCGGGCACGGAGGCGGTGACCTTCGGATCGCCGATCACGAGGTAGCCACCGGATTCCAGGCGGCCGGCAGCCGCGTAGGACCCGTAAGCGCGCCCGTTGGAGCCGTTGATCATCTCGACCCGGTAGTCGGCCAGGTCCACGGCGGCCGGGTTCGGGTTGACGATCTCCACGAACTCGGCGTCGTCGGCGCCGGCCTGGTCGTAGTCGACTTCGTTGATCACCAGCTTCAATGCCGGCGGCCGAGGAGCGTCCGGCCCGCTGCCGTCCGACGCGGCGTCGGTGTTCTCGGAGCGCGGCGGGCTCTGCGTCAAGGTCGCGTCCGGAAAGTCCATGCATCCGCTCAGGGATGCGGCGACCGCGGCGGCGGCCAGCACGGCGCAGAGGCTGCGAAGCGAAAGAAGCTGTTCCATGCCGTCATGAGCGTGCGCCGGCGCCGCCACGCTTTAACGACCGGGCGCGTCGATCCTCCGGTGCCGGCGCTTCAACGGTCCGGCCACGCCATCGCCTCGCCACGCACGATCCCGGAACGGCGTTCGTGGCGGCCCGGCCACTCGACCGGCAGCTCGCCTGACTCCGCCATCAGGCTGAGCGGATTGACGCGCGTCTTCAGCGGCAGGCGGATGCGCTGCCGCTTCCGCGCCGACTCGAACAGCGCCATCATCACCTCCTGCACCGCGCGCCCGCGGTCGCCGCCGGAGATCGGCCGCTCGAGCCGCCCCTCGACCCAGTCGATGGTCTCCCGGCATTGGTGTGCCCACGGGTCGTGCCACGGCGCCTCGACCGTCTGCCAGCCGCCGGTCGACGCGCCCAGGTAGCGCGCCGTGCCGATCTCGCGGTTGTAGCGGGAGGTCGGTCCCTCCGGCATGTACATCGGCGCGTCCGAGGGGAGCTCGGCCGCCGGGGGCATCCGGGTGCCCAGCTCCATGACGCCGTCCGTGCCGGTCACGCGCAGCGTCTGCGGCACGTCGTTGCCGTGGATGAGGATGGTCGCGCCGTTGTCGCAACCGGCGATCCCCAGGCAGGCGTCCTCGGCCGGCAGGCCGCGCTCCACGTGGTCGGTGGTGCGCTCGACGGCGCCGAGGACCCACTCGACCGCCGGCTCGTCCATCAGGAACAGCGCCAGGCGGATGTTGTGCGAGTTGACGTTGAGCAGGTTGCCGCCCGACTCCACGGTCACCTGCGCGACCTGGCCGATGGCACCTGCGCGGATCAGCTCCCGCGCGCGCAGCCAAGCCGCGTGGTGGGGGCGCTGGTAGGCGATCGCCAGCTTCACGCCGTTGCGCTCGCAGGCGGTGAGCATGCGGTCCGCCTCGCCCAGGTCCACGGCCATCGGCTTCTGGCAGATGATCGCCTTCGGCCGCCGGGCGGCGGCGGCGATCACCATCTCCGCGTGCTGGGCGTGCCAGGAGCAGACGTCGACGAAGTCCGGGCGCTCGGCGTCTAGCATCTCGCGGTAGTCGGCGTAGCGGTGCCCGGCGGCCACGCCGAAGAACTCGCCGAACTCCCGCAGGGCGTCCGGGTTGCTGTCGGCGATGGCCCCGATGCCGGCCGGCCGGCCCGGAACGCCCTGCCAGGCGCGGGCATGCGCGCGGGCGATCATCCCGCACGCGATGATGGCAGTCCGGTACTGGCTCATGGCGGCCCGATCATACGACGGCCGGCGGCGGAAACCCCCGGGAGAGACGTGCCTACCAATTGTGGTAGGTACGTGCGCGAGGAACCGCCGTGAGAATCGGCGTCGTAACGGTCCTGCCCGACGCGGCATAATCCGGACGGACCGGCCATGGAGCTGTTTGCCACCGTCGCCGCCCTGCTGGCGGTCACCGCGCTGCTCGCCTTCCTCAACGAGCGGCTGATCGGCCTGCCGACCACGATCGGCGTGATGCTGATCGCGCTGGCGATCTCGGTCGTGGTGCTGGTCCTGGGGTCGGCGGGCGTGCTGTCGATCGCCGAGCGCGCCCGCGAGCTGGTGGCGGCCGCCGCCCTGGAGGAGACCCTGCTGCGCGGCATGCTCAGCTTCCTGTTGTTCGCCGGCGCCCTGCACGTCGACCTGGGAGACCTCTTGGACCATTGGCTGGAGGTGGGGCTGTTCGCGACGCTGGGCGTGATCGTCTCCACGGCGCTGGTGGCGCTGGCGGCGTACGCGAGCGCCGGGCTGCTGGGGCTGCCGCTGGGCTTCTCCTGGTGCCTGGTGTTCGGCGCGATCGTGGCGCCCACCGACCCGGTGGCGGTGCTGGCCATCCTGCGCCGCAGTGGGGTCGGCGCCGGGCTGCGCGCCCTGATCGCCGGCGAGTCGCTGTTCAACGACGGGTTCGCGGTGGTGGTGTTCGCGACCCTGGCCGGCCTGGCGGCGGGGTCCGTGCAGCTCCACGCCAGCGAGCTGGGGCTGTTCCTGGTTCAGGAGGCCCTGGGCGGCGCGGCGCTGGGGCTGGTGCTGGGCTGGCTGGGCTACCTGGCGCTGCGCAGCATCGACAGTTACCAGGTCGAGGTGCTGATCACGCTGGCGCTGGTCGCCGGCGGCTTTGCGCTGGCGGGACGGCTGCACGTGTCCGGGCCGCTGGCCGTGGTCGTGATGGGGCTGTTCATCGGCAACCGCGGCCGCCGCCTGGGCATGTCCGCGAAGACGCGCGAGCACCTCGATTCCTTCTGGGAGCTGCTGGACGAGGTGCTCAACGCCGTGCTGTTCGTGCTGATCGGGCTGGAGCTGCTGGTGATCGACCTGAACCCGGCGGGGCTGGCGGCCGGCGCCGTGGCGATCGCGGCGGTGACCGGTTCGCGCCTGCTGGCCGTCGGCGGGACGATGCGGCTGATGCGGCGTTCCGGAGGGCTGGTGGCCACCTGGGCCGGGCTGCGCGGCGGCATATCGGTGGCGCTCGCGCTGTCGCTGCCGGCCGGAGGCGAGCGCGAGCTGATTCTGACGATGACCTACGTGGTGGTGATCTTCTCGATCGCCGTGCAAGGGTTGACGCTGCAGCCGCTGGCGTCACGCGGGCGCTCGCCGTGACCGGTTGACCTCCATGAAGCAGGAACACGCCGCCGAGCAGGAAGTCCGCTAAGAGCCGGACGAGCCGCTGCGGCCGGCACTCAAGCTGGTGGTGGCATCCGTCAACCGCGGGCTGACCTCGGAAGATCTCGGTGGTGTCTCAGTTTGAATAAATCGGGGTTGTCCACAGGAAGTCCACCGGAACGGGCCAGGTTATCCACAGGTTGTATATGGACAAGTCTGTCCGCACAGAACACTTTTGCTCGTGGAGGGTACCCATGGTAGGCCCACACGGAGAGAAGCGGCCCAGCGAGACGATCGCCAACGCCGTCCACGTCGCCAAGATCGCCACGGGCGAGATCGAAGAGGAGTACGTCGACCAGGCCAAGCGCAACGGCGGCCTGAAGGGCGGCAAGGCTCGCGCCGAGTCGCTCGCCCCTGAACAGCGACGCGAAATCGCCAAGAAAGGCGCAGCCGCTCGCTGGTCTCGGTGAAGGATGAAGCGGGGACGCCCGGCAGTGTAGTCAACTGGGCGAACCGTACTGTCTTCACAGGTGACAACCTCGACGTGATGCGGGGGATGAACTCTGAATCGGTGGACTTGATCTATGCCGACCCGCCATTTAACAGCAACAGCAACTACTCGGCTCCCATCGGCAGTGAAGCAGCCGGCGCAGCCTTCAAAGATACCTGGACCTTGAGCGATATTGACGTGGCGTGGCTCGGCATCATCGCAGAGCGTCATCAAGCTCTCCCACAGCACCATCACTGCATCAGGTTTGGTGCATGGCAAAGGCATGCAGTCATACCTTTGCATGATGGCTATCAGACTCCTTGAAATGCGCCGGATTCTCAAGGAGACGGGTTCTTTCTATCTGCACTGCAATCCTACAGCGTCACACTACTTGAAGATGCTGCTTGATTCGATATTCGGATGCTCGCTATTCGGCAATGAGATTATCTGGAGCTATGGACTGGGCGGTTCTTCATCTCGGCTGTTTTCCAAGAAGCATGACGTTATTCTCTTTTATCGGGTCGGCAAACATTGGACTTTCAATAAGCCACTTGTTCCTGCAACGTCACAGAGAATGAAGGGACAGATGAAGGGCGCTACTGACGTATGGAATATCCCAGCTATCAATAACATGGCAAAGGAGCGGACACGCTATCCGACACAGAAACCGCTTGCATTGCTTGAACGAATAGTAGAGGCGAGCAGCAACCCAGATGACGTTGTATTTGATCCTTTCTGCGGATGCGCTACGGCCATGGTGGCCGCAGAGAAGCTGAGCCGCCAGTGGGTGGGGATCGACATCAGCTCGTTAGCGGTGAAGTTGGTGCAGCGTCGCCTGCGCCGCGAAGTGCCGCTGTTTACCCAGGACGCGATCGCGCGTACCGACGTACCGCGACGCACCGACCTTCGAGATGAGATCAGGAAGTACCAGAACGACAAGCATGTGCTCTACGGCCAGCAGGAAGGGAGGTGCAACGGCTGTCGGGAGATGTTCCCGTTCCGCAACATGCAGGTAGATCACGTCGTACCCAGGGCCAAGGGCGGGCCGGATCACATCAGCAATTACCAGCTTCTATGCGGTGCCTGCAACAGCACGAAGGGTACCGGCAGCCAAGCAGAATTGATCGCCAAGCTGAAACGCGACGGCATCCTTGCTGCATAAACAGTGACACGAGTTCAGATCATCGGGATGCTGGTCGAGGGCATGTCGATGCGGGCGATTACCCGCCTTACCGGGGTGAGTATCAATACCGTGACGAAGCTGCTGCGCGATGCTGGCGCGACGGCCGATGCCTACCACCAAGAGCACGTGCGTGGGGTGAAGGGGCGCCGGCACGTGCAGTGCGACGAAATCTGGAGCTTCGTCTACGCCAAGGAGGGCAACGCGCCAACCGCGAAGGCGGCACCACCCGAGGCCGGCGACGTGTGGACGTTCACTGCGCTGGACACCGACAGCAAGCTCATCCTGAGCTACGTTGTGGGTCCGCGCGACGGGCAGACGGCGCTCGATTTCATGGATGATCTGAGGTCCCGTGTCGATGATCGGCCGCAGATCAGCACGGACGGCCTCCGCGCCTACGTGGAAGCGGTCGACGAAGCATTCGGAGCGACAGCCGACTTCGCGCAGATAATCAAGACCTATGGCAAACTGCCAGGCACGGACAACGAGCGGCGCTACAGCCCGGCCGTCTGCAACGGCACCGATAAGGTGGCACGGCGCGGGCAGCCGGACATGCGGAAGGCGAACACGTCACACGTGGAGCGGCACAACCTCACGATCCGCATGAGCATCCGCCGGTTCACCCGGTTGACGAATGCGTTCTCGAAGAAGCTGGAGAATCACTGCGCGTCGCTCTCGCTGTATTTCCTTCACTAGTTCCTGTCCGGCAATCCCCGGTTTCGGGAGAGCGAGTCAGGGGAAGAGCGTCTCGAGGGTGGACAGGACCTTTGGGAATCAGGAATCAGACGCAGACGAGCTTGGTTTTGACACCGCTTGAGGAGCCGGTTTCGAGGTCATCGGCGATATGTTCTGGGGTATCGAGACATCGAGCTCGCACGAGTCCCATCAATGTACCTGAGAAATTGTCAAAGAAGGACGACCGACTCCGGCCAGATTGCCTCAAGTGGGCAGTAAACGGACCAGCCGCATCAGGTTGTGGGCGAACACCGCCGAGTGCACGTACGCCTGAAAATGGTCCCAGCCACTCCAGTTGCAGCGTTCCAGGCCAAAACAGCGCTTCAGATACGAGATTCCTGCTTCCGCACCGGCCCGAAAGCGCTTCAACTGACCGTAGATCCATGCCGACGGCGTCATGTCGGTCTGCTCCAGGCCCCGTTTCTTGTGGAACATCATGTGCTCCACGCCCAACTTCTTGGCCTCCGTCAGATTCTCCCGCGACGCATATCCGCCATCGAACGCCGCCCGCTTCGGCGGCTCGCCGTAGAACTCCGCATGCCGCCTCAGCATCGGCAGGCAGCGCGTACTGTCGGCCGGGTTGCCCGCCTCGACCACCACATCGAGCACCAGCCCGCTGCGCCCTGAGCTCAGGTTGATCTTGTGGCCGTACTCGGTCGCACGCCCACCCTTGACGATGATGTCGGTGTGCGGCTCAAACAGGCTCACCACCTTCTCACTGGCTGGCACCGTTTCGCCGTCGAACACGCGTCGCTTCGTCTGGTCGACCACCCGCGCGACCAGCTCCAGGCAGGCGCCCATCTCGGCCCACCAACTCCCGGCCCACTGATCAGTTACGCAACACACGCGCGCTCGCGCCGCCGTCGCGTAGCCGGTCGTCTGCGCCACCAGCCTCAGCAGCCGCCGATAGGTGGCCGCCGGCCGCCGCGCACCGCGCCCCGAGCGGATCTCCTGCTCGCGCCGCTTGGCAGCGCGGCAGTGGTCGCGAAACGACACCCCCGCCAAGCGCCCGCGCGCCTGGCGCAGCAACCGCGTCAGGACCCGCACGCCGTCGTACAACAGCCGGCTGTCCGACGGTGCCAGGATGTCCGTGTCGGTGACGGTGCTGTCGATGCGCACCTGAGTGCCCGACTCGATACCTCGCAACTTGGCGTCCTGCAGCAGCACGCCCTCGATGCTTCTCCAGGCCTCGGCGTCGATCGCCTTGATGCCGGCGTGCAACGCCGACTTCTTCGGCACCTCGTACGGATCGACCCGTGCGAAGCGCTGCATGGTGGCCGAATCGTGCAGGGCGAACTCCAACGCGCGGTACGAATAGCCCATCAGGTGTTTGAGCACCGCGCAGCGCAGGATCGTCTCGCAGGTCAGGCCATGGCGACCCCAGGCGACCGAGCCGCCAACACAGCGGCCAACCACCTCGAGCAATTCCGCGTGCTGATCGAGCCATCCGGAAGCACGTTCCAGCTCTTCGGCGACGGGATGGACAACTTCGGGCGCTTGGAATACGCTGGGCTGGATGATGCGTGTGGAGCGCATCTGACCTCCGGTGTTTCGGCTATCGTTTAGGACTTCACCAACGATGGTAGCCGAAACACCGTTTCTTTGTCCGCCCCCTTTCGATCCTCAACTCAAGCCCTTCAAACGAGTTGCGAGTTACCGGACAGGAACTCACTACAACTTCTGCCGGCAGCACAAGACCACGCGCGTCACGCCGGCGATGGCGGCGGGCATCGAGACGACCTTCAGGGACGCCGAGTGGATCGTCGGGCTGATCGACTCGCGCGCGCCGAAGCCGCGCCGGCCGAATACCTACAAGAAGCGCAAATCAAACTGAGACACTACCAAGATCTCCGCGATCGGGGACCCGGCGTGGTACCGTGCCGCGGCACACCAGCCGGAACAGGAGGAAACGGTGGCGAAGACTCGCATGGCGCAATACGGAACCAGGCACGGGCACGCGTCCGGCAAGCTGCAGGCGATGCAGGCGAACGGCGATGTCGAGGTCGCCGGGGTCTTCGAACCCGACCCGGCGCGGCGCGCCGAGCTCGAAGGGTCGGACGGCGCCTTCGCGGGCGTTCACTGGTACGGCGACAAGCGCGAGATGCTGGAGGACGAAAGCATCGCGGCGATCGCCTCCGAGGGGCACAACGCGGAGAGTCTCGACCAGACCGGGGAGATTGTCGCCGCCGGCAAGCACGTCTGGTACGATAAGCCTGCCGGCGACGACTGGGCGCAGTGGCAGCAGGTCGTGGCGGCAGCCGAACGGAAGGGTCTGCTCATCCAGATGGGCTACATGCTGCGCTACCACTCTTCCTTCAGAATGGTCGCCGAATGGGCCAGGTCAGGCCTGCTGGGCGACGTGTTCGCCGTGCGCGCCCACATGTCCACGCACATCGACGAGGCCGGGCGCGCCCGGATCGCCGGCGCGCACCGGGGCGGCATCTTCTTCGATCTGGGCGGGCACATGCTGGACCAGGTCGTCTGGATCCTGGGGCGTCCGGTGAAGGTGACGTCCTTCCTGCGAAGCGACGCGCGGTCGGCGGCGGCGTTCGAGGACAACACGCTGGGGGTCTTCGAGTTCGAGAACGCCCTTGCCTTCATCGACATCGCCGCGCTGGAGACGCAGCCGGCGGCGCGCCGTTTCGAGGTGTACGGCAGCCGGGGCAGCGCCATCATCGTCGAGCCCTTCGAGCCCGGCCTGCAGGTCCGGCTCTGCCTGGCGGAAGCCGGGGCCGGCTACCGCCAGGGCGAGCAGGTCGCGAGCGTGGACGGGGAGAGCCGGCAGAGGACCTACGAGCTGGAGCTCGACGCGTTCCTGGCGACCATCGAGGGAAGGCAGCCGCGTGACCGGCCGGTGTCGCACGAGCTGCTAGTGCAGGAAACCCTGCTGCGCGCCACGGGCGCGATCCCGGACTGAGGCATGCCTCCGTCGGCCGAGTCAGGATCCTTCTTCACGTAGCAGGTCAGCCGCGGTCCGGTCGGCGGGCGCAGGAACGTCACGCCCACGGCACGGCGCGGCAAAGATGTCGGTGGCGCGCAGCAGGTGGTAGAGGAAGATCTGCAACCCGCCGTCGAGCAGCGCCGGGTTGGCGACGTAGCCCTCTTCGCGGCCGTCCATCCAAAGCCGCTCGTTTATCTCCACGTCGAACAGGTAGTTGGCGGTGGTGTCCTCCCACAGGACGCGCTGGATGTTGCGGAAGTAGGGCCCGTACTGGAATAATATAAGTTACCTATACCTAACCTTCTGTCGGGCACCTCGCTCGGAGTTCCGATACCAAGCGACCTTCTCCTGCATCGCCGAGTTGCAGGCGTTTGGTCTTGTCGTCAAGCTGGACAGCAACAGATTCCGCACCGACGATTCCATCAAGAACCTCGTCGAAATGGACCCGACCAACAAGCACGCCGAACCCACTGACGGTGATTCCTTCCCCAACGAACGGCTCATCCTTGTCGAATCGGTATTTGATGGTGACTTTGCTGTCGCCTGCCAGGAATACGCCATCGACATCAAAATACACTGCATAGCCGCCAATGCGTTCAAAGCAAGCCACGCTGATGCCTAACCCGGAACCGGCACATATGAGTAAATGGTGCTCCACCTCGTCGGTGAAATCATCTATCTTGGTAACGACTTCGCACCGTCCGAAGGCCTCTACGTCTACCACTTCTGCGAATGTCGCCACGGCTCCGGCGACCAGTAGAACCCCGATGATAAATGAGCGGACCATACCCGCCTCCCTGAATCGGACAGCGGGTGAGCTTCAGTGCAAGCAGGTGCTGCCCGTAGTGTCGGCTCATCGGCACCGAAGGCGCCGGGCCGATTTCGAAACGCACCTACCGATCTCGCGGTTGTGGGGCTCTGACCTATTCGCTCCGGGGCTGGGTAGCTACTCCCTGCCCGTGGTGGAACTGTTGTATTCGACCAGCGACCCGGCACGAGACGAGTCGGCGGTGCGTTTCAAAAAGGAAGTTTCCCAGGCAGTTGGCTTACCGCAAGCAGGTGTGGCTGAATCGATCAGCGGTGTTGAATCTCCGCTTGCCGGCGGAGGGTCGCGCTTCCGGGCCGCAATCCCGGAGCACTCGAACAGGACGAAACGGAGCGCGACGATGCCGGCGAACAGTCCCACCAGCGTCGCCAGTCTGGACGACCACCATCTGTCCGCTGTGGAGTGCCCAGGAAATACTCCAGGAGATAGAGGCTCAGAGGCCAGCCCCACCGGCAGCGCGGCCGCGAACATTAAGGGATGGCGCCGTCCCAGCTTCGACCGGCAATGATCGGACCACGTTCCGACCAGCGGGTCCGTGAATCCGTCGACCAGCAGGGCGATGAACAGCGCCGCGCCCGCCAGCGTGCCCGGCAGACCCAGTACCTGATTGTAGTAGAAAAGCACGAACAGCGAGGTCGCGTTGCGCTTCATGCCCTCGGCGGACTCGCCGATGCCGTACGCGAGCCCTTGCACGTCGCCAGTTTCTGCTTGGGGCCGTCGATCGTGCCGCTGATGGTGTCGCCGTCGACCGTGCAGGTCAGCGTCCGCTTGCCGCGAATCGTCTCGATCTCCAGGTTCCAGCGCCCGTCTACATCGCTCATGCGTACTTCCCTCACCTGACGGTGCGGTCGGCCACGAATGGGGACCGATCGTTCCGGGAGGCGCAGCGCCACCGCCCGCCGCCGTGGGCTATGGTCGGGAGCCGTGACGGCGGTCACCGGGGCTACGGGTTTCGTCGGCCACGCGTGCGCCGCCGCGCTCGCCGCGGGCGGGGAGGAGGTGGTCTGCACGGTGCGGGCGACGAGCGACACCCGAGCCCTGCGGGAGCTGGGGCAGGGGGCGGCGCTGGCACCGGCCGCGCTGGATGACGTGCCGGGCCTGGCGGCGGCCTTCGCCGGCTGCCGGGCCGTCGTCCACTGCGCGGCGCGCGCCGTCGACTGGGGCACCCGCGCCGACTTCGAGCGCGACAACGTCGCCGGCGCCGTCAACGTCGTGGAGGCGGCGGCGCGCGCGGGCGCCGGGCACGTCGTGCACGTGTCGACCGCCAACGCCGGCGGCTACGGCCGCGACCTCGACGAGGACAGTGGCGGCGCGAGGGTGTCCTCGGCGTACTCGCGGTCAAAGCGCGCCGCCGAGCGCTCCGCCCTCCTGCACGCCGTCCGCCGTGGGGTGCGGCTGACGATTCTGCGTCCCAGCGCCGTGTACGGGCCCGGCGACCGCCGCTGGACGCTGCCCATGCTGGAGCGGATCGACGCCGGCACGTGGGCGCTGGTCGGCGGCGGGCGCGCGCTGCTGACGCCGTTGTACGTCGGCAACCTGGCGCAGGCGGCGGTGCTGGCCCTGGAACGGCGCCTGCCCGGCACCTTCATACTGACCGACGACGTCACGATGAGCTGGAGGCAGCTCACCGGCCGCTGCGCCCGTGCGCTAGGGGTCAGCCTGCGGGCGCGCAGCGTGCCGTATGCGGTGGCGCGGCCGGTGGCGGAGGCGGCCGAGGTGTTCGGGCGCCTGGCGCGGCTGCGCCGGCCGCCCCTGGTCACCCGCTATCGCGTGGTCCGTGCGGCGAAGGACTTCCACTACCGGTGCGACCGCGCCAGGAGCGTCCTGGGCTATCGCCCGGACGGCGACGTGGATGCGCATCTGCGCGCCTGCGTGCACTGGTACCGCAGCGCCCGACCGTCGCCGGGTTGATCCCGTGCGGATCAGCTGTTTCAGACGTCGTTCGGAGGCCGTATCGCCGTTCGTGGTCGGTAGCCAGCGGCGGTCCGGCAGCCGTTCCTCGGATAGGTTCGTTCGACGGCGGATCCTTCGGCCGGACAGGCGGGCGAATGAGGCTGAGCCTATGCGGTACGCTAAAGGCGTGCGGCTGATCCCGGAGCGGCTTCTGGAGCGGGCGGCGGCCCGCTGGCGTTCGGAACGGTTCGCCGACGCCCGTGACGGTCTGCGTCGGCGCGCCGGCGCCCTGCTCGCCGTCGAACTGGAACCGCCCGACGAGCCGGCCGGGCTCTACCACAACTACTTCTGTCCCGACCACGCGGCCGAGCTGCGCTTCGATCCGAGCAAGCCGCACGCGCACGTCTGCCCGGTCGACGGGCGCGTTTGGAGCGGGTCGCCGTTCGACGAGGCGTGGCGCTTCGGCGCCAATCACCTGCTCGCCCACGGCGCGCTGCAGGCCGCGCTGCTGTGGCGGCTGGACGGCGACGCGCGCGCCGCCGACCGTGCCTCCGCGGTGCTCACCGGCTACGCGCGGCGCTACCGCGGGTACCCGCTTGGGACGCACACGTCGCGCGGCGGCGGCCGCGGCAAGGCCACGTACCAGTCGCTGGACGAAGCGAACATCGTCGTGCCGATGGCGCGCGCCTACGACCTGCTGCGCGAGCGGTTGCCCCCGCGCGACCGGGATCTGATCGAAGGCGGCCTGCTGAAGCCGGCGGCCTGTCACATCCGCGCTCAGCGGTTTCACGAAGTCCACAATATCGAGTGCTGGCACCACGCGGCGCTGGCCGCGGTGGGCACGGCCATCGGCGACCACGCCCTGGTGGACGAGGCGATCGACGGCGCCTTCGGCTTCTGGAGGCTGCTGCGCGACGGGCTCGCCGACGGCCTCTGGTGGGAGTGCTCGTCGAGCTATCACTTCTACGCGGCCCACGCGCTCACCACGCTGGCCGCGGCCGTGGCGGCGGCCAGCCCGGAGTGCGCGCGGGCGGAGGAGCTCCGGGGTATGTATGCCGCGCCGCTGGCGATCAGCATGCCAGACGGACGGCTGCCGGCCACCAACGACTGCTGGTTCTTCTCCTCGCTGCGCGGCGACGTCTGCCATGGGGTGCCGCCCGCGCGCGCCCTGTACGAGGTGGCGGCCGGCTGGTTCGGCGATCCCTCATTCCATGCGGTGTTGGTGGAGAATTACCGGACGATGCCGCGCGACTCGATGGAGGCGCTCCTGTACGGCCCGGAGGAGGTTCAGGCGGCCGGCCCCGGCCCCGGCCCCGGCGCCGGTTACGCCGGCGCGGCCGGAACCGGCAGCGTCAGCCTTCCGGACATCGGCCTCAGCGTGCTGCGACAGCGCCACGCGCCGGGCCCGCCCGAGTCGTGGGTGTTGCTCAAGCACGGTCCGCCGGGGGGCGGGCACGGCCATCCGGACAAGCTGGCCCTGTCCCTGTACGCGGCGGGCGAGGCGGTCTCGCCCGACCTGGGCTCGCCCGGCTACGGGGTGCCGCTGCACCGCTCCTGGTACCGGCAGTCGTTCAGCCACAACACCGTGATCCTGGACCGCCGTTCGCAGCCGCCCGCGTGCGGCGAGCCGATCGGCTTCGAGCATCCTCCAGGCGGCCCCGACCAGGTGCAGGCGCAGGTGCGGTTCGGCGCCGGCGGTGCGGGTGCCGGCGATGAGGCGGAGGCGCTCTACGCGGGGACCACCATGACGCGGACCGTGGCGTCGGATGGGCGCTGCTTCCTGGATTGGTTCGGCGTCCGCTCGCCGGGCGAGCACGTGGTGCAGTGGCTGTTCCGCGTGCGCGCAGCGCTCGCCTGGCTGCGCGGCGCGGCCGCCGCGGCTCCGGCCGTCGATCTCCCCCACGTCCGCGTGCGCGAGAGCGGGGTCGCCGCCGGAGGGGCGGCGGCGCTCTGGAACACGGCCGGCGGCTGGGTCGCCCTCCACCTGCCGCGTGAGGCGGGCGGCTCGGTGGCGGTCGGCGACGCGCCGTTCAACCCCGCCTCCGAGCGCACCGATGTTCTGGTGCGTACCCGCCGGGGGCGGGCCGCCGACTTCCTCACCGTGATCGAGACCGGCGGCGTGAACTCGGAGCCCGCGCGGATCGAATGGGAAGAGGCAACTGCCTCTCTGGTCATCGGCCGCGAGGACGGCGAACGCCGCTGGCAGCCTCCGGACGCGGCCGGGGCCGGCTGGCGAGCCCTGGACGGATGAGCATGCGCGCGTTCTTCTTCTGGGAAGCCGGCGGCGACCTGCGGCTGGGCGGGCGCTCCAATCAGTACGGGGCGCTGCTGGCGCGGTCGCTGCGCCGCCACGACATCCACCTGGAACCCGGCGACTATGCGTTCGGCGCCGACTGGCTGGAGCGTTCGCGGCCGGAGTACTCGGTGCTGCACCTGAATTGGCTCGACCGGTTCTACACGCAGGGCGGCCCGGAAGGGGCACTGGGCGAGTACGCGCGCTTCGCCGAGACGCTCATTCACGCCAGGCGGATCGGCTACCGCGTCGTCTGGACCCTGCACAACCTGTTCCCGCACGAGCGTCCGCACCCGGAGCTGGACCGGCTGGTCAACTTGCTGGTGGCGCGCGAGGCGGACGTCGTGATCGCCCACTGCCGCTACGGCGCCGAGCAGCTCACCCGCCGCTACGGAGCGGAATCCGTGCACGTGATCCCGCACGGGCACTTCATGGACGTGTTTCCGGGCGAGGTCACGCGCCCGGCGGCGCGCGCCCGGCTGGGGATCGAGGACGGCCGCTTCGTGTACGTGTTCTTCGGCAACCTGCGCGGATACAAGGGGCTGGAGGAGCTGGTCGACGCGTACCGGGAGATCGCGCGGCCCGAGGACCTGCTGATCCTGATGATGAAGACCAACGCGCGGGCGCCGGGGCTTCTGGAACGGGTGGCCGCGGCCGCCCGCGCGGCGCGGTCGATTCGGATCGAGACCTCCGACTTCTTCCCGGAGGAGGAGTTTCAGTACTACCTCAACGCCGCGGACGTGGCCGTGTTTCCGTTCCGGGAGGTGATGACCTCCGGCAGCGCCATCCAGGCGCTCGGCTTCGGGTTGCCCGTGGTGCTGCCGCGCCGAGGCTGCATGGCGGACCTGATCGACGGCAGCATGGGGGTCCTCTACGAGCCGGACGAGCCCGGCGCTCTGCCCGAGGCGATGCGGAACGCCCGCGGCATGGACCTGCAGGCGGCCGGCCGCGCCGCGCGGGCGCGGGCGCAGCAGTTCGACTGGAACGACATCGGCGATCGCATCGCAGCCCTCTACCGCGGCGCCGGCGACGCGCGATGACGCGGCCGGGCGCGGCGGCGACGCCTGCCCGGAACGGCGCGGCCGGACCGGTCGTCGTCCCGTACTTCGCGGCCGGGGCCGGCCACCTGTCGGCGGCGCGCGCGGTCGCGGCGGCGCTGGAGGAGCGCGGCCGCGGCGCCGAGCTGGTCGACGCGGCGGCCCTGGGCGGGCCGCGCACGGAGCGCTTCTACGTCTCGTCCTGGGACTGGATTCTGCGCCACCGGCGGGCCGGCCAGCTTGCCTTTGCCGGCGGGGCGGCGCTGCCGGCGGTGACGCGCATGATCAACCGCACGGCGGCCGCGCAGGCGGTGCCACAGGCTCGCGAGCTGCTCGACGGCCGCCGGCCGGCGGCGGTGCTGGCCACCCACTGGGGCACCGCGCATATTTTCGCCCGCGCCAGGCGGCTGGCCCGGCACCGGCCGCCGCTGCTCTACGTGTTCACGGAGCTGGGCGGGCCGCACCACCTGCTCGCCTGCCACGCCGACCGCTACTTCGCCATGGGTGCGGCTGCCGCCGACGCGGTGCGTGACTCCGGCGTGGGGCGTGAGCGCATCGAACGCGTGGCGCCCATCACCCACCGGCGGTTCCTGGCCGCGCCGGACCGCCGGGAAGCCAGACGGCGGCTGGGCCTGGAGCCGGGGCGGCCGGTGGTGTTCTACGGCCTGGGCGGGGCCGGCATCGGCGATGCCGAGGGGTTCGTGCAGGCGTGCACGCGCGCGGTGCCGGACGCGCTGATGCTGGTGGCCACGGGCCGCAACGCAGCGCTGCGGCGGCACCTGGCGGCGCGGTTCGCCGGCAACCGGGTCGTGCCGCTGCCGTTTCGCGACGACATGGAGGTGCTGCTGGCGGCCGCGGACCTGGCCGCCGGCAAGTGCGGCACGCTGTTCACGCTGGAAGTGACCGCCGCGCGGCGGCCGTTCCTGATCACCCAGGTCGGCGCTCCCAACGAGCGCCACAGCCGCAGCTTCATCGTCCGCAACGGCTACGGCTGGTACGCGCCTTCGGCCCGCGCGTTTCAGGCGGCGCTCCGGCGCGCCCTGGTCGAAGGCGAGGTGGAGTCCGCCCGGCGGGCGCTGGCGCGCGCGCCGCGGCCGACCGGCGCCGCCCAGGTCGCGGCGGCGGTGGCCGCCGCCGTGGACGCCGCGCCGTGATCGGCTGGGCGCGGCGCTCGGAGTCGGCCGCAGTCCTCTTCGCGGCCGCCGTGGGGGTGACCCTGTTCGCGCTGGCGGCGGCCCCGCCGGGAGCCGCGACCCTGGCCCGGTTGCTGGCCGGCGGCGAACCGGCGCCGTTCGCGGACTACGCCGTGCGTTTCGCCGCCGCGCTGGTGCTGCTCGGGCTGGCGCCGGCCGTGGTGCTGCGCCTGGGCGGCGGACGCCTGCACGAGATCGGCGTGCGCAGGGCGACGCGCATCCACCCCGCCGCGGTGCTGCTGGCCTGCGCGGCCGCCGCGCTGGTCGGGTTCCTGTCGCGCCGGAACCCGCAGCTCGCCGCCTTCTACCCGTTCGGGCGGCCCGAAATCCTGGAGCTGGCGCGGTCGCCGCTCGGCATCGCCGCGCACGCGCTGGCCTACCTGTGCTGCTACTACCTGCCGTGGGAGCTCACGTTCCGCGGCGCGCTGTTGTTCCCGCTGGTGCCGCGTCGCGGCGCCGGCGCGTCCGGCGTCCTGCTGGCCGCTACCCCGCAGGCGCTCGCGTCCACGCTGCTGCACATCGGCCACCCGCCCATGGAGCTGGCGGCCGCCTTCCCGTTCGGCCTGGCCATGGGGCTGCTGGCGGTGCGCACCGGCTCGATCCTGCCCGGGCTCTTCATCCACGCGGCCGCCGGCATCGCCCTGGACCTGTCGATCCTGCTGACGCGCTGACCGCCGGGCCGGTTAGCCGCTCGCCGCGCGCGCCGCACGGTCGGCCGCGTGGTCGTACACGACCGCCCCGCCTTGACGCCCACGGGCGCAAGACGGACACGCTGCACGCATGGGTCGGGAGCCCGCCGTGGACACGGTCGTGACCGGCGCGTCCGGGTTCGTCGGCTCCGCGCTCGCCATTCACCTGGCGGCGTCCGGGCGCCGCGTACGCGGCATCTGGTTCCGCGGCGGTCCCGAAGAGCGGATGCGCCGGCTGGCGGCGGCCGGAGTCCGCCTGCAGCGCCACGACCTGAGCGGCGATGCCGGCGCGGGCGCGGCGCTGCAGGGGGCGACGACCGTCGTGCACTGCGCGGGGGCGGTGACCGACTGGGGCACGGCCGACCACTTCCGGCGCCACAACGCCGAGCTCACGGCCCGTCTGTGCCGGGCGGCCGGGGCTGCCGGCTGCCGCCGGTTCGTGCACGCCAGCTCGGCGGCCGTGCACGGCTTCGGCCCGCACCGCGACACCACGGAGCAGGGTCCGTTCTATCCGCCGGTCAACCGCTACCAGGAGAGCAAGCTGGCCGCCGAGCGGAGCGTGCGCGAGCTCATGCCCGACGCCGTGGTGCTGCGCCTCGGCAACGTCTACGGTCCCGACGACACCACCAGCTTCTACCGCATCCTGCGGGCGATCGAGCGCGGGTTGCCGGCCTTCATCGACGCCGGGCGCCACCTGACCTGCCCGGCGTACGTGGCCGACATCGCGCGCGCGTTCGAGCTGGCGCTGGAGTCCGAAGCGGCGGCCGGCGAGGTGCTGCTGGTGACCGGGGGCGAACGCGTGACCTGGCGGCAACTGCTCTGCCACGCGGCGCTGCTCCTGGAGCGCAGGCCGCCGCGCTGGCCGGTGCCGGCGCGGGTGGCGCTGCCGGCGGCCCGGCTGTGCGAGTGCCTGTACCGCGCCGTTCCCTCGGCCGGTGAGCCGCCGCTGACCGTCTACCGGGTGGCCCAGACCGCGCACGACTACCACTTCTCCATCGCCCGCGCGCGGGCCGTGCTGGGCTATGCGCCGGCGACCGGCTACCGCTCCGGGATCGAGCGGACGGTGCGTGCCTACCGCCGGTCGCGGCCCGCGCTACGGTGAAGCGGCGCGGCCGGCGCGGTAGTCGGCCAGAGCCTCGACCACGACCTCGAAGGCGCGCTCGTCCACGACCGGACCCACCATCGGCTCGAAGATCTGCTGCAGCACCCGCCACTCGGCCGCCTGCTCGGCCGTGGGCTGATGGATGGTCAGGCCGAAACGGCGCATGAGCTCGACGGCAATGCGCTCGGCTTCGAGCACTTCCGCGGTCGCCTCCGTGCCGATTTCCTGCACGACCTCAAGGAACTGCGCCTGAAGCTCCTCGGGAAACCGCCTCCACGTGCGCATGGAGATCAGCATCGCGCCGTAGAACGGGGCGATCTCCAGCGCGTTCATGTGCTTGGCGACGCCGAACCACTGCATGGGCGCGACGATCAACGGCGTGTTCAGCACGGCGTCGACCAGCCCGGTCTGCAGGCCCAGCATGAGCTCCGTGGCCGGCACCTCGGCGATCCGGAAGCCGGCGGCCTGCCACGTCGCCACCACGCCCGGATCGGCGTCCGGAACATTGAGCTTCTGCCGCTGCAGGTCGGAGGGGGTGAGAGTGGGCTCGCGGCTGAAGAAGTGCACCCAGCCGGCTGCCGTCCACATCAGCATCTTGAAGCCGCGCCGCTCGAACTCCGCCTCGATCAGGGGGCGGAGCCGCTCGGTGGCATGCGCCACCTCCTCCTCGTTCTCGAACAGGAACGGCATGCCGAGCGCCAGCACGCCGGGGTACACGCCGGCCAGGCCGATCGCCGAGATCGCGGCGGCGTCCAGCTGGCCGGTACGCATCTTGCGCAGCATGTCGGTTTCGTCGCCGGCCACGCCGCCGGGGAAGACGGTCACCTCGATGTCGCCGCCCGAGAGCCGATGCCACTCGGCGCCGATCTGCTGCAGCGCCTTGTCCCACAGCGTGTCCTTCGGCGCCAGGCTGGCGAACTTCAGGTTCTGCCCCGCGGCGCCGGCCGCCGCCAGCGCCAGCAGCACCACGCACGCGCACGCACGGCGCGCGGCCGAGCACCATCGTGGGCGGCGGTGACGATCGCCGCGTCCTGACCAGAATGCGTGTTCCATGATTTTGAGCATGGTCGCGTGAGGTACCGGGTGCGTCAATTCACCGCACCGCCGGACAGACCCAGCAGGTTGACCAGCGTGGTGGTGAGGGGCGGCACGTAGGTGATCACCAGCACCGACACCAGCAGGATCGCCAGGAACGGGAGGGTGGTGCGGTACAGCTTCGCGAGTGGAATCTCGAACCGGTAGGAGGCCAGGAACAGGTTCAGGCCGACCGGCGGGGTCAGGTAGCCGAGCTCCAGGTTGGCCAGAAAGATGATCCCCAGGTGCACGGGGTCTATCCCGTAGGACTCCGCGATCGGGGTCAGCAGCGGCACCAGCACGACGATCGCCGAGAAGATGTCCATCAGGCAGCCGGCGATCAGCAGCGCCAGGTTGAGCAGGATCAGGAACACGTAGGGCGAGCGCACGTGGTCGGAGAACCACTGCACCAGCGCCTGCGGCACCTGCGCGTCCACGATCGCGAACGACAGCGCCTTGGCCACTCCCAGGATGACCAGGATGCCGCCGATGATGGGCGCGGCCCTGGCGAACAGGCGGGGCAGGTCGCGCACGGACAGGTCGCGATGGATCAGCATCTGCACGACCAGCAGGTAGATCACGGCGATCGCGGCCGTCTCCACCAGGTTGGTGACGCCGACGAACAGCAGGCCCAGGATGATCACCGGCAGCGCCACCTCCCAGCCGGCGTGCCGCAGCGCGCGCCCGACGTCCCGCAGCGGCACGGGGGCTCCCGGGCCGCCGGCCGTGGCCGCGCCCGGCACCGGCGCGCCGGCGGAGCGGCGGGCCGTGCGGGCGCGCACCAGCGCGAAGGCGATCAGGGCGAACACCATGAGAATGCCGGGTCCGACGCCGCCGGCGAACATCGCCTTGATGTTGTTCTGGCTGACGACGCCGTACATGATGATGGGCAGGCTGGGCGGGAACAGCAGGCCGATGCTGCCGGAGGCGGTCAGCAGGCCGGTGGACAGGTCCTTGCGAAACCCGTTCTCCGCCAGCAGAGCCGCCAGCAGGCCGCCGACGGCCAGGATGGTCACGCCGGAGGCGCCCGTGAAGGTGGTGAAGTAGGCGCAGATCAGCGTCGCGGCGATGATCAGGCCGCCGCGGTAGCGGGAGAACAGGGCCGTGCACAGCCGCACGAGGCGCGCTCCGGCGCCGCTCTCCGAGAGCAGGAAGCCGGACAGCGCGAACAGCGGCAGCGCCGGCACGTGCACGCCGATGAGCATCGTGTACGCCTCTCCGGGGACGGTCTCCAGCACGCCGTTGGACGCGAACATCAACAGGGCGATGCCGCCCAGCACGGCGAAGATCGGCACGCCCGCCACCGTCGAGACGATCATGAGGATCAGCAGGGGCAGCCGCAGCGACCGCAGCGCGCCGTTGACGGCGTCTGCACCGTCAAGGAGGGCGGTTTCGATCGCCGACGGCAACCCCGCGCCGGTCTCCCAGGAGAGGGTGACGATCAGGTTGGACAGCGGCTGCGTCGACAGAGTCACGCCGAGCGCGATGCCGAGCACGCCGGCCACGGTCCCCGCCCGTCCCGAACGGCCCTCCTCCTGCGACCGGGCGGCGGCCAGCACCATGCGCAGCGCCATGAGCCCGAAGCCGACCGGCAGGATCGCCAGCACCGCCCGCTTGGGGAACGCCCCGACTCGTTCGTACCCACCGAAGCCCACCAGCGTCAGCGACGCCGCGCTGACGGCGATGCCGGTGGTGACGGCCACGGTGATGGCCGTGGCGGCGACCGCCGTCCAGCGATCGTACGGGGCGGGCAGCTTCGGCAGGCCGGCGCTCAGCGACAGGTGCTGCCGCTCACGCGTGGCGACGATGCCGGTCAGGCAGGCCCCCCACACCACCAGGTGCCTGACGTAACCGGAAGCGGCGGTGAGAGCGGCATCGAACAGCAGGCGGGCGATGACCTGCGCGGTAGGGATGACCGCCAGCAGCAGCAGCGCGACGATCACCGCGCCGTCCTCGATGCGCGCCGCACGCGAGGGCGGCGGAGCCGTCGAGTCGGGAGCGGATTCGCTCATGGGCAGCGGCTCATCCCGATGACCGCCTGGCTGCCGGCGGCGGATCCCGGACGACCGCCCAGGTGACGACCGCCGCGACCAGGAAGCGGTACCGGTCCAGGCTCCGGATCTCGCGGTCGGCCAGGCCGCCGGCGAGCTGCTCGGCCGCCGGCGCATCGAGCGCCGCGCCGGACAGCTTGGCCAGCAGTGCACGGGCGGCCTTCGCGAAGCGCGCATGATCTTCGCCCATCAGGTCCAGCATCTTAACCACCTGCTCGCGCGGCGTCCGCGAACGCCGATTCTGAGTCAGCTCGTCGCGCAGGCTGTCCAGCCCGGCCGCGGCGTCGTCCAGGAAACTCCGGTAGTGGGGGTACAGGAAGCTGCCCGCCCCCAGGATCGCGGCGATTGCCAGGATCAGCTCGTCGCGCACGTAGGGGGCGAACCGGCGGCTCAGCTTGGCGATGAGGACCGGGACCGAGGTCGCGCTGCCGAACAGCTCCAGGGCGGTGGCCGCGTGGATGATCAGGCGCGGGTTCTCGGTGTCGGCCAGGAGCTGCTCGATCCGTCCGACGCTCGGCCGGTCGCCGAGCCGCCCCAGGGCCACCATCGCCTTGCCGGCCAGGAAGAAATCGCGGGAGTCCAGGCTCTCCCGCAGGGCCGGGATCGCCTCCGTGACGCCCTTCTGCCCGGCCACGTTCGCGGCGAGGTAGGCGGTGGTGAAGTCGTGGTTGCGCAGCTCGTTGATCAGGGCCGGGGCCAAGTCCTCGCGCGTGTCGGCCGTGCTGAGCGCCGTCAGCGCTTCCGCACGCACCGCGAAGCGCGGTGAGGACAGCTTGCGCACCAGGTCGCGGGCGGTCACGCGCGAGCGCGACGAGCCGAGCTCCTGGATGAGCTGCTCCTCCTCGAACGGGCTGCGCACCCGTTGCAGCCGGTTGAGCAACCCCAGCGCGCGCAGGTCGCGGATGGAGAACATCATCGACAGCACGTCGCGCGCGCGGTAGGCACCCAGCCGCTCCAGCCCGCCCATGCCGACGACGATGGCCGCGAACAGCACTGTCACCAACGCGAAGTAGGCGCGGAACGAACCGGTCACCCCCAGCGCGCCCCCCAGCAGGTCCAGCAGCGCGCCGCCGGCCAGCGAGCCCAGCGTGCCGCCCAGCCCGGTGGCGAGCATGTACAGGATGCCCAGGTTGAGCCGCTCGGATGGCTTGCCGATCGACAGGAAGTAGACGGTGGAGGCGCTCTGCAGCCCGCTGGCGCCCAGCATGAAGACGAAGAACGCCGCCGCGCCGTAGATCCATGCCGCGGTCGCGGGCAGGGGAGGCGCCACCACCAGCGGCAGCATCACCACCGCGATCGCGGCCGCCGACAGCACCAGCAGCGGCTGGGCGCCGATGCGGTCGGTCATCAGGCCGCTGAGCAGGGCCATGACGATGGCGCCGACGGAGCCGACCACCGTCACCAGCATGATCGAGTTGTCGCCCATGCCGTAGACCTGCCGCAGGAACACGATGAAGAACGGGCTGACCATGAAGGAGCCGGCGAACACCGCCAGGATCAGGATCAGGAAGCGGCGCATGGTGGCGCCGCGCAGCGCCTCGGCCGCGGCCAGCAGGAGCGGTCCGGAGCGCTCCTCGCGCGGCGGTTCCGGCAGGCGGAACACGGAGAAGGTGGCGATGACGCCGGCCGCCACCCCCACCGCCAGGATGACCGTGAACACCGCCAGCGGCGACTCCCGGTCCAGGACCAGGCCCATCAGCAGGCCGGTCACGATGATCACGGCGTGGATGATGAGCTGCATCCGCGACATGAACAGGCCGCGGTCCTGCGGCGTGGTCAGGTGGCCGATGACCGGCTGCATGCCGGCCATGCCGGCTCCGCGCGCCAGGTTGAAGCCCAGCACGCCGATGAACAGCAGCGCCACCGCCACGGTGGTCTGCCCCGCGCCCGCGAACAGCGCCACCACCAGCAGCGGCGCCGCCATGATGGAGCGTGCGCTCCAGAACAGGCCCATGGAGCGCACGTTGCCGAGCCGGGTGACGAACAGCCGGCCGATGAGCGGCATGAACTGCGACAGCGGGATGACGGCGAACAACACGCCGATCATCACGCTGCCCAGCCCGACCCGGAGCCCGAACAGGGTGATCAGGTTGCCCGACAGGCACTGGAACGAGCAGACGTTGAACAGGGTGAAGATGTGAAAGGTGCGCTGCGCGGCGATCCGCTGCGCGGGGCTGAGCACGCGGCGCTCGGGCGGTGGCTCCGCGGTGCTCACCGGCCGAAGGTAGGTTCGGCCCGCAGGGCCGTCAAATCGGAGTCGTCAATCGGACGGCGTGCCGTCAGGACGGGCAGGTGTCACCGGCCTGGTTCCCGTACGCTGCGGCATCGACGACGTTCCCGGAGCGATCCTTGAGGCACGCGACATCGCCGGGGTTGCCCCAGATGTTCTTCTTCGAAACGCGCAGGCAGGGGTGATGGGTGTCCACGCAGCCCGCGCCGCTGCCCACGGCCAGTGTGTCGCCGGGCGCCAGCACGACTTCGGCCGGAATCGCCAACCGATCGCCGTCGTCATCACAGATCCACCACCCGGAGATGTCAACAGGGCCCGACCCGTCATTGCGGAGGAGCACATGCTCGTGGCGGCTCTGATTGGCGACATCCACGATGATCACGCCCGCGCGGGCCTTGCCCCGCCACACGCCGAGCTCCCGCGATCGGGCTTCCCGCTCCAGGTCCTCGAACTGGGGCAGGAAGTACATCAGGTCATCGCCGCGATAGACGGCGGCGAGCCCGGTCTCGATCAGCTCGGCGTTCAGCAGCGTGCCGTCCGGCAAATAGACGAACGCCAGCAGGCGGTCGAACTGGTCACGCCGCCGGAAATCGAACGCCAGGTACACCGGTCCGGCTCCAGCCCTCCGTTCCACGTGCGCACGCGCTTCCGCGAACAGCGGCTCGTCCCGCTCGGGGGTGTCGATGCCCATGAGGCGCACGCGCTCAACCGCGCGCATGCCGTAGGCCGGGTCGGCGATCGCGACCTCGAAGGTGTCGCCGTCCACGTGGCGCGTCACCATGGCCGGAGTCATCTGCCGCAGATCCGCGTCGCGGTAGTGCTCCAGGCGCGCCACCGTGACGTCGTAGACGACCGGCCGGAGGGCCCTCTCGCCTGTGGCACCCAGGGCCACCACGATCAATCCGGCCAGCACCACTCCCATCCGCGTCCACGCTGTCATGGAGCGGGAGTATAGGGACCGGCGCCTGGCGGTGTTTCAATCCCGGCGCCAAGGCTACCATGCGCCTCATGACGGCGAACGACTTTCGGCTCGACGGCAGGCTCGCCCTGGTCACCGGCTCGACCTCCGGCATCGGCGCCGCGCTGGCGCGCGGCCTGGGCGAGGCGGGCGCCCACGTGCTGGTCAACGGCCGCCGGCTCGACCGCGTCGATCAGATGATCGAAGGGCTGCGCGCGGACGGGATCGAGGCCAACGCCTGCCCCTTCGACACCCGCGACGAGCAGGCGGGGGACGAGGCGATCGGCGCCGTCGAGCGGTCCATCGGGCCGATCGAGATCCTGGTCAACAACGCCGGCATGACGCGGCGCGCGCCGATGGTCGAGCTGGACTCCGCCGCCTGGCAGGAGGTGATCGACACCGATCTCACGGCGCCCTTCCTGGTCGGCCGGCGGGTCGCGCGCGGCATGTGCGAGCGGGGCCGCGGCAAGATCATCAACACCTGCTCGCTGATCAGCGAGCGTGCCCGGCTCGGCACCGCCGCGTACGGGGCCGCCAAGGGTGGACTGCAGATGCTGACGCGGGCGATGGCGGTGGAGTGGGGTCCGCACGGGGTGCAGGCCAACGGCATTGGCCCCGGCTACTTCGTCACGGAGATGACCCAGCCGCTCGCCGACGATCCGGCGTTCAACGCCTGGCTGCGCGAGCGCACGCCGGCCGGCCGCTGGGGGGACACCACCGAGCTGGTGGGCCCGGCGGTGTTCCTGGCCTCGGACGCCTCCAGCTTCGTCAACGGCCACGTGCTGTACGTGGACGGCGGCTTCCTGGCGCTGCTGTGAGGCCCGCGGGGCGGCGCGGCCGGTAAGGTCTGTCCGGCAGGGCCGTCAGACTGGTACGTTCGTACCGCCGATGACGAGAGAGACCGTTCCGCAGGCGCTGCTGCTTCGCACCCCGCTGCATGCGGCCCACGAACGGCTGGGCGCGCGCATGGTGCCGTTCGCCGGCTGGAGCATGCCCGTGCAGTACGCCGGGATCGTCGCCGAGCACCGCGCGGTGCGCACGGCGGCCGGCCTGTTCGACGTCAGCCACATGGGAGAAATCGACGTGGCCGGCCCCGGAGCCGCCGCCTGCGTCGCCCGGCTGGCCTGCCTGGACGTCGGGCGGCTGGCGGTCGGCGCGGCTCGCTACTCGCTGATCCTCGATGATGCCGGCGGGGTCATCGACGACGTGATCGTCTACCGCCCTGGCGGCCGATTCGCGGACGACGGGTACCGCGTCGTGGTCAACGCCGCCAACACGGACGTGGTGGTCGAGCACGCGCGCGGGGTCGCCGCCGGCATGCGCGGCGTCGAGCTGCGCGACCGGAGCGCGGAGTTGGGACTGATCGCCATCCAGGGACCGCGGGCGGAGGCGATCCTGCAGGGCGTTGCCGCCACCGACCTTGCCGCCATCGGCATCTATCGCTGCCGGGATACCGAAGTGGCCGGCGCGGCGGCGCTGGTGGCGCGCACCGGCTACACGGGCGAGGACGGGTTCGAGGTGTTCGTCGCCGCCGACCGCACGGAGGCGCTGTGGACGGCGCTGCTGGAAGCGGGCGCCTCCGCCGGCGTGCAGCCGGCGGGGCTCGGGGCGCGCGACACGTTGCGGCTGGAGGCGTCGTTCCCGCTGTACGGGCACGAGCTCACGCGCGAGGTGTCGCCGCTGGAGGTCGGGCTCGGCCGGTTCGTGTCGAAGGGCGACACCTACGTCGGCGCGTCCGCCATCGCCGCCCGGCGAGCCGCGGGCGTGGCGCGGCGTCTGGCCTGCCTGCAGGTCGATGGACGCGCGATCGCCCGAGCGGGGTTCACGATCACCACCGCCCGCGGGGAGCCGGCCGGAACCGTGACCAGCGGCGGCTATGCGCCGTGGCTGGAGCGGAGCGTGGCCATGGGGCTGGTGGCGCGCGATCACGCGGTGGTGGGCGGCGACCTGGCCGTGATCATCCGGGACCGCCCGGTGGCCGCCACCGTCGTTCAGCGCCCATTTTACAGGCGGAAGCCCGAGTAAGAGGAAGCGATGATGGAGTTCCCCAAGGACCTGCGGTACACCGCCGAGCACGAATGGACCCGGCCGGACGGCGATCGGGTCGTGATCGGCATTACCGACCACGCACAGCACGAGCTCGGTGACGTGGTCTACGTGGAGCTTCCCGAGGTGGGGACCGAGCTCACGCAGGGCAGTCCGTTCGGCGTGATCGAGAGCGTGAAGGCGGCCAGCGACCTGTTCGCCCCCCTGACGGGCGAAGTGGTGGCCGTGAACGGTGCCCTGGAGTCCGCGCCGCAGCTCGTCAACGAATCGCCGTACGGCGACGGCTGGCTCGTCACGATCCGCCCCAGCCGACCGGAAGCGGAGGAGGCGCAGCTCATGGACGCGGAGGCCTACTCGCAACTCGTGCAGTCGGCCTGAGCCCGCCGTGCAATACGCCCCGCACACCGACGCCGAGGTCGCCGCGATGCTGCAGGCGATCGGCGTCGCCAGCGTCGAGGAGCTGTTCACGGACGTCCCGCATGCCCATCGGTTTCCCCGGCTCGACCTGCCGGACGGGTTGAGCGAGCCGGAAGTCGCCGCCGCCTTCCGCGACCTGGCCGACCGCAACAGCGCCCTCGACCGGCACAGCTGCTTTCTGGGCGCCGGCGCGTACCACCACTACACCCCGGCCGTGATCCCGCACCTGCTGTTCCGCAGCGAGTTGTACACCGCCTACACCCCGTACCAGCCGGAGGTGAGCCAGGGGACGCTGCAGACCATCTTCGAGTTTCAGACGATGGTCGCCCGGCTGCTCGGCATGGACGTGGCCAATGCATCGATGTACGACGGCTCCACCGCGCTGGCGGAGGCGGCGCTCATGGCCGCCCGGCTGCGCCGCGGCCGGGAGACGATCGCGGTCAGCGAGGCCGTGCATCCCGAGTACCGCGAGGTGCTTGCCACCTACCTGTCCGGCCTGGGCCTCCGTATCGTGACCATCCCGTTCGACCGCGCGTCGGGACGCACCGATCCCGGCGAGGTGGAGCGGGCGCTCGGCGACCACATCGCCGCCGTGCTGCTTGCCTACCCGAACTTTCTGGGCGTGATCGAGCCGGTCGCGGAGCTCTGCGAGCGGGCCCACGCGGCCGGGGCGCTGGCGGTGGTGTCGGCGGACCCGGTCGCGCAGGCGGTGCTGCGCCCGCCCGGCGAGCTGGGCGCCGACATCGCCACCGCGGAGGGGCAGCCGCTCGGCATACCCCTGTTCTACGGCGGCCCCTACGTGGGCCTGCTGGCCACCTCCATGCGCAACGTCCGGCAGATGCCGGGCCGCCTGGCGGGCATCGCCCGCGACGAGCGCGGCCGGCGCGGATTCGTGCTGACCCTCAAGCCGCGCGAGCAGGACATCCGGCGCGAGAAGGCCACCAGCAACATCTGCACCAACGAGGCGCTGATCGCCACCGCCGTGGCCATCTACCTGGCGGCACTGGGCCCGTCCGGGCTCCGCGAGGTCGCCGACCAGTGCTATCATCGCACCCACTACTTGGCCGCCGAGCTCGCCCGCGTGCCGGGGGTCGAAGCGCGCTTCTCGGGGCGGTTCTTCCGCGAGCTGACGGTGCGCATGCCGCTGCCGCCGGCCGAGCTGAACCGGCGGCTCTGGGCCGACCACGGCATCGTCGGCGGGCTCGACCTGGGCCGCTTCGACCTGGGCCTGGACGGCTGCTGGCTGCTGACCGCGACCGAGCTGAACGGCCGGGCCGACATCGACCGGCTGGTGGCAGCCGTGGCGGAGGCGGTCGCATGAGCGCCCCCGGCGTGTCCGGAGCTGCCCTGCTGCCGGAGCAGCCGCTGCTGTTCGAGCGCTCGGTCGCGGGGCGTACCGGCGTGCAGATCCCGCCGCTCGACGTGCCGCGCGCAGACGCGCTGCCGCAGGAGTTGCGGCGCGCCGAGCTGCCGCTGCCGGAGCTGTCCGAGCCGGAGGTCGTGCGCCACTTCACCAACAGCTCGCGCCGCAACTTCTCGGTCGACCAGGGCTTCTATCCGCTCGGCTCCTGCACCATGAAGTACAACCCCAAGATCAACGACCGCATCGCCGACCTGCCGGGGCTGGCGCAGATCCATCCCTATCAGGACGAGGCGACGGTGCAGGGTGCGCTGCGGCTGCTCTGGGAGCTGCAGGAGTGGCTGGGCGAGATCGCCGGGCTGCCCGGCGTGTCGCTGCAGCCGTCGGCCGGCGCGCATGGCGAGCTGACCGGCGCGCTCATCATCCGCGCCTGGCACGAGGCGCAGGGCTCCCGGCGGACGACGATGCTGGTGCCCGATTCCGCGCACGGCACCAACCCCGCCACCGCCGCCATGGCCGGCTACCGGTCGCGCACGGTGCCCACCGGCTCCGACGGCAACCTGGACTTCGCGGCGGTTCAGGATGCGCTGGACGACAGCGTGGCCGGGCTGATGATCACCAACCCGAACACGCTGGGGCTGTTCGTGGAGCGCATCACGGACATCGCCGCGGCCGTGCACGACGCCGGCGGCCTGGTCTACATGGACGGCGCCAACATGAACGCCATGGTCGGCGTGGCCAAGCCGGGCGACCTGGGCACCGACATCCTGCACTTCAACCTGCACAAGACCTTCAGCGTCCCGCACGGGGGCGGCGGTCCGGGAGCGGGCGCGACGGCAGTCACCGGAGAGCTGGCGCGCTTCCTGCCGGTACCGGTGGTGAGCCGCGACGGAGGCACGTATCGGCACGACCACGACCGGCCCGACTCGATCGGCCGCGTGCGCGCCTTCTACGGCAACGTCAACAACGCCGTGCGCGGCTACGCCTACCTGCGGTCGCTGGGCGGCGACGGGCTGGCCGCGATGAGCCGGCTGGCGGTGGTGGCCGCCAACTACGTGCGGGCCGCGCTGGCCGACGTGCTGGAGGTGCCGTATCCGCGCGTCTGCAAGCACGAGGTGGTCTTCAGCGCCCGCCGCCAGGCGCAGGAGCACCGGGTGCGGGCCCTGGACATCGCCAAGCGCCTGATCGACTACGGCATCCACCCGCCCACCATCTACTTTCCGCTCATCGTTCCGGAGGCGCTGATGGTGGAGCCCACCGAAACCGAGTCGAAGGCCACCCTGGACCAGTTCGTGGCTGCCATGCGCGCCATCCTGGCGGAGGCGGCCGACACGCCGGAGCTCGTGCGCACCGCTCCGCACACGACGCCGATCGGACGCCTGGACGAGGCGACCGCCGCCCGCCGGCCGGTGCTGGTCTGGCCGCACGAAGGAATCACGTCCGCCTGACGGGGCTTCAGTTGAACCGGCGCCGAGGTCGGGGAATACTCGACCTCGACAGAGACGCCCAAGGAGGAACCGATGGCCTTTACCCTAGAAATCGGCGACCGTGCGCCGGACTTCTCCCTGCCCGCCGTCGACGGCAAGACCTACACCCTGGACGACTTCGCCGGCAGCGCCGCGCTGGTGGTCGTCTTCTCGTGCAACCACTGCCCGTTCGTGATCGGCAGCGAGGACCGCATGAACGCGTTCGCCGCCGACTATGCGCCGCGCGGCGTGGCCATGATCTCGATCAACTCGAACGAGACCGACAACCATCCCGACGACTCGTTCGAGCACATGGTCACCCGCGCCGCGGAGAAGGACTTCCAGTTCGTGTACGCCCGCGACGAGGACCAGAGCGTCGCCCTGGCGTACGGCGCGCTGCGTACCCCGCACTACTACCTGTTCGACGCGGACCGCAGGCTGCGCTACACCGGCCGCATGGACGACGATCCCCGCGACGCCGCCAACGCGCGCACGCACGAGTTGCGTGACGCCGCCGATGCGCTGCTGGCGGGCAACCCCGTCGCGGTCGAGCTCACCAACCCGCTCGGCTGCAACGTCAAGTGGGCTGGCCAGGACGCGCACTGGATGCCGGCGGAGGCGTGCGACCTCGTCCAGGCTTCATGACCGGGAGGTGACCGGCGCCTATCTCGATCCGGCGGGAACGCCGCCGGACCGGCCGCGGCTGGCCGCGATGGATGCCGCCACCCGTGGTCTGCACTCGGGCATCGACGCCGCGATGCGCCGCACCGGCGTCCCGTACCTGCATCCCGACGGAGAGACGATCCAGCTCGACCTGCTCGGCAGCGGCCCCATGGTCCGCTGGCAGGAGCGCAAGCAGGAGCTGATGTTCCTGGGCTCCGCGTGCTGGTCGGAGCAGCCGCAGATCTACGGGCGCTACGGCACCACGGTTTCGCGGCGGCTGCTGGCATGGGTGCGCGAGCTGGAGGGTGCCGAGGCGGCGGTGCTCACCGACACCGGCATGCAGGCGTGCGCGCTGCTGTTCGACGCAGTGCTGGAGCGTGGCGACCACGTGGCCTGCGCACGCGGCGTGTACAACAAGAGCAAGGCGTACCTGAGCCGTCTGACCACGTTGCTCGGCGGCGAGCTGACCCTGGTGGACGACCTGAGCTACGCGGGGCTGGCGGCCGCGCTGCGGCCGGACACGCGGCTGCTGTTCGTCGAGACCTACACCAACCCGCTGATGCGGGCCGTTGACCCGGAGGCGCTGGCGCGCGCCGTGGGCGAGGTGCGCGCCGCCGGCGGCGCGCGGCTGGTGGTGGCGCTCGACAGCACCATCGCCAGCCCGTGGGGGCTGGCGGAGCCGGCGCTGCGCTGGGAGGGCGTGGACGTGGCGGCGGTGTCGGGCACCAAGGCGCTGGCCGGCCAGGACCGCGACATGTGGGGCTATCTGGCGTCCGACGACGTCCGCCTGCTCAACGGCGTGATGGACCTGCAGGCGATGCGCGGCGGCATCGCCGACTGGCGGCGCGCCACGGCGATCCTGGACGGCCTGGACCAGGCCGAGCCGCGCTTCCGGCGGCGCTGCGCCACCGCGCGGGCGGTGACCGCGTTTCTGGCCGCCCATCCGCTGGTGGAGGCGGTGTTCCATCCCACAGCGCCCGGCCATCCGGACGCCGCGGTGATCGATCGCCACTACACCGAGCCGGGCTCGATCGTGAGCTTCCGGCTGCGCGACGCCGGCGAGGACGAGACCCGCCACTTCTGCGACGTGCTGGCGATGTGCGGGGTGCTGCGCTACGCGCTGAGCTTCGACGGGCTGGCCACGAAGCTCAACCACCATCGCTCCGTGTCGGAGTACTTCACCGCCGAGGAGGAAGTCCGGCGCATCGGCGTGGACCGGCTGGTCCGGCTGGGGATCGGCGTCGAGCATCCGGACGACCTGATCGCCTGCCTGAACTGGGCGCTCTGGCACCGCCGGGACGTCGGTGCGCCGGAGGTGGAGGCATGGCAGGCCGAGCGCGCCGGATCGCTGGGCCTGGGCGAGTCCTGAGACTCGCCGACTGTCGAGCCCGGCGGCGACGTCCTGCGCTCCGGGGCCGACATGCACGATTCGCAAGAACGCTCATGCTTTTCCGTGGGAACCGCCTGAAGGGCGCGATGACGCATTCGATTGACACGGCTCCATGCGGCGCGCACCGTCCGGGGCCATGCGGGATGCCGCAGCGACGGGTCAACCGCAATCGCCGGCGGTTCGCTTCAGCCTGCGTCCCCGCGTCGCGGCGAGCATCTGCTTCATCCTCGCTTCCGCCGTCACCCTGACGGGCCTGCTGAACCACTACGAGTACCGGAAGTACCTGGAGGGCCTGCTGCGCGACCGGCACGCGCTCGTGCTGCAGGACATCGGGCACAACATAGAGGCGTCGCTTGCGCTGGGACTGGCCCTGAAAGCGCTGCCGGGCGTGGACGGGGACCTGTTGGACAGCATGCAGCAGCACGACCAGGTGCTCTCGATCGAGATGTTCGACGAGCACGGGATCGTCCTCTACGGCACCGACGAGAGCCTGCGCGGTGACCTGGTGTCCGAGGACTGGGTTGCCGCGTGGAACGCGGGCGAGCCGGTCTGGTCGCGGCTGGAGCCGGACGCGCACGTGGTCGGCCTGCGGGTGGAGAACAGCCTGGGGCAGGTGGTCGGATCGCTCGCGCTGCGTTTCTCACGCGCGGAGTTCGACGAGAACGTGCAGGACATGGCGCTGCGGATCGCCGGTCTGTGCGCGGCGGTCGTGGTCGGGTTCGTGCTGCTCGGCGCCGTCCTGTCGGTGTTCGTGACGCGGCCGTTGCGGCAGCGCCTGCATGCGATGCAGGCGCCCATCGATCCGGGGATCGAGATCCATGCCGGGATGGACCCCGATCCGCACGCCGTGCGGTTCGCGGAGACGACGGAGGCGGCCAGCCGAGCGGTTTCCAACGGGGCCGAGGAGATCCGCCGGATCGCGCGGGAGGCCGGCCGGCAGGTCGGCGCCGGCAGCGCGCGATGAGCTCGGCTTCCGCTGGTGTCCGCGGCAGCGCGCCGGACCGGACCCCGGAAAGATCCGAGCGGGGCGTCTACCGCAGCGTGGTCCTGCGGCTGGCCGGCCTGACGGCGCTGCTGCTGATCCTCTCCCAGGGGGCCCTGTCGTTGCTGCTGGCCCGGACCTTCGAAGACACCCTGCTTCCCGAGGTCCGGCGCAAGGCGGAAGTCGCCGGCGAGCTGGTGGCGGAACAGATCGGCTACGCCGTGTCGCTGGGCATCCCGCTCGGCTCGCTGGTGAAGATGGACGAGTTCCTGGACGGCGTGCTCGCGGATAACGAGGACTTCACCTACGTGGCCGTCCTGGATCCGAGCGGCGCCGTGCTCTATGCGCGGGGCATCGCGGCAGAGTCGCTCCGGGACGCCGCAGGCGGGGAGCTGGTGGAGCTGCCGGTCAGGCTCGAGGACGGGAGGCAGGTGGCGTCCCTGCGGGTGCGGGTGCAGGAGGGGGCGGTGCGCTCCGAGCTGGCGGCACTGCGCCTGGACATCGGCACCGTGCTGCTGGTCACCCTGCTGATCGGGATCGAGTTGCTGGTGGCCCTGGTGGTGGTCAGGGTCTCGGGGCCGATTCGCCTGGTGGATCGCCTGCTGGAGCTCAGCGCCAGGGGCGACTTCGGCAGCCGCTTCGGCGTGCGCCACCGGGACGAGGTGGGCCGCTTCGGGCAGCTCATCAACGCCGCGCTGCACCGCATCAACGCCGCGTTCGCGGACCTGGTGGAGGAGGCCGAGGACGCGCACGAAGTGCAGCTCGACCGCGGCGTCCAGAGGCGCATCCGCGACGTGCTCGACGACATCCGGGCGCGCTTCCGCTTCGCGTTGCCCGGCTCGGAGAACACGCTCGTTTCCCGCTCGCCGATGGACGTGCGGATTCCGTTCTTCCTGTTCATGCTGGCACAGGAGATCTCGCGTCCGTTCCTGCCGCTGTTCTTCAATGACATATACGTGCCCATCGCCGGCCTGAGCCGCGAAGTGGCGATCGGCCTGCCGATCACGGCGTTCATGGCCATGGTGCTCATCGCGACCCCGATGATCGGGTCGCTGACCGACCGCATCCCTCCGCGCGGAATGTTCATCGCCGGCATCGTCCCGTCCGTGGCGGGACACCTGGGCACGGCGTTTGCGTCGACGATCGTCGAAGGACTGCTGTGGTGGACTCTCTCAGGTCTGGGCTACGGCATCATCTTCATCTCCGCCCACGCGTACGTCGCCCAGCATTCCGAACGTTCGAACCGGGCCGTGGGCATGTCGGGCTTTCTCGGGGCCGTGTTCGCGGCCTTCGTGTGCGGCCCGGCGATCGGCGGAATGCTGGCGGGCCGCCTGGGCTACCGGGACACCCTGCTGGTCGCCGCAGCGCTCGCGGCGGTCGCTGCGGCGGCAGCGCTCGTGACCATCGACCCGGGGGGCGTGCGCCGCGTGAGCCGCGGGAAAGGCGGCCTGCGCGGCTGGCTCCGGTTGCTCGGGCACCGCCAGTTCATGGCCGTGACGGTATTCACCGCGTTGCCGAGCAAGTTCGTGCTCGGCGGCCTGTTCTTCTATCTGGTGCCGCTTTACCTGGAGTTCCTCGACAACACGCAGTCGAACATCGGCCGGGTGATGATGGTGTACGGCATCGCCTGCGTCGTCGTCACGCCGCTGGTCGCTCGCGCCGCGGACCGGCTCAGGCGGCCGCGGCTGCTGATGATCGCCGGCAACTGCGTCCTGGGCGTGGGGTGTGCGCTGCCTGCGCTGGCGGACGCGACCGGGCTGGTGCTCGCGTCGGTGGCACTGATGGGAAGCGGGTTCGCGATCGTGACCGTGCCCCAGCTCGCCGTGATTCAGGAGATCGCGCAGGAAGCCAGCGACGAGGTGGGAATCAGCGCGGGCGGGATCGTCGGCATGTTCCGGACCCTGGAGCGGATCGGCACCGCGGGAGGAGCGGTGGTGGTAGGGGCGGTGGCGGCTGCCACGGCATATGGGCAGGCGATGCTCGCCGTCGGCGTCCTGGTGCTGATCTGCACGGCGGTTTATGTCGTGATGAGCCGTGCCGGCACGCCGGCGAGGGAGGCGGCGTGAGAGGGCGCAGGGCATCCTGCTGGCTGGCGGCGGCTACTATCACCGCACTGGCCGGCGTAGTGGCTGCGCAGGCACCGGCCGGCGCCCGGACCCAGGAAGACCCGTTCCACGTGTTCCTGGTGGTGTGGCGCGGCGAGACCGACGTCGAGCACGGCTTCCGGGCCCACATGCGGGAGCGCGGCATACCGGTGCGCTACACGCTGCGCAACCTCGGGCAGGACCGGGGCAGGATCCCCGTGATCGTCGCCGAGATACGCACCGCCCGGCCGGACCTGGTGCATACCTTCGGCACCTCGACCACGCTCGGCATCCTGGGGCCTCGCGAAGCCGCGGACCCCACGGCGCACGTGCAGGGGATACCGGGCGTATTCTCGATCGTCGCCTACCCGATCGAGGCCAACATCGTAGAGAGCTTCGACTCGACCGGCCGTTCCGTCACCGGCACGGCGTTTCTGCCGCCGGTAAAGAAACAGCTCGACGCCCTGCTGCAATACCGCTCCGTCGAGCGTCTGGGCGTGATCTACAACTCCCTGGAGCGCAACTCGGAGATCAACATCAAGGAGCTCCGCGAGGAGGCCGCGGAGCGCGGCATCGAGCTGCTGGAGGCGCCGGCACCGCTCGACGCCGACGGCAGGCCGGATCCCGGCCGGCTGACCGAGGTCGTCAACGGGCTGGCGGACGACGGAGCCGAGTTTCTCTACATGGGTCCCGATTCGTTCGTGACCCGCAACGACGTCCGCATCACGGAGGCGGCGGTAGCGCGCGGCATACCGGTCTTCGCCGGCACCGAGGCGAGCTTCGTGGGTTCCCAGGCGATGCTCGGCTTCGTCAGCCCCTACTACTTGGTCGGCAAGCTGGCAGGCGCCCAGGCCGAGCGGATTCTGGTCGATGGCGAGCCGCCGGAGGACCTCCCGGTCCGCTCGCTCGGCCGGTTCTCACTGGTGATCCGCATGTCGGTCGCGCTGGAGTTGGGGATCTATCCTCCGCTGGATCTGCTGCGCGTGGCGCAGGTGGTGGAGTAGGTCCGATGGGCCTCAAGGCGCGTATCGGGATCATCGTCGTCGTGTTCATGGCGGTGATGGTGGCCGGCCTGGTGCTCGCCGGGACCCAGCGCGAGCAGGCGCTGCGCGGACAGCTCGACCGCACCGCCATGACCGGCAGCCGCGCACTCTGGAGCAAGATCGTGGAGACCGGCGTGCAGCGCATGCGCGAGCGCACGCCGATCGTCGCGGAGAACCGGGCGCTGCGCGATGCCCTGGCCGGCGGGGACCGCGGCGAGATCTCTCGGGCGGCGCAGGCGGCGCTCAGCACCCTGCGGCGCGCCGGCGGCGTGACTCGCCTGGACCTGGTCTCACCCGGCAGGGAAGTGCTGTATTCCTCGCAGCCGGCGTTCGAGCCGGCGGCGGCTGCCAGCGACGAGGCGCTGGCGCGGATGATCGAGCGGGGATGGACCGGCGGCGGCGTGGCGATCGACGCGGAGCGCAACGTGACGCTGTCGGTCGGCGTGCCCCTGCACGGCGCGGAGGGCGCGACACTCGCGGTAGCCATCCTGGCGACCGACATCATTGAGGCGCTGACCGAGCTCAAGGAGGACACTGGCGCGGAGGCCCTGATCGTGAACCGGCGGGGGCGCCTGCTGGTGGGGACCGATCCGGAGATCTGGGAGCTCATCCGCGAGACGGGATGGCTGCCGGGAAGCACATCCGAGCCGGTCCGAAGCGGCGACCAGGTATTCTCGCACGCCGCGTTTCCGCTGGAAGCCGAGCTGGGCAACCTGGTTGCGCGCGTGGTCACGGTGCAGGACGTCAGCGCCGTCTACGCCGATCAGCGGCGGGTCAGCCTGATCACCGCCCTGGCGGGAGCGGGATTCGTGCTCGCCTCGCTGGTCGGGCTCACCCTCTACCTGCGCGGCGCGCTGTCCCGTCTGACCGAGGGCGTCGTCGTGCTGGACGCGCTGTCCCGCGGCGACACGCAGGCGACCGTTGCGGTCAGCGAGGAGGAGTCGGACGACGAGGTGGCGCGCATCGCCCGCGCCGTGAACGCGTTCCGTACGCAGACGCTGACATTGCGCCGGCACCGCCGCCGGGCGCTGCTGCGCCGGCGCCAGCAGGAGCGGTTCATTCAGGGCGAGATGACTCGCCTTGCCGACACCCTGAACGAGGAGGAGCGGCGGGACATCCTCAACGACCTTGCCGAGGTGCAGGCGCCGGCGGCCACGGTGGAGGTGGACGCGGCCGGCGACAACGACAGCGGCAACGAGCTGCAGATGATCGGACTGGCCTTCCAGAAGATGACCAGCCGGGTCGGCCGCCAGCAGGAACGGCTGACGACGCTGGTGGCCCAGTTGCAGGAGGCGCTGCGCACCAGGACCGCGTACATGGCCCTGCAACGCGATCTGCAGATCGCCAGCCGGGTGCAGCGCTCGTTCCTGCCCGGCGAGCGCTTCGAGGCGCCGGGTGTCAAGATCCAGGCCGCCATGCATCCCGCCAAGGAAGTCGGCGGCGACTTCTACGACTTCTTCCGGCTGGACGAGAACCGCATCGGCGTCGTCGTCGGCGACGTCGCCGGCAAGGGCGTGCCGGCGTCGATGTTCATGGCGGTCACGCGCACGGTCATACGCGCTACCGCCCGGCAGGTGGAGCACGGTCCCGGCGAGTGCCTGCGGATGGTCAACGACACCCTGGTCGAGGCCACCGCCGGGGACATGTTCGTGACGGTCTTCTACGGCGTGTTCGACGTTCGCGACGGCAGCTTCGTGTACGCCAACGGCGGCCACAACTCGCCGGCGCTGGTGACCGACGGAGGGGTGGAACGGATCCCGCTGACCGGGGGCGTCGCCCTGGCCATGTTCGACGGGCTCACCTATGACGAAGCGGCGGTCAGCGTGCCGCCCGGCGGCAAGCTGTTCGTCTATACCGACGGCATCCCCGAATCGGCCGACGTGACCGAGGAGGAGTACGGCTACGAGCGCATGGAGGAGAGCCTCCGGGACAGCGCCGGCCGCGGCACCGGCGACACGCTGGAGATGATGCTGCGATCGATCGAGGAGTTCGCCGGCGAGGCGGCTCAGTTCGACGACGTCACCATGGTCGTCCTCGGCCGCGAGACGGTCGAGGACGAGATCGCGGTCCGGCGCTTCTCGCTGCGCAACAACCGCGCGGACCTGTCCCGCATCGGCGAGGAGATGCGGGCGTTCGCCGAGAGCGCCGGCATCGGCCAGACCGGCGCAGGGCACCTCCGGCAGGCGCTGGAGGCGGTCGTGATCGATGCGATCGACGAGCGGCTGTCGGCGGTCAGCGAATACGAGATCGCGGTGTCCGCCACGTTCGACGGCGGCGTGGCGGAGGTCACGGTGGAGGATGACGGAGGCGTCTACGATCCGCTGGAGGAGCCCGCGTTGGCGGACGGGAGCGGACCGGGCGAAGCGGAGGAGCCGGCAAGCCTGGGAGCGGGGCTGATGCGCCGCTCGCTGGTGGACGAGGTGTCCTACATGCGCGTGGGCGAGCGCAATCGGCTCACGCTGCGCAAACGGGTCGACGCATGACGATGCATGAACCTCCGGTCGACCCGAGTGATGGAGTTCGGCTACCATCGAAGTCCACGACGCGGCGCGGCGGGCGCCGCATGACGGGAGAAGGATGAGTGCAAATCAGCAGTGAGCGCGACGGCAGCGCGTTGATCGTCGCCGTCGACGGTCGCATCGACGGCAGCAATTCCCAGGAATTCCAGGACCGGTTCGAGGAAGTGGTCGGCGACGACGATTCCGCGGTGGTCCTGGACATGGACAAGCTTACCTACATCAGCAGTTCCGGCCTGCGGGCGACGCTGCTGCTCGCCCGGAAGCTGCAGCGGCAGCAGGCGAAGTTCGCCATCTGTGCGCTCTCGCCGTCGATCAAGGAAGTGTTCGAGATCAGCGGTTTCGACCGCATCATCCAGGTGCACGCCTCCAGGGAGGAAGCCACCCAGGCGGTGAGCGCCTGACATCGATGGGTTCCGTGGGGGCGACCACCGGCCGCACGGAACCTCCGCGCGGCGGCGAGAGCCGCGCATGAGGCGCTCGCGCCGGAGGCGGCGCGAACGGGGGAGGCTCCGGGCGTGAGCGCCGACCTGCATCTGAAGCTGGAAGCCGACCCTGAACGGCTTTCGGACATCGCGGATGCCATCGAGGAACTGGGAGAGCGCGAGCGGTGGCCGCCGGACTTCCTGTTCCGCATGAACCTCGTGCTCGAGGAGATGACCCTCAACGTGATGACCCACGGCCGCGAGGCCGGGGCGAGCGAACTGGAGGTCATCGTGGCGTGCGACGCGGACACCGTCACCATCGAGATTTCCGACGACGGCCCGCTCTTCGATCCGCTTCAGGACGCTCCGGTCCCCGATACGGACGCGGCGCTCGACGACCGCCCGGTCGGCGGCTTGGGCGTCCACCTGGTCCGCGAGATGATGGACGAGGTCAGCTACCGCTACGAGGACGGCAGGAACCGCCTCCTGATCAGGACCAGCACGACCGATAACGCTTGACCGGCAAGGCAGTTAACGCACGCTCGGCAGCACCGGGGCCGGGTGCGTGCGTTGACAGCGCTCCTTGAGGGGGCCACAGTAGGCTTCTCATGCGGAACGCCGTGTCCACGGCTTCCACCCTGACCAGACGGGCTCCCTTGGTTGCGTTGTGGAGGCGGATCAAGCTCGAACGAGCTTGGTACGCCATGATGGCGTTGCCGGTCGTCTACCTCGTCATCTTCCACTACGTGCCGATGGCCGGCATCGTCCTGGCCTTTCAGGACTACAAGATGGGCCGCGGCGTGTTCGGCAGCGACTGGGTCGGCTTCAAGTGGTTCATCCAGTTCTTCGAGTCGTTCTACTTCTGGCGGCTGATGCGCAACACGCTGCTGCTCAGCTTCTACAGCATCGTCTTCGGCTTTCCCGTGCCGATCATCTTCGCGCTGATGCTCAACGAGATGAAGGTGCTGCCGCTCAAGCGGGTGGTGCAGACCGTGAGCTACCTCCCGCACTTCATATCGCTGGTGATCATCGTCGGCATGCTGGTCACCTTCCTGTCGCCGAACAACGGCATCATCAACATCGTCATCAAGTCGCTGGGCGGCGAGCCGATCAACTTCCTGGGCCTGCAGAGCTGGTTCCGGCCGCTCTACATCGGCTCCGGCATCTGGCAGCACTTCGGCTTCAGCTCGATCATCTACCTGGCCGCGATCGCCGGCGTCAGCCAGGAGCTCTACGACGCCGCCGAGGTTGACGGCGCCTCGCGCATCCAGCGGATCCGCTTCGTCACCATCCCGGGGATGGCGCCGACCATCATCATCCTGCTGATTCTGAACCTGGGACGAGCGCTGGCGGTCGACTGGGAGAAGGTCCTGCTCATGTACACGCCGGCCACCTATGAGGTGGCCGACGTGATCGCCACCTACGTTTACCGCCGCGGCATCATCGACAGCAAGTACGGCTTCGGCTCCGCCGTAGGGCTGTTCGCAAACGTCATCAACCTGGTATTCCTGGTGGTCTTCAACCGGCTGGCGCGCCGCTTTACGGACACGTCGCTCTGGTGAGCTCGCCATGACGGGGAGGCTCGGCGTCAGGAGGGCGCTCACGATCGAGGACGTGGTCGTCGATGCCCTCGTCTACATCGGCGTGGCAATCGCCTTCGTCATCACGCTCTATCCGTTCGTGTTCGTGCTCAGCATGTCGATCAGCGATCCGGTGGCGGTGGTGCGCCGGGAGATATTTCTGCTCCCGAAGGGGTTCAGCCTGGACGCCTATCGGACGGTGCTCAACGATCCCGTCGTGCTGCGCAGCTACTACAACACGATCTGGTATACCGGCGTCGGCACGGCGTTGAACCTGGTCTTCACGGTGATGGCCGCCTATCCGCTGTCCAAGCGCAACTTCTCGGCGCGCCGCGTGCTGATGTTCCTGTTTGTCTTTACCATGTTCTTTTCCGGCGGGTTGATTCCGCTGTTCGTGCTGGTGGTCAAGCTCGGGCTCTACGCCACGCGCTGGGCGATCGTGATCCCGACGCTGATCGCCACCTTCAACCTGATCATCTGCCGCACCTTCTTTCAGACCCTGCCGGAAGACCTGTTCGAGTGTGCCCGCATCGAGGGCGCGGGCGAATGGCGGATCGTCTGGAAGATCGTGGTGCCGCTGTCCAGGCCGATCATCGCCGTGCTGGTGCTGTTCTACGGGGTGAACCACTGGAACAGCTTCTTCCCTGCCCTGCTCTACCTGCCGAAAGCCGAGCTGCAGCCGATCCAGATCTACTTGCGCAGGGTGCTGATCCAGGCGTCGCCGGAGGCCGTGCAGCAGTTCGAGACCGGCGAGCAGGGAGAGGGCGTCATGGCGATGGTGCAGATCAAGTTCGCGGTGATGATCGTGGCGGTGCTGCCGATCCTGCTGCTGTATCCGTTCCTGCAGAGATATTTCGTCAAGGGCGTCCTGATCGGCGCCCTCAAGGGGTAGATCCGGCCGTCAGGAGGGCGGTCCGGCAAAGTGGTTGGTGGACCAGTCGACAACCACCGAACGACGGAACGTAAGGAAGGAGAACGAGATGAAACTATCGAGGATGGCCGTCCTGGGGACGGTGCTGACCCTGGTTGCCGCCGGCGCGTTCGGCGCGGGCACGGAGGAAGGGATGGCGCCCGGCGAGCTGCCCACCCTGCACGTGGCCACGCACACCGGCTGGGCCGCCAGCCTGCAGCCGGCCAGCAACGACCTGCCGGTGTACCAGGAGCTGGAGCGCCTCAGCGGCGTGCACGTCGAGTGGGAGAACATCCAGGTCAAGAACTACGCGGAAGTGATGAAGGCGCGCCTTGCCGCCGCCGTGGACCTGCCCGACGTGATCAACATGTCGCTGTTGGGGGACATCGGCCAGCACGGCCGTGACGGGCTGATCATCCCGCTCAACGACCTGCTGGAGACGCACGCCCCCAACATCAACAAGTGGTGGAACACCGGCACCAACGGCATCTACAAGATCCTGGACACCAGTCCCGACGGAAACATCTACGGCGTGGGCAACTACGTGCTGCCGAACTACCTGTCCTTCGGGCCGCTGTGGAACGTGTTGTGGCTGGAAGCGGTGGGCATCGCGGACATGCCGGAGACGCAGGCGGACATGATGACGGCGCTACGGGCGTTCCGGGACGATGACCCCAACGGCAACGGCAAGCAGGACGAGATTCCCCTGACGCCGGCCGCCGGCCGCGGCTATCTGCGGTATCTCGGCAACCTCTACGGGTTCGAGTACTCGATCATGACCGACTACCTGGTCGACGACGACGGACAGGTCTTCTGGATCTTTCAGAGCCCGCGGATGAAGGAGTAACTCACCTGGCTGAATCAGCTCTACACGGAAGGGCTGCTCGACAAGGCGTACGCCACCGACAGTTGGACCGAGACCCTGGAGAAGGTTTCGAACGACCAGGTCGGGCTGATCTCCTGTTGGACCACCTTCGCCAGGATCTGCTCGGGCGCCCATCCCTCCGGAAAGCCCGACGCGTCGATCCCGGTCTTCGTGAACGGGCCGCCCATCGAAGGGCCGTACGGCGACAAGTTCTTCGTGAAGCGCGAGCGATACGGCGGCGACCAGATGGGGATCACGAAGGACGCCAAGCAGCCGGAAGTGGCCATGCACTGGATCGACTTCATCCGCAACAGCGATGAAGCGCTGATGCTGCAGAACTTCGGCATCATCGGAGACACCTACCGGATGGTCGACGGCGAGATCGAGACCATCGGCAGCGAGGACAAGCCGTTCGACGAGCGGCTCCGCGAGATCGGCGGCAGCCAGCCGCCGTACGCCCACCTGCAGTGGGCTTATGCCTGGGACTTCCGCAACCCGCAGTGGGTCCTGGACAACAACAACGCGTACCAGAAGTACTACCGGTCGCCGTCGTTCCCGCAAGTGCGGCCGACGCTGGACGAGCAGGAGGTGCTGAACCGCCTGCAGGCCGATCTGAACACCTACCGGACGGAGTGGTTCGACAAGTTCGTCACCGGCCAGGAGCCGCTGAGCAAGTTCGACGAGTTCGTCGACGGCTTGAACAAGCTCGGCGCCCAGGAAGTGATCGCCGTGCGCCAACAGCAGTACGAGCGCTACGGAGAGCTGGTCGGCAACTAGGGAGCCGGCCGATCCCGACGCGGATCGATCTTCTATGCGAGCAGGCGGGCACGCAGCCCGCCTGCTCGCTTGCCCGTCTGAGAAGGTGACCGTAGCGCCGACGCCCGCTCGGTGGAGGGTTCCGTCGGTGGCCCCTGTCGTTGCTCCGGGGCTGGGCGGAGCCGTGGATGCCCGCCGGGCCTCGAGCCCGCACGTGCTGCGCTTCGGCGACGACTACCACATGTATTACTGGGGCACCGGCGACGACGGCTTCCATCGCATCTGTGTGGCAGTCGCCCGGGTGGACGCTCCGGACGACTGGCGCTCCTCGGGCGCGGTGCTGGAGCGTCAGCCCGGCACCGCCTACAACGACCAGGGCCCGAGCTTTCCGTTCGTGGTGCCGCGCGACAACGGACCGTGGCTGATGTACTACGGAGCATGGGGCGTGCCGCGGGCCGACGGCAAGCTGGCCAATACGACCGGTCTGGCGCTCAGCGATGATCGCGGCTGCACGTGGCGGCACGCCGGCGAGTCGCCGGTGCTGGCGCTGGACCGGCCATGGGATCACGAGGGGACCGGCAGCGTCTGCGTGGTCGCCGAAGGCGGCGTCCTCCGCATGTACTACACCGCCCTGGGCGACTACTCGCCCAAACCCGCGGGGGTGGCGACCGGCCACGGAGACGTGATTCCGCACATCGGCGTGGGTTATGCCGAGTCGACCGACGGCGTCCGCTGGACCAAGCCGCTGGACGGCCTGATGGTGAGCCCCCGCGGATTCGCGACCGAGCCGTTCGAATACATCGCCTCCAAGCCGTTCGTACTGCGCCGCGACGGCGGCTGGACGATGTGGGTCAACACCTTCGGCACGGCGTATCGCGTGCGAAGCCTGGTCAGCGACGACGGCCTGAGCTGGACCTGGACGGCCTCCGGACCCGACGGCGATCTGGGCGTGGGCGCCGCCGGCAGCTTCGACGACCACCAGCGCTCGTACGCGGCAGTGGTTACGCATGACGGCGGGCTGCGCTGCTGGTACACCGGCAACGGCTTCGGGCAGACCGGCATCGGCTACGCCGCGACCGTTCAGCGGTATCGGCTACTCTGACGGCGCATCGGGGAGGTTCCATGCACGAAGGTGAGATACGCGTCGGCGTGATCGGTGTCGGCCGCGGCGAGAGCTTCATCAGGGGCGCCACGGACGCCGTGGGGATGAAGCTGGTCGCCATCTGCGACACGTGGGAGGAACGGCTGCAGGCCGCTGGCCGGACCCACGGGGTCGCCACCTACACCGACTACGACGCGTTCCTGGAGCACGACCTGGACGCGGTGATCCTGGCCAACTACTTCCACGAGCACGGGCCGTTCGCGGTCAAGGCGCTGGACGCCGGCAAGCACGTCCTCAGTGAGACCTCGTCCAACGGCACGATCGCTGAAGGAGTGGCGCTCTGCCGTGCGGCGGAGCGCTCGGGCTGCGTCTACATGCTGGCCGAGAACTACTGCTACACCGTGTTCAGCCAGGAGATGCGCCGGCTGTACCGCACCGGCGAGATCGGCCGGGCCACCTATGCCGAGGGCGAGTACAACCACCCGATGGCGCCCGACGCCCGCCTGCGCCTGGCGCCGGGCGAGCACCACTGGCGCAACTGGCTGCCGTCTACCTACTACTGCACGCACGCGCTGGCGCCGCTGGTCTACATCACCGGGGCGATGCCGAGGATCGTCAACGGCCTGTCCATCGCCGCCCCGGAGGTCGACGAGCTCAGCATGCGCCGCAGCGATCCCGGCTCGGTGATCCTCTGCCGCATGGACGACGGCTCGGTGTTCCGGATCTTCGGCCTGGTGCTGCCGGGACACAGCAACTGGTACCGCGTGCACGGCACGCGGGGGGCGATGGAGATCGCGCGCGGCCCGGGCTACTTCGGTCCCGGGGAGGTGCGCGTCTGGCACGAGCCGTGGAACCGCTGGCCCGATCAGCCGCTGGAGCGCACCTACCTCCCCGACTGGCCCGAGCATGCCGAGCTGGCCGAGCGGGCCGGCCACGGCGGCGGCGACTTCTGGACCAACTACCACTTCGCGCACGCGATCCGCTCGGGCGAGCCGCCGTTCCTGGACGTCTACCGGGGCGTGGCGATGAGCTCGGTCGGCATCCTGGCGTGGCGGAGCGCGTTGCAGGACGGCCAGCCGGTCGAGGTCCCGGACTTCGCCGACGAAGCGCAGCGGAAGAGGTACCAGGACGATACCTGGTCGCCGTGGCCGGACGGCGCCGAGCCGCCGGATGCGCCGCCCAGCATCGCGGCGACCCGCGAGCCGACTACGGCGGCGAAGGCGCGCGCCCGGGAGCTCTGGGACGAGATGGGATACGGGGGCAGATGATGGCGATCGGCACCGAATCACGGGCCACACGCTGGTGTCACTGCCTCGCAGACCACCAGCGCCCAACCGTGGAACACGAGGATGAGGCCCGTGAAGCGTACGCCCGGGTACTGGCGCGCGAGCCGTTCGTCCGCAAGGTAGCCCCGTAGCTGGGCGCTCGCTTCGGCGGCGGCAGCCGCGATGCGCCCCTCGCCGGCCGATGCGCCCCGGCGCAGATACTTGAGCTCGATCAGGTAGCCGCGCTCAAGGTGCGGAAAACGCGCCAGCAACGGCTCCAGGCTGATACCCGCGTGACCCTTGCCGAGCTCCGCCTCGCTGCGGAACACGTAGTAGTCCGTCACGCTCAGATAGGCGGCCAGGAACCCCTGCAGGATCTTTTCGCCGGCGATGAAGTCGCGGATGGCGGTCTGCGCGGCGATGGCCTCGGCCAGGAACTCGAACACCGGCCGCCACTCGCCCTGATTGGCCATCCGCATCATCCGCTGCCCGAACTCGTACAGGTTGACATCGAACGCCCCGGCGTCCTCGTACGCCTCGCGCAGGTACTCGTACATGAGCCGCTTCACGGTCTGGTTGGGAATCGCCAGCCGGGGAAGGCCGTCCACCATCTCCCGGATGCTCAGCAGGCCGAAGAAGTGCAGCAGGGAGAGGAAGTTCTCCCGCTTGATGAGCCGCTTGAGGGGAAAACTCGGTTGAATGCGGGCGTCGGCGGACTCGGTGCCGATGATGCCGCGCAGCAGGTCGAAGTTGCCGTTCAGGCGCGCGGAGCCCTCGGCGCTGCGGCGGTTGACCACCAGCAGGTGGCGGAGCTTGCCGTAGTCGATGCGCACGTTGGTGTCGATGAGATAGGTGGGCACCTGCCGATTCGGCAGGGACTTCTGCAGGTAATAGAGCACCATGTCGGTGTTGTAGACGGCGGTCTCGGCCTCCTCGGTGAAGCGGTAGCCGTCGTACCACGCGCGCATGATGCCCAGCGCGGTGTCGACATCCTGGCTGAACGCGCCGTGGCGGCGGTACCGCTCCACAAGGCTGCGCACCTCCGCCTCCGTGAAGCCCAGCATCTCGTTGAACGTCGGCTCCAGGCTGAGGTTCGTGCAGATGTTGAAGCCTGAGGTCACGTCGTCCATGGTCACGGGCGACACACCGGTGATGAACAGCCGCTCCAGTCCACCACCGCTGCGTTCGCTGCCGGTCTTCAGCGTGGCGAAGAAATTGCGGTAGAAGCCACCGCCGTGAGTCAGCTCCTCGTACGCCTCGGCGCCGTGGTGGGCCAGGATGGTGTTGGCGAAGTTGTCGTACTCGTCGATCAGCACGTAGAGCGGCACGTCGTGCTCGCCGGCATGATGGAAGAGTTCGCCGAGCTTGTCGGTGATCCCGTCCGGGGCCAGGATGCGTTGCCGCGCCGCTTCCGGGAACAGGTCCGGAAAGCGTTCCATCGCCCCGCGCAACTCCATGTGACAATAGGTCTCGAAGCTCCGTTCCAGTCGCGGCAGGGCGTCGTTGACGGCGGAGAAGTTGAAGCGCAGGACGACGTAGCGATGGCGCTCCGTCGTCGGCTCGCGGCCAAGGTCGGTGCCGGCGAAGATGGTGTCGAACTCGTGCGCCCAGCGCCGGTCGTAGTAGTTCTCCAGCAGCGACAGCCAGCAGGTCTTGCCGAATCGGCGCGGGCGGATGAAGAACACGTAGCGCTCGTCCTCGAGGGTGCGGACGAAGCGCGTCTTGTCGACGTACAGCCAGCCGTTGAGGCGGATGCGGCGGAAGTCGGCTTCACCGTAGGGGATGCGGGGCCAGGGATTGCTCATCACACGCGCGGCGGCATCTCGGGATCAGGTGAATGATGGCACGGCCGGGGATGCGCCGCCATCGCCGCCTGAGAGCATCGGGCCGCTCGTTCGCGGGTGTATACTCGGCCGGTACGCGCGAAGGAGGGCCTGGATGGTCACCGAAGAACACAAGCAGCAGCTTGAGCGGGACGGCTACTGCATCGTCCGCGGCCTGTTCGACGAGGCGGAGACCGTGCCCGTGCGCGCCCGGATGGAGGAGCTCTGGAACGGCCACCACGACTACGGGTGGCCGCACCGTCACCTGCAGACCTGGGACCCCGACGACCGGGACACCCCCGGCGGCAACTACCGCTCCGGATCCCTGCAGCTTCCGTCCGCCATCGAAACCGTGTTCGACGACTTCACCGGCAATCCCAAGCTGGTGGGCGCCATGGAGGCGTTGCTGGGCGGACCGGTGAAGCGCTACACCGACCAGACGATCTTCAAGCCGTCGGTGTTCAAGGCTGGGCGCAGCTTCTACCACCAGGACTGTTTCTACTGGAAGCTGCGGCCGAAGGTGTGCCTGAACTGCTGGATCGCCCTCGACCAGGTGGCGCCCGACGCCATCGCGCTCGGCTTTCTGCCCGGCACGCACGCCCGCTGGCGGATCCAGTTCCACGAGCAGTACTGGGACCAGGTCGCCCAGCACGGCCGCGACGGCCAGAAGTACCAGCGCAAGCGGATCGCCCTGGACGTGGTGGATGACTCTCAGGAGGATCTGATCTCCGGCGGGCCGGGCGACGCCTACTTCTTTACGAACTACGTCTGGCACCGCGGCGAGCCCAACCTGAGCGGCGTCAACCGCGCCGCCTACGCGATCGCCTACCAGCTCGACCGCGACGACAACCTCATGTCGGAAGACGAGTTCGACGCGTTGATGGACGGCGCACCGCGGTGACGCAGACCGGGCTCCGATCCCTGCGCGACCAGTGGACGGACGAGGGCTACTGCGTGTACCGCTCGCTGCTGTCGTCCGGCGAGGTCGCAGACCTGCTGCGGATCACCGAGCGCGTCCGCCGGCAGTGGCTGGCCGCCAGCGCCGAGGACGGCAAGCCCGGCGACCCCGACCGCCACAACATGCGCCACCTGAACCACCCCGGATACTTCCGCGACCACCCCGGCGAGTTCGTCACGCTCATGAACCTGATCGCCGACGAGCGCATCCTGGCCTTCGCCCGCGAGCTGCTGGACGGAGAGCCGGTGTTCCGCGCCACCACCCTGTGGTTCGAGCCCAGGACCGCGCACGAGGATGGCTCGTGGCACCGCGACGTGCAGTTCCTGAAACCCGACGAGCAGGACCAGCGCAGCGTTGTCGCCACCCGCACCAGGCCCGACGGCATCCAGCTCCAGATCGCCCTGGTGGAGACCGCCGACGTCGAGTACGTCCCCGGCTCACACCTGCGCTGGGACACCGACGAGGAGTACCGCATCCGCCTGGCCGACGGTCAGGCCAACAGCCGCTCCAACGAGATGCCGGGCGCCATCCGCATCCACCAGCGTCCCGGAGACGCCGTTGCCTTCGAGGCCCTGGGCCTGCACCGCGGCCGCTACCACACCGACAAGCGGCGCCGCACCTTCATGCTGACCTACACCTCCGACCGCGAGCACCTGTTCGACTACTTCTCCGACCAGCCCTGGATCCCGTTCTCGCCCCTGATGGCCGAGCTCCCCGACGCCACGCGCGCGTTCTTCCAGGGATTCCTCGACATCTACGGCGGCGACCTGCGCACCAGGAGCGCCGTCGCTCAGGAGTTCCGCACCTGAGGTGCCATGGTTCCGTGCATTGGTCAGAACCGGGTTCGGGAAGTCATCAACTTGTAGCCACATCTCTCCGGGCTCGGCGCATCGCATCGGTGAAGCCATGACCGCGGGCGAGTTCATCGCCAAGTGGCGCTCTTCGGAGCTGAAGGAGCGCTCGGCGGCCCAGGAGCACTTCATCGACCTGTGCCGGCTGCTCGGCGAGCCGACGCCGGCCGAGGCCGATCCGACCGGTGAGCACTACTGCTTCGAGCGCGGCGCGCGCGGTTGCAGTGGCGCGAGGTGACGAAGGTGCAGCACTACTACTTGACCGTCGAGGGAGTGAAGCAGCCAACGCAGGTGCGCGAGTGAATTCCGGAGCACCGCGAACTGAACGGAGGCGCCCCGCGTCCCGACGACGGGATCCGGGCACCGCTCGTCAACGTGGCCCTGACGCACTCGCCGCGCCGCAGGAGGACCACAACGTGCTCGGAAGGCGGTGTGAGCGTTCCCGCACGATGACCCTCGCGAGTGGCTGAACCGGGCTCGGAGCAACCTGGCTCACGCCCGGAACCGTGCAGCCGAAGTCTACCTCGAACCTGTGCTTCTGCGCCCAGCAGGCGGCGGAGAAGGCGATCAAGGCCCTGATGATCGCACGCGGCATCGAGTTTCCCTACGTGCATGACCTGGACCACCTGCTGTCTCTGCTCGCGGAACGAGGAGAGACGATTCCGAGCGCCATCCGGCGAGCCAGCGAGTTGACCAGGTACGCCGCCGCAACCCGCTATCCCGGTGCCATCCGGCCCGTGACCGAGGCCGAGTACGTGGAGCGCTGGAGCTGGACGACTACGGCAAAGCCATCATCGGTCGAACGGATTAGGGCAGAAGCTGGCACCCGTCGTAACCGCGCATCACCTTACTCTTCGGCCATGGCTGCGATCTCGGCGGCTGCCGTCTGGACTACCAGCTCCAGGCCACCCGGTCCCGGGAACGAGACCCAGTCCTGGTAGAGGTCCTTGCCATACCGTTCCCGTGGCAGGAGGTATGCCAGGATGCCGTTGGTCACGACGGAGATGAAGATGGGGCGGTCGGGGAAGCGGGCTCGCAGCTCGTTCTGGAGGACGGAGTAGGGCTCGGCGGGCACCGAAAGGAGGAAGGCATCGCCGATCCGCCAGAGGTGGAGGTCGAAGGGGATGGTCCCGCCGTCGGGGAGGGTCGGGCCGCGCAGGAGGCGGCGGCGGGCGCGCTCGCGCAGGGCGGTGGCGTCGCGGATGGCAATGGGGTCGCCGGAGGCTTGCGCGGCTTCCAGGTCGCGGGTGGCCTGGTCGTGGGTTGCCTTGAGGGCGTCCGGTGATTCGTGCGGCTTGATCGGCAGGTCGATACTCAGAATGCGCCTGCGCAGCACGGGTGACCGGTCGTCGGCGGGTGGGTCGATCTTCGTACGCTTCCAGGCGCCGAGCGTGGCGCCGGAGATGATGGGGCCGTCGTACCGGAGTTGCGTGCCCGCGGGGAGCAACGACTCGACGGCGCCGGCGGCGGCGAAGCCCAGGCGGCGGCCGTTGGAGTCGGCGACGGCGGTGTCGCCCACGAAGCCTTCACGCGGACCGGTGTCGCCGCACGGGCTGAGCAGGAACAGGCAGGGGGCGCCGAAGGCGTCCTCCATCACTTCGCGCATGGCGCCGACGTAGTCGGGGGAGAGCAGCCGGTTGGTCGGCCCCAACGTGGTCGGGTGGCAGCCATAGTTGACCAGCGTGGCCAGGACGCTGCCGTCGTCGGCGCTGACGCGGGCGACCAGCACCGTGTCGTCGGCTTCGCCGTCGGGGTTGAAGCCGGTCACGAATTGCTGTGAGTCCTCGTCCCACGCGTCCCGGTTCTGGGCCAGGTCGCAGGTGCCGGAGCCGAAGCTGAGCCATGCGGGAACGAGATTCGCGATAGCCTCGGCGGCAGCCTCCGTGCAGCGGCCGATCAATCGCTCGAAGTAGGGGCGGATCTTGTCGCCGCCGGGGTGGTCGCGCATGGATCTCGACAGGTTCGCGCCCGAGTGGGTATGGGAGAAGGCGATGAGCAGCCGGCCCTCGTCGAGGCCGAGCGGCTCGCGCACCCCGTCCAGGAACTCCGCCATCTCGTCCTTCTCCAGCCAGCCGATGTCGACGGCCAGGAGGAGCATCGGACCGCCGTCGCCTTCCAGCTCGGCCAGGGCCAGGGCGGTGGCGGTGAAGGGCCGGTGGACGCCTTCGGCCGTCTCGTGCAGGGCGGCGCCGAAGGAGCGGCTCTGGATTCCGACTGGCGGCGTCACGTCCCGGCGGGCGACGCCGGCGCGGCAGCGGGCGGAGGGCGGATGGTACGGATGCAGTGAGCTCATGACTGGCGCGCAATCTACCACCGCAGCGCGTGTGGCCGCAGCCGCCTGCCCGCCTTCATATGAGCCTGATATGTCCTCCCTTTGCTCCTGAGGTCTCCCACGCCGTGACCGGTCCGCTCGCGGCGAAACACAACGTGTTCGACAGCCATACCACACCTTGAGACGATAGCCACGGTGCGCACGTTCAACACGGAAGGTCCGGTGGTGAGCGAGGACCACTACTGTATCCCGCCACTGGAACGAATCGATCTCGACACCGTGCTCGGCTTGGTCCGCGACAAGAAGTACTTCGTGCTGCACGCGCCGCGCCAGACCGGAAAGACCTCGGCGTTGCTGGCGCTGCGCGACCTGCTGAACGGCGGCGCCGCCGGGGACTACCGCTGCGTGTACGCGAACGTCGAGGCTGGTCAGGCGATGCGCGAGAACGTGGCGGAGGGAGTGCGCACGGTGCTCGCCCAGTTGGCGTTTCGGGCCAGCGTGACGCTGCATGACGAGACCCTGGAGAACCTCTGGCCGGCCCTGCTGGAGCGCGTCGGGCCGGGGCAGGCGCTGCACCAGGCGCTGGCGCGCTGGAGCATGGCGGACGCGCGCCCGCTGGTGCTGCTGATCGACGAGATCGACGCGCTGGTCGGCGATACCTTGCTGTCGGTGCTGCGCCAGCTTCGCACCGGCTACGACCAGCGTCCGGCGGCCTTCCCGCACAGCATCGTCCTGTGCGGAGTGCGCGACGTGCGCGACTACCGCATCCACTCGTCCGCCGAGGACCGACTGGTGCTCGGCGGCAGCGCCTTCAACATCAAGTCCGAGTCGCTGCGGCTCGGCGACTTCTCCGTGCAGGAGATACGGACGCTGCTGGCGCAGCACACCGTGGCGACCGGGCAGGCGTTCACGGACGAGGCGCTGGAACAGATCGGCACGCGGACCGCCGGCCAGCCATGGCTGGTGAACGCGCTGTGCTACGACGCATGCTTCCGCCACGAGCCCGGACGCGACCGCGCCCGACCTATCACCCCGGACGCCGTCCTGGAGGCGCAGGAGCGTCTGATCCTGCGCCGAGACACGCATATCGACGACCTGGCCAACAAGCTGTGCGAGGAGCGCGTGCGTCGGGTGGTGGAGCCGATCCTGACCGGCGCCGACGAGCAGGCGTGGTCGACCGAGGACGTCGCCTACGTCTGCGACCTGGGGCTGGTGGCGCAGGAGCCGGACGGCACGCCGCACATCGCCAACCCCATCTATGCCGAGGTGGTGCCTCGTCATCTGAACGACGCGGTGCAGGCGGGCCTGCCGCAGCGGATGGCGTGGTACGTGGGCGCCGACGGCGGGCTGGACGTGGCGGGGCTGATCGCGGCGTTTCAGGCGTTCTTCCGCGAACACTCCGAGCACTGGGTGCATCGCTTCGAGCAGTACCACGAGGCGGGGCCGCAGTTGCTGCTGCAGGCGCACCTGCAGCGGATCGTCAATGGCGGCGGGCGGATCGAACGCGAGTACGCGTTGGGGCGGGGGCGTACGGATCTGCTGATCGTCTGGCCGCAGGGTGGGCGGGAGCGCCGTTTCGTCGTCGAGTGCAAGGTGCTGCGGCAGGGCTTGGAGCGGACCGTGGCCGAAGGCCTGGCGCAAACCCGGGGCTACGCGGACCGCTGCGGGGCGGAAGCGGGCCACCTGATCGTGTTCGACCGCACACGGAAACGACCTTGGTCGGAAAAGATCTTCCGCCGCGCGCCGTCGGGAGATGGCGTACCGGTCACCATCTGGGGGATGTGAAGCCGAGCCCCTGGGGCAGATCGACGTCGCTCTCAATCAAGACGACCAATACACCTGGCGCATGCGGACGCACGGCCGGCGCGGTACCATGCCGCATGCGCTGGACGGCGGCGGAACCGGACGTGGGGAGCGTGCTGGCGGAGCATGCCGATCCGCTGGCGTCGCTGGCGCGGGCAGAGGTTCCGGCGATCGTCCTGCGCGGGGCGTATCCGGCGGAGCACTGCGCCGCGCTGATCGACCGCTTCGTGGCGCGCGGGCTGATGGACGCCAGCCTGCTGGACGCCGACAGCGTGCAGCCGCGCCGCGTGGACATCGGCACCAGCCTGAGCAACCGCGCGGCCGACCGGGAGGGGTTCCTGGCCCACGCGCAGCAGACCCGGGAGCTGTTCGCAACCCTGTTCGCGGGCCATCCGGACCCGGTGGAGCTGGTCTATGACCGGCTGGCGGAGCTGGCGGCGGGCAAGCGGGTCACGACGGCGTACGAGCCGGGCGGGCGCGCCTACGGGCCGGCGATCTTCCGCATCCACTACGCCGGGCACCGCTACCAACCGCACGTCGACCATGTCGGCAAGCACGAGCGGCGGCTCGATTACGCCGTCAGCCGCTTCGCACATCAGTTCGCGGGCGTGCTGTGCCTGCAGAACAGCCGCTCCGGGGGGCGGATCGCGCAGTCGATCCTGCACCGCTGCCTGTGGACGCCGGAGCTGGAGCCGTGCCTGCAGGCCGACGCCTTCGCCGATTACGCCGCGGCCAACGCCGTCGAGCACTACCAGGTAGACCTGCAGCCCGGCGACCTCTACTTCTTCAACACCCGCCTGGTGCACGAGGTGCCGGCGCTGGAGGGCTCCTCGCCGCGGGTCGTCCTGGCGGTGTTCATCGGCTACTCGGAGGATGATCCGGAGGTGTTTGTCTGGTCGTGAGGGGGAGTCCGTCCTTGGCACCCCGACGCGGGGAGCGTAGACTCGGAGCCATTCGATCCAACCGGCTGAACCCGGTTCAACCGACAAGGAGGAACGTACCTATGCGGATGAGAATCGACCTGCTGCGCCGCGTCGCACCGATCGCGGTGGCCGTGGCGCTGCTGATCGTGCCATCGCTGGCGATGGCGCAGATGATGGACACCAACTCCGAGGTGCACCAGCTCGACGAGTGGCAGGGCATGCACGGGGCGATCAGCTCGTTCAGCGAGGCGCCCATGCTGGCCAGCATGGTGGCGGCCGGCGACCTGCCGCCGCTCACCGAACGGCTGCCGAGCAACCCGCTGGTGGTCGAGCCCGTGGACGAGATCGGCCAGTACGGCGGCGTGCTGCGCGAGCTGCGCCCCGAAGGCACGATCATCAACGGCGACCACTGGGTGTGGGAGTACGCCACGGCGTACTCGCCGGACATGAGCTCGATCTTCCCGAACGCCCTGGCGGGCTGGGAGTGGAGCGCGGACGGCATGACCATCACCCTGCACCTGCGTGAGGGGATGAAGTGGAGCGACGGCAAGCCGTTCGTCGCCGACGACTTCCTGTTCTACTGGAACGAGATCGGCCTCAACGAGGAGCTGTTCCCGACGCCGCCGTCGCAGATGCGGTTCGGCGGCAACGCGGGGACGATGACCAAGGTCAGTGACACCGCGGTGCAGATCTCCTGGGACGTGCAGGCCGGCATGTTCGTGGAGTTCATGGCGCGGTGGCGGCCGGCCAACTACGCGCACTCGGAGTTCCTGAAACAGTTCCACCCGGGTCACACGTCGATGGACAAGGTCGAGGCGGCGGTGAAGGAGAACGGCTTCGAGACCTGGACCGACCACTTCAAGGAGATCTACAACCCGCAGCACAGCCCCAAGACGCCGGTGATCGGCCCCTGGAAGCTCGAGAACGAGAAGACCGACCAGGTGCTGGTGATGAACCGCAACCCCTACTACTGGAAGATCGACACGGCCGGCAACCAGCTTCCCTACATCGACGCCATCCACTCGCAGGGCGTTCCGCCCGGGGAGGCCGAGCTGCTGAAGATCCTGGCCGGAGAGTCCGACCTGCAGGCGCCCGGCCCGTGGGGCGGCATCGCCAACCTGCAGGTGGTCAACGAGAACGCCGACAGCGCCGGCTATCGCCGCATCCAGTACTGGTGGCCGGGGGGCGAGCAGGGCCTGATCATTTTCAACTTCGCCCATGAGGACGAGGTGCTCCGGGACCTGCAGAGCGACAAGCGCTTCCGCATCGCGCTCTCACACGCCATCGACCGCGACGAGATCAACCAGACCTTCTACAAGGGGCTGGGCGTTGCGTCGCAGCCGACCGTGGAGGCCGGCCCGCCGTACTACGGTGAGAACCTGTTCAAGATCTACCTGGAGCACGACCTGGACAAGGCGAACGCCATCCTGGACGAACTGGGTCTGGATGAGCGGGACGGCGACGGCTACCGCCTGCGCTCCGACGGCGAGCGCCTGCGCATGCAGATCTACGCGATGCCGTCCGGCCTTACCGCCGAGATCGCGGATCTGTACACCGGCTACTGGGGTGATATCGGTATCGAGACCGTCGCCCGCGCCGGAAGCTGGGACGCGTTCGGCGGCATCTACAACACCAACGACTTCGACCTGATCATGTTCCCGTTCGGGCTGGCTGGCCGGCCGATGAACCCGCTGGTCCGGGGCGAGGTCGTACCGGTCGGCACCTGGTTCACGCCCGGCAGGGAGTGGGCCGCCTGGCTGAATACGGACGGCGCGGAGGGCATGGAGCCCCCGGATGAGCTGAAGCAGATCGCGGCGCTGCGCGAGCGCGCGATCTCCATTTCGGACAATGAGGAACGCATCGCTATCACCATGGAGATTTTCGCGCTGTTGGAGGAAGGGCTGTACATGATCGGCGCCGTGCGCCCTCCGAGGCAGGACTACTACGGAATCGCCAGCCTCAAGCTGGGGAACATCCCCGATCCGATCATCGCCGAGCACATCCACGAGGTGCCCGCGCAGTTCTACTTCAAGTCATAGAACGCGTATCCGTAGCGAAACCGGGGAGGAGGGACCGATCCCTCCTCCCTTTTGTCAGGTGGAGGTGTACGGATCGGCCGCGTCGCGCAGCCCGTCTCCCAGGAAGTTGAACGCCAGCACCGTGACGATCACGAACCCGCCCGGGATCAGCAGCCACGGCGATCCGGCCAGCACGTGGATGCGTTGCGACTCCTGCAGCAGCACCCCCCAGCTTATCGCCGGGGTCTGCAGCCCCAGGCCGATGAAGCTCAGCGCGGTCTCTCCCAGGATCATCCCCGGCACCGACAGCGTCAGCGAGGCGATCATGTAGCTGGCGAAGGAGGGCAGCAGGTGGCGGAACAGGATGCGCCCCGTGCCCGCGCCCGCAACGACGGCCGCGGTGACGAACTCCTCCTCGCGCACGGCCATGAACTTGCCTCGCACTACGCGCGCGATGGAGGTCCAGCCGACCAGCGACAGGATCATGACAATGCCGAAGTAGACCCGCTCGGTCGACCAGTAGCGGGGCAGCGCCACGCTCAGCGCCATCCACAGCGGCAGGTCGGGGATGGAGCGCAGGAACTCCACCAGGCGCTGGATGGCCACGTCCACGGTTCCCCCGAAGTAGCCGGAGATCCCTCCCAGGACGATGCCGAGCAGGAAGCTGATGGCGATGCCGACCAGCCCGATCGACAGTGAGATGCGCCCGCCGTGGATCACCCGCGACATCAGGTCGCGCCCCAGGTTGTCGGTGCCGAACAGGTACGCCCGGTTGCCGTCCGTGACGCCGAACAGGTGCAGATCGGACGGAAACAGGCCCCACAGCTCGTATGGGTCCCCGCGCACGAACAGCGCCAGCGGCTGCCGGCCTTCCCGGTCCACCTCGTACACGTAGCGGAAGGTCTCCAGATCCAGCTCGGACGACAGCCCGTACACGAACGGGGCGGTCAGTCGGCCCTCGTGGAACAGGCGGATCCGCTGCGGCGGTGAGTACTGCTGTTCCGGGCTGCGCTGGCGGGGGTCGTAGGGCGCCACGAACTCCGCGAACAGCACGCCCAGGTAGAAGATGCCGAGCAGCACCAGAGCGGCGACCGCCACCTTGTGGCGCAGGAAGCGGATGCGGATCAGCCGCCACTGCGATGAGACCTGCTCGCGCTCGGCCGCGTCGTAGAGGGCCACGTCAGACCGCCTCCCGGATGCGCGGATCGATCGCGACCAGCAGGATGTCGGAGATAAGGGTGCCGAGCACCGTCAGGCTGCTCAGCACCATCACCACACTGCCGGCCAGGAACATGTCCTGGTTGATCAGCGCCTGCACGAACAGCGGCGCGATCGTGGGCAGGCCCATGACCAGCGATACCAGCAGCTCGCCCGACACCAGCGCCGGCAGGGTCCAGCCGATCGTCGAGATCACGGGGTTGAGCGCGATGCGCACCGGGTAGCGGAACAGGAGCGGCCGCTCGGCCACGCCCTTGGCGCGGGCGACCGTGACGTAGAGCTTGCGCAGCTCGTCGAGCAGGCTGGCGCGCACCACCCTGATCAGGCCCGCGGTGCCTGCGGTGCCGACGATCAGGGCCGGCATCCACAGGTGCTTCAGCAGGTCGATCAGCTTGGCGAAGCTCCACGGCTCGTTGGCGTACTCGGCGGAGGACAGCCCGATGGCCGCCGTGCCGGTGGTCTCGAAGGTGATCCACAGCAGGATCAGCGCGAACAGGAAGCTGGGAATCGCCAAGCCCATGAAGCCGATGAACGTGAACACGTAGTCGCCGGGCGAGTACTGGCGGGTGGCCGAGTAGATCCCGATCGGCAGGCCGAGCAGGTAGACCAGGATCAGCGACAGGATGGAGATCGCCAGGCTCGCGGGCAGCCGCTGCGCGAGCAGCTTGTTGACTTCCATGTTGTGCGCCATCGAGCGCCCCAGGTCGCCGCGCAGCACGCCCCAGATCCACTTCAGGTACTGCACGTGCATCGGCCGCTCCAGGCCGTAACGGGCCTCCAGCGCTTCGATCCTGGCGTCGTCGACGGCGTCGCCCTGCATGCGCAACTGCGTGATGTAGGTGTCAAGGTAGTTGCCGGGGGGCGCCTGGATGATCAGGAACGAGAGCACGGAGATGGCGGCCAGGGTCACCACCATCAGCCGCAGCCGGCGCAGAACAGCCAGGATCATGGCATCACCGCTCGTAGTGGTAGCGGCAGGAGATGATGGTCACGCGGGTGTCGTCGACGGCGTAGACCAGGCGGTTTTCCTGGTCGATCCGCCGTGACCAGAAGCCGGTCAGGGTCTCCTTCAGCGCTTCCGGCTTGCCGATCCCCTCGAACGGGGAGCGCATGGTGTCGGCGATCAGGCGGTTGATCCGCCGCAGTGTCTTTCTGTCCTGTCCCTGCCACCGCAGGTAGTCGGCCCATGCCGCGTTGGTCCATGCCAACGTGCGCGCCATCGCTTACGGGCGGATCGGCTCTCGTTCGACCACGTCGCCGGCCCGGTACTGCTCGATCGACTCGGCGAGGTGAGCTGCGTTCGCGGGCGACTTCAGCAGGTGCACGGTTTCCATCAGGCTGTTGTAGTAGTCGAGCGACATGACCACCGCGTCCTCGGCATCGCGACGCGTGATGATGGCGACGTCCGCATCGCCGGCGACTCCGTCGAGTATGGACTTCAGGCCATTCCTGGCTTCCGTGAACGAAACCGTTCTCACCTCATTCTCCTGAGTCGCGTGTTCGCCCCAAGTCTACCGCACGCCGACGACTTGTACCACTAACCGTACAGGTCGGACCGGCGTACACGGGTCACGCCGTGTACAAGGCGTAGAGCTTCGCCCGCGTCATCCGGAACTGGATCACCAGCGGCCTCTCGGGATGGACCGCGATCTCGGGGCTGCCCCGCCAAGTCACCGGATGGCGGATCTCGTCACCCCGCACCGGGTCGCACTGGGCAAACTCATGTCCCTCGATGGGCACCCCCGTCTCATCGGTGAGCTGGACCCGTATCTCCCCCGACGGATAGGTCGTGGCGTTGACCGACAGCCCGGCCAGCGGGTCGTCGAACACCGGTGTCGCAAAGAAGCCGCGTTCATCGGCCTCCACGGCCGCGAAACGGTCGGTGCTCCAGGTCGCCCAGAAGTACTCGCCCTGGTACTCATCCCGGAATCCCTCCGCCGTGTCCTCGTTGTGGGTGTGGCGCCAGCGGCTGCACGGCACGGCCACGGTATCCGTGCCGTGCGGCACGATGCCCACCCCCGCATAGACGCGCTTCTCTTCTCCGGCGCCGTCCGCATCGATCGGCACCACCGGCCGGTCGCCGAAGTACTCCAGGCGTACCCCGTCGCGGCTCTTGGCCAGGTGGACCTGCAGCGTGTCCTTCTCGCGGCTGAACTGGGCGGGGAAGAACAGATGCAGATCATCCCGTCCGGGATAGAGGGCGTGGCCGTTGGTGTACAGATCGTGGGACGGATGGTGCGCCACGCCCAAATAGGCAGTCGTTTCAGGATGGGTCCAGGTCCGGAAATCGGCGGTTTCGGCGCGGGAGATCGACCTTCGGGACTGGCGTGAGCGGAACGATGAGCTGGGGACGTCGCTTTCCATCCACGTGCGGAAGTAGCCGACGTAGCGGCGCCGTACCGGGTCGTAATGTGCGGTGGTCTGGGTGTCGCTCATGAAGCCGTCGATGAGCGGCTCGGCGATCGGCGTCCACTGCAGCCCATCCGCCGACACCGCACCCTGCATCTGCCACGTGCGTGGCTCGGCGCCCAGGAAGATGTGCTTGTAGCGCTCGGCGGGCGGTGCGACCGGGTCGGCGAACACCGTTCCTCCCAGGCAGGCGCGGCCGCCGTTGCGCGTCCGGTCGAAGACGATGTTCGTGTTCCGGTCGCCGCGAAACTCCACCAGGCCGAGGTTCGGCTTGTGCCAGCTCACGCCGTCGCTCGATTCGGCGTAGCACAGCCGGTGGCTGTAGTCGGTCAGGTCCGAAGAGCGCCAGTTGTAGTCGCTGGCGGCCGCCTCATACCAGAGCCGGTAGGTGCCGTTCTCGTAGACGAGCGATTGCGACTTGCCGAGCGCCTGCTCTTCCCACGGCCTGTCGGCACGGAGCCAGGGGACTGACCGCTGCGCGGGTTGCGATCGGATCGAGATCCCGTATGGCACGTTGCCGTACTTCGGCGAGCGCGGCATGTGCTGGTAGCCGGGCTGCACCAGCGACCAGTCCAGGAACGGCCATCGGCGTGGCGTCTCTCTGACTGCCATCATGCCCTCAGCGCGCGGTCAGATCGAACGGATTGGACCAGGCCTTGTTGCCGTCGGGCGCGATCACCTCGAACCGCGCCGCGGCCGTCGGAGTGACGCCGATCACCGAGGTCGCTCACCTGTCGGCTCGAACACCAGTTCGGGCATGACCACCTCCCAGGCATCGCATCTGATGGCGGCGCGGTACTTCGGGTCCGACGCCTCCCGGCTCCAGCCCACGACCGCGAACATTGCCGCCGACCGGCACCGTGACCCGGACGGCGGCCTGAACGACCCGGCGAGGCGCCCCACGGTCCGGCCGGCCCGGTCCAGCAGCGTCCAACGCCCGTCCGTTCCGACCCGCACGTCCAGGGGATCGCCGATCGACAGGGCTGTGATGGCGCCGTGCACGGGATCGCCGGCACGGCGCCGTCCGGCGAACCCCAGATCGACCTCCTGAAGGGTGGGTCGGACATGGCGATGCTCCACCGTCTTCGGGCACGGGGGAAGCTCTGCAGCCTCGCGACGAATCGTGGCGGGATGGTCAGCCAGTTCGGCAAGGAAGCTCCGGGAGCCGTCGAGCCTCGCCAGCGTCAGCGTCTGCCGTGCCCGCGTCATCGCCACGTAGTAGAGCCGGCGCGGCGCGTCGGGATCCTCGTTACGGCCCACGCGGTCCCAGCCGCCGTCCAGGACCGCCACATGATCGAACTCCAGCCCCTTGGCGCGATGGGCGGTGAGCAGCAGCAGTCCCCGCTCGCGGCGGCGTATGTCCCGGCCCCACTCGGCCAGCCACTCGATGAAATGGTCCACCGGTGTCTCTCCGTCGCCGGTTTCCAGCGCATGTTCCTCCACCGCCTGCCGCAGCAGATCGTGCCAGGGATCGGAGGGCCTCGCGTCGGCCCACCCGCGCAGGGACGCGCCGTCGACAATCCGCGTTTCACGTCCTCGCAGCCACTCGACGAACGCCCGAGTTTCCCGCAGGCGCCAGAAATTCGGGATCTCTTCGTTCGCCATCTGGACGGGGAGGTCATGCGCCTCGCAGAACGCCCGCACCGGAACCAGATACTCCCACTGGCGCGCGATGACCGCGCACCGCGACCAGTCCCATTCCTGCGCAAGCTCCGAGAGACGCAGCAACTCCGCCATGACGGCACGCGCCTGGCCGACCGGATCGCCTCCTGCCGGGAGAGTCTGCACCCGCCCGCGCGAAACCGGGTCCAGCGCCTCCCACGCTCCGCCCGGCGGGTCGCTCTCTCGCACGCGGTCGACCCGGATGGGATGCCCCGCCTTCATGCGGTTCCGCGCAGGCTCGATCACCGCATTGGCCGCCGCCACGATGTGGGCCGTCGAACGATAGTTGGCGGTCAGGTAGATGGGCTTCGGCCCGTAGTCGGCCTCGAAGCGCCGGATGAACTCCACCGACGCTCCGTTGAAGGCATAGATGTTCTGGTCGTCGTCGCCGACGGCGAACAGGGTGAGCTTGCCCGCGTCGTCTTCCAGCGTCCGGCCGGCCAGCGCCGATATCAGCTCGTACTGCTCCAGAGCGACATCCTGGTACTCGTCGACGAGAATCCACCGGAAGCCCGCGAGCAGGCGCACGCGGCGCTCGTCCGCCTCCTCCGGCGACAGCTCCTGGCCGCGGAGCAGCGCGACGGCACGGCGCATCACGTCCCTGAACGTCGCGTCGTCGGGGCGCTCCGACCGGCCGGTGAAGCTCGCTCCCGCCAGGCGCATGGCAAGCGCGTGGCAGGTGAGCACCGTCACGCCGCGCGCGTCTTCGCCGATCATCTCCGTCAGCCGGCGGCGGATGTCGCCGGCCGCGTGACGGTTGTAGGCGAGCGCAAGGATGCCGCGGGCGTTTTCCCGTCTGACGCGGATCAGCCAGGCGATGCGGTGCACCAGCACGCGGGTCTTGCCCGAACCGGGGCCTGCGAGGACCAGCACGTTGGTCCGTTCCCGCTCGTCGGCCACGATGTGCTGCTGCAGCGTGTTCCCCAGGCTCTCGACGATGGCGCGCCAGGACGCGGGCGTCGTCTGCCGGCCGATCTCCCGGTCCCGACCAGGCAGCCAGCGGGCGAGAAACCCCTCCTCCGTGAGTGCGAAGTAGTCCATCGCCAGGCGCAGCGCCTCGCTCATGGCCGCGAGACCACGCTCGGCGAACTCCACCATGACGTGGATCTGCAGCACCTGTCCCTTGTAGTGCAGCGCAAGGGGCTCGAAGTCCGCCCTGGAGAATCCGCGCCGTTTCCGCTGCTCCAGCCGGATCGTCATGGCCGGGCGGAACACCGCCAGCCCCTTGTTGAGGCGGATCACCTCCAGCTCGTGGAGCCAGAGCAGGGCGCGGTCCAGCAGCTTGGCCGGGTTCCTCACCATGCTCTTCAGCATCAGGTCCGACTCGATCGCCTGCAGGAGCTTCCCGAGCGTGGTCTCTGCCAGGAGATCGGTGCCGCGGACTCCGGATGGCAGGCAGTCGAGCAGATGTTCGAGCAGGCGGCCGGCCGCGTCGCGGCGTATGCCGGCGATCTTTTGCAGCGTACCCCATTCGCGATGCAGCGTGACCCGTGCGGTCTCCGCGTCCCGCTTGCGGACCGTGAGGCTGCCCGCCGCGCCGTCGTCCTCGCCCCTGCCGTCGAAGGCGATGCCCCGGACGATCCGGAACAACCGTTCCGGCAGCGGATCGGCCAGACCCTGGTCCCTCAGCACCTGGGCGGCGATACGCAGATGGAGTGACGAACTGTCGCCCTTGCCGAGGTCGGGAGCGGCCTCCTGCATGTGTTCGATGAGAGCGGTCTCCAGCGCAGCCGCCTCTTCGAGGCGTTTCCGCGACGAGCGGTCCACGCCGGTGTGGATGAACGCGGTCAGCGCCGTGTCGTTGCTGGCGATGCCGAACCGCTCCAGGTCGTACAGGGCGCCGCGCACGCGTTCCGGACTCAGGCCCGAGAGCTCCATCAGCTCGTCCGTGCTCACCCCCTCGTCGGCGTCCGCGCCGATCAGAGCTTGCGCGATCAGCAGGAGCTGCCTGCGATACGCAGTCGCGATCGTTGCGTCGGCGAGCCGCCGTTCGGCCTCGTCGACAGTGCTCACCCGGAGCGAGGACGGGAACACGTGCACGACATTCTCCTCGCGGGTGAGGAGTTGCGATTCCTCCAGCCAGGCGACGGCGGTGCGCACGCGGGTGTCGTCGGTCGCGGAGTCGCGTTCGAATACCTTCTCATCGTCCTCGCCCAGGATCTCGCCGGCGGTCGCCACCACCTCTCCGTCGAAGCGCTTCTTTCGGTCGAGATTGCGCAGGGCTCGCAGGATCCCGTGGATCTCCGCGCGGGTGAGGCGCGAGCGCGCCGACATGTCGAACTGGCCCTCGACGTCGTCCGGCGCATAGAGAAGAACGCAGCGAGCCGGGTCGCGGTCTCGCCCGGCGCGGCCGGCTTCCTGCAGATAATTCTCCAGCGAGCCCGGTATGTCGGCGTGGACGACCAGCCGCACGTCCGGCTTGTCGATCCCCATCCCGAAGGCGTTGGTGGCCACGATCGCGCGCAACTCGCCGGCGATGAAGCGCCGCTGCACCTCCTTCTTCGTCTCCGGAGGCAGGCCCGCGTGGAACCGGTCCGCGGCGACCCTCTTCAACTTGAGGTACTCCGCGACGTCCTCGCTCTGCTGCCGCGTCGCGCAGTAGACGATCGCGCCACCCGGCGCGTCGGGCGGCAGATGGAACGTCAGGACCTGCAGGATGTCCGGGAACTTCTCTCCTCCCGTGGTCGGGATCACCTCGAAGGCCAGATTGGCGCGTTCGGCGCCGCCGTCGAACACGGCCAGCTCGATGTCGAGTTCGTTCCGAAAGTGTCGAGCGATGTCCCCGACGACATCGGGTTTGGCGGTCGCGGTCAGGCACAGAATCGGAGGTATCGGTCCGTCACCCGCTTTCTCGCGGATGAAGCGCCCCACGTAGCGGTAGTCGGGCCGGAAGTCGTGGCCCCAGCGCGACAGGCAGTGCGCCTCGTCCAGCACCCAGGCGCCGATCTCGCGCTGGCCCAGGACCCGCCGCAGGGAGCGCGAGCGCAGTTGCTCCGGCGAGATCAGCAGGATGCCGGCGTCTCCCAGCCGGATCCGGTCCAGGGCGTCGCTTCGCTCCGGCATCGACAGCAGCCCGTTGACGGTCACGCAGCAGCCGATGCCGCGCTGCTCCAGGCCGGCCACCTGGTCCGCCATCAGTGCGACCAGGGGCGATATCACGACCGTCAACGCGCCGGTCTTGTGGTAGCGCGACAGCGCGGGGATCTGGTAGCAGAGCGACTTCCCCGTCCCGGTGGGCAAGATGCCCAGAACATGTCGTCCCGCCATCGCCTCCTCGACGATGGCCTGCTGCATGGGCCGGCCGTCGGCATCCGCCGGTTCGGGACGAAAACCGTCATAGCCGAACCAGCGTTTCAGCTCCCTGCCCGCGTCATGGCGCTCCCGGCACCAGCCGCACGCCGGATCGGCGCACGCGGTGTCCCGGAGGCGGCGCACCAGTCGCCCCGCTTGCGGAAACTGGTGGCGGACCCAGGGCGGCATCACCGAGTTGCCGCCGGCCACGGATAGCCATGCCAGGGCATGGGCCAGCGGCCAGCCGAGTTGGTCCGCATCCGCAACGACATCGCGTGCCCAGGTCGCGCAGGCGGCGTTCTCCAGCCGCCGTCCGATCGCCGCCCCGGCCTCCGTCTGCGACGGCCGGTATCGCCCTCGAAGCTGGCAGAAGAGCCCGTCCAGGGCGCTGTCCATGCCTCGAGGCTCGGGGGTGCACAGCCAGTGCCATGCGGCAAGCAGGTCCGGTGCGGCCTTCGCCAGCGCGTCGCACTCGTCGCCATAGAGCTTCAGCGCAATGCGGGAGTCGAGCTCGGGATCGTTCACCCGGCCGCGTTTCAGACCGCCGTCGACGTAGTGCTTGACGAGACTGTGATAGGGGTTGCGGGGGAAGGCGAGCGGGCTGAGACGCAGCGTGTCGACGGCCGGGAGCTTCAGAAGCCGGAGGGCCGGTTTCGCCGCCGCCAGGTGGGGCAGGTCAAAGGCGATCAGGTTGTGTCCCAGCAGGAAGGACGCGCCCTCGGCGAAATCGTCCAGCCTCGAAAGCAAGGCGGCCAGGCCGCCGCCCGAATGCGTCAGCCGGCGGCCGGTATCCGCCCGTATTGCGCCGATGGCATGGATCCCGTCGTCCCTTCCGACCTCGAGATCCAGGGACACGCAGGGCGGCCTGAAGAGGTCGCCATCCCGCGACGCGGCCCCGCCGGGGCGTCGGCCGCTCCGCTCCTCACGTGCCGTCCAGCTCAGCTCGGGTTTCCGGAATTCTCGCATGCCCGTTGTATTATGCCGAACGTCGCCACATGGCGATGCGCTATTCCGCGCGCGAACGCTTCGGTCGCGTCGCTGAATGCACCAAGGGTACCGAAGGAGCGAAGGAGCTTAGAGATCAGTAAGTTTCGGGTATTCCTACAACAGCTTGCGAAACTCGTCCGGGGTCAAACCCACATCGCGCGCGATCGCTACCCATCGTGTAGGAATTCACGGATTATGACGCGGAATCCGAGTCTCTCGAGGACGCGCACGGCCTGTCGGTAAGGGACTCCCGCGATGCGGGGCATCAGACCACAACTTCAGTCTCGATGACCTTGAGCTCTGTGAGTTGCTGCTCCTCGACTGCCAGCCATTCACGGATCGCTTCCTTGATATTCGCAAGCGCCTCTTCAAGCGTAGTTCCCTGCGAGTGGCACCCCCGCAGCGCAGGACAACGCACCGCGTACCCTTCTTCAGACTCGATCAGGACGACGCGGTACTTCATGTGCCACCTAGCCTTAGCCTACTGTTCCCGGTGTCTGCCGACAATCACGCCATGAGCCGGACCAACATCGTCTTCCTGCACTCGCACAACACCGGCCGCTTCGTGCAGCCGTACGGGCACGCGGTGCCGACGCCGCACCTGCAGCGGCTGGCGGGGCAGGGGGTGCTGTTCCGGCAGGCGTTCGCCGCCGCGCCCACCTGCTCGCCCAGCCGGGCGAGCTTCCTGACCGGCATGTATCCCCACTCCTGCGGCCAGCTCGGCCTGGCCCATCGCGGGTTCGGCATGCCCGACTACTCGCGCCACCTCGTGCAGGGGATGAAGCGGGCCGGCTACCACACCGTCCTTTCGGGCGTCGAGCACACCGCGCCGGACCTCGCTGTGGTGGGCTACGACGAGGTGGTCTGCGACCACGACACGAACTACCCGGAGACCGAAACGGCCGACGCCGCCGATGCGGCCGCCGCGTTCATCCGCGGCAGACACCCCAAGCCGTTCTTCATTTCGGTCGGCTTGAACGAGACGCACAGGCCGTTCCCGCCGGCGGATCCGGCGCATCACCCGGCGGAGGACGAGCGCTTATGCAGCCCGCCGGCGCCGCTGCCGGACACGCCCGCGACGCGCCGCGACACCGCGGACTTCAAGGCGGCCGCGCGCGTGATGGACGCCGCGTTCGCTCGCGTGCTGCGCGCGCTGGATGACGCCGGGCTGGCGGACGACACGCTGGTGATCTGCTTCACCGACCACGGGCTCCAGTTCCCGCGCAACATGTGCAACCTCACCGACCAAGGGATCGGTGTTTTCCTGGTCGCCCGCGGCCCCGGCGGGTTCCGAGGCGGACGGGTGATCGACGCCATGGTGAGTCTGATCGACCTGGTGCCGACTGCGTACGCGGCGGCGGGCATCGACATCCCGGACGTCGTGGAGGGCACGCCGCTGCAGCCGCTGGTCCGCGGCGAGGTCGACACCCTGCACGCCGAGATCCACGCCGAGATCAACTACCACGCGGCGTACGAGCCGGCGCGCTGCGTGCGCACCGCGCGTTACAAGTACATCCGCCGCTACGACGAATACGGCCGCGAAGTGCTGAGCAACGCCGATGACGGCCCGAGCAAGGAGGAGATGATCTCCCACGGATGGGACGCTCTTCCGCGCGAGCGCGAAATGCTCTACGACCTGATGTTCGACCCCACCGAACAGAACAACATCGTCGCGCACCGCGACGCGCGACGGGTCGCGGACGACCTGCGCCGCCGTCTCGATCGGTGGATGGAAGCCACCGGCGACCCGTTGCTCGCCGGCAGCGTGGACGCGCCCGCAGGAGCGCGGATCACCGATGCCATGGCCCGCTCTCCGGCCGACCGGTCACGGACGCGGATTGTCTGACCTGCAGGCCCCTGCTTCTTCCGTGCCTGGGAGGTGTGAGACAGTATCCGCTGTGCTGCTCGACCACGTGCAGGTAGCGATGCCCGCGGGCCGGGAAGGTGCCGCGCGAGCGTTCTACGGCGCGGCGCTGGGGCTGCCGGAGATTGCCAAGCCGGCTCCGCTGGCCGCGCGCGGGGGCGTCTGGTACGCGATCGGCGACCTGCAACTCCATCTGGGGGTAGCGGAGGACTTCTCGCCCGCGACGAAGGCGCACCCCGCGTTTCGCGTCCGGGATGCGGCCGCGGTTGCGGAACGGCTGCGGGAGGCGGGTTTCGCGGTGCGCTGGGACTCAGCCCTCCCCGGAAGCACGCGCTTCTTCACCGACGATCCATTCGGCAACCGCGTCGAGATCCTGCAGACCGGCGCGGCCGGCTGACGGCGACGCTTGCCGGTGCGTGGGCGGGCTCCTACAGTCCCCGTTCATGGACATCGGCACGCGCAAGCAGCTTCTGGTCGACGATTTCGTGGTCGAGGATACGTGGAACCTGAAGCGGGTGGTCACCCGGCCGGCCAAGCACCACGCCAACCCGCTGCTGGTTGCCGACCAGCCGTGGGAGCACAGCCGGCAGCCGGGACAGAGCAACAAGGGGCTGCACGGCAACTCCGTGATGTACGACCGCGACGAGGGGCTGTTCAAGCTCTGGTACAACTCCTCGCACTTCGTCCACTGGAACAGCCCCGAGGACTGCACCTACACCTACTGGATCGGCTACGCCACATCGCGGGACGGCATCGTGTGGGAGAAGCCGAACGTGGGCAGGTTCGAGTACGACGGATCGACGGCCAACAACGTGGTCCTGACCGGCGAGTGGTGGGCCACCTGCGGGACCGTGCTGAAGGAGGATCACGAACCCGATCCGGCGCGTCGCTACAAGCTTCTCTACACGGACATCTTCGGGGTCAAGGCGCCGGAGAAGCTGGTCGCGCAGCACAGAGCGGGCGAGCTGCGTGCTGGCGTGTGCATCGCCTACTCGCCGGACGGCATCCGCTGGACGCCGCACCCGGACAACCCCGTGATCGACGGCGAGTCCGACACCATGAACACCGTGTTCCGGGACGAGCGGCTCGAGCGCTATGTCCTGTACATGCGGCCGCCGGTGTACGCCGGGCGCTGGAAGCGGCGGGTCGCGCGTTCGGAGAGCCCGGACCTGCTGAGCTGGGGATTTCCCGAGACGGTGGTCACCCCGGACGAGCTGGACCCGGTCGAGGTGTACGGCATGCCGGTCTTTCCGTACGAGGGCCTCTACTTGGGGCTGCTGCAGATGTACTACTCGGACACCTCCATGGCCATCGATTCGCAGCTCGCCTTCAGCCGCGACGGGAAGCGCTGGGACCGGCTGCCGACGCGGCAGACCTTCATCGAGCGCGGCATCGAGCACGGCCAGGCGCGGGAGTTCGACTGCGGCATGCTCTTTCCGCTGCCGCCCGTCACCGTCGGCGACGAGCTGTGGTTCTACTACACCGGCCACAACGTCCTGCACAACGACACGGGCGCGCAGGAGAGCGCGGTGGGGCTGGCGACGCTCAAGCGCGACCGGTTCATCGCGCGCACGCCGGTACGGCAGGGCGAGGGAGCGCTGGTGACGCGGGCGTTCGCATGCGAGGGGGACGAGCTGCAGATCAACGCCTGCGCCGCAAACGGCCGGATCCAGGTCGAGGTGCTCACCGAACGCGGTGAGGTGGTCGACGGCTTCGGCCGCGGCGAGTGCGCCGCGTTCTCGGGTGACGCGCTGGCGCATTCGGTGAGGTGGAACGGCGGCGGCCTCTCGGCCCTGCGCGGCCGGACGATCCGCCTGAAGTTCTACCTGAGCGAGGCCAGCCTGTACGCCTTTCAGATCTGCGGGCGAGTATAGGCCGACGTTCGACGACACCGTCCGATCGGCAGTCGTCCTCCGGTTCTTGAGTCGCTGTCTTATCGTCGTGAACGATCCACGCCAGCGATGTAATCCGACTCAACCAACTGTCGTAGCACTGGCGCGAGCTCTGCTCGGTCCAGGCAATCGACATACGCGCGGGGAGGCGTAACTCGTCTGACGTTCGCGGGCGCTGACGGGTGCGCTGCCTCGAATCCTGAATTCAGCAGAGAGCCGTGTCCGCGGATCACTCGTCCAGCACACCCGTCAGCAAGCGGCGGTTGTGGCGGACCACGTCCAGCAGGGTCGCGGTGCCGGCGGCGCCGGGGAAGTTCAGGAACGCCGCCACCGGCGCAGGTGCGTGCATCTCCGCGAGCGGGACGGCGACCGCGTTGTGATGGTTGTCGATGATGAGCGCCACCTCCGCCTCGGCCAGGGAGGCGAGCGCGGCCGCCTGGGGCGGCAGTGGGCCGAACGTCGCCACTACCTCGAAGCCCAACTCACGCGCCAGCGGCTCCTGGAACCGGTGAACTAGGGCCGGCGCCCCGGCCAGGCCGCGCGCCGCCAGCTCGGCTCGCCACGCCGCGTACTCCTCCGCAATCGCGCGCAGGCTTGTCGCCGCGGCTTCCGTGGTGCCGCCGGCCGGCTGCAGCGCCGCAAGCGATCGGCGGAGGGTCGCCAGCGAATAGTCGGTGTCGATGCGCAGCACCGTCGCGTCTTTAGGGGCCAGCTCCTGCATGCGTGTGGCCATCGCCTCGTAACCGGCGAAGATCAGCGCGTCCGCGGCGGCGACGGCGCGCAGGTCCGACGGCCGCAACTGGTACTCGGCCGGATGGCGCGAAGCGGCCGGTGCCAGTACTGTCACTTCCGAGATGCCGGCCGCGCGCGCGAAGGCGGCCGTCCACTCGGTCGACGCGACGACGGAGCCGCCGTCCGCGCCGGCCGCGGCCGCGCAGCCCATCCACGACACTATCAGCAGGTATCGCAGCCGCGGGAACAGCCGGGCCCCGGCCACGGCGGGCCGGCTCACGCGTGCCTCCGCCGGCGGGCGACGATCACCGTCGGCAGCAGCAGGGCCGCCGCCAGCGTCACGCCGGCGCTGGCCGGCAGGTCGACCAGAAGCGCCACAACGAAACCTGCCGCCGCCACGGCCAGCCCGGCCGCCCCGGCCAGCAGGAACAGGCCGCGCACGCTCCGCGCCACGGCCAGCGCCAGGATCGCCGGCAACAGCAGGATGGCGTCGAGCAGCAGCGCGCCGATCAGCTTCATCGCGAAGGCCACGGCGCAGCCTACCGCAAGAAGCACCGCCGCCCGCACCCGCCGCACGGCCACCCCGCTCGTGGCCGCCACCTCCTGGTCGAACAGGAGCGCCGCGATGCGGCGGTGGGCCAGCGCCACGAACGCGATCAGCGCCGCCCCGAACGCCGCGACGGCGATCAGGTCGGTGCGGGTCAGCGCGAACGGGTCGCCCCACAGCACCGCGAACACCTCCGGAGCCGGCACCGCGGCGCGGTAGATCACGGCTGCCGCGGCGCCGATGGTGATCACCATCAGGAAGGCCGCCACGTATCCGAGCCGCAGTCCCGCCGCCCTGGCCAGCGGTGCGTGCGTGACCACTAGCAGCAGAGCGACAGCCAGGCCGGGAAGCAGCGGATCCAGCCCGATCGCCAGCGCCACCGCCGCTCCCAGCAGTGCCCCGTGCATGAGGGTGAAGCGCAGGGTCACGAGCTCCAGGCGCAGCACCAGCACTCCGGCCAGTGGCAGCGCGGCCCCGGCGATCAGCACCGCGGCCAGCCCGCGTGCGATCGGCGCCACGGCGAGCGCTTCGAGCAGGGTGCTCATGTTCGCACACGCCCGTCGCGCAGCTCGCGCACCGGCCACGGGACGCGAGCCCGCGCTTCCGGATCGTGGCTGACGATCGAAGGATCGTGGCTGACCATCAGGATCGCCAGCCCCAGCCGCCCGCGCAGGCGCTCCAGGAGCTCGATCAGGCCGGCGCGCGCCGCGGCGTCCAGGGCCGACGTCGGCTCGTCCAGGAGCAGCAGCCGCGCGTCCTGCGCCAGGCAGCGCGCCAGCGACACGCGCTGCCGTTCGCCGCCCGAAAGCTCCCCGTAGCGGCGCCGGCGCAGGTGTCCGCACCCCGTGTCATCCATGGCTGCGGCCACGACCCGGCCGCGCTCGGCAGCGCCCAGGCTCCGCGCCACGGTGCCGATCTCCACCACCTCGGCCGCGGTGATCGGCAGGTCGCCAGCAGGCGACTCCTGCGGCACGTAGCCGGCTGCCGGAGCCCGCACGGGGCGCCCGCCAAAGGTGACCGCGCCGCGCCGCGGCGGCAGGAAGCCCAGGATCGCCCGCAGCAGCGTAGTCTTGCCGGTGCCGTTGGCGCCGGTGATCAGCAGCCCGCCGCCGCCGGCGACCTCCAGGCTGACGCCCTGCAGCACGTCGCGGGTGCCGCGGCGCACCCACAGATCGTCGACCCGCAGATCGTCGCCCCGGCCCCCGTGAGCCATGCCGGCCACCTCAGGACGACTCGCGCCGCCGGCCCTCCATGAGCCGGGTGAACGACTCGGTCGCCGGGATGTTGGCCAGCACGATGCGCAGCGCCGCGGTCATCGGCACTGCCAGCAGGGCGCCGATCGGACCCCATAGCCACCCCCAGAAGAACAGGAAGATGAACACCACCAGCAGCGACAGGTTCAGCGCGTCGCCGAGCAGCTTGGGCTCCAGGATGCTGCCGGTGAGGACCTGCGCCGCGGCCACGCACGCGATCACGGCGATCGGCGTCAGCCCGCCGCCGAACTGCGCGAAGGAGAACAGCGCCACGGCGGCGATCGACAAGAGCGATCCGACGCTGGGGATGAAGTTGAGCAGGAACGTCAGCAACCCCCACACCACGGCGAAGCGGACGCCGAAGGCCAGCAGGATCACGCTCGTGGCGGTGCCGACCGACAGGCTGATCAGGGTCTTGACGCCGATGAAGCGGCGCAGCGAGCGGTCGATCTGCCCCAGGATGGCCGGCATCGAGCTCTGCGGATGCGAGAACGCGTCCGCGAAGCTTCGCGTCATGTGGTGCTTGGCCGACAGGAACAGCAGCGCGAAGAAGAACACCAGCAGGAAGGAGGTGACGCCGCGCAGCACCGACTGCGCCGCGTTGGCCACTTGATTGAAGGACGACAGCAGCAGGCCGCGCAGCTCTTCCAGGGGATTGAAGGAGAGCTCCACCCCGAATCTGCTCGCGAGGAACTCAGTCGCGTTCTGCAGGGTCCGGTCGATGGCCGGCATGAAGTCGTCGAAGTCCCGCGTGAACTCGACCAGGCTGCGGATGATGATCATGCCGATGCCCGACAGCACGGCCAGCGACAGGATGGCGGTCAGTGGCAGCGCGGCCCACAAGGGCAGCTTCAGGCGCTCGTCCATTACCACCATCACCGGATCGATCAGGTAGGCTAGCATCAGCGCCACCAGGAACAGGGTGAGCACCGGCTGCATCAGCTTGAGCGCCACGCCGACGGCGATGATGACGATGATGAACAGCAGGACGTTGAGCGTGCGGGAGTGGTCCACGTGCGCGGTAGCATAGCCCGACCGTGGTACGGGTTACACTGATCATCGTCATGGCAAGCGTCTTCACGCGGATCATCGCCGGCGAGCTGCCGGCCCACTTTGTCTGGCAGGACGAACGGTGCGTGGCGTTCCTTTCCATCAACCCGTTGCGCCCCGGACACACGCTGGTGGTGCCGCGGGCCGAGGTCGATCATTGGATCGACCTGGATGACGAGACCCTGAGCGCGCTGATGGGGGTGGCGCGCACCATCGCCCGCGCGCAGCAGGCGGCGTATCGGCCCACCAGGGTGGGGCTGCTGATCGCCGGACTCGAGGTCCCGCACGTGCACGTCCACGTCAGCCCGATCGACGGCATGCACGACATGGACTTCGCGAACGCCGGGCCGAACCCGGGGGATGAGGCGCTGTCGGCCGAGGCGGCGCGCATCCGCGCCGTGCTTCCGGGCTGAGCGCGCCGGACATGGACGGCCTGGCGCGGCTGGCCGACGGCACCTACCGCGGGCGCGGCCTGGCGCTGGGCCCGGCGCCCGACGGCCGGAGCGTGGCGATCGTCTACTGGATCACCGGCCGCAGCGAGCGCAGCCGCAACCGGCGGCTGGTGGAGTCGGCCGACGGCACGGTCCGGACGGAGTTCGTGGATGCCGGGCGCGGTGACGATCCGGCGCTGGTGGTCTATCCCCTGCTCATGAGCCGTGGCGGGACGCACGTGGTGAGCAACGGGGAGCAGACCGAGCCGGTCCTGGACATCCTGAGCGCCGGCCACACGCTGGAACGCGCGCTCCAGGCATGGACCGCGGAGCCGGACGATCTCGCCACTCCGCGCATCACCGGCACGGCCGACGTCGGCGCTCCCGGCGCGTGCCGGCTGGGCGTGGTTCGCGAGCGCACCGTCGACGGCCAGGCGGTCACCGAGCGCAGCGTCTTCTCCTACGACAGGCTGCCGCCGGGCAGCGGGCGCTGCGTCACGACGTACGCCGGAGGTGCCGATGACCCGGCGCCGTTCGCCGGCGACCCGTTGAGCGTGCGCTTCGACGCCGGCCCGGAGGACACCTGCGAGCGCTTCCGCGAGGCGCTGGCCGGCCCCCTGCTGGTGAGCGTGATCGTCCGCTTCCTCGGTCCCGGCGGGTCTCGCACGGCCATCGCCAACCTGCAGGGCTGACCGTGCACGCGATCGTCGTCGGCCGCGCCCCCGAGCACTCCTTGCGCTGGGAGGAGGTCTCGGAGCCGGCACCGCCGCCGGCCGGTCACGTCCTGGTCGAGGTGGCGGCCACGGCGGTGAACCGCGCCGACCTGATGCAGCGCGCCGGCCGCTACCCGCCGCCGCCCGGGGCGTCGGACATCCTGGGCCTGGAAATCGCCGGGCGGATCGGAGCGCTCGGCCAGGGCGTCGCGGAATGGTCCGCCGGCGACCGTGTCTGCGCGATCGTCCCCGGCGGCGCCTATGCCGAGCGCTGCCCGGTGCCTGCCGGCAGCCTGATGCGCGTGCCGGAACGCCTGTCGCTGACGGAGGCGGCAGCGGTCCCGGAGGCGTTCCTCACCGCGTACGTGAACCTGTTCCGGGAAGCGGAGCTGCGGGCGGGCGAATCGGTGCTCATCCACGGCGGCGCCAGCGGCGTCGGCACCGCGGCCATCCAGCTCGCCGCCTGCGCGGGCGCGCGGGTGGCGGTCACGGCGCGTGACGAGCGCAAGCTGGCGGTCTGCCGGCGCCTGGGCGCCGAGCTCGCAATCGACCATACCCGGCAGGACTTCGCCACCGAGATCGAGCGCGAGTGGGGCGGCGTGGACGTGGCGCTGGACATCGTCGGCGCCGATTACCTGGAGCGCAACCTGCGGGTGCTCGCGACCCGCGGGCGCCTGGTCCTGTTGGCGACGCTGGGCGGCGCGCAGGCGACGGTCGATCTGGCCGCGCTGATGCGGCGCAGGATCCGGATCATCGGCTCCGTGCTGCGCGGCCGTTCGGACGAGGAGAAGGCTGCGATCACCGCGGGATTCGCGCGGCGGTTCCTGCCGCTCTTCGACGAAGGGAGGCTGCGGCCGATCATCGACCGCACGCTGCCGATCCGGCAGGCGGGCGACGCCCACGCGCTGGTCGAGGGCTTCGGAAACGTCGGCAAGGTCGTCCTGTCGGTGCAGGATCGGTGAAGTAGAATCGCCGCCGGCGATGGCGCAGGTAACCTCGAGCGGCGCGGCCCTCTTCCGCAGGATCGACGGTGCGCTGCACTTCCTGGCCGTGGAGTCGCGGTCGGAGCGCGGCTACTGGGGGCTGGTCAAGGGCCACGTCGAGGCCGGCGAGAGCATCGCCGAAGCGGCGCGGCGCGAGATCGCCGAGGAGGTGGGCCTCCGTGACGTGAGCTTTCTGCCGGGGTTCCGCGAGGAGGTGCGCTACCGCCTCCCGTCCGGTGACGACAAGGTCGTGTACTACTTCCTGGCCGACGCGGTCACGGGCAGGGTCCGGCTGCAGGCCGAGGAGATCGCCGACTGCCGCTGGCTGCCGTTCCCGGCGGTGTGCAAGCTGTTCACCTTCCCGGAGGCGGGCCGGGTGGTCGAGCGCGCGGCCCGCTTCCTGGAGGCCGAAGGCGGCGACCGGGATGCCGGCGAGCACGCGCTCACGCGGCCGCACGTCGCCGCGCTGGACGAGATCCTGGGCCGCCGGCTGGACGTGCTGGATCACGGGTTCGTGCGCGTCGTCGACTACCTGGGCAGCGACGCCGCGATCGTGCAGGCGGCGCGCGTCTCCTATGGCGAGGGCACCCGGCGCGTGAGCGACGACCGCGGGCTGATCCGCTACCTGATGCGCCACCGCCACACCACCCCGTTCGAGATGTGCGAGCTGAAGCTGCACGTGCGCGTGCCGATGGACGCCTGGCGGCAGTGGATCCGCCACCGCACCGCCTCCGTCAACGAGATCTCGACCCGCTACTCGATCGCCATCGACGCCGCGCAGGCCACCCCGCCCGCAGAGTGGCGGACGCAGGCGTCCGGCAACCGGCAGGGGTCAGGCGATCCCCTGGAACGTGCGGTCGGCGAGCGGCTGAGCGCCGCCGAGGCCGAGCTGCAGCGGCAGGCGCGGAGCGTCTACCAGGAACGGCTTGATGCGGGCGTGGCGCGCGAGCAGGCGCGCAAGGACCTGCCGTTGTCCACCTATACCGAGGCGTACTGGAAGATCGACCTGCACAATCTGCTGCACTTCCTGTCGCTGCGCATGGACGACCACGCGCAGCAGGAGATCCGCCACTACGCGAAGGTGATCGGCGCGGAAGTGGTCGCCCGCTGGTGCCCGCTGGCCTGGGAGGCGTTCTGCGACTACCGGCTGCATACCACCAGCCTGAGCCGGATCGAGACCGAGCTGGTCGCCTGTCTGACCGTCGGCGACCACGAGCAGGCGGCCGAGATCGCGCGCGAGGCGGGCTGGCTGGCCGAGCGCAAGGGTCAGCCCGGCCGCTTGGCCCGCAATCGCGAGCGGGCGGAGGCGGAGGCCAAGCTGCGGGCGCTCGGCCTGCCGGCGCCGTGGGCGGACGGATCCGCGGGTAAGGGACGGCCGGCTGCCGGCGTCGACTGAGGAGGAAGCGATGGAGCGGTCACGACGAGGAGTGCGCGTCCTGCTGGCAGCCGCGGTCGGCCTGCTGCTGGCCGGCTGCGGCGGCAAGGGCGGCGACGGTGGCAGCCCGGTCCAGGCGGACCTGCCCATGGCCCCCGACTTCTATTTCGAGGCGTACCAGGGCGAGAAGGAGCTCGGCGGCCGCGAGCTGCACCTGAGCGACGTGGTCGCCCTGGGCAAGCCGATCATCCTCAACTTCTGGGCGGCCCAGTGCCCGCCGTGCCAGGTCGAGATGCCGGAGTTCCAGGAGTACTACGACAAGCACCGCAGGCAGGTCTTGATGCTGGGCGTCGACATCGGCGCGCTGGCCGGGCTCGGCCTGCCCGAGCACGCGATTTCATTGCTGCATACGCTGGAGATCACCTACCCGGCGGTTACCACCGCGGACGAGCATGTCCAGAAGGAATACGAGCTGCTGGGTCTCCCCGCCACCTATTTCATCAACTCCGCGGGGCAGATCGCGCACACCTGGACCGGCTTTCTGACCAAGGAGAAGCTGGAGGAGCTGGCCGGCGCCCTGATCGACGTGGAGAAGTAAGCGCATGGCCACCGCCCGGACCGCGGACCCGTCCCCGCCAGCGACCGGCGGGTGGCGGCACCTCCTGTGGTACCATGTCGTGCCGGCCGCCGCGGTGGTGGCCCTGGTCTATCTGCTCACGCGCGTGCAGGCCAGCGCCGAGAACGCCGCCACCGAGCTGGCCCGCTCGGTGCGGTTCGGCACCGCGTTCGGGGCCGGCATCGTCGCCTGCGTCAATCCCTGCGGGTTCATCATGCTGCCGACCTACCTGTCGCTGCAGCTCGGTACGCAGGAGACCGGCTACGGCGCCGCGTCGTGGCTGCGGCGCACGCTGGCTGCGGTCCGCATCGCCGCGGCCACCACCGTGGGATTCGCGTTCGTCGTGGCCCCCGTGGGCGTGCTGGTGGGGCTGGCCGGGCAGGCGCTGGGTCCATTGCTGCCCTACGCCGCCACGGCGGTGGGAGCCGTCATGGTGGCGCTGGCGCTGTGGCTGCTGGTGACCGGCCGCAAGATCGGCATCGCCGCGGCCAGCCGCGTGCACGTCACGCCGCAGCGCAACACCCTGAACGCGCTCCTATTCGGGATGACCTACTCCATCGCGTCGCTGAGCTGCGCGCTGCCGATTTTTCTGCTGGTGGTGTCGACGGCGCTGACCGCCGACGGATGGCTGGTCAGCCTCGCCCAGTTCGTGAGCTACGCGCTGGGCATGGGGGCGGTGATCACCGTGGTCACCGTCGCGGCCGCGCTGCTGCGCACCACGCTGGCGCAGCGGCTGCGGGCGCTGATGCCGTTCGCCAACCACGTCGGCGTGCTGTTCCTGCTGGGAGCCGGCGCCTACCTGGTCTACTACTGGGTGGCGGTGGCGCCGGTCGGACTGTAGAGCGGAATCGGCAGCCGGCGGTAGCGTGGCGCGCGCCGGGGTAAGGTGCGCGCGTGCTGACGCTGTTCCTTCCCCTGGCCCAGGTGGAGGTGTGGCTGCCGGGCGTGGTGGTGCTCGGCTTCTCGGTGGGCGTGCTCACCGGGCTGTTCGGCGTCGGCGGCGGATTCCTGCTCACGCCGGCGCTCAAGGCGCTGTTCGGGGTGCCGTACCCGGTCGCCGTGGGCACCGACCTGGTGCAGATCTTCCTGACCGGCACGGTGTCCGCGTACCGGCACCGGCGGGCAGGCAACGTCGAGTTGCGCCTGGGGCTGGTGCTCGGCGCCGGAGCGGTGGCGGGGGCCGAGGTGGGCCTGCGAATTCAGAACGCGCTGGAGTCGATCGGCGAGGTGAGCGTCTCCGGCGGCGGCATCACGCTGCTCGACTTGGTGCTCGGCGGCCTGTTCGTGTTGCTGCTGGCGTCGGTCGCTGTGATGATCTGGCGCGAGACCCGCGTGGGGCGCGCTGACGTGGACACGCGCGCGGGGCGGGCGCTGCGCCGCATCCGGCTGCGGCCGATCATGGACCTTCCGCGTTCAGGTCTGTCCGGCATCTCGGTGTGGGTGCCGCTGGCCATGGGTTTCGGCATTGGCATCCTGACCGGGCTGATGGGCGTGGGCGGCGGGTTCATCAACTTTCCGCTGCTGATCTACGTGCTGGGTGTGCCTACCCACGTCGCGATCGGCACCAGCGCCGTGCAGGTGGTGCTGGCTTCCGGCTACGGGGCGGTCCGCCACGGCGGGCAGGGGCACGTCGAGCTGCTGCTGGTGCTGCTGCTCACCACGGGATCGGTGCTCGGCGCGTTGCTGGGCGTACGCCTCGCCAGGCGGTTCAAGGGGCCGAGCATCCGCCGCCTGTTCGCCGCCGTCCTGCTCCTGGGCATCGCCACCATCGTCTGGGACATGGGCCGGCACCTGCTCGCGGGTTAGAATCGTCGCCGTCGTGGCCCAGAGAGTTGGCGCCGTCGAGTCGACCGAGGGGGTTCTCAAGGATCGCGCCGCCGGTCCGACACCGGGCGGGCTCCTGAGCCTGCTCGACGGCGCCCCGGATCGACCGCCAGCGCCGGGTGACGAACTCGCAAAGTGAAGCGAAACCCAAGGAGTGAGGTCACATGAGTAATCGGATCAGGGTCGGCGTCGTGGGCGCCGGCGCCAACACGCGCCAACTGCACATCCCGCGCCTGCAGGCGATCGACGGGGTCGAGGTGGTCAACGTCTGCAACCGGTCGCACGCTTCGGCCGCGCGCGTGGCGGAGGAGTTCGGCATCCCGCAGGTGCTGACGACGTGGCGGGAGGTGGTCGAGTCCGACGTCGACGCGGTCGTGATCGGCACGTGGCCCTACCTGCACGAGCAGGTGACGGTCGCCGCACTGAGCGCGGGCAAGCACGTGCTGTGCGAGGCGCGCATGGCGCGCGACGCGGCCGAGGCACGCAGGATGCTCGCGGCGTCGCGGGCGCATCCGGATCTGGTGGCGCAGATCGTGCCGTCGCCGATGACGGTGCGGGTGGACCGCACCATCCAAAGGCTGATGGCCGAGGGGGTGCTGGGCGAGTTGCTGGTCGTCGACGCGCGCGTCTCCACCGGCTTTCTCGACCGCGACGCGCCGCTGCACTGGCGTCAGGACACCGACCTGTCGGGCCGCAACATCATGACCATGGGCATCTGGTACGAGGCGATGATGCGCTGGGTCGGGACGGCCCGCCGCCTGTCGGCGATGGGCAGGACCTTCGTGACGCGCCGCCGCGATGCGTCGGGCGTGCTGCGCGACGCGCTGGTGCCGGAGCATATCGACATCACGGCGGAGCTCCATTGCGGTGCGCAGCTTCACCTGCAGGTGTCGGCGGTGATGGGGCTGAGCGGCGGCTCGCAGATCCACCTGTGCGGCTCGGACGGGACGATCCGCTTCGACGGCGACACCGATACCGTTTGGGCCGGACGCAACGGCGACGACGCGCTGGCCGAGGTGGAGGTGCGCCCCGAAGAAGCGCAGTCCTGGCGGGTGGAGGACGAGTTCGTCGGCGCCATCCGCGGCGAGGAGGAGATCGTGCTGACCCCGTTCAAGATCGGCCTGCAGTACATGGAGTTCACCGAAGCCGTCAGCCGCAGCCTGACCAGCGGCCGCGTCGTCCCGGTAGAGCCGGCGTAGGGCGCTCGATTCAGTTGCGGTAACCCCCCCATGGAACTACCCGAGCTCGCGCTGGTGCTGGTGGTCGGCGTCGCCGGCGGCTTCCTGAACACGGTGGCCGGCGGCGGCAGCGCGCTCACCATGCCGGTGCTGATCTTCCTGGGCATGCCCTCCAGTGTCGCCAACGGCACGGTGCGGGTGGCGATCATGCTGCAGAACATCACCGCCGTCGCCGGCTTCCGCAGCAAGGGCCACTTCGAGCCGGCGCTCGCTCTGCAGCTCGGCCTGCCGGCGCTGGCCGGCGCGGTGGTCGGCTCGCGCATTGCCGTGGACGTGCCGGACGCCGTGTTCAACGCGGTGCTGGCCGGGGTCATGGTGCTGGTGCTGGTGTCGATCTTCTTCAAGCCCAAGCCGGCCGACGGGCAGGGCGCCGTAGAGCCGCCGGCCGGCTCGCGGCGCATCCTGCTGATGGCGATCTTCTTCGCCATCGGCGTGTACGGGGGCTTCATCCAGGCGGGGGTGGGCTTCCTGATCATGAGCTCCCTGATCTTCCTGACCGGCTACGACCTAGTGCGCATCAACGCGGTCAAGGTGGCGGTGATCCTGATCTTCACGGTGTCGGCGCTGACGGTGTTCCTGCTCAACGGCAAGGTCGAGTGGGGTCCGGGCCTGACCCTGGCTGCCGGCAATGCCGCCGGCGCCTGGATCGGCGCGCGCTTCTCGGTGGCCGGCGGCGAGCGCTGGATCCGCGCGATCCTGGTCGTCGCCGTGGTGGTGATGGCGGTCCGGGTCTCGGGACTTCTGGAGGTCTTCGGCATCCTGTAGCGGCCAAGTGCGGTATGGTCTGGGCATGCCTGTGACCGAGAATGCCGTCGTGCGCAAGCTGGCGGCGGGCGAGGTGCCGATCGGGGCCCTCGCCACCGACAACACCCACGAATCGCACATCGAGGTGCTGCAGAACGCCGGCTACGACTTCCTGATGCTCGACGCCGAGCACGGGGAGTATCCCCCGGACCGCCTCGCCGCCATCTGCCGGGTCGGCCGGCTGGCCGGCTTTGCCGTGATCATGCGCACGTTCTGCACGTACGAGCACGTGCGCCTGGCGCTCGACTACGGCTCGCTCGGGGCTATCCTGCCGATGGTCGACACGGCCGAGCAGGTCGACACGCTGCGCCGCGCCGCCTTCCTGCCGCCGGTCGGCGAGCGCGGCCCGGGCGGCCCCGGCAACCGCCACGTGAGCGACTTCCGCCGCGAGACCTGGGCGGACCTGGAGGAGCAACTCGCGCTGATCCCGATGATCGAGACGCCGCGCGCGGTCGACGACCCGTCCGTGTTCGACCGGCCGTGGGTCACCGCCTGCCTGGTGGGGCCGTACGACCTGGCCATGTCGCAAGGCATCGCCCTGACCGACTTCTACCGGGCGGGCGGACCGCACGAGGCGGTCATCCGCCGGGCCATCGAGGGTTGCGCGCGCGTGGGCAAGCCGTGCGGGACGGTGGTCCCCGACGGCGAGAGCGCGGCGCGCTGGATCGAGATGGGCGCCAGGCTGATCATCTGCGGCGAGCTGAACGGCATGCTGGCCCAGGTCGCGCGCCGCAACGTCGACGCCATCAGGGAGGCAACGGGCTGACCGTGGCCGACCGGCCGCTCTATCCGACCGAGATGATCGGCAGCTACGCGCTGCCGAGCTGGCTGATCGCCCTGGAGGAGCGCGCCGCGTCCGCCGGCGACCTGGGTGAGGCCGACACGGCGTGGTCGACGTGAAGTCCTGCTTCGTCGAGGACGCCGAGGAAGTGGCCGCCGCCCTGGAGCAGGCGGCGCGCCATATGGATGCCGCGCGCATCGTCGCGGTGCCGGACTGCGGCTTCAACCACTGCCCCCGGCACATCGCCCGCGCCAAGCTGCAGGCGCTGACCGCCGGGGCTCGACTGGCGCGGCAGCGCAGAGGAGGAGAGACATGAAGCGCTACGGATTAATCGTCGGCCTGCGGGAAGAGAAGATCGAGGAATACAACCGGCTGCATGCCGACGTGTGGCCGGACGTGCTGGACCGGATCCACCGGTCCAACATCCGCAACTACTCGATCTTCCTGCGCCGCCTGCCGGACGGCAAGCACTACCTGTTCTCGTACTTCGAGTACGTCGGCAGCGACTTCGCCGCCGACATGGCGGCGATGGCGGCCGATCCCAGGACGCAGGAGTGGTGGAAGATCACCGACCCCTGCCAGGAGCCGCTGCCGGACCGCGCCGAAGGCGAGTGGTGGGCCGCGGCCGAGGAGGTCTTCCACGTCGACTGAGCGCCACATAATCGCGCTTGGCGGCGGCGGGTTCGGACCGGGAGACCTGCTCGTCGAGCGCAACATCCTTGCGCAGGCGACGACCGATCGTCCGTCGGTCGGGTTCATCCCCACCGCCACCGGCGACGCGGACTCCTACCTGGTCCGGTTCTACTCCGCCTGCGGGCGCCTGGACTGCAGGCCGTCGCACCTGTCGCTGTTCACGCGCACGCCCGACCTGCGCGAGTGGGTGTTCGGCCGCGACGTGATCTTCGTGGGCGGGGGCAACACCCGCAGCCTGCTTGGCGTCTGGCGCGAATGGGGCCTGCACGAGGTCCTGCGGGAGGCGTGGCAGGCCGGGATCGTGCTGTCGGGGGTCAGCGCCGGGGCGATCTGCTGGTTCGAGCAGGGCAGCACCGACTCCTGGGCCGACCGGCTGCGGCCGCTCGACTGTCTGGGCTTCCTGCCGGGAAGCTGCTGCCCGCACTACGACGCGGAGCCGGAGCGCCGGCCGACCCTGCACGCGATGCTGCGCGCCGGCGAGATCGTCCCCGGCATCGCCCTGGACGACGGCGCGGCCGCCCACTACGCCGGCACGGAGCTGCGCCGCGTGGTGACGGCGCGGTCCACCGCGGGCGCCTACGCGCTCAGCCTCGCCGGCGGCGACGTGTGCGAGACACGGCTGCCGACGGTGGACCTGAGCGCCGCGGGGGCCGGGGGCGGCTACTCCGAACCGCTCTCCGACTCTTCCGGCAGCAGCACGACCCGGACGTAGCGGTCGCGGCTGAGGTAGCGGCGGGCCGCCTCCGCCACCTGCTCCAGGGTCAGCGCGTCCAGGCGCTCGTCGAAGCCGGCGATCGCCTGGAACGGCTCGCCGCGCTGCACGGCTCCCCGGATCTGACCCAGCCAGAAGCCGTTGCGCCGGAGCTGCTCCTCACGACTCGAGCGCAGGATCTCCTTCGCCTTGTCCAGATAGCTCTGCTCGGCGCCGTCCAATGCCCAGTCGACGCCGATCAGCACCTCATCGAACAGCTCGTCGGCGCGTTCCGGGTCGCTGGAGAACCAGACCGTGACCTGGTACTCGGGGTCGGGCAGAGCCGATGCCGAAGCGCCGATGCCGATCGAGTAGGTGCCCCCCAACTCCTCACGGACCCGTTCGCGCAGGCGGATCTGCAGCATCTCGCCGAGGGCCGACAGCTCCAGGGACGCCTCGCGGCTCCAGTCCATGTCGCCGGCGAAGGCGACGCGGGTGATCGAGCGTTCGTCGATTCCCTGCCGGACGATGCGTTCCTCTATCTCCGGCGGCGGGTCGATGCCCACGTCGCGCCAGGTCTCGACCCGGCTGGCTGCCGGCAGCGTGGCCAGGTACGTGGCGGTCAGCGAGCGCAGCGCATCCCACTCGAACGCGCCGACGACGATGAAGGTGAAGTCGCCGAGATCGGTGAAGCGATCGTGATAGATGGCGGTGGAGCGCTCCAGGTTGAGCTCCTCCACCCACTCGACCGTGAACGGCCGGGTGCGGAAGTGGTCCTGGCTGATCGCGCTGCGGTAGGTGTCGGAGAACACCGCGTCCGGCTGCGACAGCCGGTTCTCGGCCTGGCTCCTCAGGTTGGACGAGTAGCTCTCGAAGTAGTCGGCGTCCAGTCGAGGGGCGGTCGCGTACAGGGTGACGAGCTGGAACAGCGTCTCCAAGTCGTCTGGGGAGGAGTCGCCGGTGAATCCCTCGAACAGCCCGCCGATGTACGGGGACAGCGAGGCGGTGTTGCCGGCCAGCAGCTTCTCCAGCGCGACCACGTCATGCGCGCCGACGCCGGAGCCGCTCACCAGATTGTCCGCGGTGACGGCGGCCACGTAGTCGGCGTCCTCCACCAGCGAGGTGCCGCCGGGGCTGGTCGCGGACAGCAGGACCTCGTCGTCCCGGAAATCCGTCTGCTTGGCGATGACGGTGACGCCGTTGGAGAGGGTCCAGCGCACGGCGTCCACGGCGTCTATGGCCTCCTCGGCGACGATGGTGCCCGGCTCCGGGATCTCGGCCAGCAACGGCTCGTCGCTGGTTTCGTCGACATAGGCCGCGACCTCCAGGGCCGGGGCGGCGGTGATCTTCGCGATCAGCTCGGCTTCGGTCTCCGGCCCCGCCGGTATGCCGTCCGGGCCCGACAGCAGCACCACCGCGTTGTGGATCCCGCGCCAGGGCTCGGCGATCCGGTTCACGTCCTCCACGGTGATCTCCGGCAGCATCTCGTTATGCAGGACGTATTCCGCGTCGACCCCCGGGACCGGTTCGCCGTCCAGGAAGTGGCGCAGGTAATCCTCCGCCAGACGCTGCGACGGCCGCTGGTCCTTTTCGTGCCACGCACTCTCGATCTCGCGCAGCATGGTGGCCTTCTCGCGCTCCAGCTCGGTGGCCGTGAACCCGTGCTGGGCGGTGCGCTGCATCTCCTCGAGCAGCGTGTCCAGCCCGCGCGGGATGCGGTCCTTGTCCACGTAGGCGGCCATGTACAGGGTAGCGGCATCTCCCACCAACAGGGACCTGCCGCTGCCGGCCGCGAGAAACGGTGGATCGGCCTCCCGGCTGCGTTCGTACAGCCGGGCGTTGAGCATGCCGCGGAACAGCCGATCGACCAGCAGGCGCCGGTAGGCGGCGCGGTCGTGGCCGACCTGTGCCGGCACCTTGTGGTAGATCCACAGCGTGGTGAGGTTCACCTCGGGATCGGTCGACACGTTCACCCGCAGGTCGGGGTGCGGGGGAACGGGAAACTGCGTGCGGTCGGTCGGCGGATCCGGCGGGTAGGCGCGCGGGAAGTCGGCCGCACCCTCCGGCGGCGGCGCGAAGTGCTCGCGGATCAGGGCTTCCATCTCGTCGAGGTCCAGATCGCCCACCGCGACCACGGCCATCAGGTCGGGCCGGTACCAGCGCTCGTAGAAAGCGCGCAGGTCGTCGGCCGACGCGGTCTCGATGACTTCCCGCAGGCCGATCGGCAGCCGCACCGAGTACTGGGAATCGCCGAACAGCACCGGAAACTGCTGGTCGCGGATGCGCTGGTCGGCGCCGCGGCCGAGCCGCCACTCCTCCAGCACCACGCCGCGCTCGCGCTCGACCTCCTCCGGATCCAGGGTGATGGCGTATGCCCATTCGCTCAGGATGTCGAAACCCTGCGCGATCACCTCCGGATCGGTGGGGAACTCCAGGGTGTAGACGGTTTCATCGAAGCTCGTGTAGCCGTTGATGTCGGGTCCGAAGGCGGAGCCGATCGACTCCAGGTACTCGATGATCTCGTTGCCGGCGAACGAGGCGGTGCCGTTGAAGGCCATGTGCTCCAGGTAGTGGGCCAGGCCGCGCTCTGACTCCTGCTCCAGCACGGAGCCTGCGTTGACCCCCAACCGGAGCTGGATGCGCTCGGGCGGCTCCGGGTTGACCTTGATGTAGTAGGTCAGCCCGTTGCCCAGCGTGCCCCGGCGCACCTCCGGGTCGAACGGGATCTCGTCCTGCGGGTTCTGTGCCCACGCCGCCGGCACCAGCATGACAAGGGCGGCGACCGCGGCGATCGTGACCGCCGTCCGGCGGCACCGGTGAAGGCGGAGCAGTCTGGTCTTCATCTTGGACGGAAAGTACCGCTCCCCATGCGGATCGTCGAGGATTTCGTCCTCCTGTTCGAGGCCGAGACCACCGCCGCGGTGTGCTCGATCAGGTCCTCGTTCCACTCCATGCCGAGGCCGGGGCGATCGGACATCACGATGCGGCCGTCGCGGAACTCCGGCGGCGCGACCAGTTCGTCGGACAGCAGCGCCGGCCCCACGCGCGATGCGGAGCATCGAGCCTCCCTCAGCGGACCAGGCGCCTGAAGCCCTCCACCGGCAGCGGACCGCGCAGCCGTTCGGCGACATCGCCCGTGCGGATCGCGTCGGCGAGCTCGGCCATGACCGGCCCCATCGCCTCTTCGTACCGGTCCAGCACCTCCTCCGTGTGCGCCACCGAGCAGTAGATCGTCGGCGGGGCCAGGAAGCCGCGCTCCAGCATCAGGTGCGTGTACAGCGTGCTGAGCTCGCTCGCCTGCTCATGGTCGAAGGTGGCGCTCGCGCCGCACGGGTAGGTATCGCTGACGATCATGGGCACCCCGGCGGCATCGGCCTGCCGGCGCCACGCCGCCTTGACCCGCTCCCCCACCGCGGCCACCAGCGCCGGCACGTCGAGCCGCTGCGTCATCTTCTTTACCGCTGCCACCGCCGCCGCCGGGCCCACGCCCTCGGTCCAGTAGCTGGAGGAGATGAACGAGTGCTCGGCGCCCTCCATGGCGGCCGCGGTGCCGATCACGGCGCCGATGGCGTGGCCGTTGCCCAGGCTCTTGCCGAACGCGGCCAGGTCGGGGTTCACCCCGAAGCGGGCGTGCGCGCCGGCGCGCTCCAGGCGGAAGCCGATGGACGTCTCGTCGAAGATCAGCATCGCGCCGACGCGGTGCGCCTCGTCGCGGATGTGCTCCAGGTAGCCGGGGTCGGGGTCCTTCCCCCGGCACGGTTCCATCACGACGGCAGCCAGCCGGTCGCCGTGCTCGGCGATGATGCGGTCGAACTTCTCCAGGTCGCCCCATTCGAAGACCTGCGCCGTTCCGCGCAGCTCGCGCGGAACGCCGAGCGGCTCCAGGCCCGGCATCAGGTGGCCTCGGAGCGCGTCGCTCTCGCCCAAATTGGCCGCCAGGTACCAGTCGTGCCATCCGTGGTAGCCGCTGATCGCCACCACGGAGCGGTCGGTGGTCGCGCGGGCGATACGCACCGCCACGGTCATGGTCTCGCCGCCGGTGCGCGCCAGCCGTACCCGTTCCGCCCAGGGGTGGAGGCCGCACAGGAGGTCGGCCAACTCCAGCTCCTCGCGCGGGTTGAGCGTCGAGCAACTCCCCAGGCTGACCCGCCGGATCACCGCACGGGTGACGTCCGGGTCGCGGAACCCCAGGATGGTCGCGCCGATCCCGTGCGAGGAGCAGTCGAAGAAGTGGCGTCCCGCCTCGTCCCACACCTCGCAGCCGCGGGCCTCGCGGAAGTAGGGCGGCCACTGCCCGGGCGCCATGCGGTCCGGGTTCTTGCTGAGCAGGTGATTGCCGCGCGGGATGACGGTGAGCGCGCGCTCGTAGCTCTTCTGCCCCATTTCGGGATCGACTGCTCGGAGACCCAGCAGCCGCTCCGCGTTGTCGCAGAACACGTCCTGCAGGTCGACCTCGTTCAGTCCGAACCGGTCGGCCGCGTGGAGGATGGCGCGCACCTCCTCCAGGCCGACCTGGATCGGCTGCCCGAAGAAGGCGTGGTCGTTCCACTCGACCTGGTCGGTGGCGACCCACGCGAACCCGCTGCCGAGCGTGATCGAGCGCCCGCGCTGGTGTGAGATCGGAAAATCGGAGCCGTACAGAAGCCGGCGCGGCCCGAACTCGTCCAGGATGGCGACCATGGGCTCCGCCTCGCAGATCGCGGAGGTGTCGAACCAGACGTTCTGCAGGCCGCGCAGGGAGGCGATTGACTTCGTGGTGTTCGGGCCGTGGAAGCCGCGCGCGGCGTGCGCCAGGATGAGCTGAGCGTTCGGGAACCGCTCGCACTTCTCGCGGATCTGGCGCTGGTTCTCCGGGTCGTCCAGCGCAGGGTCGCGCACGATGTGCAGCATGATGAACCAGCCGCGCTGGTCGGCGATCCGCCACGTCCAGTCCGGCAGGAACTCGTCGATGTAGGATTGCTGCGTGTCCTCACGGGCGCTGTAGCAGTGGTAGCACTTGAAGCCGCCGACTCCCTCGCCGTCCAGGGCTCCTTCCACCTCCGCCAGCGTGGTGCTCGCAGCGACCAGGTACGCCCGGATGGCCCTCGGATGCCCGGCGGTCTGCTCGGCGACGTACGCGTTCTTGGGGGCGATCGGCAGATCCGGCGCCGGAAAGGGCAGGACCAGGGCGCCCGCCATCCGCTCCGGGCCGCCGAGCTGCGCGCCGACCAGGCCCCGCCAGTCGTCCAGGCCGACCCGCTCCGGTCCCCACTCCAGCATCGGGCCCACGCTCGGAAAATGTTTTATATCATAGAGATGCATGTGAGCGTCGAAGACGCGCGGGGGGATGCGCGCCGCCAGCTCCGCCGCTGCCGCGCGATCCTCCTCGGTGGTGGTCCAGCCGGTTTCCAGCCGGTTTTCGGTGAGCATCGGGGCCTCCTTGGTCGATCGGTGCAAATCGTACCATGACGGGTTGCCACAACTTTCAGAATCTGCGATTGTTGTTCCATGAAAGTTCTAGCAGCTCTTCTGACTATCGCACTCGTCGGAGCGGCGGCTGCCTGGGCCAAGACCGGCAGCTTCGCGTACGACGACGGCTCGACCTACGAAGGCGAGTTCGAGGATGGCAAGGTCCACGGCCAGGGCACCTACACCTGGGCCGACGGAACGATGTACGAAGGTGCATTCGATTCCGGTCTGCCGCACGGTGAAGGCCGGCTCACGTGGCCTTCGGGCGCCATGTACGAAGGCCCGTTCCAGGCTGGCGAGATGGCCGGCGTCGGCATGATGACCTGGCCGAGCGGCGCGTCGTATGAAGGCAACTTCGCCGCCGGTCGCATCAACGGCTCCGGCACGCTGACCTGGCCCGACGGCCTGACCTACAGCGGCATCTTCGTGACCGAGACGATCGAGGGCATGGGCATGCTGATGTGGACCGACGGCACCAGCTATGAAGGCAACTTCATGGCCGGCAGCATCGACGGCTCCGGCATGATGAAGTGGCCCAGCGGTGATATGTACGAGGGCGGATTCATGGCCGGCATGCCGAACGGCGAAGGCACCTATACCTGGGCCACCGGTTCCCGCTACGAGGGCATGTACGAGAACGGCATGGCAACCGGGGGAACCTTCTACGTCACGGACGAAGACGGCAGGGCCTGGCACTTCGTCGCGTCGCAGGACGCGGACGGGAACTGGATGGTCGACCATCCCGAAAGCCAGGAGATGTAAGAAGGGCCGACAGGTCCGAAGCGACAGAGAAGATAGGACAGCCGAGCTGATCGTATAGACCGGGAGACGATGCTCCGTAAGGCCGGAAAGGGGACCGGCCTGAGCATCGCCCCGGTGTTTTGTGGTGGTTTGTCAAACCTCGTGTTTTGTCAAACCTCTTAGCGCGCACGTCCCTCTTAGCGCGCACGTCGACGGCGCGCCAGATCGCTGGCGCTGCTCATGGCGGCGCCGCTTGTTGTGTCCGGAGGACACGCGGCCGGTCAGGCGCTCCTGTATTCCTCCAGCACCCGGTCCATGATCCGGCCGGTGCGCGCGGCGCTCATGCCGGTGCTCGGGCAGCTCCCGGAGCCGCGCAGCTTGTCCACGATCGACTGGATCAGCGGCTGCTGTACGTGCTCGGGATGGGCGATCTCGGTACGGGTGGTGCCGCTGGCGGTCGCGATCTCGAACGGGACGTCCCCGAAGGTCGAGTAGCGCAGAACGCCTCGGCTGCCGGCGATCTCGACCAGGTCGACCTCGTCCTGCGCGGTGAAGGCGAAGCGCGCCGTACCGACGACGCCGTCGCGGAAGCGCAAGGCGAACGCCACCGCATCCTCCGCCTCATAGGCGCCGAGCTGGTTCACGGCGAAGCCACGGACTTCCTCGATCGGGCCGAGCAGGTGGTCCAGCAGGTCCAGCACGTGGGAGCCCATGTCCGCGAACAGTCCCCCGCCGGCGATCTCCGGCCGGTACCTCCACGGCAGCGGACCGGAGCCGAGAGCGGGATCCGGCGGACTGACGTACTGCGCCGTCACCGTCAGTGGCGTGCCGATGCTGCCGCCGAGCAACGCGTCGCGCACCGCAACGAAACGCGGCAGCATGCGCCGGTAGTAGGCCACGAACAGCGGCAGGCCCGCGGCATCGGCGGCGGCGTTCATGGCCCGGCACTCCCGGTGGGAGCAGGCCATCGGTTTCTCCACGTACACGGGCTTGCCGGCCGCCAACGCCTGCAGCGCATAGTCGTGATGGGACGACGGCGGCGTGGCGACGTAGACCGCGTCCACCTCGACGTCGCCGATCAGCTCGGCGGCGTCGTCGTAGGCGCGGGGGACGCCGTGGCGGCGGGCGTAGTCGCGCGCCGCATCGCCATTGCGCCGCATCACGGCCACCAGGCGTGATCCGCTGGCCTTGGCGAACCCCGGTCCGCTCTTGACCTCGCAGACGTCGCCGCAGCCGATGATCCCCCAGCGGATCGCGGGCGGCGGGCTCATCGCGCCGGCTCCGCGGGCGGCAGCAGCGCGCGCATGGCCGCCGTGTGGATCGCGCGCTCGGCGGAGCCGCGCAGTGTGCCGGCGGCCGGGTTCCCCTCGCGGGCGTAGGCATCCGCCTGCAGCGCCAGGTCGATCTTGTCCAGGTCCTTGATCAGCCGGCCTTCCAGCGTGCGCCGCTCGGCGTAGTCCAGCCATGCGGCCATCAGCGTCCCGTCGGGGTCGACGTCCGCCAGGATCAGCCGCGCCGCCTCTTCTTCCTGCCGCTGCTTCTCGTGGGCGGGCACGCCGTCGGCGGGGGTGACGTCGCCGGTGAGCGCCTCCGCCAGGTCATGAATCACGGCGATGAGGGCTGCCCGCGCCGGATCGGCGCCGGTCGCGGAGGCGGTCACTGCGGCCAGCGCCGCCACGCCGAACGAGTGCGCGGCCACCGATTCGGGATCGGGGACCCCCCGTTGCACCCATCCTCTGCGCGGCATCCGCTTCAGGGCCGCGACGTGCGTGAAGAACGCCTGGAGCCTGGGAGCAGACATCGCTCCGGTTGCGGACATCGGTCTCGATTCGGTCACCGGTTGAGAGTAGGCCGAGCGGGGGTGTCTCGACTACCGTTGCGGACGGGACGCCATGGACGGGACGAACGGCTCGCTGCAACTGGTCCTGCAACGGGACGAGATCGAGCTTGCCGGCTACGCCGAACAGGCGACGATCGGCGATCTGATCACCGCCCTGGAGCGGATGCGGCTCCGTCCCGGCCTGGCCACCGTCGGCTGCGCAGGCTGCGGGCTCTGCTGCCGCGACCGCGTGCCGGTGCTGGGCGCCGACCTGCCTCGGCTGGAGCGGGCGCTTGGACTCAGCCGGGAACGGTTGCTGCGCGACCATCTGGAGCTGCCGGAGCCTCCGTACGCGAGCGAGCGAGCTGCCCGCATCGCCGACCTGGCGCGGCAGTTCGATGCCTCACCGGCGGAGGCGACGCTGCTCTACGAGTGGAACACCGGGGAGCCGATCGTGCCGAGACAGGGCGATGACGGCTTCTGCCACTGGCTGCAGGACCGCCGCTGCTCGGTGTACCCCGGCCGGCCGCTGATCTGCTCCTTCTACCTGTGCAACTTCGGCGACCGGCTGTCGGCCCTGTTCGACGCGATCGTGCGGCAGGGGGTGTGGCACAGCTACGTCGCGGTCGGCTGGATCGAAAGCGGCGTCGTCGCGCACAATCCGTTCTTGTCGGTCGGCGACCCGACACGGGCGCCGCTGGGCGCGTTCGACATCGATGTGGCGCCACTGCTGCAGCGCATGGCCGACACCTGGTAGGAGGAGGAGCCCAAGCCGGGGGCTCCTGAAGACCCAACCGAGCTTGGACGTCAACCTCAAGCGTCATACTATGAGCGTGCGTCCCGGATGAAACATGAGCGAGCAATCGGGTCTCCAGGCCAAGTTGCACAGCAACAGCGAACGCGATCCGTTGGAGGTAGCAGCGCCTGACCGGGACGATTTCGTGCTGACGCTCCTCGGGCCCGGCTACGGAGAGTGGGCAATCTTGTGAGTACCGCAGGATCGGTGATCCGGCCGGCGGATCGCACGACGACCTGGGCAGGGTTCGGCCCGGTGCTGCGCGTGCTCCGCATGGCGCTGGCCCATCCGGTGCGGCTGACGGTCGCGGTGACCGCCACCGTCGCCGCGGCCGTGTTCCAACTGCTGCTGCCGCAGTACGTCGGCGATGTGGTGGACACCGTGAACGTGATTCTGGCGGGCGCTACCGACCCGTCGGCGGCCAAGCGGCAACTCCTGCAGCTCGCCGCTCTGATTCTGGGTGCCAGCGTGGTGCGCGGGCTGATGATGATGGTGCACACCCAGCAGGCGGAGATCGTCGGCCAGAGCGTCGGCTACCGGCTGCGGATGGACTACTACGACAAGGTGCAGCGTCTCAGCTACGGCTTCCACGACCGCGTGCACACCGGCGAGCTGATCACCCGCGGCATGCTCGATGTCGAGTCGGTCGCCACCTCCTTCAACCGTGGGATGATCAAGGCGGTCTGGCTGCTGGTGCTGCTCGGCTGGGGCACCTGGCTGCTGCTGAGCACCGATCCGCTGCTCACGTTGGCGGCGATGAGCTTCGCGCCCGTGGTCGCGTGGCGGGCGACGGTGGCGCGCATGCGGCTGCGGGTGGCGTGGCTGCGCCTGCAGCAGTGCCTGGCGCGGCTGACCAAGGTGATGGAGGAGAACCTGGGCGGCATCCGCGTCGTCCGCGCGTTTGCGGCGCGCGAGCACGAGATGGGCAAGTTCGACACGGTTACCGAGCAGGCCAAGCGCTACACGGACCGCACCATCAACATCCGCGTGCGCGACGTGAGCCTGATGACGCTGGCCTACTACTCGGCGATGGCGCTGATGCTCTGGGTCGGCGGCACCCGCGTGCTGGCCGGGCACCTCACCGTCGGCGACGTCACCGAGTTCCTGGTGTTCATGCTGATCCTGCAGATGCCGATCCGTCAGCTCGGCATGGTGGTGAGCGCGCTGTCGCGCGCATCGACGTCCGGCGGGCGGCTGTTCGAGATCCTGGACCTGGACCCGGACATCAGGGACCGGCCTGACGCGCACGACCTGGAGATCCGCGAAGGGGTGTTGCGCTTCGAATCGGTGAGCTTCTCCTATGGCGGCGGCGGTGACACGGTGCTGGACGGCATCAGTTTCGAGGTGGGGCCCGGCCGCACGCTCGGCATCGTCGGGCCGCCGGGGTCCGGAAAATCGACCATCGCGCTGCTGACCGCCCGCTACTACGACATCGACGCGGGCCGCATCACCATCGACGGTCAGGATATCCGCTCGGTGACCCTGCAGTCGCTGCGCTCGGCGGTGGGGGTGATCCAGCAGGACAACTTCCTGTTCACCGCCAGTGTGGAGAGCAACGTCGCCTACGCCGACCCTTGGGTGCAGCGCGAGCAGATCACCCACGCCAGCTCGTCCGCGCAGCTCCACGACTGGGTGCTGGGACTGCCCGAGGAGTACCGGACGCTGGTCGGCGAGCGCGGCGTGTCGCTGTCCGGCGGGCAGCGGCAACGGCTTTCGATCGCCCGCAGCATCATGGTCAGGCCGGCGGTCATCGCCTTCGACGACTCCACGGCGGCGATCGACGCCGGGACCGAGCGGCGCATCCGCACCGCGCTGCGCAAGCTGACCGAGCGCACCGCCACGATCATCGTCTCGCACCGGCTGAGCTCGCTGATGCATGCCGACGAGATCCTGTTCGTGGACGCCGGGTCCATCGTCGAGCGCGGCACCCACGCCGAGCTGATGGAGCTGGGCGGACGGTACCGCGCGCTGTACCAGCTCCAGGCGAACCCCTCGGAGTCGCACCGGATCGCCGACAGCATCGCCGGCAGCGCGGCGCGCGCCGGGGAGGTGGTGCGTGGCCACTAGGGCAGCGCCTGTCGAAAAGCGGCCCCGCCTGGCGTCGGTGGGGGCGCAGTCCAACCGCGAGGAGGTGATGTTCGGCGCGACCTTCGACGGCAAGGTCGTGCGCCGGCTCCTGGCGTTCGTGGTCCCCTACCGGCGGCGGCTGCTGTTCGGGCTGGCGGCGGTGCTGGTGTTTACCGCCACGCAGCTCGCCATCCCGCTGATCGTGAGCAACACGTTCGATTACGTGGCGGGCGCCGGTGATGCCGCCCTGAGGCTGCTGCGGGCCACGGCCGCCGTCTTCGTCGGCATCATCCTCGTCAACTTTATCGCCAACGTGCTGCAGGAAGGCGTGGTGGCGCGCGCCGGCGAGCGCGTACTGTTCGACCTGCGCCGCGCCATGTACCGCCACCTGCAGCGGGTGTCGCTGTCCTTCATGGACCGCACCGAGACCGGGCGGCTGATGTCGCGCCTGCAGGGCGACGTGTACGCGCTGCAGGAGTTCCTGGAGTCGTCGGTGTTCGCGGTCGGCGACATGGTGCTGCTCGTCGGCATCATGACGGTGCTGGTGGCCATGGACTGGATGCTCGGGCTGCTGGCCCTGGCGGTGGTGCCGACGCTGATCATCGTCCGCATGGTCTGGCTGCCGCACGCCCGGCGCACCTTCCTGCGCGCGCGGGAGGCGTCGTCCATCGCCAACGGCGCCATGGCCGAGGCGATCAACGGCGTGCGCACCGTGCAGGAGGCGGGCCGGGAGCCGGTCAACCTGGATCTGTACCACGACAAGGCGCACGAGAACCTGGTCGCGCAGTCGCGCGCGGTGATGATCGCGCAGATGATCATCCCGATCGTCGACACGCTCACCGGCATGGCGACCGGGATCGTCGTGGTCGTGGGCGGGTCGATGGTGCTCGACCGGAGCCTCGACCTGGGCGTGCTGATCGCTTTCCTGATCTACATTCAGCGGTTCTTCCAGCCGATCCGCTCGGTGACGATGCAGCTCAGCATCATGCAGCGGGCCATGGCGGCCGGGCAGCGGATCTTCGAGGTGATGGACGTGCCGGTCGAAATCAAGGACCGGCCCGGTGCGATCGATCTCGACGACTGCGACGGCTCGGTCGAGTTCCGCGGCGTCACCTTCGGCTACGTCCCGGATCAGCCGGTCCTGCGCGACATCACCTTTACCGCCCGTCCCGGAGAGACCGTGGCCCTGGTCGGACCGACCGGATCGGGCAAGACCAGCATCACGGCGCTGGCGCACCGCTTCTACGAGGTGTGGGACGGGAAGGTGCTGGTGGGCGGCCACGACGTGCGCGACGTGTCTCAGGACTCGCTCGGCCGCCACATCGGCATGGTGTTGCAGGAGCCGTTCCTGTTCTCGGGCACGATCGAGGAGAACATCCGCTACCACAAGCCGCACGTGACGCTTGAGGCGGTCGAGCAGGCGGCCCGCACGGTCGGCGCGCACGGGTTCATCATGCGCCTGCCGGACGGCTACCAGACCGAGATCGAGCAGCGCGGCGGCAACCTGTCGCTCGGCCAGCGCCAGCTCATCAGCTTCGCGCGCGCCGTGATGGCCGACACCAAGGTCCTGGTGCTGGACGAGGCGACCGCCAACATCGACAGCTACACGGAGATGCTGATCCAGAAGGCGCTCACCAGGCTCCTCGAAGGACGGACCGGCCTGGTGATCGCGCACCGGCTGGCCACCATTCGCGGCGCCGACCGCATCCTGGTCCTGCAGGAGGGCCGCATCGTGGAGCGCGGCACGCATGCCGAGCTGATGGCCCTGAACGGCCTGTACGCGCGGCTGTACTCCATGAACTACTCGTCGTTCGACGACATCCCGGACGAGCTCATCGAGGCGGCGGTCCGGGCCACAACGTGAGCTGGTCCGCGCCCGCCCGGTAGCGGTCCGGGACGCGGAACGAGCCGGTGTCGAGCTCGGGGGCGCGGTCGGCGACGCCGGCGCGCGCGCACGACCGGGCGAACATGGTCGCCACCAGGTCCGCGAACGGCCCCGAGCCCCGCATCCGTGAGCCGAAACCGGCATCGTTGAGCCGGCCGTCCGCGTGCTTGCCGCCGCGGACCTGGCGGATGCGTGACAATACCTTGCCTTTCCGGTCGGGCCGGTGCCGTTCGAGCCAGTCCTCGAACAGCGGCGCTACCGCCAGCGGCAGCCGCAGCATGACGTAGCCGGCGAACGACGCGCCTGCGGCTCCCGCGGCGTCCAGGATTGCCGGTATCTCGTGATCGGTGAGGCCCGGGATCACGGGCGCCGTCAGGACTCCCACCGGCACGCCGGCCGCCGCCAGGCTCTCCATCGCCTGCAGCCGCCGGGCGGGGGTGCTGGTGCGCGGTTCCAGGGCATTGCTCAGGGAGGCGTCGATCGTCGGGATCGACAGGAACACCGCGGCAGCGCCGCCGGCGGCAAGGTCGGCCAGCAGGTCGGCGTCGCGGGCCACCAGACGGTTCTTGGTGACCACGATCACGGGGTTGCGGAACTCGGCCAGCACCTCCAGGCAGCGGCGGGTGATGCGGAGTTGGCGCTCGACCGGCTGGTACGGATCGGTCACCCCGGAGAGCGCCAGCGGCTGCGGGCGCCAGCGCGGACGGGCGAGCTCCGCGGCCAGCAGCTCGGGCGCGTCCTCCTTGACCACGATGCGGGTCTCGAAGTCGATCCCGGCGGAGAAGCCCAGGTACTCGTGCGTGGGCCGGGCGTAGCAGTACGCGCATCCGTGCGCGCAGCCGCGGTAGGGGTTGATGGAGGCGTCGAAGCCGATGTCCGGGCTCAGGTTGGTGGCGATGATGGAGCGGGAGCGGTCGCGCAACAGCTCGGTCTCCGGCCGCCCGGGCGGTGCCTCCGGATCGGCGACGTACTCGATCCGTTCGAATCGGTTCGGCGGGTTGACGGCCGCCCCGCGCCCCTTCACGCGCCGGCTCCGCCGGCGATCAGATCGGCGATCACGCGCCAGTACAGGTCGTGCTCGACGGCGGCCGCGCGCCGCTGCCGCTGTTGTTGCTCAGCACCAGGACGATCCGCGCCGGCAGCCGGCCGGCGGCGACCCGCGCGATGAGGACCTTCAGATTGCTGCCCCGGCCCGAGGCGAACACTGCCGGCTTCACGTCCGGCCAGGATCGCACGAACGCGCGTGCGTGTAGGCATCGACGATCGAGCGTACGATTGACATCATAATTTAAGCATGTTATTTTGGCGGCATGGTACGCACCCAGATTCAGCTTCCCGATGCGCTCTACGAGGAGGCCAAGCGGGTCGCCCGTGAACGCGAGATGTCGCTGGCGGAGGTGGTACGGCGCGGCGTGGAGTACATCACGCGAGCCTATCCGGCTATCGGCAGCCAACGGAGCTGGGCTCCTCCTCCGCCCAGCAGGCTCGGCGCATTCAAGGCGTCCCCCGAGGACTGGCGGCTGCTGGTGAACGAGCCGGCATCGGAGCGTTGATCGGGTGCTCTCGATCGACACCAACCTGCTGGTGTACGCGCAGAACGCGGATTGCGAAGAGCACCCGCGGGCACGCGGATTTCTGTCCACCTGCCGGGATCGCGAGATCGTCATCTGCGAGCTGGTGCTGGTCGAACTGTACCTGGTGCTCAGGAGCGCCGCGATCGTCTCCCGCCCCCTCGGGGCGGAGGACGCGGTCGAGGTCTGCGCGGCTTACCGCAACAACCCGCGGTGGCGACTGGTCGAGCATGCTCCCGTCATGACGGAGGTCTGGCAACGGGCAGGGGCAGCCGAATTCGCGCGGCGCCGGATCATCGACGCGCGGCTGGCGCTGACGCTGCGTCACCATGGCGTGACCGAACTTGCAACGGCGAACGTCCATGACTTCACCGGGTTCGGCTTCGCGCGCGTATGGAACCCCATTGAGGATATCGAGGGTCAAACACTGACCACGGGACGGGAGGACGACTCATGAACTTCGCAGAACTGGCAACCGAGCGCTTCGACTTCGATCTGCGCTTCGACCGGATGCGCACCGAGGAGCTGGCCGTGCGCCTGGAAGACGACACGTTCTCACGCGCGCCGGTACGCGAGGAGTCTCTGCTGTCCAGCTGGGACGCTCCCAACTGGATCATCGATGGCAGCCGCGTGCGCCAGACCCGCAGCTGCGCGCGCGAGCGGGAGACCCGCAAGCAGCGGATGCTGGACGAGTGCGGCGCCTTCGACCCCTTCGTGACGATCCAGGTTCCGCCGATCCCGACCCTGGCCTTCGGCGACTGGGGCTGGACGGACTACGAGCTGCGAGCGAGCTGCAGCGGTGGTAGGGACGGACCTACCGGCGTTGCGTTCCGCTACCAGGACGCCCGCCACCACTACGCGCTGACCGTGGAGGACGGCGCCGGATTGCGGCTGGTGCTGCGCTCGGGCGACCGGCACCAGGTGCTGGCCCAGGTGCCGCTGCCCGCTCCGCTTCCGGAGTACCGCATGCTGATCCGGGTCACCGGCAACGAGCTGCAGGCGGGCCTGGTGGACGGACCGACCATCCGTGTCGTCGACGGCCGCTACGCCCACGGTCGAGCCGCCCTGGTGTGCAGCGGCGAATCGACCTACGGACTGGTGCAGGTCGCCGGCCAACGGATCCGGCAGACCGAGCTGCCGCTGCCGGACGCTCCGGACATGGAGCTGCTGGCCGAGGGCGCCCTGGACGAGGCGCTGTGCCGCAGCCGCGTGGTGTTCCAGGACACCGACGGCGACGGGCTGCCGGAGCTGCTGGCCGATGAGCATCACGGCACCGAGGTTCACTGCCAGCACCTGATCCACGGCCACCGGTGGCGGCTTGGACCGTTCGAGCACCCGCTGAGCCAGGGAGGCGACCTGCCGCTGTGCGCCCTCGACATCGAGGGCGACGGCCGCCGCGAGGTGGTGTTCACCGCCGACTTCGGCATCCACGTGCACGACGCGGTCACCGGCGAGCACCGTGCAACGGTGGCGTCTCCTCCCTCCAATCCCTACCGGGAGGACGCCGACTACCCGCACGAGCGCATGCTCGGGGATGCCATCTGTCCCGTCCTCACCGAGGTGGGACAGCCTCCGGGCTTCTACGTCAAGGACCGCTACTGGAACATCTGGCTGTACGACCGCCGCCTGGAGCTGCTGTGGCACCGGGCGCTGAACACCGGCCACTTTCCGCTGCCCGTGCAGCTTCGGGCCGGGGAGCCGGACTACCTGTTCGCCAGCCGGACGCTGCTCTCTCCTGCCGGAGACACCGTGTGGTCGCTCGACCTGCCCGATCATTCGGACGCCATCGGGCTGTTCTCCCTGAACGCGGAGCCGCGCTTCTACGTCGCCGCCGGCGAGGAGGGGCTGATGGAGATCGAGCCGCGTACCGGTGTCATCCGCACGCAGCTCAAGTGGGGGCACGTGCAGCAGTACGCGCTGGGCCGCTTCGTGCCCGGGCGGCCGGAACCGCAGATCCTGGCCATCACCCAGTGGCGGGAGCCGGGCATCGCCGTGCTGCTCGACCACCGGCTCGAGCTGATCAGCCGCTGGGTGGAGATGTCGGCCGAGGCGGGCTGCCGCCCGCTGCCGTGGGGAACCACCGGCAGCGATCTGGCGGTGAACCGCGGCGGCATCCTCGATCCTCTCACCGGCCGCGTGGTGCGGCCGTTCCCGGAGCGCAGCGGCCGCGTGCGCCATCTCACGGTTCTGGATCTGCCGCGTTACGGGTGCGGCTGCCTGCTGCTGGTGAACGAGTCGAGCTGGCAGATCTGGGGAGCCGGCGGGAACGTGCCGGCGGTGGCGCCGCGTTGGCGTCCCAACGCGCTGGGGCCCAGCGGCTACCTTCCGGCACTCGACTTCTAGCGGCCCATCCCCTCCCTTGACGGACACGGGCTGGCCCGGTGCCGTCCACCTCGATCCGCGCTCAGATGCCGCGCAGTCGCAGCTCGTCGGCGCGCCAGCAGGCGACCGCGCGGCCGGCCCCCGCGCGGTCGCCGCCCGCAACCGGCGCCAGCTCGGGAACCTCGCGGCTGCAGCGCTCCTCGGCGTGCGCGCAGCGGGAGGCGAACACGCATCCCGGGCGTTCGCCGATCGGGCTCGGCACGTCGCCGGTGAGCAGGTCCTCGGCCCAGGGGGTGTCAGGATCGGTGTCCGGGCTGGCCGCCAGCAGGCCGGCGGTATAGGGATGCCTGGGGTGGGTGTAGATCTCCCTGGTGTCGCCCTGCTCGACGATCTTGCCCAGGTACATGATCGCCACTTCCCTGCAGATGTAGCGCACCACGCCCAGATCGTGGGCGATGATGACCACCGTCAACCCCATGCGGGCCTGGATGTCGAGCAGCAGGTTGAGGATCTGCGCCTGCACGGAGACGTCGAGCGCCGACACCGGCTCGTCCGCGAACAGCAGCGAGGGCGAGGAGGCGAGCGCCCGCGCGATCCCCAGCCGCTGCCGCTGGCCGCCCGAGAACGCGTGCGGATAACGCGACAGGAAGCGCGGATCGAGCCCCACCAGATCCATCAGCTCCTCGACCCGGCGCCGGTAGTCCGGCTTCCGCCACTTCAGCACCTTGAGCGGCTCGGCGACGATGTCGAGCGCGGTCATGCGCGGATTCAGCGAGCTGAACGGATCCTGGAAGATCATCTGGATCTCCTTCCGCAGCGGTTTCAGCTCCTTCTTCGTCAACTGCGCCAGATCCACCGATCGGTTGTCCTGCGTGGTGTACTCGATGCTTCCTGAAGTGGGTGGTGTGGCCCGCATGATCGTCTTCACGGTCGTGGTCTTGCCGCATCCGCTCTCGCCGATAAGTCCCAGGACGGTGCCGCGTACGACGTCGAACGAGATGTCGTCCACCGCGCGGATGAAGTCGTCGCCCCGCCTCAGAAAGCCGCGTTCCACCGGGAAGTACTTCCTGAGGTTGCGGACCTGCAGCAGGGTTTCACTCACGGCGCCGGTACCGGGATGTTGTGGCAGGTGGCCACGTGGCCCTCGCCGATCTTCACCACCGGCGGATGGGACACCTCGCAGGTGCCGGCGATCGCCTCCTCGCAGCGCGGGTGGAAGGGACATCCCGTGGGCAGCAGGTAGGTCGTGGGCACCGCTCCCTCGATGGTGTGCAGCCGCTCTCCCTGCTGGCTCATGCGCGGCACCGACTTCATCAGGTTGCGGGTATAGGGGTGGCGGGGGTTGCGGAACAGTTCCCGCACCGGCGCGTCTTCCACCACCCTGCCCAGGTACATGACGTAGACGTGCTCGACCATCTTGGAGATGACGGCCAGGTCGTGGGTGATCAGGATCAGCGACAGTCCCAGCTCCCGCTGCATCTCCTGGATCATCTTCAGCACCTGCGCCTGGATGGTCACGTCGAGCGCCGTGGTCGGCTCGTCCGCGATCAGGATGCGCGGCCCGCAGGCGATCCCCAGGGCGATCATGGCGCGCTGCCGCATCCCCCCGCTCAACTGAAAGGTGTAGTCGTCCACCCGTTGCCCGGGGTCGGGGATGCCGGTGCGGCGCAGCAACTCGATGGTCCTGGCCCTGGCCTCCTCCTTGTCGATGCCGGTGTGCAGCATCAGCAGCTCGGAAATCTGGTTGTTGATGGTGTGCACGGGGCTGAAGGCGGTCATCGGCTCCTGGAAGATCATCGAGATGTCGGCGCCGCGCAGGCGGCGGATGTGATCGCCGTCCGGATCCAGCGTGGTGAGGTCGGTCACGGCGCCGTCGCGTTGCCGGTAGCGGATCGCGCCGCTGGTGATGCGCGCGGTGTCGGCCAGCAGGCGCAGGATCGAGTACGCCGACACGGACTTGCCGCAACCGCTCTCGCCGACCAGGCCGACCGACTGTCCCTCGCGAACCGCGAAGGAGACGCCGTTGACCGCCTTGGCGATCCCTTCGTCGCCGTGGAACTCGACCGTGAGGTCGTCCACCTCCAGGATGTTGCCCGGCTGCATCACCGGCTTCCGTAGGGATCGGCGGCGTCCCGAATGCCGTCGCCGAGCAGGTTGAACGCCAGCACGACGATGATCACGCACACGCACGGCAACAGGATCCACGGCGTGATGGCGATGGCGTACACGTTCTGCGCGTCCCGCAGCAGCACGCCCCAACTGATGGTCGGCGCCTGCAGACCCAGGCCCAGGAAGCTGAGTGCGGTCTCGCCCAGGATCATCCCCGGGATCGACAGCGTGAGCGACGCGATGATGTAGCTGTAGAACGAGGGCAGCATGTGGATGAAGATGATCTGCAGGTTGTTGCGGCCCATGAGCTCGGCGGCGGTGACGAAGTCCTCCGTGCGCAGGCTCAGGAACCTGCCGCGCACGATGCGCGCCAGTCCCGTCCAGCCGATGATCGACAGGATGATCGTGATCAGCAGGTAGTTCTGCAGCTGCGACCAGTCCCGCGGCAGCGCCGCGCTCAACGCCATCCACAGCGGCAGTTGCGGAATCGACAGCAGAATCTCGATGGCGCGCTGCACGATGTTGTCGACGAAGCCTCCCAGATACCCGGCGATGCCGCCGATCAGGATCCCCAGAAAGAAGCTGATGGCAACGCCGAACAGTCCGATGGAGAGCGAGATTCTGCTGCCGTACAGGATGCGGCTGTACAGGTCGCGGCCCAGGCGGTCGCATCCTAGGAGGTGAAACGGCACGCCGGGGCGTTCGGGTCCGAAGAAATGACGGTCCAGCGTGAGCCCGAAGAGCCGGTACTCGAATCCCTTCGCGAAGGGCACCAGCCTGGTCTCTTCTTCGACGATTTCGCTGAACTCCACCTCGAATGTTTCCGGGTTCATCGCCTTGCGATAGGGATAGATTACCGGAAATAGTGAGAATTTTCCGGAGTGGTTGACGAAGCTGATCCCCTGCGGCGGCGCCTCCCGATAGTCGGCGTTCTTTTCGTTGGGATCGTGCACGGCGAAGAACGGAGCCAGCAGCGCGAGCAGGTAGCACACCGCCAGGACGAACAGGGATACTACCGCCGGCTTGTGCTTGCGGAAGCGGATGACGATCAACTTCCACTGCGACGACGTGTACAGGTCGTCGAGCTCCCGGGTCTCCTCGGCCTGCTTGCCGCGACCCGCCTTGAACGCTGACAGCACCTTAGAAGAACCGTACCCTTGGATCGACCGCCGCCAGCAGCAGGTCGGAGAAGAAGGTGCCGATCACGGTCAGCGCGCTGAGCAGCATGATGAAGCTGCCGGCAAGATACATGTCCTGGGTCTGCAGCGCACCGAGCAGCAGCGGGCCGGTGGTGGGCATGTTCATCACCACGGAGATGATCGCCGAGAAGGAGATCAGGCCGGGCAGGATATAGGCGAACGAGCTGATGAACGGGTTCATGGCAATCCGCATGGGATACTTCATGACCACCTTGCGATAGGCGACTCCCTTGGAACGCGCGGTGATCATGTACGGCTTCTTGAGCTCGTCCAGCAGGTTGGCGCGCAGGGTGCGGATCAGGCCGGCGGTGCCGGAGATGGCGATGATGAAGCCCGGCAGCCAGATATGCTTGAGCAGGTCCAGCACCTTGCCGAAGCTCCAGGAGGCGTCTTCGTATTCCGGAGAGAACAGTCTGCCGACATCCAGGCCGAACGTGTTGAACGCGACGTACATCAACACCAGCGCCAGCATGAAGCTCGGCACGGAAATGCCCATCAGGCCGAGGATGGTAAACGCGTAGTCGCCGAGCGAATGCTGCCTCAGCGCGGAGTAGACGCCGATCGGAAGCGAGATCATCCAGGTCAGGATCAGCGAGGACGTGCTCAGCGCTATGGTGAGCAGCAGCCGCTCCCATATGAGGGTATTGACGTTGGCTCTCCACTCGAAGGAGTACCCCATGTCGCCCTGCACGAAGTTCGTTATCCAGATGATGTACTGCTCGAACATCGTCTTGTCGAGCCCGAATCTGGTGCGGTAGCGCTCCAGCATCGCCTCTTCGACCGGAGCCGCTCTCCTCAAGGTTGATGGCGAGCGTGGTCAGATAGTCGCCGGGAGGAAGCTGAATCACGACGAAGCTGATGATCGATATGATCCACAAGGTGAGGATCATCAGAAGGATTCGCCGGACGGTATATTGCAGCATTACACGAGCGCTCGGCCGCCGCGCTGATTGCGAAGATCATAGCGACGGCGCCGCGGCGTGTCATCCGCTCATCGCCGCCGCGACCCTGCCGGTCGCGCCGTCGGCGACGCGTTGACGACCGTCCGGGCGCCGGCTACTCGCCGGAAGACCCCAACGACACCCAAGCATACCTGTCGCTGTTCAGGAGGAACTCATGAAGAGAATTCCGTTGGCACTCGGTCTGTGCCTCGTCTCCGTCGCGTACGCGGCCGCCATCCCGACGACCTGGCTGGAGGCGCGCACCGCGTCGCAACTCGGCATCACCAGCTTCAACGAGGCGCCGATGCTGGCCGCGCTGGTGGCATCGGGCGATCTGCCGCCGGTGGCCGAGCGGCTGCCCGACGATCCGCTGGTGCTGGAGCCGCTCAACGAGATCGGCACCTACGGGGGCACCATCAGCGCCTCCAACACCGGGGGCTGGTCGGATCTGGGCCACGTCCGGCTCTCCTACCTGTTCACCACCGACCCAAGCTGTTCGGCCGTCATTCCCGACATCGCCAAGGGCTACGAGCTCTCGGAGGACGGCACCGAGCTGACCATCTACCTGCGCGAAGGCATGAAGTGGTCGGACGGCGCGCCGCTCACCGCGGACGACGTCATGTACTTCTACAACGACGTCATGCTCAACGACGAGATCAACCACTGGGTACGCTTCGTGTGGACCATCGGCGGCGAGCTGGCGACCTTCGAGAAGCTCGACGACTACGCGTTCCGCATCAAGATGGCCATCCCCTATCGCCCGGTGCTGTCGATGATCAACCACTGGTACACGTTGCCGAGCTTCTTCATGATGCCCAGCCACTTCGCCAAGCAGTTCCACATCGACCACAACCCCAAGGCCGACGAGCTGGCCAAGGAGCTCGGTCACGAGAACTGGGTCGACGCCCACTCGAAGGAGCTGAACGTGTTTCCCAACGTGGACGCGCTGAAGAAGGTCCCGACCCTCGGCACGTGGGTCATGGAGACCGACGTGCAACTGAAGAAGACGTTCGCCAGGAATCCCTACTACCACGTGGTGGACACGGCCGGAAATCAGCTCCCGTACATCGATCGCGTGGTGGTCAATATCGTCAGCGATCAGCAGGTGACGATTCTCGACGCCCTGCAGGGCAAGTCCGACGTCGCCGGCCGGCTGCTCAAGCAGTCGGAGATGCAGCTCTACAAGAGAGGCGAAGCGCAGGGCGACTACGAGCTGCGCAACTGGCAGCGGATCTACGCTGCGGACCCGGGACTGACCTTCAACCAGAACCACGACGACCCGGCCAAGCGGGCCGTGTTCGGCGACGTCAGGTTCCGCCGGGCCATGTCGCTGGCGCTGAACCGCGAGGAGATGAACGAGTTCCTGTTCCTGGGCATGGGGGTGCCGCAGCAGGCGACGATCCACTATGGCGCGTCGTTCTACGATCCGGCGTGGGCGACGAACTTCGCCGAGCACGACCCTGACGGCGCCCGCGCGCTGCTCGACGAGATGGGCCTTGGCACGAACGACGACGGCTACCGGACGATGGCCGACGGCGAGGTTCTGCAGATCAACATGGACGTGGACGAGACCAACAGCGACTCCGCGGAGCTGATCCGCGACTACTGGGAAGCGGTGGGCGTCCGGGTCGACCTGAAGACGGTGTCTGGCGAATTGATCAGCCAGCGGATACAGGCCAACGACTTCGACGTGCGCGTGTCGCGCATCGACCGCATGCTGGAGCTGCGCTCCTACATCCCCAACTCCACGCCGTTCGACATCACCTCCAGTGTGTGGGGGCAGAAGTGGGGCGAGTGGTTCCAGTGGAACACCTGGGACCAGGGCGGCAGGATCGGTCCCGAGCCCCCGGCCGGCGAGGAGCCCCCGGACGACGTCAAGGGCTACTACGAGTCGTACATCAACTCGCTGGAGGCGGTGAGCGACGAGGACTACCGGCGCTATCGCGCCGAGGTCTGGCAGTTCTTCTCGGACACCCTGCCGGTCATCGGCACGGTCGCGTGGCCGGTGGCGCCGGTGATCGTCAGCAACCGGCTGGAGAACGTGCTGGAGACCGCGATCTTCTCCGACGACCTGAGCTGGTTCAAGGTGTCGCAGCCGGCGCAGTGGTTCCTGAACGGGTAGGGGTAGCCGGCGCCTGAACGACGTAGCCTGGGGGCGCCCGCCACACGGGCGTCCCCGGCCCTATACCGGCTGCCGGTAGCTGGGGGCGTGGCAGAAGCGCTGCATGCCCAGCCGCAGGCGCAACGCCCGTCCCGGCGGCAGCACCACTTCCAAGTGGCGGTCGTTGATGTCGGCCGTGCTCCCCGACTCGAGATCGCGCGCGGTCGTGAAGCGGTGCTCGCCGAATGCGCCCGCCTGCAGCAGCGCCGTGCGCGCATGCACGGCGCCGAGGTTGACCAGTTCCAGCGTGATGCCGTCGCCGTCCAGAGCCGACACCAGGACGGCCACCTCCGGAGGAAGCCCCGGACGCCCGGTGTCGGCATCGAAGTGGCGCACCCGCACGTGCAGCAGGCCGCCGTGGTAGATCACCTGGGGGCCGCCGCAGGTCTGCTGCAGCAGCGCCTCGGTGTGCACGGGGTTGATGTCCTGCCAGTGGTGGACGTCCCACTCCTCGGGGTCGCCGTCGTCGTCGCGCAGCAGGTCCATGCGCCGCACCACCTCCCGGTGCTGCACGTCCAGCAGGCGCCGCGGGTAGTCGGGCAGGCGACCGTCCAGGTAGCAGAACCAGGGGCCGAAGTGGACGTCGTCCCCCTTGCCGCGGCCCTCGGCCAGCGCCGTCCATTCGCTCCGGCTCTCCGGCAGCGAGTCGATCACGTCGCGGTCGGCCTGCGCCTGTGACAGGTACCAGAGCTGGCCTACGGTGTGCGGTTCCAGCGTCCGCCAGGAGGTCCAGCCGGTGTCGGTGTGCCGGTGCGGTACCAGAAGCCGGCCGCCCTCGCTGCGTCCCATCTCGATCAGGCGGGCGAGTTGGCCGCGGGGGATCTCCAGGTAGCCGGCGTCGCCGGTCAAGAGCAGCGCGTTCATCGCCGCGATCAGCAGCGGCTCGATGATGGTGCGGCTGCCATGCGGCCACGCCCATCCGTAGTAGCCTCCCCACCACTTGCCGTCCATGGTCTCGCCGACCGTGCCGCCGGGGCCGACGTTGTCCGGGCACAGCCCGCCGTTGGCGGCGATGCGGTCCGCCCAGGCCTCCAGGTAGTCCAGCACCCAGCGCCGGTAGCGTTCCTCTCCGGTGAGCAGGAACGCGTGCGTGATCAGGCTGGTGCAGGTCAGGTTGAGCGGCACGTCGCAGCGCATCTGGCGTCGGTTCAGCGCATCCAGGATCACGGCGAACACGGCGTCGTCGTTCCAGTCGGCTTTGGCCACCACTTCGCCCGGCTCCCATTCGGCGTCGCGGGTGGGTACGTCCAGGTCGTCGAACGGCACCGGGTAGTCGGCCAGCACCCAGCGCACCGCCTCCCAGTCCTCGAACGTGTTCTCGAAGCGCGGTCCCCGGCTGCCGGTGATGGGCGAGCGGATCATGCGCCGCCCGGCGTCCCAGTTTTCGGCCTCCGGGTCGGTTCCCAGGTACATGCCGGCGAAGCGCAGCGCCCGCGCGCGGTCCGGCTGCCGCAGCGGGTCGGCGAGCCCGAAGTAGTACAGGTACAGGGACGACTCGCCGTGGTGCATCCAGTCGTAGTAGGCGTCGAACTCGCGATGGATCTGGCCGTAGCCCGTGAACTGGCGGGTCACCGCCTCCCACAGGAAGCGGCTGCGCTCGTGCAGTTCCGCGGCGCCGCCCAGGACGTACAGCAGCGGCCAGTTGTGATAGCTCTCGTAGCCGTCGTCGGAGCCGTCCATCCCCGGCCAGCGCGATCTCCAGACGAAGCTGCCGTCGGCCCGCGTATAGCGCTGCTGGTACACCGGCGCGGCCTGCTCCATCACCTCGATCAGCCGGCGCTGGCGTACCGCCCAGTCCGGCGGCGCGCTGATCCGGGTGGCTTCAATAGAGCGTATAGTTGACCTCCGTGATCTCGGGCAGCCCGGGGGCCGACATGGCTCCGTGCTCGTTGCGATACAGGAAGATCGTGCCGCCGTGGTCGGCACTGATCATCACGTCGGGCGCGCCGTTCCCGGTCAGGTCGCCGCGCCCGCAGATCAGGCCGCTCGGATTGTCGACCCCGGGGTGTCGAAGATGGCGACCTTGTCGCCGCCCCCGTCGAACAGGGCGTGCTCGCCGCCCACCACGAACAGGTCGCGGCCACTGCCGTCCCAGTCGATGGGGAAATGGAAGCGCGAGTTCCAGGTGAACAGCTTCCCGAGCAGCGCGCCGTCCTCGTCGAGCACGTGGATGGGCGCCACCACCTCCTCGTGCTTGGCGACATCCACGACGATCTGTTTGCCCGGCAGCTCGGGATAGATCGAGCACACGTCGACCGATTCGTAGTGGCGGTTGTCCAGGGCCCACACGGTGCGGCCGGTGCCGTCGACGGACGCCATCCGCTCGTTGGCGCAGCAGGTCACCACGAAGCGCCAGTCCGCGGCCGTTTCGCCCCGGCGCAGCACCCGCGCGCAGTCCACGTGGCAGCCGATGCCCAGCGGCAACCCCTCGGCCGCCTCCATCTCCCAGCGCATCGAGCCGTCCGGGTTCAGCATCGCGTAGCCGACGATCAACTCGTCGCGGCCGTCGCCGTCCAGGTCCACCGGAAACACCTGGTGGGCGGTCAGGCGCCCGACCGGATGGCGCACGTTCCACAGCTCGCGCCCCTCGCGATCCAACGCCCAGATCTGCTCGTAGCGCGTCTTGATCAGCACGTCGGTCGCGCGCTCGGCGCCGGACAGGTTCACGAAGGTGAGGCAGTCGGCGGCATCCTCCGGGACCGGCAGGCGGCGCTTCTCGGCTCCCGTGGCGCCATCGAGCTCCACGATCTCGCGAGCGCCGACCACGACCACCTCCAGGCTGCCGTCGCCGTCCCAGTCGTGGACCTGGCAGGCCACGTCGTATCCCAGGCGCGCCACCCCGGCGGCCGGCTCGCCCCACTCCCACAGCACCGTGCCGTCGAGCTTGTGGGTGATGACCGACACCACCTCCTGCGACGGGCGGTCCGGGTTGTTGCGCGCGCTCACCAGCTCCACCTCGCCGTCGCCGTCCAGGTCGCCGGCGACGATCCACTGCCCCGCGCGGTCCGGATCGACCCGGATGGTGCGCCAGGGTTGGATCCGCGGCACCTCGGAGTAGTCCTTGCCGTACGTCAGGACGTCGAAATATCTGGGTCTCATAATCTGCCCCCGGAACGACCGGCATGCTGCTTTGCCGGCCGCAACTCGTCAAATCGATTCGCACACATCACACACGATCTGACCGCGCGGCAGGGAGCAGCCGACCAGGTCCGGTCCGGGCGTAACGGACGGAGGCGACGATCATCGTTGGGCGCAGTAGAGTGATCCCGGATCGTGACTGGGGGTGACACCATGAACGAAGAGTACCGCGCCGTGGTGATCGGACCGCGAGATGCTGGAGCGCGAGCGCCCCGACCTGGTGAGCATCTGCACGTCGGCCCGGCCGCGCGCCGGCGTGCTGCTCGACGTCCGCATGGAGCTGCCGCTGGCCGACCGCTCGCTGCGCATCTTCTCGCGGGAGACCGTCGGCGACTCCGAACCGGCAGCGGTGCGTGCCGCGAGGCGCCGGGCGGGTGGCGCCTGATACGGGGCGAGCTTGTCTGTGCCGCGTACCGACGGTAGGTTGAGCTGGTGGGGTCCGTGACGCTCACGAGCCGGCCGCGGCGCAACCGGCGGAACGAGGGCATCCGCCGTCTGGTGCGCCAGACCGCGGTGCGCCCGGCCGACCTCGTGCTGCCGCTGTTCGTGGTCGAAGGCTCCGGGGTCCGCGATCCGATCGCCGCGATGCCGGGCCGCCACCGCATTTCGATAGACACCCTGGTCGCGGACGCCGGGGAGGCGTTCGACGCCGGCGTCCCGGCGGTGTCGCTGTTCCCCGCGGTGCCGGACGAACTGAAGGACACGCGGGCAGGCGAAGGAATGAATCCGGACGGGCTGGTGCCGCGCGCTGTCCGCGCCCTCAAGGACGCGCATCCGGCGTTGCTGGTGATAACCGACGTGGCGATGGACCCGTACTCCAGCGACGGCCACGACGGGCTGGTGATCGACGGCCGCATCGACAACGACCAGAGCCTGCCGATCCTGGCGGACATGGCTCTGTGCCACGCGGAAGCGGGCGCCGACCTGGTAGCGCCGTCCGACATGATGGACGGGCGGATCCGCTACATCCGCGCCGCGCTGGACCGGGCGGGCCAGACGGAGGTCGGAATCCTGGCCTACTCGGCCAAGTACGCCTCCTGCTTCTACGGGCCATTCCGGGAAGCGCTGGACTCTGCACCTCGCATGGGTGACAAGAAGACGTACCAGGTCGACCCGGCCAACGGACGCGACGCCCTGCGGGAGGTGCGCCTGGACGTCGCCGAGGGAGCGGACATCGTCATGGTCAAGCCGGCGCTGCCGTACCTGGACGTGGTCGCCGCGGTCCGCGGCGCCGTGGACGTGCCGGTGGCGGCCTATCAGGTGTCGGGTGAGTACGCGATGATCAAGGCCGCCGCCGCCGCTGGCTGCATCGACGGCGAGCAGGCGATGGTGGAGTCGATCACGGCCATCAAGCGGGCGGGAGCCGACATCGTCCTGACCTACTTCGCGACGGAGATGGCGCGACGCTGCGATGGCTGAGACGCTCCTTCCGCTGTTCCCGCTCAAGGTCGTGCTGTTCCCCGACACCGCCCTGCCCCTGCACATCTTCGAGGAGCGCTTCAAGGAGATGATGGGCGAGGTGATCGACGCCAACGGCGAATTCGGCGTGCTGTGCGCCAACGAGAACACCGTAGCCGACGTGGGCTGCTCCGCCCGCGTGGCCAAGGAGATCCGACGCTACGACGATGGCCGCATGGACGTCCTGACCATCGGCCGGCGCCGCTTCCGGATCGACCGGCTGCAGCGTGACCGGGCCTTCCTGCAGGGCACGGTGAGCTTCTTCACCGACGAGCCGGCCGACGAGCGGCAGGAGCTCAAGACCCGCTGCCTGCACCTCTTCCAGGACCTCTACGAGTCGACGCCCGGGCACCTGCCGGTGGCGGAACTTGAGCAGATCTCCACCGAGGTCGTCTCCTACTACATCTCCTATTACAGCGACCTGCCGCTTGCGAAGAAGCAGAGCCTGCTGGAGCTCACCAGTGCCGAGCAGCGGCTGCTCGACGCCGAGGAGGCGCTGAAGGAGCGCATGCTGGCGCAGGGCGACGACCGCGAGCGCCGCCGCATCCTGCGGGGCAACGGCCACTTCCCGCGGGAATAGGCTGCTCGCCCGCGATCACGGTCGAGCCCCACGGGTCATATCGCCGGCTGGACGTGCTACCGTACGGCATGCCTGCCGACGCCATCGCGGACCTGTATCGTCGGTCGACCATCATCGACTCGCTCAACATCAGCAACTGGCACAGTGACAATGTGTTCGCCGACCTCTACGACGGCGGCCTGACCGCCACCAGCGCGACGGTGGCCACGTGGGAGGGGTTTGTGGAGACCGCGGACGCGGTGGCCGCCTGGTACGAGCGCTTTCGCGCCCGCTCGGCGCAGATCCGGCCGGTGCGTTCGGTCGCCGACATCCACGCGGCCAAGGAGGAAGGCCGCGTCGGCATCATCCTGAGCTTCCAGAACGCCACGCCGATCGAGAACGACCTGCGCCGGCTGGAGCTGTTCGCGGACCTGGGGGTGCGCGTCATCCAGGTCACCTACCACGAGCAGAACCTGCTGGGCGCCGGCTGCTACGAGGCGCACGACGCCGGCCTGACCAACTTCGGACGCGACGCGGTGCGGGAGATGAACCGGCTGGGGATCCTGGCCGACCTGTCGCACGTGGGGCCGCGCACCACCCTGGATGTGATCGAGCACTCGGAGTTGCCGGTGGCCATCACGCACGCCAACTGCAAGGGCTACTACGACGTACCACGCAACAAGACCGACGAGGCGGTGCGCGCCTGCGCGGCGCGCGGCGGCGTGATCGGCGCCACGGCGATCACCAGCTTCCTGCGCAGGGGCGAGGCGTCGACCCTCGACGACATGGTGGAGGCGATCGACGACCTGGTGGAGCGGGCCGGCATCGACCACGTGGGCTTCGGGTCCGACTACACGCAGGACCAGCCGCGCGAGTTCTGGCGCTTCATCTCCTCGCAACAGGGGACGAAGTTCCCGTCGACGTTCACGAAGCCCGACGTCGACTACACGGCGATGCAGATGTACCCGAAGGGGCTGGAGACACCGCGCGAGATGCCCAACCTGGCGACGGCGCTGACCGACCGCGGCTACGCGCCCGACGACGTGGCCAAGGTGCTGGGCGGCAACTGGCTGCGGCTGTTCGGGGAGGTGTGGCATCCAGACGCGTAGGCTCGGCCCGACCGACCTGGAAGTGACCCGCCTGGGGGCCGGGCTGTTCGAGATCAGCACGCTCGATTCGGATGCCGATGCGGCGGCCGTGCTGCATGCGGCGCTCGACGGCGGCATCACCTTCCTGGATACGGCCGCCTGCTACGGCGACAGCGAAGAGAAGGTCGGCAAGGCGGTGGCCGGCCGGCGCGACTCGTTCGTGCTGGCGTCGAAGTGCGGCCATCAGGCGGGCGACGCGAACGCCGGCGAATGGACGGCCGCGACCATCACGGCCAGCGTCGAGCAGAGCCTGCGCCGGCTCAGGACCGATCACCTGGACCTCCTGCAGCTCCACTCCTGCTCGAAGAAGGTGCTGGAACGCGGCGAGGCGATCGAAGCGATGGAGGATGCGCGGCGCGCCGGGAAGACCCGCTACATCGGCTACTCCGGCGACAACGAGGCGGCGATGTGGGCGGTGCACAGCGGCCGCTTCCAGACGCTGCAGACCAGTTACAACGTGGTCGAGCAGCGCGCCCGCACCAGCGGTCTCCTGCAGGCCGCGCGGACCGCCGGCATGGGCGTGATCGCCAAGCGCCCGATCGCCAACGGCAGCTTCGGCGCGGCGGAGAGCCCCCTCGCCTATGCCGACACCTACTTCGGACGGGCGCGCAAGGTACTGGAGCAGGGCGACCTGCCGGACGGCCCCGCCGACCGGATCGAGCTGTCGCTGGCCTTCACCCTGGGCCGGCCGGAGATCGACACCGCCATCGTGGGCACGCGCAATCCCGCCCACATGCGCGCCAACATCGCCCTGATGGACCGGGGGCTGGGCCTGCCCGAGGAGCTCACGGCCGAGTTGCACCGCCGGTTCGAGATCCTGGACGACGACTGGTTTCAGCAAACCTGAGAGTCGGTGCTCCATGCGGGCGTGATCATTCGAGGCGGAGAGCCGCCTCAGAAGTCAACTCGCCAGACGCCCGTGGCCTGCCGTGCCATCCAGGTCTGACGAGAACGGATCTTCTCTACGGTCCAGGTATCGTATTCGTCAGCGAGCTTGCGGCTGATGACAAACTCGCTTTCGCTGTATGCGGATCGTTTCTCCGCGAACGCTGCGTTTCCCAGGTCGCGGTTGCGGCTCGCCGAGAGAAGCGTGAGATTGCCGAGCCTATAGGTGAATGATTCACGCTGCTGGTCATCGAATTGACCCCAGTTGCCGTTGGGATTCTCCGGCAACACATGTTCGATGTCGTACTTGGAGCTCTCGAAATCGAAGTCCTGCTCGGACAATTGCCGTTCCAGCCGGAAGAGGAGGAAGCGAACCACTTTCTTGTTGCGACTGCTGGTAGTGCGCAGTTCCTTGTCCGCAAACGCCGCTCGGAATTCGTCGTCTTCAGGGTAGACACGTCGCAATTCCCTGATCGTGTCCGCGGCTCCGATGAGCTGCCGATCCGAAAGCGCACAGGCGACGCGGTTGTACTCCCGTTCCTGCTCGTTGCTCTGCCGCCCGCATATCACGTTGTACCGAAACGACACGACGGCGATCGCACGCAGAAGGCGACCGAATCCCGGTCGGTCCTCGTCCGACATTCGCTCGAACGCCGCGAGCAGGAGCGCGAGCGGCTGGCGGACGTTGAACATCTGGAGCTGGGACAGACTGTCGCGTTCCGCTTTCGACCATGAGCTGTCTTCGGGGCTACGCAACGCCGCGTACATTCGTGCGTTTCGATCCATGTCGCGGATCAGGGCGAAGGCGTCGGCTCGGTTCCTGATCTCACTGCGAATGGTCTTGAACAGATCGGCCTTGCGAACCAGCCGGTTGCGACTGTTCCAGAACACGCGGAGGAACTCCGGGAAGCCCTCGCTGCCAAGCAGCCCGACGATCCCCTCCCAGCGACTCTCCAGCGCCTTGAGGTCCGAGTCATGAGCGCCGCTCCGTGAAACCACGGAGAACAGGTAATTCTTGAGCAAATCGGTGGCCGACAGGCGCACGCCCCGCGCATTGAGCGTCTCGAAGACCTTGAATGCGTTCAGCTCGTCGGTAACGGTGATGACGGTGAAGAACAGCTTGTCCACCGTCGCATCCACGAAACTCGCCACAGATCTGCCATCGGATCCCGATCGCTCGCTGATTCGCTCCTTGAACCAGGCGAAGGCGCGGCGCAGCAGGTGTTCGGAGGCGTTCAAGCCCCTCTGTGGCAGACGCTCCAGTGGCACCAGATAGTCTTGATAAAAGCGATCGTTGTTGCGGTTGAGCGTCAACTTGGAGCGCGGCACCAGACTCACGGGGTCCAGGTAGCCGATGTAGTTCGCACGCAACTGCTGGGAGCGCCGTAGTTCCGGATGATCTTCCCTGTCATCGGCGGCAGCCAAGTCCGTGAGATGCGCTACGGCCGCCAGCATCAACAGGCTGAGCGTCGTCATGCGCTGCTGTCCGTCGATGATGTCGAAGGTCCGGTTGTCGGTAGATTGCAACACCAGATAGCCGAGGTAGTGGGCTGGTTCCGGATCCTCCGTGAACAGCTCGACGATGTCATTCCACAGGTCGTACCACTCGTCCGGCCCCCAGGAATAGTCGCGTTGGAACTGAGGTACGCGGTAGCTCAGACCATTGCCCATCAACTGCCTAAAGGTGTTGTTGGTGGTGTTGAAATTCATGAGCGAGACCTGCCGATGGGGTAAGCGTTGCGCATACGCGCCACGATCTCAAGAGCCGGGACGGCCGTCACGCTGGCGGCGTTGACCAGGACGGCGCCGTGCCCCTACGGTGGGCGGAAGATGGGAGCGAAGAAACGGATCCTGACCGGCGACCGTCCGACCGGTCCCCTGCACATCGGCCACTACGTCGGCAGCCTGCACAACCGGGTGCAGCTCCAGGATGAGTACGAGTGCTTCTTCATCGTCGCCGACGTGCACACCATGACCACGCGGCCGGAGAAGCACCACCTGGCGGAGCTTGAGCGCACCATCCGCGAGGTCGTGCTGGACTACCTGGCGGTGGGCATCGACCCGGAGCGCTCCACCATCTTCGTGCAGAGCGCGATCCCGGAGACCTTCGAGCTCACCACGCTGCTGAGCATGCTGGTGACCGTGCCGCGCCTGGAGCGCGTGCCCACGGTCAAGGAGATGGCGCAGGCGGCGCACCTGGACGCCCTGCCGTTCGGGCTGCTGGGCTACCCGGTGCTGCAGGCCGCCGACATCCTGCTGCCGCGCGCCCACCTGGTGCCGGTCGGCAAGGACAACGAGTCGCACCTGGAGGTCACCCGCGAGATCTGCCGCCGCTTCAACAAGCTGTACGGCCCGGTCTTCCCGGAGCCCGGCACGCTGCTCGGCGACTTTCCGGTCCTGCTGGGAACGGATGGTCAGGCAAAGATGAGCAAGAGCCTGGACAACACCATCTACCTGTCCGATGACGAGAAGACCGTGCAGCGCCGGGTGATGGGCATGTACACTGACCCCAAGCGGGTGCGCGCGGATATCCCGGGGACGGTGGAGGGCAATCCCGTCTTCCAGTACCACGACGCCTTCAACCCCGACACGGCGGAGGTCGACGACCTCAAGGACCGCTACCGCCGCGGCGCGGTCGGCGACGTGGAGGTCAAGCGAAAGCTGGCCCGCGCGCTGAACGCGTTCCTGGATCCGATTCGGGAGCGCCGCGCGGCGTTCGCGGCCGACCCGGAGCGCATCGAGGCGATCATCGACGCCGGCAACGCGCGCATGCGGCGCGAGGCGCGGGAGACGATGGAGCAGGTGCGCGCCGCGATGGGGCTGAAGTTCGCGGCAGCGGCCGCCGGCGTGCTGGCCGGCGCCTGAACCGCGGTAATACCTTTCGACCGATGGCCAAGAAGAAGTTCAAGACGGAGGTCGCGGAACTCCTCCACCTGATCACGCACTCGCTGTACTCGCAGCGGGAGATCTTCCTGCGCGAGCTGATCTCCAACGCCTCCGACGCGCTGGACAAGCTCAAGTACCTGACCCTGACCGAGGACGACTACAAGGGCTTCCCGTTCGTGCCGCGCATCGACGTCGAGTTCGACGACTCCGAGCGCGCGACGCTGTCGGTCTCCGACACCGGGATCGGCATGGACGCCGACGAGCTGGCTCAGAACCTGGGCACGATCGCCCGCTCGGGCACGCGCCGCTTCCTGGACGACGCCAAGGGTGATGCTGCGGCCGACACCAACCTGATCGGGCAGTTCGGGGTCGGCTTCTACGCGTCGTTCATGGTCGCCGACCGGGTCGAGGTGACGAGCAGGCGCGCGGGAGACGACCAGGCCCATCGGTGGACGAGCGACGGTCGCGGCCAGTTCGAGGTCGAGCCGGCCGAGCGGGCGCAGTCCGGCACCACGGTCACCCTGCACCTGAACGACGACGGCAAGGAGTTCGCCTCCCGGTACCGGATCGAGGGGATCGTCAAGCGCTACTCCAACCACATCCCGCATCCCATCCACCTCCACTACGCGGAGCCGGCCCGCACCGAGGAAGGCGCCGAGCCCGAGGACAAGGTGGAGCAGATCAACGCCGCCTCCGCCCTCTGGAAGCGCCCCAAGTCGGAGCTGTCCGACGACGACTACCAGGAGTTCTACAAGACCCTGACCGTGGACACGGAGGACCCGCTGCACTGGGTGCACACGCACGCGGAAGGCACGCTGGAGTACACGACGCTGTTCTACCTGCCGGCGAAGGCGCCGCCGGACATCTACTACCCGGACTACCAGCCTGGCGTGAAGCTGTACGTGCGGCGCGTGTTCATCACCGAAGACGACCGCGACCTGTTGCCCACCTACCTGCGCTTCATCCGCGGCGTGATCGACTCCGAGGACCTGCCGCTCAACGTCTCGCGCGAGATCCTGCAGCAGAACCGCACCATGGCGGCGATCAGGCAGGCGTCGGTGAAGAAGATCCTGTCGGAGCTGGCCGGCCTGGCGAAGAACAACGCAGGCGCCTACGATCGCTTCTTCACCGAGCTGGGTCGGGTGCTCAAGGAGGGTCTCTACCAGGATCCGGGCAACCGGGAGCAGCTCCTGGAGTTGGTGCGCTACCGGTCGAGCTCCGAGGAGGGGCTGGTCAGCCTGGCCGGGTACAAGGAGCGCATGTCCTCCGACCAGAACGCCATCTACTACATCACCGGCGACCGTTCGGCCGACCTGCGGCGCTCGCCGCTGCTGGAAGCGTACCGGGCGAAGGGCTTCGAGGTGCTGGTCATGGAGGACGAGATCGACGAGCTGGTGGTGCCTGCCATCGGCACCTACGGCGATCTCGAGCTCAAGTCCGTCAACCGCTCGGACGCCGCCGACGACCTCAAGGACGATCGCGATGAGGCGAGCGAGAAGAAGATCGAGCCGCTGCTCGGCAAGATGAAGAAGCTCCTCTCCGAGCAGGTCAAGGACGTCCGCCCGAGCGCCCGGCTCTCGGACTCACCGTCCTGCGTGGTCGCCGACGGCAGCGATCCGACCCTGGCGTTCCAGAACGTGCTGAAGCAGCTCGGCCAGCGCGACCTGCCGGACAGCAAGCCGATCCTGGAGGTCAACTCCGCACATCCGATCATCGTCGGGCTCGCCGAGCGCGGCGACGACGCCCTGCTGGACGACGCCAGCCGGCTGCTGCTGGAACAGGCCCTGCTCATCGAGGGGGTCCGGCTGGAGGATCCGATCGCCTTCGCCAAGCGCCTGAACCGGGTCATGGAGCGCGCCCTCGGCTGACGTGCGCATCCTGCTCGTCAGCGACTCGTACGGCCTGGTGGACGGCGTCAGCCGCAGCATCATGGCCGAGCTGGCGTACTTCCGGGAGCGGGGCGACACGGTGGTGGTGGTCTCCACCAATACCGAGCACACGCGCACCTACCACCTGGCCGCCTATCGCGGCTTCTACCACGTGTTCGACGCCGATCCGCGCCGCCTGGCGCGGCGGCTGCGCGGATATCGGTTCGACGTGGCCTACGGGCACTGCGTGGCTCCGCAGGGGCTGTTCTTTCTGCTGTACCTGTCGGCCCGCTTCGGCGTGCCGGCGATCAATCGCTTCACCACCTACGCGCCCGACTACATGGCCTACACCTATCCGCCGGGCTCGGGTCCGGCCGCGCAGGCTTTCATCCGCTGGATGCTCACGGGGCTGCTCGGCCTCACGCAGCGGCGCATGCACCGCGTGCTCCTCAGCATCCTCTGCGAGAAGATGCGGCGGTATCTGGTGGAGGTCCTGCGCGTGGCAGCCTGGCGTGTGGTCGAGAACCGGTTCCCGGAACGCGCCACGCCTCCGCCGCGCACCCGACCGCGTCCGGGATCTGCCGCTGACGCGGGTACCGATGCCGCCCCCCGCCTGATCACGCCGGGGCGGCTGTCCGCGGAGAAGAACGTCGAGCTCCTGGTCTCGATCTGGAACGAGGAGTTGGCCGACCGCTACCCGCGGGCCGAGTGGCATCTGGTCGGACCGGGACCGCTTACCGACTGGGTGCGCCGATCGGTGCGGGCGCCCGAACGGGTGCGGCTGGCCGGCGCGGTCAGCCGTGAGCGCATGCTGCGCGAGATGGTGGACGCGGACCTGATGCTGTACGCGAGCCTCGGCGACACCTTCGGGCTGGTGATCACCGAGGCAAAGCTCTGCCGGCTGCCGATCGTGGCGTTGGCCGACGATGCCGGCGTGTCGGCGCAGATCACCGACGGCACGGTCGGCGGCTATCTGGCCGCGAACCGGGCGGCATACGTGCGCACGATCCACCACGCGCTGGCCAACCCGGAGGAGGCCGCGCGCGTGGCGGAGCGCGGGGCAGAGGATGTCGCCGAACGCTTCAGCGGTGCCGAATACGACCGGCTGGCCGCCATCCTCCAGCGGGCTGCCGCCGCGCGCCCCAGTCGATCGCATCGGCTTGCGACCCTGGCTGTGGCGCGGCTGGTGCGGCTTCTGTGCTGGACGCTGCCGCGCGCGTTCATTCGCATGTACGAGCCGGCGTGAAAAAAAAGCGCGACCCGCGGCCGCACGCGCTCATCGTCGAGGACGACCGCGACATCGCGAAGCTGATCGCTTTCAACCTCGACAGCGCGGGGTTCGAGCCGCGGCGGGTGATCAGCGGCGAGGAGGCGCTGCACTCGGTGGCCCGCAAGCCGACCGAGCTGATCGTCCTGGATCTGGCACTGCCCGGCGTCGACGGTCTGACGGTGTGCCGACGGCTCAAGGACGACGCCCAGACGCGTGCCATTCCCATCCTGATCGTGTCCGCCCGCGGTGAGGATGAGGACGTGATCGCCGGCCTGGAGATCGGTGCCGACGACTATATCACCAAGCCCTTCAGCCCCCGCGTGCTGGTGGCACGGGCGCGCGCGCTGCTGCGGCGCCTCGATCCGCTCGGCAACTCGGCAGGCACCGCCGCCGGCGGGGAGGAACCGGCCGCTCCGGTCTCCGCCGGACCCATCCGGCTCGACCCGCGGCGGCACGAGGCGACCGTGGCCGGCACGCCGTTGAAGCTGACCGCCACCGAGTTTCGGACCCTGCTGTTCCTCACCGGGCGCGCCGGCTGGGTGTCGTCGCGGTCGCGCATCGTCACCGGCGTGCACGGTGCCGACCACCCGGTCACCGACCGATCCGTGGACGTCATCATCGCCTCTCTGCGCAAGAAGCTGGGCGACGAGGCGTGGCGGCTGGAGACGGTGCGCGGCGTCGGCTTCCGCATGCGCGAATGAGCGCACCGGAGGGACCGGACGATCCCGGTGATCGCGGCCGGCAGGTCGCGGCGGCGGCGACCGGCGCCGGGGTGGCGGCCGCGGGCATCGCGGCCGCGGTGCTGTTGCCGGCGGATTTCCTGGCACGGGGGGCCGGCCGGCTCGCGATCGCGCTGCTGGGGGCGTCGGCGGGCGTGCTGGCGTGGTGCCTGAGGCGCGCATGGGCCGCGGCCGTCAGGGCGCACCGGGATGCCGGCACGACGGTCGCGGAGGCCCGCGGCGTCCGTCGGGTCGAGCGCTTGCTTGCCCAGCTTCCCGACGCGGTGGTGGCGGTGGACCCGCGCGGCGTCGTCTGCGTCGCCAACACGGCGGCCGGGGAGCTCCTGGGGGTCCGTCCCGAGCACGTCGGCCGGCCCCTCGCGGAGGCGATGCCCGCGCAGTCGCTGCGGGAGCTCCTGGCGCCGGTTCTGGCCGGCACCGCCGAGCACGGCGCCCGCGACATGACCGATCTGGTGCCGGAGGCGGTGATCCACATCCGCGTAAGCCGGGTCCAGGCTGACGAGGATGGCCTGCTGGTGCTGATCTGCGCATCCGACGCCACGCGCCTTCGCCGGTTGGAGCGGCTGCGCCACGACTTCGTGGCCAACGTGTCCCACGAGCTGCGCACGCCGATCACGGCCATCAAGGGGTTCGTGGAGACGATGCTCGACCGCCGCCTGTACCGCGGCTCCAACGGCAAGCGGTTCCTGCGCATCGCCGGTGCGCAGGCGGAGCGGCTGGACGCGCTGGTAGAGGATCTCCTGAGCCTGTCCCGCATCGAACAGGGCGAGCACGACGGCATCGATGCTACCGCGCAGCCGCTCGCCCCTATCGTCACGCGGGCGGTCGACGCTTGCCGGTCGCGACTCGGGGGGCGCGCGCGCATCGGCATCGCCGGCGTCGACGGCATGCGGGTGCGCGCCAACGCCGCTCTGCTGGAGCGGGCGCTGGCGAACCTGCTGGACAACGCGCTGCTCTACGGCGGCGAACGGGCATCCGTGCGCATCAGCGCGCGTTCCGAGGACGGCGGAGGAAGCGACGACGGCGCAGGAAGCGGGGACGGCGCCCGGCACGAAGGAGGCGTGCGCATCGACGTGACCGACGATGGACCCGGCATCGCCGGCGAGCACCTGGATCGGGTGTTCGAGCGCTTCTACCGGGTCGAGCGCGATTCGAGCATCCCCGGGTCGGGCCTGGGCTTGGCGATCGTCAAGCACATCGTGCAGGCGCACGGCGGTCGCGTCAGCGTGATGAGCGAGGTAGGTTCCGGCACCACATTCACCCTGCAGATCCCGCCTTAGTCCCATCTCGGGTCAACCCTCGCCGGTATCGGCCCGTGATAGGATGGGCGGACGTCAGGTTCGGAGGCTCACAGGACATGGCCGAAACGGCCCGTATCGTGCTGGATGAAAAAGAGATCGATCTCGCGGTCATGCGCGGGTCCGAGGGTGAGGTCGGCATCGACATCGGCGCCCTGCGTCGGGACACCGGCGCGATCACCGTCGATCCGGGCTACGCCAACACCGGCTCCTGCCGGAGCGCGATCACGTTCATCGACGGCGAGCGGGGCGTGTTGCGCTACCGCGGCATCCCGATCGAGCAACTCGCCGAGTCCAGCCACTTCCTGGAGACGGCGATGCTGCTCCTCGACGGTGAGCTGCCCACTCGCGACGCGCTGCACGCGTTCATGCGCGACATCACCTATCACACCATGGTGCATGAAAACGTGCGCAGCTTCTACGAAGGCTTCCCGAAGCGGGCACACCCGATGGCCATCTGCGGCGCCGTCGTCGGGGCGCTCTCCACGTTCTACTCCGACTCGCTGGACATGCACGACGAACGGCAGGTGGAGATCTCCATCCACCGGCTGATCGCGAAGCTGCCGACCATCGTCGCCTACTCCTACAAGCACTCGATCGGACAGCCGTTCATGTACCCGCGCAACGACCTGGGGTACGCGGCCAACTTCATGCACATGATGTTCGCCACCCCGTGCGAGGAGTACGTGGTCGATCCGGAGATCGCCCGCACCATGGACACGATCTTGCTCCTGCACGCCGACCACGAGCAGAACTGCTCGGCCTCCACCGTCCGCATGGTCGGCAGCTCGAAGGCCAACCTGTTCGCCTCCATCGCCGCCGGCGTGCACGCGCTCTGGGGACCGCTGCACGGCGGCGCCAACCAGGCGGTCGTGGAGATGCTGCGGCAGATCCTGGCGACCGGGGATGGAGGCGCGGAGTTTCTGGAGAAGGTCAAGAACAAGGTCGCCGGCGTCCGCCTGATGGGGTTCGGCCACCGGGTCTACAAGAACTTCGACCCGCGCGCGCAGATCCTCAAGAAGGCATGCTTCGAGGTGCTCGAGAAGCTGAACGCCTCGACCCCTTTGCTGGACCTCGCGGTGGAGTTGGAGGAGATCGCGTTGCGCGACGAGTACTTCATCACGCGCAAGCTCTATCCGAACGTGGACTTCTACTCCGGGATCATCCTGCAGGCGCTCGGTATTCCGGAGGACATGTTCCCGACGCTGTTCACGATCGGCAGGCTGCCGGGCTGGATCGCGCACTGGCACGAGATGATCCTCGACCCCGACGCGCGCCTGGCGCGGCCGCGGCAGATCTACACGGGGCCGACCGAGCGCGACTACGTGCCGATCGGCAAGCGCTGACGGCGCGGAACCCGCACGGGTCTCCGCTCAGGCGGCCGGCCCTTCAGGCGGCCGGTCCCTCAGGCGGTATCCTGGTAGACGCGGCTGCCCACGGCGTCGCGCTGGTTCTGGTACTTGCCCCCGTACGGCCGGGCCGCCGGCCGGTCCATGCGGGCGAACACGATCTGGCAGATGCGCCGGCCGGCGGTGAGACGGATCGGCAGGCGGTTGGCGTTGAACAGCTCCAGCGTGATCGTGCCGTCGAAGCCGGGGTCCACCCAGCCGGCGTTCTGGATGAACAGGCCGATCCGGCCGATCGAGCTGCGGCCCTCGACGAAGGCGATCATGTCGTCGGGCAACCGGATACGCTCGCGAGTGACCGCCAGCAGGAACGACTGCGGCGGGATGACGAGCTGCTCGGCCCGCAACTCCGTGTAGCGGACCGGGTCGGTCAGCGAAATGCTTTCGGCGGTGTTCTCGTCAACCTTCAGGAAGTGGTCGCCGAGCCGCAGATCGACCGATGCCGGCTGGAGCTGGTACTCCTCGAGCGGGGCGATCTCCACCGTGCCCGCGTCGAGCAGTTCCCGCATGGTGGCATCGGATACGATCATCGCTCCATCATCGTCTCGCCTGCAGCTTGACCCGCAGGATGCGGCGCACGGACTCGTCCAGGCGCTCCTCGCTCTCCATCCCGGCGCGGACCAGGCGAACCCCTTCCTCGATGAGCGGCAGCACGTCACTGGACCGGGCGGCCAGGATGACGTCGACTCCGGCATCGAAGCTGTTGCGTACGAGGTAGGGCTCCATCAGCGCCGGGGCCGGGTCCCGGATCTCGATCGCGTCGGTGATCACCACGCCGTCGAAGCCGAGCTGCTCGCGCAGCAGGCCGGTGACGATCGCCGGCGACACGCTGGCCGGCAGGTTCGGGTCCAGGTCCTCGTACAGGATGTGCGCGGCCATGACAGAGTCGATGCCGGTGTCGATCGCGGCGATGAAGGGTGCCAGGATCGCCGCGCGCTCCGACCGCGTGAGCCGCACCACCGGCAGGCGGTCATGCGAGTCGTACGAGGTCACGCCGTGGCCGGGGAAGTGCTTGGCCACCGAGATGATCCCGGCGCGGTTGGCGCCACGGACGTAGGCGCGCGCGTAGTCGGTGATCAGCCGGGAGTCGGAGCCATAGGCACGGCCGTCTATCACCGTGCCGTCGTTCCGGTCGTACAGGTCGAGCAGCGGCGCCAGGTTCATGTTCACGCCCAGGCGGCGCAGCTCCACGCCGGTCACGTAGGCGGCCGCTTCCACGTAGTCGCTGTCGCCGTGCTTTCCCTGGTGGAACGCCGCCGGGAAGAGGGTGAGCTCCGGCAGGCGCAGGCGCGTCACCCGGCCGCCCTCCTGGTCGGTGGCGATGAACAGGGGCACCGGCGACGGACCGTCCTGCGCCATGCGCTGCAACCCGTCGATCAGCTCCCGCACCTGTTCGTGGCTCTCCACGTTGTGCTCGGTGATGATGACGCCGCCGACGTGAGCCTGATCGATCAGGTCGGTCACCCGCTCCGAGCCGGCCGTGCCCGGAATCCAGGTCATGAAGCGCTGCCCGACTTTCTGCTCGATGGTCATGGCGGCCAGCAGCTCGTCGATGCGGGCCTCGATCGGATCGTCGGGCTCGGACGCGGTCGCGGTCGCGGCCGGCGCCGTGGGCTGAGCGGGCTCTGAGGCGGAGGTGGATGTCGCCGGTTCGTCCGCCGCGTCGGTTGTCGCCGGCTGTGCAGGCTCCGTGACGGTGGTTTCCGAGCCCGATCGGGTAGCGCTCTGCGGGGCGCCTATCTCCTGGGGTACGACCGGCCTCAGGTCGAGTCCGGGAACTTCGGGATTGGTGGCGCAATTGAGCGTGACCACCGCGGCCAGCAGCACCGCCGCCGCCCGCGCCGCGTGCCGGGCGCGCGGGCGTGCCGCGGACGTGGCGGAGTGGAGGATAGGGGACTCGAACCCCTGACCTATAGATTGCGAACCTATCGCTCTACCACCTGAGCTAATCCCCCGCCGAGTGACGACACAACCTATCAAGATGCAACTCCTTCGACAAACCGCCTGCGCGGCCGGTCCCGGCCGGCTGCGACGATAGGTCTACACTTGACCATCGGCACGACGGTACCCTGAGAAAAGCACAATCTGCGGAAAGATATGGAGCTCGTGCACGATGTCCGATGAAGATCTTCGCGCTCCCGCGGACCTTCGCGCGACGGCCGCGAGCCTGCCGCAGGCGCCGGGCGTGTACCTCTTCAAGGACCCGTCGGGCTCGGTCCTCTACGTGGGCAAGGCCAAGAAGCTGCGCGCGCGCGTGTCCAGCTACTTCAACCGGGGGCCGCGCGACTCGCGGACGCTGATGCTGGCGGCGCGGACCGCCTCGATCGAGACGGTTCTGACCGGCAGTGAGTCGGAGGCCTTCCTGCTGGAGAACTCCCTCATCAAGCGGTTCGCGCCGCGCTACAACATCAATCTCAAGGACGGCAAGTCCTATCCCGTGATCCGGCTCACCGCGGAGGAGTTTCCGCGGGTCTACCGCACGCGCACCATCGTGTTCGACGGCTCCGAGTACTTCGGGCCGTTCGCGAAGGCCAACCAGATCGACGTCTACCTGGACCTGATCGATCGGCTGTTCCCGCTGCGCAAGCGCGGCGAGGTGTTCCGGCGCCGTCCCGCTCCCTGTCTCAACCACTACATCAACCGCTGTGCAGCCCCCTGCGTCGGCGCCATCGACGCCGGAGAGTACGCCGAGCGCGTGCGTGCGGTTCGCACGCTGGTCTCCGGCCGCGCGGACGACCTGACCCGCGATCTGACCCGCCGGATGAGCCAGGCGGCGGCCGAGCAGCGGTTCGAGCGTGCGGCGGCGATCCGCGACCAGCTCCAGGCCATTCGCGACGTGACCGAACAGCAGCACGTCGCCGGCGTGGACGCGGATGCGCGCGACTACATCGGCCACTTTGCCGGCGGCGACTGGCACCGGTTTCTGGTGCTGCAGTTCCGTGGCGGCAACCTGGTGGGACGCGAGCGTTTCCATGTTCAGGACCGTGGTCCGCGGTCCGACGAGGCGGCGGCGCGAGCCAGGTTCGTGCTGGGCTACTACGGCGGCATGAGGACGGCACTGGCCGGCCTGACGATATTCATCCGCCCCGTGGAGGAGCCCGAGGCGCTCACGGCGGCGCTGCGCACCCTGCTGCCGTCGGATTCGGGCCGCCGGCGGGCCGCGCCGCGCGTGCACGTTCCGCGGCGCGGCAAGCACGCGCAGGTCCTGCGGTTGGCGGATGCCAACGCCCGCCAGGACGCCGAACGCGCCAACCCCGGCGTCGACCGCGAGCGAGGTGTCGAGGAGCTTGGCCAGGCGCTGGACCTTCCGGCCGCGCCGCGGAGGATCGAAGGTTTCGACATCTCGCATCTCGGCGGGCGCGACACCGTGGCGTCGCTGGTGGTGTTCGAGGCCGGGCAGCCGGCGAAGGGCGAGTACCGCCACTTCCGGATCAGGTCGCTGGGCGGCCGGGTCGACGACTTCGAAGCGATGCGTGAGGTGGTCGCGCGCCGCTATGCGCGCGTGCTCAACGATCGCCTGCCTCGCCCCGATCTGGTGCTGGTGGACGGTGGCGCCGGCCAGGTGAGCGCCGCAAAGGGGATTCTCGACGGACTGGGGCTGACCGATCTGCCGCTGGCCGGCCTGGCCAAGCGCCAGGAGCAGATCTACCTGCCCGGCAACGGCACGCCGCTGGCGCTACCCGATGGGAGCGCGGCGCTGCGCCTCCTGCAGGCCGTGCGGGACGAGTCGCACCGCTTCGCGACCACCTACCACAAGCGGCTGCGCACCAGACGGGTGGCGCGCTCGGCGCTCGAGGAGGTGCAGGGCATCGGGCCGGCGCGTTCGAAGCGCCTGTTGCAGCGGTTCGCTTCCGTTGCGGGTGTGGCGCGCGCCACGCCGGGCCAGATCAGCCGTTGCGCGGGCGTCAGTGAGGAAACAGCCACGGCACTCCTGGCTCACCTCGAGCGAAGACCCGTGCGCGGGCGTCAGTGAGGAAACCACCGCCATGCGCCCTGCCCACCTCGAACGACGACGTAGTAGAGCAGAAGCCGCAGCAGGCTGAGCTGCATGTGCCCGGCGGCGGCGCGGATGCGCAGGTCGAACTCGGCCAGTACCCGAAGGATCGCCTGCAGCTCCGCGGCCTGGTAGCGCTCGGCCGCGCGGGCCAGGCTGGCCTGAGCCCGCTTGCCGGACACCTTGAGCACCCGCCACGCCTCCCGGCGGTCCATGCGCGGCAGCAGTTGCTGCAGATCGGCCGTCTTTCGAAACTGTGAGGCCAGGCCGCCAAGGAGCTGCGACGGGGTCGCCTGCCGGGTCAGCATGATCGCCTGCAGGGTGCGCGCACCGGCTGCCAGGTCGCGGCTTCCCAAGTGGTCGAACAGGGTGAACACCGTCTCGGCCCTGCTGTGGTGCACCCATCGGTCGATGTCCTCGGCGGTCAGCATGTCCGCTTCGCCGGACGTCGCCCGATGCATGGCGGCCAGCGCCGCGCACTCGCTCTCCAGCGCCGCCGATGAGGAGCCGACGACCTCGTTGAGCGTCTCCACCGCCTGGTCGTCGATGGCGATTCCGCGTTCGCGGAAGAATGCGCTGATGCTGCGGCGCCGCTGATCGGGAAAGCGCTCCCAGAACACCCGGCGGCAGGACGCCGGCACCGCGTCCTGCAGGCGCTTGGCGACGCGCAGCTCCTCGGTCTCGATCACGAGCGTGGTCCCGTCGGCAGGTTCCCGGCAGTAGTCGGCCAGCGCCGCGGCGTCGGATGCCTTCAGAGCCTCCGCCTGATTGAGCACCACCAGCCGCCGCGGTGCGAACAGGCTGGGTGTGCGCAGCGATGCGATGACGTCGACGATGACGGTGTCGAACGGATAGTGGCGTTCGATAGCGAGCGTGACACCGCCCGAGCCGCGCTGAAGCTGCGCGCGCAGCCGTTCGACCGCGCGGCGCTTCTCACCCGTGTCGGGCCCGCAGAACAGATGGATGGGGGCTTCAGCCATCACAGCGGCGCCGGAACGGCGCGGTATCTCAGCGGTCTCAGCGGTAGTCGCGTACCAGGCACGCGAGCTTGCCCAGGATCCTGAGGTCGGTGGCGTAGAGGGGTGGGTAGGCGGGATTCTCCGCCTGCAGCCGGACCCGGTGGCTCTCCTTGAAGAAGCGCTTCAGCGTCACTGCGTCGTCGATCACGGCAACCACGATGTCCCCATCCGTGGCGGTGGGCTGCTGGCGGATCACGGCCAGGTCGCCGTCATGGATGCATGCGTCCTTCATGCTGTCGCCGCGCACGTGCAGCGCGAAGTGGTCCCCGGCGCCGATGCTGGACCGCGGCAACTGGTAGGTGCCGTCCAGGTTTTCCTCGGCGAGCAGGGGCTGTCCCGCCATCACCGTGCCCAGCACCGGTATGTCGACGACCTCCGGCGCCTCCGAGCCGCTCCCGGTCACGGCGATCGCCCGCGACCGCCGGCTGCCGCGCGTGATCCAGCCCTTGCGCTGCAGCGCCCGCAGGTGGTCGTGGGCACCCTTGGTGGTGACTCCCAGGTGGGACGCCACCTCGCGCACCGTCGGCGCGAAGCCGTGCAGGTCGAGGTAGTGCTCGATGAACTGCAGGGTCTGCCGCTGGCGCTGCGTGAGGTCTCTCACGGCAGGTCGTCCGTCGCCTGGAACTTGCTGTCCACCAGGCGGACCAGCGCCTCCACGGCCTCCGCTTCGTCAGCGCCGGTGGCGATCACGCGCAGCGTCGTCCGATAGGCGGCGCCGAGGGCGATGATCCCCATGATCGACTTGCCGTTGACCCGTTCGCCGTCCTTCTCGAGGTAGATGTCGGCCTGAAACCGGTTGGCGGTCCGTACCAGCAGCGCCGCGGGCCGCGCGTGGACGCCGGCCCGATTCGCGATCATCACCTCACGCTCCACCATTCGGTCTCACCTACCACTCTTCGACCGCGGCGGTCTGCGGGTTGCGCGCCGACATCCATGCCATGACGCTGCGGTTGAATTCCTGGGCCGAGTGGTACCCCATGTGCTTGAGCCGTTCGTTCATTGCCGCGGTCTCGATCAGGATCGGCACGGGCCGTCCCGGCCGCACCGGGATCACGATCTGGCGGACGTGGGTGCCGATGAGCTCCACCTGTATGTCCTGGTCGCCGATTCGATCATATTCGCGCGAGTTGTCCCACTCCTCAAGCTGCACGGCCAACTGGATGTGCTTGGACTCCCGGATGGCGCCGACGCCGAACAGGTGGGCGATGTTGAGGATGCCGATGCCGCGGATCTCCAGGTGGTGGCTGGTGACCTCCACGCCGTTGCCGATCAGGGTGTTGCCGACGCGCCGGATCTCCACCACGTCGTCGGCCACGAAACGGTGGCCGCGTTCGATCAGTGCCAGCGCCGCCTCGCTCTTGCCGACGCCCGAGGGCCCCTGCAGAAGCACACCCAGTCCGAACACCTCAAGCAGCACGCCGTGCACGCGATCGGAGGGGGCGAAGATGGAGTTCAGCGCGCTCACCACCCGCGCCGTGAAGGAGGAGGATGAGAGCGTGGTCTGCAGGATCGGGCAGCCCGCGGCTTCGCACAGCTCGCGGAAGTCCTCGGTCGGCTGCTGACTGTCGGTGAACACGCAGCACGGAACCGCGTGGTCGAACAGGCGCTTGAGCGTGTCGGTTTTGCCTTCGGCGGAGAGTTTCTCCAGGTAGGCGCGTTCGCCACGGCCGAACACCTGGATGCGCTGAAACGCGAACCGTTCGTAGAACCCGGCCAGGGCCAGTCCGGGCCGGTTGAGCTCCGGCGCGTTGATCTCGCGCGTGATCCCTGCGCGTCCGCCGATGCACGACAGATGCAGCGCTTCGTTCTCCCGCAGGTCCAGCCGCAGCAGGTCGAGGACGGTGAATGCCATATGGGGTTCAGCGCTCCAGGGAACTTTCGATGTCCAGCTCGCCACGGTACTTGGCGACCGTACGCCGGGCGATCCTGACGCCGCGCTCGGCAAGGATGGCGGCGATGCGGCTGTCGGACAACCGCTTGCCGTCGGGCCGCTCGGCTTCGATGATCTCGCGCACCATCTCCTTGACGCCGGCCTTCGAGTATCGCGACCCGCTCGATCCGGCGCCGGAGATGGAGTTGGTGAAGAAGTGGCGGAGCTCGTAGATCCCCCACTCGGTCTGCACGAACTTGCCGTTGACGATGCGCGAAACCGTCGCTTCGTGCAGATCGACCTCCGCGGCCACGTCGCGCAGCGTCAGCGGGCGGAGCTGCTTCGGCCCGCTGCGGAAGAACTCGCGCTGGTGGCCGACGACCGCCTGTGTCACCCGCACCAGCGAACGGTTTCGCGCGGTGACGTTGCGGATGAAGGAGCGGGCCTCCTGCAGGTTCGCCTTGGCGAATCGGCGCGCTTTCCTGCCGGCGGCGGTGCCGCCGTGGCCGTTGCCGCCGATCTGCTCGAAGAAGCTGTCGACGCCCAGGACGGGGATCACCTCGTCGTTGAGGATGATCGCCAGCTCGCCGTCGTGCATGCGCACGATCACGTCCGGCACCACGTAGCGAGTGGGCTCGGACTGATAATTGCGGCCGGGCAACGGATCGAGCGTGCGCACGAACGCGAGCACCTCGCGTATCGCGGCAACCGGGATGTCCAGCGCATGCGCGATTTCGTCGAGCCGGCCGCGCTCCAGTGCGTCCAGATGGCCCTCGATCACGGTCGCGGCGTGCGGCGCCGGTGCATCGTGATGCCGTACCTGGACGCTGAGCGATTCCCGGTAGTCGGCGACGCACGTGCCGACCGGATCCAGCCCCTGGACCAGCGCCTGGGCGCGGGCGAGCGTCCGGGGCCGGGCATCCGGTGCCGCCCCCTCGGGAGGTTCCAGGAGGAACCCGTTGTCGTCCAGGTGGCGGATCAGCAGCTCGGCCGCGCCCAGGACCTCGGCGTCGGCCGGCTGCAGGCGCAACTGCCACAGCAGGTGCTCCTGCAGCGTCTCGGGCCGCTGCAGCGCGCCCTCCAGGAAACGCTGCTTCGCGTCCGGGTCGCCGTCGTTGCGCAGGCCCTGAAATCCGGGATCGGAGGAGTCGCCGAACAACTCCTCTTCCGGGCGATCCTCGATTTCGTCGAGCGAATCGGTCGGATCGTCGGACACGACCTCCAGCGCCGGATTGCGTTCCAGCTCCTGGTCGATGGTGAGCTGCAGGTCGGCAAGCGGCAGCGCCATGATTTTGATCGCCTGATAGAGCTGCGGCGTCATCCGCAGGCGTTGTTCCTGCCGAAGCACCGGTTGCTGCGCTTGCATGGTGACTGTCGCCCATCAGGGAGTCTGGCGGGTTTGCCGCGTGAGCGGCAAGCTACATGCGGAACTCTTCGCCCAGGTACGCGCTGCGGGCCGCCGGATCGGCCAGCAACGCCTCGCGGCTGCCCTCGGCGATGATGTGGCCGCCGTCGATGATGTAGGAGCGGTCGGTGATCTCCAGGGCGTCGCGGACGTTGTGATCGGTGAGCAGGATGCCGATGCCCTTGCCCGCAAGCGACCGAACCACCTCCTTCAGATGGTGGACGGCGATGGGATCGATGCCCGCGAACGGTTCGTCAAGCAGCAGGAAGCGGGGGTCGCTGGCGAGCGAGCGAGCGATCTCCGTCCGCCGGCGCTCGCCGCCGGAGAGCGTGTGCGCCTTCTGGTCGGCGACCACCTCGATGCCGAGCTCGGCGAGCAGCTCGTCACAGAGATCATGCCTCCGGCCGCGGGGCATCCGCCGGGTCTCGAGCACCGCCAGGACGTTCTGGCGGACGGTCAGCCTGCGGAACACGGACGGTTCCTGCGGCAGATAGGCGATGCCCAGGCGCGCACGGCGGTACATGGGCAGACGCGTGATGTCCCGGTCCCCGAGCAGGATGCTGCCTTCCGACGGCTCGATGAAGCCGGCGATCATGAAGAACGCGGTCGTCTTGCCGGCGCCGTTGGGGCCGAGCAGGCCGACCACCTCGCTCACGGCCATGCGAAATGAGATTCCGTCCACCGCAACCTTGCGTCCGAACCGCTTGCGGAGACCGCTGACGGCAAGCGTCGCCGCGCGACCGTTCGTCTCGGGGCGGTCGCTCACGACACCGTTATGGTGCCCTGAATCTCCCCTTCCATCCGAACCGTTTCCCGGTCCAGGTCGATGAAGATTCGCATCGCCCGGTACTCGTCGCCCTGGTAGGTCACCACGGGCATGCCGGACAGGTCGACGGTGTTCTCGTCGCGCCGGTAGCGCGCGAACTCCGACCGGGACACCAGGTCGGGCTTGAGGATGCGCACCCCGATCTGCACGGTCGCTTCGCCCGTGTCCTGGTGATACTCCATGAAGCCGCCCTTCACCACCACCTCGTTGTCGCGGTCGATCAGGAGCGCGCTGCCCTGGATGCGCAGCACCGACCGTCCGCGGTCGAACAGCAGGTGCTCGCTGCCGATCTCGATGTTCTCGTCCTCTTCGATCACCCGCACCGCGCCCTGGCACAGGATGATGCCGGCCTCCTCTCCGAACAGCTCGATGCGCTCGGCGCGGATGATGGTCGTGTCGTTCACGACGATCTCGACCGCGCCGGTGAGCACCGTGCGTTCCCGGCCCTTGGCGCCGACCGTCTCCATGCTGTCGAGCGCCTTGATCGTGACCGTCGTCTTCTCTGCCTCCTCGGCGGACTCGTCCTGGGCGAACGCCGGGGCGGACGTCAGCAGGGCTGCGGACGCCAACAGGACCGCGCCCGCGAGCAGCGCCGCGGAAGCCAGGCGGACGGTGGCCGGCCGGCGGGGCCGCCTCATCGGTCGAACACCAGGCTGCCGGAGACCGGCCCGAGGTAGCGGACGATCCGGCGAGCGACGTCGGCCTCGAAATCGAAGCCGGCCAGTCTGGATCCGTCGCCCCATTCCAGCACCACCTCCGCGCCATCGTCGCCGGTCAACATGCGTTCGGCGTCGTTCCAGTTCAGTCCCGTGGCAGTGATGCGGGCGTCCTCCCGGTCCGACGACACCACCACCGACCCTTCGGCGCGGGCGTCGCCGGTCTCGCTGCGGTACTCGGCTCGCTCCGCCCACGCTTCGGTGATCACGAGGCCATCGGCATCGAACTCCGTGAAGTGAATGCCGGAGAGTATCAGCAGGTCGCGCTCGTCGTAGCTCTCCACGCGATCGATGCGCAGGACGGCCGTCACGCGGTCGCCGCTCATCACGGTGTGCTCGACGCCGTTCAGCACCGTGTTCGGCACCTCCTCGGCCAGTTCCTCGTCGAGCTCGGTGGATCGATAGTCGAAGGAGCAGCCGGCCACCAGCAGCGCCGATGCCAGCGCCGCCGATGCCGAAAGCGACGTGAGCCGGCCGCGGAACCCGCGCCGACGCCGGTCAGCCGGCGTGCGCATCGGTTGCTTCCGGTGTGGGACACCGTACCTGCAGGCGCTCCAGAGCCACCGCACGGCCGTCATCATCGAAGCGGGCAAGCACCCCCTGCAACTGCAGGTTGGTCCACGTGTCCGCCGACCGTTCGTAGATCCCCGTCCGCCACTTGCGGATCTCGATCTCCGGGTCCAGCCCGCCCACGGAATCGATGCTGCCGGTGCGCCCGCAGTGGGTGAGGGTCGCGGTGCCCTTCGCGCTGATCGCTTCGTCCGCCGACTGGACCCGCACGTGCGTGCCGAAGACCGCGCTCACCTTGCCGTCCATCCACACGCACATGTTGCGCTTCTCCGCGGTGGTGCAGGCGTGGAAGTCCAGGATCATGATCGGTGTCTCCGCGCGCCGCTCGGTGGCCAGCCACTCGGCCGCCGCGAAGGGGTTGCCGGGATGCACGCGGTCGTAGCCGGACTGGCCGAGCAGGCAGGCCACCGTCACGCGCGCACCGCCGCGGGCGGTTACGGTCGTCCATCCGTGGCCGGGATTGTGGCGCGGGTAGTTGAACGGCCGCAGCACGTAGCGGACCTCTTTCAGGTAGGGCACCATGTCGCGCTTGTAATAGATACACTCCCCGGACGTGATCACGTCCACGCCCAGCTTGTGCAGGTAGGCCGCATGGCGCTTGCCCAGCCCGAAGCCGCCGGTCGCGCCGTCGCAGTTGGCGATCGTCAGGTCCACCTGGTGGGTGCGCCGCAGGTTGCCCAACAGGCTCTTGACGCAGAAGACGCCCGGCTTGCCGACGAGGTCGGCGATGAACAGGACGGTGGTGGTGCGCGCCATGCAGCGGTGAGGGTAGCAGATGTCGGCCCATCCGCATGACGGAGCGGGGTACGGACCCGCGGCGTGGGCGAATCTGGTCTGCGCCGTGCACGCCGCGCCCGTGGCGGCCGTCCTGGAGCTGGCCGGCGGCACGCAGGGCCTGGCGTGGCTGCACGCGGTGGGCGGGTCATCCGCGACGGTGCTGGAAGCGCACGACCGCTACCATCGCGATTCTCTGGCCACGGCCCTGCGAGCCAGGCCGGCCCGCGCCACCGATCCGGCGGTGGCGCACGAGCTGGCGGCGGCGGCGTGCGACCGCGCGCGGGAGCTGGCCGGCACGGGCGCGGCGGTGGTGGGCCTGGGCTGCACCACCGCGATGGTGACCGGCCGCGCGCGGCGCGGCGCGCACGTGTGTCATGTCGCGACACGGGACGGCCTGGGGTCGCGGCGCGTGACGGTCCGGCTCACCAAGGGGGCGCGGACCCGCGCGCAGGAGGAGGCCGTCGCCGGCCGCCTGTTGCTGTTGGCGCTGGCGGCGGCCGCCGGCGTCGATCCGGCGGCCGTGCCGCCGTGGCCGGAGCCGGAGCCGCTGCAGGTCTCCGTCGACGCCGGCTCGGAGTTGGCGGCGCTCCTCGGCACGGGTGCTTTGGCGGTGTGCCGGGAAACGGACGGCAGCGTGCTGCCCGATCCGCCGGGGGCCCGGCGGTCGCGGGTCGGGGCGCTCCTGTCCGGGGCCTTCAATCCCGTGCACGACGGCCACCGCAGGCTGGCGGCGGCGGCGGCGGCGTTCCTGCGGCTGCCGGTGTCGTACGAGCTGCCGGTGGAGAACGCCGACAAGTCGCCGCTCGACGCGGGCGAGGCGCACCGCCGCGCGGCACAGTTCCTGGGACGCGCGGAGCTGTGGCTGACCCGCGCGGCGCTCTACACGGACAAGGCCGCGCTGTTCCCGGGCGCGGTGTTCGTGGTCGGGGCCGATACGGCCGAGAGGGTGCTGCAGCCGCGCTTCTACGGGGGCGAGCGGCAGATGATGGATGCGGTGGCGGCCATCGGAGCGGCCGGCTGCCGTTTCCTGGTGGCCGCCCGCCCGCTTCCGTCCGGGCTGCTGACCCTCGGCCGGCTGCGCGTGCCGGATGCGCTGCGCCCGCTGTTCTTCGAGTTGCCGGCCGACCGGTTCTGCCTGGAGCGTTCGTCCACCGGCATCAGGGACGAGCTGGCCGCGCGAACGCGTGGTTCCGGAGCCGTTTAGATGGGATTGCCCGGATGTTTACGGCCGTGGCGGACCATACTGTCGCGGATGGGCTATGTCTGAGAGCAAGATCGTGGATACCGGCAAGGTCAAGGCGTACCGTCCGCCCGGCCAGCGGCGGCAGTGGCGCCTGGTGCTGCTTGTCGCTGCTCTGGTGGTGGGGCTCGCGGTCGCGGCCTACCTGGTGCTCGGACCGCGGCAGGAGCTGTACACGTTACGCTCCTACAACGTGGAGGAGGTGACCCGTGGCCGCCTGGTGCAGACCACGCAGGCCAGTGGCACGGTGGTCTTCCCGGTGCAGATGACGCTGCTGAGCCCGGAGGCGGGATCGGCGGCGGCGCTGTACGTACAGGAGGGCGACCGCGTGGAGCCGGGCCAGCTCCTGGCGGAGCTCGCCGCCACCGATCTGGTGGAAGCGCTGGAGGACCTGCGCGCCGATCTGGCCGACGCGGAACGGTCGCTGACCAAGCAGCGGCTGCAGAGCCGCATCGCCCTGGAGCGCAAGCAGCGCCAGATCGACGACCTGGGGCAGGAGATCGAAGAGGCGACCGAAGAGCGGGACGAGGTGAAGTCGATGGTCGCCGCCGAAGTGTCACCGCCGAGCGACCTGGAGGCCGCGGAGCGCACCCTGCAGGGGCTGATCGACAACCGCGACGAACAGGTCCTGCAACTCGCCGAGGACCGGGAGATCGCGGTGCTGGAGGACCAGGTATCGCTTGCGTCGATCGACGCGTTGCAGGTCGAGATCCGCCGCCAGCAGGACAAGATCGCTTCGATGGCGGTCACCGCTCCCATGAGCGGAGAGGTGCTGAGCGTGGAAGCGGCGCTCGGCATCACCGGCAGCGCCGTCAGCGACAACCAGGAGTTGTTCACGATCGCCGACCCGGACAGCGCGGTGATCGAGCTGGAGGTGCTGGAGCAGTACGCGGGAGCTCTGCAGCTCGGCCAGCCGGTGGAGCTGAGCATCGGCGCGGTCGGGCTGACGGGGTGGGTGACCTCCGTCGGCCGGGTGGCGCAGCAATCCCCGGACGGCCTGGGCGCCACGGTGCTGGTGCGCGTGCAGCCCGATCCCGAAGCGGGGCCATTGCTGTCGGGCGCCACCGCCGTGGGCGTGCTGGAAGTCGGCGTGACCGAGGCCGCGCTGCTGCTGCCGCGCGGCCCGTACCTGACCACCGGCAGCCAGCGCTACCTGTACCGGATCGAGGGGGAGCGCGCCGCCAAGATCGCCGTCACCTTCGGTCAGGTGGAAGGCAACCTGGTGGAGGTGCTGACCGGCGTGCAGGCCGGCGACCTGATCATCGTGAGCGGCTACCAGAATTTCATCGAGCATGACATCGTCGTGCTGGAAGGGAGCGACGCATGATACGACTGGAGAAGATCGGCAAGAGCTACGACCTGGGCGAGGTGGAGGTGAAGGCGCTGACCGACGTCAGCCTGCAGATCGAGCGCGGCGAGTACATCTCCGTGATGGGGCCGTCCGGCTCGGGCAAGTCGACCTTCATGCACATCGTCGGCCTGCTCGACGTGCCCAGCGAGGGCAGCTACTTCCTGGAGGACGTGGAGATCACGCAGCTCCCGGACAAGGAGCAGGCGCGCATCCGCAACCGTCACTTCGGCTTCATCTTCCAGAGCTTCAACCTGTTCAGCGAGCTGTCGGCCATCGAGAACGTGATGCTGCCGATGGGCTACGCCGGCATGGGGCGCGGCGAGCGGCGCACGCGCGCGGCCGAGCTGCTGGACGAGGTGGGCCTGAGCGAGCGCATGTACCACCTGCCGACCATGATGTCGGGCGGCGAGCAGCAGCGCGTGGCCATCGCCCGCTCGCTCGCCTTGAAGCCGGACCTGATCCTGGCCGACGAGCCCACCGGCAACCTGCCGAGCGACCGCGGGGAGGAGATCATGCAGATCCTGGAGGGTCTCAATCGGGAAGGCGTCACCATCGTCATGGTCACGCACGACGACGACCTGGGACGGCGCGCCCGCCGCTGCATCCGCGTGCGCGACGGCCGCGTCGCCCAGGACGGGGAGGCGGCTCCATGAATTACCGCGAAGACCTGCGCATGAGCGTACGCTCGGTCATAGGCCGGCCGGCGGAATCGCTGCTGCTGTCGCTGGGCGTGGCGCTGGCGGTGGGCGCGACCGCCGCCGGCATCGCGCTGGCCGGACGCACCTCCGAGCAATCGAACGAACTGCTGTCGTCGCCGCGCTACCGGGAGATCGTCGTCGCCGCCCGCGAGGACGCAGATGAGATGGACCTGCCCGCGCAGGTGCAGACCTCGACGGAGGTGAGCATCCTGACCGCCGCCGACCTGGAGGCCCGCTCGGTGACGCAGGCGATCCAATACGCCTATCTGGCCAACCGGACCGGCTTCTGGTTCGGAGACAGCGGCTTCGGCCAGCGTGGCGGAGGGCAGAACCAGGGCCAGGGAGCGCAAGGCCAGGGTACGCAGACGCAGGGTACGGACCCCGGGCAACAGAGCCAGGCCGGACAGGGCAACCAGGCCGCGGGTGGTCAGTTTCAGCGCGGACAGGGCGGTCAGGCAGCTCAGCAGGGTCAGGGCGGCCAGTTCCAGCGCCAGGGTGGCCAGGCCCAAGGCGGTCAGGCCGCGCAGCGCGGCCAGCTCCAGCGACAGCCCGGACAGGGGCAGCAGGCGCAAGCGGGCCAGGGTCAACAAGCTCAGGGTCAGCAAGCCCAGGGTCAACAGGCCGACGCCGGCACCGCAGCGAGTCCGGCCTGGCAGCCCGTTGCGCCGCCCGAGGGACCGCAACCCCAGATCGAGTTCGTGGAAGGCTGGGAGGTCACCCCCGAGTTCTTCAAGGCCTGGGGCCTGGCGGCAGCCGAGGGCGACGTGTTCCAGGCGGCCGACCTGGACCGGGGCGAGCCGCTGCTCGTGCTCGGCTCCACGCTGGGCGCCACGCTGTTCGAAGACGGCGAGTCGGTGGGCCGCCAGGTCCTCTCGCGCAACCAGCTCTATCGCATCATCGGCGTGCTGGAGCCCAGCGGCACCGAGGTGGACAGCCTGGCCTTCGCGCCCGCGGTCATCGCCGCGGAGCAGTTCCAGGGGTTCCGCGGCCGCTTCCAGGCTCTGCGCACCAACCTGCGGTTCATGGTCGACGATCCCGACCAGTTGGAGGAGGCGCGTGCGCAGCTCGCCAACTGGTTCGACTCCGCGCACGGCGTGGGCGCGGTGGCGATCAGCGTCCCGCGGGAGGAGGCGGAGGCGACCGCCGACCGCAACGGCCGGCTGGCCACGGTCATCCTGTTCCTGGCGCTGTCGGCGCTGCTGATCGCGGCGGTCAACGTCACCAACATCTTCTTCAGCCGCGCCGTCCGCAAACGGCGCACGGTGGGCATCCTCAAGGCGGTCGGAGCGAGCATCCGCCAGGTCTTCACCGTCTTCTTCCTGGAGGCGCTGGCGATCGGTGCCGTCGGCGCGGCCGTCGGGCTGGGGCTGTCGGCGCTGTTGTCGCGCCTGATGGAAGAGACCATCGGCTTCGGAGCGCTGCAGATCGGCCTGATCGTCGTCGGCGTGCTGGTGTCGTGGGGGATCGTCGCGGTCTTCAACGTGGTGCCGGCGTCGGCGGCGGCGCGGGTGCCTGCCGCCGAAGCGATCCGCTACGAGTAGGTTAAGGAGTCGAGGAGGAGTCATGCGTACCATCCGCTCCGTACTGACCAGCCTGACGCGTTCGCCGGTCAAGTCGATCGTGACGCTGTCCACGGTCGGCCTGGGCGTCGGCGTGCTGATCTTCGCGCTGTCGATCAGCGGCGCGTTCAGCCGGCTGGTGTCCGAGCAGCTCGAAAAGGAAGGCTTGGTGGTGATGGTCGCCAACGTCGAGATCGACGAGGACGGCGAGCTGCAGGCGATACGGCCTCCGCAGTTCGACGCCAACGTGATCGACGCGCTGCGCACCGGCGTCTCCGGAGCCGCGTCGGCCAGCCCCGTCGCGTTCGTCCCGTGGACGGAGTTCCTGGTCGGCGGCAAGCAGTACCGGTTCCGCAGCGTCGTCGGCGTGAACGAGGACTACCTCGACGTGATGGGCCTGGAGGTGGTCGCCGGCTCCTCCTTCACGGCGGAAGACGTCGCGCAGGGGGTTCGCGAGGCGATGGTTTCGGAAACCATGGCCGAGGTGCTGTTCGGCTCGCCGGTGGATGCGCTTGGTCAGGTCATCCGGCCGCCGGCGGCGACGCAGGGACAGGGACAGGCCGGCCAGCGCCGGCGCTTCACGCCGCCCACCTACACGGTGCGGGGGGTCTTCGGCGACCCGAGCGAGATCCAGCGGCGCGCGTACGGGGTGGGCGACATGATCGTCCCGTCGACCTCTGCGTTTCCGAGCAATGTCAACTCGGCCATGCTGGAGCGGTTCCTGAACTCCCGGATCTCGCTGCGCGTGCAAGGGAGTGGTCTGGCGACCATCGAGAGCCAGGCGCGCGAGGCGCTTGCCCAGCAGTACGGCGACGACGTGAAGGCCGAGGTGTGGGAAGGGCGCCCGGACGGCGGCACCGCCGCCCTCGAAGAGGCGCGTGCCACGGTGGCCACCTTCTCGCTGGTGGTGAACCTGCTCGGCTTCGTACTGCTGGTGACCGGCTGCATCGGCATCCTCAGCATCATGCTGGTGGAGGTGCTCGGCCGCACGCGCGAGATCGCCGTGGAACGTGCCGTGGGCGCATCGCGCGGCGTGATCGCGCGCGAGTTCTTCGCCCGCTCGCTGATCATGGTGAGCGCGGCGGCGCTGATCGGCATGGCGCTGAGCCTGCTGCTGTCGGGCCCGCTCGCCGAGCTGGTGGTGCCGATCTTCCGCGGCACCACGCAGGCGGAGCTGGGCGGCAGCGTGATCAGTCTGGCCGCGATCGCGATCGGCGTGGGCTCGGCGATCGGCGTCGGCGGCCTGTTCGGCGTGCTGCCGGTGTTCTCCGCGCTGCGCGTCCCGATCGCGGAGGGAATGCGCGAGGGCTGAGGAAGGCGGCGGTTTCGGGGCGCTACTCGCCCGGCGGGCGCGGCATGCTCAGCGTCTGCCAGTCGGCCGCGCGCGTGCGCGCCAGGTCGACGATCTGGCCGACGTGGTAGTTGGCGTGGGTCACCGCGCGCAGCAGCGCCTGCAGCACGGTGTGCGGCTCGCCGCGGATCGTGATCGTCCGGTGCAGATCGGCGGGACCCAGATCCGCCAGCGTGCGTTCCAGGCACACCCAGCCGGCCTGCCACCTGGCGGTCACCACCGCCCGGTCGGTCACGTCGTTGCGGAACTCGGAGTCGCGGGCGCGGTCCGGCTTCTCCCCGTCGGTGGTGAGGAAGTCCGTGAAGCGGGAGCGCAGGTTGCCGCCCAGGTGGCGCATGAGCATGGAGACGCTGTTGCCGCGCTCGTCGGGCCGCCATGCCAGGTCCCCGGCCGGCATCTGCGCGACCGCCCGCTCGGCGTACTCGCGCGCCTTGGCGAACTCGGCGGCGACGAGGCGAAGGAATTCGGTCCCGGTGTCCATGAGCCGGTATGCTTGCACGCGAGGACCGAGGCGCCAACGTGGATCAGAACGCGACCGCCGGCGAGCAGCGCTGGGACCCTGAACGCTACCGCCGCTGGGCTCCCTACGTCCCCGAGCTGGGCAGAGGCGTGCTCGATCTGCTCGATCCGCGCCCCGGCGAACGGGTGCTCGACCTGGGCTGCGGCGACGGGGAGCTCACCGAGCAGCTCGCCGCCCGCGGCTGCCGGGTGTTGGGCGTCGACCGCAGCGCCGAGTTCGTCGCGGCGGCGCGGCAGCGTGGGCTGTCCGCGCAGGAGGCCGACGCGCGCCACCTGGCCGGACCGGAGCTGGCGGCGGGGAGCTTCGACGCGGTGTTCTCCAACGCCGTGCTGCACTGGATACCGGAGGCGGCGGCGGTCATCGCCGGCGTCCGGCGCCTGCTCCGCCCCGGCGGACGGTTCGTGGCCGAGTTCGGCGGAGCCGGCAACATCGCCGCGGTCCGGGACGCTTTCCACGAAGCCCTGCGCCGCCGCGGCATCGACGCGGTCGCCCTCGATCCCTGGTACTTCCCCGCGGACGGTGAGTACCGGCGCCTCCTGGAGGCACACGGGTTCGAGGTCACCGGCATCCGGCTGTTCCCGCGCCCCACGCCGGTGCCGGGCACGCTCACCGAGTGGATGCACACCTTCGCGGCGGCGTTCCTGGATCCGCTGGACCAGCAGGCGCGGCAGCAGGTCGAGGAGGAGGTCTCAACCGCCGCCGCTCCCGCGTTGCGCGGAGCCGACGGCGTCTGGACGATCGACTACGTGCGGCTGCGCTTCCGCGCCGTCCGGCGCTGACCGTCAGCCGCGCACGCGGCTCATGTACTCCGCGGCTCCCGCCTGCATCCAGCCGCCGACGCCGGTCAGCACGAAGCGGACCCCCTGGTCGATGTAGGAGGCGACGTCCGCGGTGGAGGTCAGGGTGCCGGCGGTGCGCCCCGCCGCCACGATGCGGCGGAGGGAGTCGTCGATCTTCGCCTGAACGTCGGGGTGCCCGTGATTGCCGATGTGGCCCATTGAGGAGGCGAAGTCCGAGGGCGCCACGAAGAACACGTCGATGTGGTCGACCTCCAGGATCTCGTCCAGGTTGCCGTGGGCGACGATGTCCTCGATCAGGACGATCAGGCAGGTCTCCTCGTTGCCGCGCGCGGTGTAGTCGGCCACTCCGTGGTACTGCCGGCTGCCGTACAGCCCGCGGGCGCCGACCGGCGCGAACTTGCCGCCCTGCACGACGTTCTCGGCCTCGGCGCGGGTGTTCACGTGCGGGACCACGACCGCCTGGGCGCCACGGTCCAGGGTGCGGTAGATCAGCCCCTGGTGGTTGTCGTTGACGCGCACCACGGAGGTCAGGCCCCAGATGTCGCAGGCGCGGGTGAGGTTGCCAAGCTCGGCGGCGTCGACCGGCCCGTGCTCTCCTTCCAGCCAGATCCCGTCGACCCCGGTCGCCTCCGCGATCGCCCCGAACGTGTCGATGTCGTCGGGATGGGTGATGCCGGACACCACGGTGGCCACCTCACCGGCGGCGAGCCGGTGCTTGATGCGGTTCTTGCGCAGTTCCATGCCGCGACGGTAGCACGCGCGGCGGCCCGCTTCAGTCCACGGTGATGTCGGCGGACGTGGTGGTGTTGCGCTCGATGTAGTCCCAGTCGTAGCTGACGCCCAGGCCCGGTCCGTCGGGAACGGGCACGCAGCCGTCGGCGCCGACCGCGTCGGACTGGTCCGAGTACCCGTCGTACACCGGCGGGACCAGGTTGCGCATGCCGGGACCCATCAGCGCCAGCTCGTAGAGGTGGGTGTTGCGCAGCGCCGAGACCACCGCCCGGTGGGCGGGCCCGCAGGCGTGCACCTGCAGGTCGAGCCCGAACGCCTCGCTGAGGTGGGCGATCTTCATCACGCCGGTGATGCCCAGGTCGTACTCGGGATCGGCGTGGATCATGTCGCAGCCGCCGGCCACCAGGAACGCCGCCTTCTGCTCCAGCGTGCGCACGTGCTCGGTGACCAGCAGCGGCGTCGACAGCCGCTCGCGCAGGCGGCGGTGCCCTTCCGCGGCGATGCCGGAGTCGCGGTACGGGTCCTCGTACCAGAAGCAGCCGATCTCGTCGCAGACGCGGCCGACGGCCAGCGCGTCGTTCCAGGTGCGGAGCTGGCAGGCCGGGTCCAGCATGATACGGAAGCCGTCGCCGACCCGGGCGCGCACCGCGCGCAGGTTGTCCGTCTCGCGCGCCACGTCGCCGTCGTTCCAGCCGTGGACCTTGAATCCCGCGAAGCCGGCCGCCTGGCATTCGGCGGCGAAGTCCGCGAACGCCTGCGGGCTGTTCAGTCCTCCGGGACCCAATTGGCCGTGATAGGTGCTGGCGTAGGTCGGCAGCCGCTCGCGGAAGCCGCCCAGCAGCCGCGACACCGAGATGCCCAGCCGCTTGCCGGCCAGGTCCCAGAGAGCGATGTCCATCACGCCCTGCCCCATGTGGTCATAGGCGCGCAACTCACGCTTCAGGTCGTCGTAGATCTCCTCGCGCCGGTCCGGGTCGCGCCCCAGCAGCAGCGGTGCGAGCATCTGCGCCTGCGCGAAGGACGCGGGCGTCCCCACCCAGTGCGTGACGTACTCCCCGCTGGCTCCGTCGTCGGTGCCGATGCGGACCGCGAAGCGGCGGGCGGTGTGGGTGGCGCCCTTGACGTAGGCCATGTTGCCGACGCCGGCCGTGGCCTGCTCCAACCCGATGTCGGGCACGTCGAACGAGAACTCGCGAATCTGAACGCGGTCGATTCGGCTCACAGGAACCTCCGGGAAACCTGACGGTCAGCCCCGATCATAGCGGGTCGAGGATCGGGATGGCGTCCACTTCGCCCGGCCCTTCCACTATCGTGACGATTGTTGACATCCGTCAGCGAGTGCTCGCGAACAGATCGAGCTGGCGATGAACTGCCTGCTCCGGATCGGGGCGCAACTGGTCCATCCGTAGCAGTTCGCCCGCGGTGAACAGGTGATCGCGGAGCGCGGAGCGGCCGGCCTCGTCGAGGGGGCCGATCCGGGTTTCCGCGTGTTCGGACAGAACGGCCAGGATCGCGCTGTCGGGGATGGCGTCGTTGTCGAGCAGATCCGCGCTGTGACTGGTCACCACGACCTGGGCCAACTGGCTGGCATCGGTGAGGCTGTCGATCAGGACGCCGGCGGCGGCAGGATGCAGGGCACTCTCCGGCTCTTCGATGCCCACCAGATGACGGCGGCCCATCGTTTCGCCGTGGCCCTGAAACAGCGCCACCAGGACGCCTAGCGCGCGCAACGTGCCGTCGGACATGTTGCTGGCCAGGAACCGCCATGGGTGCTTGGCTCCCCGCACCTCCTGACGGAAGTCGAGGGTGAACTTGGTGCCCATGTCTCGCGCCGCAACACCGGTAACGCCGGGAGCGATCGCTGCAAGGTACTCTTCCACGGCCGTCTTGCGGCCGCCGTCGAGGCGGGACAGCACGCTCGCCAAATTGCTTCCGTCCCGTTTCAGGATCTCGCCCGGGTCATGTGCCTGGAGATCTCGGATAACATCCGGATTCAGGTTGTAGAAGCCCATTCCGGACAGCGCGTCATAGAGGAGGCGGAACACGTCGAACCCGGACATGTTGACGAGATAGAGGCGGTCGCTGGCGCAAACCGGGGGATTGGGTATCGTGCTGGCTTCCACGATGCCGTTTGCTACTTTGTAGGAGCCGTGGCCGCCCTCACCCGCGACGAAGCACTCTTCCTGCTGCACGCTGTAACGACCACCGGGTTTCGCCGCAACCTGAAACGCATACCAGCCGACCGCACGGGGGAGCTGAAGATCGAGTCGTATACCGAAGTGGTTGGGGTGGCCTCCCGAGCGTCTCCGCACCTCCTGTATGCCGCCACGGTCACGCAGCGCGTGCTCCAGAGAGAAGCGCAGCGCCTCAGCCACGAAGCGCAGCGCGTCCAGGAAGTTGCTCTTCCCGCAGCCGTTGGGGCCGACCAGGAAGCAGAGCGGGTCGGGCTCCACGTCGCAGGTAGCGATGCTCTTGTAGTTCCGCAGCCGGACCCGGGTCACCAGTCGCGGATCGGTGTCACTCCGATGAGGCTCCGCACTGGCAGCGCCTTGGAGGCGACCTCCGTTGTCGTTGCTCACGTCGCGGCGTCCTCTCGTGCTACCTCCCAATGACGGGGATACTCGTAAGGCGATTTCAGGATCGGCTTGCGGAAGAACTCATCCATCGGTGGGTAGTACAGTAAGCTCCGGTCCGAGATGAAGTCGTCCTGCTCCATGTTCGCCGCGTAAGCATCTTCTCAGTGAAATCTACCCGAACGTTCCTGCCATCCAGCCAGCACCTCGCAACACTCTATCGGATCAGCCGCTGCTCGCGGCATCGCTGATGCGTGCCAGCTCCGTCAGCCGCACGCGGTCGGGCTTGCCGAGGGGGGTGAGGGCGTCCGCCGGCAGCGGTTGGTAGCGGACGGGGCGCTTGTAGCGAGGCAGCCGCTCGGCGAGCAGGGCGTGCAACTCGTCTTCCGGCGGGAGGCCTCGTGATTCGATGAACGCCACCGGGCGGGAGCCGAACTCGGGGTCGGGGGCGGGCACCACCACGGCGAGCGCCACCGCCGGGTGGGCGCCGAGCACCTCCTCGATCTCCTGCGGATGGATGTTTTCTCCGCCCGAGATGAACATGCCGTCGGCGCGGCCGGTGATGGTCAGGACGCCGTCTTCGAGGCGTCCGCCGTCGCCGGTCGCGAACCAGCCGCCGGATGCGAGTGGCGGCGGTTCGATGCCGTCGGGGCGCAGGTAGCCGGCGAATTGCGTCTCGCCGCCGACCTCTACCTGGCCGTCGTGGATGCGCAGTCGCCGGTGCGGCAGCACACGGCCGCTCGCGCCGGGTGGCAGTTCGGTGCCGGGGGCGGCGGTGGCGACCTGCGATGCCATCTCGGTCGAGCCGTATGTGGGCAGCACCGGGACGCCGGCCGCCCGCGCGCGGTCGAGCAGGGCCGGTGCCGTCGCCTGGCCGCCGACCAGCACGCTGCGCAGGGCGGCGCGCCGGTCCTCGGGCAGCTCGATCAGCCGCTGGAGTTGCGCTGGTACGATCGAGAGACGGGTCGCGTGCGGTAGCAGCGCCAGCGCGTCGTCCGCGCCTTGATCGTCCTCGCGAAAGGAGCCGGAGCGGGCGATGAGGGCCTTCGCCCCGGCGAGCAGGCAGCGGAACAGGATCGACAGCCCGACCACGTGGCTCATGGGCAGCGCGACCAGCCAGCGGTCGTCGCGCTCGAGCGGCAGGTTGGCGGCGGAGCCGATGGCGCTGTAGAGATGGTTGGCCAGCGTGTGGACCACCGCCCGCGGGTTGCCGGTGCTGCCGGAGGTCAGCAGCGCGGTGGCCGGCGCGTTCGGGTCGACCGGGTCCGCGCCGCCGCCGCTCGGCAGGTCCAGGTCGGCGGCGGTGAACGGCGGGCCGCTGCGGAGCTCCGTGCCCAGCTCGCGCACGCGCTGCACCGGCAGCAGCGGGCTCAGGATCAGCGGCAGCAGGCCCGCGGACCACACGCCGTACAGGAACGCGGCCAGCACGGCGCTGTTCTCCGCCTGCACGGTAAGCCGTGAGCCGGAGGTCAGTCCGTAGGACTGGAAGCGCTCCACCCAGCCGCCGGCCGCGTCGGCCAGCCGGCGGTAGCTCAGCCCCTCGCCGGGAGGGTGTTCGGCGCCGGCCAGCGCGATCGACTCGCCGTGCGAGCGGAGCAGCTCGATCAGGTCGAGCGGCCCTGACTTCAGGCGATCGACCATCCGATGGAGAACAGCAGGGCGTGGATGAGCATGGCGCGGGCCGTGCCGGCCAGGGCGTGGTTGAGATCGGGGGGGCGGCTGTCGGGACGCAGCACGACCAGGACCCACGGCATCGCGGCGATGAGCGTCATCAGGGGCAGCGCTCCGGCCCAGCGGCCGGTGGCGATCGCCAGCACAGTCGGCACCACGGCGGCGCCAACGATGCAGCCCAGGTATTCGGCGCGCGCGAAGCCGGCGCCGAAGCGGACGGCCAGGGTGCGCTTGCCGGCGGCGCGGTCGGTTTCGATGTCGCGCAGGTTGTTGACGGTCAGGATCGCCGCCGCCAGCAGGCCGGGGCCGGCGCCGGCGACGATCGCATCGATCGTCCAGGTCCCGGAATGCAGGAAGTAGGTGGCGGCGACGGCGACCGGCCCGAAGAACACAAACGCCATCACGTCGCCAAACCCCAGGTAGCCGAGCGGCCGGGGCCCGCCGGTATAGGCGAGCGCGGCGGCGACCGAGGCGACCAGCACCACCAGGATCGGCCAGCCGCCCACGATGGCGGCGATCACGCCGATCACGCCCGCCGCCGCGAACACCACGGCGATGCCGCGGCGCAGCTCGGCCGGCTCGAGCAGGCCGGCCTGCGCCACCCGCCGCGGCCCGACCCGGTCGGCGGTGTCGGCGCCGCGCGCGTGGTCGGCGTGGTCGTTGTGCAGGTTGGTGCCGATCTGGATGGAGAGCGCCCCGAGGAGCGCCAGCACCGCGGCCGCCCAGGCGAAGGCGTCGTCGGCAGCCGCCATCACCGCGCCGATCAGGACCGGCGCGGCGGCGGCCGGCAGCGTGCGCGGTCGCGCCGCCTCCAGCCAGATCGCGGTCTTGCTCTTCTGCTTCACCCCGGCAGCGTCAGGGACGGCGCGGGAACCCGGAGAAGTCCGGCTGCCGCTTCTGCACGAAGGCGTCCCGGCCTTCCTGCGCTTCCTCCGTCTGGTAGAACAGCATGGTCGCCGCGCCGGCCAGCTCCTGCAGCCCGGCCTGCCCGTCGCAGTCGGCGTTGAACGCCGCCTTCAGGCAGCGGATGGCGGTGGGTGAATGCCGGAGGATCTGCCGGCACCAGTTCACGGTCTCCGACTCCAGGTCGGCCAGCGGCACCACCGTGTTGACCAGGCCCATCGCCAGCGCCTCCTGCGCGTCGTACTGCTTGCACAGGTACCAGATCTCGCGGGCCTTCTTCTGGCCGACGATGCGCGCCAGGTAGCTGGCGCCGAAGCCGCCGTCGAACGATCCGACGCGCGGGCCGGTCTGGCCGAACACGGCGTTGTCGGCGGCGATGGTCAGGTCGCACATCACATGCAGGACGTGGCCGCCGCCGATCGCGAAGCCGGCCACCATGGCGACGATGGGCAGCGGGCAGCGCCGCATCTGCCGCTGGAACTCCAGCACGTTGAGGCGGTCGACCCCTTCCTCGTCCTGGTAGCCGGCGTGGCCGCGCACCTTCTGGTCGCCGCCGGAGCAGAACGCCAGCTCGCCCGCGCCGGTCAGGATGACCACGCCGATGCTGCTGTCGTCCGTGGCGTCGCGCAGCGCGTCCATCATCTCTTCCACGGTCAGCGGCGTGAAAGCGTTGCGCACGTGCGGGCGGTTGATGGTGATCTTGGCGATCCCGCTGGCCTTGTGGAACAGGATCTCGCGGTACGATCCGCAGGCCGTCCAGTCGATCTGACTCATGGTTTCCGGAGCTCCTCGTCGAGGAAGGTCTCCACCTGTGTAGCAAATTCGGCCGACTTTTCACAGATCACGGCGTGGCCGCAGTCCGTGAGGAGGCGAGCGCGGATCGCGTCGTTCCGTTCCTCCATCCGCGCGGTGATGCTCGCGTAGCGGTTGTCGAGCGTGCCGGCCACGACCAGGGTGGGCTGCCGGAGGCGAGGCAGCTCGTCCCAGAGCGGCGGCAGCGCGCCGGTGCCCAGGTGCGTCAGCGTGGCCGCCCAGGCGCGGGGGTCGATCCGCAGGCGGCGCGCCAGCATGGCCTGGTAGCACGGATGCGAGCGCACCCGGGCGAAGATCGGCTGGGCGTACCAGTCGTCCAGGAAGCCACGCAGCGCATCGCCGCCGTCAAGCCCGCGCAGGCGCGCGGCCAGGCAAGCGTCGCCGCGTCGCCGCTCGGCCCGCCCCGTCGCGGTAGGAACGCCGGGGGAGCCGCAGGCCAGCACGCCGGCCCGGTAGCGGTCCGGGTCGCGCAGCAGCAGGTGCAGCGCCAGCCGGGCGCCCATCGAGTAGCCGATCAACACCGCCGGACCCGGGACCGTCCTGCAGATCGCCGTCTCCAGCGAGGCGAGGGTCGGATGCTCCACCAGTGGCGGCGCTACGCACTGCAGCCGTCCGGAAAACCGGTCGGCGAGCGGCTTCCAGTCGTCCGGGCTGCCCAGGAAGCCGTGCAGCAGCACGGCGGTAGGCGCCGCGTCGTTCATTCCCCCGCCCGCCCGGCCGCGTCGATGGCGGCACCCACCGCGGCACGCAGCCGCCGGTGCAGGGCGAGGTTCTCGTGCCGGTCGGTGCCGACTTCGACGAGCGCCGGCCGCCCGGTCGCGAAACAGCGTCCGAGCGCCGCACGCGCTTCCGCGCGCGTGTCCGGCCGGTGGTAGTCCAGGTCGAACATCCGGCAGGCGTGCTCGAAGCGGTAGCCGTGCGGAGTGCCGAAGCAGCGCTCGAACACGTCTTCCTGGCCGGCAAGCGCCGGCAGGAAACTGAAGATGCCGCCCCCGTCGTTGTTGACCACCACCAGCACCACCGGCTGCGGCGAGCGGGCCAACACGGCCAGCGAGCCCAGGTCGTGCAGGACCGCGAGGTCGCCGAGCAGCGCGCCGATCGGCGCCCGGAGGCCGGCGGCGAACCCGACCGCGGAGGCGATCGCGCCGTCGATCCCGCTGGCGCCGCGGTTGGCCCCGACGGCCAGCGGCGCGGGGCGCGAGGCCGAGTCTTCCGCAAAGGTGTCGAGGTCACGGACCGGCATGCTGCTGGCCGCGAACGCGCCCCAGCCGGCCGGCAGCAACTCGATCAGGTCGCGGGCGGTCGCCGGCTCGCTGACCGGCTCGGCGTCGAGCACTGACGCCACTTCGCCTGCCGCAGCCGCGCCTGCCGCGACCAGCCCGGGCGCTCCGCCTCCGGCCGGCTCGCCGGCGCCGAGCTCCGCTTCGAGCGCCGCGCAGAAGCGGTCGGGCGCCGCCTGCACGCGACTGGTGACCACGTGCTCGGGGTCGATGCGGCGCGGGTGCCCGGCGACGTGCACGCAGGCGGCCGGCCGCGCCGCGCCCAGCAGTCCCAGGTATGCCTTGGAGGTGAGCCGGCCTCCGAGGTGCAGCACCACGTCCGGGGCCGGCAGCGCCGTGCTTGCATGCGCCAGCACGAGGTCGTGATGGCGCACGATCGCGAGCTCCGGACGACCCGGCCACGGGTGGCGCAGGCCGGACTGGATGTCGGCCAGCGCCGGCCAGCCCAGCGTCGCGGCCAGAGAGGCGATCATGTGCCGGTCGGTCCCCGCCGGCAGTGGCCCGACCGCGAGCAGACCGGCGGTGGCGCCCCGCAACGCGGTGGCGGTATCCGCCACCGACGCAGGCTCCGGTTCGGTGGGGGCCGCGGAGTAGGTGGTGAACGGACGTCTGCCGGCCGGACGCCCGATGGCCTCCACGCGCCCGTCATCCAGCAGCGGTTCGCAGAACATGCAATTCAGGTGCACGGCGGCCGCCGCCGTACGGGCCCGGTGCACGGCCTGATCGATCGTGGTCAGAAGCGCCGCCGGATCGATTCGGTCGTCCGGCACCGGCAGGTCGAAGCGCCATGCTGCGGCGCGGCCGAACAGGTCGGGCTGGTCGATCGTCTGGTTGGCGCCGGTGTCGCGCAGCTCAGGGGGCCGGTCGGCGGTCAACAGAAGCAGCGGCACGCCGCTCAGGCCCGCCTCCACCGCGGCCGGCAGCAGGTTTGCGCCGGCCGTGCCGGAAGTGCAGATTACGGTGGAGGGAAGTCCGGAGGCGCGTGCGGCGTTGACGGCCTGGTAGCCGGCGGCACGCTCGTCGATGCAGATCGACACCTCCAGCTCGGCGGAGCGGGCGGCCGCGGCCGCGAGCGGAGCGGAGCGGGCGCCGGGACAGACCCACGCGGCGCGGCAACCGCAGCGGACCAGCTCGTCGATGATCAGCTCGCCCCACAAGCGGTTCCGCATGGGTGCGGTCAGTGGGAACTCAGCCGCCGGGCGTGAAGTAGCAGCCGATCTTGGCTTCCAGCTCCGCCCACTCCGCGTCCGGGCAGGAGCCGTTCACCAGCCCGTTGCCGGTGTAAAGCCACACCGACCTGCCGTCGATCAGCGCAGAACGGATGGCCACCGCGAAGGAGGCCTCGCCGTGACCGACCCAGCCCACCGGCGCGGCGTACCAGCCGCGGTCGAACGGCTCGTGCCGGGTCAGGAAACGGCGCGCGGCTTCAGCCGGCTCGCCCCCCACAGCCGGTGTGGGATGCAAGGCGTCCACCAGGTCGGCGATGCCCATGCCGGGGGCCAGTTCGCCCGAAAGACGACTCATCAGGTGCTGGAGGGCGGGCAGACTCAGCACGGTGGTTTCTCCGGCGGCGGTATCCGTGCACAGACCGGTGAGTGCGCGGTCGATCGCGTCATGCACGATGCGGTGCTCCAGCGCGTCCTTGGCCGACGCCGCCAGCTCCCGCCGCAAGCGATCGTCGTCCTTCGGAGAAGCGCCACGGCGACGGGTGCCGGCAATCGCCTCCGTACGCACGGTGCTTCCGGAAAGTGAGAAAAGCCGTTCTGGAGTGACGCTGACGAAGGCCGTGCCGGGCCGGGGCTGCACCACGAAGCGGAACGAGCGGTCGTCCGACCGGCTCATGGCGGCCAGCAGCGCCGCGGGGGTGATCGGCGCGGACGCCGTCGCGCCGGTGCGGCGCGCCACGACCACCTTGCTCAGGGGTTCGGCGGGATCGTCGATGGTGGCGAGCGCCGTGCGCACGAGCGTCGCCCAGCCCCCGCGGTCGGGCTCATCGGCGTCGCGGCGCAGGCGGACCGATCCGGCCGGTTCCGGGACCGTTGCCGGCGGTCGCTGCAGGTCTGCCAGCAACGCCGGCAGGCCATCGCGCTCTGCGGCGCTGAAGTTGCAGGCCAGCATCTTCCTGCCGTCGCGCCTGACGGCCTCGAAGCGGGGCACCACGAACCGGTAGGCGCCGAGTGTCCGCCACTCGGGAGCGGCGGGCGCCTGCGGGTCGAAGCGCGTGCCTCCGTAGAAGCGGACGCCTTCGTCGGCGGCTTCCAGTTGAGCGGCGATGCGCTCCATCCAGACCGCTGCCCCGGGTGCCGCGTTGCCGGCGACCTCGGTCAGGATGCCGGCGGCTGCGATCTCTTCGTGTCCGTCGCGGTCGGCCCAGAAGCACAACTCCCCTTCGGAGCGGCCGGCCAGCCACGCCAGCGGCTGGACCTCGGCGGCCACCTCAACGCGGCAGATGCTGCCGTCGCCGCCGCTGGGAGGAGTCTGGCCGTTACCGGTCGCGGTGTGCGGCAGAGGCGGGGAAGCGACGTCGCTCATGCGCTGGCCGTCAGTATAGCGCGGCCGGGCGGCATCATGACTTGCGTGCCAGGTACAGCGTCGCGACCCCGAACGTGAGGGGTCGGGTGGTGACTTCCGGAAAGCCGGCCTGCCGCAGCATGGTGACGAAGCGCGTGCCGTACGGGAACGTTTCCACCGATGCGTTGAGGTAGCGGTAGGCGTGCCCGTCCCCGGAGACGAGCCGGCCGATGGCCGGCAGCACGTGGCGGAAGTAGGTCAGGTAGAGCGCGCGCAACCGCGGAGACTCGGGAAGCGAGAACTCCAGCACCGCCAAGGTGCCGCCGCGGGCGAGCACGCGGCGCATCTCGGTCAGCGCGCGCGGACGGTCGTCCATGTTGCGAATGCCGAACGCGACCGTGACCGCATCGAAGGAATGCTCCTCGAACGGCAGGCGGTGGGCGTCGCCCAGCGTGAGCTTCGCGGCACAGCCGGCCCGCGCCAGCTTGTCGCGGGCGATGTGGAGCATGTCCGGGGCCAGGTCGACGCCCACCGTGCGGGTCAGGCGGGGCAGGCGCCGGTCGATCGCCAGCAGCAGGTCGCCGGTGCCGGTTGCCACGTCCAGGACGCTGCGGATGCGGCGGGCGGCCAGCGCGCGGGCGACGCAGTCGCGCCAGCGCACGTCCGAGCGCAGCGACAGCAGGCGGTTGAGACGATCGTAGGTCGGAGCGATGCGGTCGAACATCGCACCGACCTCGCTGGCCCCGGGCACCATAGGGGTCAATATGCGGACGGAGTCGACAGCCGACAACCGCCCCATGTGTGCCTCGATGGGCCGCAGTCGTTCCCGTGTCCGGCATGAGCCGAGCTGAGTCAGGAATCGCCGGCCGGAGTCGCCGTCGCTCGGATCAGGCACGCTCCGCGTCGGGGGTCGATGCTGACGGTCACCGGGCCGCCGGCCGGTGGCAGGGGCTGGTCGGCGGGCACACGGAAGCGGAACTCGATCCCGGCCACGGTGACCTGCAGGCGCTGCGCGGCGCCACGGAAAGAGCGGCCGATCAGCTCGCCCTGCAGGACCCAGCGGTCGGCGCTGGAGACCGCCTGCCCTGGCGAATCCTCCCCGATGGTGATGCCGGTGGGGCGGAGCAGCAGCTTCAGATCCGACACGCCGGCAGCCGCGGGAGCCGGCAGCACCTCCGCCGGCAGCTCGCCGATCGCCGTGCGCAGCACGGGGCGGCCGCCGGCCTGATCCAGGCGGGCGGCGACCAGGTTGTCCAGGCCCAGGAAACGGGCCACGTACTCGCTGCCCGGTTCCCGGTAGATCTCCCGCGGTGTGCCGATGCGGGCGATGCGGCGCGGCTGCATGACCGCGACGCGGTCGGCGACCGCCAGTGCCTCCTCCACGTCGTGGGTGACGTAAATCGCTGGCAGGTCCAGTTCCTCCAGGATCGCGCCCAGGTCCTCCGCCAGCCGGTCGCGCAGGTTGCGGTCCAGGGCGGCCAGCGGTTCGTCCAGCATGAGCAGGCGGGGGTCCGGCGCCAACGCGCGCGCCAGCGCCACGCGCTGCCGCTCTCCTCCGGACAGGGTGGTGACGTCCCGGTCGCGCAGGTGCTCCAGGCCGACCAACGCCAGCACGTCGGCCACCCGCTCGCGCAGGCGCGCGGCCGGCGTGCGGCGGAGGCGCAGGCCGAAGGCGACGTTCTCGAACACGTTCAGGTGCGGGAACAGGGCGTAGTCCTGGAACACCATTCCGAACCCGCGCGCCTCGGCCGGCGTGCCGGTCAGCTCCCGTCCGTGCCACAGGATCGCGCCCTCGTGCGGCTCCAGCCCGGCGACCAGTGCCAGCAGCGTGCTCTTGCCGCAGCCGCTCGGGCCGAGCAGCGCGAGCGTTTCGCCGCGGCGCACCTGGAGGCCGACGCCGTCCAGGGCCAGCGTCTCGCCGTAGCGCTTGCTCACGCCGCGCAGCTCCAGATCGACCGTCATCGCGTGCCTCAGAAGCTCGACACGCGCGCCACCCGCAGCCGCTCGATCGCGGTGACCACCACCGCGGTCACCAGCATGAGGATGGTCGCCAGCGCCAGGGCCTGGCCCAGGTGGAGGGCGCCCGGCCGGCCGAGCAGGCGGAAGATCGCCAGCGGGATGGTCGGCAGATCGCCGCGTGCGACGATCGCCGTGGCCCCGAACTCGCCCAGTGAAATCGAGAACGCGAACGCCGCCGCCACGCCCATCGCCCGCGCGACGATGGGCAGCTCCACGCGGCGCGCCACCTGAGCGCGGGCGGCGCCCAGCACGCGCGCGGCCTGGATCAGGCGCGGCTCGACGGTGGCGAGCGCCGGCGCCAGGCTGCGCACCACAAACGGCAGCGCCACCAGCGCGTGCGCGATCGGGATCAGCAGTGGCGAGGCGCGCAGGTCCAGCGGCGGCCGGTTCAGCGCGACGATGAAGCCCAGCCCCAGCGTGACCGCCGAGGTGCCCAGCGGCAGCATCAGCAGCGGGTCGAACAGCCGCGAGGAGCGCGCTGCGCCGTGCCGGCCGAGCGCCCACGCGGCCGGCGTCCCGACGGCGAGTGCGATCACCGTGGCCGCCGCCGCGAAGGCCAGGGAGTTGCGCACCGCGGTGAGCGCGCTGCCGTGAAAGGCGCCCTGCCGGCTCTCCACGCCCAGTTGCCGGTAGAACGCCAGCGTCGGCCCCTCCGCGCCCGAGACGGAGCGCGTGGCCAGCGCAGCCAGCGGCGCGAGCTGGAAGAAGGCGATGCCCAGCAACACGCCCGCCGCCACGGCGCGCGCCGGGCTGCCGCTCAGGGAGCGTTCGTTCTCGCGCGGCGCACGCAGCGGCAGAGGTCGGGTCACGCGCCGCATCAACCGCGTGTAGGCGATGCCGAGCGCCAGCGTGATCGCGATCTGCACGACGGAGAGCGAAGCGGCCACCGGCAGGTCGAACAGGCTGATGGCCTGGTAGTAGATCTCCACCTCGATGGTCGCGAAGCGCGGCCCGCCCAGGATCAGGATCACCCCGAACGAGGTGAAGCAGAAGATGAACACCAGCACCGCCGCCGCCGCAACGGGGGCGGCCAGCAACGGCAGGCTGACGCGCAGCCAGCGCTGCGCGGCGCCGGCGCCGAGGGTGCGGGCCGCATCCCACAGGCGGCGGTCGATGCGCGACCAGTAGTCGCCGACCAGCCGCAGCACGATGGAGGTGTTGTAAAACACGTGCGCGACCAGGATGGCGCCGAGCGTACGCGTGAAGCGCAGCGGCGGCATGCCTGCCGACTCGAGCGCCGCGTTGATCCAGCCGCGCGAGCCGAGCAGTGCATCGAAGGCGGCCGCCACCACCAGGGTGGGCAGCACGAACGGGATAGCCGTCAGCGCCCGGAACAGCGTCTTGCCGGCGAACCGGTAGCGCGCCACCAGCCATGCGCCGGGCAGCCCGACCAGGAGCGTCAGCGCCGTGGAGGCCGCCGCCTGTCCGAGGGTGAACAGCACCACGCGGCCCGTCGCCGGCGAGGCAAGCGCCCGCAGCAGGCCGTCGGCCTCGCGGCCGAAGCTGGCCGCGACGATCCCGGCCATCGGCCAGGCGTAGAACAGCGCCAGGAAGGCGAGCGGCCCGGCCCAGAGCAGGGCCGCTCGCCGAAGCGGAGCGCCGCCCCGGAGCATGGAATCGTTCAGCGCAGCACGGCCTCGGTCCACTCGCGGATCCAGCGCTCCCTGTTCGCGGCGATCTCCGCGGGATCGAGCAACGCCGGCTCGTCCGGGACGGCCAGGAAGTCCACGAACTCCTTCTGCAGCACGGCGTCGCGATTGACCGGGAACACGAACATGTTCAGCGGCAGGTCCTCCTGGAACGTCCGCGACAGCATGAAGTCCACCCAGAGCTCGGCAAGGTCGCGGTTCTCGGCGCCGGCCAGGATGCCGACGAACTCGATCTGCCGGAAGCACGACAGTGGTCCGGTGACCGCGGCGGTGGGCGGTTCGTCCATCGGCGATTCCGCGTACAGCACCTCGAACGGCGGACTGGAACCGTAGGAGACGACGATCGGGCGCGGACCCTGTCCGGCGGAGCCCGTGAACTCCGTGAAGTAGGCGGTCTCCCAGTCATTGACCACCAGCACATCGTTGGCCACCAGCGACCGCCAGTAGTCCAGGTAGCCGGGATCACCGTAGCGGGCCACGGTAGCCATCAGGAAGGACAGTCCGGGCGAGGAAGTGGCCGGGTTCTGGACCACGGTGAGCCCGCGGTAGGCCGGGTCGATCAGGTCGTCCAGGTCCTTCGGTGGCGGCGGTCCGTCCTCTCCGAACGACGCCACGTGGTAATTCAGGCAGACATCGCCGTAGTCCACCGGCAGGGCCCGGTGCGAGGGATCGATCTGGAACTCCTCGGGCACGGACTCCAGCATCCGGGAGCGGTACGGCTCCAGGATGCCTTCGTCCAGCGCGCGGCTCAGGAAGGTGTTGTCGATCCCGTAGATCACGTCGGCCAGGGGCTTGCCGCGCGCCAGGATCGCCTTGTTCAGGGCGGTGCCGGTGTCGCCCGCCTCCAGGATGCGGACGCGCACGTCGTGCCGACTCTCGAACGCGGCCAGGACCTCTTCCGAGGCGGCGAACGAGTCGTGCGTCATCACGGTCACGGTGCGGCGCCACTCGGACGTCTCGGCGTCCGGGCCCGCGAACGCCGCGAGGGGAGCGACGACGAGGACTCCGATTGCGATCAGGCGGGCGAGCCGCCCGCCGAATGCGGTGCGATTCATGCGAAACCTCCTCCATCATCGGGGTTCCGCGATGTGCATCGCGTCTGAGAGATCCATCCCTCCGCCGGCATTACCCGGATCAGGTGGCGCGAGTCGAGGGCTGCCACGCCCTCCTCTCAGCTCGGCGCTACCGAGCTCCCCGTGAGTCCACCCGCAACAATGCCATCCTGCGGTGCCGGTGGTCAAGCGGGTGCCCGTGCGAGGGTGTTGCGATCACGCTCGAGCCGGCGTCGAGGGGTAGTGGTTAGTTTGCTTTTGACGAGACCGGCCGCACCGAACCGGGGAGGACACCACGATGCCGACAGGACCACACGGGGAGAAGCGGCCGGCTGATCCGGTCGCCAACGCGCTGCACGTCGCCAAGCTGCTGACCGGCGAGGCCGAGGAGACCTATGTCGACCCGGCCCGCTAGACCGACGGCGCAAGGGCGGACAGGCGCGCGCCGAACGGCTGACGCCGGACAGCGTCGCCGGCTCGCCAAGGAGGCCGCCGCTGCTCGCTGGGGGAACTGACCAGCCAACATCTGTAGGTCCTTGCGGCCCATCCGGCCCCGCCTCCATTCAATGTCTAACTCTAACAGAGACAGATGCGTGCCTGCATGTCGGGCCGCCCGCTGAATACGATCCCGATGGGCTGATCGGGTAGCTCCTGATTGGCCGGGGTCCAATAGGCGGGGTCGCTTCCTTCTACAGGCACGCGTCTGTCTCAAACGACCCGGCACCTCTACGTGCCGGCAGATGGAGGTGGACCATGATCCACACGACAACGCCCGACTCCGCGCGTCGGGAGAGCTACGCGAAACGGCGAATGCGGCACCGCCGACCCATTCCCATCATCGCGGCAGCGACCGTGCTGCTGGTCCTGATCGCTGGGTGCAAAGGCACCACCGTCACGGGAGGCGGGACCGTGGTGGTGACCTGGGACACGGCTACGCCGTTGACCGGGACGCTGCCGGTCGGCCGGTGGGCGTGCATCGACGGCAACCCCGGATTCGACAGGCTGGCGACCAGCAACCGGCACCGATCGCCCGAGGCATGCAAGGTTGCCGGCGCGTTCGCCCTGGAGCTCCGTGCGGACGGCACCGGCCACACCCTGCTGAAGCACCGGAGGCCGGCGACGCAGGACGATGTCCATGACGGCGTTTCCGCGAAGTCACCACCGGACGATGCGTTCGGGCTCGCCGGAAGCGACCTGCTTTACAGCCGGGACGATGCGCTGCGGTGGACGCTGGATGAGGACGAGCTGAACATCCAAACGACCCGCGACCATGGGTTCCGGGTGGAACGGATCACCCCGAACGTCATGCTGCTGTGCTCGACGCGGCTATGCAGCGTGCCGCGGTACCTGATCCGCATCGGTTCCCCGGAGTACGCCCGGATGCTTGCGTTCCGTCGGTGCGTGGACGCCAATAAGGGCCGGCCGCTGTTCGAGGTGCAGGAGTGCCCGTTGCCGTTCGCGCTTACAGGCGGGAGTTGACGGGCCACGCATGGACGTTCGCCGCGCTCGACACGGAGAGCAAGCTGGTCGTGAGCTACCTGGTCGGGCCGCGCGACGGGCAGAGCGCGCTGGCGTTCATGGACGATCTGCGGAGCCGGTTGGAGGATCGCCTGCAGATCAGCACGGACGGGCTCAAGGCGTACGTCGAGGCCGTCGACGGGGCGTTTGGCGGCGACGTGGACTTCGCGCAGATCATCAAGACGTACGGGAAGGCCGACGGGATCGACAACGAGCGGCGTTACTCGCCGGCGGTGTGCAACGGCATCGAGAAGGTTCCGGTCTGGGGCAACCCGGACATGGCCGTGGCCGGCACGTCGCACATCGAGCGGCAGAACCTGTCCCTACGGATGGGCGTCCGGCGCATGAAGCGCTTGACCAACGCGTTCCCGAAGCGGCTGGAGAAGGCACTGCGCGATGCTCGCGCTCTACTTCCACTACGCCAACTGGATCAAGCCGCACGGCGCGGTGCGGACGAAGGGCAACAACCAGGTCACCCCGGCGATGGCCGCCGGGCTCGCGGACCGGCCGGCGACGTTCGCGGATCTGGTCGCGCTGATCGACTCCCGCGCGCCGGCGGTCAACTACGCCCGGAAGTACCGGACGCGGAAGGCCCGCGCCGCTGCTTGAAAGTAAAGTGACACACTACCGATAGGATGGGCCGCCCCTGTCAACAAGCGTGCTACTTACTCGGAAACGAGTTCAAGATTGCACGCGGTACTGAGAGCAAAGTCTGTCTCAAGAACCTCTACGAAAAATCTACCTGAAGCGTTGTCATTGGCGATTATATCGCCGAAGCCGCCGGATACTCCTGACGATCGCTGCCAATAGCACGATGAGAGCACGTCCGATCCTCCTTGACCCTCATACGTGCCAGCACCTATATCGCGTCCGACGATATAGGTGCCCGGTTCTATATCGGTCAAGGGCGATTTCGGCTTGGGCCAATCCGCAATCTTCGAGAATCGGCAGCCGATCTTGAAATACTTGTCCGTCGTAAGAAGCTCTACATAGAACTGCCCGACAACATTGGCGTTCGCCAGTATGTCAGAGAAGTTTCCTGATACGCCTTTCAGCCGCTCCCAGTAGCATCCGATGCCCATGAGTCCTGCCTTGGCGTTGCCGGCATAGATGCCCGGCACCAACTCGGAGCCGACCCTATAGGTTCCTGCCCGAAAGTCTGCATGTGCAGCTATCGGCAATACCGGTCCGAGCAAGCATGCCAAGGTTATGCTAACGAGCGTGGGTCGTTGTTTCATTGTTGCCTCCTGTTTTATAGGCATGATACGAGTAAGACATGTCAGACACATCTACCTCCCAGTACGAACCATCTTTACAAGATCGAGAGAGGTCCTGTCAATAGGAGTGTAAACGAGTCAGGCAGCGTCCCGCTCCTGATCTTCGATTCGAATTCCGTCTCGGTACTCGGCTCCCACCCACACATCTTGAAGTAGCTCCGGCGCGTTCAGCTTCCGGAACTTCGTCTCGGCCACCAACAGCATCTTCCAGATCACGGCGGTGGCGTTGGCTACCTTCATGAATCGCTTCGCCGCATCGGTCCGTAACCTCAGCGCCGCGAACGGCGACTCGATCAAGTTGGTCGTCCGCAGGTGCCGCCAGTGAGCTCGTGGATACCCGTAGTAGCTCACCATCCGCTCCCAGTCCTCCGCGATCAACTCGGCGGCTCGCTGCAGCCCCTGGCCACGCGCCCAGCTCTGGAACGATCCTCGACGTTGCTCAGCCTCCTTGAGCGTCTCGGCGTAGGCGATCTTCTTCAGCTTCCCCTTCGCTTCCTCCTGGGAGCGCTTCGGCACCTGGTCCAGCACGTTGACGATCCGGTGATTCCAGCACCCGTTGCTCCTCGGCGTCCGGATACACCTCCCGCAGCGCCGCCCAGATCCCCAGGTGCCCGTCGCCGGCCGGTCAGGAGATTCACGTGATCGCTGACAATCTGTCGGCGCACAAGACGAAGCGAGTGCAGGAGTTTCTCAGCGATCATCCGATGGTGCGGCTGCATTTCACGCCGACCTACTCATCGTGGCTGAACCAGGTGGAGCTGTGGTTTGCGAAGATCTCGCGTGACGTGATCACTCGCGGACTGTTCAGTTCGGTGGCGGATCTGAAGAGTAAGCTGATGAGATACATCCGCGAATACAACAAGAATCCGCGGGTCGTGAAGTGGCATTACGTTGATCCGTCACGACCCATCGGTCCATGAATGATTGTTACAGTCCACTAGTGGACTGTAACATCTGCTTTCGTACTATAATTGGAGGCATGAGAGAGGGAATCGTATTGACCGAAGCCGAGCATCGCGAACTCACCAAGCGGGCCAGGAGTCGCACTGGTCGAGCCGAGGATGCGCGCCGTGCGCGCGTCATTCTGCTGCTCGCTGAGCGACTCACGTGGGACGTAGTGTGCGAACGAGCCGAGTGCAGCCGCGGCTTCGTGGCGATGTGGGCTGGCCGCTTTCGGGCCGAGCGATTGGCAGGACTGTACAGCCGGCACCGCGGTCAGAAGCCGTTTCGCTGCACCCCGAGCGTGGAGGCCAGGATCCTCAACGCCACGCGCAAGGCGCCGACCGATGGCGCCACGCACTGGAGCACGCGCCGCCTGGCAGCCAAGCTGGGCGTGTCGCACATGATGGTGGCGCGGGTATGGAGCAAGCACCGGCTGCAGCCGCACCGGTTGGAGCGCTACATGAGCTCCAACGATCCGGACTTCGAGCAGAAGGCGGCCGACATCATCGGGCTGTACCTGAACCCGCCGGCGCACGCGGCGGTGTTCTGCGTGGACGAGAAGACGGCGATTCAAGCGCTCGACCGCAACGTCCCGGTGCTGCCGCTGTCGCCGGGTCGGGACGAACGGCACGGGTTCGAGTACTACCGGCACGGCACGCTGGCGCTGTACGCGGCGTTCAATACGAAGACCGGCCAGGTGCTCGGCAAGACCGCCACGCGGCACACCTCGGAGCAGTTCGTGGCGTTTCTGCGCGAGATCGTGGCGCATCAGCCGGCCGGTCAGGAGATTCACGTGATCGCTGACAACCTGTCGGCGCACAAGACGAAGCGAGTGCAGGAGTTTCTCAGCGACCATCCGATGGTGCGGCTGCATTTCACGCCGACCTACTCATCGTGGCTGAACCAGGTGGAGCTGTGGTTTGCGAAGATCTCGCGCGACGTGATCACCCGCGGAGTGTTCAGTTCGGTGGCGGATCTGAAGAGCAAGCTGATGAGATACATCCGCGAATACAACAAGAATCCGCGGGTCGTGAAGTGGCATTATGTTGATCCGTCACGACACATCGGTGCATGAATGCTCGTTACAGTCCACTAGCATCATCAAGACTTGATTACCTTGCCATCGCCGTCTCTGAATTTGCCGACGAGTATTGTAATGAAGTCTACGAATACCCAAGTACCAGCGCCGCCCAAGCATAGGACTCCAGGTATTATGGCTACGCCACTGCCGCCCGTCATAGCTCCGGCAGCGCTAGAGGCGACCATAATAACACCGGCAATCACAAGCGCCATCTGGAACAATGCCGTTCCGATCTTGCCTGAGTAGAAGCGGTGAGCGCTAAATCCTCCCAGGAAAAAGCAGAGTAGTGCAGCCGCTACCATCGTCTTTTCGCTCCTCTGTTCCATCATGCTTCATTCCTCCTGTATTGACACGTCATGTCAGTATTAGCGCGCGAAGCGATTTCCAAACGGGTTCTCCGTGGATTCTTTGGCAAACTCTCTCACAGTGATGATCATATACCTGCGGCGGGATCACGTCGAGCTTCTCGGAGGTGTCCTCGCCGATGCGCACCAGGGGGTGGGCGCACTCACACTGCTTGTCCTGCTCGGGCAGGTCGATGACCTGCTCGAGCCGTGGCAGCGCCTGCGGTCTGCGCCGCGGGCGGCTGGCGAGTGCGCGCAAGCACCTCGGCGGCCGCCTGATCCGCGGACGGCTCATCGTCCGGC
>CBDATQ010000002.1:0-1683945 GCA_965199955.1 Spirochaetia bacterium | reverse complement strand
GGCGACGGCGACCAGCTCGCAGCGCGGGTCGGCCGTGAATTCGCGCGCGTAGCTCTCCAGGTGGCTCCGGTTGCCCCCGAGCGCGACGACACGATGGGCGGCCATCACCATGCATCCCCGACGCGGTGCCCGATGTGGTGATAGATGCTGCCGTGCGAACCCATCAGCACCAGGTTGCCAGCGGTGGCGCCGCGGCCCGCGCTGACCGCGAGCAGCGCGCTCTGCCCGCCGGGCCAGCGCAGCAGCCACGCGGCCGCGGGGCGCGCCTCCCCCACCCCGTGCTCGCCGTCGGCCTCTCCCCCGAACCAGGCGGCGGCGCAGCCGCGCGCGGCAGCCGCGGTCCGCTCCCGCACCTCGGCGGCGTCCGCGGGATCGCCGGCGTGGACGTGCACGGTCAGACGGAGCGCCTTCGGCGTACCGATCCGGCCGGCCTCCACCGCCGCTCCCACGGTTCTCTCCAGCGAGTCCCAGTGTCCCGCCAGCGGGTCGGCTGCCTCACTCATCCGCGATGTTTCCCCTCACTCGCAAGCGATCTTAGCAGGTGTGCGCCATGCCCGGCCGCTGCGGTAGGCTTCCGTTCTGATGGAACCCAGGCATCGGCTGACGCAGGACCAGATCGACTACTTCGAGGCGTTCGGCTTTCTCCTGCTGCGCGGGCTGTTCGACGACGCGACGATGAGACCGGTTATCGATGCCGCCGACGCCCTCTGGCGCGAGGACTTCGGCGGCCGGCCCGATCCCGCCGCAACCCTGCACCAGGATCGCTTTGTCGAGCGCAGCGCGGTCCTGATGCCCCTGATCGACGACGCCCGGCTGTACGACAAGCTCGATCAGCTCCTGGGCGAGCGGTTCATCTTCTGCGGATCGGAAGGAAACCACGGCGTCGTGGGATCGCCCACCGCCCACCACTGGCACGCGGACCGGCCCGGCGCCGCCGAGCTGGGCTACCTGCGCATCAAGGTGATGCTGTACCTCGTGCCGATGACGCAGGACAACGGCGCCCTGCGGGTGATCCCCGGCTCGCACCGCGCGCCGTTCCACCAGGCGCTGCTCCCCTTCGTCCGGCGCCACGTGGAACGTGACCCGCTCTTCTTCGGCGAGCACGGCTCCAACATCCCCGCGCACGTCATCGAGACCAGCCCTGGGGACGCGGTGCTCTTTTCCCAGACCCTGTATCACTCCGTATACTTCAGGATACGCCCGGCCCGGCGGTACATCGCGCTCAAGTACGCGAGCTGGCCGCGGAGCTACGCCCAGTTCGCCACGCTGCAGCGCTGGCCCTCCGGAGCTCTCGATCCGGCGCCGCAGCTCCGCACGAGCGACCGTCCCCGCCTGCGGTCGATGGTCGAGCCCATCCTGGCCGCCGAGCAGGCGGTCGCCGACTGGCCCGCCGACGTACCGTGGGAGACCACGTAGCTACGGTCGTGTAGATGCGGCCGGTTGTTGCTTCTCATACATGATCACGGGCCGGCCGTAACGTCCGCGTCATGGAGAGCAGCGCTACCGACAGACCACTGAGGATGACGACAAGCCCCAAGTACACGAGCATGCCGGCACGGATGCCGAACGCGTCGGCCACCACCGTGATCGCCAGCGGGACGAGCATGCTGCCGAGTCCTCCGCTGGCGGCGGTCAGCCCCATCGCCTGACTGCGGCGCGTCGGGTACTCCGAACCCGCCAGCGAGATCAAGAGCGGATAGAGCGCCGAGAGGCCGATCCCGGTGATCACGGCGCCGGCGGCAGCCCAGCCCAGGCCGCCGGCCGGGACGGTGATGGTCAGGCCGACCACGGCGACCGCGGCCAACGTCAGGATCACTCGGGCATGGCCCGTGCCCCGGTGCAGGATGCCAACGCCCACGCGGCCCAGGCACAGCCCGACCCAGTACAGGGACACGATCCGCGCCCCCTCCGCGACCGATCCGCCGACTGCCGTGACGATGAACTCGCTCATCCAGGCCGCCACGCCCAGCTCGATACCGACGTAGACGCCCATCGCGGCCAGGATCACCAGGAGCAGCGCCTGGCTCCGATCCGGGACGCTCCGACGCCTCCGTCCCTGCTGCGCGGCGCCGCCCGCGCCCCGCGCCATGCCGGTCACGGCGAGCGCCGGGCGGGTGAGCAGGAACAGCGCCACGAGCAGGGTCGCCCCGGCGAGCAGCCGGTACACCAGCCGCCAGTCGCCGCCGCTCTCCAGAAACCACGACGTCGCCAACGTCACGGTGATCCCGCCGACGGCGAACGCGGCGTGCACGAGGTTCATGAGCTGACCGCGCCCGCCGCGTTCCATGGAGATCACCAGTTCGTTGCCGGCCACCTCCATCGCGCCGAAGCCGATGCCGAGCAGCCCATAGACCGCGGCCGTGAGCGCGACGCCGGGCCACGCACCGAACAGCAGCAGGCCGAGCACCTCCAGCAGGAGGCCGGCCGCCACGGTCACCCGTACGCCGAGCCGCGGCAGCACGAAGCCGGCCGCCGTGGTCGACAGCACGAACGACGCCGACCCGGCCGCCACGACCAGCCCGGCATGCGTGTACGGCCAATCGAAGGAGCGGATCATCTCCGGGATCAGAGCGCCGATGGCCCCGACCGCGCCACCCATGGCGCATATGTGCAGCACGAGCGCCGCGAAGAGCGATCGGCTCTGCCGGTCGCGTGGGAGCAGGCCGCGTGGCAGCAGTTCGCGGGGCAGCATGGCGGCGGCAACGTAGCACGGCGACACGGAAGCGGCGTGTCTCCGTGGGTCTATGCGGAACGAAGCTGGCGGAGACTCACCAGCACTGAAGAGGAGCCAGAAGTCGGATTTGAACCGACGACCTGTTCATTACGAGTGAACCGCTCTGCCAACTGAGCTATTCTGGCCGGTCCGTCGCGCCGCCGGTACGCGCGACGTGCATACTATAGTACGGATCGCCCCCGCCGGAGAACAGCATGCAGGCTGACCCCCATCCCTGCCCGTGCGATAGTTGACGCGTGAAGCAGAATACGGCCGCGCAACGCCTCGTCTATCTGAACGGGCAGTTCGTTCCCGAGCAGGACGCCCGCATCTCGATCTTCGACAGCGCCCTCATGTACGGGGACATGGTGTTCGAGATGACCAGGTCCTTCCAGCAGGAGCCGTTCCTGCTCGACCGCCACCTGGATCGGCTGTACGACTCGATCCGCTACGCGCAGCTCGACTGCGGCCTGAGCCAGGCGCAGATGATGACGGCCACCGAGCAGACGATCGAACGCAACCGCGACGCGCTCGGCGACTACGACTTCCAGATCATGCACAACGTCACGCGCGGCGGCATGGACCTGTACGCGGAGCTGATCCGCGAGGGAACCGCGCCGGTGGTGACCATCAACGTGATCCCGCTCATCCGACACATCGGCCGCAGCGCCGACGCCTACGAGCGGGGCACGCACTTCGTGACCACCTCGCAGCGGTCGGTGCCGGCGCGCTACATCGACCCCAAGGCCAAGAACCGCAGCCGCATCTATTACAAGCTCGCGGAGCTTGCGGCCGCGCGCATCGAGCCGGGCGCGATGGCGCTCCTCACCGACGAGCGCGGCTTCATCACCGAGGGCACCGGCAACAACTTCTTCATGGTGCGCGACGGCGAGATCCTGACCCCGAAGCCGCACGACATCCTGCGCGGCGTCTCGCGCGGCTACTGCATGGAGCTGGCGCGGGCGGCCGGCCTCACCGTCCACGAGGCCGACATCGAGCCCTACGACGTCCGCCAGGCGAACGAGGCGTGGTACACCTCCACCTCGATCGCGATGGTGCCGGTGACGCGGTTCGACGGCGGGCCGGTCGGTTCGGGAACGCCGGGGCCAATCTACCGGCGCCTGCTGGATGCGTGGTCGGCGAACGTGGGCGTGGACATCCCCGCCCAGGCCAGGCAGTATGCCGGTATGGTCGACGACTGGAAGCCCTGATGCGGTTCGTTCGGCTCACCGCCGAGCAGCGGCGGTTCTTCGACGACCACGGCTACCTGGTCGTCCGCGACGCGATCGCGCCGGAACCGCTCGCCCGCTTCGTCGCCGCCGCCGACCGCCTGGTCGACCGGTGCTACCGGGAAGCCGGCGCCCGCCGCGCCAGCCTCACCAACGTGGTCGCCGCGGAGGCCGATCTCCTGCCGCTTCTCACGTGGCACACCACGGTCCCGCTGGTGGTGCAGCTCCTCAGCCACAACATCCACCTGACCAAGTCGCACCTGATCTACAACCATCCCGACCCGCCCACCGCCGGGCAGCCGACCTACTGGCACCGCGACATCGCCAACAGCTCCGAAGACCTGGGCCTGCACGGCAACACCCGCATGCAGGTCAGGGTCGCCTACCACTTCAGCGACTGCCCCGGACCGGGGTACGGCAACACCTGGCTGGCGCCCGGAAGCCACGCGCGGGACCGGCCGATGGACCTGGCGCCGGGCGGCACCGATCCCGCGGACGCATTCGAGCCGGAGCTGAATGCAGGCGACGCGTTCCTGTTCGAGAACCGCACCTTCCACCGGCAGGGTCTCAACCTGACCGACCGGACCCGCAAGTGCCTGATGGTCGGCTACTCCTACGCCTGGCTGTCTCCCAACGACTACGTCGTGCAGGATCCGGCCGTGCTGGAGCGCGCGCGCGATCCGATCGAGCGCCAGCTCCTGGGCGCGCTGCGCAAGCCCAACACCCAGATCGACGACGCTCCGCTGCGCGCGTGGGCGGAACGGCACGGCGTACGGCGCGCCTCCGAGATCGCAGCGGACGCCGCCGCTCGGGTCGCGACCGGACCGGGCTGACTTCAGCCGGCGACGCCGGCGAAGCCCCACTGCCGCAGCGCCCGGATCCAGCGGCCGCGCATCGGGCTGCCTGCGGAATTGCCTACCCAGTGCGACGGGCGGGCGACCAGCGGAAACGCCTCCAGCAACTCGGCGTCCTGGCGCGCCAGCTCCGCCATCGCATCCTCCTCCTCCGCCGTGGCCGGAACGGCGAAGTAGCCCAAGCTGCACATCCTGCGGTCGGGTCTGCCGCCCCAGCTCGCGTGCCAGACGCGGCTGTCGAACGCGATGACGTCGCCCGGTTCGGACCGCGCCACGTACGACGGCACCTCGTCGACCTCCAGCCCGCCGGCGTCCAGGACGCGCAGGTTGGACTCCTTGATGCCGATCTTGCGCACGCCGGAGTGGAGCGGCTCCCGGTGTGATCCGGGGATGAACCGCAGGGCACCGGTCGTCCCGTCCAGCGGCTGCATGTAGAAGGCGAACTTGACGCCGCGCCTGAGGAGGATGGAGGTGTCCGGATGCCACTCCGTGCGGTCGCCGTCGAACGAGTTGGAGTTGGCGTAGTAGCCGATCGCCTCCCCGCCGTAGAAACGCCCCGCGGCGCCGACGAAGCGGGCGTCCTCCAGCAGCGAGCCCAGAAACGGCGTGTCCGGTCCCAGGTTGGACCAGTTGAGCTGCTTGCGGATGCCGCGCCGCTCGGTGGCTGCGGCCGCGCGCGCCAAGCCGGTGTCGAACTCGGCGCGCGCCGCGGAGAGCTCATCGGAGCCGAGCACGCCGCGCAGCACGACGAAGCCGAAGGTCTCGAATTGCGCCACATGGCGATCCGTCAGCATCATGGATTCCTCGCAGGACAGTGTCGCGACGATTATGCCGTGTTTCGGCGCTGTCGGCATGGCCCCCCGGCATGCCACGATCTCCGTGCCCGCGGGAGCGCCGTGGCCGTCGCCTCCGCGGGCTCCACGACACTCCTGCTCGCCCTTACCAAGTACAACTGGTGTCTGATGCCCTGCTGCGCTCAGCTTCCCTGAAACGCCGGGGTTCCCTTCCCCCCGCGACGGCCACGGCGACGGCGGGACGGCCCACCGCGGTGCGCGCCACCGCCGCTCCGCTCGATGCGGACCGGTATGGTCGAGCGTCCGTGCCGGCCGTTGTCCGCCCGCTCCTCGACCGCGGTCGCAGCGAGGAACGGCTGCCCATCAACCTTCTTCAGGGCGACGCCGGTGAGCCTCTCGATACCGCGGAGCTGCGACGCCTCGCTGGGGTCGCAGAACGACAGCGCGGTCCCGGAAGCGCCGGCACGCGCGGTTCGGCCGATGCGGTGCACGTAGCTCTCCGGCTCGTGGGGAAGCTCGAAGTTGATGACGTGACTGATCCCGTCCACGTCGAGGCCGCGTGCGGCGATGTCGGTCGCCACCAGCACGCGCGAACGGCCCGCTCGAAACCGATCCAGCGCGCGCTGGCGGGCGGTCTGCGACTTGTTGCCGTGGATGGCGTCCGCCTCGACCCCCAGCTTGGAGACGTGCTCGGCGACCCGGTTGGCGCGATGCTTGGTCCGTGCAAACACCAGCACGCGGGACAGCCTGCTGTCCTCCAGCAGCTCGCGGAGCAACTTGGGCTTGTCCGCGCTCTTCACGGAGTAGACGAACTGCCGCACGGTGTCCACCGTGGTCGCGGCCGGGGTCACCTCAACGCGCTTCGGCCGGTGCAGGATCTCCGCCGCCAGGCCGGCGACCTCGGGCGGCATGGTCGCCGAGAACAGCAGCGAGCGGCGGCGGCGCGGCAACTCCCGGATGATCCGCTTGACGTCGTGGATGAACCCCATGTCCAGCATGCGGTCCGCCTCGTCGAGCACGAAGAAGGCGATGCGGTCGAGGCGCACGTGGCCCTGCTCGAACAGGTCCAGCAGGCGGCCGGGTGTCGCGACCACGATGTCGATGCGCTTCGCAAGGGCCGCCACCTGGGGCCCCTGCCCCACGCCGCCCAGGATGACCGTCTGGCGCAGGCGGAGGCCGGCGCCGTAGTCGCGGAAGTCGTCGTGGATCTGGATGGCGAGCTCGCGGGTCGGCGCCAGCACCAGGGCGCGCGGCGTGCGCGGCTCGGCCCGCTCGCGGGCTTCGTCAAGCTGCTGGAGCACCGGCAGGGCAAACGCGGCGGTCTTGCCCGTTCCGGTCTGGGCGATTCCGAGCAGGTCATCCCCGGCCAGGAGCCGCGGGATCGCCTGTTGCTGGATAGGAGTGGGCGCCGCGTAGCCTCGGGCTCGCAGCGCGCGCACGATGGTCTCGGTCAGGCCGAGAGACGAAAAGTTGTTCGATGACAAGAGACTGGTCCCTGTGGAAGAAAGTGGCGGCCGCTCGGTCACGGCCTTGCAGATCGTCGAGGCAGCGACGCCCGGGACGGGAAGTCGCCAATCAGGAGGTAACTACCACCTCAGGGTCGCACCTGAGCGTGTCCGCCGTCAACTCGACCGCGCGTAGCCGTCGGAATTGCCCTTGCGCCAGTCCGGCACGTAGCCGCCGGCGGAGCCGAAGCCGTAGGACGGGCGGATCTGGTTCTCGGTCCGCCACGGCCAGCCCTGCCCGCCGATCACGCGGAACTCGTCACCCTTCCCGGCAAGCCACGCCATCATGTGCGCGACGTAGCGCGCCACGAAGTGCCCGCCGTAGTCAGCAGTGCGCGGATCGAAGGCGGCGTCGTCCAGCCAGTCGCGCCGCGGCGGCGAGGTGCGCCAGTAGTTGTACTTGAGCATGCGGCGGCTGCCGGCGGCCACGGACGGCGCCCTGCGGTGCAGGATGCTCTGGTGGTGGATGCCGATGGTGCCGGCCGGGCCATCGCTCAGCACGCCGCCGTCCGGTTCCCCGGAGCGGTCAAACCGCGCCAGGTGGCTGCCGGCCAGGACCTCGGTCGGACCCAGCTCGGGCGGCGTGTCCTGCGGAAAGTAGAACACCTCCAAGAAGTGCAACTCCGGCCCGAACACGCAGTCGGCGTCCTGGTGCCAGTTGCCGGCCTCTTCCGGGCACTTCACCCGGTGCAGGCTGGCCAGGATCGGCAGGCCGACCGTGGGCCCGAGCAGCGACCTCATGATCCCAGCGACCCGCGGGTTGAGGAGCACGTGCTCGATGAACCACTCCTCCAGGAAGATCGTCGTCGGCTCGTGGCTTGCCCGGATGCGATCCATCTCCGCCTGCGTCATCCCGTCCGGGACGAAGCCGGGCTCCGCCGGGATCGTGCCGTCGAGCCAGTCGCAGGCGCGCCGGTTGATCTCGTCGGGTACCACCCCGCGCAGCAGCACGCAGCCGTCGCGGCAGAACGCGAGGACCTCCGAGTCGGTCATGGTGGGCTGACAGTCGAAGGTCCAGGAATCGCGATCGAAGCGCACGGGTGCCCCTTTTCGGACGCCGGCCCGCTCAGGCACCGGCCCGCGCCAGGATCCCCGGCGCGAGGTCGCCGATGGAGGCGCCAAGCCCGTCGTCGTCCCGTGCCCGGGCATTCCCGACGATCCCGGGCGTGGGCACGGGCGTGTCGTACTGGTAGCCCGGCTCGGTTTGCTGGCGCTTCCAGGTCGCGCGCATCTCCCGCCAGGCGCCCACCAGCGTGCGCGGCGCAGGCAGGTCACCGGCGATGGTGCGGCTCAGCTCGCGCAGATTGTAACACGGCACGCCGGCGTACATGTGGTGCTCCATGTGCCAGTTCATGCGCCAGTAGACGAACGTGGACAGCGGATCGAGCGTGATGGTGCGCACGCACTTGCGGAAGTCGGGCACGTTGTCGCGCAAGCCGCAGTGCATGGGAGCGCCGACGAAGTACTTCCAGATGTTGCCGAAGAAGATCGGGAAGCTCACCAGCAGCGGCAGCAGCCACAGCCCCGACGCGATGCCGGCGACGGTCACCGCCGCGTGGAACAGCAGCGTGATCCGCGCCCAGCGCACGGACTTTGCGCGCTCTTCCGGATGCGCGTCGTACAGGGCGCGGACCCACTCCTCGGAGTTCGGGCCGGTCGTTTCCGGCGAGCTCTCGACGCCGCGACGGGGGAAGATTCCCAGGGCCGTGCCGACGGTGGTACGCAGCAGCGGGTAGAGCCCCTTGGATTCGAAGCCGCCGGTGATGCTGATCGTGCAGAGCTGCAGCAGGTACAGAAACCGCAGAGAAGGGGTCTTCGGCAGCTCGACCTCGCGGTCGCCGTCCGGATGCAGGGTGTAGCGGTGGTGATAGGTGTGGCTGAGCGCGTAGTCGTGGAAGTTGAACCACGCCAGCAGGCCGTAGACGTGCAGGAACAGGCGGTTGAGCCGCTTGGTCCGGAACACGGTGCCGTGATCGAGCTCGTGGCATCCGGAGCTGAAGAAGCTGGTGACCCCTCCGTGCAGCAGGAACGCCAACGCGCACGGGACCCACAGCCGCTGCGAGAACAGGTACCAGGTCAGCACGCCGGTGCCGGCGGCCAGGGCCAAGTGGCCGACCGCCTGGAAGGCTCCGCGCAGGTCGCTGCGCTGCATCAGGCGGCGCAGGACGGCCGGGTCGATCGGGCTCCGGTACCACCGCACCCGGAGGGTGCGGCGAACGTCGGCGAGCGGCGGATGTACGCTGGACATCGACAGATCCTCCTCGGCTCCCACCGAGCGTTTGCCGTCTCCACGCCCGTGTCAAGACACGCGGGCACGACCGTGTTATGAGAGGCGGCGTGCAGGCCATCCGGGCCGTCGAGCTGCGCAAGCGCTACGGCGACATCCTGGCGGTCGACGGGGTGTCGATCGCCGTCGAAGCGGGCCAGATCCTGGGACTGCTCGGCCCCAACGGCGCCGGCAAGACCACGACGGTGGAGATGATCGAGGGGCTGCGCCAGCCGGACGCGGGCAGTGTCCACGTCCTCGGCCACGATCTGCGCACCGACCTGCCGGCGGTGCGGCAGCGCATCGGCGTGCAGCTCCAGACCACCGCGCTCTTTCCGCGGCTCACGGTGCGCGAGGTGCTGGACCTGTTCCGCACCTTCTACGCCGGAGACACGGCCAGCGCCGACGAGCTGATCGAGCTGCTCGACCTCGCCGAGAAGGCCGGCAGCCTGACGCGCACGCTGTCCGGCGGCCAGGCGCAGCGCCTGTCGGTGGCGCTGGCGCTGGTCAACCGGCCGGAGCTGGTGTTCATGGACGAACCGACCACCGGCCTGGACCCTCAGGCGCGGCGGGCGTTGTGGGACACCATCCGCGCCGTGCGCCGGCGCGGCGCGACCATCCTGCTCACTACCCATTACATGGAAGAGGCCGAGGAGCTCTGCGACCGGGTCGCGATCATGGACGGCGGCAGGGTCATCGCCGAGGGCCCACCCGCCCGCCTGGTCGACGAGCACTTCAGGGAAACGGCGGTCGAGCTGCCCGCCGGCGACGGCGAGCTCCACGCCGTACCCGGGGTCGAGCGCATGCAGCGCGAGGGTGACGGCGTGACGCTGTACTCGTCGGACACCGGCGCCACCCTGAGCGCGCTCACCGCCCTAGCGGCGGGCGGACGCACCGACATCGACGGCCTGCACGTGCGCCGCCCGACCCTCGAGGACGTCTTCCTGCTCCTCACCGGCCGTCACATCCGCGACTGACCGCCATGACCTCCGTCGTTCCCCTCTACGTCGCCGCCCAGAAGAGCTTCATGCGCGACCGCATGGCGCTGTTCTGGACCCTCGCCTTCCCCGTCCTGTTCATCCTGCTCTTCGGGGTGATCTTCTCCGGCTCCGGACAGGACCCGATCGCCGTCGGCGTGGTGCGACCCGCCGGCGCCGGCGCGCCGGACCTCGTGCTGGCGGCGCTGGGCAGCATCCCGGCGCTTGACGTGCGCACCGGCACGCGGGACGAGCTCATGGACCAGCTCGCCGACGGCGACCTGCGCGTCGTGGTGGACGCGCCGCCGAGTCTGGCCGGCGACGTGGCCGGCGGCCGCTCGGTGGAGGTCGAGGTGAACTTCGATCCCACCTCGGCGTCGGCACGCCAGATCGCCGTGCCCGTGATCGGCGCCGCCCTGCGCGAGCTGGACGGCGTCATCCGCCGGCGGCCGGCGCTGATCACGACCCGCTTCACGACCGTCACGGCCGACCGCCTGCGCACGATCGACTACCTGGTGCCGGGCATCCTGGCGATGGCACTGATGCAGCTCGGCCTGTTCGGGACCGCGGCGCCGCTGGTGCAGCTCCGGGAACGGCAGGTCCTGCGCCGCCTGGGCGCCACGCCGCTGCCGCGCCTGGCGCTGCTGCTCTCGCAACTCCTGCACCGGCTGACGATCGCGCTCGCCCAGGTGGTGATCATCGTCGCCGTGGGACGGCTGGTGTTCGGCGTGGAGATCGGCGACCGGATCGGGCTGGTGGCCGGCTTCTGCGTCCTCGGCGCGCTCACCTTCGTCTCGCTCGGCTACCTGATCGCCGCCCTGTCCCGGACCGAGGAGAGCGTGTTCGGCATCACGTCGGTGCTCAACTTCCCGATGATGTTCCTCTCCGGGATCTTCTTCCCGCTCCAGACCATGCCGGACTGGATCCGGCCGGTGGTGCAGGCGATCCCGCTCACCTACCTCGGGGACGCCCTGCGGCAGACCATGGTGGGCGCGCCTCCCGTGCACGCGCTCGGTCTGGACGCGCTGGTGCTGGTCATCTGGCTGGCAGTGGCCGCGGCGCTGTCCGTGCGGCTGTTCCGCTGGGAATGATCGACCTGCGACAATCGCAGTAACCTGATCGGCAAGGAGTGACTCATGGGAACAGGCGGCCGCGTGGACGGCAAGGCGGCAATCGTCACCGGTGCGGCGTCCGGAATCGGCCAAGCCACCGCGGAGTTGCTCGCGCGGGAGGGCGCATCGGTCTGCGTGGCCGACGTCGACGCGGATCGCGGGCAGCAGGTGGTCGACGGCATCGCGGCGACCGGCGGCACGGCGATCTTCGTCCGCACCGACGTGGGCGTGAGCGCGGACGTCCTCACCATGATCGAGCGGACCGAGTCGGCGTTCGGCCGGCTCGATATCATCCACAACAACGCGATCTGGTTCCGGATGGGGGCGGCCACCGAGCTGGACGAAGCCGACTGGGACGGCACCCTGAACGTGGGGCTGAAGGCGGTCTTCCTGGCCGCCAAGCACGGCATCCCGGTCATGCGCAGAACCGGCGGCGGCGTGATCGTCAACACCGGCTCCGTGCACGCGCTGGTCGGATTCGCCACCTACACCGCCTACGACGCGGCGAAGGCCGGACTGCTGGGCCTCACCCGCACCGTGGCGATCGACTACGGGCCGGACATCCGCGTCTGCGCGGTGCTGCCCGGCGCGATCCTGACGCCGCTCTGGGGCGACGTACCGGATGAGGACCGGCGGCGCTTCGCGGAGATGGTGCCGGCCAAGCGCCTCGGCACCGGCCGGGACGTCGCCAACGCGGTGTTGTTCCTGGCCTCGGACGAGGCGTCCTTCATCACCGGCACCGCCCTGACCGTGGACGGCGGCCTGCTGGCGCGCACCGAATAGGAGCCGCCCGGACTAGCCCCCTCCACTTCGCATCCTGACACCAAGTTCGCAAGACATCATGATGCTATCAATGCGAGCGACCCTGACACTGGACGATGACCTCGCGGAGTCCCTGCGAGAACGGACACGGCTTCACGACCTGCCGTCCAAGTGGGAGTCCCCGTGGGTGGTATCGATCGGATTCGTCAGGTTGATGACCAACGCCAGAGTACTCGTCCATCCAGGTAGTCGACCGATGAAGCGACCGGTCACATGCGCGCATGGTTCCGCTTCCCTCACGTGACGCCGGTCAACCTCGGCGCCGATCATCTCACCTGGTTTGCGCGGAACCTCGCCGCCGCCGGCGTGGGAGCCGATCTGGTGACCGACGCCCACATCGCCACACTCGCGATGGAGTACCAGGCTGAGGTCCACTCCCAACGATACCGATTTCAGTCGTTTCCCGGGCCTCCGCTGGCGCAACCCTCTCTGATCGTCCCATCGCAAGGCGGCACCGCACTCAACCCAGCGCGACCGCGTGGGCGACCAGCGGACCGCGCGGATCGCTCAGATCTTCTCGTCGGCGCACCTTCAGTCCCATTCGTCCTGCGGTGTCCAGCACGCGCTCCAGACCGGAACGGTCCGGGGCGACCGACTGCAGCTCGGCCAGGCGCGCCGACCGGTCCCGCAGCGTAGCATCCAGGTCCATCAGCGCTCGGCGACATGGCGTTGCGCGCGTCGGGTCGACCGGACCGCCTACCTCGTCGACGGCGTCGGTCAACGCGTCCCGCAGGGCGGCGGGCACGTCGCGCAGTGTCTCGACCGGCCAGGTTGCCTCCTGGCAGCTCGCGATCCGGTCGAGCCGCAAGACCTCGCGCGCGAACGCACTCCAGGCGGCGCTCCGCTCACGCGCCGTGGCGGCTCCCGCCCCGACCTCCAGGACCTCGCGGGCCAGATCGAGCACGGCTCCGGGAGCGAGCACCTCCTCGAGCTGCGCCAGCTCCACGCGGGCCGTGGCCACCACCGCCGATTCCTGCAGGTGGACGATGAACACCGCGCGGCCGGCCGGCCGCAGCACGCGATGGACCTCCGCCAGAACCTCCGGCGTGTCCCCGTACTCCAGGGCGAACTGGCCGGCGACGAGATCGAAGTACCCGTCCGCGAATGGCGTGGATGTCATCGACGTGCCGGGGTGGAAGGTGACGCCGGACGCCAGCTCCCGGTAGCGGCCGCTCACCGTGCGGGCCGGATCGATGGCCGCCGCGTCGACCCCGTGGATCTCCCAGCATGCCTCCCGCGCCGAGGCGGTCTCGGCTGCCGGCAGCGCCACCGCCCCGTTGCCGCAGCCCAGGTCGAGCACGCGTGCGCGGCCCCCGAGCGCGGCCAGCTCACGCCGCCACACCGCTGCGAGAGGCCCGTCGCCGGGATCGCCGTACACCTCCGGCAGGGAGGAAACCACGCCGGACGCCCAGTAGCGCGTCCAGGGATCGGACCGGGGCTGCGCGCTCAGCGGATGGACCACTCCCCGGCGTGCCGGTACGCGGCGGCGTAGCGCGTGCCGGCCACGTGAGCCGGCTGCCCGCTGTCGATGGAGTCGATCGCGGCGCTCAGCAGCGCGAACACCTTGAGGTTGTTCCTGCCGCTGAACGAAGGCTCCGTTCCGCCCGCCAGGTAGTCGTGCCAGGCGTCGTAGAACACCTGCCACGAGTCGACGTTCCCCAGGTCGGCGTCGATGTCGTCGCGTCGGGCGAACGTTCCGCCGCGCTCGGCGAACTCGTACTCCATCTCGTCGTTGCTCATGTGGATCCCGCGGCAGCGCAGCACTCCCCTGGTGCCCTCGATGCGGAACTCGTAGTGATCGCCCTGCGAGGAGAACCCGCCGTGGTAGAGGACGTGCAGCCCGCCGGAGCAGCGGATGAGGGCGTTTACCATGCAGGGGCCGGCGTACACCGACCAGGAGGGGCGGAACCCATCGCAGGCGATGCTCTCGGGTGCATGCTCGGGAAAGACGGCCATGAGGCTGTCGAAGTGGTGGCACGACATCTCGTAGAGCGCCGGCTGCGACAGCGTGGCGAGGTTGAGCGCCTTGTGGCGCGGCTTCGAGTTGAGAAAGGTCACGCTTTCGGGCGTCCCCAGCCCGCCTGAGGCCACGAACCGCCGGACCGCCTGATAGTGCCGGTTGTAGCGCACCTGCTGGCCCACCGACAGCGACCGGCCGGCGCGTTCGGCGTGCTCGACCAGCTCTACCGCCTCGTCGAAGTCGTTGGTGATCGGCTTCGCCACCAGCACGTCCAGCCCGGCGTCGACGCAGGATCTGCACTGGCGATAGTGCCACTCCGAAGGCGTGTTGATGATCGCGACGTCCGCCGCCGCAGCCGCGAGCGCGGCATCCAGGTCCCGGAACAGCGCGCTGTCCGCCAACCCGAGCAGCTCCTGCCCCTGGATGAGCGCATCGTCGCGGACATCCGCGATGCCCACGATCTCCGCCCACGGCTGCCGCGCGATGCCGGGCGTCATCACCCTGGCGATCCCGCCCATGCCGACGACGATGCACCTTCGTACGCTGTTGCCCGGCATGGCCGCGGACTCTGCACCGAGGCGGCGCCCGCTGCCAAGCCACCGCGCGGTACAATGCCGGCGCAACATGGAGCCCATACCCCACATCGACATCGGCGGCGACCGCCACATCGAGGAGATCCTGCAGGACCCGGCCAACGCCGTGGTCGATGCGGTGACCTGCGAGACCCTCGGCGGCTGGGTGCCCGACATCGGGCTCACCGCCTACTCCCACCGCAGCATCTACCGGCCGCCGGTTCTGGCGCGGTCCGGACTGGCCACCACGCTGGCGCATCGCTTCTGGCGCACCCTCGAGGGGCTGATGGACCACACCGGCACCCGGTGGATCGGCGTGCTCATCTACGACCAGCAGGGCGAGCAGTGCCCGATGGAGCTGGAGGTGGCCGGCCGCGCGGTGGGCCGACTGGAACCGACCCGGCACGACAACCGCCGTCACCTCATCGTCGCCGACCGGCCGGTCGAGTTCTTCGGCGGCATGGAGGTGTTCCAGCTCACCGCGCCGGGGCCGGGGACCTACCGGATCGAGGCGCTGGCGTTCCTGTCCGCCCGCCCGGCGCCGAGCAGCTTCGCGCCGACGATCCGCCACCTCACGGCCCGCTCGCATGCAACCGGCGCCGAGATCCACTTCATCACCGACCACGTCGCGCGCGCCGAGATGGTCGCCCGCTCCGGCAAGACGATCGTGGCCCGGACACGTTCCGAGCGGCTGACGAAGCTCCACGTCCTGGCGCTGGAGAACCTGGCCGCGGGCGACTACCGGTGCGAGGTGATCGCCACCGGTATCGCCAGCGAGACGGATCGATCGTCGCGGGATGTCGCCGTGCCAGACGATAGAGCTTTCGCCCTTCCCGCCAGCGCAGGGCAGGAGGTGACGGTACCGGTCGAGATCGTCGACGCGATGCGAGCCGGCCATGCCGCGGCAGGCCTGCCGCTGACCTTCGGCGTTCCCCTGCCCCGCGGGCGGCTTCCGCGGGCACTGACCGGCCGGCTGCATGCCGGCGGCCTGTCCACCCCCGCCCAGTGTCGGGTCCACTCGCCGTGGCCCGACGGGAGCGCCCGCTGGGTGCTGGTGGACGCCGTCGTCCCGGCACCGATTCCGCCGGAGGGCCAGATCGCAGGGACCGTGCACCTGGCACCCGCTGCCGGCCCCGGCACGAGCGGACGCGCTGGCGGCAGCGCCCTCCTGGAACGCGATGGTCTGCGCATCGACCTCTCCTCTGAGCGGCCGGCGTTTCCAACCGTGCTCTCGGAACGCGAAGGCGGTGCTCATGTCCCGCCTGCCTCGACCGTGGAGGTCCGCCTGGCCAACGGCGCCGCGCTGCTTCCGCGCAGCTCGCCCCTCGTCCAGGAGGAGTCGGGCCACGAACGGAGCGTGCTCCGCTATCACGTCGATCACTGCGACCGCGACGGGACCACGCACCTCAGGAGCATCGTCCGCATCCATGCGTACGGCTCGCAGCGTCACCTGCGCATCCAGCACCGGCTGGAGGTAGTGAGCCCGGCGCTGGGGCCGGCCGCCGGCGACCCGAGCGAGACCCCGGTGCCGGTGGAGTCCGGCGCCGCCTCGCGCGGCATCACTGAAGCCGGCCGCGGAGGGTCGACGGCCGCCGCCGCGGACGTGGCCGCCTGTGTCGGCCGCGGTCCGGGGGAAGAGAACACCCTGCTGGAACTCTCCTCCGCAGTCGCCTGCGTCGTGATCCCCGGCACCCGCGCGCTGGCAGCAGACGGCCGTCGCCACGAGCTGACCGCGAACGGCCACTGGCGGCTGGTACAGGAAGACGACCGGAGATACCAAGTATACCAGGTCGCGGAGCCCGGGGGGCCGACCCCGGCCACGGCTGCGGAGGGTCGGTTCTCCGGGCGGCTTCTGCTGGAAACCGAAGACGGACTGGTCGGGCTGGCGGTGCGGCGGTTCTGGCAGACCTGCCCCACGGGGCTTCGGGTCGACGGGGACGGTGTCACCGTGGAACTGCTGCCGGCGCTACCGCCGGAGCCCACGGCCGGGCAGCCAGACGCCGAGAGCCGGCACCAGCTCCTCTTCTGGCGCACGAGCCGCGGCTACCTCCTCAAGGCGGGTCAGGCGCTGACCGGCGAGATCGCCCTCAGCCTGCCCGGCACGCCAGAGGAAGCCGAGCGCATCGCGGCCTGGTGCGAACGTCCGGCGCTGGTGCGCCCAGCGATCGACTGGCTGAACCGGACCGGCGCGCTGAGCCCGATCCTGGCCAAGTCGGCCTCGCCCCACCCGCGCTACGAACGGGCCGTCGACCACGCCTGCGACGAGTGGCTCCGGGAACGAGACAACCTCCGGCAGTACGGATTCCTGAACTTCGGCGACTGGTACGGGGAGAGTGGCTGGTCCTGGGGCAACAACGAATACGATCCGGCGTTCGCCCACTACCAGGAGTTCCTGCGCGGCGGCCGGGGAGAGTGGGCTGTCCTGGCGGCGGAGGCGGCGCGCCACCTGGTCGACGTCGACACCTGCAACCACTCATCGGACCCCGCCCAGGTCGGCGGCCAGTACGGCCACATGCCCGGCCACGCCGGCGGCTACCTGCCGCCCTACTTTCGCAGCAAGGTTGGCGGCTCCTGCATGTTCTACTCGCACGCGTGGGTGGAGGGACCGGTGCTCCACTACCTGCTCACCGGTGACCAGAGCGTGCGCGAGACGCTAGATCGCATCGGCGAATGGATGCTCGCCGGCCGCACGCACGGGGTCATCGGCGGCAGCGTGGTAGCGGATCGGCAGGGGCTGGACGCCTACGACTACGGGCAGCTTCGCGACGCCGGCTGGCACCTCATCCACCTGTGCGCCCTGGCGCGCTGGAGCGACGACCCCCGTTTCATGAACGCCGCGCACCTGGTCGCGGAGCGGCTGCTGGAGCGGCGGACGCCCGGCGGCGGCTGGGAGCGCCTGCTCGGCGAAGGGCACTGCTTCGCAGGTCCGCCGCGGACCCGCGGCGAGGCCAGCTTCATGGTGGGCGTCTGCTTATCGGCGCTACGGAGCTACCACGAGCTGACCGCCGACGAGCGGGTCGCGACCGCGATTCTGGACGGCGCCCGCTGGCTGGTCGAGCACACCTACGACCGCGACGCCGGCCACTTCCGGTACACCTCCAGCCGCGGCGGCAGCGGCCCGGGCCACACCCAGCAGGTCATCGAGGGGCTGGTGTATGCCCTCTCCCTGAGGCCCGACGCGGAGCTCGAAGACATCGTCCGCCACGGACTGCACACCCTGGGGGCCGAGCGTCGCGCGGCCGAGCCGTTGGCGCTCGGCGCGCCGCGAGCCTCCAGCGCACGCGGCGTTGGCCCCTCCCTCTGTCACGAGACGCGCTATGTGCCGACCATGCTCGCGTACCTCCCTGACGGACTCGCCGCGGGCTCGTCCTGAGCTACCGCCGCACGACCGCCCGCAGCTCCTCTCCGCGGGCATAGCGGTTCAGGTTCTGCAGGGCGAACCGGGCGCGATTGCGCGACGTGCCGTCCGTGCCGCCGGCGGTGTGCGGGCTGACGTAGACGTTCGGCAGCCGGAAGACCGGGTGCGCCGGATCGGCCGGCTCGCGGGCGAACACGTCGAGCCCCGCCCCGCCAAGCCTCCGTGCGAGCAGCGCCTCGTAGAGCGCTTCCTCGTCGATCAACTCGCCGCGGGCGACGTTGATGATGCAGGCCGTGGGCTTCATCAGCCCGATGCGCCGCCGGTCGATGATGGCCTTGGTCTGGTCGGTCAGATGCAGGTGCGGCGAGAGGAAGTCGCACTGCGCGAGGACGCCGTCCAGGTCGTCGGGCCCGCCGAGAAGCTCGGGCTTCAGCTCATCGAGCACCTGCTGCTCGATCGGCCGCACGTCGATCGCCAGGATCCGCATCCCGAACGCCCTGGCGCGGCGGGCCAGCAGTTGGCCGCTGTTGCCGAAGCCGACGATCGCCAGGCTGCGGCCCGCAGGCTCCAGACCGTTCGGGGAGTAGAGCTCGCCCCGCATGAACGTGCGCCGGCCCTCTTCGTAGCGGTGAGCGAGCATGAGCAGGAACATCATGGCGCGGTCCGCCAGGGCGACGCTGCTCAGATGGCCGGGGCAGTGGCACAGCACCATGCCGGCGTCGAGGATCCTGTCGACCTCGACGTGGTCCAGTCCGTTCGTCTGCGCCTGGACGAACCTAACGCCGGCCTGCGCCGCGGCCTCTATCAGCTCGCCGCTGATGTTGCCGCCCAGGTCGACGATCACCTCCACACCCTCGAACTGGGCGGTGGCCTCGCGCTCGGCGTCGAACACCCGCAACTCGTGACTGCCGGAGATGGTCGCCACGACGTCGTCGGCCCAGGACGGATCGATCCCGGCGGGGTGCGGCATGAAGAGCACGTTGAGCCGACGCATCATCGGTCCCGCGGTCATCTTCTGCCTTCGAAGAACGGGCTCAACAAGGACCGATAGTCCTCCGTGCTCAGGTCTGAAGGGATTTCGAAAGAGATCCCGCCCAGCGGCAGGACCGCTCCGCCATCGGCGAGCGCGTACATGATCAGGCGGATCTCGTCCAACGGTTTCCTGCTCGCCAGGGCGCAGGAGATCGGGTGGGTGCGCGGCTTGTCGTCAAACGAAAGGACCGTCGAAGTCGACCGCGTCGATGTCTTCGTCAAGCTCGTCGAAGCTCCATCCCGAGCGCGGCGATTCGACGATGATCGTGAACGTCAACCAGTCCTTGTCGCCGCCCGTGGTGTCGTCATCCGAGTCGGCCACCGTGTAGATCATCGAGTACGCCCCCGGCTCTGCCGGAGTGCCCTTCAACGTCGTCCTGGTCAGGGTGAGGCCGGGGACGCTCGGATACAGCGCATAGACCAACGGGCCGTTGGCCCGCATCGCCGCGGGCAGCTTCAGTTCGACCTTGTCACCGACGACGTACACCTGGGTTTCGACCTCCTGGTTTCCGAAGTGCGGCCTGGCGTCTTCCGGCGCAACGCGAATGCGGAACACCAGGAGCGCCGCCACGGACGCGACGACGATCAGCGCCGCCCGCGCCTTCGCGTGCGGCCGCGGTTCGGTGAACTCGCTGATCAGCGCCGTGCCCTCCCGGTCCCGAGTGTAGTCACCCGTGGCGGGGCCGGTCATTCGAGAAATGCATCGATGGCGGCGGCCGACTCCTCCGGCGCGTCCAGGTCGACCTGGTGCCCGGCGCCCTCGATCACCCGCACCGCAGCATCCGGAAGCGCGCGCCGCCAGAGCGCGCGGTACCCGCCAGGGAGCACACGGTCGGCGCCGCCGAACAGCAGCAGCGCGGGCCGGGCCAGCCGATGCAGGCGGCGCGAGAGCCGCGTGTCGCCCACCGGCCAGAGCAGGCGCGCCGCCGCTTCCTGGGCGCGCGCCTGCACCACCGCCCACTCCACCCGGTCGGCCGACTCCGGCAGCGCGACGTGGGCGTCCCAGGTGGCCGGGTCGCGGCACAGCAGCGCGCCCAGGTCTCCCGGCCCCTGCGCGAACAGGTCGGCCGTGGGGTCCGCGGCGGCGAACAGCCCCAGCGGCGACACCAGTACCAGCCGCCGCACGGACGCCGGCCACACACAGGCCACGTCGGCGGCCAGCGCGGCTCCCACCGAGACGCCGATGAGGTCCGCGCCTTCGGCCCCGGCCGCGGAAAGCAGATCATGGGCGGCGAGCAGCCAGTCGAGATGTTCGTCGAGCGCGCCGATCGCGTCCGCTCCGGGGAACCCGGGCAGGCTCGGGGCGATCACGCGCCTCGTGCGAGCGAGGCGGTGGAGAAACGGGGTCCAGCGCGGCAGGCCGCCTGCGCCCGCCAGGAAAGCCACCGGCTCGCCGGTCCCCTGCTCCCATACCCGGCAGGACACCCCGGCAACCCGGACCGTCCGCTCGCGCGGCTCGCTCATGAGTCGCGTACCGCAGCCCGCCGCGCCGCATCCGGCCACCAGTGGTCCTCCCAGCGGTCGGTGAACAGGTCCCGAATCTGCGGCAGCACCCGCTCGGCGAACAGCGTCGTGTTGTGGCGGGTCAGGCCGCGGTCCATGTTGCCGAAGTGCAGCAGCAGCATGAGCTGGCCGATGTTCAGGTCCACGGCGATGTCCCGCAGCCGCTCGGCCACCTCGTCCGGGGTGCCCACGAGCAGGTAGCCGCGCTCCAGGATCTGGTCGTAGGTGGGCGCCGTGGTGAACTGCGCGACCGGGTTGCCCGGATTGGCCTGCCGGGCGCGGAAGCGGACCGACTCCTCGGTCGCGTAGCCGGGCGGCACCGCGAAGCGCGGATTGGTGTGCAGGCAGTTGGTGTAGAAGTACTCGGCCGGCTCGCGGTAGAGATCGAGCGCCTCGCGCTTCGTCTCCGCCACGCCGACGAGTTGCAGGTAGCCGGCCTGGAACGGGTTGGGCTCCCGTCCCTGGCGCTCGAGCTCCGCCCAGTAGCCCTTCAGCACCCCGCGGGCAGTGTGGTAGCCGAAGTAGGACAGCGCCGCGTACACGTAGCCGTCGCGGCCGCACATGCGCCACGTGTCCGGTGAGCCGCCGCCGGGGATCCAGATCGGCGGACGCGGGCTCTGGATCGGCCGCGGCCAGATGTTCACGTAGCGGTGCTGGAAGAAGCGCCCCGCGAACGCGAACGGCTCCCGCTCCTGCCACGCCCGTACCACCAGGTCGCACGCCTCGACGTACTTGTCGCGCAGCGTGCTGGGATTGCGCCCGTAGGCGTAACAGGTGTCCATGGGCGTGCCGAGCGGGAGCCCGGCGATCAGCCGCCCGCCGGAGATGCAGTCCAGCATCGCCATTTCCTCGGCGACCCGCAGCGGCGGATCGTACAGCGCGGGCGCGTTGCCCATCACGCAGACCGCGCCGCGGGTCGTGTTGCGGGCCAGCACGGACGCCATCAGGTTGGGCGACGGCATCATGCCGTAGCCGTTGGAGTGGTGCTCGTTGACGCAGACCCCGTCGAAGCCGAGCGCCGCCGCCTCCTCCAGCTCGTCGAGGTAGTCGCGGTACATGGCGCCGCCGCGCTCGGGATCGAACAGCCGCGAATCGATGTCCACCCAGATCGACGGATGCGACTCCCGGAAGTCGGCGGGAAGCTCCGCGTACGGCATCAGGTGGAAGAACAGGACGTTCATCGGTGTGCGCCGCCCGCTCAGCCGGCGACCGTGACCAGCGCCTCGGCGATGGCGCCGTGCGGCTGTCCGTCGACATCGATCCGCGCGGTCACCAGCCGGCGGATGCCGTCGCCGCCGGCCGGAGCCGTGGCCTGCAGCGCGACCTCGCCCCGCTCGCCGGCCCGCAGCCGGACCGATGCCGAGCCGCCCGCGCTCCAGCCGGACGGCGGGTCGAGCTCCGCGGTGTAGGTCGCATCGCGCTCCAGGTTGTTGCGCAGCAGGAGGCGGTAGGCGACCGGGCCGCCGGGCTCCACGGCTGCCAGGTACGGGAGCAGCCGCGCCCAGAACAGGTCGACGTAGTGATCGGCCGGCTCGGCCACCAGGTTGCGGAACGCCCGCTCCTTGCGGGCGATGAAGTCCGCGTACTCGTCGATCTGCTGCTTCGAGCAGTCGATCACGCCGCCGTGGCCGGGGCAGATCAACTCCGGGTCGACGCGGCGCATCACCTCCGCGCAGCGGCGGTGCATGCCGAGTTGGAAGCTGTTGCGCAGGACCGTCGTCTGAATCGGCTTTCTGATCGTCTCCCCGGAGCGCAGCTCGTTCGAGAGGAAGAAATTGTCACCCGTGAACGCCACCCGCCTGCCGTCGATCAGGCCAGCGTAGACGGAATGGAACTCGGTCTGGCCGGGCGCGAAGTAGATGTCGAAGCGGTACTCCTCCCACGCGAAGCACTCGCCGTCGCGCAGATAGCGGTCGATGCGGATCGGCCGCGGGTACGTGCACGGCGTGCTGGCCCAGGCGGCCGGGTCCTCCAGCACCTGCGCGACCTCGCCCAGCGCCCAGCAGCGGGTGCCGTGGTGGCGCTGCAGGTAGGGAATGCCGCAGGTATGGTCGTCGTGGATGTGGGTGGGCACCACGAGGTCGAGCTCGGTGACGCCGTAGTCGTCGCGGAGCTCCTCCAGGTGGTGGGCGACGAAGCGCAGCGACTCCTGGCCGTGGTGCTCGGAGTTGGTGTGCATGTGGGTGGCCAGCGAGTGGCCGTAGTCGACGAACATCGCCCTGCCGGAATCGCTCAGCACCACGTAGAAGTTGCTGCAGGTCCACGGCCCGCCCCACAGCAGATGGCGGGACAGCGGCTGCATCCTGGCGTCCGGAAGGAAGTGCGAAGACGGCAGGTCCTCGCGCGAGCCGGCGATGCGCAGGCCGTTGCCGAGCGCGACGCAGTCGGCCAGCCGGCGGCGCAGGCGCGCGATGTCGCCGGCGACGTCGGGAATCGCATCCCCGTGCGAAGGATAGGCGACCCGCACGTCCAGCCGGTCCAGCGCGTCGATCGACTCGATCGTGAAGCCGACCCCCTCCATCCCGCCGTAGGCATACTCCATCGCATGAAGCTGGTAGAGCCTGCCGCCGGCGTTCATCAGGTCCCCCGTGAACGCCACCCGCTGCCCGTCGATCGTGGTGATGAGCATCGAGGAGCCGCGCGTGTGCCCCTTGGCCGGAATGATCTCGAAGCAATAGCCGCGCCACGTGAAGGTCTCGTAGTCCTCCAGCACGGCGTCGACGGCGATGTCTCGCGCTGACGTGAAGAAGGTGTTGCGGTCGTCGTAATTATCATACACCCGGCGCGTCCGCCAGAACAGCTCGGCCTCCGCGAACAGGTGGCGCTCGTGCTCGGGCACCGCGACCTGTGCGCCCGCTGCAGCAAGTGCCGGCGTGCCCGCGCACTGGTCCCGGTGGTGGTGGGTGTGCACAACCCACTCGACCGTGGCCGCTCCCGTCCCGGCCAGAGCCCCGGCGACGGCCCCGGAGCCGGCATCGATCAGCAGCGCCCGGTCACTGTCTACAATAATGTATATGTTGCAAATGTCGGTGAAGCGGTAGAGGTGCTCGCTCAGTCGCGTCAGACGGGGATCGGCCATGCCCGCATCGTAGTGGGAGCGCCGACCCCGAGCAATCCGCGCGGTCCCATCGGTCAGTCACGCTCTTCACCACCTGAATTCCCGTTCCGGAACGAAACGGGTGACCTTCTTCCAGCGCGTCTCGTCCTGGCGATAGCGCTCCCTGCGATAGAGCGCTCCGTCCCTCCCCGGTGGATCGACGTCGATGACCGTCGTCCCCTTCAGGGTGTAGGTGTGCGGGACCTATTCAAGATGGCATAACACGTCAAGGCACGCTGCGACCTGTTTCGAAAATTCAACCTCCCGGAAGGCCGACATGAGCACACACGGCAACATGTGATCACAATGGCACACAAACCGGTCCCTCCCGGGCGTCACTATATAATATTTACTATACTATAGAGTTATATCGAACACATCATCAGCAACATTCTGGCGCATGCGAAATCGCGATGCCGCGTGCCGCAATATTACTCGCGGTGACGCCGTGTTGCCGCCAGTCCGGTCCTTGCCGTGCCATCGACGCGCCACATCCTACCCGCCCGCTGACGGCGATGGCGACGCCTCGATCGCCACGGCACACTGTGGCATCGTGACGAGCCTGGATGAGGAGCTTCTGCGGTGAATCTCGACGCGCGGGAAGTGCTGGCACGCCTCGGCGCCGGCGAGCCGATCGGGACGGTGTGCGCGGCTGGCGGCCTCTCGCAGGAAGAGTTCCGGTCCTGGTGGCAGGCGGAGACGCGCCGCCGCGTCCCCGAGCAGAGCGGGACCCGGGAGGCCACGGAGGGCAGGTACGTCAGGATCGACCGCGATCGCTGGGGCATCCCTCGCATCTCGGCCGAGACCGATGAGGATCTGTTCTTTGGTTTCGGCTACGCCATGGCGCAGGACCGCCTGTTTCAGCTCGACTATCTGCGGCGCAAGGCGAACGGGCGCCTGTCCGAGCTGCTCGGCCCGGACGGGCTGGAGCTGGACGTCGCCGCCCGCACCATCGGTATCGGACGCATCGCGGAAGCCGAGTGGGCGCGAACCCCGGAGGAGACGCGGCGCGTGCTGACCGCGTTCTCCGTGGGCATCAACGAGTCGATCGCGGCGGCCGGTGAGCGGCTGCCGATCGAGTTCGATCTGTTGGACTACACGCCGGAGCCGTGGTCGCCGGTGGACTGCCTGGCGATCGCCGGCGAGTTTCGCGCCTACCTGACGGTCCGCCTGCCGGTGATCTTCATCCCCGAGCTGGGCAGGCGCGTTCTGGGCGACAGCGCGCTCTACCGCGCGTTCCTGCAGGGCGAGGCGGACGATGAGAGCATCCTGCCGCCCGGCTTCTACCCCGCCTGGCCCACCGGATCCGCCGGACCCGCCGGAACGCGGCCGGTCGGCACGACGGTTGCCGACGCCTCCGGAAGGTGTGGGCAGCAACAACTGGGTGATCGCCGGATCGCGATCCACTACGGGCAAGCCGATCGTTGCGAGTGATCCGCACATCGCCTTCGCCGCGGTGTCGTGCTGGTACGACGACGGACGGTGGGAGCCGGCGCGGGAGCGCTCGGAGACGATCGCGGTGCGCGGCAGCGAACCGATCACCAGGGCCATCCGCCACTCCCGCAACGGCCCGATCGTGGACGAGCTGCTCCCGGAGTCTATGCGCGCGGCCGGTCCGGTTTCCCTGCGCTGGCTGGGCGCGGACCGCTGCGGCTGGCTCACGTCGCTGCTGGCGATGGATCGCGCCACGAGCGTGGCGGGGCTGCGCCGCGCCGTCCGGGGATGGCGGGTGCCGACGTGGAGCCTGGTGCTGGCCGATGCGGATGGCCACATCGGCTACCAGGTCGCGGGCGAGATCCCGGTCCGCGCGGTCGAGGAGCGGGGCTATCGCCCCGGCTGGGATCCGGCCCACCAGTGGCACGGGGTCATCCCCTCGGAGGACATGCCGCAACTCGGCGACCCGGAGCGCGGCTGGATCGCCTCGGCAAACAACCGCACCGCCCCGGAGGACTTCCCATGGTCCCTCTCCGGCCGCTGGGCGAGCGGCTATCGCGCCCGCCGCATCCGCCAGATGCTCGAAGCATCCAAGCGGCACTCGCGTGACGACTGCGCACGGATGCACCTGGACGTCCTCTCGCTGCGCGCGGCGACCTGGGCGCGCTGCTCGACCGCGGCGGCCTGCCGGTGCGCGGCAACGGGACCACGGTCTGCAACACCGGCTTCGATCCCAACTGGGGGGGCGGCGATCGGCGCCAACTACCGCATGATCGCCGACTTCGGCGCCGAAGCGCCCGGCCTCTGGGTGATCGACGCGCAGGGGCAGTCGGGACACCCCGGCAGCCCGCACCACTGCGATCAGCTTGCCGAGTGGCTCGCGGGACGCTATCACTTCCTCCCCCTCGATCGATCCACGGCCGCACGCCAGGCGGTGAGCACGCTGCGGCTCACGCCGCGCACCTAGTGGACCGTACCATCTGCTTTCGTACTGTGATTGGAGGTATGGGAGAGGGAATCGTATTGACCGAAGCCGAGCATCGCGAACTCACCAAGCGGGCCAGGAGTCGCACTGGTCGAGCCGAGGATGCGCGCCGTGCGCGCGTCATTCTGCTGCTCGCTGAGCGACTCACGTGGGACGTAGTGTGCGAACGAGCCGAGTGCAGCCGCGGCTTCGTGGCGATGTGGGCTGGCCGCTTTCGGGCCGAGCGATTGGCAGGACTGTACAGCCGGCACCGCGGTCAGAAGCCGTTTCGCTGCACCCCGAGCGTGGAGGCCAGGATCCTCAACGCCACGCGCAAGGCGCCGACCGATGGCGCCACGCACCGGTCGAAGCAGGAGCGTCAGCCGGCCGGCAGCCGTGTGCTACGCTGCCGGCGATGGGTAGCATCTCACCTCGGCAGCGGGAGCTGCTGGCGCATACATGGGTCGACTTCATGCCCATGCAGCACTTCGCCGACGCGCCGTTGATCATCGAGCGCGCGGACGGCATCTACTACTGGGACGTCGGCGGCACCCGCTACCTGGACGCGATCGGCGGCGTGTTCGTGGCCAGCCTGGGCCACCGCCATCCGCGCGTGCTCGCCGCGGTACGGGAGCAGATGGAACGCGTCACGCTGGCCCCGCCCATGCACGGCGTGGCCGACGTCACGCTGGAGCTGGTCGAAAAGCTCGGCGCGATCACGCCGGGCGACCTGGATTTCATCAAGACCTTCTCCGGCGGCTCGGAAGCGAACGAGGCGGCCCTCAAGCTCGCCCGCCAGTATTGGAAACAGAGCGGCCGCGCCGGGAAGTACAAGGTGATCAGCCGCTACCACGGCTACCACGGCGGCACCTTCGGCGCCATGGCGGCCAGCGGCACCGGCCCGCGCAAGAGCAAGTTCGAGCCGCAGATGGGCGGCTTCGTGAAGGTGTTTCCCCCGACCCACTACCGGGGCCGCTTCCGCACCTGGGAGGAGTGCAACCGCTTCGCCGCCGCCACCGTGGAGGATGCGATCGTCGCCGAGGATCCGGAGACCGTGGCCGCCGTCATCGTCGAGCCGATCGGCAACACCGGCGGCATCATCACCCCCACCGAGGAGTACCTCGCATTGCTGCGCGAGATCTGCGACCGCCACGCCGTCCTGCTGATCTTCGACGAGGTGATCACCGGCTTCGGCAAGACCGGCAATATGTTCGCCGCCCAGACCTTCGGCGTCACCCCGGACGTCATCTGCTGCGGCAAGGGCATGTCGTCCGGCGTTATCCCGATCGGCGCCATCGCCGCCCGCCGCGGTCTCGGCGATGCGTTCTGGGGCTCGGAGCGCGAGGACGTCCACTTCATGCACGGCCACACCTACGCCGGCAACCCGCTGGCCGCCGCCGCCGCCATCGCCGTGATCGACACGATCGCGGACGACGATCTGCTCGCGCGGGCGCGGGACAACGGCGCCTACCTGCGCTCCCGCCTGGAGGCGTTGCACGCCACCGGGGTGGTGCGCGAGATCCGCGGGCGCGGCGTCCTGCTCGGCGTGGAACTGACCGATCGGCGCGTCGGCGCCGCACTCGGCCGGCGGGCGGTCGGCGACGCCCTCATCATGCGCACCGACCCGGGCTGGTTCGCGGTCGCTCCCGCGCTGACGGCCAGCCGCGAGGAGCTGGACGCCATCTGCGAACGGATCGAGACAAGCCTCAGGGCGGCGATGGCCGACGCCGGCGCATGACGCCGGCCTGCAGGATCAGCCGAGCTGGTCGGAGATCACACCGAGTTGCGTGCGCAGGTCTTCGATCTCCTGCTCCCAGAAAGCCCGGCCGCCCCATTGGGGGAATGACTCGCGGAAGCGAAGATCGTGGCGCTGCAGCGCCTGCCACGCCAGGTAGTAGACCATGCGCATGAGCCGTAGCGGCTCGATCAGCGCCACGGTAGCCCGGTCGAACGGCTGGAACTCTTCGTAACCCTCCAGCAGCAGCCCCAGCTCGCGACGGCTGTCGGCGATGCGGCCCGGCAAGAGCAGCCACAGGTCCTGCACGGCGGGACCGACCATCATGTCGTCGAAGTCGATGATCAAGAGCCCCTCCTCCGCCCGATCCAGGATGTTGCCGCGGTGGCAGTCGCCGTGCAGGCGCTGCAGCGCCACGCCGTCGAACAGCGGAGCGATCCGCTCGACGGCCGCGTCCGCCAGGTCGTAGAACTCGGCGTCCAGGTCGGGCGGCACCAACTCCGCCTCGTCCAGCTCATCCAGGAACCGCGAGGTCGACGACCGCGGGGTGCAGGTGATCCGGTGCTCGGCACCTCCGTGCGCGGCGGCGACGTGCAAACGGCCCACCAGCGAGCCGATGCGCAGCCAGTCCTCGTCCCGGTCCGCGTCGAAGGTGCGTCCGTTCCGTTTCGGATAGACGGAGAAGGAAAACTCCTGCTCCCGGTCCGGGCCGGCGGCTCCCACCAGGTGCAGCCGGTCTCCGTCGTCGTCGGCGATCGGCGCCACGACCGGCAGGTCGAGGGCCGCGCACTCGCCGACCAGCCGGTGCTCCTCCTCGATGGCCTCATACGTCCAGCGACCGGGGCGGTAAAACTTTGCGACGTACTGCCGGCCGTCGGCGGCCGCGAAGCCGTAGACCCGGTTCACGTAGCTGGGGAAACTGGCCAGCGAACCGTCCACGTGGACGCCGATGACCGACTCGATCGCCTGCACCGCCACGTGCGGGGTGAGCAGATCGAAGGTGCCGGCGCTCACCCCCGTCCGCTCATGCGCCGGACGCTCACAACGACGTGTATCCACCGTCCACCGGCAGCGCGACGCCGGTGATGAACGATGACTCGTCGGACGCAAGAAACAGCGCCGCGTACGCCACCTCCTCGACCGTGCCCAGGCGGCGGAGCGGCTGCATCGCCTCCATCTGCGAACGCCAGGCCGGATCCTCGGTGAGCGTGCGCGTCAACGGGCTGTACACGAACGCCGGGCACAGCGCGTTCACGCGGATGCCGCGCGCGCCGAAGTTGTTGGCCATGTCCCTGGTCAGGCCGATGACGCCGTGCTTGCCGGGCGGATACGGATCGTCGCCGGTGCCGAAGAACATCGGCCGGCCCACCAGGCCGTAGATCGAGGACAGGTTGACGATCGCGCCACCGGCGCTCATCGCCTGAACCGCGCGGCGCGAAACCAGGTACGTACCCTTGAGGTTGACCGCCATCACCCAGTCCCAGACCTGCTCGTAATCCCAGTCTTCCGGAGCGTAGCGCGGCGTGACGCCCGCGGAGTTGACCACGATCTGCAGTCCGCCGAGGGCGGCGACCGCCTCTTCCACGCACCCTTCGGCCCCGCGGCCGGTGGAGATGTCCGCGGTGATCGCCACGGCGCGTCCGCCGGCGGCGACGATCGCGCGAACGGTGCGCTGCGCGGCGTCCGCGTCCCGATCAGCGACCGCGACCCGGGCTCCGTGCCGGGCGAACAGGCCGGCGATGCCCGCGCCGATGCCGGAACCGGCGCCCGTGACCAGGGCCGCCTTGTCCACGAGGCGCCGCGACTCCATGCCGACCGATCATAGCGTCCCCGGTCCGCCGCGTCCCGCTCCGCCCGTGGCTTGCCCCGAGCGCATGCGGCCGGGCGTCGGCTATCATGACGCCGATGAACGCACCCGCACGCCCGCTCCACGTCGGCGTCTGCTACGACCTCGGCCGCGACTTCGAGGCCCGGCTTCGAGCGGAGTTCCCCGACACCCGCTTCAGCATCGCACACACACCCGAAGACCAACGCCGGATCGCGCCCGAGCTGGACGTCATCTTCGGGCAGCTCGACCGCGAGGCCTTTCGGCGCGCCTCGAACCTGCGCTGGTTTCACTTCATCGGCATCGGTTTCGACTCGGTGCTGCGCAAGGTGCCCGAGTTCGCGTCCAGCGGCGTGGCGATGACCAACGCCCGCGAAACGCACGTGATCCCGATGGCCGAGTACACGCTGGGGATGATGCTGGCGCTCGCCCACCACCTCCGCGAGTCGTTCGAGGACCAGGCCGCCCGGCGGTGGCGGACCGCGGAGTACCGCGGTCGCATCCTGGAGCTGTCCGGATCGACCCTGGGAGTCCTGGCCTTCGGCGACATCGGCCGCGCGGTCGCGCATCGCGCCCTGGCATTCGGCATGCAGGTGTACGCCGTCGACCTTGCGCCGGTCCCCTGCCCGAACGGCGTCACCGCCGTGTGGCCGATCGATCGGCTGCACGACATGCTTGCGCGGACCGACTGGCTGGTGATCACCGCGCCGCGCACGACCGACACCGAGCACATGATCAGCGCCGAGCAGCTCGGGCGCCTGCGTCCGGGCGCGCACGTCGTGGTGGTCTCGCGCGGCGGCATCGTGGACGAGGACGCGCTGGTGGCCGCGATCGACCGCGGCCACCTGGCAGGGGCCGCCATCGACGCCACCAGCGCGGAGCCACCGGCGGCGGACAGCCCGCTTTGGGACCATCCGCGGATATACGTGACCCCGCACGTATCCGCGGAGTCGGCGCAGCTCCTGGCACGGCGAGGCGAGATTTTCATCGACAACCTGCGCCGCTACCAGGCCGGCGAGGAGCTCCGCTTCCGTTGCGACCTGGAGCGGGGTTATTGAGCGCATGGCGGTGACGGCGTCGGTCGACTTGCACACGCACTCGAGCTGCTCCGACGGCAGCGACCGGCCCGAGGAACTGGTCGAGGCCGCCCACCGCGCCGGCGTCACCACATTGGCGCTGACCGACCACGACACCGTCAGCGGCGTCGCCGATGCCGCGCGCGCCGCCACCCGGCGCGGCATCCGCTTCATCGCGGGAGTCGAGCTGGCGCTCCGGCACGGCACACGCCAGGTCCACCTGCTCGGCCTCGGTTTCGATCCCGACGCCGGCCGCTCTCACCTCTCGGAACTGCTGGACCGAGTCCTGCAACGCCGCGTGGAGCGCAACCTGGCGATGGTCGAGCGGATGCGCCGGCACGGGCTCGCGATCGACTACACGGACGTGCAGGCAGAGGCGGGAGGCGCCAGCGTCGGCCGGCCGCACATGGCCGCGCTGCTGGTCAAGCGGCGCGTCGCCACCAGCACCGCCGACGCGTTTCGCCGGCTGCTCGGCTCCGGACGCCCGTTCCACGTACCGCGCCGCGCCGTGCAACTCGGCGAGGCGATCGAGGCGCTGCGAGGCTCCGGCGGCCACGGTGTGCTGGCCCATCCGGAGGGAGGATCGGCCGCGGAGCTCGAGGCCCTGCTGGACGCGGTATCCGCGGCCGGCGTGACCGGCGTCGAGGCCTATCACCCGTCCCTGTCGCCGCAGCGATCGTCGTTGGTACGGACGCTGGCCGGACGCCGCGGCCTGTTCGTCACCGGCGGATCCGACTATCACGGCGCGCATTCGCCCGGCCGGGCGCTCGGGTTCTGGCACGCAGGTGAGCCCATCCCGCAGGAGATCGCCGGCGCGTTGCCAAGGACGGACGGGCAGCCTCGGACGGAGGTGAGGCCACGGCGGCGCTGAGGCGTGCGGCGCGGGCGGCAGCAGCCGCCTACGCGGCGGCTGCCCGCCGGATCGGCGTCGGACTGCTGCTGACCGGAGCGGTGGTGGCCGTGAGCGCCGCGATCGTCCTGCCGCTCTGGCTGGTTGCCACCCGCATGCGCTCCCTTTACAACGTCCTGCTGGTCGCCGCGCTCGCGATCGGCGTGGGAGCGACGATCGTGCGCCGAATCCACTTACGGGCAGAGGAAACCGACCTCCGAACGGCGCTCGCCGCGGCCGCCTTCGCGGCGGCGCGCCTGATCGCGTGGGTGGCCACGCTGGCGGCTGCGCCGTTGTTCGTCCTGGCACTGTTCAGCACCGGGGCATACATCGCCGCGATTGCCGTGATCGTCGTCGATCTTGGGGCGATCGGTTTCCTGCTCACCTCGGGCCGGCGCGCCCCTGTCGACCGTCTCGGGTGACCGGCCGGCGCCGGCGCGGAGAGCGGCAGGTTGACCTGTCGTTGCAGGCAGTCATGCTGTTGGACAATATTTGGCGACATTTGTCCGGAGCCGCTAAGGTACGAGACGCAGGTGTCGATAAGGAGAGTGTCGGTTATCTATAGTTCCCCTCCCAGTTTACTATACCGTAACCGGCACTCCCGCAAGGGTTGGCCGGCCCCATGAGGGGCCGGCCATTTTTCTCACGACCACGCGACCGTAGCCCCGCAGCGGCGTCATGCCGAGTGCGTCCGGACACCGTGTCCGCGGACGCGGGGAATTTGACGGCCCGCGGCGGTGGTCCGTAGTATCGTGGCATGCCGCGCGCGCGCCTCCGCCCGCGCACCGCAGCGCTCCTCATCGCGACCCTGCTGTTGCTTTCCGCCGGGGTCGGCACGGGATTGGGCCTTGCCTTCGCGGGCACTCGGAACTTCCGCGGATCCGACATATACGGGACCGACCGTCCCGCCCTTCCCACGCAAATACTGGACCGCAACGGCCGGCTCATCACGCAGTTCTTCTCGGTGGAGAAGCGCGAGATCATCCGCTTCGAGGAACTGCCTCGGCATCTGATCGACGCGCTGCTCACGCGCGAAGACCGGCACTTCTACCGGCACCGAGGATTCCGGGTACCGGACATACTGCGCGCGACCTGGACCACCGTGCGCGGCGGTTTCGGAGGAGGCGCCAGCACCATCACCCAGCAGCTTGCCGGCAGCCTGTTTGCCGATCGCTCCGAGATCACGCTGCGCCGCAAGCTCGTCGAACTGTGGTACGCGATCCAGCTTGAACGCTGGCTGACCAAGGACGAGATCCTCGAGCGATACCTGAACCTGGTGTACTTTGGAGAGGGTACCTACGGGATCGAAGCGGCGGCACAGTTCTATACCGGGCACTCGGCGCGCGACATCACGGTTGCGGAGGCGTCCATGCTGGTGGTCCAGCTCAACCGGCCGGGCGGCAACTCACCGTTCACCTATCCGAATCGCGCTCGCGAGTTGCAGACGAACAATCTGCAGCAGATGGTGGAGCTGGGGCACGTCACCCAGGAGGAGGCCGACCGATCGCTCGTCCGGTATTGGGACGCCTTCGACTTCACGCGCTCGAACGTGAGCAGCGCGTTTTACGAACGCGTCGACCGCGCCCGGCACTTCAGCGAGTACGTTCGCCTGCGCCTGGAGGAACTGCTGCTCGGGAAGGTGGACCTGTACCGGGACGGCCTGATCGTCCACACCACGCTCGATCTGGATCATCAGGCGATCGCCAACGAGGTGATGGAGCAGCACCTGAATCGGGTGAACGACCTGCGCGCTACCCAGCGCAGCACACGGGTCGCCGTGGCCAAGGACGAGTTCCTGCCCGTGGTGGACCTGTTGTCGCTCGCCTTCGATGTCCGCCGCCTGCGCGTCGGAAACCAGGCGGACCTCATGGCCGGACGCGGGCGGTTCGGCGATGAACTGAGCCCGGCCCTCGACCTGCTCTCGTTGACCTGGGACACCGGACAACTCAAGGCGCTCACCCGGCGGATCCGCGAGGAACAGACGGTGCGGCAGCGACGCGTCGATGTGCAGGGCGCCCTGGTGTCGATCGAGCCGTCCAGCGGGTACATCCTGTCCATGGTCGGCGGACGTGACCTCGCGCGTGGCAATCAGTTCAACCGCGCCGTCCAGTCGAAGGTGCAGCCGGGTTCCGCATTCAAGCCGCTGTACTACTCCGCCGCCATCAGTTCCGGAGCGGTGACGCCGGCGACCATGCTGATGGACGCGCCGGTCGTGTTCTACAATCCCGACGGTACCCCTTACGTCCCGCGAAACTACCTGGGCGAATGGCAGGGGCGGGTGCTGACGCGAACCGCGTTGAAGCACTCCATGAACATTCCATCCCTCCGCGTGTTGAGCTTGATCGGCTTCGATGCCGCCATCGACCGGGCCAGCCGGCTGCTCGGGATCGCCGATCCGCTCGAAATCGAGCAAGCGTTCGCGCGCACGTACCCGCTCGGGCTGGGCGTGGTTACGGTGACGCCGCTGCAGATGGCGCGAGCCTATGCCACCTTCGCCAACCAGGGCCGCGAAGTGGAGCCGATCGCGATCCGCTTCGTCACGGACCGGGACGGAAACGACGTGCTGGGGGTCGAGAAGGAGCTGCGTGATCGTCAGAGAGCGGCGGGGGAACGGCTGAAAATCATGGATCCGGCCGCTGCGTACCTGATGGTCGACCTGCTGACCAGCACCGTCCGGTCGGGAACGCTGACGGCGTCGGCGGGCCGGGTCGGCGGCCTCGACTTCCCCATCGCGGGCAAGACCGGCACCACGCAGAACTGGTCGGACGCGTGGACCGTGGGGTTCACCCCGGACGTCGTGACGGCGGTGTGGATGGGTTTCGATGAACCGGGAGAGTCGCTGGGACGGAGCCTCTCGGGCGGACGCGCCGCGGGCACGACCTGGGCGGATTACATGAAGCGAGTCCACACAGGCTCTCCCGTCCGGGACTTCGAGATGCCGGCCACGGGGCTGATCCGGGTCGCGGTCGACGCGCGCTCCGGCCTGCTGCCATCGGGAGACGAACCCATCATCCACGAGCTGTTCCTGACCGGTACGGAACCGAAGACACGCGACACGCTGTCCGACGCCGTGACCGCCCGCGGCGACGTAGTGGCGAACAACCTGCGCAGGGCCCTGGCAACGATCGACGTCGATGCGCCGCCATTTCAGGCACCCCTGGACGAACCCTCGGTCGGAACGGGACAATCAAGGCCGCCGGACCCGAAGCCGCTGGACGGCAATCCGCTGCTCGACTGATGAACTCGAACGAACGCCGCTACACGCACGACCACCATTGGGCGCTACGCCATCGGTCCGGCGTGCGGGTGGGACTGACCGATTTCGCCCAGGAGGAGCTCGGCGAGATCACCTTCGTGCAGCTCCCCGACGTGGGCACCCGTATCGAACGCGGCGCCGCGGTGTGCGCCATCGACGCGCTGAAGGCAGCGACCGAGTTGTACGCGCCGGTCGGCGGGGTCGTAACCGCCGTCAATGAAAGGCTGCGGGAGCCGGGAGCCGGCCGCCTGATCAACGCCGATGCGGAAGGAGCCGGGTGGATCTTCGAACTCGGCATCGATGACGCGGCCGAGCTCGACGATCTGCTGGACAGCGACGAATACCGGGGCCTGATCGGGCTTGCAGAGGGCTCCGGCTGATGCAGGTGGAGATCGATACCATCGTCATCCGCAAGCGGGTCCGGTATTCCCTCGGCGACCTGTCGTCACTGATGGAGAGCCTGCGCAAGCACGGCCTGCTCTGTCCGATCCTGATCAATCGCCGGTCGGAACTGATCGCTGGAAACCGGCGGCTGGAAAGCGCCCGCCGCCTTGGGTGGAAGAGCATCAACGCGATCGTGATCGACAAGGAGTCGGAGCGCGAGACGCTGGAGCTCGAGCTGGAGGAGAACGTCCAGCGAAAGGAACTTCGGCCGGAGGAGCTGCGTGAAGCGATCGAGCGGATGCAGCGGCTGCAGCGCGTCAGGTGGTGGCGGCGGGCCTTGAAGGGACTGGCGCGGCTGGCGCGCGCCGTGGTCGTCCGCCCGCTGGGACGGCTGTACGCACGCCTTTCGCGTCGGCGACGCGCCCAGAACGACCCGTAGGCTCATCTTACCTGGTATACTTGGTTCGGCGTCCTGGCGTCCTGCCGACTCAGCGAGCCGTCCGTCTCAGGGGAGACGGACGCCCTACCGAACCGGCCAGCGCCTGCCTGCTGATCTCGAGCCACAGCGGGCGACCGTGCGGACACCGCTGAGGATCGATCCGGAACGAGCGCTCGAGCAACTCGCGGCCCGACCGATCGTCGATGACCTCCCCGTCCTTGACCGCAAGGCGGCAGGCCAAGCCGCTGTACACGTCCCGGTCCCAGTCCTCCGAGGTCCCCGCGCACAGGCGCATGAAGCGACACAGATGTTCCGCCGGCAGACGCGCCGCCGCGGCCGGTATCTCCATGATCGTGTAGCGCCCTCCGCCCCGCGCCTGCAGACGGAACCCGCAACGCTCGAGATCGTCCAGGAAACCGCGGAGCTCGGTGTCCTCTTCCGGAGACAGCTCGACGGATGGCCCGGCCAGCAGTTTCTGCCGCTCGATCAGGCCGCCGCGAAGCTGCTCGTACAGCACGCGCTCGTGGGCGGCATGCTGGTCGACGAAGTAGATGCGGTCGCCCACCTCGGCGACCAGGAAGAGCTGGAAGGCCTGACCGAGGTAGCGCATCTCGGCGTCCGGGTCGGGAGCGCGCCCGCGCCACGCCCCAGGGGCCGTCCCCGCGTCCGGACGGGAGGAGGGCACGCCAGGCGGCGATCCGTCCGCTCCCGCCGGAGGAGGCCGGATCAGTGCCGGAAAGACCGGCGGAGCCTCGGCCAGGAACGATGCGGCGGCCGCTTCCGGCCGGTTCTCCCCGGCAGCCGAGCCGCGCTCGGGCTGCGACTGCCAGCTCCGGATCTCCCGCTGCAGCGTCGAGCTGATCGCCCGATGCAGCTCGCCCGGACGCCGCAGCCGCACCTCCCGCTTCGCGGGGTGCACGTTGAAATCGACCATCTCGGGATCGATCTCGACGAACAGGTACGCCACCGGGTGCAGGCCACCCGGCAGGAACTCGCCGTACCCGTACTCGACCGCCTGGACGAGCCCGAAATCGGTGATCCGCCGCCGGTTGAGATAGACGTGGATCCCCGCCCGGTCGCGACGGGCCAGCTCCGGGCGCGCCGCCAGCGCTGCCACTCGCAGGCCCTCGCCACCGCCGTGCACGCAGGCGAAATCGGCCGCGTTCAGTCCTGCGGCGGCTGCCGTCCGATCGAGCGGCGACCCGGCAGGCATTCTCATGACCTGCCTGCCATCGACGGCAAACTCGAACGCGACCTCCGGGTGCGGAAGCGCCTTCTCCAGGAAGGTGCGCCGGCACAGCGCCGTCTCCGCGCCACGGCTCTTCAGGAAACGGCGCCGGGCCGGAAGCTCGAAGAACAGCGAGCTCACCTCCGCAGTGGTGCCCGGGACTCCCGCGCTCGGCCGCACGCCCTCGTCACGGCCGAAACGCACCAGCGCGCGGTGTGCCGAGGCTCCTTCCTTGCTTCGGGAGGTCAGCGTGAGCACGCTGCAGGCGCCGATGCTCGCAAGCGCCTCGCCCCGAAACCCCAGCGTGCGCACGCGTGCGAGGTCGCGGTGGTCGGCGATCTTGGAGGTGGCGTGCCGGAGCGCGCACAGACGCAAATCCTCTTCGTCCATGCCGGCACCGTCGTCCATCACGCGAATCTGCTCCAACCCTCCCTTGACAACTTCCACCCGCACGTTGGCGGCGCCGGCATCGATGGCGTTGTCGAGCAACTCGCGGACGATCGAGTACGGCCGGTCGATGACTTCTCCGGCCGCGATCTGGCGAGCCGTATCGTCTGCAAGGACGCGGATTCGGCCCATGGCCCGGGAGTGTGTCGGATTCACCTCGCACGCGGAAAGGCCGTCGGCACGTCGGGCCGTCACGCGATCCGGCCATCATGCGGTCGGATAGCCTGTCAGAACAGCTCGATCCAGCTCTCCACGGCCGGCGCTCCGACCAGGCCGTCGGCTGCAGGGTCATAGTAGCCGCGGTAGGACAGGACGATCAGCGTACCGTTCGTCCGGTAGCTGAGCGCCGTGCCGACCGAGAGATGCTCGGGCTCGGTGAGATCGCCCAGACTGTCGAGCTGGCGCTTGCGGTAGTCCAGGTCGAACGACATCCCGTCGACGCCAAGGTCGCGCAGGCGGACACGCCCCTTCACGTCCAGGCCCTTTCGTTGCGCGTAAGGAACCTCCGCCAGGGCGCCGCCTGCGCCGGACAACGGTCCGGACAGTCCCAGGTCCAAGTCTATGCGACGATCCAGCAGGGAGGTGCCAACCCGCGCTGCCCATCCGGCATGGACCAAGCCCTCCAGCGCGTCGGACTGTGTCGTGGCCCGTTCCGCGGCTCGCAGCGCGCGGAACTTGTCGGCTCGCTGCCGATCGTAGTCGCGATCGAAGTAGACCGGCAGGAAGCGGTCGTCGGTCAGCCGGAGCTGCAGCCCGTAGCGGAGGTTGCTGACCGCCGTGCCGGAGAGGCCCACCGCCGTCCCGACCGACCGCGAGTCGATCTCCGAGGTCCCCAGCAGCACCACGTCGCCGTGGGCGGTAGCGGAGAACGACGGCGTCGCGACGACCGGGACCTCGAGGTCGAACCCGAATGCCGAGACGCTGCCCTCTTCGTCGGTGTCCGGGACGTACCGGAACGGATCGAAGTCGGCGGCTGCCACGGCCCCGATCCGCAATGATGAGAGCAGGGGCATGCTCAGGGCATACATCGGGCGGGCCCAGAGCCGGGCCCCCATCACGTCCAGGGCAGGCACATGGCCCACGACCGTCTCCAGACCGGCCACCGGCACGTTGAACACCGCCCCGTCGATGTCCAGATCCACCCCGAACAGCCGGCGGCCCGGCAGCAGCACGGTATTCGCGTACTCGCCGAGCAGGAAACCCGTTCCCAGGGTGGCGTCCTCGAACGAACCGGCGCGCACCACGAGGGGCTCACCATCACCGCCGTAGCGCGCATGGCGGATGATCGGCAGGAACAGGTCCAGGAACGACCGCCCCGCAATCGATTCGTCCGGACTCCAGTCTTCCTCCCGGATCTCCCACTCGCTGCCTGCGGGTCCGCCGTCGAACCGGAAGCGAAGCTGCGCTCCCAGATCCAGGCTGAACTTGCCTGCGCTGAACTCCGGCGCGAGGGTCAACGACTGCCAAGTCGCGCCGCCGCCGTCATCATCGGGAATGTGCTCGACGCCGATGCCGAGCAGCGCTCCGATGGTCATGCCGTCGCCGGCGCCTTCGCCTTCAGGGTCTGCGCCCTCCTGCGCCACGCCGACGCGGGCACCGGCGGCACTCAGCATCAGGGCAGCGAGCACGACCCGGACGGCGTGGGAGCGTCCGGTGAAGATCCGAGCAGCGTATGACGTCATCGATGAACCCGCCTGTCCGTGGTTGAGTGTCCGCGTTCGAGCATGTATCTGCTATGTTTATCGGCACATATCGGCGCCGACGTTGCGCGACCGACGCCGGGCGGGAGGAATTCCATGGTCGTCTCCGTGCTGCGCCTGTGCATCGATCTGCCGGGAACGACGTCGCTGAAGGAGAAGCGGCGCGTCATCGCCTCGCTCAAGGAGCGGGCCGGAACCCGTTTCCGGGTCGCGGCCGCCGAGGTGGCCGCGAACGACGACCTGCGGCGGGCCGTGCTGGCGTTCGCCGCGGTCGCCAACAGCGGCGCTCACACCGAATCGGTCCTCCAGAAAGTGATGCGCTTCGTGGAGGACGCCGTCCCGGACCGTGTCAGCGGGGCGCACGTGTTCACCGAGCACTACGACCCGGAGGACGATTACTGAAGGCCGGACTCAGCCGCCATCGATCACGGCCGGAGCGACCCGGCGCAACGCGGCATCCAGCCCCGGGCGCCGGGAGCCGATCACGGCGATCGAGCGCAACGTCGCGCCGAAGCGGGCCACGACGTCCGGACCGAACACCGTGTGCGTTCCCGAGAACGGGATCGGATCCGTGCCGTCGTCCGGCTGTACCAGCAGGTCCGTCGCGAAGCTGTTGCGCTCCGGCACGTCGATGAGCACCTCGTGGTCTTCCACGGGGGCACCAAGCTCCGCCGACGCCGCGGCGCGCAGCCGGCTTTCGACCTGCAGCCGGTCGATCGGCAGCTCCAGGCGGCGATGGGTGCCGCGTCCCGGCTCGAAGCGGACCCGGAACGCCTGCCGATGCAGGCGTCTGGCGTGCACGTCGCCGACCAGCACGAACGCCGGGTGGCGCCTAACGTCGAGCAGCCGCAGGAAGCCCGGGTCGGTCAGGCCGTACAGGTCATCAGCCCGGATCTTCCCGTCCTTCATCCCCAGCAGCACCGCGCGCTTGATCATCGCCGTGGCGATGCGCACGGTCCGGTGCCAGTACACCGCCCGGTACATCAGGTAGCGGGAAAACAGCAGACTCTCCACGGCCAGCGTCCCTTTCTCCGTGATCGCGACACGGCCGCATGCCGTGCGGCGCATCTCCCCGATCACGAAGTCCACGTCCTGCATCCCATACGGCACGCCACAGAAGAACGCGTCTCTGCTCAGGTAGTCCAACCGGTCAGGATCGAGCACTCCGGCCAGCAGCGCCCGCAGAAACGGCAGCCCCGGCGTGGGGTGCGGCAGGGTGACGTCTATGATGGCCGCGACCAGCTCGGGCGGGGCTCCGACTCGCTCGCGCAGCGTGCGCGCCACCTCGCCCTCCTGCACCATCTGCGCGGTCAGCGTCTCGTGCCGGGACACCGCCAGGTCCTTGAGCGAGTGGGCGTTCGGATAGTGCCCGAGGTCGTGCAGCATCGTCGCCGCGAGAAATGCACGCACTTCCTCCGGCTCGATGCGCCACTCCGGTGACCGGTCGGCGATCGCGGTGATCATGCGCCCGGCTAGATGCATCACGCCGATCGAGTGACTCAGGCGGGTGTGCGTGGCGCCCGGATACACCAGAAACACCGGGCCGAGCTGCCGGATGTCCCGCAGGCGCTGGAACGGCGCCGTCTGCGCCAGCCGGTACAGACCGGGGCTGAGGTCGATGTTCTGCCACAGGGGGTCGCGAACCGGCTGGGTGAATTCCGAGTGCACCTCGCGCACCACCCGGGCGGCGTTCGACGGCACGGGCCAAGGCTACCACGTTGCGCGGGGGCACGTTGCGCACGGATTTGACCCGTCACGCCGGGACCGGATACCGTGCCACGTGATCCGCTGGGCTCGCCTTGCCCTGCCCTGCTTGCTGTTCGGCGTCATGTTGCTTGCGTCCTCCTGTTCGCGCTCCCGAAACAACGAACCCGCAGCCGGCGATGCTCCGGCCGGCGAGGAACCGGCGCCGAGATCTCCGCCGGTTGCGGAGGTTTCGCCGACGGCCGATGATCAGCCGGTGGACGACCATCCTGCCGCGATCGAGTCATCGGAATTCCTGGCGTATCGGACGGCGCGGCCCCTGCTCCCGGACGACGCGATGATCGGCCCGCTCGCCGATGACCTGGACGCTACCGCGAGCGAACGCGCTGCGGTGCGCACGGTCGATCGGTTGCTCGGAGCGGTTCGGAGCGGCGATCTGCACGATCTTCCGCTGTCCCCCGCGGGGCAGGTGCACGTGGCCGCGACCCTCGACTATCACCTGCGCCGCGGCGTGACTCTGGCCGGATTTCGGCTGGGACGGGTCGAACGGACCGGCGACACCGCATTCCTGCGCGCCAGACTGTCCGGGCCGCTCGGCAGCATTCCGGCCGAGGTCTACCTGGTACTCGAATCCGATCGCTGGTTCGTGGATGATCTGCAGGCCGACTGGGCGGCGCTGCAGCGCACCCAGTCCGCCCCCGATCCGATCCCGTTGCCCCGGCCGGCCGGGTGGAGCCACTTTTGAGCCGGCTGACCGTCCGGCGGACCGGTGTTCCGGCCATGTCCCTGTGCGTCCTCGGGCTGCTGCTGTGGCCGTCGTCGACCGCAGTCGGCCAGGAGCTCGGCGCCGTTCTCGAGATGCCGGTTCGCCAGACCGTGGAACGCGCGGCGCAGCAGGCGGCGGAAGTGGTCACTCGCGCGGTGCCGGATCACGTCCACACGATCCTGTACGTCGAGCCGGTGCGGACCGACTCGCACCGCATGACCCGGCTCGGCGCCCGTGTGCGGGGGGCGCTCCAGATCACGCTGTTGCGGCACTACCGGAGCGCCCGCCTGCTCGACGCCCCGGCGTCCGACGAACCGCCAGACTCGGCGGTTCGGGTCTCGGTGGAGCTGCAGCCGTTCGAACACCAGGTGCTGGCCGTGGTCAGGGTTCTCGATCGGGATGGCCTGCTCGTCGACGCCGACCTGATCGAAATGCCGCGCTCCACCGGCATCTCCGAGCTGCTGCAACCGGACCTGCTGGATGGGCTGGCCGAAACAGGCACCGTGATCGCCGCCGAAGTGCCGCCGGAAGCACCGCCCGAGGTCGAGGCGCCGCAGCCGGCGCTTGCGGTACCCGCGGCGGTGGTGAACCCCCAGGAACCTGCCGGGCCATCCGCAACCGCTCCGCAGCCGTCCATCGAACCGCCCATTCCCCCGCCCGAGGAGGATGTCCCTCCGGAACCCGTGGAGCCGGTGGCTCAGCCGGCGGCCCCGCAGAGTTTCGAGCGACCCGCCCCGGCGGGTCCGCCGGCCGCTCAACCACCGTCGGCCGACGACCCGTACGAGCCGGACGACGTCGCCGGCTACGAGGTCCCGCTGCCGTTGGAGGAGGACGCCCGCTTCGAGCGTGCGCTCACCGCCAGCGACCGCGACCGCTTCGAGCTGGCGCTTCCCACACCGTCGACGGTCACCGTGGCCATCGAGTCCGATATCGACACGCTGATCGCCCTCTACCACGCCGGCAACGCCGTCCCGTTCGGGCTCCACGACAGTGGCTTCACCGGCGAGATGGACGCCGGCGTCTACGTGATCGAGGTATTGGCCGCCGACGCCTCCTCCTCGGGAGCCTACGCGCTCACGATCAAAGCGACGCCGCTTGTCTCCGGGGACGCTGCCGAACCTGCCGGCGACACGCCCGCTGCGACCGGCGCCGGCGGCGCGGAGGCGCTCGCCCAACCTGCGGAGTTGCAGCCCGGCGAGCCCCAGGAACGATCGTTGCGGCAGACGCGGGAGTGGTTTCAGCTCAGCGCGCGGCCGGGACTCTTCTACAGCGTGACGATCCGTTCGGACTCCGACTCCGTGACTGCGAGCCTGCACAACGCGAGAGACGAACCGCCGTTCCTGCCGCTCATTCCATCCGACGCCGGCGAGCTGGTGGGCGCGCTCTACCTGGGCGCGGACCCGGCCGTCCTCCAGGTGACCGCCGGGGAGGAGGACCTGGGACAGCGCTACAGCGTCGCGCTCGACGTGGTGACACCGCCGCGGGTGTTCGCCGACCGCGCCTGGGTCGAGCAGGCTGACCTCGGCCCCATCAGGCACCACAACCTGCGGGTGTTCGACCGCGATGCCTATCAGATATCGCTTGAGGCCGCTTCGGAGACGCCGGCGGAGGTGGCGGTGTTCTACCTGCCGGGCATGATCGACATCTCACCTCAGGAACCCGGTCTGAGCCGGTTCGAGCTGGTACAGGGCGACTACCTGGTCCTGGTCCGGCCTCTCGAGGGAGGCACGGTCGGCCGCGTGTGCTGGCACCTGGCCGAAGGCGCATCGAACTGCGCCTGACCCGGGCCGGCCGGCGTTGACGGCGCCCACGGGCAGGTGTTAGCTTGCATTCAGTTGTGCGGGTCTACGAAGTTACGTTCATTTTCAAGCCGGAAGCCGATAGCGTCGATCGTGGTCAGGGGCTGGTCAAGGAGGTCCTCTCCAGGGCCGGCGGGACCTTCCTGACCGAGGAAGACATGGGTGAACGGCCATTGGCTTACGCCATAAAGAAGTCCGACCGAGGTCACTATTTCCACTACGAGGTGGAGTCCGAACCGACTGCCATCCGCGACGCGGAGCGGGCACTGCAGCTTGCGCCGGAGATCCTGAAGTACCTGATCGTGCGCAAGGAGGCGTGAGTTGGATATCAATCACGTGGTCCTGGTCGGGCGCCTCACGCGCGATGCGGAATTGCGGTACACGAACAGCGGCAGCGCGGTGGCCAACATTTCGTTGGCGATCAACACCCGCCGGCGCCGCGATGACCAGTGGGTCGACGAAGCGCATTTCTTCGACTGTGTGGTATGGGGGAAGACCGCGGAGAGCTTGTCGCCGTACCTCACCAAGGGTAAGCAGATCGGACTCGAGGGCGAGTTGCGCCAGAACCGCTGGGAGCAGGATGGCCAGCGGCGCAGCAAGGTGGAGATCTTCACCCGCAACATACAGTTGCTCGGCGGACGCGGTGACGCCATGGGCCAGGGGCCGGCCCCATCGGGCGGTGCGCCCCCATCGGGTCCGGCCGGCGACCGCATGGGTCCCGATCCGGGTCCCTCCAGAGACTTCGAGGACGATATACCTTTTTAGGAGTCTGTCGGACTTGCCGCGCGAGCGGGAAGGCCGACAAGCTCCGTAGCGATAGGTGGGGATGGGCCGAAAACGGAGCCGGAGGCGACGGTTTCGGGGCGCTAGGATCGTCTACAAAAGAACGCTATCTCGAATTCCGCGTTCGGACCTCAACGGCGATGAGTGAAGTCGACGAGACACGCGCAGCCTGCTCCTACTGGATCGAAGTGATCCTGCTGGCGGTCGTAGCGTCCGTCAGCTACCTGTTCCTGCCGTTGTTCGGACCGCTGCTCTGCCTCGTGCCGCTGCAGGCACTGCTCGTCCGCCGCGGCATCACGGCGTTCGGTTATGCCGCGGCGCTGTTCGGGATCGCCGCGGTGTCGTTCCGTCTGCTCACCGGCTGGGGCGATCTGCCCGAGCAGATCGCCGACGGGCTGATGCACGCCGAGATCCTGGTGCTGATCCTGACGGTGGGCGGCCTGTACGTCCTGGCATCGGCACGCTTCAGCCAGTACCGGGTGCTGTACCGGCTGCTCGGGGCCACCGTGGCGGCCGGTGTGGCCACCATGCCCCTGATGGCGGGATTCCTGGAGACCGCCAGCCTGGCGGCGGAGTCGTTCCTGATGAACTGGGCGAACAGCGCTTCGACTTCGCTCGGCGACGAACTTGCCACCGACGCGATCGCGGCCGCGCGCAGCATGGCCGACACGTTCCGGGAGACTGCGCCCGGCATCCTGCGCAGCTACCTGCTGATCTACTTCGTGTTCCTGACCAGCCAGTGGTGGATAGGCACCGCGGTCGGTGCCCGCAGCGCCCGGATACCGTCACCCTTGCGGCCGGTGACGGAATTCCACGCCCCGGACCACCTGGTCTGGGTGCTCGTCGGCGGCCTTGCCGTGGTGGCGATCGACCAGACCGGAGCGCTCGGAAACGCAGGGCTCGAGCTGCTGGCCGCGATCGGCTGGAACGCCGTCCTGGTGATGGCGTTCGTGTTCGGCATCCAGGGGATCGCGATCATGCGGGTGTTCGCCGGCCGGTACGGGCAGTCCGGCACGACGACCAGTCTGCTGATCGGCGTGATGCTGGTCATCGGCCTCTTTGCGTTGCCGTGGCTGTTGCTTATCATCTCCGCGTTCGGAGCTTCCGAGATCTGGGTCCACTACCGCCAACGCCTGCAGGCCGGCGGCTCGGACTCCGAAGACGATACCGATCGACCGTGACCGGAGCGGCCGTAGTCGAACGAACATGCTCCGAATGGACAACATGAAACGAGGTGCCTCATGAGGGTGATACTGAACACCGACGTCATCGGACTGGGCGAAGAGGGTGACGTCCGCGATGTCAAGCCGGGCTACGCGCGCAACTTCCTGATCCCTCAGGAGATGGCCCTGCCGCATACCCCGCAGAACGTGCGGGCCATCGAACGCCGCGCGGCCGAGATCGAGCTGCGCAAGCAGCAGAAGCGCCGCGATGCAGCCAGCCTCAAGGAACGGCTCGAATCCGAGCTGCTGGTCTTCGAGGTCACCGCCGGCGCAACCGGGAAACTGTTCGGGTCGATCTCGAGTGCGAACATCGCGGCCGAGCTCGAGAAGCTGGGCTACAGCATCGAACGCCGCCGGATCGACGTGCCCGGCCATTCGCTGCGGACCACGGGCGAACACAACGCCGACGTGCGCCTCTACGACAGAGAGATGGCGACGCTCTCGATTCGCATAGACCCGTCCCAGTCGTAGCGGCGGCTCCCGTGGCTGACGGAGCCCTGCCCGACTCCGTCCCTCCTCACAACCTCGAAGCGGAGGTGGCGGCGCTCGGCGCGCTGCTGCTCAACGAGGAAGCGCTGCCGGTCGTGCTGCGCTACCTGCGGGCGGAGGACTTCTACCGCCCCGCCCACCGGCGGGTCTTCGAAGCGATCGTCGCGCTCTTCAACCGCAGCGACCCTGTCGACCTGATCACGCTCACGGACGAGCTCGAGCGCGCCGAAGCGCTCGATGCCTGCGGGGGCGCCTCCTACATCTCCGGGCTCACCACCGGCGTCCCTACCAGCGCCAACGTCGAGTACTACGCCAGGATCGTTCAGGCGTGCAGCCTGCGCCGGCGCATGCTGACGCTGTCCGCGGAGCTGTCGGCCGATGCGCACGCCGCGGGCCGCGACGTCCGCGAGGTGATCGACGACGCCGAGCGGCGAATCTTCGACCTGTCCGACCTGCAGCTCTCGGGCTCGTACCAGAGCGCCCGGGAGATCGTCACCCAGACCGTGAACAAGATCGAAGCACTGTCCCGCGCCGGCGCCGCCTACACGGGCGTGCCGAGCGGCTACCCCGACCTGGATCGCCTGACCAGCGGCTTCCAGGAATCGGAGTTCATCGTCATCGGCGCGCGGCCGTCGGTCGGCAAGACCGCACTCGCGCTCTCCATGGCGACCAACATCGCGATCCGGGCCGAAAAGCCGGTGCCGGTCGGCCTGTTCACCCTGGAAATGTCAAGCCATGCCGTGATGCAGCGCGTGCTGGCGAGCGAGGCACGGATCGACTCCACGCGGATTCGCGCCGGACTGCTGAAACCGTCGGACTGGCAGCAGATCACCGATGCCGCCGGCCGCATCTACGACGCACCCCTCTACATCGACGACACCCCGGGACTTCGGCTGCTCGACCTGCGCGCCCAGGCGCGCCGCATGCGCGCCAGGCACGACGTGGGCATCGTCTTCATCGACTACCTGACCCTGGTGACGTCGGAGCATCTGGACCTGCCCCGCCACGAGCAGATAGCCGAGATTTCGCGATCGCTGAAGGCGCTGGCGCGCGAGCTCACCATACCGGTCGTGGCGCTGTCCCAGGTCCGGCGCGAAACCGAGGGCAGGCGCCCCGCGCTGGCCGACCTCCGCGAGTCGGGCTCCATCGAGCAGGACGCAGACGTGGTGATGTTCCTGCACCGCGACCGCGAGCCGGACGGACCGCAGGTGGAAACCGAGCTGATGGTGGCCAAACAGCGCAATGGACCCACCGAGGACATCAAGCTCGCGTTCGTCCCCCGGTACGTCCGGTTCGAGTCATTCCAGCACGGACAGTCGGCGGCATAGGAGTCTGTCGGATTTGCCGCGCGGGGCGCTACCTCCCGCGTCCCGCATCGGGACTGCCCACATACCTGGCACCGTCCGGCGAGGTCCAGTACCGGTCTCCGGCACTCACCAGCCACTCGAAGTCACGCCAGACGTGCAGGTCGAACTGATGGGCCAGGGTGTCGGACGACCACGCGCTGAGGGTGCCGTCGGAGTTGACCGCGTAGACCCTGCCCCGGTGCACGGAGAGCCGGCGCGCCTCCCGGCCGGTTTCTGCAAGCGGCCGTATGCGCCGCCCGTCCCAGAGCCGCACCCTTCCTGCCAGCGAGAAGAAGACCCTCCCACCGGCTGTGTCGGCCGGCTCGACCGCCACGGACGCCCGCAGGTCTTCACCCGCGGAGACGAACAGCGTACGGCGACGATCGAGCCCCGGTCCTGCATGGAGCATCAAGGTGGTGCGGCTCCCGGCCCCTGCGTGCACGCCCAGCGAGTACAGCGCTCCCGCGTACGGGTCGTAGGCCAGATCGTAGACGAAGCTGCGCCGATCGGGCATCGCCACCGTCCCGCCGGTCGCCGCCGCGATGCTCACGATCGATGAGCCCATCCCGCCGAGGCCGGCCAGCGCAGCCACCAGCGCCGGCCCCCCGTCACGCGCTGCGGCCACCGCGTCGGTCGTGCCCGCGATCCTGACGGCACGGAGCGTCTCGAGTACGGTACGGGGCGAGCCGGGCGCTCCGTCTCCCGACTCCGCCAGGGACTCCCCGGTGTGCGCGGCGAGCAGCGCGACCTGTCCGGTACGGTCGACCGCGGCAATCGTCCCGCCGGTAGCGTCCAGGTTCACCAGCGGAGCGGAAAACGGCGGCTGCGGTACACCGACCAGATGTTCCGGGAGATGCAGCACGGCGATGCCGGGCTCGTCGCCATCCGACCAGACCAGCACGCGCGCGGCGTCGAGCGCCGTGACCCGCATGGTGCTCGCCGTACGCTCCCCGAACGGTGCCGCCAACACCCGTGCGGCGATGCCGGTTCTCATGCCGGCAGCGAGCCGCAACGGCGCCCCGCCGACGAAGCCGCCGGTCAGGGTGACCAATCCGGCCCGGGTCGCCAGCACCACCGTGTTGCCGGCGACCGCCACGTCCAGGATCGCGAGCCGTTCGTCGCGTACGAGCACGGCAGCCGCCGGCTCGGGATCGCGCAGGTCGAGCGTCAGTATCGTGCCGTCGGGCATGCCTGCGAACAGTTTCTCGTGGCCGTACGACAGTGCCGTCGGCGTCTGCGCGACCCGCCATGCCGACCGTGTCGCGTCGAAACGGCCCGCGCTGACCGAGACGGTGCGCAGGGACGGACCGGACTCGTCCTCCGCCGCCACCACGACCCGGTCGGCAGTGTCCCAGACTTCCATCGTGCGCAGGCCGGCGATGCGCAGGCGGTCGGTTTCCGCGCCGTCGACCGCATCGACCGATACCAGCCACTCCCCGGAGCGGCCGACCAAGTAGCGCCGGTCGCTGCTCAGACCCAGGTCGGCAAGGTCCCCGGGCACCCGCAGGCGCTGCAGGATCCCGCCGGTCGCCCGATTGCGATACACCAGGGAACCCGACGGCTGGTAGGTCAACACCGTCCGTTCGTCGCGGGACGTGACCGCGAACGTGACGATACCGGTGCCGCTCTCCAATCCCGGCTGCCGCTCCCCCGTGGTCGGATCGATGAGCGACAGGCCGTCGACCGACGCCCGCCCGACGAGCAGTGATCCGGCGGTGCGCGACAAACCCAGGAACAGCGGTGGATTGCCCAGCGGAATGGTGAACAGCACCAGCCCCTGCTCCCAATCCCAGGCTGTCAGCCGCTCTTCCGATCCGTCGCCGAGCGCGGCGAAGACACGCGGCAACCACGGGTGCACCACCAGCGCCGACGGGACGCCTCCCAGCGCCACCGTGTGCCGGAGCGACCGGTCACGTGGGTCCCATACCCGGAGCGTCCCGTCCACACCGGCGGACACCACGAAAGATCCGCCCCGCCACGACGCCATCAGCGTCACCGCACCCCGGTGGCCGGTGTTGAGCTGCAGTCCGGACTCGGGGATGCGGCCCGATGCGCCCACCGTTTGCAGCGGCGCCGAGGTGGCGCCGTGAACGGCCGCTACCAGGACCGACAGTGCGATGGCGAGGAGGACCGTCCCCCGCGGACACCGCCGTACTACCCCGCCCGCTGCCGGCGGAACGCCGCTCCGAGCCACGGGATCAGCGGCTCCCTGCAAGGAACAGAATGTCGCTCAGGGTCACCGAGATCGCGAACAGGATCAGAAGCGACACTCCGATGGTCTGTATGCGGTAGACCACCGACGGCTTGACACGTCGGCGCAGGATCACCTCGACGGCGTAGAGCGCGATGTGACCGCCGTCCAGCGCCGGTATCGGCAGCAGGTTCATCAGGAAGAGGACGACGCTGATCACGCTCACGAAGCGCAGGAAGTCGGTGACGCCGGCGGCAAGGCCGATCTGCAGGCCGCCTGCCGCCACCGTGCCCACGTAGTAGGTCAGCCGCAACGGGCCCGCCACGGAGTCCTGCACGCCGCCGCCCCCCCGCAGCAGCCGGCCGATCCCCTCGATCGTCACGGCGACCGTGCGCACCACCTCGCGGAGCGCGGCTGCGAACGCCTGCGCGGGCCCCGATTCACGGTAGCGGACCAGCGGGATACGCACGCGCGCGCCGGCGAGGTCGACGCCCGCGGCGGTCTCCGTGAGCGCCTGCCGCACGGCAAGCTGGCGGCCGTCGCGTTCCACCGTGAGCTCTGCCGGATCCTCGCTGGCGCGGAGCGCCTCGTAGAGGTCGATCGTGTGCGCGACGGTGCTCCCGTCCACGGCCACGATGCGGTCGCCGGGCGCGAGCCCGGCGGCGGCGCCCTGGCCGGACTCTCCGCCATGACCATCGACGGCGCCGATCACGGGGTCGACCCATGCGTAGACGCCGATGCGGCCCCCCTGCGTCTGCGGATCCAGCTCGGGCGTGAGGTCGGCCATGAGCTCCCGGCCTGCGCGCTCCACCCGGACTCGCAACCCCCGCTCCGGTGCGGGCGCGACTTCGCGGCGGATGTCGCGGAAGCTCCTCACCCGCCGCCCGTCGATGGCCGTGATGCGGTCGCCGGTCTGCAGCCCGGCGCTGAGCGCCGGCGACGGCCGGTCTGCCGGGACCACGATGCGGTTGTCCGGCGTACGGACCGTGAAGCCCGTCCACGCGACGATGGTCAGCACCAGCAACGCGAACACCAGGTTCGCGACCGGCCCGGCGGCGACGATCGCGATACGCCGCCACGGACCGGCGGCGAAGAACGCCCCCTGCTGCTCGGTGAGCCCGGGCGTCCACGCATCCCGCCCGCCGCGCAAGACCTCGTCGCCCCGCATCTTGCAGTAGCCGCCGAACGGAAACCAGGAGATCTGATACCACGTGCCGCCGCGCTGCAGGCCGACCAGCCGCTTGCCCCAGCCGAGGGAGAAGATCTCAACGTGCACGCCCGCCGCGCGCGCCGCGAGGAAGTGGCCGGCCTCGTGGACCAGGATCATCACCCCCAGTCCGACCACGCCGATGACGATGGTGAGCACCGTGTCCACGACGTTAAGCTACTACCGCGTAGAACACGGGTGCACCCAGCAGGATAGAGTCGATCGAGTCCATCACGCCGCCGCGCCCCGGAATGTGACGGCCGGAGTGCTTGACGGCGGCGGCGCGCTTGAGGCCCGACTCCACCAGGTCGCCGGCGATGGTCGCGGTCCCGACTGCCGCGCCCAGACCGAGAGCCGCGGCCGGGCCGAACGGCACCGCAAGCGGAAACAGCCTCGTCACGGCAACCCCCAGGATCAGCGCCATGATCAGCGAGCCGGCGAAACCGGCCGCGGTCTTGTTGGGGCTGACCGGCAGGCCCCAGGGACGGGCGCGGGTAAGGCGCCCGACCACGTACCCGGCGATGTCGGTGCCGAACACCAGGATGAAGAATGCGAGCAGCGCCTGGCCGGCATGGTCCAGCGACGCAATCCTGACGACGTAGCTGACCAGCAGTCCTGGATAGAGCAGAACCAGCAGCGTCGCAGACGCTCGTTCACGAAGCGGCTCGGATGCCGGCCGCCCGCTGGGAACCGTGCTGACCACCAGCAGCACGGCGGCGCCTCCTGCCAGATATCCGAGCAGCGCATGCTCATCGGCCACGCCGGCGATCTGCATCCAAGTCACGGCCGGCACGCCGGCGCTCGCGACGATCGCGACGCCGTCACCGAACCGGTTCCGGTTCGCGCCCAGCATGAGCTGCACCACCTCGTGCGCGGCGAACGCGGTGGCCACCGTGGTCGACACCGCCAGCGCAAGGTGCCGGTGACCCGGCAGCAGCAGCGTCACCGTGATGAAGAAGGGAACGGCAAGGGCAAACAGCAACAGGCGGCCGGCCGTCTCCCGGCGGCTCTCGGCGTGGGGCGAGCCGTCGGGGGCGGGCCGGCCCGATTCCTTCCGGGCCCCGGGGGGCCGCGAAGCGGGTGCCGCCATCCCCAACCCTCTCCTGGGAGCCGGTGAGACTCCTAGATCGAAAGGATCTCCTGCTCCTTCTGCTCCACCAAGTCGCCGATTTTGGCAATCTGAGCGTCGGTCAGCTTCTGGATTTCCCCCGTCATGCGACGCGCGTCGTCCTCTGAGGTGTCACCGTCCTTCTGCGCTTTCTTGATCGCCTCGTTGGCGTCGCGCCGCACGTTGCGAATGCCGACGCGAGCGCGCTCCCCTGCCGCCCGGGCCAACTTGGCGATCTCCTGCCGGCGTTCGGCGGTGAGCTGAGGAATGGCTATGCGGATCACCTTTCCGTCATTGCTGGGGTTGAACGACAGGTCGGACTTCTGGATCGCGCGCTCGACTTCCCCCAAGAGAGAGAGGTCCCAGGGCTGGATCACGACCAGACGCGCTTCCGGCACGGTGATCGAGGCGACCTGATTCAGGGGCATGTCCTGGTCGTAGTACCGCACCGTGATGCGGTCGAACAGCGATGCGGAGGCCCGGCCGGTCCGGATGGTGCGGAACTCCGACTCCAGCGCCTGAATCGCCCGGGTCATGCGCTTCCTCGCATCCGCGGTCGCGTCAGCCATGTGTATTCTCCCCAAATCCGGTCGTAGCTGCCTGTCCGCCCATCAATCCTGCTCGCCTACCTTGAAGTAGCGGAACTCGGCGACGCTCACCTTCTCTCCGAGGCGCTTGCCGAGGCCGGCAAGGACCTGCTTCACATTCTGCTTCTCGTCCTTCACGAATCCCTGCTCCAGCAGGCAGATCTCCGACAGGTGCTTGCCCAGCTTGCCGCGGACGATCCCCTCCGTGACCTTCTCCGGCTTGCCGAGCGCCTCTGCCTGCGTGCGGAAGATCTGCTCCTGCTCGTCACGGTAGGAGGCATCCACGTCATCCGGTGACAGGAAGCGCGGCGCGAACGCAGCCACGTGCAGCGCCAGATCGTGCGCGGTCTGTCGCACCTCTTCGTCGACCGTTCCGCCGGTGCGAAGCTTGACCAGCACGCCGATCGAACCCTCGCCGTGCACGTAGTCCGCGACATGCTCGCCCGCTGCGGCGTCGACCGCTACCACCGCGCACCGCTTGAAGCCAATGTTCTCGCGGATGCGGGAAGCAAGGTCGCCGATCGCATCCTGCATGTGCTCATCCGGTTCCTGCAGGGCCTGCTCCAGGGCATGCACGACCAGCGACCGCCCCAACTCCACGAATTGATCGTTGCGGGCGACGAAGTCGGTCTCGCTCGACAGCTCGAGCAGGGCGCCGCCGCCGTTCCGAACGGCTGCGAATACCCGCCCCTCGTCGGCCGCGCGGCCGACGCGCTTGGCCGCCGCGGCAAGGCCCTGCTCCTTGAGCCTGCGCTCGGCCGCCTGCAGGTCGCCGTCCGCCTCGACCAGCGCCGTCTTGCAGTCCATCATGCCGGCGCCGGTCATGGCGCGGAGCTCCTTGACCGCGGCTGCCGTGACGACCGAAGGTCCGGCAGGGCTCACAGGTCTTCGTAGAGCCGGTCTTCGTCGATTCCGGCGGTCTCTTCCACAGTTGGCTGCTCGGCAGCCGTCTCGTCACGCTCGTACTTGGAGGGGTCGAAGTCGGAGTAGTCCTGATCGGTGAACCGCTCCGGGGCGTCCGGATCGTCGGCCTGCAGCGTTTCGCCGAGCGCGACCGTCTCCACCTCGTCCTGTTCTTCTTCTTTTTCCCCGTCGTCCCGGCCGTCGGCGGCATGCTCGGGATAACCCGCATACTCCTCGGACATCTCGTCATCCTGCAGGTTCTCGATCACCTCCAGACCCACCTCGTTCTCCGCCTCGACCACGGCATTGGCGATGATCTGCGTGAAGAGGTTGATGGCGCGGATCGCGTCATCATTGCCGGGAATGGGATAGTCGATGCCTTCCGGATTGCTGTTGGTATCCACCACCGCGACGATCGGCACGCCGACGGCACGCGCCTCGTCCACCGCGATGGACTCGTTGCGCGTGTCGATGATGAACACGACGCCGGGAAGCTCCTTCATCTCCTTGATGCCGCCGAGGTTGCGCTCCAGGCGCGCCCGCTCCTTGAGCATCAGCGAGATCTCCTTCTTGGTGAGATTGCGGAACGTGCCGTCCACTTCCATCTTCTCGATCTTCTTGAGCTTCAGCAGCGACCGCTTGATGGTCGAGAAGTTGGTCAGCATGCCGCCGAGCCAACGATTGTTCACGTAGAACATCTGGCACCGCTTCGCTTCGCGCTCGATCGACTGCTGGGCCTGCTTCTTGGTGCCCACGAACAGCACGGACTTTCCTTCCAGCACGACCTGGCGAACCACGTCGTACGAACTCTTGATGGCCGCGATCGTCTTCTGCAGGTCGATGATATGGATGCCGTTGCGCTCGGCAAAAATGTATCTGCGCATCCTGGGGTCCCAGCGCTTGGTCTGATGGCCGAAGTGCACGCCGGACTCCAGGAGGTTCTTCATCGTGACTACCGCCACGCTCTCCCCCTTGGTTGGTTCCCTGGCTGGTTGTGGTTATTCCAGGGTATCGGTTTGCTGCAAGATGCCATACAGGGCCTCCAGTGGCAAGCCGACCACGTTGCTGTGCGAGCCGTGGATGCGCTCGATCAGCCGCGCCCCCTTCCCCTGCACACGGTATCCGCCGGCTGCGCCGGCCCATTCGCCGCTCCGCAGGTAGTCCCGGAGCACATTGCTGCTCACCCTTCGCACGCGCACCGTGCTCTCGACGCTGGTCTCGTGGACGGAGCCGGTATGGGCGTCGATCACGCACAGGCCGCTGACCACGCGATGCTCGCGGCCCGCCAGCGTTCGCAGAAACCCGGCGGCCTGGCGGACATCCCGCGGCTTGCCCAGGATTGCGCCGTCCACGTGGATGCAGGTGTCGCAGCCAAGCACGAGCGGCCGGGGCGCCCCGGCCCGGACCGACTCCGCCATGGAAGGGATGGCTCCCAGACGGGCGCCCACCGCCATCGCCTTGTCGCGCGCGAGCCGGCGGGTGTAGACATCCGGCCGGGCCGACTCGGCGGGCGAAGGCGGCGGTTCTTCCACACCGCTCGGAACCGCGACGAACGGCAGCCCCTCCCGGCGCAACAGTTCGCGGCGGCCCTCCGAACCGGAGGCAAGCACGATCATTCGCGGCGACATCTGACGCGTGCCATACTATCGGCAGGTTCACGGTGTCCTTTCCCCTGTCCCCCATTCAGTCTCGCAAGAAGAGCCATCTCGACGCGTGCGTCGACGGCCCCGAGGAGGACATCTCCAGCAGCGCGGGGACCGGCTTCGAGCTGGTCCGTTTCGAGCACGAAGCGCTGCCGGAACTGGACCTGGACGAGATCGACACCACGACCGGCTTCCTGGGGGCCGAGCTCGCGCTGCCGCTGATGATCTCCTGCATGACCGGCGGCACGCACCAGGGTCGCGACGCGAACCGTGACCTCGCGATCGCGGCGCAGGAGTGCGGCGTGGCCGTCGGCCTGGGCTCGATGCGGGTGGGGATCGAGAACCCCGGCGTGCTCGACCACTTCGCGGTCAAGGCCGAGGCGCCGGACGTGCCGGTGATCGCCAACCTGGCCGCCGCGCAACTCCGCGAGATCGACCACGGCCGGATCACGGATGCCCTGGAGCACCTGCGTGTGCAGGCGATCGCGCTGCATCTGAACCCCGGCCAGGAGTTGTTCCAGCAAGACGGCGACCGCAGCTTCCGCGGCCTGGAGGCCGCGATCGCGGAGTTCACCGAGCATTGCCGGCTGCCGGTGATCGTCAAGGAAACCGGCTTCGGCATCGCCGTCTCCACGGCGCTCAGGCTGCTGGACGCCGGCGTGGAGTATGTCGACGTGGCCGGTGCCGGCGGCACCAACTGGGTGCTGGTGGAAGCGTACCGCCTGCAGGGCGACGACGCGGAAGCGGCGCGCGAGCTCGCCGACTGGGGCAATCCCACCGCCGCGGTGCTTGCCGCCATGCGCGACGAGCCGCGGCTGTCCGGCTCGATCATCGCCTCCGGCGGCCTGCGCCGCGGCCAGGACCTGGCCAAGGCGGTCGCCCTGGGGGCCGAGATCGGCGCGCTGGCCCTGCCGTTCATCAAGGACGTGTTCGAAGGCGGCGCGGAACGGGTCGCGCAGCGCATCCGGCTGCTCGGGCGCGTGCTGCGCGCGGTCATGCTGCTGACGGGATCGCGGACGCTGGAGGAACTGCGCCGCGCCCGCGTAAGCATCGACCCGGCGCTCACGGCGATCGGCTCGCCGCTCTCCGCCCGGGGGATCGCGTGAGCGGAGCCACGCATCGCGCCGGCCAGGTGTCCGCCGACCAGCGGTTCGCCGAACACCTGAGCGCGATCGAACGGTGGGAGCCCGTGGTGCGGGCGCTGGTGGGCTGGGACGCCGAAGCGGCACGCCGGCGGGCGGAGGCCGCGGGCGCGGGCGCGCTGTCCGGCTGGGCGATCGGCGTCAAGGACATCCTGGACCTGTCCGGGGCGCCGACCGCGTGCGGCGTCGACTTCCTGTCACCGGAGCCGAGGCAGGCATCGGCCCGCATCGTCGAGCGGCTCCAGGAGCAGGGCGCATACGCGCTGGCCAAGACGGTCACGACCTGCTTCGCCTACCTGGACCCCGGCCCGACGCGCAACCCGTGGAATCCCGAGCACACGCCGGGAGGATCGTCGATGGGCTCCGCGGCCGCCGTCGCCACCGGCATGGTGCGGGCCGCGATCGGCACGCAGACGGTGGGATCGGTGTGCCGGCCCGCCTCGTTCTGCGGGGTGGTCGGCTTCAAGCCGTCCTACGGGGCGATATCGACGGGCGGCTGCTTCGCGCTGGTCCCCACCTTCGACACGGTCGGCTTCTTCACGCGAACCGTGGAAGACATGACGACGCTCTGGCAAGCCTGCGCCGCGTCCGGCGCGTCCGCGCCGGACGCGGCGCAGGCTCCCGTGGTCGGGATTGTCCAGGATCTCCTGAGCGGACCGTTCGACCCGGAGATGGCCGCCACGCTCCGTTGGGCGGCCGAACGGCTGCGCGCGTGCGGGATCCCCACTCGGGAGCTTTCGCTGCCGGCGGACCTGGCGGCGGTCTACGACAACAACCGCGTGATCTTCGAGGTGGAGGCCGCCCGCGCGCACGCCGCGCTCTGGGCCCGCCACCGGGACGCGTACCCGCCGAAGATGAAGGCGGTGCTGGAGTCGGCCGCGGCCGGCGACTCCCCCGCGCGCTACGCGGACGCCTGCGCGGCGCGCGCGGACGCGCAGGAGCGATTCGCGGCGCTGTTCGAAGACATCGACGTGGTGCTGGCGCCGGCGGCGCCGGGCGCGGCGCCGCGCGACCTGACCATCACCGGCGATCCGCGTGCCAACCTGCCGTTCACCCACGTGCGCGCGCCGGTGGTGTCGCTGCCGGCCCGGCTCGGCCCGGGAGGGTTGCCGCTCGGCCTGCAGTGCGCGGCGCCGGCGGGAGCGGACGCCGCGGTGCTGGCGGCGGCCCGCGCGATCCAGGACGCGCTGCGCTTCGACGCGGCGCCGCCGGTACCGCGAACGGGCGGCTGAAAGGAGGGACCATGCGACTGAACGACGTCAATGCCACCGACCTGACCGACGCGATCCGGCTGGGCTGCCGGATGATGTGCAACGTCTTCAACGCCGACGACGGCGACATCCCGTTCTTCGGCTCGGAGGTCAGGCCCAACCCGCAGTTTGGTTTCTCGGGCGCCCATACAGAGTCGCACGTACCCGGACGCCATCTCAACGCCCTGCTCAACGCCGAGGACGCGGCCGGCATCGCCGTGCCCGCCGAAGCGATCGACAAGCACTCCAACGCCGCGTTCTTCTCCTACGGCGGGCCGCTGGCCCTTCCGCTGAACCGGTCCCGGATCGGTGGCCCGCTCGAGCTCTTCACCACCCACAACGTGCGCGAGGGTTTCCACGCCCTGTACCCGCTGGTGAAGTACCGCGGCTCCGAGCGCGCCCGCGAGCTCGCCGAGCGCAGCATCGGCGAGCTGTTCGAGCTGTTCCGGCCCGACACGGGCTGGGACCTCGACCGCTTGCAGCGCTGCGGGCTGACGGTTCGCGAGGACACCTTCATCACCGGCATCGCCCGCGCTATCGGCCCGCTGGTCAAGTACTACCGGGCGACCGGACACGGCCCGGCGCTGGAGCTGGCCGTGACGCTCGCCGACAAGACCACCCGTGAGTTCTTCCTGGAGTCGGGCGCCTACGACCGCAAGCGGTTCGGCGCGCATACCCACTCGACCACCTGCGTGATGTCCTCGCTGGCGCAGCTCGCCGACCTGCTCGACGACGCCAAGCTGCTGGCGCGGGTCAGGGCGTTCTACGACAACGGCCTGTGGGAGATCCGGGACGAGATCGGCTGGGTGATCGAATCCAGCCGGGACGACGCCGTCGCCGACCGGGGGGAGATCAACAACACCGGCGACATCGTGGAGACGGCGCTGATCCTGGGCCGGCGCGGGTTCCCTGAGTACTTCGAGGACGCCGAGCGGATCGTTCGGTGCCACATCCTGCCGTCGCAGCTCCGCGACAACAGCTTCATCGAGGACCCGCCCAACCCCGGCGGCGTCGACTACCTGCACCGCATCGCCGACCGGCACCTCGGCGGCTTCGGGTTTCCGGCCCCGTACGGCCACGAGCCGCTGGACCCGCACCGGGACGTCAGCTTCAACACCGACATCGTCGGCGGCGGGGTCGGCTCCCTGTGCGAGGTGGTCCGCGAGTCGGTGCGGACCGGGCACGGCATCCACCGCGTGAACCTGCTGTTCGACCGGGAGACCGACCACGTCGCGGTCGAGTCGCCCTATACGCACGACGGTCTGCGCGTCACGGTCCGGACCGCCGGCCCCCTCTACGTGCGCATTCCGTCGTGGGTGAAGCCCTCGGACGTCCTGGTCGAGCCCGTGCCGCCCCGACTCACCTGGTCCGGCAGCTATCTGCTGATCGCGGAACCGCCGGTCGGCCAGAGCATCGACATCCGCTTTCCGCTCGCCGAGCGCGAGATCGTCCTGCACCACCGGACGCGGGACATCCGCGTGCGGCTGCGCGGCGACGCGGTGGCGGCCATGGAGAACCACGGCGCCGACCTGACCTACTTCGAACCGCTCTGATCGCAGGCGGCGGCCAGCCGCCGCAGCTCGGCGATCTCCTTCGCCCAGTTCTCCGGCTCCGGCGTCTCGAGGATCAGCGGCATCTCGTCGAAGCGCGGGTCCTGGACGATCCACGTGAACGGCTCGCGGCCGATCAGTCCGGCGCCGATCGCGGCGTGCCGGTCGACGCGGCTGCCAAGGTCGCCCTTGGAGTCGTTGAGGTGCCAGCCGCGCAGATGTCGCAGGCCGACGGTCGCGTCGAACTCCTCGAGCATCCGCTCGTAGCCGTCGCGCGTGCGCAGGTCGTAGCCGGCCGCGAACAGGTGGCAGGTGTCCAGGCACACTCCCGCGCGCCCGGGATCGCCGATCCGCTCGATCAGGGCAGCCAGCTCGGCGAAGGTGCGGCCGACGTTCGTCCCCTGCCCGGCCGTGCACTCGACCACGGCCGTCACCCCCTCGGTCTGCTCCAGCGTCTCGTTCACGTAGCCGGCGATCTGCTCGATGCAGAGCTCGACGGACAGGGCAGCGCCCTGCTTGGGGGCGCCGGGGTGGAAGTTCAGGTAGCGGAGCCCGAGCATCTGGCAGCGGCTCATCTCTTCCAGGAACGCGGCGCGCGACTTGGCGACCACCTCCGGATCGGAGCTGCCAAGGTTGATCAGGTAGCTGTCGTGCGGCAGCACGTGGTGCGGCGCGAACCCGTGCTCGCGCAGGGAGTCGCGGAAGGCGGCGGCGTCCTTCTCCGAGAGCGGCCGCTGGTTCCAGATGCGCTGGTTGCGGGTGAACATGCCGATGGCGGTGGCGCCGAGCTCCACCGCGTTGGCCACCGCGTTCTGCACGCCGCCGGCGATCGACACGTGCGCGCCGATGCGCTTCACCGAACGGTCCTCACTGGGCGGCTCTCACTCTTCGAGTGAGGGCCGCCCGTTGCGGATGCTGCATGCCGGGACTACCCTGCGCGCGTCACCGATGGATGTCCAGAACCGTGAGCGCAGCGAGCAGGCGGCCTTGCTGAGCGCCGACGAGGTGCGGCGCTACGAGCATGACGGCTACCTCGTCGTCCGAACTGCCGCCGACCTTCTCCAACAGTTGGCGCCGCATCCTGGTCAGCCCGGAAACCGAGCGCTACCGCGGCAGCGGCTACTACTGCTACAGCGCTGTGCATCCCGCGCACGTCACGCCCTATGAGGAGTGGGCCGCTGACTACGACTTCGAAGGGGAATTCTAGGCTACTGTCGTCGTGCCATGGATGTCCGCGAATTCGCATCCTATCAACGGCAGTCCCGCAAGACTTGGGGGCTGGTCAGGACCGATCACCCCATCGTCTATCCCACGCTGGGGCTGGCCAACGAGGCGGGCGAGGTGGCCGGCAAGATCAAGAAGCTGTTCCGGGACAAGGACGGCCGCATCAGCGACGCCGACCGCGAGTCTCTGAAGATGGAGCTCGGCGACGTGCTCTGGTACCTGGCGCAGATCTGCACCGAGCTGGACCTGGACCTGGACGAGGTTGCCCGCGCCAACCTGGAGAAGCTCTTCTTGCGCAAGGAACGCGGCACGATCGGCGGCGACGGCGACAAGCGATAGCGCGATGGAGGATCTCAAGGTCGTCGTCGTCGGGTGCGGCACGATGGGCGCATCGCACGCGCGCGCCTACCGCGGCATCGACGGCTACGAGTTGGCGGGCGTGGTCAGCCGCGGCCCCTCTTCGCGGGAGGCGGTGGCCCGCGAGCTCGACGCCACGCCGTTCGGGTCCCTGGACGAGGCGCTTGCGGACTCCTCGCCGCAGGTGGTGTCGATCAACACCCATCCCGACTCCCACCACGCCTACGCCATGCAGGCGCTCGCGGCCGGCTGCCACCTGTTCGTGGAGAAGCCGCTGGCCGAGACCGTCGCCGAAGCCGAGGAGATCGTGTCCGCGGCGCGGGACGCCGGCCGCAAGGTCGTCGTGGGCTACATCCTCCGCCACCACCCGTCGTGGCGGACCTTCATCGAGCACGCGAGCCGGCTGGGCCGGCCGCTGGTGATGCGCATGAACCTCAACCAGCAGTCGTCGGCCGAGCGCTGGCTCGGCCACCGCAACCTGATGAGGTCCATGTCCCCGATCGTCGACTGCGGCGTTCACTACGTGGACGTCATGAGCCGCATGACCGGCTCGCGCCCGGTGCGGGTACAGGCGGTCGGCGCCCGGCTGAGCGCGGAGATCGCCCGCGACATGTACAACTACGGTCAGCTCCAGGTGACCTTCGACGACGGCTCGGTAGGCTGGTACGAGGCCGGCTGGGGGCCGATGATGAGCGAGACCGCCTACTTCGTGAAGGACGTGATCGGCCCGCTCGGCAGCGTCAGCATGATCGACCATCCGCCGGGCGAATCGGACGTGATCGACAAGCACACGTCCACCGGCGGCCTGCTGCTGCACGCGGCCGAGACCGACGCCGAAGGCGTATTCACCACTGCCGACCGCTACATCGACACCTCGGACGAGCCCGACCACCAGGAGCTGTGCGACCGCGAGCAACGCTACCTGCTCGACGCCATCCGCGAGGACCGCGACCTGTCCGCCGACCTGCGCGACGCCGTCGACAGCCTGCGCATCGTGCTGGCCGCCGATGAGTCGGTCCGCTCCGGCCGAGCCGTCACGCTGTAGGGCCGATGTCCGCAGAGCGCTTCTTCCGAGCCGCCGAGCAGAGGGATCTCCCGACCCTCCGCGAGCTGGTGGCCTCCCGTCCCGACCTGGTGAAGCTGGACCGCGCCGAAGACGACGAGCACACGGCCCTGCACTACGCGGTGCTCAACCGCGACCTGGCGTGCACGCGCTTCCTCCTGGAGGCCGGCGCGGATCCGCACAACGGCATCTATCCGCACCGCGACGCCACCTCGCCGCTGACGCTGGCCGAGGACCGCGGCTACGACGACGTGGTCGCGCTCATCCGCGACGAGCTGGACCGCCGGGCCGCGCAGGCGGGCGCCGACCCGCAACGCGGCGACGAGCTGTTCGACCTGGTCCGTGACGGCGACCTGGAAGGCGTCGAGCGGCTGCTGGAGGCGGACCTGGAGCGCATCGCCGAAGTCGACGCGCAAGGGCGGAAGCCGCTGCACGCCGCCGCCGCGCAGGCCGACCTGCCGCTCGTGCGCCTTCTGGCGGCGCGCGACGAGCGCCCGTCGCAGCCGGATGCTGCAGGCCTGACGCCGCTCGATTGCGCGGTGCTGTCGTTCGGGTGGACGCAGCGAGAGCGGGCGCCTGCGGCACGGGCCGCGGCGCAGGCGTTGCTCGACGCCGGCGCGGAGCAGACGCCGCGGGGCGCCGCGGCGGTGGGCGACCTCGCCTTTCTGCGGCCGATCCCGACGGAGCGGCTGCAGCAGGCCACCGGGCACTCCGGAGGCGTCCTCACCGTGGCGGTCACCTACGGCCAGCCGGCGGTGCTGGGCCTGCTGCTCGCCAAGGGCCTGGATCCCGACGAGCGCATCGATCTGCCCAACGTCGAGCCGCTGGCGCAGAGCTGGGGCATGCCGCTCTGGCACGCCGCCGCGTACGGGGAGTACGCGATGGCGGAGACGCTGCTCGACGCCGGGGCCGACGTGAACGCGATGGTGTACGCCTCCGGCCCCCCCATGGAACGGGCCTACGGGGCGCGCGACGAGCGGATGAAGGCCTTGCTGAGGCGGCGCGGCGCAGTCGTCTACGTCGAGATCATCGGCCTGTACCGGGACGTGCCGGCCGCGCGGGACGTCATCGAAGGCCGAGCGCCCGCGCTCACCGACCGGCGCGACCGCACCGCGTACGAGCAGCTGCTGTGGGCCGCGGCGTGCGGCGGGGAGCCCGCGATCGTCGAGCTCTGCCTTCCCCTGGTCGAACGGCCGCCGGACGACCCGTGGTGGAGCCAGATCCTGCAGCAGCCGCTGCGGCTCTGGAACCACGGCCCGCTGGACGGCGAAGGATTCGATCGCACCACCTATCCGCGCTGCCTGGAGCTGATCCTGGCGCACGGGGTCGATCCGGACGTCACCGGCCACCACGGTTTCACGACCCTGCAGCACGTGGCGCAGGCCGGTGAGACGTGGGGCCGCCAGGTGATCACGGAAGAGGAGCGCGTCGCGTTCGCGACGCTGCTGCTCGACGCGGGCGCCGGGCTGACCCGGCGCGACCCGCTGCTCCGCTCCACGCCGCTGGGCTGGGCGTGCCGGTGGGGACGCGAGGAGCTGGCCCGGCTCCTGATCGACCGCGGCGCCGCGGTCGACGAGCCGGACGCCGAGGCGTGGGCCACGCCGCTGGCGTGGGCGTCCGGGCAGGGCCACGGCGAGCTCGCCGCGCTGCTGCGCCGGCGCGGGGCGCGCCGCTGAGCCGGCGCACGTCCGTCACCGCCGGCGCACTTCCGCGAGGTTTCGGCTATCATCGTCCGTGGCGAACGAAGCACGGCAGCGAGCGCTGTTACCGGGTACGCCGCGAGCACCCGGAGATGCTGGGGAAGGTCAAAAACCGGCCCTCGCCGTCAGGGAGGGCAAAAGGACGTGAACGACCAGTTGATCGCTGCCGGAAATGAGTCCCGCTCACTGCAGGGCGCGCTCCGTCAGTACCGGCAGCCGTCGGTGGGACGGGGCCTCGGCCAGCTTGCGACCTCGGTCGTCCCGTACGTCGCCGGGATCCTCGCCATGGGCGCGATCGCGCAACTCTCCTACCCGCTCAGCCTGCTCCTGGCCCTGCCGACCGCAGGGTTCCTGATCCGCATCTTCATCATATTCCACGATGCCGGACACGGGTCCTTTCTCCCTGTCAGCCGCTGGAACCGAGCCGTCGGCTACTTCGCGGGGATCCTCGCCTTCACGCCGTACCGGTACTGGACCCACATGCATGCCATGCACCACGCCAACGCCGGCGACCTGGACCGGCGCGGCCTGGGCGACGTCTGGACGATGACCGTGCAGGAGTTTGCCGATGCACCGCGCATCCTGCGCCTGGCGTACCGGGTGTTCCGGAACCCGCTGGTGCTGTTCGTCCTGATCGCTCCCCTCAGCTTCCTGCTCAATCACCGCTTTCCCCGCAAGCACGCCGGCAGCCGCGCCAACCGGGCCATCATGTGGACCAACCTCGGGGTGGCGCTGTTCGTGGCCGCCATGTCGCTGCCGTTCGGGTTCGTCGACTTCGTCCTGGTCTTCACGCCGGTATTCGTGGCCGCGTCCATGGTCGGGACCTGGCTGTTCTACGTTCAGCATCAATTCGAGGACGTGTACTGGAGCCGCCGCGAGGGCTGGGAGTTTGCCGACGCGGCGTTGCGGGGATCGTCCTACCTGAAGCTGCCGCGGGTCCTGCAGTGGTTCACCGGCAACATCGGCTTCCATCACGTGCACCACCTGAGTCCTGGCATCCCCAACTACCACCTGGCGCGCGCACACCGGGAACAGCCGATGTTCCGCCAGGTTCCGGTCCTCCGCCTGCGCGATACGGCGAGATGCATGTCCGTGCGTCTTTACGATGAGACGACCCGGCAGATGGTCGGCTTCCGGGAAGGACTGCGGCGAGCCCACCTCGCACAGGCCGAGGGTGCTCCCGCGTAACCCGAGGCTCCCGTGCCCCGCCAGTGACACCGATGGGACGTGAGTTCGTGCTGGTCGGCGGTCACGTGTTCGAAACCGGTACGACCGGTTGGCTTGCCGACTGCGCCGTGCACGTGCGTGGCACGCGCATCGCCGCGGTGGCGCCGGTCGGCGAATTGCCGCCGGAATCGGCAGTCGAGCGCATGGACGTGGCCGGCGCCTTCATCCTGCCGGGGCTGGTCGACGTCCACGTGCACTCCGAGGACTGGCACGCGCCCCTGTACCTGGCCAACGGGGTGACGGCGGTTCGGGACGTCGGCTGCCCGCTCGATCAGACGATCGCGAGGCGGGAGGCGTGGAACCGCCCGGACGCCTGCGCGCCGCGCTTCGTCGGCACCGGACCACTGCTCGACGGCGACTCGGGCAAGAGCTGGACCGGCACGGCCGAGATCATCCGCACGCCGCGCGAAGCACGGACCCAGGTGGACCGCCTGGTCGACGCCGGCGTCGACCAGATCAAGATCTACGCGGGACTCGACCGGCCGTGCACGCTGGCCGTGCTGGAGCGTGCGAAGCACCACGGCCGGTTCACCGTCGCCCATCTGCAGGACCACATGCACGCCGCCGAGGCGATCGCCGCGGGGCTCGACGAGATCGAGCACCTGTCGGGATTTGCCGAGGCGCTGTGGCCGGAGCGGCACGCGGCCGGCGAGCACTGGCTGGACCTGTGGCCGGATCTGGAGCCGGACCGCGTGCAGAAACTGCTGGACGCAGTGATCGACAGCGGCACCTGGCTGGCCCCGACACGAATCGTGTGGAAGCGCATCACGGACGCGGGCGACCCGCGCCACCCGCGCCACCGGCAGTTCGCCTACGCCCCGGCCGAGCTGCGCGCCTGGTGGGACACGCTGTACGGCGGGCCGGCCCCGGCAGCCGCGCGCGTGCGCCGCGTGCGCGCGCTGGCCGCCATGCAGATCATGACCGCGTCACTCGCCGAGCGCGGCGCCTGCATCGTCACCGGCAGCGACGCCCCCTTCTGCCACGTCATGCCGGGGTTCGGCCTGGTGGACGAGCTGGCGCTGCTGGTCGACTGCGGCATGCAGCCGCGCCGCTGCCTGCGCGCGGCGACCCGCGACGCGGCCGAGGCGCTGCAGATGGAAGACCGGATCGGCACCGTGGCGGCGGGGCACGAAGCGGACCTCATCGTCGTCCGCGGCGACCCGAGCCGGGAGATCGAGGCGCTGCGCGACATCGATCTGGTGATCCGAGGCGGCATGCGCCTGGAGCCGCAAGTGCTGCTCGATGCCGCCAGGGCCGACACGGCGCCCAGGCCGCCGCGACGCTTCTCCGACGACTATTGAGCTCGGCCGCAGCCGCCGCTCAGTCGTAGTACGCCCTCACCCAGAGGTGCTCCTCCGGGCGCGGCAGCAGCGTGACCCGGATCATCCACCCGGCCCACCGGCCGGCGATCGGCGCCCGCGATCCCGGTGCGCGCGTCGCCCAAGTCGTCGAGGCAGGCGTCCGCCAGGTCCAGCAGCTCCCGCACCACCGCCGGCTCCCGGCCGGACAGGTCGGTGGTCTCGCCCACGTCCGCCTCCAGGTCGTAGAGCTCGCTCGCCTCCAGCGCGGCCGGCACCAGCCCGCCGGTGTGGCGGCCCAGGTGCAGCTTCCAGCGCCCGCGACGCACCGCGTCCAGGCACCGCGTCGACGCGGAGTAGTAGCAGAACACCTCATGCGGGGTGCCGGCGCCGGGCCGGCCGGTCAAGAGCGGGGTAAGGTCACGGCCGTCGATCGTGCGGTCCGCGGGTTCCGTCGTGCCGGCCATGCGCGCGAAGGTGGGCAGCAAGTCCATGGTCGTGCAGAGCTCCCGGCACGCGGCGCCCGCCGGCACCGTGCCCGGGCGCCAGGCGATGAACGGCTCGCGCAGGCCGCCCTCCCAGGTCGTGCCCTTGCCGCCCCGCAGCGGCCCGTTGCTGCCCGTGCCTCCGGTGCGCCGGCGCTGCCGGTCCCGCTCCCGCGGCGCCGGCGCCGCGCTGGCGCCGTTGTCGGAAGTGAAGATCACCAGCGTGCGCTCGTCGATGCCCAGGTCCGCGAGCGTGTCCAGGATCGTGCCGACGGTGAAGTCGACGTGCGCGACCGCCGCGCCGTAGGGACCGTTGCGCGAGGTTCGCAGGTAGTTCTGCGGCACGTGGATCGGCAGGTGGACGTAGTGGTGGGCGAAATAGAGGAAGAAGGGCCGGTCGCGGTTGTCGTGGATGAACCGCAGCGCGTGCACGAGGTAGCGGTCAGTCAACGACACCTGGTTGGGATCGGCCTCGACCACCCGGTCCTGCCGCAACAGCATGAGCGGCGGCATGCGCCCGATCTCCGGGGGCAGCTCCAGGTCGCAGTGCATGTCGTTCGAGTACGGCAGGCCCAGGAAGTCGTCGAACCCGTGCGCCGGCGGCAGGAACGCGCCCTGGTCGCCGAGGTGCCACTTGCCCACCATGCCGGTGGTGTACCCCTGAGCCCGGAGCAGCGAGGCGATGGTCACCTCGTCGCCAGACAGGCCGATCGCGTCGCCGGGGAACAGCACCGGCAGGTTCCCCTCCCCGGCTTCCAGCCCGACGCGCCGCGGGTAGCAGCCGGTGAGGAGGCCCGCCCGCGACGGCGTGCACACCGGCGACGGCACGTAGGCATCGGTGAAGCGCATGCCTTCCGCCGCCATCCGATCCAGCCGGGTCGTGTCGTGGTCGGCAGAGCCGTAGCAGCCCAGGTCGCCGTAGCCCAGGTCGTCGCAGAAGATGACGATGAAGTTCGGCGGCCGCGGCTCCGCGCCGGTGTCCATCGCTCGGTCCATGCCGTAGGGTATCATCGATTATGGCGAACGAAGCTGAGCAGCAACGGCTGTACCGCGTGCGCCACAGCCTGGCGCACGTGATGGCGCAGGCGGTGGTCGAGCGCTACCCGCAGGCGAAAATGGGCATCGGCCCTCCGATCGACACCGGGTTCTACTACGACTTCGACCTGGGGCCGGACGACGACGGCCGGCCGCGCTCGTTCACGCCGGAAGACATCGAGCAGATCGAGCGGCGCATGCGCCAGATCATCGGTCAGCGCTACCCGTTCGAGTACCGGGAGCTGAGCGACGAGAACGCGCGCACGCAGTTCGCCGACCAGCCCTACAAGCTGGAGCTGATCGACGCGATTCTGGCCGGCGGCGCCGACGAATACGGGCAGGAGCAGGACAACGGCGCCGAACCGGTCCTGAGCACCTACCGCCAGAGCGACTTCGAGGACCTCTGCCGCGGCCCGCACGTCGAGCACACCGGGCAGATCCCGTCCGACGCCTTCACGCTGATGACCGTGGCCGGCGCCTACTGGCGCGGCGACGAGCACAAGCCGATGCTGCAGCGCATCTACGGCACCGCCTGGCTGCGCAAGCAGGATCTGCGCGAGCACCTGCAGATGCTGGAGGAGGCCAAGAAGCGCGACCATCGGCGGCTCGGCCAGGACCTGGAGCTGTTCACCTTCGACGACGAAGTGGGACCCGGCCTGCCGCTGTGGTTGCCGCGCGGCGCCGTGCTGATCGAGGAGCTCGAGAAGCTCGCCAGGGAGGTCGAGTTCGCCGCCGGCTACGACCGGGTGCGCACTCCCCACCTGACCAAGGAGGCGCTGTTTCGGCGCTCAGGGCACCTGCCTTACTACTCCGAGAGCATGTTCCCGCCCATGGAGATGGAAGGGTTCTCCTACTACATCAAGCCGATGAACTGTCCCTTCCACCACAAGATCTTCGCCGAGCGGCCGCGCAGCTACCGCGATCTGCCCATGCGCCTGGCCGAGTACGGCACGTGCTACCGCTACGAGCAGTCGGGCGAGCTGTTCGGCCTGCTGCGTGTGCGCTCCATGCAGATGAACGACGCCCACATCTACTGCTCGGAGGAGCAGTTCGAGGAGGAGTTCCTGGCGGTCGTGGACATGTACCTGGGCTACTTCGAGCTGATGGGCATCGACCGCTACGAGATGCGGCTGAGCACCCACCACAAGCGCGGCCTGGGCAAGAAGTACGTGGACGACGAACGGCTCTGGCTCAAGACCGAGGAGATGGTGCGCCGCGCGATGCAGCGCTCCGGAGTGCCCTACGCGGAAGTGGCGGACGAGGCCGCCTTCTACGGCCCCAAGATCGACGTGCAGGTCTGGAGCGCCATCGGCCGCGAGTTCAGCCTGGCCACCAACCAGGTCGACTTCGCCGTGCCGCCGCGCTTCGACCTGTCGTTCGTCAACCGCGACGGACAGGACGAGACGCCGCTGTGCATCCACCGCGCGCCGCTCGGCACCCACGAGCGCTTCATCGGCTTCCTGATCGAGCACTACGCCGGCAGCTTCCCGGTGTGGCTGGCCCCGGAGCAGGTGCGCGTGGTGCCGATCGGCTCCGACCACCACGATGCCGCCCGCGACCTGACGGCGGCGCTGCGCAAGCTCGCCATCCGCGCGGACGCCGACCTGGGCAACGAGCGCATGAACCGCAAGATCCGCGAGGCGCAGCTCATGAAGGCCCCGTACATGGCCGTGCTCGGCGACCGCGAGGTGGCCGACGGCACGGTGGCGCTGCGCACCCGCGCGGGCTCCCGGGAGACCCTGTCCCGGCAGGAATTCATCGACCGCGTCCAGGACCGGATCGCCACCCGCTCCCAGGAGCTCTGAGCCGTGCGCGCGCGGCAGCGCCACAGCGCCCGGGGCGCGGCACGGTGAGCCGCCCGAACATCGTCGTCATCATGAGCGACGAGCACGATCCGTACGTAACCGGCTGCGTCGGCAGTGACACGCAGTTGCTGTTGGAGGTCCGGATCACCTGTGGTACTCTGCGGGGTGAGGGCAATTAGCTCAGCTGGATAGAGCGCTGGCCTCCGGAGCCAGAGGTCGTGGGTTCGAATCCCGCATTGCCCGTTCCCGTCCGGCAGAATCACCCCGTGACTCCCTCCCTCCCCAACTACTTGCTGATCGTGACGGATCAACAGCGAGCCGATCGAGAGCGCCAAGAACCCCGGCCTGGAGCGATGCCGAGATCGAGCGCCAGCGCGCGACCGGCGAGCTGGGCCCCTATTCCCGCTACCTCGACGGCCTGGGACTGCTGGAGGCCCTGTGCGCGCACGGCCGCCAGTGGGCGAGCGGCGCCGTCGAAGGCGAGCTGAGCCAGTGGATGGAGAGCGGCGAGCGGTGGGACGTCGCCCGGCGTTTCTACCGCACGCTCACCGAGCGACTCGGTTAGGCTGCGGGTGAGCAGAAGTCGCGCTGGCGATGCGCCAGCGGCCCTCCAGATCACAGGCTTCGTAAAACAGGCGGAAGCGGCCATCGGCCAGGTCGATCACGCAGGGCTCGGACGCCTTGGCGGTGTCCCAGCGCCCCCCGTTATCGACGCAAATGCCCGGGTCCTTGCGCCAATCGAGCCCGTCGCGCGAAAAGGCGCTGAAGATTCTGCCGTGATACTTCGATCCCGCCGGAACCTCGGGCGCTGCCACCCATCCGGCGTAATACATCCGGTATCCCCCGTGGCTCAGAAGTAGGACCTCTGGCGCATAGACGGAAGCTGACTCCAGCTCGCTTTCCTGCGCGACTCGGACGCCCGGCTCCAACTCGAAGTGCAGACCGTCAGTGGCCACCGCACTGACGATGTTGTGCCCGTTGAAGGCCCCTGGCGGCGGGGTGGTATCCGGAAAGGGCGAAGCGCTGGCATAGAGGCGGTAGCGGGATGGTTGGCCGTCTGGGTCGAGATACAGGCATCTCGGGGCGCCATACGAGGTGTGCTCGCCGCCCAGACGAACGCCTTGTTCTCGTTCCCACACGAGCCCGTCATCCGAGAGTGCGCTGATGATGGCGCTGCGGACCGCACCTCCCGCCTGCTCGGTCCGCCCCTCGACATACATCCGATAGCCGCCGTCCGGCAAAGGGATCACCTCGGGACTCCAGATATAGTGCGCCGCCCCGTCACCGCCGGCATCCAGCCGCACACCCGGCTCCTTCTGCCACTGCTCGGCGTCGGTGGAAAAAGAGCTCAAGATATACCCTTTCGAGTCGGGATTTGGGCGTTCCGGTCCGAAGCCATGATAATACATCCGGTATCCCCGGCCCACCTTTATCACGTTCGGGGTAAGGACCCGCGTGGCGTCGAGCGGACCATCCGAGTCGACCGCAATTTTGGCATCCTTGATCCACCTGGTACCGGGATCTGCCATCTGGTAATGGACAGCTCTGGTCATATCGTCGCCGGCCATCGCTCTTTACCTCCTTCGCAGACCTGACGGGCGGTCACGCGCCCGGGTCGCCGAAGACCTCCCTCACCGTCGCCTGCACGACCTCGCGCGCCGCGCCCTCCAGCGACGGGCGCGGACGGCCCAGCCTTGCATTCGGCACCAGGCCGTGCAGCTCCATCGCCACCTTCACGCTCTCCAGCCAGCCGTGCTTGATGGCCAACTGCAGCCAGCGGTCCTCGTATCGCTTCACCATCGCCCAGGCCGCGTCCATCTCGCCGGCCCGCAGGTGCCCGTAGAACCGTAGCGCCAGGTCGGGGCGGAACGGCGCCACCGTGCACAGGTACGCGGCGCCGCCCAGCGGATAGCCCAGCATGAAGTTGCGCATCTGGCCGCCCGAGATCACCGCGAAGCTCTCCTCGGCGGTCGCGCGCAGCAGGTCGTAGTACGCGTAGAACGGATCGCCGTCGTTCTTGATGCCGACCACCTCGTCGCGGGCGGCCAGCTCGCGCACGGTGGCGATCGGATACGGGTCGGGCCACGCGCCCCACACCAGCACCGGGATGCCGGCGGCGCCGCGGATGGCGTCGAAGTAGCCGACCAGCACCTCACGCTCCTGGCCCAGCCACGGGTTGATCTGCACCTTGACCGCGTCGGCGCCGACCGCGTCGGCGTGCCGCAGGAACTCCCGGCACTCGTCGATGCTCCAGTAGCCGGTGGAGGTCACGAACAACGCGCGGCCGGCAACGGTGCGCGCGAACAGCTCGGTGAGCTTCCAGATCTCCGCGGCCGACAGGACCGAGAACTCGCTGCTGCCGTAGGTCAGCAGGATGACCGGCACGCGCTGCTCGCACAGCCAGTCGACGTAGCGGCGCATCGCCTCGTAGTCGATCGAGTGGTCGTCGGCGAAGCAGATGTTGACCGGGACCACCGGCCCCTTCAGGCGGTCGACGACCTCGGTGCCGCGGCTCATGACCGCGCCTCTCCGGCGCCGTCCGCGGCGCGGTAGTGGAACAGCATGCGCACCGGCTCCTCGATCTCCCACGTGCAGCGGCTGCCGGCGCGGATCAGGATCGCCTGCCCGGCGCAGTAGGTGGCGCTGCGGCCGTCCTGGTCGGTGATGCGCGCGCGCCCGGCAATCAGGTAGATCGTCTCGTCGCCGGTATACCGGGACCAGAACGAGCCGACCGTGCTGGTCCAGACGGCGATCCACGTGCTGTCATCGGGCGCGCGGTAAAGGTCCCGCGACGCCATGCGCGGCGGACCGCTCAGGATCTGCTCGGCAGCCATCGGCCACGGTTCCAGGTCGTCGGTCATCACGTCGAGCACCGGGATCGGCATTGCCATCCCCCCATTGTCCACAGCGCCTCGAGGAACGGCAACAGATCAGGATTGGCGCGTTCTGTCTCTGCGATGGCTCCATTCGCCGGTGACAGGGACGTGTGTGGTCCGTATGTTCCGACCACAGCGGAGCAAAGGAGAGTCTTGATGAAGACCGTACTGGTTACCGGGGCGTCGTCAGGCATCGGGGGCTCGAGGCCGAGTCGGGCGATCCCCTGCTTCCGCTGGCGATCGGACGGGCGATCTCGTTCGAGTCGTTCGAGCCGCCCCTGTTCGCGGCCACCTGCAGCCCGAACCTGAACGTTGCTGCCCGCCGGCTCGCGCAGCGCAAGAAACCGATCGGCCCGATGCGGCTGGCGGTGGCTCAGTCCCAGACCGAGACTGGTCTCCGGATCGTCTGACCTCCGGATGTGCAGCCGCCCCGGTCGCTATCCACAGCCGAGCTGGTGTTCTGGGTCACACTGGCCCGGCTCTGCACGCGCGCACCGATCCGTCCGGTCCGCGTGACGTCGCCCGATCCCCGGAAGACGCCGACGCCTACCGCGACTACCTCGGAGTGGCGGTGACGAAGGGTCCTGCGTGGACGGTTGCGTTCTCAGCGCGGGACGCGGCCCGTCCTTTTCTGACCGCGAACGACCGGATGTGGGACTTCTTCGAACCCGAGCTGCGCCGGCGGCTGTCCGCAACGGAGACCGGCACATAGCACGAAGAGCGCGTCCGGGCCTCCCTGCTGGAGCTGCTCCCCGCGGGCGCCGGGTCGATGGGGGCGGTTGCTCAAGACCTGGCGATGAGCACCCGGACGCTGCAGCGGCGACTCAGCGCTGAAGGAACCACGTTTCGGCGGATCCTGAACGCCACCCGGAAGGGCGCTGGCGCTCCTCTACCGCGCCTTTCCACGCCTGGACCGACCAGACCCCGCAACTCGCGCGCCGCGGCCGGCTGCCCGCAACCGCGACCGTCGGGGCAGACTCTACCGTCCCGTCGCCGCATCGAGGAACTCGTCGACCGTCAGATCGGCTCGGCTGATGAGACTTCGGTGCGTGCCACGGGCAACCGTTCGATGGTTGGGCACCGAGAGTGTCGCGATGTGCCCGTCCCGTGTCAGGATGATGTGATTCCCACGCTGACGAGCCACCTGCCAGCCGAACTCCTCGAAAGCGCCGACCACCTCACGCGGGCGAAGAATAGGGACCGGAGGCATCAGACACGGACTTCGACCTCACGGGTCGTGACGAGCCGGCAACTCAGGTGTCCGCACGGTCTTCTGCTATAACGTACCTCCGGATGACGGGGATTCCCGCTCGGTGGCTGCAGCACGGCTGGCAGCTCCTGAGCGACACCGTGACCGGGAGGCGGCTCTCCTTCGTGTTGCTGCTCACCACGCTCGCGGCACACGCCATGTGCGTCTCCTGGGTCGCCGCCGGCGGTGTGGCCGAGGCCGCACGCCTCCAGCTCTACCTGCCGCTCGCCGCGTCGGCGGCGCTGGCGGTAATCATGTTCGCGATGCGCCGCGCCGTGCGGGTGCGGGCCGTCAGCGTCGCGCGGGCCTCCGCCGTGCTGATCGCGATCGCGCTGCTGGACGGGCCGCCGGTCTTCGTGCCGGCGCTGCTGGTGGCTCCGCTCCTGATCGAGCCGGCGCTCTACGACGACGACCGTGTCGGCATGGCGCTGGCCGGCGCGTTCTTCGCCGCGGCCCTGGCCGTCCTGGCAGCGCGGGCGCCGGCCGGGCCGCCGGCACTCGTCCAGTACCTGGCGACGTTCGCGCTGGTCACCGGGTTGCCCGCCGGGCTCGGCTGGGCCGCCGCGTTCCATCGCGAGCGCGTGGTCGACCTCACCGCGCGCGTGCGCAGCCTGGACTCCACGATCGGGCGCCTGGCCCATGCGAACCGGGAGTTCCAGGCATACGCCGGGACGGTCAAGTCGGAGAGCGCCGCCGAGGAGCGCAGCCGCATCACCCGCGAGCTGCACGACACCGTCGGCTACGCGCTGACCAACGTCATCGTCATGATGGACGCGGCCAAGGCGCGCGCTCGCGAGGAGCCGGAATCGCTCGACACCCTGCTGGACGACGTGCGCGCGCAGAGCGAGCTGGCGCTCGACGACACGCGGCAGATCCTGCACCTGCTGCGCTCCGTCGAGCAATTCGAGCGCAAGGGGATCGACGCCATCTTCCAGCTCACGCGCTCGTTCGAGGAGGCGATGGGCCTGTCGGTCGAGCTGCACGTGGGCAACCTGCCGCCGACGCTCGGACCGCGCATCGACTCCGTGCTGTTCCGCCTGGTGCAGGAGGGCCTGACCAACGCGTTCCGGCACGGCAACGCCTCCCGCGTACGCATTACCATGTGGCGGGCGGACGCGGAGATCCGCGTCTCCGTGTGGGACAACGGCAGCGGCCTCCCGGCGGACGGCGCCGTCCAGGACGGCATCGGCATGTCCGGCATGCGCGAGCGGTTCGCGGAGCTCGGCGGCACGATCACGGCGCGCAACGTCGCCGACGGGTTCCAGCTCGCGGGCACCATTCCGTACGCGATGGGAGACATCATTGGATCGGATCAAGGTTCTTATCGCTGACGACCAGCGGCTGTTCGCCCACGGCATCGACATCATCCTCCGCACCTACGGGAGGGACGAGATCACGGTGGCCGGGATCGCCGAGAACGGCAGCCATGCCGTCCGCATGGCCGAGCGCCTGCGCCCGGACGTCATCCTGATGGACGTCCGCATGCCGGTGATGGACGGCACGGAGGCGACGCGGGCGATCCACCGGCAGCACCCCGACATCAAGATCCTGGTCCTCACCACCTTCGACGACGACGACTACGTGTTCAGCGCCCTGGACGCCGGCGCGATCGGCTACGTGCTCAAGAACGTCAAGCCCGACCAGCTCGTGACCGCCATCCGGGCCGTGCATGCCGGCGACTACTTCGTGTCCCCGGCGGTGGGCTACAAGCTCGTACAGCGAGCCCGGAAGGGCGTGCAGATGGGCCAGCGCGACGCCGCCCGGTACCAGGGGGAGCTCAACTTCATCCAGTCGAAGTTCGAGCGCCTGACCCGGCGCGAGGCCGAGATCCTGCACCTGCTGCTGCGCGACTTCGACAACCGGGAGATCGCCGAACGCCTGTTCATCGCCGAGCAGACCGTCCGCAACCACGTCAGCGTCATCTACACCAAGCTCGGCGTCGGCGACCGCACACACGCCAAGCGGGCTGCCAAGGACGTCCTGCGCACACCCTGATCGGTACTCCGGTACCAGTCCGGCGACGACGTGACACCGGTACCATGGTCCGCGCGGACGGACCCGGCCATGATTCCTGTTCGGTGGCGGTCATGCTCACGACCAAGAAGGATGGAGCCTCATCCGTCCATGCCCGCGTAGCGCCGGCGGTCGCGACCGTCCGCCTCGGCGCGCGGCTGGAGCGCTACAAGTACTTCTACATTCTGCTGCTGCCGGCGGTCCTGTTCTACTTCGTCTTCAACTACGTCCCCATGTACGGGATCGTGCTGGCCTTCAAGCACTACCGGTTCAACACGCCCAGCGCGCTCGGCGACGTGCCGCTGCTCAGTTACGTCGGCCAGTTCATGAACATGAAGTGGGTCGGGCTGCAGTGGTTCGAGATGCTGTGGGGACGGCCCGACTTCTGGCGGGCCTTCAGGAACACGCTCCTGATCAGCTTCTACCGCATCCTGTTCGGCTTCCCCGCGCCGATCATCCTGGCGCTGCTGATGAACGAGGTGCAGCGCAACGGACTCAAGCGCGTGTATCAGACCGTCTACACGTTTCCGCACTTTCTCTCCTGGGTCCTGGTCGCAGGCGTCCTGCTCGGGATCCTCAGCACCAACGGCGCCCTCAACCAGTTCGTCGTCATGCTGGGCGGCTCGAAGAGCCAGTTTCTGACCGACACCTCCCTGTTCCGCGGCCTCCTGGTGGGCACGGAGATCTGGAAGAGCGTCGGCTGGGGATCGATCATCTTCCTGGCGGCGATCGCCGGCATCGATCCGCAGCTCTACGAGGCGGCGACCATCGACGGAGCGGGGCGCTGGAAGAGCATGCTCCATATCACCTGGCCGGGCATCACGACGACGGCCGTCATCCTGCTCATCCTGCAGGTCGGCAACATCCTCAACGCCGGCTTCGACCAGATCCTCAACATGATGAATCCGGCCGTGTATGAGGTCGCGGACATCATCGACACTTACGTGTTCCGGATGTCGTTCTGGGAGCCCAAGAACTTCGGCTTCACCACCGCGGTGGGTCTGTTCAAGTCGGTCATCAACTTCGTCCTGCTGCTCGCCGCCAACTGGGGCGCCAGGCTGCTCGGCCAGCAAGGGCTGTTCTAGGGAGACCGCGGACGTGGCAGACCGTCTGCTCGGCGTCGATCGTCAAGCTCCTGCCGGAGGGTTCCGGGAACGCGGCAGGGCGTATGCGCGCACGCGGGACCTCGGCGGAAGGATCGCGGACGCCGTCATCCACGCCGTGCTGCTGCTGCTCCTGGTGCTCACGGTCGTGCCGTTCTATTACATGCTGGTGGTCTCGTTCGCACGCTACCAGGACGTGGCCGGCGGCGCCTTCTACCTCATCCCCAAGCATATCGATCTGGCGTCCTACGAGCTGATCTTCGAGGACGACACGATACCGCGGGCGTTCCTGGTCAGCACCGTGGTCACCATCGTCGGCACCGCGGTGAGCATGCTGGTGACCACCTCGGCCGCCTACGCGCTGTCGAAGAAGGGCCTGCCGGGACGCAACGCCATCTTCACCTACATCATCATCACCATGTTCTTCTCGGGCGGGCTCATCCCCCTCTACCTGGTGATGCAGGACCTTGGCTTCGTCGACAGCTACCTGGTGATGATCCTCCCGCTGGCCGTCAACACGTTCTTTCTCATCCTCATGAAGAACTATTTCCTGACCATCCCGGAGTCTCTGGAGGAGTCGGCGAAGATCGACGGGGCCAACGACATTCTCATCATGTTCCGGATCGTGATCCCGATCGCCGCCCCGATCATGGCGACGATATCGCTCTTCTACGCGGTCACGTTCTGGAACGACTGGTGGTTTCCGATGCTCTTCCTGCAGGACCCCTACAAGTATCCGCTGCAGCTTCTGCTGCGCAAGATCGTCATCGAGCAGGATATGGCGTACCGCCTCGACCGCGTGTCGGTGATGTTCGGCAGGCACTATTACCGGCTGTCAGTACAGATGGCCACGGTCGCGATCGCGACCCTGCCTATCCTCCTCGTGTATCCCTTCGTGCAGAAGTACTTTGCACGGGGCATCATGATCGGTGCGATAAAGGCATAGACATGGACCTTAGTCGGGCGCATGCCCGAAAAAAAACAAGGCAGGAGGCTACGATGAGAAGACTCATCAAGCTGCTGGCAATCGTATTCGTCCAGCTACTGGTGGTCGCGACACTCGGCTTCGCGGACGAAGAGCGGATCGAGGTAACCCTCGGGAGCATCGCCATCGGTGCGGCGTTCCCGGAGGGAGCCGAAGATCCGATGCGCGACTGGATCGAGGAGCGGTTCAACATAACCCTCACTCCCAAGGACTACAACTGGGGGAACCTGGAGACCAAGATCAACACCTGGGCGGCTTCGGCGACCCTTCCCGACGTGTTCTTCATGGCCCACATCGGCACCGGCCGGTATTTCCAGTGGATCGAGGACGGTGTCGTCCGCGCTCTGCCGGAAGACCTCTCGGCCTGGCCGGACCTTGAGTGGACGATCAACAACACCGGCGTGCGGGAGTATGACGTCGACGGCCGCACCTACGCGCTGCCGCGCGGCGGCGCGAAGGTCCTGCCTTCCAGTCACCCTGAGCTGGCCACTTCCAACCTGTCCTGGGGCAGCCGCACCCTGTTCGTGCGCAAGGACTGGATGGAGAAGCTCGGCATCGACGATCCGCAGACCGCCGAGGAGTTCATCGAGATGTGCGTGCGGTTCGCCACCGACGATCCGGACGGCAATGGCGAGGACGACACGATGGGCTTCAGCCTGCGGGCGATCTGGCCCTTCTACAGCCAGACGTTCGGCTACGGTTACACCGACGGAAGTTGGGTCAAGGTCGGCGACGAGTACCACTTGGGCACCACGACCCACGCGGCGTTCGAGCTGTTCAGCTTCCTGCGCGAGCTCTACCAGCGCGGCGGCCTGGATCCCGACTTCATTCTGAACACCGGGGGCTGGGACTCGGCCGATCTGTTCGCCACCGACAAGGCGGGCCTGACCAACTTCCAGTCCGTGCCCGTGCACTACAACGGGTTCATGGAGCGCTGGAAGCAGTTCAATCCGGACCGGGACTTCTTCGATCACGTGAAGGTGCTGCGCCCCTTCCTGGTCGACGGCTACGACGTCCACGCCATCGGCCGCGCCGGGGAGACCGGCTTCTGGTCGGAGAGCTTCATCGCCGGCACCGTCGACGACGAGAAGCTGAGCCGCATCCTGGACCTCTACGACTGGTTGTACAGCACGGAAGGGACCATGACGGTCATGTTCGGTCACGAGGGGCAGGACTACCGCATGGACGGCGCCGAAATCGTGCCGCTGAAGACCGACGCGGACGGCAACCTGCTGGTCGCGAGCGATCTCTACCCGATCATGAGCGCTGCCGGCGGCTTCTCCTACCTGGCCAACTGGCCCGAGGACAACGTGCAGTACGTCAACCCGAAGATCCCCGCGGAGGTCCGGAACGCTTCCATCGCCGAGATCGAATGGTTCCACTCGGTCGGCGGCAAGGACACGCCGGCGATTCCCGCCGTGCAGGCGATCGACGTTCCCGAGAAGCAGAACCTGACCATCGACGCCGGCGCCTCCTGGGCCCGGTTCATCATCGATGACTCCGGCAAGTCCAACGAGGAGCTGTACCAGGAGATGATCGACGAGTGGAACGCCAACGGCTACGCGGACGCCGTGGCGGCGATCACGGCCAAGGCGAAGGAGATGGGCCTGTAGGCCCGCGCCAGCCCTCGGTCGCGGCCGCACCATCACACCGTCCTGGCACGAAAGTGGTGGTGCGGCCTCTCTGTTTCCGATGCCATCGGGTAGAATCGCCCGCATGTCCTTCAAGTACAGCCTGCAGTGCGACACCCTCGAGTGGGTCGGCTACCACGTGCTCAAGGAGCCCGACGTGGTGCTCCGAGCAGCCAGGGAGGCCGGTTACGACGGCGTCGACCTGCCCGGCAACCCGCAGGCGGTGGATGCCCGCGAATGGCGGAAGCGGGCCGAGGACTACGGCCTGGCAATTCCGGAGGTGCTCGCCGCCTGGGGCTACTACCACGCGGGCGAGGAGCGCAACCTGGCCAGCACCGACCCCGCCAAGCGCGCCAGCGCCGTGCAGTACGCCAAGGACGTCGTCGACCTGGCGGCGGACCTGGGAGCCAGCTACACGGAGCTCTGCGCCGCGCAGCCGGCGGTCCCGCAACTCCCCTTCCCGGTCGAGCCGGTGGCGGCGCTGCGCGACAGCTTCCGCCAGTCGATCCGGGAGATCTGCGCGCACGCGGCGCCGCGCGGCATCACCATCCTGCTGGAGCCGCTGAACACCTACGAGGGACTTCCGGAGGTGCTGACCACCCTCTACGAGGCGGTCAACTACATCGAAGAGCTGGGGCTGGACAACCTCGGCGTCCAGCCGGACGTCTACCACATGAACGTCGAGGAAGGCTCGATCCCGGACGCGCTGCGCCAGGCCGGCCGCCACATCAGGCATTTCCACCTCAACGAGACCAACCACTGCCAGCACGGCACCGGCCACGGCGACTACCAGGAGATCTTCAGGATCCTCAAGGGGATCGGCTACGACGGCTACCTGTGCACGTACCTGCCCAAGACCACACAGGCGATCCTGCAGGGCGGCGCGGCCAATCCCAACCGCCCTGACTTGTCCGAGGTCCTGGACGGCCTGCTCGGCTTCCTGAAGGAGACCGAGCGCACCGTCGACCAGTCGCGCGGGTTCTACGAGGCCGAAGGCTTCCGGAGCTGACCGACCGATGACCCTCGACGCCCGGCTCGCGGAGCTGGCCGAGCGGGGCTACACCATCGTGCCCGACGCGCTGCCGGCGGTGGAGACCGCCGCCACGCGCCGCGCCGTGCGCGAGCTGCTCGACGCCGAGGCGCCGGTGGCCCGCTCCACCGGCACGCAGACCGACAACCTGCGCAACGCCCACGCCATCGTCGGCAAGCACCCGCACTTCTATGAATTCTACCTCAACCCGCCCGTGATGGACATCGTGCGCGCCGTGCTCGGCGACGGCGCGCTGCTGTACGACGGCAACATCCGCGTTCCCATGCCGACGGGCCGGCGGGACGCCGCCAAGGGGTTCCAGGTCCACGTCGACCGCGAGGACTACACGGTGCTGCCGTTCGCCGGCGGCACGCACTTCCCGATGGCGCTGAACGTGGTCTGGTGCCTGGTGGACTTCGACCACAGCAATGGCGCCACCCTGCTCTGGCCCGGCTCGCACCGGTCGTGCGCGGTGCCGGACCCGGACCTGGACCCGAGCGGCGCCGTGCAGGTCGAGGCGCGCGCCGGGTCCGCGATCGTCTGGGACGCCGCGCTCTGGCACCAGGGCGGCATCAACCGCGGCGACGAGCCGCGCTGGACGGTGATCGGCTACTACCTGCGCCCGTGGCTGCGCGGCAAGACCGACAGCATCCGCATGCTGCCCCCGGCGGCCGTCGAGCGCATGTCCGACGCCGCCAGGCGGCTGGTCGGCGTCACCTCGGCCGCGCCCGACTACTCCGAGGTCAAGGCGCTCGACGACCGGCAACTCGCGGAGCTGACCCTGGAGCAGCGCACGGTCCTGGGATTTCCGGTGTACTGAATCCTCCCGCCGTCCTTCGTTGACGCCATTGCGCGGGCGTGCAAGGGTCTGAGCGTCGACTGCGCTTGCAGGCACAACACGAGAGCAGGCGGCGGACCGGCGGTCACTTCGCCCGCTCGAACGGGTGGAGGAATCCCATGACGAACCGGATACTCATGTCGTGCACGGCGACACTGCTCGGCTTGGTGCTGACGGCGCCGGACCTCTGGGCACACGGTCGCGGTTCCGGTGGCCGGGCACATGCCCGTGTTCGCCCGCCGCGATCGGGCGGACATCGGCGATGCCGAGCAGCTCCCCGCGCCGACCTGTGCACGGTCGCCGACTACGACGTCCTGTCGGCCCTGATGGCCCCACGGCCGACGCTGTTCATCTACAACACATACGATTCGTGCTGTTTCCAGGCGCACAAGCGATGCGCAGGCCGCCGTCGTTGATGGCGTCGACGTGGTCGCGCCAGACGTCGATCAGGGTCACGTCCAGGCCGCCCTCCGCGAGCGTGCCGCCGAACAGCGATCCCATCGCGCCGGCACCGAGCACGGCAACGTTCGGTTTCATGCGCCGATGATACGACTCGCGCGGAACGGGAGACTACGAGTTTCCGGCTTCGCTACCCTGGCTCGGGGACCGGAGCACCGGGTTCGAGCAGCCCTGCCGCGCGCAGTTCCGCCCAGAGGGCCGGCGGCGGGGTTGCGCTCATGCCGGCCAGCGCCTGATCCAGCTCGGCCGGGCTGCAGGCGCCGAAGATCAACGAGGCGATGGCCGGCTGCGCGGCCACGAGCTGCACCGCCGCGTGCGGCAGCTCCACTCCGTGGCGTTCGCACACCTGCTGGAGGCGGCCCACCCGCTCCCGCACCTCCGGCGGTGCCGGAAGGTAGTTGTATCGCGTGCCGCCGCGCGGGCCGGTGGCCAGGATGCCGCTGTTGAAGATGCCGGCGCCGAGCACCGGACGCCCTGAGCGCCGCTGGCGATCCAGGAACGGCAACGCGCCCTGCTCCAGCAGCGTGTAGCGCCCCGCCAGCAGCACGCAGTCCAGGTGCTCGACGAACGGTTCCACCATATGCCAGTGGTTGACGCCGGCGCTCACCGCGCCGATCAGGCCCTGCTCGCGCCACCCCGCCACCAGCGGCAGGGCTTCGCGCAGCACCTGCTGGGCGAACCCTTCAGGCTCATGCAGGTGTAGGATGTCGATGCGCTCAATGCCGAGCCGGCGCAGGCTGCGGTCGAAGCAGCGCTCCACGCCGGGCGCGCTGAAGTCGTAGTCGAAGTCGCCGGCCACGCCTCCGGAGAGGATGCCCACCTTGGTAGTGAGCACGTAGCTGTCACGCGGCACGCCGCGCAGGGCGATGCCGAGCCGCTGTTCGGCGAGCCCGTTGCCGTACAGCGGAGCGGTGTCGAAGAAGCGCACGCCGCGCTCCATGGCGTGCTCGATGGTGGCCACCGACCGCCGCTCCGACACCTCGCCGTGCAGCCCGGTGCCCAGACCGATCCGCGGCAGGCGCAACCCGGATGCGCCCATGGTCACGGATCCCGGCTCCCCTCGTTCCATGAGCGCAACGTACCGCGGGGCTCGGTCTCAGACCATCCCGTCCACGCAGTGAGCGGGCCGGGGTTTCGGCGCGCCACGGCAGCGGATACCTTCGGACCGCGTCCGGAGGCTGATCATGAAGACACTCGACGAGCATCTTGCCGAGTTCAAGCGGGACGGGTTCACGGTGTTCCCGGGCATGCTCGATGCCGGGTGGGTCCGGGAGATGCGGGCCGCGTTCGAGGACATCGCCGACCGCATCCCCACCGCCGACGGAAGCCGCCCGTCGGTGTTCGTCGACGTGCTCGAACACCAGCCGCAGCTCGTGCTGCGGGCGCTTGCACACGAGCGGCTGCTCGATTTTGCCGAGATGGTGGTCGGCCCCCACGTCCAACTCGAATCGATCACCTACCGGCGTACGCCGCCGGAGGAAGCGGCCGACAGCCCCGTATTGGGGTTTCACCGCGACATGTTCGCGTTCTTCCCCGAGGACGGCGTGTACCATCGGCCGCTGCTGTTCAACGCGCTGTCCTACCTGCAGGACCTGACCGACGAGAGCGGCCCGCTGCGCATCATCCCCGGCTCGCACATGCGGGCGCTGCGCATGACCCGCGAGCAGGCCCGGCAGCCGCACCCGGAGGAGGTGATCGTCTACCCCGAAGCCGGCGACGTCGCCGTGTTCCACTGCAGCATGTTGCACTCCGGGACGGTCAACCGATCCACCGATCACCGCTACCTGTTCTTCCTCACCTTCAACCACTCGTGGCTGAAGCACCGCGCCAACTACCAGGGGCCGGTGTCGCAGGCGGTCATCGCCCGGGCGCGGGCGCGCGGCGACCGGAGGCTGTTGCGCCTGCTCGGCGTGGACGCCCAGTTCGTCCAGCGCGCCAACTGCGGCTTCCTGGATCCGGACGAGGAGAACTGGCGACGCTGGATCGCCGAGGACGCAGCCGCCCGAGAGACGATTCGATCGCGTTCACAGCAGGATGTGACGCAGCAGCACCGAGGAGTCCAGGTAGGCTGTCACCGCTCGCCCCGCTCCTCGTCCAGGTGCGGCAACGGATCACACGACGTCAATGGCGGCAACCGGCGATAGGCATACGGCCTTGCGGCCGGCTGCACCAAGCGGACCGCGTCGGGCACGGGAGCGAGCACGGCAACCGGCGTCGTCCGATCGAGGACAGTGACCGACTCCCCCTGCCGAACCCGCCTCAGCTCGGCGCTCAGCGTTGCCTTGAGCCTGACGATGGCGATTGATCTCGTATGACTACCATGTCTATCAGATAGTCATATCAAGCGTCCGGATCCGGTTGCCGCCGTACCTGTCCCGCCACCAGATCGGCCACGGTGTAGTCGAGCCTGGCAAGCTCGTCGTACAGCGCCTGGCCGCCGGCGGCCAGCCACTCGGCCACGTAGTCGCCCCACACGTCATCCACGTCCACGTCCGACGTGATCATCCGGTAGAAGAACTGGCCGTGAATGGACTCCAGCGGGCCGCGGTACCGGGTGGTGAGCTCGTCGAACCGCGTCTCCCCGAGGACATCCTCCTTGTACATGCGGACCAGGTGCTCCGTGCAGCGGCCGTCCGGCCCGTGGCACCGCTCCCACTCCCGGTATGCGGGGACCGGCCACTCCGGGTCGTGTCCCTCGTAGCCGTAGACCCGCCGCGGGAAGCTGGTGTGGTTGTAGAAGTCGAGGCCGACCGTGTTGGCCACCGCCTGCCCGGCGCCGGCCGCGGTCAGCCTGACGAACCCAGTATGTGGCGGAGGCACACGAGAAGATCGCGTTCGACACGTTCCACGTTGCCGGACACCTCGGGGACGCCGTTGACCGGGTGCGGCGCGCCGAGCACCGCCGGCTGGCCGGCGAGGACGATCAGCGGCTGAAGGGCAGCCGCTACGTGTGGCTGAGGAACCCCGAGAATATGGATGAGGAGCGCTGGGAGCAATTCGCCGAGCTACGCTCAAGCGCCCTGCAGACCGCCCGTGCGTGGGGCTACAAGGAGCATGCGATGACGCTGTGGGCGTACCGCAGCCGCACCTGGGCGCGCAAGGCATGGCAGGCATGGTACCGCTCGGCGATCCGCTGCCGGCTGGAGCCGGTCAAGAAGGTGGCGCGGATGATCAAGCGCCACCTGGACGGGATCCTCACCGCCGTCGTGGACAAGGTGACCAACGCTCGGGCCGAGTCGATCAACGCCGGGATTCAGAAACTGAAGTACTCAGCGCGAGGGTTGCGCAACCGCAAGCGATTCCGCAACGCCATCTACTTTCACCTCGGCGGTCTTGATCTCTACCCCGACGGTGTCACCCGGTGATCGCCCTTTCCACACGAATTTCCTGAAGACCCACTTTGGCAACAGCCCTCGCTTCTGGCTGGACCTGCAGCGCCAGTACGTCTTGGTGGAGGAGGGCTTGAGTTGGCGGTTGTCACTTCGTCTTCCTTGCGGGCTTCACGATATGCCGTCAGTCCTCCATGGTCGTCATCGCTCGCTTCCCTGGCGGGCGGCGGACGGAATCGCGTCGGGGCAAGGACTGCCGGTCGAGCGCACCAGAGCGGACTCGCCCTCTCGACCTTCCTGTGGCCGGAGCCGATTGATGAGGCGGCGCAGGAGCGGGTCCGAGAAACCTCTGCTATTGAGCCACCGGACCCGGTCCTCAGGGGACATCCCGGCCAGCTCGACACTGAGGCGATCACGAATCTCTCGCGTGGTCTTCATGTTCCTACCTCCCTCGCATCGGAGCCGGCACGTCACTGGCATCAGTCCGTCGGACCGCGTTGCGCGAGGCGCAGTGCTCGCCCGCCTCCTCGTTGTTCTCCTCTTGGAAACCACTCTCGCAGAATGGCGCGCAAGTCATGAAAGGAACGATCGGCGCACCGGTTGAGGGATACTCGTTTAGCGAGCTGTTGGTAGAGCGATGCGCTGCGCGCTACACCCGACGCATGCAGGGCGGCATGAAACGCCTCCTTTGGCCGCCGTGGCTTCGACTCTTGGTCATCCCACAGGCCATGATCGTTCAGCCACTGGCGGAGCCGCGGCCTTCTATCTGCCCAACCGGCCACGGCGTCGACGTGCGGGGAGTCGCTCCAGACCCAGATCTCCAGCTCCGGGGCCAGGACGATTGCCTTGCCCCGCTCGCCCCATGCGGATGCCCGAAATTCCTGATTCAGCGCTTCCTGCAAGTCATCTGCCGATATCTTCTCGCGGCCACTGCCTTCGTGATCCATGATCAGCAGTGCGTATCGGTACTGCTGGGAAAACTGAGAGAGGAACGAAACGCCACGTCTCGCACAAGCGGCGTCATGCTGGGGGTCTACGAAGATGTCGAACACGATCTGCCGGATGGGCAGCGACTCGTGACGGGACAGCAACCCGCGCAACGCGTGTTCCAAGTCCTTGTCGGCGGCAAGGACCACGAGGTCCCGGCGGATCATCCCAGTACCCCGGCCGCAAGCAGGGTGCCGAGGTCCGCGTCGCCGCGCCAAGCCTGCAGGTGAGGATGTTCGGTCCCGGAGACGATGTCGGTCGCACCCGCATCGTCGCGCGCGAAGCAAAGCACGTCTTTCGTATTCGCCGCGTTGAGCACGACCGGTGAGTGGGTCGCCATCAACACCTGAGCGCCATACACCGATGACAGCGAATCGAACACCGTGGCCACCGCCTTCGGGTGGATGCCGTTTTCCGGCTCCTCAACCAGGAAGACACCTTCCAGGTCGGGCAGATAGGCCGGCAGCGTGAGACCGGTCAACCTGAGCGTGCCATCGGAGACCAGCCACGACGGCACGGCCACGCCGCCAGCATACCGGTACACCATATAGCAATGGCGGTCTTCGGGGCGCTCCACCGCCTCGATGTCTTCCAGATCGGGCAGCGCCGTGCGCAGATGCGCGATCCACGAAGCGTGGCGTGCGGGGTCGTCTTGCCGGAGGCGGCGGGCGACCCAGGAGACGTTGGACCCGTCGGGCAGGAATCCGGCGGCCCGCGTCGGCGGACTCGGCTGCCGGATCGCAGCACTGTTGAGGGTGAACCGCTGAATGCCGGCGCCAAGGTACTCCCGAAACCACGTCGCCGTCGGAAACGAGCTTTGGTCGGCCGGAAGGTTGCCCAGCGCCGACCGCTGCGTTCCGAGTTTGAACGACGGCGCCCAGCTTTGGTTTGCGGGGCTGGACTCGTTGTAGAAGTTGTCGTTGCCGCCCGACGCCTTGTTGACCAACACCTTGTTGTCGCGCTTCTTGATACTGTCCAACAGCGACTCGGGCGGCGCCGGCGGCGTCGGGAACAGTTCGCGCTGACTCGGCCCCGATTCGGTGGCCTTCTTCAACAGCAACGTCTCAGCCTTGAACTCGAACTGGCGGTCGGTGTCATCGTAACCGAGCGCGACCTGATAGCGAACCGTGTTCCACTGCTGCGCATCGGGTTGGCGAAGCGCGGCGGGCACGGTCGCCTCCACCGCGAGTTCGAGTCGGCTGCCGCAGCGTCCGAACAGCAGATCCTGCGGGTTGGGCGTGCGCTCGGACAGAGCGTAGTCCAGCCCACCTGACACGATGTCGCCCAGGAGCCCGATGACGTCCAGGAACGTCGTCTTGCCGGATGCGTTCGGGCCGACCAATACGTGGAACGGGTTCATCGGACGGTGCACGTACCGCAGACAGCGGAAATTGAGCGCCTCGACGCGTGTGATCATAGGTTCCGTTGGCCGAGTCGCTCCGCCAACCGTTGCAGCGCAGGATCAGCGTGACGGTGCGTATCAAGCCAGCGGGACCGTTCGGCGAAGCTCATCTCAGCAATCTCGGCGCTGATTTGATCGCGAATAGCTCTCATGGTCAGACACAATCGAACCGTCTTACTTCGCCACTCGTCATGTTCAGCCTCCTTCGGACCGTCTGTCAGGATATCCGTGGAGCGGGTCACCAGGGAGTACTCGGGATCGCCCACGATGTTGTCGGCGGCCTCGCCCTCGCCTTTCGGCAGCAGGTCGGCCTTGCAGATGGCGTACGTCTCGGCGTTGATCCTGGCCGTACAGGTGGGTGGCGATCTCCTTGCCGTGCTCGCGGGCGAGTTGGTGCAGGGTCTCCTCGGCCACGGTCAGAATCCTCAGCGCATCTCGCGCCGTCACGCTTCCCTGATCTTCCTGATCGTCCGAGAAATGAGAACTTGGGATTCTCGCGGCTAAGGCCGCAATCAAGAGGTGACGATCATCGATACGTATGCTCGGAACCGATGCGCGACGCGACGCGAAATCGGGTGACCCTGACGCCCAGTTCGAGCTCGGCTGCATGTACCACGACGGCTATGCCGTTCGCCAAGACTACCATGAGGCGGCCAAGTGGTACCGCCTGGCAGCCGAGCAGGGGCATGCGGGCGGCCAGTTCAACCTCGGGCTCATGCACTGGCTGGGGGTCGGCGCCCCGCATGACTACGCCGAGGCCGTCACGTGGTTCCGTCGCGCGGCCGACCAGGGGGACGAGAAGGCTCAGTTCGCGCTCGGGCTCTCCTACCTGCATGGCCAGGGGGTTGCCCAGGATCTGGTGGCGGCGTACATGTGGTTCGATCTCGCGGCGCGCGCGGAGGGCGCGGCCGTGCCGCGCTTCCTGACGACCTGGGTGGAGTTCGTCGCCAGCGGCGATCACGAGGCGCGCAACATGCGCGACTACCTCGCCGATCAGATGACCAGGAAGCAGGTCGCGACCGCGCAGCGCGCCGCCCGTGAGTCCCTGAAGCACATGGCGGCGGTCACCTGACGGCAGCGACCGCTGCCTGCTCAACTGCCGCGGTAGGTGGTGTAGCCCCACGGCGCCGCGAGGAGCGGCACGTGGTAGTGGGCGTCGGCGGCGATGCCGAAGCGGATGGTGACCCGGTCCAGGAACGGTGGATCGGCGGTCGGCAAGTCGGTCGCCGCGAAGTACTTGCCGACGTGAAACACCAGTTCCCACTGCCCCGTGCGAAAGGCGTCGCCCTCGAGCAGTGGCGCGTCGCAGCGCCCGTCCTGGTTGGTGCGGGCGGAGGCGACCGGGCGGCGCCCTTCGGTCACGTCGAAGAGCTCTACTCGGATGCCGGCGCCCGGCCTGCCCTGTGCGGTGTCCAGCACGTGTGTGGTGAGCGTGCCCATCACTCCCTCCGCAGCGTCGCTTCGATCTGGCCGCTCGGCTCGTCCGTGGGCAGGAACACCTTGCCGCGGGCGTCCTCCCCGAACGGGTACAGGTCGATCGGCAGGTAGTGGACGTTGGGCATGCGCAGCGTGATCTGGCTGACGTCGGGCGCGGCGGCTAGCGCGGCCTCGCCCATCCGGTACAGGCTGTCCTGCACCGAGCGGCTGTAGGTGGTGGCGAAGACCCGCAGGAGCGCCTGCCGGATCGCGCCTGACACCGCGTCGTAGCCTGCGTCGTCGCCGAGCGTTCCGCATTCGAACTGCCATGCCGCCGTCATGCGCGTGGCCAGGATGCGGTCGGTGGTCGGCGCCAGCGTCGTGTACTCGTCCCGCAGGTAGTCGACGAAGCCCGAACCCGTGGTCTTCATGATCGGGAAGTCGTGGAAGCCGGCTTCGACCGCGCGCGACGATCGGGTCACCGTGGCGCAGGCGAACGGGGTGCCACCCTCCGCCCGCACGAAGCCGTGCTCGTGATCGCGGCCGTCGATGCGCATGCGGCCCCAGACCGTTTCGTCGACCCGGACGCGCGCTTCCGCGACGTGGCCGTACCGGTCCAGGAAGCACTGCGCGACGGTCAGGGCGAACGACTCGTTGGCCGCGTCCAGGTGCTGCAGGGCCAGCACGTTCACCAGGTTCTTCATGGTGTCGGTGGCCACCACCGGCGCGTTGTCGGCGTCCGTGTAGGCGCGAGAGAAGTCGCCGTCCAAGGTGACGGTGACGCGGCTCTCACGCACCCGGTGGCGGTCCGCGGCGCGCTGTACACGCAGCACGCGCACGTTGGCCTTTCCGTAACGCTGGCGAACAAAGGGCATGGCGGCTCCTGACTCGATCCTTGGGGCGATTACCGGCGCGGGGTCGGCAGGGGAGCCATCTCGCGATCCGGCGCGAGGACTTCCAAGCCAGCGCGATCATAGTCCTCAGGCACGAGGCGGTCGAGCAGACCGGCGTCACCGCAGTCAGTTGTCGTCCTTCGGCCGATCTTCGCACGGGGACAGCAGCGACTGTTCCGCGCGATCGAGCACTGCAGTCCACGTCCGATCCGGTTCGTAGCCGCATCCTGCCAGCTCGTGCTCGCGCAAGTGCTCGGATACGAACGCATCACGCGAGGACGAACTTGTGTCCGTCCGTGCATCCGAGTATGCGGCTGCAACGGTCGAGTAGTTCGCCGGAGGGAATGCGACCGGAAACCCGGCCGTCGCCCGGCCCGCGTAGGTCAGCCCATAGTCCTTCTGCGTCAGATACAGGTCGAATCGCTGATGGGCGCCGATCCGCGTCGGGCGCGACCGTCCCATGTTCTCCAGGGTCGAGACGATCATGTGCGTGAAATAATCACCGTCCAGCGGCGCCTTGTTGCCGGACTTCGAGGTCGCCAGCGAGTACACCTGGTTGCTCACTCCCACGTGATCCCTGGTAGCTCATCGATCTTGTCCCGGATGTCGCCGACCGCGCGGAACAGGCAGCTGATGGCGTTCATCGCCAGGCGCTTGCGGCATCCAAGCCGCCGCCGGGGCCGAGTCCTGAGCTTCTTGATGCCGGCCTTCTCGATCCAGGTCTCGCCGAGTTGGCGCATGTCACCGCCGTCGACGATCGCCTTGGCGAGAGCAACGCCGGTGATACCGCCGGCGGACGTTCCGGCTACCGTGTCGACCACGATCTCGAGTCGTTCCGTCGCTCCCCGGCAGGCGAGCTCCTTGAGAAGCCTGCCGTACACCTCGGCCGTGGCTCCGCCGGGCTTGCTGTCGTCGAGCGCCGCATGCCGAGACGCACGCAGTGCATTCAGATCTCGGTGACCACCCCGTTGATGTAGACCGCAAGGGACACGCCTCCGTAGAGCACAACACCGACTCTCAACTCCTTGGTGGGCACCTTCTCGCTAGCTGGTTCCTGTCCGGTAACCGCCGCATGTGGGAGAGCTGGAGCATGTTCGCGCGCGAGCGCGGCGCCATGGCGCGCGCGGAGTCGCGCTTCACCACCGAGCCGCAGTTCGCCTCGCCCAGCCCCTACTCGGGCGAGCTGACCGGGCTCGTGCACTCATCGTCGGTCACCCCCGCGTGGACGCTGTCGCGCCACGTCCTGGGCATCCTGCCGGCCCCCGGCTTCGCCCGCTGCCGGATCGCGCCGCCGGCGGTCGCGGACCTGCGCTGGGCGCGCGGCGTGCTGCCGTCGGCGCGCGGGCCGATCGGCGTGCGCTGGCAGCGACGCGACGCTGCCCTGACAGTTCAGGTCGACCTTTCCGACGGGCTCGAGACCGAGGTCGTCCTGCCTCGCGACGCCGCCACGGACCTGCGCCTGACCCGCGACGACAGCACGCTTGCCATCCCTGCCGGTGCCGGAACGGCAGATGGCGTCGACCTGTCACCGGAATCGGTGATCCTTGGGCTGAACGGCGGCACGCACCGGATCGAGCTCGCACCGGCGCCGTGAACGCCCGTTTGCTATAATCCCTGCCTGTTATGAGTACCATTGCTCCCGGGCGCAGCCCCGCCACCGGCAGCACCATCGAGGAGATCGTCGATACGCTCGGCCGCCACGGCTACTGCGTGGTCCCTGGCGTGATCCCGGCCGACAAGGTCGGCCACGTGCGCGACGAGGTGTTCGCCGCGCAGCGCGCCAACCACGCGCAGGCCCTCGCGGAGCTGGAGAAGACGCGCTCGCGCGGCCACCGCGTCGGCTCCCCCGGCGTGGACAACCTGCGCCAGGTGATCAACGAGACGCAGTGCTTCGCCGAATATCTATCCGACCCGCGCATCCTGGGCGTCGCCACCGCGCTGTTCGGTGACTTCGTGCGCATCTCCTGCACCGACTGCGTGATCACCAACCCCGGCAGCACGCGCGGCTACTGGCACTCCGACTGGCCCTACAACGCCACCAACTCCACCCACGTCAAGGCGCCCTACCCCGACGCGCTCATGCACCTGTCCGGCATCTGGATGCTCACCGATTTCACCACCGACAACGGTGGCACCTTCATCGTCCCCGGCAGCCACAAGTTCACCGACAACCCGGCCGGCGAGACCCTGCAGGGCTTCGACAAGGACGGCCCCCACCCCGACCAGCTCCAGGTCACCGGCACCGCCGGCAGCGTACTGCTCTACGACAGCCGCCTGTGGCACGCGGTCGCGGCCAACGTGAGCGACGACCTGCGCGTGGCGCTGATCATCCGCTACGCGCCGTGGTGGCTGAACCTCACGCCGTCGATCCGCGGCACCCCCGACCACGACCGCATGGTCCTGGCCACCGGCGGCAAGAACTACGACGCCGTGCCCATGCGCCGCGAGGTGTTCGAGCGGTTGCCGGCCGACGTGCAGCCGCTGTACCAGCATTTCGTCACCGAGGAGTAGCGGCCCGGCCGCGATCGACGACCGCTACCGGCCGCGCTTCCACTTCCTGCCGCCGTCCGGGTGGATCTAGGTGGACTGTAACGAGAATTCATGCACCGATGTGTCGTGACGGATCAACATAATGCCACTTCACGACCCGCGGATTCTTGTTGTATTCGCGGATGTATCTCATCAGCTTGCTCTTCAGATCCGCCACTGAACTGAACACTCCGCGGGTGATCACGTCGCGCGAGATCTTCGCAAACCACAGCTCCACCTGGTTCAACCACGACGAGTAGGTCGGCGTGAAATGCAGCCGCACCGTCGGATGGTCGCTCAGAAACTCCTGCACTCGCTTCATCTTGTGCGCCGACAGGTTGTCGGCGATCACATGAATCTCCTGGCCGGCCGGCTGATGCGCCACGATCTCGCGCAGAAACGCCACAAACTGCTCCGAGGTGTGCCGCGTGGCGGTCTTGCCGAGCACCTCGCCGGTCTTCGTATTGAACGCCGCGTACAGCGCCAGCGTGCCGTGCGACACTCCCAGCTTCGCCGCCAGGCGGCGCGTGCTCCAGTGCGTGGCGCCATCGGTCGGCGCCTTGCGCGTGGCGTTGAGGATCCTGGCCTCCACGCTCGGCGTGCAGCGAAACGGCTTCTGACCGCGGTGCCGGCTGTACAGTCCTGCCAATCGCTCGGCCCGAAAGCGGCCAGCCCACATCGCCACGAAGCCGCGGCTGCACTCGGCTCGTTCGCACACTACGTCCCACGTGAGTCGCTCAGCGAGCAGCAGAATGACGCGCGCACGGCGCGCATCCTCGGCTCGACCAGTGCGACTCCTGGCCCGCTTGGTGAGTTCGCGATGCTCGGCTTCGGTCAATACGATTCCCTCTCCCATACCTCCAATCACAGTACGAAAGCAGATGGTACGGTCCACTAGCTAGACCGAAGTTCCAGAGCGTGAATCTCTCGTAACTTCATTGACAGAAATTAGTTGAAAGGTGATCTGCGTGCTGATTGGCGTCGTTTCGTGTCCATGTAGATGGTGGTGAATAGCGGCGAGATACATGCTATTTGATCTTGACATATCGTGACTTGTGTGTATTCTGTTGCCACAGATCAGTAGTCATGTACATCGAGTCTGTCCCCAACCGCTCCTCTCCCCCTGCCATCCTGCTCCGCGAGTCCTACCGCGAGCACGGCAAGGTCAAGAAGCGCACGCTCGCGAACCTCTCCAAATGGCCCCCTGATCTGGTCGACGGCTTGCGCACCCTGCTCAAGGGCGGCCACGCCTTCGCCTCGGTCTCGGATGCGTTGCTGCTCACGCGCTCGCTGCCCCACGGCCACGTCGCCGCCGTGCTGGGCATCCTCAAGCAGCTCGGACTCCATACCCTCATCGCCCGCAAGGCCAGCCGCTCGCGCGAGCTGATCATCGCCATGATCACCGCCCGCGTCATCGACGCGCAGTCCAAACTGGCCACCGCCCGCGCGCTCTCACCGCCCAGCGCCGTGTCCACCCTGGGCGAGTCGCTGCGGTTGGGGGAGGTCGATGAGAACGAGCTCTACGAGGCGATGGACTGGTTGGTCGGGCGCCAGGCGGCGATCGAGGACCGCCTGGCCGAACAGCACCTCAGCGAGCACACGCTGGTGCTCTACGACGTGAGCTCGACCTACTTCGAGGGCAGCCACTGCGAGCTGGCGCAGTTGGGACACAGCCGTGACGGCAAGTCGGGCACGCTGCAGATCGTGTTCGGGCTGCTGTGCACCCAGGAAGGCTGTCCGGTGGCGGTGGAGGTATTCCCTGGCTCTACCGCCGACCCGAAGACGGTGAGCGCGCAGGTGGACAAGATCCGCACCCGCTTCGGGCTCACGCGGGTGGTGCTGGTCGGCGACCGCGGGATGCTGAGCGCGGCGAGGATCCGCGAGGACCTGCAAGAGGTGGAGGGGCTGCGCTGGATCACCACGCTGCGCGCGCCGACGATCCGCAAGCTGGTGGCCGCCGGCGAGGTGGCGCCGTCGTTGTTCGACGAGCGCGACCTGGCCGAGATCACCAGCGAGGAGTTTCCGGGCGAGCGGCTGATCGTGTGCCGCAACCCGTTGCTGGCCGACGAACGGGAGCGCAAGCGCCAGGAGCTGCTACAGGCCACCGAGCAGAAGCTGGCCCCGATCGCTCAGGCCACCCAGCGCGTCCATCAGCCGCTACGGGGCGAGGCCGAGATCGGCATGCGGGTCGGCAAGGTGATCAATCACTACAAGGTGGGCAAGCACTTCGTGACCGAGATCACCTCCGAGTCGTTCAGCTTTCGGCGCGATGAGGCCAAGATCGACGCCGAGCAGGCGCTGGACGGGCTGTACATCGTGCGCAGCAACGTGGAGCCGCAGGTGCTCGACGCGGCGCAGACGGTGCGCGCCTACAAGGGGCTGTCGAAGGTGGAGCGGGCGTTTCGGTGCATGAAGTCCGTGGACCTGAAGGTGCGCCCGATTCACCACCGGCGCGCCGATCGGGTGCGGGCGCACGTGCTGCTGTGCATGCTGGCCTACTACGTGGAGTGGCACATGCGGCGCTCGCTGGCGCCGTTGCTGTTCGACGATCACGATCGACAGGGCGCCGAGCGCAAGCGGGTCTCCGAGGTGGCTCCGGCAGCGATCGGCGGCCGCGGCGGCCAAGGCGTCGAGCAAGCGCACCGAGGACGGGTTGCCGGTGCACAGCTTTCGCACGCTGATCACTGAGCTGGGCACGCTGACGGCGAACACGATGCAGGTTGCAGAGGGCGGCAGCACGTTCACGCTGCACACGCACCCGACGCCGGTTCAGCAGCGCTGTTTCGAGCTGCTTGGGGTCACGCCCCGCATGTAGCCATGCACAGGAACCTGCACCATTGAGAAACTACCCTGACCACAAGGACTTCAGGCAATTTCGCTCCTGGAACTTCGGGCTAGAGGTTCTCGATCGCTACCGGTTCGATCGCGTCGCCCGGGGTGAAGCCGAGGATGCGGGAGTAAAAGAAGAGCTCGGCTTCGAGGGCGCGCTTCGCGTTCTTGGCCTTGCGGAAGCCGTGCTGTTCGCCGGCGAACGGCAGGTAGGCGACCGGCAGCCCTTTCCGGCGCATGGCCTCAAGCATTTCCTCGGCCTGACTCGGGGGCACGACCCGGTCCTCCAGACCCTGCAGCAGGATGATCGGGCAGGAGAGACGGTCGGTGTGGTGGATCGGCGAGCGCGCCCGGTAGCGGTCGCGCTGCTCGGGATACGGACCGATCAGGGAGTCCAGGTAGCGCGACTCGAACTTGTGGGTGTCCCTGGCAAGCGCTTCGAGGTCGCTCACCCCGTAGTAGCTGGCCCCGGCGCGGAACACGTCGCGGAAGGTCAGCGCGGCCAGCGTGGTGAAGCCGCCGGCGCTTCCGCCGGTGATCAGCAGCCGATCGCCGTCCACCTCGCCGGCGCGGACCAGGTGCAGGGCGGCGTTGACGCAGTCGTCCACGTCCACGATCCCCCACTTCCCGTTGAGCCGGCGCCGGTAGGCGGTGCCGTAGCCGGTGCTACCTCCGTAGTTCACGTCCACCACCGCGATGCCGCGGCTGGTCCAGTACTGGGTGCCGAGGCTCAACGCGGTCGAGGCCGCGCTGGTCGGCCCGCCATGGCTCATCACCAGCAGTGGCGGCCGCTCCTCCGGCGGGCCTGCGAAGTCACGGTTGCGCGGCGGGTAGTACAGGGCGTGCGCGGTCTTGCCGTCCGCTGTCTCGAACGCGAGGGGGCGCGGGGCGGAGAGGTACCCCTCGTCCATCGTGACCTTCTGCGACTCCTGTAACCGAGTGATCCGGCCGCTGGCCAGATCCAGCGACACCAGACAACTGGGGAGGCTCGCCGAGGCAGCGACCATCACCACCCGCCCGCGGCCGGCCTTGATGTCGCCACGCGACGGATCGGTGAAGGGAGTCTCGACCGGGGCCAGCCGCTTGCTCCGGGTGTCCAGCGCCGCCACGTGCCAGCGGCCATCGCGCACGTACCGGCAGACGATGCGGCCTGCCGACTCGAAGGCGTAGGTGCGGGTGCCGAGTTGCCATGCCGGCGCCCCGAACTCGGCCTGCATCGGCGCCATCGCCTCGCACTGAGCGTCCCGCCAGCGGTACAGGTTCCACCAGCCGCTCCGGTCCGAGACGAAGTGGAGCACGCCGTCGGGGGACCACTCCGGCTGGAACACCGACTCGCCGCGGCCGCCGACGATCTTCCGCGGCGCGGCGACCGAGCCGCCGGCACGCAGGTCGGCCACCCACAGCTCGCTCTCGTCCCAGGGCATGTGCGGATGGTTCCATGCCAGCCACGCCAGCCGGGTGCCGTCGGGGCTCACCGCCGGGTAGCCGTAGAAGTCGCTGCCGGACACCAGCACCTCGCCGGCACCGCCGGCCGCCAGGTCCAGCGCGACGACGGTGTTGACCGCTTCGCGCCCCGCGTCGCGGTGGTCCTCGCGGACGCACACCAAGCGGCCCCGCGCGCGGTCCACCATGCCGTCGCCGTAGCGCAGGTCCACGCCCTCCGGAGTGATGGCCACCGGCGCCGCGCCCGGCTCGTGCCGGTAGAGCCGCTGGTCGGCGAAGTTGGCGAACCACACCACGCCCTCCGCGATCCAGAAGCACAGCCCGCCGTACTCGTGCACCCGCGTGCGCACGTTGAACGGCGCCGGCGTCACGTCCCGCGCCGCTCCGTCCGGCGTGCTCCGGACGATCACGGTGCGTCCACCCTCGGCGGGACGCATCTCCGTCCAATACACGTCGGAGCCGTCGAGCTGGATCGACCCGAGCTGCACCGCGTCCTGGACGATCAGGTCCGCGGTGATCGGCGACTCCCACGTGCCGTACGGTGCGATAGTCGACATGTCCATGATGTTGCCGGATTTGCCGGCCGAGTCACACCGGCCGCGGGATCCACTCCAGGTCGCGCAGGCACTCCACCCATCGCTCTCGTACGGGATTGCCCGCGGCCCCGGCGATCCAGTCGGGGTGCGCGAACGGCGCGTCGGTCGGGTAGTTGAACATCCGGTGATGGTTGCTCTGAATGATGCCCGCTTCGCGGCGCCGGGCCTCTGCCAGCTCCGGCGTTCCTGACGGAGCCCAGTAAATGCTGGAGCCGATACGCCGGTTGGGAGCGCCGCCGAAGCTGGCGTGGAGCAGCGGCAGCGCAAAGACGATCACGTCACCAGGGACGGTCTCCACGGCCACCGGCGGCAGCAGCACCTGGTCGGGCGGCACTTCGGCGGGGTCCCGGCCCGCGAGCTGGCGCACGATCTGCATGTAGTGTTCCTGGCCCGAGGCAAGGCGTACCGGCTCGACGTCGCCGACCTCGCTTCGATCCGGCTCCAGGTGGGAGCCCGGCACGACGCGCAGGCAGCCGGTCTCCGTCGTAAGCGAGTCGAAGTAGTAGAGGAACTTCAGTCCTGTGTTGCCGGGCACATCCTGGTCGCGGTGCCAAACGGTGTCGCCAAGCCATACCAGCATGTCGGACATGAGGCCGATGAGACTCTCATCGAACAGCTCGGTCGCGATGCCGTAGAAACGCGGGTCCTCGAGCAGGGAGGCGCTGAACGGGGTGGACGGGCGCTGGAGCGGTGCCCACCTTCCCCGGTAGCCGCCTTCCCGGCCCTGATAGATCTCCTCGATTGCGACTTCCGCTTCGCGCGCGATGGTCTCGACCTCGTCGGCGCCCAATAATCGACGAAAGATCAAGAAGCCGAACTTGCGAAAGAACGCAACTTGCTCGTCACCGAGTGCCGCCATGCCTGCCTCCTCCTGCATGTCCATGATGCTGCCGGATCCGGTCTACGGTACGATCGACCTCTATGGCGAACTCGTATCCAAGATTGGAGCGTTGCTCGTTGTAGAAAGCGATGGCTTCGGCCCATTCCGTTCGGGCCTGCGGCAGGAACTCAACCGTCACGGTTGAGAGAGTTGTCTCTTGATCTGCTCGTACGGGACGGTGTAAGGGGCGGCAGCGCGAGCGCGTCGGCGATGACGGACTGAGACCGCTCAGACATCGAGACGAGGATACACGAGCCCGGCCGCCACCGCTATGGAGACTTGGTCGCCCCACAACCAGAGTCCAGCGCGCCGTTCACGCGTTCCACTTCCCGTTCCCAAGTGCCCGCGACCTCGACGCAGTACTCCGCGCGGCCGCCGGTGGCGCAGGGACCGGTCACGTAGGGACGGGTGCGGCGGTCGCCCTCTACCAGGTCGGGGGCCGCGTAGTCGGCGTGCAGGAAGTGGAACGCCATGCCTGCCCGCTCGCAGTCGGTGGCGTTGGCCCGCGTGCAATGGGCGGTGCCGTAGCAGAAGAAGGCGACGCCGCCTGCTTCCAGCTCGATCGGCACAGCCCGCTCCTCGGGCGGCCAAGCGCGGATGTGGTGGTCGGAGTCGAGGTCGCGGCGGTGCTCGTAGCGCTCGCGGTGGCTGCCGGGGATCAGGTGCAGGGTGCCGTTGGCGAGGGTGGCGTCGTGGATGGCGATCCACATCGCCGTGCCGCGCAGGGGGTCGGCGATCCTGAAGTAGGCGTTGTCCTGATGCCAGGCCGTGCCGGCGCCGTGGCGGGCCGGCTTGAGGAACATCTGGTCCAGGTGCAGCAGGAACGGGTCGCCGATCAGTTGGCTCACGGCCTCCACCACCTTCGCGTCAAACGGCAGCGCCCGGACCAGGTCGCTCTTGTCGAACAGCGGGATGAGCTGCAGGTTGGCCTTGGTGGTCGAGTGGGTCGTGCCGTCCCCGTCCGTGGCCACGTTACGGACCAGCCCCTCGCGCTTGAATCGCTCCACCTCGGCCTGCAGCGCGGCGACTTCGTCCGCGCCGTAGAAGCCGGGCACGGCCAGGTAGCCGTCGTGGCGGAAGCGCTCGATCTGCCGCGTTGGGAATCTCATCGGAGGCGAGTGTAGTCGCGCGATGACAGCGCGTCTCGCAGATGCAGTCGGCGAAGGAACCGCTCGCACGGCAAGCACAGGACGCCGTCGATGGACAACTCCTCCTCACCCAGGTGCAGGAGCAGACAAACTGCCTCCGGGTAGTCGGCGTGGAACGAGCGCAGCGAGCGCAGGTCGGTACAGCGGCGACCACAAGGCCGGGCTCGGCACCTGGGGGCAGTTCGTAGCCCGCGCCCTGCGCCTCAACGAGTCGCGCGCGGACCTCCTGCGCACGGAACAGACGTTCGCCTGTCCGCAGTCATACGGAAGCTGCTCCTTCGACGAATTCCGCGACCACACCGAGACCGCGGCCCGTCAGGCCGGCGTCTGAGGCGACGCTCGGCCCGCCCGCGTTCCGGATCAGCCGACCGGGGGCAGTTCCGCCAGCGCCTCGTTGATGCGCTCCTGGGGGTACTCGTAGTTCGGGTTCGGCGAGGCAAACGGTAGCCTGCCGCGTGGCAACTACGGCAGCAGAGTGGAGCCCATCAGGTAGCGGTCGCACTCGCGCGCAGCGCCGCGGCCTTCCATGATCGCCCACACGACCAGGCTCGCGCCTCGGCGCACGTCGCCCGCGGCGAACACGCCATCCACGTTGGTGGTGAAGCGACCGTACTCGGCGGCGGCGTTGGAGCGCTCGTCGCGGTCGATGCGGAGCTCGTCGAGCAGGAAGCTCTCCGGCCCCAGGAAGCCCATCGACAGCAGCACCAGGCCGGCGGGGACCGCCCGCTCGCTGCCGGGGACCGGCGTCGGCCTGCCCTGGCTCCACTCCACGTCCACCAGGTGGACCTCATGCACGCGGCCGTCCGCGTCGCCGGTGAAGCTCTGCGCCGTGACGCTGTAGCGGCGCGGCTCCGTCCCGAAGGCGGCGGCCGCCTCCTCCTGCCCGTAGTCGGGGGTGGAGGTGCGGCCAAACTCAGGCCACGGCAGCTCCGGCGGGAACTCCGGCACGATCTCGATCTGCGTCATGGACGTGCAGCCCTGGCGCATGGCCGTTCCCACGCAGTCGGTGCCGGTGTCGCCGCCGCCGATGACCAGCACGTCCTTGCCGGCGGCGTCGATGCGCGGGCGTCCGTGCTCGCCGTCGAGCAGCCACTTGGTGTTGACCGGCAGATACTCCATCGCCTGGTGGACGCCGTCGAGCTCGCGGCCCGGGATCGGCAGGTCGCGCGGATTGGTGGCGCCGCAGCAGAGCACCACCGCGTCGCTCTGCGTCCGCAGCTCGGCCCCGGACAGGTTCCGGCCCACCTCCACGCCGGTGCGGAACGCCACCCCCTCCTCACGCATGAGCTGCACGCGCCGGTCGACCAAGTGCTTCTCCAGCTTCATGTTGGGGATGCCGTACATGAGCAGGCCGCCGATGCGGTCGGCGCGCTCATACACGGTCACCCGGTGGCCGGCCTTGTTGAGCTGGTCAGCGCAGGCGAGCCCGGCGGGGCCCGAGCCGACCACCGCCACCCGCTTGCCGGTGCGGACCGCGGGCGGCTGGGGGCGCACCCACCCCTCCTCGAAGCCGCGCTCGATGATCGACCACTCGGTGTTCTTGATGGTGACGGCCGGCTCGATGATCGCCAGCACGCAGGCCGTCTCGCACGGCGCCGGGCATACCTTGCCGGTGAACTCCGGGAAGTTGTTGGTCTTGTGCAGTCGGCGCAGGGCGTCGTGCCACAGCCCGCGGTAGACCAGGTCGTTCCACTCCGGGATCAGGTTGGTCAGCGGGCAGCCCACGGTCTGCCGGGTGTCGGCGCGGCCCGCGCCGGTGTGGCAGAACGGCGTGCCGCAGTCCATGCAGCGCGACGCCTGCGAGCGGAGATGCTCCTCCGGGGCGTGGCCGTGGAAGTCCAGCCAGTCGCCGATGCGCTCCGCGGGGGCGCGGTCCGGCGGCAGGTGACGCTCTACTTCCTTGAACCCTGTCGGTTTTCCCATGGTTTCGTGCGACCGCGGCAGGCGCGGTCAGTTCCCCGAGATGCGGGCCGCCACGTCGTGGGCGTTCTCTTCGAAGGCAGCCATGACCGCCGCTTCGCCGGTCAGGCCTTCCTGCTGCACCCGCGCCACCGCCTCGTGCATGCGCCGATAGTCGCGAGGATAGATCTTGACGAAGCGGGGGATCATCTCCGCCCAGCCGTCCAGGACCTGCGCGGCGCGCGGACTGCCGGTGTACCGCAGGTGGCGCTCCACCATCCCGCGCAACTCCTCGACATCCGCCTCTGCCTCCAGCGCCAGCACGTCGGCCATCTCCGTGTTGCAGTTCAAGCGAAATTCGCCGTCGATGTCCAGCACGTAGGCGATGCCGCCGCTCATGCCGGCCGCGAAGTTGCGCCCGGTGGCCCCGAGCACGGCGACCCGGCCGCCGGTCATGTACTCGCAGCCGTGGTCTCCCACGCCCTCCACCACCGCGGACGCGCCGCTGTTGCGGACGCAGAAGCGCTCGCCGGCAACGCCGGACACGTACGCCTCGCCGCTGGTGGCGCCGTAGAAGGCGACGTTGCCGACGATGATGTTCTCTTCGGGTGCGAACGTGCTGCCCGGCGGCGGCTTGACGATGATCTTGCCCCCGGACAGCCCCTTGCCGATGTAGTCGTTGGAGTCGCCGGCAAGGACCAGCGTCATCCCGCGCGGAATGAAGGCGCCGAAGCTCTGGCCGGCCGAGCCGTTGAACGCCAGGGTGACCGTGTCTTCCGGCAGCCCCTCCGCGCCGTGGCGGCGGGTGATCTCACTGCCGATGATGGTCCCGACCACGCGGTCGGAGTTGGTGATCGGCAGCGACTCGGTCACCTGCTCGCCCCGGTCCAGCCGGGGCAGCACGAGGTCGCGCAGCGCCGTGTTGTCCAGCGCCTTCTCCAGGCCGTGATCCTGTGCGATCCGGCAGTAGGTGCCGACCGACTCGTCCACCTCCGGCCGATGCAGCAGCGGGGTGAGGTCGATGCCCCGGGCTTTCCAATGGCCGATGGCGCGGCGCGGCTCCAGGCAGTCCACGCGACCCACCATCTCGTTGAAGGTGCGGAAGCCGAGCGACGCCATCAGCTCGCGCGCCTCCTCGGCGACGAAGCGCATGAAGTTGACCACGTGCGCGGGGTCGCCCGTGAACTTCTCGCGCAGGTCCGGGTCCTGGGTAGCGACCCCGACCGGGCAGGTGTTCAGGTGGCAGACGCGCATCATGATGCAGCCCATGACGATGATCGGCGCGGTGGCGAAGCCGAACTCCTCGGCCCCCAGCAGCGCCGCGATCACGACGTCGCGCCCGGTCTTGAGCTGGCCGTCGGCCTCTACGACGATGCGGCTGCGCAGATCGTTCAGCAGCAGGGTCTGATGCGTCTCGGCGATGCCGAGCTCCCACGGCAGCCCCGCGTGCTTGATGCTGGTCACGGGCGAAGCGCCGGTGCCGCCCTCCCCGCCGGAGATGAGCACCACGTCGGCGTGCGCCTTGGCCACACCCGCCGCGACCGTGCCGACGCCGACCTCGGAGACCAGCTTCACGTTGATGCGCGCGTCGCTGTTGGCGTTCTTGAGGTCGTGGATGAGCTCGGCCAGGTCCTCGATCGAGTAGATGTCGTGGTGCGGCGGCGGCGAGATCAGCCCCACGCCCGGGGTGGAGTGGCGGACCTCGGCGATCCACGGGTACACCTTGTATCCCGGGAGCTGCCCGCCCTCGCCCGGCTTGGCGCCCTGCGCCATCTTGATCTGCAGCTCCTTGGAGTTGACCAGGTATTCGCTGGTCACCCCGAAGCGGGCCGAGGCCACCTGCTTGATCGCGCTGCTGCGGGAGTCGCCGTTGGCGTCGAGCACGTAGCGCGCCGGGTCCTCGCCCCCCTCGCCGGTGTTGCTCTTGCCGCCGATCCGGTTCATGGCGATCGCCAGGGTCTCGTGCGCCTCCTTGCTGATCGACCCGTAGGACATGGCGCCGGTCTTGAAGCGCTTGACGATCTCCGCTGACGGTTCCACCTCGTCCAGCGGCACGGCCGCTCCCGGCGGTTCGAACGACAGCAGGCCGCGCAGGGTCGCCAGCTTCTCCTGCTGGGCATCCACCTGCGCGCTGTACTCCTTGAAGACGCCATAGTCCGCGGTCTGGCAGGCGCGCTGCAGCTTGTGGATGGTCTGTGGATTGTTGAGGTGGTACTCGCCGTCGTCCCGCCACTGGATGTCGCCACCCACCTCCAGGGCGCCGTTGCCGCCGTTCCGTTCGGCGTAGCCGCGCAGGTGGCGGGCCGCGGACTCGGCCGCTATCTCCTCCAGGCTCACGCCGGACAGGCGCGCCGCCGTGCCGGTGAAGTAGCGGTCCACCACGTCGCGGCAGATGCCCACCGACTCGAACACCTGCGCTCCCTGGTAGCCCTGGATGGTCGAGATCCCCATCTTGGAGATGACCTTGACGATGCCTTTCAACAGCGCCTTTCGGTAGTTGTACCGGGCGCTGCGGTGGAACTCCTCGTCATGGACGCTAGCGCCGTTGCCCGTGCCGTGGCCGTTGGCGCCGTCCTCCTCCGGATCGATGAACAGCCCCTCGTCGATGCCGGCATCGATGCTCTCGTAGGCCAGGTAGGGACAGATGGCGCTAGCGCCGTAGCCGAGCAGGACGGCCATGTGATGCACCTCGCGCGGCTCGCCCGATTCGACCACGAGCCCCACCAGGGTGCGGGTGCCGGCGCGGATTAGGTGGTGGTGGACGGCAGACGTGGCGAGCAGGGCCGGGATCGGCGCGTGCTTCGCGTCCACTCCGCGGTCGGAGAGGATGACCATCGTCGCTCCCGCGGCGACGGCCGCGTCGGCCTGCCGGAACATGTCTTCGAGCGCTTCTGAGAGCGCACCGCCGCCGCCTTCGGGCGAGAACAGCATCGGCACGGTGACGGAGCGGTGTCCGTTGGCGCCGTCCAGCGCCCGCAACCGCTCCAGGTCCTCCATGGCCAGCACGGGGCTGTGCAGGCGGATCTGCCCGCAGCTCTCCGGCCGCGCCTCCAGCAGGTTCCCCTCCGGTCCCGTGGTGGTGACCGTGTCGGTGATCAGCTCCTCGCGGATGGCGTCGATCGGGGGATTGGTGACCTGCGCGAAGAGCTGCTTGAAGTAGTAGTAGAGCAGCTTGGGCGCGTCGGAGAGGGCCGCCGGCGGCGCGTCGTTGCCCATCGAGCCGATCGGCTCGTTGGCGGTGCGCGCCATCGGCGCCAGGATCATGCGCAGCTCCTCGAACGTGTACCCGAAGGCGCGCTGCCTGTTCAGCAGCTCGGCGCCGGCCACGCGCGGCGGATCCTGCCCGGACGGCAGGTCGTTGAGGTCCACCAGGTGCTCGCGCAGCCACAGCGCGTAGTCCTCGACGCCTGCGATCTCGGCCTTCAGCTCCGCGTCGTCGATGATGCGGCCCTGCTCGGTGTCTACCAGCAGCATGCGGCCCGGCCGCAGGCGGTCCTTGAGCACGATCTCGTCGGGCGGCAAGTCGAGCACGCCGACCTCGGAGGCCAGCACGACCAGGCCGCCCTTCGTTACGCAGTAGCGAGACGGGCGCAGCCCGTTGCGGTCCAGCACCGCGCCGACCTGCCGGCCGTCGGTGAACGCGATCGACGCCGGTCCGTCCCAGGTTTCCATCAGGCAGGAGTGGTACTCGTAGAATGCCCGCTTCTCGGCGCTCATGCTCTCGTGGTTCGCCCACGGCTCCGGGATGAGCATCATGAAGGCGTGCGCCAGCGAACGTCCGCTCAGCACCATCAGCTCGAAGGTGCTGTCCAGCTTGGCGGTGTCGCTGCCCGACGGCTCGATCACCGGCAGCGTGGCGGCCAGGTCGTCGCCGAACAGCTCCGAGCGCAGCAGCGGCTCGCGGGCGCGCATCCAGTTCTCGTTGCCCTGCAGGGTGTTGATCTCGCCGTTGTGCATGAGGTAGCGGTACGGATGCGCCCGGTCCCAGCTCGGGAAGGTGTTGGTCGAGAAGCGGGAGTGCACCAGCGCGATTGCCGTCTCGATCGCCGGATGGTCGAGCTCCGGGTAGAACGGGCGGAGTTGCAAGGCGGTGAGCATGCCCTTGAAGACAATGGTGCGGTGCGAAAGGCTGGCGATGTAGAAGCAGCCCACGGCCTCCGGGACGCGCGCCCGCATCCGGTTCTCGACCAGCTTGCGGATCACGTACAGACGCCGCTCGAAGGCGTCGTCATCGTCCATACCCCGGCCGCGGGCGATGAACACCTGGCTGACGTGCGGCTGCTGCTCCCGCGCCGCGCGGCCCAGGCCCGATCCATCGGTCGCCACGTCGCGCCAGCCCAGCAGTGTCTGCCCCTGCTCGGCGACCACCTCCGCGACGACGCGGTGAATCCGCACCCGCAGGCCGGCGTCGGTGGGCAGGAAGCACATGCCGACGCCGTATTCCCCGGCGCCGGGAAGCTCCACCCCCGACTGGCGCGCCAGGATGGTGAGCGCCACGTGCGGGACCTGGATCAGCACGCCGGCGCCGTCGCCGGTGTTCGGGTCGCAGCCCAGGGCGCCACGGTGGTTGAGGTTGGTCAGCACCTCCAGCGCATTGTCGAGCAGCCGGCGCGATCGGCGGCCGTGCACGTCGACGACGAAACCGACCCCGCAGGCGTCGTGCTCATACGCCGGGTCGTACAAACCCTGAGAGGGCGGGACGCTGGAGAAACTCATGATTCGATTTCGACCGACTGTACTACAACCTTTTTCCGGAGCGCGTTATGGCAGGACGACAGACGCTCCGCGGGTGAGCCCTACCATGGTGCATGATAAAGCATAACGGCGGCTTGCGGGAAACCCCCGTCAACAGAGCCGGCCGGTCAACCCGCGATTCGGAGGTCCATGTCCCATGCCAGCGTCCAGCCCTGATCTCGCCTACACTCCCGCGCACGTCCTGCGCGGCCTGATCGGCACGCGCCGATTGTCGCCGGTCGAGCTGATGCAGTTCACGCTCGACCGCATCGAGCGGCTCGACGGGTCGCTCGGCGGGTTCGTCACGGTCATGGCCGACCACGCCATGGACGAGGCCCGCGCCGCCGAGCAGGCGGTCATGGACGGCCGCGAGCTGGGCCCCCTGCACGGCATACCGGTGCCGATCAAGGACCTGGAAGCGGTCGAGGGTTTCCGGCTGTCCCAGGGGTCGCTGGTCGACGACGGGATCGCAACATCGAGCGCGATGTGCACCGACCGCGTGCGCGCGGCCGGCGGCATCATCGCCGGCAAGACCAACACCCCCGAGCACGGCCACAACGGCACCACCGAGAACCGGGTGACCGGCCCCGCGCGCAACCCCTGGAACCCCGCGCGCACGCCCGGAGGCTCCAGCGGCGGCGCGGCGGTGGCGGTGGCCGCCGGCATCACCGCGATCGCCCAGGGCTCGGACGGAGGCGGCTCGATCCGCATCCCCGGCTCGCTGTCCGGGATCTACGGCATCAAGGCGACGCAGGGGCGCGTGCCGCGCAAGCACGTGGACGAGCACTCCTACAGCGTCTTCAACAACTCCTCGGTCGGGCCGATGACCTGGGACGTCCGCGACGCGGCGATCTTCCTGAACGTGCTGGCCGGGCCGGCCGACGACGCCGAGTTCGGGACACTTCCGGAGGAGCCGCCGGACTTCACGGAGGCGCTGCCGCGCGGAGTGGCCGGACTGCGCGTCGGGCTCGACACCACCGGCCTGGGCGGCGCCGGCTGCGATCCCGAGGTCCGGGCGGCGGTGAGCGCCGCCGCGCGCGTCTTCGAGGAGCTCGGAGCCCGGGTCGAGGAGGTCGAGTACGCCCCGGACGGGCACGAGGCGATCTTCCGCACCTTCATGGACATGTTCTGCATCCGGGCGTACGGGCGCTGGAGCGCTCAGCTCCACGACCCGGAGCGGGCCGCGCAGCTCACCGATTACTTCACGGAGGACCTGGAGCAGGGCCGGCGCGCGCAGGCGCTCGACTACCTGACCTGCATGAACAAGATCGGCCGCTACAAGACGTTCGCCGCCCGGTTCTTCTCCGGACACGACCTGTTGCTGACGCCCACAACCGCCACCACGGCGTTTCGGATCGGCGAGTATCCGCAGACGGTCGGGGGCGAGCCGGTCGTGCACGGCCGTTTCGGCTTCACCCCGTTCACCTACCTGTTCAACCTGTCCGGCAATCCCGCCGCCACCGTGCCCTGCGGCTTCGACGCCGAGGGGATGCCGATCGGCCTGCAGATCGTCGGAGCCATGCAGGACGAGATGACCGTGCTGGCCGCCTCCGCCGCGTTCGAGTCCGCCCGCCCCTGGGCGGGGACACGTCCCGCCGGACTGGACCGCCCGTCGGGTGAGTCCTGACCCGTAGCGCTCCGCGGCGGTTGAAACCGATCGATGACCGGTCTTCAGGATGCCTGCACGCAGCTCCGAGAGCGGTGGGGACTGGAGTTCGGCCGCGTTCGGGCGGTGGTCCACGAGCTCGGGAACGCGGTAACGCCGGATGAGCTGATCACCCGTTGCCGCCTCTCCCATCGGGCGGTCACGGAGATACTCGACCATCTGCACCCGTTCGTCTGCCGCGACCGAAATCGCGTGCGCCTCACGGACGCGGCTCGGGACGCAGCCATGAGGACCTTCGGCCCGCCCCCTGACCGCCGCGACCCCTGGGACGAAGCGGCGCGCCGGCACCCGCTGCTCCCCGAAGTGGTCGCCGACCTGTCGGGGCGTCCCGGCCCGAACCGTCACCTGGACCAAGTGGCAGCCACCGCGGTCACCGTGGTGAAGCGGGCGCTGTTCCTGTCGCAACGGTTCGACCTGACCGGCGCGGCGGTGCTGATGCTGGGCGACCACGACCTGACCGCCCTCGCCCTCGCGCGCCTCGCGCCCGGCGCCGGCATCGCCGTGGCTGACGTGGACGAGCGAGTGCTGGCATTCGTCGATGATGTCCGCCGGCGGCGCGGCTCGCCGACCGAGACCTTCTTCACCGATCTACGGCTGGAGTTGCCGCGCAGCCTCGCCGCCCGGTTCGACCTGGTCTTCACCGATCCGCCGTACACCCCGGCCGGCATGAAGCTCTTTCTCCTGCGCGGCATCGAGGCTCTGAACGAGGGCGCCTTCTCCCGGATCTGCGCCGCCTACGGCGTCGGCGAGCACCAGGCGGCGCTCGCGCTCAAGGTCCAGGCCGTGCTCGGAGATCTCCGCCTGGTCATCGAAGCCATCGAGCCGGAGTTCAACGAATACCGGCGTGCGCCCGCGCTGGGAAACCGCAGCGATCTGTACGTGCTGCGGCCGACGCGGCGCAGCAGCGCCGCCGCGAAGCGATGGACCGGAACGGCAAGCATCTACTCGCGGGGACACGCGGCCAAGGAGTCGCCGACGAGGAATATTCCCGATTCCGTGATCGAGCGGCTGATCGGATTCGCCGCCCCAGGGCGCGCGGTCGCCGTCGCCGCCGACCAGGCACAGTTGGCCTCGGTTCCGGCCGCCGAGCTGATGCCTCTGGCAGCCTATCTGTCCACCGCCACCCTCGAGCGTTGCCGGCACGCGGTCATCGCCAGCCTCTTTCCCGACCACGCGGACTACCTGGTCCGGCTCTGCCTGCGCTCCCAGGCGGAGGACCTCGCGGTCTGCGCGATGCAGAGGGCGGTGGCGGACCTGTTCGCGCACCCGAATCCCCTGCGCCGCCTCATCGAAAGCCGATTCGAGGTTGCCGACCGGTTCCAGGAGGGGAACGTGGGCACCGTCTTCCTGAAGCGCAAGCCTCCGGATGGCGAGGATGACGCGCTCATCCACGTGCTGCGCGGGATCCTCGCCCGGCCCCGGTCCCGTCTGGTCACCGCATGGCGGGAATCGCTCATCTCGTGGTGCAGGAGACGGGGAAAGGCGCCGTCCAAGAATCAGGCCCGACGGATCATCTCGGAGTCGCGCCTCGCGACGGACCATCCGCGCAACGACATCGCCGATCTGCCCGGCGCCGCTCTGCGGCGCTTGATCGACGAGGTCGCCGCCTCCATCACCCGGGCGGTACCCTGGGGCCGAGCAGTTCGAGACCGACGGCTACTTTATCGCCGATGACGCCGTCGAGCCCGGCATGTTCGACGAGCACTTCATCGGCACCCACCTGACCATGGGGTCGATTCTGATCTTCACCAATCCCTACCACTCCCACTACTCGATCGGCTGGCATCGAGACTGGGGCAAGCAGGAGCGCGACCTGGACTACGACGCCGAGATGGCGGTGCTGGGCAAGCAGCGTGCATGATCCGGATGCTGAGCCGCAACCGGTCGACGAGCGCCTGCGCTGGCGGCTGCGCGACGACGTCCGCGCCAACCTGCCCGAGATCCTGCTCCCCTACTACGACCGCTGGCGCGTCCTCCAGCTCGCCTGACGATTCGGAGCGTGGTCTTGCCGGCGCACTCGCGGCCTGATGAGCAGGCGCATGGCGGCTGTCAGAGCTCGATCAGGGCCTGCCCTGCCCGTCCATGGGACCGGCCCAACCGGCCTGCTCCATGCCGGTCAGGTCGTCCCATGGGTAGAGCGGCCGGGTGGTCTGCGTGAACCGGAACTCCTGCAGGTACGGTGACGCGGAGCCGGGAGCGGCGCAGAACAGGATGCCGGCGGCGAACGGCTCGTAGTCGTTGCGGAATCCCTCCGGGCTCTTCGCGAGCACGATCTTGAAGTCCCGCGGATCGGCGCCCGCCGCCTCGTAGAGGAGCGGCGAGCTACCGGGGCCGCTCTTCTCCACCAGCACGACGGTGAGCTCCCCGGCGCGGATGCGCGCCATGCGCCCCATGTCGACCGGGAAGTTGTGGCCGCCGTGGCCGCTCAGCCGGTAGGCCAGCGTGCCCAGCACCTCCACCCCGGCGCTCACCGCCAGCGGCTCCGAGTACGGGTCACGCTTGCCGCCCACTTCGAGGTCCACCGTGGCTCCGACGCCGGCTCGCATGCAGCGGTCGACCGACTCCGGGTCCACGCAGAAGGCCAGCGCGCCCCCCTCGCCTACGGGCTCGTCCAGCAGTGCCGCCAGCAGGCGCGTGCTGTCGCCGGGCGCGCCGCTGTTGGTGGAGTCGTGGAACTCCGACACCGCCACCGGCCCGCCGTCGATAGCCCGCGCCGCCGCCACCAGCCGGTCGGGGGTGACGAACCGTTCCGCCTCCGAGTAGGCGCGCGTCGCCCAGCACTCCCGCGCGACCGCCTGCGGATCCATCGGCGGCTCGGCGCCCCAGTACGCCTGGTAGAAGGTCCAGCCCAGGTGCGGGGCGTCGAGCCACGGCTGCACGGGATACAGCCCCATGGAGGCGACGTCGTCCGCCGCCTCGGCCGCCACGATGCGGCGCCACAGGTCGCGCTGGATGCCGCGGTCGGTGGAACGGCCGTCGCCGTTGTGCACCATCGGCATCTTCCAGGCGCTCACCGCCGGCCGCTCGGCGGTTTCCAGGAGGCGCGCCAGCACCGCGGCGGCGCGCGCGCCGGTGGTGTCCTCGTCGACGTGCGGATGAGTGTGGTAGCCGACCAGCACGTCGGCCGAGCGCACCATCAGCGGCGTCAGGTTGGCGTGCAGGTCCAGGGTCGCCACCAGCGGCGTACCCGGGCCAACCGCCGCGCGGATCGCCTCCAGCACGCGGCCCGACACGTCGGGGTCGTCGACCGCCGACTGCGCCCCGTGCAGGGAGAGCAGCACCCCGTCGACCGCACCCGCACGCAGCGGCTGCACGGCCATCTCGATCAGCTCCGCCAGCAGCCCGGCGGCCAGAGGCCCGCCCGACCAGGTGACGGCCCGGCACAGGCCGACCCACTCCACGGGGCTGCCGAGGATCTTCGGCAGCCCCGTGAACCCGGACAGCTCGCCCACGTCGCTGTAGCGCTCGATGACGTCGGCGCCCGTGACCAGTCCGTAGTCCTCGAAGTGCGAGCGCTCGGTGAGCACGGGATTGAAGGAATTGGTCTCCTGCCGGACCTGCCCGATGGCGATGCGTCTCATGCTGGGCCGGAGCGTAGCGGAATCGAAGCCGACTGCGTATCGTGCTGCCTCGCAGGCGGCGCCGATGCCGCAGGAGGATGAGAGATGAAATTCGAAGGACAGGCCGCGCTGGTGACCGGCGCCGGCTCCGGTATCGGCAAGGCCGCCGCGCTGGAGCTGGCCCGTGAGGGCGCGAGCGTGGGCGTGCTCTCCCGCACGACCAGCCAGATCGAGCAGACCGTGGCGGAGATCGAGGCGGACGGAGGACAGGCGCTCGCGCTGACCGCGGACGTCTCCCAGGCCGATCAGATGGCGGCGGCGGTCGACGCGCTGGTCTCCGCCTGCGGGCGGCTGGACATCGTGTTCGCCAACGCCGGCATCAACGGCGTGTGGGCGCCGGTCGAGGAGATTACCCCGGAAGAGTGGGACGCCACCATCGACATCAATCTCAAGGGCACGTTCCTCACCGTCAAGTACGCGGTTCCGCACCTCAAGCGCGCCGGCGGCTCGATCGCGATCTGCTCTTCCGTGCAGGGGACGCGCATGTTCAGCGTCACCGGATCGTCGGTGTACTCTGCCTCCAAGGCGGCGCAGGTCACCTTCGCCAAGAAGCTGGCGGTGGAGCTGGGGCCCGCGCGCATCCGGGTCAACGCCGTCTGCCCCGGGTGGTTCGAGTCCGAGATCGGCGACAACACCTTCCCGCGCAACGTGGACGGCATCGAGATGCGGCCGGGCCGTTCCGAGTTCCCGCGCGGCTCGATTCCGCTGACCGGGGGCAAGGCCGGCGATCCCGCGCAGATCGGCAACCTGGTGGCGTTCCTGGCCTCCGACGACGCCCGCCACATCACCGGCACGGAGGTGTGGATCGACGGCGCCGAGTCGCTGCTGATCGGCTGACCGGCGCACCGCCCGCGGCTACGGCGCTACCGACACCAGGGCGATTCCGGCCACGATCACGACCGCCGCGCCGATGCGCACCGCCGGCGCCCGTTCCCGCATCAGGACCGCGGCGGCGACCACGCCCAGGACGATGCTGAACTGGCGCAACGCCACCACGTAGCTGGCGCGCTCCGAGAGCTGATAGGCCCACAGCACCAGCGAATAGGCCGCGAACATGCTGAAGCCCACCGCGGCGAGGCGCCAGTCGCCGAAGAACGCACGCCATGACCGCCACGACGCGGGTGCGCCCGACTCCGACCTCGCGCGCCTGCGGGCACTGGCCCGCATGGCCACGACCAGCAGGGGCGCGTACAGGACGGTCGTGAGGACGAACTCCCAGAGGCCGTACCGGATGGCGTCGATCAGCCCGCCGCCGTACGCGCGCAACAGCGCCTCGGCTGCCAGCTTGTCGAATGCCGTGTAGCCGACGGTGCCGGCGGCGCCGACCACCGCCCAGCCGATCGTGGCATGCAGCATGCGGGGCCGCCGCACGCCTGCCTCGCCTGCGCGGCGCGGACTGCCGGCCGACGAAATGATCAGGCAGCCCGCCGCGACCAGGGCGAGCCCCATCCACCCCATCACGCTCGGCGACAGGTTCCGGACCAGGTCGAACCCGCCCAGGAACAGCACCGGCAGCGCCCTCGTCACCGGGTATACGACCCCCAGGTCGCCCGCGCGGTAGCCCAGGGTCAGCCCCAGGAAGTAGACCGCCTGCGAGCAGCTCGCCCCCAGCAGGAACGGCCATACCAGGGGCAGGATGCCCCTCATGAACAGTTCGGCCCAGGCAGCGATGAGGACGGCCGGGACGCTGATCGTGAACAGTATCTGCAGGAACGTCGCCCACGAGTCGCTGCGCTGCTTGGCGACCAGGTTCCAGCCGGCGTGCAGGATCGTCGAGAACAGGACGATGCCGGCGGCGAGCGGAGGCACGCCTTTATCTCATCGTCGCATCAGCGGCTGCCCGGAGCGCTCAGCCATAGGAGCCGTGCTTGTGGCGGCCGAGCATCCGCTGCAGCCGCGGGTCCGCTCCCTCCCACACGTACTCGGGCATGTGGTAGTCGATGAACGGGTAGAAGCGCTGCGCGACGTAGCGCTTGCTGTAGGTGGCTCCGCCGAGCAGCCGGCAGCGGTCCGAGGCGTTGGGCGCGCCGCGGTGCCAGACCTGGTTGTTGAAGATGTAGGCGTCGCCCGGCTCGGCCAGGATCGACACCGGCCCGTTGCCGTCGAAGTGCGGGCGGTCCTGGTTCGTCGGGCGGCGGCCCGCATAGTGGCTCTGCGGCACCAGCTGCGTCGGCCCGCACGCGACCGAGTCGATGCTGGTCAGCGGCGTGAAGAGCTGCATGACATTGCACGGCAGCGGCACACCGGGGTCGTGACGGGGGATCTCCGGCGGCAGCGGGAACTGCACCAGGTCGTCGAGGTGCCAGCCGCCCGGACCGTCGGCCGTGGCGTCGGGATTGGGCTCCGTGAACAGCGCGTTCTGGCCCATGACGTGGCACTGGTCGTCCAGCACCGCCTCCGCCAGGCTGGCGAACGGCTCGCGCACGATCAGGTCGCGGAAGGAGCGGTCGTACTCGAACATCCGCATCAGCGACCTGGCCTTGCGATGGTTGCCGGGCTGGTCCTCCTGCATCGCGGGATCGGCGATCATGCGCTCCATGGCGTCGCGGAGCGCCGCCACCTCGTCCTGTTCCAGGATCGACGTCCCCAGGAAACAGTACCCGTCGCGACTCAGCGCCTCCGTGATCCGCTTCGTCTCGGCCTCCGTGAACCGCTCGCCCGCGTGAATCGGCCCGGCCGACGCGCCGTTTGTGTATGCCACGGCGGGAAGTCTATACTTTCCGGTCGACCGAACGCTGCCACCGCATGCGTCGCGAATCCCGGCACACTACCTCACCATGAACCACGTTCTTGGCGTATGCCCTCGCGGCAGGTCTCGCTTGGCGATCGGCCTGCTTGTCCTGAGCGCGGCTCTGGCCTCAGCCTCCGGGTCCGACGAGGTGGAAACGGGCGAGGTGGTCGTGCTGATCACCGACCATCGCGAGGCGATCGACGATTTCACCGCGTTGGTGATCACGGTGGACGGGGTCCGCGTGCACCGCCGCGGCGCCCGCACCGACCAGGGCTGGCTGGCGATCACGGTCGACCCGCGCGAGATCGACCTGACACGCTACAAGGACGGCGCCACCGTCGAGCTCGTACGAGAGCACGTGCCGTTGGGCCGTTACGATGCGGCGGAGGTCCTGGCGTCAGGCGCCCGCGGCACCGTCCACGGCGGCGACCGAGTCGACGTCCCCCTGGAGCTGACCCCGGTTCGGGCGGACCTGCGCGTCCTGGCCGACCGGGTCACACAGGTCACGTTCGACCTGGTGGTGCACGATCTGCGCGATCACCCCGGCAAGACATGGGGCGTCCTGCTCGAAGAGGTTCGGGTGGAGCACGCCAGCGGCAGCATGGTGCACGACGCCGCCGCCCACGACCATGGAGCTCACGATCACGAGACGGCCTTCGAGGTACCGGCCGGCACGGCGGCGCCCAAGGTAGGCATCTCCGTCGACCGCGACGCGATGACCGGCTGGAACGTGGCGCTATCGATCGAGAACTTCACCTTCGCTCCCGAGCGCGCCAGTGGCGCCCACGTCATCGGAGAGGGCCACGCCCACCTGTACTTGGACGGCGCAAAGATCGCCCGGCTGTACGGCCCGTGGTATCACATCGCCGAACTGAGCCCGGGCATGCGCACCGTCGAGGTGAAGCTCTCGACCAACGATCACTCGATCTACGCCGTGAACGGAGAGGAGGCAAGCGCCTCGGTGACGATCGCGGTGCCGGAGTAGCGCCCGGGGTGCCGGCTGCCGGTTGCGGTCAATCCGCGCGGTCGCCCAGGGCCGCGTACATCGTGCGCGTGCCCGTGAAGGTCGATCGGCCGTGCGCCATGAGCATGTTGTCCAGGATGATCATCTCGCCCCGGCCGAGCGCGTAGGCGACCTGCGCCGCCGAGCAGAGCTCGAACCAGGTCGCGCAGTCCTCCGGCGGCACTTCGCTGCCGTCCTCCATGACCATGACGTCCAGGCTGCCCGGCTCCTCCCGTATGGCCGCGGCGATCCGCAGGGCGTCTCCCATCCTGCCGTCGCGCTCGGCGACCAGGCGCCGGCCCGTCGGCTGGTAGTGAAGGCCCTGGCTGCACCACATCTCGCCGTGCACGGTATGCGGCCGGAAGAAGCGCGCCGGCTCCTGCAGGAAGATCAGCGAATCGTCGGCGGTCCAGGTCAGATCCCAACCCTTGCGCACGGCGATGGCCTTCGCCTCCCTCCGGTCGCCGGTGCCCAGGACCTCTTGCCAGCTGCGCTCCCTGCGGGAGACGACCCGCTCGCTCCCCTCGGTGCGCAGCGTGCGGCGCAGGCGGGCGCGCCTTCCGTGATACTTCCGTCTGAGCTCATCCGGCAGCTCCGCGGACAGCCGGCGCATGTCGCCGATCAGGTTCGTTTTCTGGCCGTTCCCGGGCGGAACGTGGCAGTAGAAGGAGATGTAGTCGGGGACATCGTCCAGATAGCTCATCTCCTGGTGGATCATCACGGTCGTGTCCGGAGGCAGGTCGGTCGCGGTGTACACGCCGCGTCCGAGGTCCGTGCGCGGCGCCGTGCCGCCCACGTAGGAGTGGTGGCGGAAGCCGATCGCCGCCAGGAACCCGGCATACCCGGCCGGGCCGTCGATGCCGGCATCGCGGAACAGCAACGCCCCTTCCCGGTCGACGATCTCGAAGATCCGGTCCCTGATCTGCCTGCCGGCCCGCGGCCCGTTCGTGCCGCTCAGGTCCATGCGCACGCGCGGAACCGCCACGCCGTTGCCGAGCTCCTCGTACCCGTACGTCATCGGGATCTCTCCCGATAGCGTAGAAGCGACCAGACCCGTGTCAAGAGTCGTCCGGTTCCGTCGAATCTTCACAGGGCGGCGGGCTGACCTGACCGCGGAGCTGATCGATGCGGTCGATCAGCCGCTCCGCAAGTTCGAGCGCGCGTTCGCAGCCAGGCGCAGGCGGATCTGGTCGAGCGAAGGAGGAGCGGCGCGGCTGGACGGAGCTGCTGGTTCGATGATCGCCATGGTAGCGCTGGTCCTCCTCAACGGTACCGCGACGGCCCCGATCCTCGCCGGGCGACTCAATCTCCCAGCCCCTCGGCTCCGCGCACGAGTCGTGGCATAATCGGCTCCATGATCGAGAGCTTTGGCGAGTTTCGTGCCTCCAACGACGCGCTGGCCGATGCGGTTGAGCTGCGGCGGCGCATGGACGACGAGGGCTACCTGTTCTTCCGCGGCCTCCTCGACCCGGATCGGCTGACGGCGCTGCGACGCGACATGATGGAAGTCATCGCCGCGAACGGCTGGCTGGTGCCCGGCACCGACCCCATGGACGGCATCGCCGACCCCGACAGGCGCTGCACGGAGGGCGACCTGGACTACGTGGACGTCTACCACCAGGTCTACCTGCTGGAGAGCTTCCACCGCGCCGGCCACTGGCCGGAGGTCCTGGACGTCCTGGGCAAGGTCATCGACGGACCCGTGTTCGCGTTTCCGCACAAGATCGCGCGGATCTGGTTCCCGCAGTTCACGGAGCACACGACACCCATCCACCAGGACTTCGTCCACTTCCAGAGCAGCATGGACGTGTACTCCTGCTGGCACCCGGTCGGCGACTGCCCGCGCGACCTGGGCGGCCTGGCCGTGCTGCCGGGCTCGCACCGCGTCGGCCGGGTGGTCGATCACCACTTCTCGCTCGGCGCCGGCAGCCTCAGCATCGACCCGGAGGAGCACCCCGACGGCTGGGTGTCCACCGACTACCAGCTCGGGGACGTGCTGTTCTTCCACGCCCTCACCATCCACGGCGCCCTGGCTAACGTGACGCCGGACCGGCTGCGCGTGTCGCTGGACAACCGCTACCAGCGCATGGGCTCCCCGGTGACCGACCACATGCTCGACCCCCACCTGTCCGGCCACCAGCCGCTGTCGTGGGACCAGGTCTACGCCGGCTGGAGCGGCTCGGAGGACCTGCGCTACTACTGGCGCGAGTACGAGTTCGAGGTGATCGACAAGGACACCAGCTTCCAGGAGAAGGGCTTCTCCGAGGCGGTCGAGCGGGCGCGCAGCGGGGACCCGCTGGCACGGCTGCACCTGCAGCGGATCGTCACCATGCACCCCGACTCCGAGCAGGCGCAGAAAGCCGAGCGGATTCTGGCCGAGGCGGCGCCAGTCGCTTAGTTCACCCGGTCGCCTGGTTCACTCGGTCGCCCCGGTGATCAGGGAAACGATCTCGTTCATGTCCGTATCGTCCTTCACCAGCTCTCTCATCTTTCTCCGCGTCCGGGTGCGCTGCCAGTGCGTTCAGTATCTCCTCCTGGCCACCCTCCACCAGGCCATTGGCGTTCACGCTGACCACTTTCGATCCCACTCCGTCGAGCACCCCCGTCTCGCCAAATCGTGCGGTCAGGAGACGATGCCGGTTACTCTCCTGCAATCGCGGCCCAGTCGTCCGGCAGCTCCGGGATCGGCCACGCAGGATCGGGCCTCCACGAGATCAGCTCCCCATCGAAGGGATACTCCCGCCGCGACGCACGCTCGATCACCCGCTCCCCCTCGCTTCTGACCCGCTGCGCGGCGGCGGCGGAGATCCAGCCGACGTCGACCGCGCGCTCCAGATGGTCTTCGTCCTTCCACCGGTGCTCGCCGTTCGGGGCGATGACCACGTCGAGCGCCTTGTCCGAGGTATCGAATCCACGGGACGTCCTCGTCAGCGGCGTCTGCAGGTTCACGTACCAGCACCGGAACTCCCAGGTCCGCGCCTCCCACATCAGCCAGATGCTGTGCCACGTGTCCGGCACCGTGAGCATCAGGACGTTGGTGTCTGTCCAGGTCCGTGAGAGGTACGGCCACTCGGCGTTCGCGAGGCCGCCCAGTCCCTCGCGGGTCATCACGTCCACGGCCCACGCCGTGTCCACGACCATGACGGGCCCGCCGCAGGCCTGATACAGCGCCACCTCGTCATCCCGGTCATGGACGACCGTCATGGAGCGGGCGAACACGACCTTGCCGGCCCCGACGTCGCGGTGGAGGATCTGCCGGCCGGGCGGCCACGCGCGCAGCGCAAAGTACGGCACGCTGTCCAGTGTAAGTACATCGAGGAGGACGATCTCCTCCCCTCGCCGCCACGTCATCAGGGAGGCGCTACGCTACCATGCGCGGATTCCACCGTCGTCCGGGAGACTCATGGGTTGCGGCATCAATCACGTTCACCGGCATCCCGGCCGCCCGCGCGATGCGGCTCTCCTCCTCGGCGGCGCGGGCGGGCGGGACCGCGAGCACCACCAGTATCGCCTCGCCACCCTCACCTTCACGCTCACGGACCAGGATCCGCTGCAACGCCGCACCCGTGGTGGATCATCAGATCGTCACGCAACCGATCGACCGCGCCAAGTGGATCGGCCCCGGCGGGGGCTGCTCATCGTCGCCGGCAGTCCCGAGCACCGCCTGCACGCGCTCCATGAACGCCGCGCGACTCGTGGGCATGCGGATCTCGGCGAGATTCCCGAAGGTTCGACTGCGGTACACCGCGCGCCGCGCGAGGAGATCGCCGAACACCACGTATGCGGACAACTCGGAGAAGCGGGCGATCTGTTCTTCCCACTCCGATTTGAGTGACGCGGGCGAGACCACCAGCACACGCTCGATGCCACGCAGCTTGTGCAGCAGGGCGCACGCCGCGATTGCCTGCACGGTTTTACCGAGGCCCATGTCGTCGGCGAGCAGAGCGCGTTCCCGAAACGCCAAGTGAAGCACGCCGTCGACCTGATACGGCAGCAACGGCTGCTTGAGCAGGGTCGAGTCCGAAATGCCGTCGGTCAGAGTCGCCTTGAGGCGGTCATGCTCGCGCTGCCGGCGCCGGCCCGCCCGCCACGAGGCAACCCAGCTCTGCAGCCGGCGCGAGACGCGCAGGCAGTCCTGGTTGGAGCCGGCCAGCTCTTCCAGGGCCTGAAGCGCCCGCTGCGAGCCCCGGCGCAGGTTGGCGTAGAGCCGTTCGGCATCCTGCACGAAGGCTGTTCTGGAGTAGCCTGATCGGTGGCGGCGTGTCCATGCGAAGGGCGCGCCCGCCGCGCTCGTCCAGGAAGACCTCGATGCGGCCGCTGGCCGTGCCGCGGCGCGCAAGCGGCCTCCGCCCCGCCGTCAGACGGCGGACGACCCCTTCGACGTGCTTGCAGCTTCCCAGTTGGTTGACGCGGAAATCCCGGCACTCGCACGAGTTGATGCGCCGCTGCTCGGGCCAGCGCTCGTAGCCGGGCGTCCTGTGGTCGGTCGCGGTCGATGCATCTGCCATGGGTGCCTCCTGGGGATCCTCAAGGGTTCCCGCGAGCATAGGACGCACGGCGCCGTGAGTCCTCGCGGCGATCGGAGACGAATTCGCCGTGTCGGCCCGGCCAGCGATCTGGTAGGATCGCGCCCGCACAAGGGAGGAACAGTTGTCCGATTCGATCAAGATCGCCGTCATCGGCGGTGACGGCACGGGACCGGAGGTAACCGCCGAGGCGTGCAAGGTGCTGGAGGCGGTGGCTCCGCTGGAGGGGATCTCTTACGAGCGGGTCGACTACGATTACGGCGGCGACCGCTACCTGGCCACGGGGGAGGTGATCACCGAGCAGCAGATCGACGAGTTGCGCCAGTTCGAGGCCATCTACCTGGGCGCCATCGGCCATCCTGACGTGACGCCGGGCATCCTGGAGAAGGGGCTGCTGCTGGCCATCCGCTTCCAGCTCGACCAATACATCAACCTGCGGCCGATCAAGCTCTATCCGGGCGTGGACACGCCGCTGAAGGACAAGGGGCCGGAGGACATCAGCTTCGAGGTCGTGCGCGAGAACACGGAGGACCTGTACTGCGGCGCCGGCGGCTTCCTGCGCAAGAATACCCCGCAGGAGGTGGCGACCCAGGAGATGATCGCCACCCGCTTCGGCGTCGACCGCTGCCTGCGCTACGCCTTCGAGCTGTGCCGCCGCCGCAAGGACAAGATGCAGCTCACGCTCGTGCACAAGACCAACGTGCTGACCTACGCGGCCAACCTGTGGGAGCGCGCCTTCCACGAGATGGGACCCGAGTACCCGGACGTGACCCGCGACTACAACCACATCGACGCCGCTTGCATGTGGTTCGTGAAGAACCCGGAGTACTACGACACGGTGGTGGTGCCCAACATGTTCGGCGACATCATCACCGACATCGGAGCCATGATTCAGGGCGGTCTGGGCGTCAGCGCCGGCGGCAACATCAACCCGGATCCGGGCGGCTGCAGCATGTTCGAGTGCATGGGCGGTTCGGCGCCGAAGTACACGGGGCAGAACGTGATCAACCCGATCGCCGCCATCGCCGCCATGGGGATGCTGCTGTCGGTCACGGGCGAGCAGAAGGGGCTGGACAACCTGGCCCGCGCGTCACAGCGGGTCGAGAACGCGATCCAAGCCACCACGCCGAAGATGCAGAGCATGTCGGCCGGCCGGATGGGCTACTCCACCACCGAGGTCGGCGACTTGGTAGCCGAGGCGCTCTGAGAACAGGGAGCACACGAACACAGACTGCCTCGACTCAGGCGTGGTCCCCTGAGGTCGGCGATTTGGTGGCCTCCGCGCTTGAGCCGAGTGTCTACGCTCCGACGCTGATCCGGCCCGTTCGGCGGGACCGCGGCTCGCGGATGGCGATCTCTACGTCGCGACCAAGCGTGGTCCGACCGGCCGTTCCTACAGGAGCAGGGAGCAGATCGACGTAGAAGCGGCGCACCTCCGAGTAGGCCATGCTCAGCCGCGCCGCCGTGTCGAAAACTTCGCCGCAGAAGCCGCGAGATATCAGGCGTGCGCCGGACCGCGGCCAGCACCTCCGCTACCTCGCTCATCGCGTCTGCCGTCGCGTGCTCCCCGAACTCGGCCAGAACCGCCTCCGCGTGCGCCGCAGCGTTGCGCGAAATAGGTGCGGTGCTCGTCGAAGTCGTAGCGCGGCGCCTTAGAGCCGTTGGCCGCCATCGCGGCGGCCACCCTCTGCGCTTTCGTCAGTGAGCCCGCTGCCGATCCCGTGCAGATGCTCCCTGACGGTCATCTCGTGCAGGTCGGCGAGGCCGGCGGCGAGCGCCCGGCGGTCGTCCCACGGCACCGGCGCGGTCTGTTGGATCGGCGCCACGATTCAGGGCGTCCTGGGCGACTGACCGCTACTTTGCCGGACCAAGGCGGCGATCTGTTCGGCCCGGCCGATCGCCTCTTTGGCCGCGTCTGTGTCGGGCTTGTCCGATACCTCCATCGGGTAGCGTACTCTCACGCCATACTCGCTCAGAATCTCGGCCGCCGACATCAGTTCCTCGAAGGCTGACTCTCGCGCGGCGCATAGTTGCGTAAGATAAACGAGATCATGAACGAAGCGAAAAGACACGGAGTTGGCAGTCAGATAGCCCTTCAGATATTTCTCGGCGCATTGTTGGGCGCGACAGCAGGCTATCCCGGGCAGCGGTTTCCCCGGCTCCAAAGCGCGACGTGCGATCTCCAGATCTTGATCAGCCTTCTCAAACCACTTCCGTTCAGGCCACACGTCGCTCATACAATACTTCCCCCTCCTCCAGCACCTTGTGAATCATGGAATACGGGTCCTTGCGCTGCCCCGCAAGGACTTCCGGAGAGCGGACCATCACGTCGACCGGCAACACGAAACGCTCGGCAATCGCCCGACGAATCGGATTGCCGCGCCGTGGCCTCACAGCATCTGAGCGCAACACGACCAGCAGGTCGACATCGCTATGCTCGCTGCCCTCGCCGCGGGCATGGCTGCCGAAGAGAATGATCTGCTCCGGATCGAAGCGCTCGACGATCAGTTGCGCCATGGCCCGGATCGTCGCTCTGTCTATCTGGTCCTCAACGGCATTCACAATCTCCCCTCCCATGGACAGCTCATTGTCCAGCGTCCGACTGACCGCGTCCAGGCTACGTGTAGTGCGAGGGGTTCCAGCCGTCGACCAGGAGCACCGGTGCTTCAGGGGGTCGCACGGCTCGGCGGCCATCCGCTGCAGGTCGCCGCGGTGGCCGAGGCGCCGGATCGTGTTCCACTGGCTGCGGGTGATGATGCGCCGGTCACAGTCCCACAGCGACAGCCCGGCCGCACCCCCGGCGTACGACTCCGTGGCGCGCCGCAGGTAGTCGCCGGCGCCAGCGCGACGCTTCGGGGCACGCGGCGCTATGATCGGGAGTCGATGGGAGCGCTCCAGTACCTGTGGCGCTACCGCTGGCTGTACGTCCTGGCCCTGCCGGCGGTCGCGGCAGTCATCGTCTTCAACTACCTGCCCATCTACGGCATCACGCTGGCGTTCCGGGACTTCAACGCCTCGCTCGGCCCGTTCCGGAGCCCCTGGTCGAAGCCGCTGTTCTACAACTTCTGGTTCCTGCAGGACTCCGAGTTCTGGTACGTGCTGCGCAACACGGTACGCATCTCGGTCGTCAAGTTCGTCTTCTCCTGGCCGGCGCCGATCGTCCTGGCGCTGCTGCTCAACGAGGTGCGGCGCCCCGGCTTCAAGCGCGTGGTGCAGACGATCAGCTATCTCCCCCACTTCATCTCCTGGGTGATCCTGGCCGGCATCACCTACCGTGTTCTGGGTTTCGAGGCCGACAGCCCGATCAACCTGGTGCGCGGGCTGTTCGGTCTGGCGCCGGTCGCGCTGATGGGCGATCAGTCCTTCTTTCTGCCGCTGGTGGTGATTACGGCGATCTTCAAGGAAGTGGGCTGGGGCACGATCATCTACCTGGCCGCCATGAGCGGCATCAACCCCGAGCTCTACGAGCAGGGCGAGATCGACGGCGCCGGACGGCTACGCCAGGCGTGGAACATCACGCTGCCGGGAATCCTGCCGATCATCGCCATCCTGCTGGTGCTGCAGGTCCCGGCGATCCTGCAGGCCGGCCTCGACCAGATCTGGAATCTCGCCAACCCCGCGACTCGCCGGGTCGCCTACATCACCGACATCTACGTGATCCGCATCGGCCTCATGCAGGGGCAGTACTCGTTCGCCACCGCGGTCGGCCTGATCTACTCGGTCGTCGGACTGGCGCTGACGCTGATCGCCAACCGCGTCTCCAAGGGCTCGGTCGGTCACGGGATCTTCTGAGATTCGGGGAGGAAGCAACATGTCCGGAGCCGAACCGTTCGAGTGCATGCCGATCGCGGAAGACCTCACCCCCTGGGAGGCGAGCGTGGTGACGCTGGAAGACGAGGCGGTCATGCTCACCTACAGCCTGCGGGAAGTGCGCTACCTGCAGGGCATCGTCTCGCGCGACCGCTGCCGCACCTGGGAGGAGCCGTTCTTCCTCCGGTCGGTGTCGGGCGAGCGGATCGTCGGCTGGCGTTCCAGCCCGCTGCGGCTGGCCTCCGGCAAGCTCGGCATTTTCTACTCCACCTTGCCCCAGCAGCCGGGCCGCGACGGTCCGCTAGGATTCCGGGTGTCGACCGACGAGGGGAGGACCTGGTCGGAACAGACCCTGGTGGACTCTCACTTCGCGGTTCTGCGCAACGGCTGCGCGCGGGTGCTGGAGGACGGTCGCATCCTCTGCCCCGCCTACCGCTGGATCAGCCACCACGTGGAAGACGCCGAGCAGGACGGCACGCAGCTCTCCTATTCGTTCGCCTACTTCTCCGACGACGAGGGCCGTACCTGGCAGCGCAGCGCCAACGAACTGATGATCCGCCACAACGACGTCGAGTACGACCTGGTGGACGGCAAGGGGTTCCGCCTGGTGGAGGAAGAGCCGCCGGGACTGTACGAGTACCTGCAGTTCGAGAAGTACGGCGAGCCGGTGGCGGAGGAGCTGCGCGAAGGCCGCTTGATCAACTTTGCCCGCTGCCGGCTGGGTACGCTGTTCATGAGCTACTCGGCAGACGGTGGGGTAAGCTGGTCGAAGCCGCAGCCGAGCGGGCTGGCCGCCGCCGACGCGCCGCCGACCACCGCGCGCCTGCCCGGCTCCGGCGACCTGCTGGTGATCTGGAACCAGGCGTCGCCCGACGAGATCGCCGGCGGCCTGGCCCGGCACCGCCTCTCCAGCGCGGTGTCCTCGGACGAAGGGCGCACCTGGAAGCACTTCAGGAACCTGGAGTCGCTGGACGACGAGTGCCACCTGCCGGTGCCGCCCCTGCTGGTGTACCAGCAGCCGATCGACGGCTACAAGCAGCCGATCGACCGCAACCGCTACCACCGCGCGCCCGGCGCGGTGCGCTGCGCCTATTCGGCGATCACCTTCGCCGGCACCGACGCCGTGATCTGCTACGACTACGGGTGGCGGCCGGACCCGGTCACCGGCAAACGCAAGCACTTCGGCACCAAGGTCAAGGTGGTGCCGTGCGAGTGGTTCACGGAGGGATGATGCGATGGAGCGCCTGACCGACACGTTCCTGGTGGTGGACGCCCACTGCGACACCCTGATCCGGCGCCAGAACAAGAGCGATGCGGTCGACCTGACGCCTCCCGACCCGAGCTACCAGATCGACCTGCCGCGCCTGCGCGCGGGCGGCGTCGACTGCCTGTTCTGCATGGTCGGGGACAGCGATCTCGACGCCTCCGTATCGCTGATCGACTCGATCTACGGCATGTGCGGAGACCCCGACGGGGAGTACGCATTCTGCCGATCCGCCGGCGACGTGCGGCGGGCACGCGCCGCCGGCAAGATAGCCATCGTCATGACGATCGAGGGGCAGTCGATGTTCCGCGAACGGCTCGGCCACCTGCGCACATGGCACCGGCTGGGCGTCCGGATCGCCAACCTCACCCATGGCGGCGGCCGGCCTCCGGAGCTGCAGTACTCCGACAGCTTCTTCGGCTACATCACTCCCGCCGAGCGGGAGACCCTGCGGCGGCAGTCCAAGGGGCTGACGCCGTTCGCGCGCGACGCGCTTGCGGAGATGGCCCGCCTGGCGATGCCCGTGGACTTGGCTCACAGCAACGATGCGGCGTTCTGGGAGGTGCTGGAGACGGCCGACGTCCCGGTCTGCTACACGCACGGGGGGTGCTACGCGCTCTGCCCGCACTCCCGGTCGCTGACCGACGACATGATGCGCGCGCTGGCCGAGCGCGGCGGGGTGATGGGCATCGCCTTCTACCCCGGCTTCATCGACCGGGAGAAACCGACCCTGGAGCGGCTGGCCGACCACGTGCTGCACGCGCTCGAGGTGATGGGACCCGACCACGTCGGCATCGGTTCCGATTTCGACGGCCTGCCGATGTGGAGCGAGGCGATCCCGGCGGACGTGTCGCGCCTCGACGACGTGTTCCAGGTGCTGGATCGCCGCGGCGTGGACGGCGGGACGCTGGCGAAGGTCGCGGGCGGGAACTTCCTCCGCCTGCTGCCTCCGTAGGGAGCGGCGGGGTAGAGGGAACGACGATGGTTGCCGGATATCGCTTGACGGCTTCGGAGCGGCTGTTCGGGGTCGCCAACCACGTGTTCCTGACGCTGTTCGCGCTGGCGACCCTGTACCCGTTCTGGTTCGTGCTGCAGGGGTCGTTCACGGATCCGGGCTTTCCGCTCCGCTTCCTGTGGCCGAGGGGCTTCTACTACGCCAACTACCAACAGGTGTTCACCGTCACCGGGATCTGGAAGGCCTATATGATCACGGTCGCGCGGGTGGGCGTGGCCGTGCCGCTCACGCTGATGGTCACCGGCGGCGCGGCGTTCGCGCTGACGCGTCCGGAGTTCGTGGGCCGAAACGCCGTGATCCTGCTGTTCTTCATCACCATGTTCGTCAACGGCGGGCTGATTCCCCTGTACATGGTGCTGCGCACTATCGGCCTGATCAACAACTTCCTCGTCTACGTCATACCGGTCGTCTTCAACGTGTGGATGATGATCGTCATGAAGACCTCGTTCCGGAGTCTGCCCGACGGGCTGGTGGAGGCGGCGGTGATCGACGGCGCCAACTACCTGACGATCTTCTTCCGGATCGCGATGCCGCTGTCGCTGCCCATGATCGCCACGATGGGACTATTCAACGCCGTGTGGCACTGGAACGACTGGTTCTTCGGCGCGTTCTACGTGAGTGCGCCCGACCTGCGGCCGCTGCAGACCTTCCTCCAGGAAGCGATCCTGGAAGGCGGGCTGTCCGATCACCTGGCGGCGCTCTGGCACCACGGCGGCGGCGCCGGCCGCGACGACTTGCGCCTCGATCACAACGTGCTGCAACAGCTCCATCGGCTGACACCGGAGTCGCTGAAATTCGCCTTCATCGTGGTGACGACGGTGCCGATCCTGTGCGTCTACCCCTTCATCCAGCGTTACTTCATCAAGGGCGTGATGATCGGCTCCATCAAGGAATGATCAGATGGCCGTGACGTCCACCGCGCCGAGCTCGATATCTTCCTTGTTCACGGAATAACCGACCAGCAGGCGGCCGGGCTCCTCCAGGCAGCACGGATACATGTAGCCCGGCAGCTTGAGCAGCCCGAGGATCCGCTGGTCGGTCGGATCGTCGACCAGGATGTGCACGGAATCGAACCGATACCCGTCCTCTCCGATCAGCAGCGTCAGGTGCATGCGGTTGTGCAGCGTCGCGTTGGCGTTGTTGCACAGGTAGTAGCGGCCGTCGGTCAACCGCCCCGCGTAGTTGCGCGACATCGCGTCCGGGATGTCGGAGATCATGGGATCGCTGAAGGTGCGTCCGCCGTCGCTGCTGTGATTGACCCAGACGCGCCCCGACTGGCTCTCGTCCCGCCAGAAGATCACGATCGTGCCGTCATCGGTCTGGTACCAGCTCGATTCGCCGCCGTCCAGCTTCGCCCCGAACGGCTGCGGCAGCGGCAGGATCTCGGGCTCCTGCAGGATGTCCGCTCCCGGCCACAGGAGGATCGCCGGCCCGCTGCGCCGGTCGATCGACGCCACGCCGAGGAGCCGACCTTCGGAGGTCAGGCGAGGCGACTCGTAGGTCGCCGCCACGCGCTCCGGCAACTCCGCTTCCCGCGACCAGGAGTTGCCGTCGCGTGAGGCGTAGACGTAGGTGCGCGCGTTGTGCCAGTCGGCGTAGTAGCCGCCGCCGACCGCGGTCGAGTCCGGATCGCGCACGCGCTGCGCCCAGCGGATCAGCATGTAGAGCGATCCGTTCAGCGCGGTCAGGCCGACGCACTTGTACGAGTCGCGCGTGTCCTCATCTCCGCCGATCACGGACGCGGGCGGGCTCCAGTCGCGCCCGTCGGCGGAGTGCGAGATGCGCACCTGCTGTCCCTCGGTGTCCTCGTCGAGACGGCCGTTGGTGAACCCGTAGTAGTAGCGGCCGTCCAGCGCGGCGAGCTGCGAGTCGATGTTCCAGGAGCCGGCCTCGCGGCTCGCGGTATAGACGCGCGAGCGCTCGAACGGCGCGTAGGGAACGATCGGCGGCACGCGCGCCCGCAGCCCCTGGTCGGTGTAGCGCAGGATACAGCCACGCTCCTGCAGGCACTCCAGGGTGTGGAACTTGCGGAGCTGGTCGGCCGCCTCCGGGCCGAGCATCGTGACATACGGTCGAGACGCGATCTCCAGGCCTGCAGCACGCTTCGTCATCGGCATCGCCCCCTCCTTGGTAGCGTGTACGCAAAAGTGGCCGAGCGGGAAACACTCCCGCTCGGCCACGCCGTCTGTGAATCCGCGGTCGGATCGTCGTGCGCCCCGCGATTACCAGCCCATCACCGCGGCCCACTCGGCACGCGGCGTGACGGTGTGCAGCGACTCGCGGTCGTCGACGTTGTTGTCGCTCATCCACTGCTCCCACCGCTGCTGGCGCTCCTCGAAGATGGGCCGCCAGTCGGTGATGTCGATCATGCTGGCAAGAAAGGCATCGTAGTCGGCCTCGAAGTCGCTGGAGGTGATCAGCCCCGCCAGAGCGGCGTCGAACCGCTCCAGGGCCGTGGCCACCGCCGACGCCTCACGCGGCGGCAACGCCACCGTGAGCTGCGAATACGACGGGATCGCGCTCACCACGGCCGACAGATCGCCGACGCGCTCGCCGAGGATGCCGTTCTCGCGCGCCGACTGCTGGCTGTGGTAGGTGAGCCGCGGCTGCCACGAGCCGTAGTTCGGCGTGCCGAACCAGTGCGCGTGCGGCGTCACCAGCGGCGGCCGTCCCGCCTGAATGGTGATCTCGACCGAGTCCTGCGAGTTGGCGATCTGCCGCGTGTCGTGGGGATGCTTGCCCTGCAGCTCCGGCTTCATGCGCCACACCTCGGGTCCCTCCACGAAGTCCCAGTGCACGCCCAGATAACCGGCCGCGAACATGTTGGAGATCCGGCCCTCGTCGGTCATGTGCCACTGGATGAAGCTCATCACCCCGTCGGGGTTGGGGATGTCGGCCGAGATCAGCGACGGGTTGGGCTGCTTGTTGACGATCCGGCCCGGCGCGTCCTTGATCGGGTTGGCCATCATGATGAGCTGCGAGTCGAGCGCGGCCTGCGTCTGCGGCGCGTCACGGCCGTACTCCTCGATGAGAGCGGGGACGACGTCGGTGATGAGCGACGCGTACCACGGCTCGCCGGTGGCGACCGCGATGCTGGCCGTCTTCAGCAGATCCTGGAATCCGGCCGTGTCCATGATGAACTGACCCTTGCCGAGCAGGTCCTCGTTCCAGAGCAGGTTGAGGAACTTGAACGCCTCGTAGGTCTCCACCGACGCCCACTCGGGCAGCAGCCGACTTTCTGCGTCCACTTCCCAGCCGGCTCCCTTGAGCTGATAGATGACCCGGCTGTTGACCGGCGACCAGGCGCTGCGCCACTGGAACGGGATGACCGGATCGCCCTTGAGGTCGGTCAGGCCGGACGCCTTGACCGCCCGCAGCAGGTCGAGCAGCTCATCGGTGGTCTGCGGATTGCCATGCTCCTCGTAGATGTCCTTGCGGATGTACCAGAGGACGTCCATGGACACGTCCTCGCACTTCACCGCCCACTCCCAGCCGGGCAGGCCGTAGATCTGGCCGTTGACCTTGTACTTCGACATGTAGGTCTGGCAGGCGCTGGCGATGATCGGGTAGTTCACGGAGTCGCGGAAGTACTTGTCGAGCGGCAGCAGCCGCCCGCCGGCCGCCAGGGCGGCCATGGTCGTGAAGGGCATGTTCCACATCAGGTCCGGGAACTGGTCCTGCGCGATCAGGAGCTGCAGCGCCTGGTCGGCGGTCTGACCGGTGGGCACCTTGTCGATCCGGTCGACGGTGATGCCGAACTTCTCGAGCGCCCATTCGTTGGAGACGTCGAGCAGCTCGCCTTCGAAGGGTCCGCGCGGCACCCCCCAGATCCAGATACCCCGTTCGGGTTCCATCGTTGCGGACTCTCCCCCGCCTTCCGCGAACAGCGGCAGCGCCATGGAAAGTATGATCAGAATTGCGACCTTTCTCATTTGGGATCCTCCCTTGTGGTAAGCATCGACTTGGTCGATGATGGTACGCAGATCACTCACCGTAGGCAGCGTGCCACCGGCCGTCAAGGACGACCCGCTGCCACACCCGGAGCACGACATGGCAGCACCGCCCGCGGAGGCGTCCCTCCTCGACGATCTGGCTCGCATCGACACTCCGACCATCTGCAACATCGTCGAGCTGTTCGACGTGCGCTCACCGGCCGCCGGCTACATGGACCGGCGCATCCGCTGCGAGTATCCCGACCTGCCGCCGATGGTCGGCTATGCGGCTACGGCGACCTATCGGTCCGCCTACGCTCCGGCCGAAGGCGAGGGGTGCGAGCCCGCCGAGTTGCTTGAGACCTTCGAGTCGCTGCCCGGCCCCGCGGTGGTCGTGATCCAGGACCTGGACGAGCCGCCGGCCGCGGCCTGCTTCGGCGACGTGTCCTGCAGCAGCTACCAGGCGTTCGGGGCGCGCGGCTTGGTCACCTCCGGCGCCGGGCGCGACCTGGAGCAGGTGCAGGCCCTGCGCTTCGCGGCGTTCACCGGCGGGACGATCTGCTCGCACGGGTTCAGCTACCTGGTGGGCACCGGCATCCCCGTGCAGGTCGGCGGGATCACCATACGACCCGGCGACCTGATCCATGGTGACCGCAACGGCGTCGTGACCATCCCGCCGGCGATCGCCCGTCAGGTAGCCGCTCTGGCAGACGACTTCATGGCCGCCGAGCAGGAGGTGCTGGCGTACCTGCAATCGGCCCGACCGCCGACCGTCGCCGGGTACCGCGACGCCGTGGCCCGCATGCAGCGGCAGCAGGCCGAGATGAAGGACCGGATCGCCGCCGGGCGGGGCTGACCCGTGGCCACCGAGCCGGATCTGAACGCAGCGGGCGGCGACCGTCCCACGCCCGAGGAGGCGGCGCGCAACGCTCCGCTGCTCGCCGGCTACGACTACGACCGCTACCCGTCGTCGATCTCGGGGTTCACGGGCATCAACCTGCAGCGCGTGTTCGTGCGGCGGCAGGCGCCCGCCGTGCGCACCCGCGTCGGGCCGCGCGGCAACTTCAAGGGAGCGATCGCGCGCCTGTCCGACGGCACGCTGGTCGCTGCGGCGTGCCGCAGGATCGATGTGCATGGGCTGTTCGGCGTCCACGTCTACCGCAGTGCCGACCGCGGGTTGACTTGGCGGGAGATCGGCGAGACGACGCTCCTCGGCAAGGAGATGAGCCTGACCGCCCTGCACGACGACTCCCTGCTGCTCACGGTGGAGTCGACGGCGATTCCCGGCAATGGGATCCGGATGCAGTACCACCGCTCGACCGACGGCGGCCGGACCTGGACGACCGATTCCCTCGACGGGCTGGGGAAGCCGCGCAACGTGCTGGTGGAAGCGGACGGCAGCCTGCTCATGGTGCGCCCGCTCGGCTCGGCGTACCTGCAGCGCTTCTACGACGCGGCAGGCAGGGACTTCGCACCGAACCCGCACCTCGAGTTGAGCCGCTCGCGGGACGGCGGCCGGACCTGGGAGCGCACGACGGGACACGTCGCATGGTCGGTGAGCACCTTCGGCGAGATCTCGGTCGCGCGCCTTCCTGACGGCCGGCTGCTGGCGTCGCTGCGGACCAACCCGCCCGGCACGGAGGGAGAGGGGCAGCAGCTCACCTACCTCACCGCGTCGGACGACGACGGCGCCACGTGGTGCGAGCCGTGGCCGATGACCAATCTCGCCGAGGTGCAGGTGAACCTGCTCGTCCTGCGCGACGGCCGGCTGCTGGCGACCTATACCAACTACCACCTGCCGTTCGGCGTGTGTGCCCAGACATCCGAAGACGGCGGCCGAACGTGGAGCTTCGACGAGCCGATCCAGCTTGCGGTCTCGGCGGACTGCTATACCGGCTGGCCGGTAACGGTCGAGCTCGACGACGATGAGCTGATCACCTGCTACATGATCACCGCTTTCCTGAACGAGCCGCCGGAGTCCAAGGGCGTGCAGCGCAACGTGTGCGAGGTCGTCCGCTGGCGGTTGCCCTGACCGACAGCAGAGCCGCTCACTTGCCCAGAGTCTTGAGCTCTTCTTCCACCCGCGTCATGCGGTCGAGAACCTGGGTACTCACCTCGTCAGGCTCGTTCCGTGGCGCCATCTCGTGCACCAGCTCACGCAACCACGGCTTGACGCACTCGCCGATGCGGCCGACGTCCACTTTCCCTCAGGGTCACCGAGTCTGCCACCTGCGCCTCCTATGGTAACCAATACGCACGCGGATGACGCGGCGCTTCAATCACGGCCGCGGCAGGCCGAGGCCGACGCAGGTCGCGGCGCTTGACATGCTCGACGCCGTTGAAAGCGGCCGCGCGTCGCCGGCTTCGCGCTATCGGTATCCGCTGGCCTGCGTCTCGAACATCCGCGCGTACAGTCCGCTGACCGCGGACAGCTCTTCGTGCGTTCCCTGCTGGACCACCCGTCCGGAATCCAGCACGACGATGTGATCGGCAAGGCGGACATTCGAGAACCGGTGGGAGATCATCACCGAGGTCTGCTCTCCCGTCAGCTCCAGGAATGAGCGAAAGACGTCGAACTCCGCCAGGGCGTCCAGGTGCGCCGTCGGCTCATCGATGACGAACAGCGACCCCTGCCGCATGAAGCCGCGAGCCAGGCCCACCTTCTGCCACTGCCCTCCCGACAGGTCCCTGCCGATCCCGAACTGGCCGCCGAGAAACGTCTCATAGCCATCGGGAAGGCTCGACAGATCGTCCTCCACAACCGCGGCATCCGCCGCCGCCCGGACTCGCTCGATATCGGACACGTGGTTGACGTCGCCGAAGCCGACGTTCTCCCGAGCGGTGAGCGCATACCGCACGCAGTCCTGGAACACCACCGCGAATCTTCGCTGCAGCTCAGCCAGGTCAAACTCCCTGATGTCTTCGCCGTTGATCAGGATCTGACCCTCGTTCGGATCGTAGAGACGCGTTAGCCCGAAGTTCCAGGAGCGAAATTGCCTGAAGTCCTTGTGGTCAGGGTAGTTTCTCAATGGTGCAGGTTCCTGTGCATGGCTACATGCGGGGCGTGACCCCAAGCAGCTCGAAACAGCGCTGCTGAACCGGCGTCGGGTGCGTGTGCAGCGTGAACGTGCTGCCGCCCTCTGCAACCTGCATCGTGTTCGCCGTCAGCGTGCCCAGTTCAGTGATCAGCGTGCGAAAGCTGTGCACCGGCAACCCGTCCTCGGTGCGCTTGCTCGACGCCTTGGCCGCCGCGGCCGCCGATCGCTGCGCCGGAGCCACCTCGGAGACCCGCTTGCGCTCGGCGCCCTGTCGATCGTGATCGTCGAACAGCAACGGCGCCAACGAGCGCCGCATGTGCCACTCCACGTAGTAGGCCAGCATGCACAGCAGCACGTGCGCCCGCACTCGATCCGCGCGCCGGTGGTGAATCGGGCGCACCTTCAGGTCCACGGACTTCATGCACCGAAACGCCCGCTCCACCTTCGACAGCCCCTTGTAGGCGCGCACCGTCTGCGCCGCGTCGAGCACCTGCGGCTCCACGTTGCTGCGCACGATGTACAGCCCGTCCAGCGCCTGCTCGGCGTCGATCTTGGCCTCATCGCGCCGAAAGCTGAACGACTCGGAGGTGATCTCGGTCACGAAGTGCTTGCCCACCTTGTAGTGATTGATCACCTTGCCGACCCGCATGCCGATCTCGGCCTCGCCCCGTAGCGGCTGATGGACGCGCTGGGTGGCCTGAGCGATCGGGGCCAGCTTCTGCTCGGTGGCCTGTAGCAGCTCCTGGCGCTTGCGCTCCCGTTCGTCGGCCAGCAACGGGTTGCGGCACACGATCAGCCGCTCGCCCGGAAACTCCTCGCTGGTGATCTCGGCCAGGTCGCGCTCGTCGAACAACGACGGCGCCACCTCGCCGGCGGCCACCAGCTTGCGGATCGTCGGCGCGCGCAGCGTGGTGATCCAGCGCAGCCCCTCCACCTCTTGCAGGTCCTCGCGGATCCTCGCCGCGCTCAGCATCCCGCGGTCGCCGACCAGCACCACCCGCGTGAGCCCGAAGCGGGTGCGGATCTTGTCCACCTGCGCGCTCACCGTCTTCGGGTCGGCGGTAGAGCCAGGGAATACCTCCACCGCCACCGGACAGCCTTCCTGGGTGCACAGCAGCCCGAACACGATCTGCAGCGTGCCCGACTTGCCGTCACGGCTGTGTCCCAACTGCGCCAGCTCGCAGTGGCTGCCCTCGAAGTAGGTCGAGCTCACGTCGTAGAGCACCAGCGTGTGCTCGCTGAGGTGCTGTTCGGCCAGGCGGTCCTCGATCGCCGCCTGGCGCCCGACCAACCAGTCCATCGCCTCGTAGAGCTCGTTCTCATCGACCTCCCCCAACCGCAGCGACTCGCCCAGGGTGGACACGGCGCTGGGCGGTGAGAGCGCGCGGGCGGTGGCCAGTTTGGACTGCGCGTCGATGACGCGGGCGGTGATCATGGCGATGATCAGCTCGCGCGAGCGGCTGGCCTTGCGGGCGATGAGGGTATGGAGTCCGAGCTGCTTGAGGATGCCCAGCACGGCGGCGACGTGGCCGTGGGGCAGCGAGCGCGTGAGCAGCAACGCATCCGAGACCGAGGCGAAGGCGTGGCCGCCCTTGAGCAGGGTGCGCAAGCCGTCGACCAGATCAGGGGGCCATTTGGAGAGGTTCGCGAGCGTGCGCTTCTTGACCTTGCCGTGCTCGCGGTAGGACTCGCGGAGCAGGATGGCAGGGGGAGAGGAGCGGTTGGGGACAGACTCGATGTACATGACTACTGATCTGTGGCAACAGAATACACACAAGTCACGATATGTCAAGATCAAATAGCATGTATCTCGCCGCTATTCACCACCATCTACATGGACACGAAACGACGCCAATCAGCACGCAGATCACCTTGCAACTAATTTCTGTCAATGAAGTTACGAGAGATTCACGCTCTGGAACTTCGGGTTAGCAGCTTGACGATCGTCGTCTTGCCCGAACCGTTCCGCCCGACCAGCGCAACCTTCTGCCCGCCTTCCATCACGAAGCTGACATCGTCCAGCACGTTCCCCCGCACCGATGGATACGCGAAGCTGACGTGCCTGAACTCCACACGATCGATCGTCTCCGGCATCCGGCGCTTCACGTCGTTGCTCTGCAGCGAGCCCGGCACCGCCGCGGGGTCGAGATCAAGGAACGCGAAGAGGTTGACCAGCGTCAGCGTCTGCTCGAAGAACTGCCCGCCATAGCTGAAGGTCTGCTGCAGCGCCTCCTTGCCTTTCCAGGCGGCCTGCGTGCCCAGCACGACATCCCCGACCGAGATGGCTCTGGCCAGCGCCCTGAGCACGATGAACACCCACACGCCGGCCACGGCGGCGTCCGAAAGGAGGCCGAGGCTCGCTCGCCACAACGTGCTCTTCCGCGTGAAGGACTGCTCGCGCCGCAGCCGCTGCTCGTTGACCTGCCGAAAGCGGGGGATGAAGTAGTCCGACAGGCCGAACAGCCGCACCTCGTTCGCCGCCTGGCGCTCGCTCATCAATGCGGTGAGGTACTTCAGGAGCCGGTAGTGGGTGGACAGACTGTTCTCCAGCGCCCAGCCCCGCCTGGCGAACCAGCTCGTGGCGATCAGTTGCGGCAGCGCGGACAGCACCATCGCCACGGGAATGACCCAGTGGATGGTCGACAGGACCGCGATGATCGCGACCAGCGAGATGGCCGCCTGCACCAGGAAGTAGAAGCCCCACATGAAGCTCAGCGAGTTCATCAGCGCGCCGCGCACGGCACGTTCCAGGAGGTCCAGGTACTTTGGGCTTTCGTAGAACGCCGCATCGAGCGTGCTGCACTTGCGCATGATGAGCGCGTGCACGTGGGACTCCACCCGATTCGTCGAGTGCGTACGCACGATCTCCTCCGCGGCACCGGTCGCCTTGTCCAGCAGCCAGACCGACAGCAGCAAGCCTCCCAGCAGGTAGAGTCCCTGGGCGGAGTCGGCAGTCACGCCCACGACGGGAAGGACGAGCGTGCCGCCGCCGATGACCTCCACGGCGACGTCCACGAACAGTTTTGCGACGCCGAGCACGAGCAGGGGTATGACGGCGCGAATCGCCGTGATGACGAGCTGGGTCAGCGACAGACCCGGCGCGGCCCGGAAGAACAGGAACAGGGCCCTCGGGACGGTCCTGAGGACGCTCGGCCACTCCCTGGCCGCCCTGGTTTCGGGTTTCATGGGCCGAACCTTAGGAGCCACCGAACTGGTGACCAAGCCCCCGTGCCCTTACCGCTGCGGAACGATGCCCTCGACGCACAGGAGATAGAGCCGCTGACGGATCGCGGAGTCGGCCGCCCATAGCCGGAATTGCTGCTCGGCCAGGGCACGCTCGGCCTCTGTGAGGTATCCGTCGGCCACCATCTGCACCCCTCGGCGTTCCGCTACCTTGGCCCGGAGAAGGATCTGTTCAGCGAAGTCCGTGTCGCCTCGGCCGGTCACTTCGTGCTGAGGCGTCACGGCGACGGAATCGAGTCCGGCTTCCCGGAACCAGTCCTCAAGCCGATCGGCAATCGCGTTCGACATCCCCGCGTCCGCCCGCCACGCGAGAAGGGCGTCGTAGAGTCGCGCCGCGGCTGGCGGTGGCGGAAGCTCGAGCAGGACCTTCTCGTGGTTGTAGTCCAGGACCAGAACGAGTCCGCCGGGACGTCCCGCCGCGATCATCGCGCTGAGCGCGTCCCTTGGCTTCGCGAGCCACTGCAAGACCCGGCTGCTCGTCACGACATCGAACTCGCTCGTGAATCCAAGATGACCGGAGCTGCGAGGGGCTGCAGGGACACGTCGACGCAGGCGGCAGTGCCGGACGCGTAGGCCGCCTGCAGAGCTGCGGGCAGCTCGGCGGCCGAGTCGACCGCGGCGCCGTGGGCGTCGAGGGCGCGGGCCAGCTCGTCATAGCGGGTGGCGCGAAGGTCGCAGCCGACGGCCCGGTCGGCTCCGTAGGTGCGGTGCTGGATCTGCACCTCGGCGTTCCAGCGGGCGTCGTTGCCGATGACGGCCACGAACGGCAGGTCGTGGCGCACGGCGGTGTCGATCTCCAGCGGGTGGAAGCCGAAGGTGCCGTCGCCCAGGGTGGCGGCGATGCGCGCCTCGGGAAACAGGGTGCGCGCGGCGAGCGCGAACGGCAGCGCCGAGCCGATCGCGCCGGCGGGGCCGTTGATGATGCGGTGCGGCGCGTTCACGCAGGCCTGCACCCACTGGCCGACTTCGCCGCCGTCGGAGACGAACACCGACTCGGACGAGCCGGCAAGGAATTCGTCCACGGCGTAGCCGAGCTGCGCCGGATGGACTGGTGAGCCAGGGCCGACGTTGCGCCACTCCGACGGCCTGTAGCCCACTGCCGTGTCGACCGCCGCGCGCCAACCGGCGTCGAGCGAGCAACCGCCCAGCCGCTTCGCCATCGCGGCCGCCCAGCCCGCCGGGTCGCCCTGCGCCTGCAGCAGCATGCGATCGCCAGCGTTGCCCGCACCTTGTCGGAGCGCCTCCGGCTCCGGGTCGATCTGCATGAACCGGCAGCCCGGCGCGAAGGGTGGCGATGCGCCCAGCTCCAGCATGTAGTCCAGCCGTTTGCCGAGCAGCACGACCAGATCCGCCTCCGCCACCGCCTCCGCGAACGCGCCCAACGCCGGGTCGCGCAGCCCCCGCGGACTGTCCATCGCCAGCACCGCGGCGCCCGCGTCACGCAGCAGGCGAATCGCGTCGGCGGCGTGCCGGCGGCGGTACGGGGGACCGGCGATCACCAGCGGACGCGCGGCGTCGCCGATCGCCTGGCAAACGATGGCCAGGTCTGTCGCTGACGGGACCGCCGGGACATCATCAGGATCCACGCCCCGTTCCTCCCCCCGAATGGCGGCCTCGAGCACGTCCACCGGCAGGGCCACGTGCACGGGGCCGGGGCGTCCGGACGCCGCACATCGCCACGCCCGCGCGAAGTCGCCGGCAATCCGTTCTGGGTCCGTGCACGTCCACGATGCCTTGCAGACCTTGGCAGCGAGCCCGGCCTGGTCCATCTCCTGAAACGCACCGGCCCCCGGGTTGCCAGCCGGCGAGGCGCCGGACAGCAGCACTAGCGGCGACTCCGCGCACTTCGCCACGTACAGTGCCGACAGCGTGTTGGCGAACCCCGGCCCAGCCGTGACCATCGCCACCCCGGGACGGCCGCTCAGCCGGCCGATGGCGTCGGCCGCGTGCACGGCCGGCGCCTCGTGGCGGACGTGGATCAGCTCCAGTGGCACGTCGATCGCCGCGTCGAACAGCGACATGATCTGGTTGCCGGAGAGCGTGAAGACGTGCCGCGTGCCTGCGGCCACGATGGCGCGCACCAGCGCGTCTGCAGCTCTCATCGAACGCTGGATCGCCTGTTCGTCAGTCGCTGCCGACGACCGGGCTGTCCATGGTCTGCTCGTACAAGCGCTGGAACTCGGCGCTGCCGTCGTCCTCGACCAGCTCGGTCACCACGCCGCCCTCGTACGCAGGCTGGTTGCCGGCCGCGAAATAGTTCCACATCGTCGATCCGGGCCGCGCTTCGGAAGAGAAGTGGACGGTCAGCCCGGACGGACGCCGGTAGCGGACCAGCCGCCGCGGCAGGCTCAGGTCCGCCCGGTCGACGCGGTACCGGTCGAGGGCCTCCTCGTCGACCTGGACGCCCAGCCCGGGCCCCGCCGGCACCGCGCCGTAGCCGCCGGAGACCGGGATACGCGCGGTGAGCAGGTTGTGCTCGTACAGCTCGTGCACGGTGACCGCCGGCCAGCGCGCCGAGGCGAGCACTGATCCCAGGTGCAGGCACAGGGTGGTCGTCAGCCCGGTGCCGACCATCTGCAGGAAGAACGGCATCCGCGCCGCTCCGGCGAAGTGCCCGGCCCGGCTGATGGCGGCGATGCCGCCGCCTATCACGTAGCCGTCGCAGTGCTCGCTGCGCGCCACGCCTTGACGCGCATCGTTGTTGTAGTGGTGGGCGATCTGCGTGCGCAGCCCCGCGCGCAGCCGCCGGTTGCCGTCGATGTCGTCAGCGGGGATCGGTCCCTCGTAGATCTTGATCTTCGGGAACTCCGTCTCCAGGGCGCTGAGCACCGGCAGCGCGGTGGGCGCGTCGAGCAGGAAGTCGTTCCAATCGGCGTCGATCGCGAACCACGGCGGGGTCGCCTCGGATATGCGCGCGATCGTCTCGTGCACGTCCCACCAGGGCCGGGTCTTGATCTTCATGCAGGTGTAGCCCAGGCGCACCGCCTCGCGCGCCTCCGCCTCGTACAGCTCCGGCGACATGTCGTGGTCCCAGAACGACAGCGGGCAGTGGCTGCGCACCTGCTCGCCGAGCAGGCGATGCGCCGGTACGCCGGCCAGCTTGCCGGCCAGGTCCAGCACCGCCATCTGCAGGCCGGCGCCAAGGCTGTCGTCCCAGTACAGGTCGAACGGCGACCGGCCGATCACCCGCTCGTCGAGATCGGCGCGGCCCCAGGTGTAGTTCTGGATGGTCTCGCCCCAGCCGACGACGCCGGACTCGCTGGTGACGCGGATCACCTCGAGTTCCGACCACGCGTGGATGCCCGCCCGCTCCATCTCGAGGCGGATGCGGTCCACCATCGGCACCCAGTGCAGGGTGCGCTCGACCGAAGCGATTCTGCCGTCCATCTGGCCCCCCATCGAAGCGGCAAGTAATGTACCACGATCGTGAGTGAACGATTCGACGTGGTGGTGATCGGCACCGGGGCGTGCGGCTGCACGACCGCCTACGAGCTGGCACGCGAGGGTGCGCGGGTGGCGCTGCTGGATTCCGGCGAGGTGGGGCGCGAGGCGTCCTGGGCCTCGGCCGGCATCATCGGACCCGGGGCGAGCCCGGAACGCGATCCCTGGTTCGCACAGGCCACCCGGCTGTCGGCGAAGCGGTACGAGCAGCTCGACGGCGAGCTGCGCGAGCTCACCGGCCGGCACATCGGCTACGGCGGCGCCGGCAGCCTGCTCCTGGCGCGGACGGAGCAGGAGCTGCCGGCGCTGCGGGAGAACGCGGACCTGTACCGCGCGGCCGGCGTCGAGGCTCGGCTCCTCGACGGTGCGGAGGCTCGCAGGCGCGAGCCGACCCTCCCCGAGGACGTGATCGGGGCGGCGCTCAATCCAGAAGGCCGGCATCTGGACGCGCGCGCCTACACGGCCGCCGCCGCGGCTGCGGCGCAGGTGCTGGGCGCGGAGGTGTTCCCGGGCCGGCCAGTCACCGGGCTGGAGTGGAACGGCGACCGGGTGGCCGGCGTGCGGACCGACTCCGGTTCGCTGCACGCCGAGGTGGTCGTGAACGCCGCCGGCGCGTGGGCCGGACGCGTCGACGGACGCCTGCCCCATCCGGTGTTCCCCGTGCACGGCCAGATCATGGCCGTCGCCGCGCCGCCGGCCGGGCTGCGTCACAACCTGTCGCGCGCAAGCGGCTACGGCTACGCGACCCCGCGACCCGACGGACGGATCGTGGTCGGCGCCACCCACGAGGCATGGGGCTTCGCCAAGCGCGTGACCCCGGACGGCCTGGCGTCGCTGTCCGCCATCGTCACCTCGGTGCTGCCCGTCCTCGCCTCGCAGCGGATCCTCGACATCTGGAGCGGCCTGCGGCCCGGCACGATCGACTCGCTCCCCACCGTCGGCCCCGACCCGCGCGCCGCCGGCGGCTATCTCTGGGCGACCGGCCACTACAGCTCCGGCATGATGCAGATGCCGGCGACCGCGCTGGTGGTCACCGACCTCGCCCTGGGACGCGCGCCGCGCCTCGCGATCGATCAGCTCACCGTCGATCGCTACCTGGACGGCCGCATCGTCGCCGCCTCATCGCAGATCCAGGCCGTCGAACGTCCGCGCCTGCGGAGCTGATCGCTCCGGGCGACAATCTGATACGGCTACCTGCAACGACAACCTGTCTTCAAACGCTCACGACAGATACCGATCCGCGCAATCCCGATCGATACCGAGGTGAGTGACCATCTTGCGGACGTGGAACGCCTGGACCACCGGGCGGCGCGCTCCGCGTCTACCGATCGGCAGCGCTCGATACGTCTTTCCCTGGTAGCGAACCCAATAGTGATGCAGCTTCTCTTCGACTGCATGGCCCGGGGCGCACTCCGCAAGTAAGGACCATACGATACGTAGTGCTATCTCTCTGAGCATCCGACTCAGGAAGCCGTGGCAAGCTCAGGCCCCTCATCGATCAGGTTGTCGGCGGGCGTCAGTTCTGAACGCAAGGCCACGGTCATCGACGGCGTCATGCCGGCCGGCATGATCGGCAACTGCTTCATCTGCGCCCAATCCAGCGGCTGTCTGCGGTTGGCATCCACGGCGGCAGTCCAGTCCTCGAACGCTCCGTCGTCGCGCTCCTGCAGGAACTGGGCGACTTCCGTCCGGAACGCGGTTAAGTCGCCGACGGACGACGCGATGTCTGCCAGCACACCGACGAAAGCCCTTCGAAACGCTGCGCGCGCTTCCGGCAGATCCTGCCCCCCAGCCGCGATCCCTCCCGGTTGGACCCCGCTAAGCCAGATCCCATCTTCCTCCTGAATCGCGAGAACGCGACTCACCGCAGTGAACGAAGCGATGTAGCCCTGGCCAAACACGTTGCCTCGGTACGTGAAGATCAGCGGCCAAGTGACCCGAGATTGCACTGTCTCAGCCATCGTCGACTCTGTGTCAGGGTACCGTACGCGGGAACCCTGATCACGTCGAAGGCGCCTCCTGCAGCCTGCCGGCCTTCGCAAGCGCCTGGTCCTTGATCGGCAGGTGCACGATCGCCGCGGCGACGCCCAGCACGATCGCGACGATCCACACCGGGTCGTAGGAGCCGGTCGCGTCGTAGATACGGCCGCCGAGCCACACGCCAAGGAAGCTGCCGACCTGGTGCGACAGGAATACGATCCCGTACAGGGACGACAGGTGGCGCGTGCCGAAAATCTGCGCCACGGTGCCGCTGGTCAGCGGCACGGTCGCCAGCCACAGGAAGCCGATGACGGCCGCGAACACCAGCGCCGTCGCGCCGGTGACCGGGACGATCAGGAAGCACGTGATCGCCACGGCCCGCGAGAAGTACAGCAGGCTCAGCAGCCGCTTCTTGCGGAAGCGGTCTCCCAATCGCCCGAACAGGAACGAGCCGAGCATGTTGAACAGCCCGACCAGGGACAGCGCGGTGGCACCGATCATTTGCGCCACGCCGTGGTCGAAGAGGAATGACGGCAGATGGGTGGCGATGAAGGCGACGTGGAAGCCGCACACGAAGAAGCCGGCGTTCAGCAACAGGTAGCCGGAGTGGGTGCGCGCCCGGCGAATCACGGCGCCGAGCGGCATCTCTTCCGCGCCATCGGACGGCGCGTTCCTGCCGGCCGAGGCCGCCGACCGGACCGGCAAGCCAATGGCGAGCACGGCGATCGCCCCGACCGCCAGCGCGGCGTACAGCAGGGTCGTCTGCCACTGCACGGCGCCGATCAACCACTGCATGCCCGGCACCACGGCGAAGGTCCCGAACGATCCGGCGGCGGTGATGACGCCGAACGCCGTTCCCCGCCTCTTTTCGGGAACTACCTGCGCCACGGCGCCGAGGATCACCACGTACGAGGTCGCGCTCAGCGCCAGGCCGACCAACACCCCCAGCCCCAGGTACAGCGTGGCGGTCGAGGCCGCTAGCGACAGCAGCGCGAACCCCACCGCGTACAGGGCGGCGCCGACCACGATCACCCACCGCGGACCGATCCGGTCGGCGATCATGCCGGCCAGCGGCAGCCCGAACATGATGTTCTGCACCGCCATCGACAGGCTGAACGTCTCGCGCCCCGTGGACAGGGTGGCCGTGATCGGCTGCAGGAACAGCCCGAACGACTGCCGGGCCCCCATCGCGATGGCCACGGTGAGGGCGCCGAGCAGGATGACCAGCGCGGGACGCTTCATGACGCCCCCGAGCATACCGGACCGACCGAACCTCGTGCCCTGGAAGGTGGCAGGACTCGCTCCCCCAGTTCCCCGCCGTGCGGGCGCCTGGTCGAGACGGCCTCTGACGGTATAATGGTAGTGTGAAGGTCAAGACATCCGTAACACTCTCGGAAGAGCTTCTGCAGGCGATCACCGACGAAGTGGACCGGAGAAACCGCTCCGCGTTCATCGAGGAGGCGTCGTGGAACCTGCTGCGAGCACGTCGACGCGCCGCACGCGATCGACAGGAACTGGCCGCGATCGCTGCTCATGCGGACGAGCTGAACCGAGAGGCGCATGACGTGCTGGAGTATCAGGACAGCCAGTGAATCGCGGGGACATCTATCTGGTCAGGCATCCCAACCGCCGCGATCCCAAACGACGACGGCCATTTGTCGTCGTCAGCCGCCACGTTGCCATTCAGTCGAGGTTCGCAACCGTGATCTGCGCCCCGATCTTCACGACCGGGGCCGGAATCGCTACCCAGATCCCGGTCGGGATCAACGAGGGGCTGAAGCACGAGAGCTCGGTCTATTGCGACGAACTCGTCAGCCTTCCGAAGACCATGCTCACCGACTACGTGGGCTCGCTCTCGGGTGTGAAAATCGAAGAACTGAACGAAGGCCTGCGAGTGGCCCTAGCACTGGAGGGCTGAGCCCCGCTCACGCCGCCGGATACATCGGATAGAAGTCGCTCTGAGGGGTGACGCCGACGATCTCGTCGCCGCGCCAGTGATACTCCACCTCCACCTCGCCGACCCGCTCGCGGCTGGTGCGGCGCGGCAGTGCGTAGCGGAGCTCCACGGGAGCCGGCCCGCAGCTCGGCACGAACGCGAAGTCGCCCACCCGGCGTAGCGTCGCAGGCTCCCCGCCTACGGTCAGGCGGAGTGAATCGCGCGGCGCCCATCGGGGCACCCGGATGCGCACGTTTGTCGCTACCCGAGGTCGCACCGTCACGCACGCCACGTCCCGCTCCGCCGGGTCGGAGCGCCCCGAGCGCACCTGCACGCGGTCGTCTTCCCAGTCGAAGTGCAGCCGCACCGTGACGTCCGCGCGGGCGTGCTCGACGATGTGACTATGGACATCGGTCAGGCAGTGGAGCGCGGCCGCGGTCACGTCCGTGGTGTGCTTCTTGCCGGCGTGCGGCTCAAGCTGCATGCCGCCGATAGCGCCGATGATGCGTTCGTCGAGGCGGGCGAACTCGTCAGCGCCCTGAGCTGCCCGGTCCTCGTCGGCAGCCCGGATCGGCGGGCTCCCCGTGATCTGAGCCCGCACCAGCCGCGCCCGCACCAGCCGCTCCACGTCGTCCAGAAGCTCAGTGGCGCCACCGTCGCGGGCGATCCAGAGGGCGAGCTGGGTGGCGTCCGAGGTCGATCCGACCTCGCCACGGTTGGGATCGTCCTTCCACAGGTCGTGGCAGGCGAACCCGGACTCCAGCACGGCCCTCGGGACCGTCACGCGGTACGTGTCGACCACCCGCTGAAGATACTCGCGCTGGCCGGTAAGCATTCCCCACAGCCACAGCCCGCGCAGCGTGCCGAGATAGGAATGCGTGTGCGTAGCCGTCGAAGACTCCGGGAAACGCCCGTCGGCGCTCACGGTGTGCGCAACGTGGAAGCCGGCGTAGCGCCCGGCGAGCTCGTAGGCGAGCGGCTCGCCTGTCGCCTGGTAGAACCAGACCAGCGCCTCGATCAGCCGGCCGTGGTTGCTCACGTCCGGCTCCACGGTCAGCTCCGGCTGCGCGAGGCGGCGGTGGTATTCGAGCGCCGCCACGTCCCAGGTGGCGGCGTCGCGCGTGATGCGGGCCAGGGTCTCCAGCATCAGGCGAGCCTGCCTGCGCGCCCACGTGCTGCCGCGATACCGCACCAGGGCGTTCAGCGCCAGCAGGCTCTCGCGCAGCGAGTGGAAGTCGAGCTCCGGCTTCAGCCACGGATGGTCGAACGCCGGCAGGCACAGGTGGTCGGGGTTGTCGAATGACTCCTGGAGGTTGGCCAGCATGGCCGCCTCCAGGTGCGCGGGGATCTCGAATCCGGTCGCTGCTTCCAACCGCAGCATGGCGTCCCACCAGCGCCCCAGGTTGTGGATGTTCCCGAAGAACACCATCTCCGCGCGGTAGTCGACGTCCATGCGCATCGCCCAATACGGGTGGAAGTTCATCGCCGGACTCAAGCACTTGAGCAGGTTGCGCCCGGCGAGCTCCATGGTGCGGGTGAGGTCCATCTGCCCTTGCAGGGTTCACGACGCACCTCCCGGCGTCAACGACTGCAGCCGGCGACGGCCACGTTGACATCGGGCCGGATTTGGGGACAGTCCCGGAGCAACGCCGTACCTATGGCACAAGAAGTCATGACGTCAGGCATTCGAGCGGTGGCGCACGGGAGCGCTCGAAGCCGGCGGACGCGGTGCAGATCACCCGCTACGCGTTCGAGCTGTCCGAGCGCACCGGCGCCCCGGTGCTGCTGCGGGTCTCCAGTGCGTTCCTGCGGATGTCAGAGTCGATCCCTTCCCACCCGAGCCCGCCCCAGGACAACAGCCAGCGGTCGTTCCGCTACGAGGCGACCCCGGCGCGGACCGCCCTGGGCCGCTTCATCTTGGATAGCAACCGCAACCGGCAGCGCCGGTTCGCCCGCGCCTCGGCCGAGCTGGAGAGCGCGGAGCTCGACAGCGTGGAAGGCGATTCGACCGCCGAGCTCGGCATCGTCACCTGCGGGCCCTAGCCTCGCGGACGTACGCGCCGCGCTCCGATTCACCGGCACGGCCGCGCGCATCCTCTGCCTGCGGGCGCTCCATCCGCTGCCGGAACGCGCCATCGCCTCCTTCTCGGCCGCCGTCGAGCGCGTGCTGGTGGTCGAGGAGATCGCTCCGTACGTGGAGGAGCGCTTGGCCCGCTTCGGTATCGCCGCGCGCGGAAAGCTGACCGGGGATCTGCCCGCACAAGGAGCGCTCGACGAAAGGGACGTGGCGATCGCACTGCGGCGTATGGCCGGCGAGACAGTCCCGCCCCGCCCTTTCGCAGAGCGCAGGGACGAGCACCTGGCTCCGAAGCTGCGCTCGCGCTGGGTGGACGGCTGCCCGATTGCCGCCGGCCACCGCGGGCTGCGCGCGGCGCTGGACCGTATGCAGGACCCGCTCTGCATCGGCGGCGTGGGCGTGGTCTCCTGGGGTTGCGCACCGCCGTTCGAGACCCTGTTCTCCTCCTGCTGCCTGGGCATCTCACCGTCCGTGGTGAGCGGCATGTACCACGCCGGCACCGACCATCGGGAGCTGCTGGCGGTGATGGGCGACTCCTCGTTCTGCCACCCCGGCGTGCAGTCGCTGATGAACGCCGTGGACAACCGCGCCCGGCTCACCTTCGTCATCTTCGACAACCGCAGGACGGCGGAGACCGAGGAGGGCGGACAGCCCAACCCCGCCAGGCCCCCCCGATGCAGAGGCCCCGCGGGTCTCCCTGGCCGCGCTGGTGCGTGCGTGCGGCGTCGGTCAGCTTCACGAGCCCGATCCGTTCGACACCGGTGCCACCCGAGATGCGATCTTGCGAGCAGTGGCCGAGGATCGGGTCAGCGTCGTGCTGCTGAGCGCCGGCTGCCCCACTCCGTGCCGCACCGACCCGCGCCGCGCGGCCGATCCCGCATGATCGGCCTGCTGCTCGATTGACGTCAACATTCAACAGATCCCGCCTATGCGAACAGCAGACAAGCGAGTTTTATTGTCGACGAATAGATCAAACTCGAAGAACCGGAGCTAACTTGCTGAATCAACTTGCCGAACCCAAGACCGGATACGGTGGCTCTTGGACTCTTGAGAAGCTGGACATCCTGGAGACGTATCTGGACCGCTATACTACCGCATTGAAGTACACATCATTTAAGCTGATGTACATCGACGCCTTCGCCGGGACTGGTTACGTACAGCTGATACAAGGCGACTCTGATGCTACCGAGTTTATGCGAGGTTCGGCGGCCAGAGCCGCACACATACACGACAGGCAATTCGACAAGCTGGTCTTCGTTGAGAACGACCCGGTTCGATGCGTGGAACTGGAGACTCTCAAAGAAGACCAGCACGGCAGAGACATTCGAATTGAGAATGCGGATGCTAACGTCTATCTGAGAAGCCTCCGTCAAGACTGGCGTCAGTGGCGCGGCGTTCTGTTTCTGGATCCCTTCGCTACGCAGGTCGCATGGTCAACTGTCGAGAAGATAGCCGGATTCAATGCCTTAGACACTTGGATTCTGTTTCCTACATCCGCAATCGTACGGATGCTCCCAAAGTCGAAGCGACCGGATGACATCTCGTCCGCATGGATCGACAGGTTGACTACCGTGTTCGGCGACGAGAGCTGGCGTGAACTGTACCGTGAAAGCCCACAGGGGTCTCTGTTCGGCGATGTCCATCACGAGAGGACGCCCGGCGTCACTGGCCTACTCGATATCTACAAGAACAAACTTGCCCACGCATTCGGCAATAGGTTCCTCTTTCAATCTCGTACTCTGAGGAATTCCAGGAATGCTCCGCTGTTTGAGTTCCTGTTCTGCGTTGGCAGTCGCAGTCCCAAGGCTGTCGGCACCGCCCAGCGCATCGCGCGCCATATCCTGGAGAACCTGTAGCGATGTCCACTCGCTCCGCAATCGAGTGGACGGAGGTCACCTGGAACCCGGTCACGGGATGCACAAAGATCAGCCCGGGGTGCAAGTTCTGCTATGCGGAACGCCTGTCCAGGAGACTGCAGGCGATGGGAGTGGAGAAGTACCGGGACGGGTTTTCGGTCGCCGTGCACGAGTCTACTCTTGAAGACCCGCTGAAATGGCGCCGGCCGCGCCTCGTCTTCGTCAACTCCATGTCCGATCTGTTTCACAAGGGGGTGCCGTCCACGTTCATCGAAGCCGTCTTTCAAGTCATGAACCGAGCATCCCGGCATACCTTTCAGGTCCTCACCAAGCGACCGGGACGCGTCGTCCAGTTGAACCGGCGCCTGGACTGGACGCCAAACATCTGGCTTGGTACGAGCATCGAGTCGGAACAGTGGCTCGGACGGCTGGCACCACTCAGGGAGACCGGCGCCCAGACGAAATTCCTGTCACTCGAACCCCTGCTGGGACCGCTGCAGGATCTTCCTCTCGAGGGGATCGACTGGGTGATCGTCGGCGGTGAGTCGGGACCGGGAGCCCGACCCATGGAAACTGACTGGGTACGCGACATCCGTGACAATTGCGTATCGAGCCATGTGCCGTTCTTCTTCAAGCAATGGGGTGGTGTATTCAAGAAGAGGACTGGCCGGACACTCGACGGACGAACCTGGGATCAAATGCCAGTACCGGAGGCGACATCTACCCCCGCAGGCGCTGCATGAACCACCAGTGGTGGCCCTCGAGGTCCTCCGCCTCGTAGCTCCGGTCCGCCCAGTAGCCCTCTCCGTAGTCCTTCGTCGCCGGCTCCGTCGCGATGACGTCGCCGGCAGCACGCGCCCGCTCGCAGGGGCATCCGCGTCGTCGACGACCACGGCCAAGCCCTGCGTGTTGGCGCCGCCGCAGCGCGCGATGCGGTATGATCGTTTCATGGGTGGCTGCATAGACGGTTCGCCGTCGTACCACCATCGAGCCCGGCGGCAAGCGCGCTCGGCAACGGGGACCCGTCATCCGCGGCGCCGCGGATGACGGGTAGCGGCTGATGGCACGCGCGGGCGCCGAGCGGTTGACTGACGACCGGGGGCTCTCCTGGACGGCCGCCACCCTGCGGGGCCTGCGCAAGACCAAGTACCTGCAGTTCCTGATGCTGGGCGGACTGGCTTGGTTCATCATCTTCCACTACGTCCCCATGTACGGGGTCGTGGTCGCCTTCCAGGACTACAACTCGCGCGTCGGCGTCTTCCACAGCGAGTGGGTCGGGCTGGAGAACTTCATCCGCTTCTTCAAACACCCCTACTTCTTCCGGCTGATCCGCAACACCTTCCTGCTCAGCTTCTACGATCTGCTGTTCGGCTTCCCGGTGCCGATCGTGCTGGCCTTGATCCTGAACGAGGTGCGCAACGGCGCCGTGAAGCGCTCGGTGCAGACCATCACCTTCCTCCCCCACTTCATCTCGCTGGTCGCGCTGGTGTCGCTGGCGGCGCTGTTCCTGTCGCCCTCCGAGGGCGTGCTCAATCGAGTCCTGGTCAACTTCGGCATCGAGCCGATCTACTTCATGAACGAACCGGGGTGGTTCCGACCCCTCTACGTCATGACCGGCATCTGGCAGAACGCCGGCTGGGGAGCGATCATCTACCTGGCGGCGATCTCGCAGGTCGACCCGCAGCTCTACGAGGCGGCCACGATCGACGGCGCCTCCCGGCTGCAGAGCATGCGCCACGTCACCCTGCCGACCATCGCCGCCACGATCATCGTCCTGACCATCCTGCGGGCGGGCGCCCTGCTGAGCGTCGGTTTCGAGAAGGTATACCTGATGTACAGCCCGGCAACCTACGAGACCGCCGACGTGATCAGCACCTTCCTGGTGCGGCGCGGGCTGTTCAAGGCGGACTTCAGCTACGGCGCAGCCGTGGGGCTGTTCAACTCGGTCATCAACCTGGGCTTCCTGATCGCCGCCAACCGGCTGGCACGCCGCTACACGGAGCACAGCCTGTGGTGAGAACGGGCATGATTCGTGACACGTCGCCCGGCTCGCTGCTGCTCGACGTCTTCGTCTACGGCGCGTTGCTGCTGGTCGTGATCGTCACGCTGTACCCGGTGCTGCACGTCGCCTCCATGGCGGTGAGCGGCGGGGACGCCGTGATCAAGAAGACCGTCACCTTCTACCCCAAGGGGTTCAGCATGCGCGCCTTCGAGCTGATCTTCAGCTCCCGGAACATCCCGATCGGCTACCGCAACCAGGTGATGTACGCGGCGCTGGGCACCACGATCAGCCTGAGCCTGACCACCGCGATGGCCTATCCGCTCTCCAAGAGGCGGCTGACCCTGCGCTCCTTCTACATGGTGCTGGTGGTCGTCACGATGTTCTTCGGCGGCGGCCTGATCCCGCTCTACCTGCTGGTACAAAAGCTGGGGATGCTCGATACGATCTGGTCCGTGGTGCTGCCCGCGGCCGTCAGCGCCTACAACGTGATCATCCTGCGCACCTTCTTCCAGGCCGTCCCGCAGGAGATGGAGGAGTCCGCCTACCTGGACGGCGCCAACGACATCAGGATCCTGGTCTCCATCGTCATGCCGGTCTCCAAGGCCGCGCTCGCCACGATCGGCCTGTTCTACCTGGTGTCCCACTGGAACTCGTGGTTCTACGCGGTGATCTTCCTGCGCGATCACGACCTGAAGCCCCTGCAGGTCGTGCTGCGCAACATCATCCTGGAGCAGGGCATGATCGCCGAGGAGCTGGACATCAACGAGTCCGACATGCAGGCGATGCGGCTGGTCGCGTCCCGCGACAACTACATCAACTACGAGAAGCTCAAGCACGCCACGCTGATCGCGGCGATGCTGCCGATGCTGATCGTCTATCCGTTCATGCAGAAGTATTTCGCCAAGGGCGTCATGATCGGATCGCTGAAGGCGTGATTCGCCCCGCGTCCGACGGAGGGTACCGAATGTAGCAAACCGATCGCTTCACCAGAAATATGAACATTCAACCACCAAGGAGAACATGCGATGAAACGAGTCTTCGTAGCACTATCGATGCTGCTCATCCTCACAGGGTCGCTGGCGTGGGCCAGCGCCACCAGCGAGCAGCCGGCCGCGGCGGGAGCCGGGCGCGACATCGTCGAGCTCGACTACATGTACCGCTATTCGCGCGACCTCATCCCGCCGCCGGACAACCTGTGGGTAGAGGAGATGCTCAAGCGCTTCGACCTGGACATCACCTTCGAGATGGTCCCGTCCGGCGAGTACATCTCGATCATGGAGCTGCGCTTGGCAGCCGGCGACGAGCCCGACATCCTGTTTCCGTGGCCGAAGGCGACCACCGACCAGTGGGGGATGCAGGGATACCTGCTGCCGCTGCAGGACCTGCTGGACGAGATGCCGAACATTCGCGCCAACTTCGACGACGCCTCCTGGGCATACGTGATGAAGGCTGCGCCGTCACCGGACGGCAACATCTACTCCTATCCCAGCCCCAACTCCATCTACCTGGCCAACGGCTGGGGGTACCGCGATCAGGTGTTCGACGCGCTGGGCATCTCCTTCCCCTCCAACACCGACGAGCTGTACGAAGCGGCGAAGCGGATCAAGGCCGAGTATCCTGACTCGTGGCCGGTCCAGGGATGGGCCAAGACGCGCGGATACCGCTCCCTGACCGGCGGCTACCTGCTGGCGTGGCGAACCTGGGACGACTGGTTCATCGATCCGGACACCAGCGCGGTGACCTACGGTCCGCAGACCGACAAGTACCGCGAGGTCATGAAGTTCATCAACAAGCTGTATGCGGAGGACCTGGTCTTCCCGGAGGTGGACCAGAAGGACTTCACCAAGTGGTCGGAGCTGCTGGCCGAGAGCAGGCACCACATCATGTTCTTCAACGTCGGCCGCATCGGCCACGTGAACAGCGTGGTGGATCCCGACGATCCCACCGCCCAGTTCAAGATCGTGCACGACGGCGTGGTTACTGCTCCCGGCCTGGAGCCGATCGTCGCGCGGGGCAGGCCGTTTGGCGAAGGCGGCTCGATCGCGACGAGCGCCACCGACGAACAGGTGGAGCGCTGGCTGGAGTACACCAACTTCCTGGCCTCGCCCGAAGGCGGCATCTTCATGTACTACGGCGTCGAGGGGGTGACCTTCAACTGGGGCACGGACGAGTCCGGAGAGCGGATCCCGATCCTCATGGACCACATGGCCACCACGGCCAACCCACAGGGCCAGAGCATGTACGAGCAGGGCTTCGTCAAGGGCATGTACTACCCGGCCGAGTACGCCCTGGCCGCCACCGGACAGGGGGACACGATGCCGACGCAGAACGCGCTGTCCGTGCACCCGTTCCTGCGCAACAGTAACCACATCATCTGGAACCTCAGCTCGGACGACTCGGACATGCTGGCCGACCTGGAAGTGGTGGTCCGAGACGTGCGCGACGAGTACGGGTCGAAGTTCCTGATGGGGACCCTGGACCCGAACGACGACGGCGACTGGAGCGACTACCTGGCCGCCCTGGAGCGCGCCGGCCTGGAGCAGGTCCGCGCGATCCGCGACATCAGCAAGGCGGACTTCGTACCGTATTAGTCCGAAGCATTTCGCCATGCTGCGCGGGCATCTCCCTCATCGAGGGAGGTGCCCGTTTCGTTTCTTCAGGCGAGGGAGCCCCGCCGCCCGCTCACTCTTCGAGTGAGGTTCGCTTCGCTCACTCTGCTGCGTTTCCGAACGTGAACGTGAACAGCTCCGACTCGGTGAGGCGGAAACGCAGGTGCAGCGCCCGACCGCGCAACTCGCCCAGGTCCCACTTCCCGTTCCAGGTCACGCGGTGGTCGATGCGGTTGGTGCGGATCGGGTCGCAGTCGTCCATCGTGTAGCCCGGCACGGGCCGGCCGCCCACCACCGCCTCCCGCGCCGGCAGCGACTCCACCAGCTCGACGCGGATGTCGCCCAGCGCGGCCATGCCGGTCCGGCTGGGAAAACGCTGGCCGGTGGCGCAGTTCAGCCGCAGCTCGTTGCCGGCGATGCGCACCTCGCGCGTCAGCAGGAAGCCGGGCTCGCCTTCCGCCTTGAGCGACACGAACCGGTCCCGCGGCAGCTTGGCCAGCCCGACGGCGCTGCCCCGGTCCACGGCGACCTGCATCTGCAGCGGCTGGCCGCCGTAGTAGAACCACATCTGGTGGCCGACCGCGACCGGCGCCGACGCTCCCAGGATCCAGCCGTCGTCGAAGTGGCCCTCGGGCCCCCGCGGGATGAACCAGGCGCGGTCCGGCGCCTGCTGCCAGCGAAAGCCGTCGCGGCTCCACATGAAACGGAGCTGTCCGAAGCGGCCGCCGGACGGGTCGACGTAGGATGCGTTGGCCAGGAACAACCCGTTGTGGAAGAAGGGCCGGAAGTGGTCGATGTCCGGCCAGTCGGCGTCCAGCTCGTCCGGATAGAAGACCGTGCGCACCTTGCCCCAGCTCACCAGGTCGCGGCTGACCGTCACGCTCACGTGCCGCCGGTGGTGGCGGCCCTCGCCGCGCTCCCAGTCGACGTCCGTCCAGCCCCGCTCCGGCCGCACGTAGCCGAACGCGTGCACGGTCGGCCGCGTGTAGCACAGCCAGTGGCCGGACACGGGGTCCCAGACCGGCGTGTTCACGCAGTCGTAGTGCCCCTGGATGACCGGGTTGCTCGGTTCCTCCCGCCAGCGGATGCCGTCGGCCGAATAGGCCAGGCAGACGCCGCTGGTGCCGCGCGGCTGGTCCAGGTACCCCATGATGAAGCGGCGCTCGCGGTCGTCCGGGTCGGGATTGAGGACGACGGCCGAGCGGTCGCACTCGCACACGCCTGCCAGCACGATGTTGTTGCGGTCGCTGCCGTGACGGCGCAGCAGGCCGAGCTCGGGCTTGACCCAGTGCACGCCGTCTTCGCTCTCCGCGTAGCGGCAGAAGTCGCCGTGGCCCTCTGCGGATCCCGGCTCGGGTGCGCCGCGATGGTGGGCCTGGCTGTCCGAGTCCTGGTACCACATGCGGAAGCGGCCCCCGTCCGAGGCGCCCCTGTCCTCCCGCACCACGTGCGACTCGTAGCAATAGGACTCGCCGATCTGGTCCGGGACCACAACCGGATTGCCCGGAAACTTGGCGGCGATCTGGGACACCCGCTGCAGGCTCCAGACGTCCTCCACCGCGTGATCGTCGAACAGGAACTGCGGGGTGGTCCCCACCTCCAGCGGCTCGCCCCGAAAGTAGTCCAGCGCCCCGCCCATCGTTCTACTCCTGAAAGCGCATCGTGTGCACGTCGTTGTAGTGTGCCTCGCGCGGGCCGCTCTCGCATCCACCGAATAGCCACACCGCGCCGTCCCACAGCAGCGGCGAGGCGCAATGCCGCCCGGGCCACGGCAGCGTCGCCGGGTGGCGGCGCCAGTCGGCGCCGTCGGTGGACCACCACAGGTCGTCGTAATACACCTCGCCGTCCGGCGCGCCGCAGCCCACCCACATGCGCCCGTCGTGGACGGTGGCGGCGAACACGTGGCGCGGCGGCCACGACGCCGACCCGGTCACCTGCTCCCAGCTCACGCCGTCGGCGGAGCACCACACGTCGTTGAGGTTCACGCGCTCAGGCCGATAGCGATGCATGCCGCCGAACATCCAGATGCGTCCGCGGTACACGACCATCTGCTGCAGGTAGCGGTCGGGCCACGCCGCGGAGTCCACCTCCCGGCGCCACGCCGCACCGTCGGCGGACGACCAGATGTCCCCCAGGATCGCCGCCGGATCCTCGCTCTGCTCCTCGCACCCGCCGTAGAGCCAGAAGCGGTCCCGAAAGCGCACGACGGTGTGGCCATGTCGCGGGGACCACGCCGCCTGCAACGTCGGCAGCGCGAAGGAGACGTTCACGGCCGGTCGCTGCGGGTCATTCGCTGCCAGACCGGCCCCTCGGGCCTCGCCCCGCTCTCGATGCGCTCGATCGCCTGCTCGATCTGCATGCGCACCTCGAACACCTGGTCGTCCCTGGCGGCCCGCAAGCTTGGCAGCGAGCGCTCGTCGCCCAGCTCGAAGAGGAACCGTGCAGCACGCCAGCGAACCAGGGCGCTGCTGTCGGTCAGGGTCTCGGCGATCGCCGCCGCGACCTCGGTATTGCCCAGATCGTTGAGCGCATCTCCGGCGGTTCGACGGACCGCCGCGATCGGGTCACGCAGCGCGTCGCGCAGCGGAGCCAGAGCCCTCTCGTCCCTGGACAGCCCCAACAGCACGATCGCCTGCCTGCGCACCGACAGGTGGGCGTCGCTGGCGAGCGCGACGATCCTGGGCAGCAGCCCGGCGTCGGACCCCAGCCTGCGGAGCGCCCGATAGCGCGCGCGCCAGTCGGGGTCATCCAGATCTCCGATCAGCCTCCGGCGGTCCCGTCCGGCCTCCGGCTCATCCGGATCGGGCGAGAGCGCGCGATCGGTCAGCCGCGCAAGCCGATCCGAGTCGTACAGCGCACGCACCTCCGCCACGACGCTCGCGGCCACCTCCCCGGAGTCCCCGTAGCGCGTGCCGAGCTCGACCCAGCGCCGCTCCATCAACGGGTTCCTGGAGGCCGGCATGGCGCGCTTCACGGCCGCGTCGAAGCGGCGCCCGAGTCCTCGGCGGATCTCCTCACCGTCGCCGGTCACCCTTACCTGCATGGGGATGTCGCGGAACACCTGCATCGACACCAGCAGCTCCTGTGCGGCGCTCTCGGTGCGCGGCACGTCGACCTCGGCGCTCACGCCGGCTGCAGCGTCGAACGTGGTCCGAACCTGAGCGAGAATCCCCTGCCAGTCCGTGCCGGGCGTCCGCTGCACGGCCATGAAGTCCGAGGTGTGAAAGAGGCCGGCGACGCCGGCGATCGACAGGAGGTCTCGAATCAGCGGGGCCGAAACCTCGTCCCCGGCGCGATAGGTGGCCTTCACCCCGGGCGCGAGCGTTTCGTCCAGCACCAGCTTCATGCTGTTCGGATTGGGCGTCGGCTCGATGCCGATGAGCTTCATCCCGGTTACAGTACACCCGTCCCATGAAGGTCATCGACGTCGAGGTCATCCCGATCGCGCTTCCATTCGCGTCGCGGTACGACGATCCGCAGGCGCACATCCGCATGCACGACATCGACCGCAACATCGTCGTGCGCGTGCGCACCGACATCGGGGTCACCGGCTACGGCAGCGAGGAGGACGACGCGAGTCCGATCCCGGAGGCGACGATCGCCGGCGTCGTCGGGCGCAGCCCGTTCGACTTCATCAACAGCGACCTGCGCATGTCGCTGGCCATGGCCCTCTACGACGTGATGGGCAAGCACCTCGGGGTGCCGGTTTACAAGCTGATGGGCCAGAAGGTGCGCGACGCCGTGCCGGCGGCGGCCTGGACCCGCCCGTGCCCGCCGGACGTCTTCCGGGAGGAGGTCCGACGCGCCGCGGCCTCGGGCTACCGGGTGTTCAAGATGCACAGCAGCCCGCTCTACGACGTGATCGAGCAGACCCGTGCAGCCGAGGAGGTTGTCCCGCCCGGATTCCGCCTCCACTGGGACTTGAACCGCACGCGCACGCTGGGCGTCGTGCTCCCGATCGTGGAGGAGCTGCGGCACCATCCCATCGTCGGCTTCATCGAGGACCCCCTGCCGTGGGACGACCTGGACGGGTGGCGCAATCTGCGCAGCAGGACCCGCATTCCGCTGGTGATGCACGTTCCGCCACTCGCTGTGGCACAAGGCAGCGTGCTGGCGGCGGCCGACCTGCACATGATCGGCGGGCACGGCATCGGCCGCGCGATGGGGCAGGGGTACGCGTACGCGGCCGCCAACAAGCAGGTGATCATCCAGCAGACGGGCAACACGCTGATGAAAGCCCTGACGCTACACCAAGCGGCGGTCCTGCCGACGGCCACCGCTCACACCGTCACCGCCGACGACCAGTACGAGGAAGACATCACCACCACCCGCATCCCGGTCGTCGAGGGCAGCTCGAGGGTCCCGGAGACGCCCGGCCTCGGCGTGGAGGTGGACGAGGAGGCGCTGCAGCGCGCGGCAGACCGCGAGCCGCTGCCGCGTCCCGAGTTCGTCGGCGTAACCCGCCTGTCCGGCGGCGCGACGCTGTACACGCTGGATGACCCGGACCTGGAGCGCCTGACCGGATTCGAGGAAGGAGCGCAGCCCGGGATCAGGCTCGAGCGCTGGGTTGCCGACGGCAGCGCCGCGTACCGTGCCACCCTCGAACGCCTGCGACGGGAAGGCCCGTTCATCGAGCCGCCTCCCGAGCCCGCCTGACGGAGCTGGTCGGACGCGTCCGCGCCCTGCTCGCCGGCGCCGTGCCCACTTCCGTCCGCATCGAGCCGAGCGCGCTCGGCGCGCGGGCGACCATCGCCGGCGCCGCCGCCGTCGCGCTCGGCCACCTGCGCAACAACCTGTTCGGGCCGGACGTGCCCGAAGCGGACATCACGCTGCCGCCCGCGCACATCATCGCCTTCTCGGATGGTGAAGAACCCGCCGCCGGCAGCGCCGAGGCCGGCGACGGCGATCCGGGCCGCGGCCGCACGGGCAGCGAGGCGCTCCGATGACGATGAGCGCCGCGGCCCCATGCTGTCCGCCACACGCGCGTCAGCCCGAACGAAGGAGGACCACCCGTGTGCATCTGATCCTGATCCGACGGCTTGCCGTGCTCGCCGTCGCCGCCGGCGCGACCGACGAGCCACCCGGCTGGGAATCGAGGTGATCGCCACGACCAACGCAGCGTTCGACGCCGCCTACTACGTGACAATCAGCGCGACAACGCCTTCAAGACCACGATCGAGAACGACTATCCGGACATCACCATCGTCGCCGAGCAGGGCATCAGCGATCCGGCCCGCGCCGAGGAGATCGCCAACGCCATGCTGCTGCGCCATCCCGACCTGGGCGGCGTCTACGTCACTTGGGCCGGCCCGGCCGAGGGGGTCCTGGCATCGCTGCGCGCGGCCGGCAACAAGACCACCCGGATCGTCACCCTCGACCGGAGCGAGTCGACCGCGCTCGACATGGTGCAGGGCGGCAACGTCGTGGCCATCGTCGCCGACGAGGCCTACGAGCTGGGCCGCGCGATGGCGGCCGCCGGCGCGCGGGCGCTGCTCGGCGAACAGACGCCGCCGTTCGTGGTCGCGCCCGCGATCACGGTCAACGCGGACAACGTCGCCGAAGGCTGACAGACGTCCCTGAACCGCGATGCACCGAAGAGCGTCCTGGAGGCGAGTCAAGATAAGGGTGACCTCGACCTGCCCCGGCCGGACACGGACCGCGTGCCCGGCCGGGGCGGCCGCGGACGCTGAGGCTTGAGCGGGGAGGCCGAGGTTGAGCGGGAGGACGGAGAGCATCATGGCCGGCCGGTTGCGACGCGCGATCGCCTTCGATCCGCGCAACTACGTCGTCTACCTCGGCTTCCTGGCGATCTTCGTCTCCTTCACCGTGACCTTGGGCCAGTACGGCTTCGCCACCGTCCGCAACCTCTCCAACATCGTCCTGCAGACCGCGCCGGCGACGGTGCTGGCGGTGGGCGTGGTGTTCGTGCTGTCCGCGGGCGAGATCGACCTGTCGTTCGGCTCGATCGTCGCCGTGGCGGCGCTGGCCGCCTCGGTGATCATGGGCGAGCAGCCCATGGCGCTCGGGACCATCGCCGGCCTGGATGCCGGCATCCTGATCGGACTGCTGAACGGCGCGCTGGTCGCGTACGTGCGGCTGCCCTCCTTCCTGGTGACGCTGGCCACCCTCGGGCTGTTCGCCGGGGTGGCGCGGTCGATGACCAACCTGCGCTCCATCCCGGTCACCAACGACGCGTTCACGGGGTTCTTCGGATCGGGATCGCTGGCCGGCATCCCGTCGCGGGTGCTGTGGACGGCGGCGGTGGTGGCCACCGGCCACTTCGTCTACCGGGAGACCCGCCTGGGCGCGCACGTGCTGGCGACCGGCGACAACCCGCGCGCGGCCGAAGGCGGCCGGCATCAACGTGCCGCGCGTGCGCCTGACCGTGCTGGCCATAAGCGGCGGCTGCGCCGGGCTCGCCGGGCTGCTGTACGCGGGCCGGCTGCAGGCGGCGAAGTACACGCTCGGCGAGAGCGACCTGATGACCGTGCTCGCTGCCGTCATCGTCGGCGGCACGCTGCTCTCCGGCGGCAAGGGCTCGGTCGTCGGCGCGCTGGTCGGGTCGCTGCTCATGGGCATGCTGAACAACGGCTCATCCTGATGGGGCTCTCGGCCTCCGAACAGATGATCGTGCGCGGCCTGATCATCCTCGGCGCGGTCGCCGTGTCCCTGCGAGAGACGAACCGGTGAGCACGGGGAGGAAACGATGTTTCTGAACGTCCTCCGACGCCGCAACCCGGCCCTGGTGGAGGCGGCGATCGCGCTGCACCAGGCGGGCCGCCATACCCGCGAACTGCTACGTCCTTGACCTGGACGCGGTGGAGGACAACGCGCGCGCGTTCAAAGAGCGCGCGGACGCGCTCGGCCTGACCGTGTTCGCGATGACCAAGCAGGTCGGACGCAACAGCGGCTTCTGCCGGGCGCTGCAGCGCGGCGGCATCGACCGGGCGGTGGCCGTCGACATGGCGTGCGCGCGCCCCGTCCGGGCAGCGGCATGCGCGTCGGCCACCTCGGCCACCTGGTGCAGATCGCCTGCTGCCACACGGCGTTCGAGCGGCTGCCGGTCGACCAACTCGTGGCGGCGGCCCGCACCTTGGCCCACTTCGTGGTGTCGTGGTGCGGCGTGACGGAAGATACGCAGGCGACCGGCATGCATTAGGCTCACGCCATGGCGACCGTGCAGACGCCGCTTGAGGAGCAAACCGCCGCACCCATCGCCGTGCCGCGGATCGTGAGCGACGCGCAGGTGCAGGGCTATCTGCGCGACGGGTTCCTCGCCGTCGAGGACCTGGTCACCGGCGACGAGCTGGAGCAACTGAAGCGCGACGTGGTGCGGGTCGCGCGCGGCGAGTACGGAGCCGACGGGCTCGACCCGCTACCGGCGGACGCCGCCGACGCAGAGGTGCTGGATACCGTTCTCTGCATCCACCAGCCGCACCACGTCAGCCCGGTGATCCGAGACTTCGTCAGGCACGAGCGCATCTGCGGCGTGCTCGCCCAGATCACCGGCGCCCACCTGCCGTGGTGGGACGGCAGCGTCAAGTGCATGCAGTCCATGTACTTCGTCAAGCCGCCCGGCTTCCAGGGCCAGGCGTGGCACCAGGACGAGATCTACATCCCGACCCGCGACCGCTCGCTGCTGGGGGCGTGGATCGCCGTGGACGACGCGACGGTCCAGAACGGCTGCCTGTGGGTGCTGCCCGGGTCGCACCGCAAGGGATACCTGTACCCGCAGCGCGAGCACGGGAACCGGGACGAGTTCGACAATGGCCCGGAGAGCCACGGCTTCGACGAGTCGGCCGAGCAGCCAGTGGAGGTGACCGCGGGCACGGTGATCTTCTTCAACGGCTATCTGCTGCACCGCTCGCGCCGCAACCGCGGGAACACCTATCGGCGCGTGCTGGTCAACCACTACATGAACGCGTGGTCGCTGCTGCCATGGCACCCGAAGGAGAACGAGCGGCCGGCCAACGCCGACCACCGGGCGGTGGAGACCGTCGCGGGCGTGGATCCGTATGCCTGGAAGGGATACGAGGAACCGCCGCGCCGGGTGTACCTGCGCCGCTGCAAGGCCAACGAGGCCGCCGCCGCGGATTAGAGGACGCCGTGCAGGTGGAGATGCCCGGCCGCCTCGGCCGGACCATGCCAAGCCCTGGGACGACACCCGCGACATCGTCGACCGCTCGCTGGGCGGCTTCTTCTGGGCCAGCCCCTACGAGTACCTCTGCTGCGCATCCGCGTACCCGCGTTTGCCGCCGACGTCACGGTATCGCTCGACCGAGCCCCGGCCGGAGCACTGGTCACGCTCGACTACGCGCTACCCGAGCGCCACGCCGACCTGGTAGTCCGTGTCCCCCAAGCCGCCGGGGGCGGCACCGGCGCCTACTTCGGCCCCAAGGCCGACCCCATCATCGGCCACCGCATCCCGACCAGGTGGCGCGGCAACACCGTCATGGCCATCGACTACGCCGACGGCCGCTCCCGCCGGCCGCGACGATCCAGTCGCCTGCTTCCTCCCCGAACATCGCTGGACCTGGTAGACAAGCCGCAGGAGTATACTGAAACGTAGCATGCCGACTCACGTATCGCTCGCGGCGGACGTGCACGAGGAAATCCTCGTCGCCGAGGACTTCCTCGACTGGCTGACACCCGATCGCCATGCCGACCTGCTGGATGGAGAGATCGCCATGCATTCTCCGGTATCGCTGCGCCACGCCCGGCTGTTGAACTTCGTGGACTCACTGCTCCGTCTCCATGTCGAGCGGTTCGATCTCGGCATGGTGTTCCGCGAGGTGGTTGCCGTACGCCTGAGCTCACGCAACGTGTTCCTCCCCGACCTCGCGTTCTACCGCAAGGATCGCCTCGGCCTGCAACGGGACAACTACATCGACGGCGCGCCCGACCTGGCGGTCGAGGTGCTGAGTCCGCGCACCGCACATCGCGACGTGGGCGTGAAGTTCGTCGAGTACGAACAGCACGGCGTAGACGAGTACTGGGTGCTGGACCCCGAGACCCTGGCGCACCGCTTCTATGCGCGCAGCGGAGAGGTGCTCACCGAGTTCGCCGCCGGCGACCCCATGATCCGCTCCACGGTGCTGCCCGGCCTACCCCTGCGCCGCGAGTGGCTCACCCCCGATCAGCCGCCGAAGGTGGAAGACTGCCTGGCGTAGAGCACGGCTCCGCCGCTTTCCTGACCGAGGGCGTCGTTGCTACGTCGATCGGAACCGCCGTCGTCACGGGAGGCGTCTGACGCCGACCTGTAACCATCTGATACGCTGCCCGGCACATGAAGCTGAGCCAGGAGCACCTCGATCGGTTCGTCGATCAGGGGTACGTGGTGGTCGAAGGGGCGCTGTCTGACGGGGACCTGCAGCCGGTGATCGACGACTACGCGGCGATCGTCGACGGGATCGCGCGGCGGCTGTACGCGGAAGGCCGGATCCGTCAGCTCTGCGGCGACGAGCCGTTCGGCACGCGGCTCGCGCGCATCTGCGATGAGGACGCCGCGACCTACTTCGGATCGGACACGGCCCTGGACATCGGCCGGACGCGCACGCGCGGCCTGTTCGAGATCATGCGCAATCCGAACCTGCTCGACCTGGTGGAGGGCTTCATCGGTCCGGAGATCGCGTGCAACGCCATCTCCCACGTGCGCGCCAAGCTCCCGTCGGACGAGGCCGAGAACAAGGGCTCCAACATCGCCCCCTGGCATCAGGACGCGATCTTCACGACGCCCGAGGCGCGCGAGCTGTTCGTGCTCACCGTCTGGTTTCCGCTCAACGATGCGACGGCGGACAACGGCTGCCTGCAGCTCTGTCCCGGCCTGCACCGCCGGGGCACGGTCTACTGGAGCCTCGACTCGCAGCCGCCGTGCGCCCCGGTGACGGTGCCCATGCGCAAGGGCGACGTGATCCTCATCCACAAGCTCTGCCCGCACGGCTCCGGTCCCAACCGCACCGACGGCATCCGCTGGAGCATGGACCTGCGCTACCAGACGCTCGGCACCCCCTCGCCTCGCCCGGAGTGGCCGAGCCTGGTCGCGCGCAGCCGCGCCGCGCCCGACTCGCTGACGACGTACGACGAGTGGAGCGCCGCGTGGAAGGCCGGCATCGAGAAGCACCCCGAGAAGCTGTCCTACCCTCGTCCCGGCAAGCCGACGCCGTTCCTCGGGCCGATGTATCCCTGGATGCAGGAATAGCCTTGGCCTGCCGGGTTCGGTAGTAGCGGCTCCTGGGCGCTGAGGTCCCCATGTACGACGAGTTGCACCGCCCGCAGTTCCACTTCAGCCCGCGGCATTCGTGGATGAACGACCCCAATGGGCTGGTCTGCTACCGCGGCGAATACCACCTGTTTTTCCAGCACACGCCGGGGTTCATGAACCACGCGGCCAACTCCTGGGGACACGCGGCGCGCCAACAACCGCGACCCCAAGGTGATCCGTCACGCACCCACGGGGCAGTGGATCATGGCGCTGTTCCTGGACGGCAACGACTTCGCCCTGTACGGATCGCTCGACCTGAAGCGGTGGCGCCACCTGTGCGACTTGGAGGTGGCGGACACCGGCGAGTGCCCGGACCTGTTCGAGCTGCCGGTGGACGGCGACCCGGGCGACACCCGCTGGGTGTTCTGGGGCGCTTCGACGGCACCGTCTTCACCCCCGAGACCCCGACGCTGCGCAGCGAGCTGGGGCTGGGCGGCTATGCCGCCCAGACCTGGAGCGACGTGCCGTCCGAGGATGGCCGCCGCATCCAGATCTCATGGCTGCGCGGCGGGCACTTCCCGGCGATGCCGTTCAACGGCCAGATGTCGTTCCCGGTCGAGCTGACCCTGCTCACGACGCCGCACGGGGTGCGCCTGTGCCGGCAGCCGGTGCGCGAGCTGGAGATGCTGCACCGGCGCACGCTGCGCTGGAACGCCCACCGGCTGCGCCCCGGCCTGAACCGGCACGACCTGTACCACGTGCACGGACCTGGCTGGCAGAGCCGCCTCGCCACCGGGTACTGCAACCTCGCGCCCGACACGACCTGGGACCTGTTCCACCTCGAAGCGGTGATCGACCCCGGGGACGCGGCCGCGTTCGTCATCATCATCCGCGGCCACGACCTGCGCTACGACGTCGCAGCCGCCCGGTTCACGTGGCATGGCCACACGATCCCGGCACCCCGCGACGGCGACGGCTCCCTGCGCCTGCAACTCCTGGTGGACCGCACCTCGCTGGAGCTGTTCGCCGCCGGCGGCCTGGTGTCGGCATCGTTCTGCTTCCTGCCGGCCGCCTGCGACATGCCCCTGGAGCTGTACGCCGACGGCGGGAGCGTGCGCCTGGTCTCGCTGGCGATCCACGAGCTGAACTCCGTGTGGCCGCAGGCGCACGGGATCGGCAGATGAACGCACCATGCCGACCGCTTGCCGGACAGGTTGCCGTGGTCGCCGGGGCCACGCGCGGCGCCGGCCGCGGCATCGCCCGCATGCTGGGGGCGGCAGGGGCGAACGTCTACTGCACGGGCCGCAGCGTGGACGGGAACCCAGCTACCGCGGGGCGCACGGAGACGATCGACGAGACGGCGGCGATGATCGCCGCGGAAGGTGGCCGCAGCATCGCAGTCCGCACCGACCACACCGTGGAGTCGGAGGTGGAACGGCTGTTCGGTCGGATCCACTCCGAGCAGGGCCGGCTTGACGTGCTGGTGAACGACATCTGGGGCGGCGACGAGCTGAGCGAGTGGGGATTGCCGTTCTGGGAGCTGTCCACGGCCAAGGGGCTGGAGATGCTGGAACGCGCCGTGCACAGCCACATCATCACCAGCCGCCACGCCGCGCCGCTGATGGTCGAACGCAACGCCGGCCTCATCGTGGAGGTGACCGACGGCGACACCCTCGGATACCGCGGCAACCTGTTCTACGACCTGGCCAAGAACGCGGTGATCCGGCTCGCCTACGCGATGGCGGCGGACCTGCGAGCGCAGCGCGTGACCGCGTTGGCGATCACGCCCGGGTTTCTGCGCTCCGAGGCGGTGCTCGACAGATTGGGCGTCAGCGAGGCGAACTGGCGGGACGGCATCGAGGCCGACCCCTACTTCGCGGAGTCCGAGACCCCCTGCTACGTCGGACGCGCCGTGGCGGCGCTCGCCGCCGACCCGCACGTTGCAGACAGGAGCGGCCGCCTGTTGTCGAGCTGGGCACTGGCGAAGGAGTACGGCTTCACCGACCTGGACGGCCGCCGGCCCGACTGGGGAACCTTCTTCGTCCGCAAGGTCCACGAGATCGTGCACCGGGACTCACCGCCCGACGAGATGGACGTGTTCGTGGTCCGGACCCGGCTCCGGCAGGCCGAGCTCGACCCGTCCGCCGTCCGGGAAGTCGCCCACCTCGGCGCCTGGCTCGAACAGTCATCAGAATGGCACACGCCCCATCGGTACCCTGGATATGGTCCGGTTTCCATGACGGACCCTGCGGGCGCTACGCTCCGTCCCGGTAGGTGATGATCAACTCCACCCCGTCGATCCGCAATGGCGAGTCAACACTGCCGGCCCGCGCCTCCAGCTTGATCCGCAATCGGTTGCTGCCCTGGCCGGCCGGCACGTCACCACAACTGAGTTGCTGTCCGTTCGCCTCGCACGGCAGTGGCGTACCGTCGAGATCCACCCGCAGCCGGTCGCTGCCGTCGCGGTAGCCGGCCAGGGTGATCCTGAGGACCACGCTGGCGAGCGCCCCATCGCTCCTGGCTCCGTCCAGGTCGTCGGCGACGGTAAGGTCGATCTCCGCGGCCTGACCGGGCTCGGCGAGGTCGACCGGCAGGGGCTCGTCGGCTCCGCCGCTCCTTCGGTCCACGTCGTGCGCGACCACGTAGTGCTTGTCCCTGCGCGCGATGCCTTCGCGGTCACCGATCTCGGTGAGGATCCGGTACTCGTCGGGATTGAACAGCGGCACGTCGTCCAGGCCGATGTGCTCCTCCACCGAATGGTGCTGGATGCCCGTGCAGTGGCAGTCGTAGTTGAACACGTGGATGGCGTCGACGCCGGCGTGCCAGAGCCTGGCAGCGGCCGCGCGGAACAGCGGCACCGAGGCGCGCGGGTTGCGCTTGCCGTCCCTGTCCGGGTAGGCAGTGTAGTACGGGACCCACAGGTCCGAGGTGCCGCCGTACACCTCGCACCCATGATCGTGGCCGAGCGCCACCATGCCGCTCACGTCCGGGGTCATGTTCAGGTAGCCGCGCACGGCGGGAGCCAGCGCGTCCACCAGCCCCTCGGCCGCCCAGGTGCGGACGTCCATGCCGATCGCCAGGCACTGCTCCTGGGTCGGCAGCACCCGCGCCAGTAGCGTCAGCTCCCGACCCTTGGCGGCGCCGGCCCGCCGCACGACCGCGCGCACCTCGCGCATCATCTCGGTGAGGTACGGGGCGCCTCCGCGCTCGCGGCCCTCCTTGAAGTACATGGGGTGACTGAGGAAGTCGAGCTCGAAGCCGTCGATGTCGTAGCCGGTGCAGAGCTCCTCGATCACGTCGACCTTGAGCTGGCGCACCTCGTCCACGGAGAAGTCGAACGCCCAACTGAAGCCGTCCGACGGCAGTCCCGGCCGCGGGTAGCGCCGCTTGTAGCGCTCCGGCGCCTCGTCGCCCAGCCGCACGTGCGGGCGCGCAAGCTCCCAGCGGGTGCGCAGCGACGGCCACCGCTCCGACCAGTCCTTGTGGATGTCGTTCATGCGGATGCTCGGCCAGAACTTCATGCCGGCGGCGTGGGCGCGGTCCGCCCACACGGTTACGGGGTCGTTGCCGGACTGGATGAGCCCGCGCACGTTGTCCGCCCAGCGGCGGAAGTTCTGGCTCTCGAACTCGTCGTCGGGCGTGTCGAAGCCGTACACCTCGCCGACCTTCGTGCCGTGGCAGAAGAACGACCCCTCGGAGACGCAGCCGATGTACACGTCGACCTGCGTGCCGGCGAGCGAGTCGATGACGCGGCAGAGCTGGTCGCGGGTGATCGGCGGCTCGAACGCGTAGAGCGAGGCTGAGCCGCCGTCGCTGTTGAACAGGAGCCGGGGTCGGTCAGGATCGGTGGACTGCGACATCGTACTCCCTCCTGGTCACGGAACCTGCCGGTGATTCGTGAAACGGAATCATGGTACACCGGGGCCAGGAGGGTAGCGATGTCTGAATCCTGGCCGCCGCGCCTGATGTTCAATACGGACGGTAACTGGGTGAACAATTACCAGGAGCGGCACGACCCGTCCGACCTCACCCGGATGATCGGCCCGCTCCGCGACGCCGGCGTCGACCTGCTGTCGGTGCTGATCGGCATCGACGACGACCTGTCATGGCGAGGCAGCCCGCACGGCCAGCTCTGGTGCGACAACGTCACCGAGTGGGACGTGGACGGCGTGCCGACCGACATCCACGGCAATCCGATTTCCGGCGGCGCCGTACACATCCACGGCCGCGCCACCGCCAACCGGAAGGCCACCAACGCCCACGAGGAGCTGTTCAGCACGATCACCTCCGTGATCGACGACGGCCACGACCTCATGCAGATCTACGTCGACGGCGCCCGCGAGCACGAGCTACCGGTGTTCGCGTCGATGCGGATGAACGACGCCCACACCGATACCGAGGACCGCATGTGGTACGGGCGTTCCACGCTGAAGATCGAGCGGCCCGACCTGCTGATCGGTTCGGCCATGCCCGAGGCCAGGCACGGCGCCGAGTGGACCTTCAGTTGGATGTGGGACTACGCGCAGGACGAAGTGCGGCAACGGTTCCTGGGCATCGCGGACGAGACGCTGACCCGTTACGACTTCGACGGTCTGGAGTTCGACTTCTGCCGGCAGCCGCCCTACTTCCGCGGCGGCCAGGTCGTGCAGAACATCCCGGTCATGACCGACTTCGTGCGCCAGGGACGCGAGGTCGTCCGGCGCCATGCGCAGCGGCGCGGGCGCGCCCTGCGCTTCGTCGTGCGCGTCCCGACCAGCATCGGCGAGTCGCTGTCCATCGGCATCGACACGCTGGAGTGGGTCCGCGAAGGGCTGGCCGACGCGTTCGTGATCTCCTCGCCCGGCTACTGCGTGACCCGGGCGGACGTGGCCGCGGCGGTCGAGGCGGCCGGCGGCGCGGTGCCGGTCTACCGCGGCTTCGACGGCAGCACCTACGGGGTCTCGCCGCAGGAGGGCTACGAGCGCAATGCTCCGGCGGTGCTGCGCGGCGCGGGTCTGAACGGCTACCGCGACGGAGCCGCCGGCATCGCGCTGTTCAACTACGACTACGGGACCCACCGGGCCGGCCCGGTCCCGGGCGACTATCACGACCTGACGGACGACCACCTGCAGACGATCCGCGACCTGCGCGAGCCGGAGGCGCTGGCACGGCTCGACCGCTGTTACTACCTGGGAGGCCCGGCGACGCCGTCCGGCTGGGGCGACCACCGGCCGGTGCTGCCGCGCAGGCTGGCGCTGCGCGGGCGCGGCGCAGGCGACGGCCACGCCCTGCACGTGACGATCGTCGACGACCTCGACGCGGGGCGCGCCGACGGCCGCATCAAGCGGACGGAGCTGCGCCTGCGCCTCACGGACTACGAGCAGTCGAAGGAGCGCCTCCACCTGGCGGTCAACGGCCAGCACCTCGCCTTCGAGCCGAACCGCACCATCGCCAACAGTGCCGGCGACGAGTGGCTGGTATTCGACGATCCCGGCCTGCGAACGGGCAGCAACGCCGTGCTCCTGATCCTGAACGGCGCTGCGACGCCGAAACCGTGGCCGGTGCTGCATGGTGTCGAAGCGATGGTGGTCTGCTCATGAACGCGTTGGACATCGGTACGCGGCGGCAACTCTTCATCGACGGGCGGTTCATCGAGTCGAGCGAGGGCGTGACGCTGACCATGAACCCGCCGGTCCAGCACCCGGAGCCGGTGGTGGTCGCAGACCGCCCCTGGGAGGAGCTGGGCATCGGCGCCTACAACACCGTGTGGCGCGAGCCCGACGGCGCCTTCCGCATGTGGTACGACGCCTGGATGAAGGCCGGCCTGCCCTCCGAGGGCGCCCGGCGCCTCGCCTATGCCGAGTCGGACGACGGCATCCACTGGACCAAGCCGGAGCTCGGCCTGATCTCCTTCCGCGGATCGACGCGCAACAACATCGTCGCGCCCCACGTCGAACGGCAGAGCATGCAGGGCGCCACCGTGTTCCGCGACGACCGTGCACCCGCGGAGGAGCGCTACAAGCTCTGGACCAAGTTCCGCCCCACCGACGAAGAGGTGGAGGCAGGCTCCCTGCAGGGGCTGTGGGCCATGCACTCGCCGGACGGCATCCACTGGGAGACCTATCCCGGCCAGCCGAACCCCCGCGACGCCATGTGCGACGTGCAGAACATGCTGTTCTGGGACGACCGGCTGGGGCTCTACGTCGGCTACATCCGCGTCCGGGATACCCAGATCGTGGATGAGGCCGCCGAGGCGGCCGGCCGCGGCAGCTACCGGTGCGTCGGCCGCATCACCTCCCCGGACTTCCGCGAGTGGTCGCCGCTGGAGGTCGTCTTCGAGGCGGACGCGCAGGACCTGGGCATCCCCGTGCCGTGGCAGCGCGACGATCCGCGCCCGAACATCGACTTCTACACCAACTGCGCCATGAAGTACCCGTGGGCCGAGGACGTCTATCTGATGCTGCCGTCGGCCTTCTACCACTGGGGCGACAACGACTTTCCCGCGACCATGGACGTGCAGCTCCTGACCAGCAGGGACGGGGTCCGCTGGAGCCGCGCGGGCGGCCGCAAGCCGTTTCTGCACCGCGGGCTGGACGGCACCAACACCAGCGGCATGCTGTACGCCAACCCGTGACTGGTCCCGGTGGGGGACGAGCTCTGGGTGTACTACGCGGGCACGAAGCGGCTGCACGGCGGCCCGGTGGAGAGCGAGGACGAACGGAAGCTGGGCAAGCACTCGGGCATCTTCCGCGCCTCGCTGCGGCGCGACGGGTTCATCTCCGCCGACGCCGAGTACGGCGGCGGCGAGCTGACCACCCCCCTGGTGCGCTCTTCGGGCCGCACGCTCACCCTCAACTGCGACGCGGGAGCCGGCGGCTGGCTGAAGGTCGAGCTGCTCGACCGCGAAGGCCATCCGCTGCCGGGCTTCGAGATGGACACCGCGGACGCCGTGCTCGGCAACGGCGTGTCCAAGACGGTCACCTGGCAGGGCCGAAGCGGCGTGGGCGCCGCCGCCGGCACCCCGGTCCGCCTGCGCTTCCTGATGCGCGACGTGAAGCTCTACGCCTTCCAGTTCCTCGATTCCACCGGTTAGCTGCTAACCTGTCATTGGCCCTCTTCGCCTCCGATCGGGAGCGCCGCCTCTGGCTGTGGACGCTGGCCGTCGTGGTCGCGATCTACTCCACCCTGGGCCTCGCGCAGACGCTGACCCGGGCATTGCTCGAGAGCGGCCTGCTGGGCGCCTCTTTCCCCCTCGTCTCCTTTCTCGTCGCCATGTTCCTGGTGGGGGCGACCGTCGTCACGCACGGCCTGAAGGCCCGGCCGGGCGGAGCACAGATCGCCGTCGCCCTGGGCGTCACGGCCGCCTACGCGCTGGTGTTCCTCAGGATGGTCGGCCCGGAGGAGCGCTCACACCTCATCGAGTACGGCGTGGTGGGCGTCTTCATCCACGAAGCGCTCTCCGAGCGCGCCAGACAGGGTCGCCGCGTCCCGGCGCTGCCCCTGCTCGCCGTCCTGGCCACGGCGGCGCTGGGCGTGGTGGATGAGTGCATCCAGATCCTTGTGCCGAGCCGCGTCTTCGACCCGGTGGATATGCTGTTCAACCTGCTCGCGGCCACGATGGCGGTGGGTGCGAGCGTCGCGCTGGCGTGGGCGCGGCGGTGGACGAAGTCCCGCCGTACCGTCAGTCCATCTCGGCGACCGGATCGGCCACCTCGGCCTTGATCAGCTCCGAACGGTGTCGCCGTTGATCAGTCGGCAATCACATTCGGTCAGCCGGCGATTGACGATAATCACGCGATACGTGGAGATCGTCGACTATCACTGGAAGCATGGTGAGGGCATTCATGACGGAGTGTGATCCGATTACCCCAAGCGAGATCCTGCTGGAGGAGTTCCTGATACCCATGGGCCTGAGCCAGTACCGACTGGCAAAGGAAGTGGATGTCCCTGCTCAGCGAATCAGCGCCATCGTTGCCGGCAAGAGGGCGATTACCGCGGACACCGACCTGCGGCTCTGTAGGTTCTTCGGTCTGTCTCGCGGCTATTGGCTTCGGGCGCAGGCTGCGCACGACACCGAGGTTGCCGAACGCGAGATGGGGCCGGCGCTGGACCGCATCAAGCCCTGGGCGCAACCAGCCCCCTCCGTGCCCGCTCCCGCGCGTGGCGTGGCAGAGTCCGGCGAGCGCTACACGACCTGACCGTCGTCACGCCGCCCGAAACCTCTCGTACCGCCACGCCAATCGGTCGGGATCGGGACGGTCTGCCCGTCGGCTGGGCAGGACAACCCTCGATTCATGCAGTTCCTGCAAGCCATGCAGGAGCATCGGTCCGTCCGTCTCCTCACGGACATCCGGGCGGACGTGCACGGTGTAGTCTGGTGATATCCCGAGCAGGTCGTTGTCATAAGCCGCATGGTGGATCTTGCACAGGCACAGTCCATTCTGGACGATCGGGTCACCGCCGTCCTCGCTGTCCGGAACGATGTGCGCGGCGTCGAGCAAGTTTCGATGGCGAAGTCGACACAGGGAACAACAACCCGAGTAGGCATCGACCACGAGTTCGCGAAACGCGGTCTGGTGGAGGCGGCGCCTGGTCTCGCGCGTGATGTATCGGCGGATCCCGATGATCGAGTCTGATCCTATGAAGTCGGACGGTCCTTCCGGCGGGCTCAAACCGTGGGCGGCCTCGAGCGCCACCATGCACAGGAGATCGAGTGGACGATCCTCGACGATGAACACCGGCCACACCGGCATGTACCGGCCGCGTGCCACGCCGTGAAAGTAGATCAGTGGCGTACGGGTGCGGCACAACTCGCGCAGGCCGACGTTGTCCCGGTGTTGGGGGTCCGCGCCACGGTAGCGATACGCGAGAAATCCTTCCTCGGTAAACGAGTCGTCGTAGGGGCCGGAGGGCACCGATGTGATGGAGAGGGGAAGATCCAGCACACGCGGCTTCCAGATGCCGGGCGGCCCCATGAACGTGATCCGTTCACCGCGATGCTCGAAACCGGCTTGGAGAGTCCCCCTGGGGATGACGTACCCATGCAGGGCGGCCTGCTCGGCAAGCCATGAAAGAGCGGCTGACCTGAAGTCGGCGTCCACAGATCTCTGACGGCCGACGATATCGTACAGCGGGTCAGCTCACAATCGGACGGACGTCAGGGCGGCGTGGCGGCGATCGGGAGGGATTCGAGGCCCGCAACACCACGCTGTTGCGGAACGTCGGGCGATCGGTGAGCAGGCGCATCGAGGCGAAGCCGCTCCGGCTCGATCCGTCAGCCCCCGCCGACGGTGAACGAGTAGAGCTTCGACTCGTACAGGTAGAACCGGAGCCGCACCACCTGGCCCGCCAGCTTGCGCAACGCCTCGTCGCCGTTCCAGGTCACCGCCAGGCGCAGCCCGTCCCCTTCGATCGGCCGGCAGTCGCGGACGGTCAGGCCGGGGATAGGCGTGCCGATCGGGTCGGCGACCTCGATCTTGATCCGCCCGCGCGAGGCGTCCGCGTTGATCTGCAGGCGGTCGCCCTCCAGCCGGAACGGCTTGGTGATCAGCACGCCCAGCTCGTCGGAGGCGGCGCGCGCAACGAACCGCCCTTTCGGCAGCGTGGCCAGGCCGGTCCCACTCGTCCGCCCCGGAACGTTGTGCGAACCCGAGTGTCCGGCGTAATAGAAGCGCAGCTCGTCGCCGTGCTCGATCATCCGCGAGCCGGCGATCATGCCGCCGTCCCAACTGCCGATCACCCCGCGCGGGATGAACACCGGCCGGTTGGCCAGCCGTTCCCAGCGGAACCCGTCCCGGCTGAAGGTCAACTGGACGTCCATCGTGTCCGCCTGCGAAGGGTCGCCCAGGTACCCCTTCAGGCCCCACTTGTTGAAGACCTGCAGCAGTCCGATGTACACGCCGTCACAGACGGTTACGTCGATGCCGTAGAGGCGCGGCGGGTCCAGCTCGTCGGGGCGGATGATCACCTCCGGGTCGGTCCAGTTCACGAAGTCGTCGCTCTCCGCCCGGGCGATCCTGCGGTTGCAGCCCATCCCTTCGTGCGCGTGGTCGGTGGCGCCGATCGCCGCGCGGGTGTCCACGTACGGCTGCGCGCGCAGGTAGCGGTGCAGGTAGTCCTCCGCCTCCCGGTGCCGGTACAGACCCCGCTCGTCGCCCTCGACCTCCGGAAAGCCCAGGTCGCCGGGCACCTCGCCGCGCGGGCCGGCCAGGATGGTCGGCCGGCGGAAGTTCACGTAGCGGCCGATCCGCTCGTCGTAGAGGAAGCAGCCGTTGCCGTCGTTGGAGTCGCGGATGATGGAGCGCTCGTCCGGGTACATGTGCCAGCGGATGCCGTCGGCCGAGTACGCGGCGAACAGCCGGCCGCCGCCGCGCCGGTCGGGGTCGACGTGGTGGTACCAGCGCTTGATCGTCCCCTTGTACCGCTTGCCGGGATCGGGATCGTGGGAGTCCTTCATCGCCACCCCGAACTCGCCGTGCATCGCCGAGACGTCGATCAGGTTGTTCCGCTTCGATCCCGAGTGCTCGACGATGCCGAGCTCCGGCTTGTGCCAGTCGAAACCGTCGTCGGACACGGCGTACGCGCGGGCGTACAGCGCCTCGTTGCCGGGGTCGTCCTCGGGATCCTCCGGGACCGCCGGATACCACGCCTTGAACAGCTTCTCCTCGGCGTCGTACAGGCTGGGAGCGATCGCCAGCGGGTTGTCCGGATGCTTGGCCGGCATCTCCGGAACCCGGCGCAGCAGCCAGATGTCGTCCACGACGTGATCGTCGATCAGGAGCTGCGTCGTCGTGCCGACCTCCACCAATCGATACCGGTCCTGCATGGTCAAACCTCCGTGATCGCTCCGATTCTGCCGGTGCCGTCTTCGCCCGGCAAAACGGTGCCTCCTGTCCGCATCGTATGCTGCGGCCCATGAAGGCACCGGCGCAGCGGCTGTTCGCTCCCGGCGACGGTGCTGCGCCGCCGGCACTCACCGGCCGCGAACGGGAAGAGGCGATCCTGTTGCAGTGCCTGGCGGACCTGCTCAACGGCGCTGCACCGCCGCACAACGTGGCGCTCATGGGGCCGCGCGGCAACGGCAAGACCGTACTGCTCAAATGGTTCGAGCGCGCCTGTCGGCAGGCCGGACGCGTAGATATCGTGCGCCTGTCGCCCAGCCGAATACGGACCGAGCAGGCGCTGGTCGAGCTTCTGCTGCCTGAGTCCCTCATCCGGAAGATGCTACCGGTGAAGGTCGGCGTTGCGGGCGTCGGTGAAACCGAATGGCCGACGCACGCCCCGTCCCCTCAGAACCTGACGGACCGGTTGATCGCTCGGTGCCAGGCAAAGCCGGTCGTCGTCCTGCTCGACGAAGCGCACACGCTCGCGCGCGACGTCGGCCAGCTCCTGCTGAACGTGAGCCAGGAGGTTCGGGCGGAGGCGCCGTTGCTGCTGGTACTGGCCGGCACGCCGGGACTGACGGCGCATCTCGGCACCATGGACGCCTCGTTCTGGAGCCGTTTGGGCAAGGGACGCCTGGGCATCGCCCTGCTCAGTGACGCAGCCGCCCACGCCGCACTGGTCGAGCCGCTGGAGGCTCATGGGGTGGGCATCGACGCTGACACCCTTACCGCGGTCGTGGAGGAGAGCCAGCGCTACCCGTACTTCATCCAGCTCTGGGGAGAAGCCTTGTGGGAACAACAACTGGCCACGGGCGTGACCCGGCTGACCGCCGCTCACGCGGACGCCGTGCGCCCTGGCGTGATCGCGCGGGTAACCGACTACTACCTGGATCGGTACCGGGAGTTGGAGGCCGGCGGACGGCTGCCTGCGGCGGTGGCCACGGCGGCGCTATTCCAGGCCGGCGCCGCAGCCACCGCTTCCGACCATGCCATCGACACTGCCCTCGCGACGACCGGCGCGGACGCCGTCACGCGGATCGAGGCCCGCGAGGCGTTGAACCGGCTAGGATACATCTGGAGCCCGCCCGGCCAGCTCCCCCCGGTCGTGTGGTTCGCCGGCATCCCGTCGTTGATGGCATACGTGCTCGACCACGCCGCGCCTCTCGGCGCTTCGGCGCCGGGGTCCGAACCGCTCACGTCACCCTGATGCCGCTTCCCGTGGTTGCCCCGGCCGTCAGTGGCCCGTAGACTGCCGGGAATCCATTTCCCACAGAGGAGGGTTTACATGAGACGGTTACGGAGATCGCTGCTCACCGGAGTCGTGATGGGGCTCATCATGGTCATGGCGACCGGCGCGGCGTTCGGCCAGGACCACTTCGCCAAGCACCTGGAGATCGAATGGCTCGGCTGGACCATGCGCTTCCACGACGAGTCGAAGGCTTCCGAGAACATCTATCTCAACGAGATGTCGGAGCGGTTCAACACGACCTTCATCTGGCCCGATCTGCGGGACTGGAGCAACGACGAAGCGGTGGCCGCGCAGCTCGCGACCGGCCGCCTCCCGGAGTTCTCCGCGGTGCTGCAGGCGAACATGGACGAGCTGTATCAGGACGACTTCATCCGCACGTGGTCGTTCGAGGACATCCGCGAGAAGATGCCCAACACCGCCGCGCTCATGGATGACACCGGGGCGTGGTCCTTCCTGCGCGTGCCGGGCGAGGACGCGCTGATGGGAATCCCGCAGCTCTTTCGCACCCCGTCGACGATGATGGTCTCCTACTACCGCCTTGACTGGCTGGAGAAGCTCGGCATCGAAGCCCCCGGCGAACTTACGGAGATCGCACCGCGGGTGTTCTGGAGCACCGAGGGCTTCGACACCGACCAGATGCGCCAGATCCTCAAGCGGTTCGTGGACGAGAACGTCTCGGGCGCCGAACGGACCTACGGCGTCGGCAGCTACTTCCCCGCCACCTTCACCGGCTTCGGCCAGGCCGGCTCGCTGTACGGCACCGAGGGCCGCGGCGTGGACATCAACGTGCTGGAAGACGGCGAATTGAAGTTCGCTTACGCGACCGACGCCTACCGGGACGCGCTCAGGTGGTTCAACCAGCTCTATCAGGAGGGCGTCCTGAGCAAGGAGACGGTGATCGCGGCCCAGGACGCGGGCGCCGCGCGGGATCTGTGGAACTCCGGCCACCTCGGCTACATGCAGTACCACTACTCCTACATCTACGAGGCTGCGGACACCGAGGTGCCATTCGCGATGCTGTATGCGAACCCCGATGCCAAGGTGCTGGTGGTGCCGACCGAGTTGAACCACATGACCGGAATGTACGGGACCTCAACCGGTGGGTCGGCGATGACGCCGGCGATCCCCACCGGATTCAAAATCGGCACCCGAGGGCGTGCCGCCTTGGCGGCGAGCGACCTCTCCGATGAGAAATTCGACCGCGCCATGCGCATCTTCGACTGGCTGCACTCCACTCGCGAGGGGTTCATGCGCAACTGGTACGGCGTGGAAGGCGTGAACTATGACTGGTCAGGCGAACCCTGGAAGTCTCCGGTCACCCAGCACGAGTTCCCGGAGGACGAGCGCCACAAGCACGCCGGCAACCTGATCGGCGGATACTGGCTCCCGTGGCTGCACGACATCCGCAAACTGGGGCAGCCGTACGAGCAGGTGGAGAATGATCTGCTCGCGAAAGACGGCTACATGGACCACTATGTCCACCAGTACCGCTACGACTTCCTGAACGAGACCAACATCATCAGGATGCGCAATCGCTACGACTCGGGCCTCACCACCACGGCCCTGGAGTACACAGCCAATTTCATCCTGGGAGATCTCGACCTCGATGAAGACTGGGACGACTACCTGGCCGAGCTCGAGCGGAACGGCATGAGCCGGTACCTGGCGGAGTTCGCCAAGGCGCCGTTGGTCGACGCCTACCTCGAAGGCAGGCTCGAGTACTGAGCTTCGCTGCTCGGAGCACCAGCTCCGGGACACACATCAGGCAGGGCTCGCAAGGGCCCTGCCTTTTCTTTGCGCGCCCGGTTTATGCCTTCAGGGAGCCGACCATGATGCCGCGCACGAAGTAGCGCTGCAGGAACGGATAGAGCAGGACGATCGGTCCGATGGTGATGATGATCACCGCCGACTGCACGTTGTCGCGCTGGATCTGCCGGCCGAACTCGTCGTTGAACCGGTCGATGACCGCGAGCTCCCGCTTGTTGAAGACCTCCTCCATCATGCGGCGGATGAACTCCTGCAGCACGATCCAGTCGTTTCCGGACGTGAAGATCAGCGCCTCGAACCACTCGTTCCAGATGCTCACGGCCGTCCACAGCGTGACCGTCGCCAGCACCGGCATGCTCAGCGGCATGACGATCGACACCAGGATGCGCCGGTAGGTGGCGCCGTCCATCAGCGCCGACTCCTCGACCCCCGGGTCGATCGCCATGAAGAAGTTGCGGATGATGATGACGTTGAACGCGTTCACCAGGCCCGGCAGCACCAGCACCCAGAACGTGTTGTACAGCCCCAGGCCCCTGATGAGCAGAAACGTGGGGATGAATCCGCCCGAGAAGAACAGGGTGATGATCAGGACCGCCATCAGCAGGCCGCGGCCGGGGAGATCCCGCTTGGACACGGTGTAGGCTGCCAGCGAGCAGACGAACACGCTCATGGCGGTCCCCACCACCGTGCGCAGAATCGTGTTGCGGTAGGATCGCAGCACCAGCGAGTCGAACAGCAGGTACTCGTACGCCGACGCATTCCAGTGTTGGTTGGTCAGCTTGAAGCGCAGCGCCTTGGCCTCCTCGACGCCCTCCAGCGACACCAGGATCAGGTTCCAGAACGGGTACAGCACCGTGATGCAGAACGCGGCCATGAACAGCACGTTGAGCCCGTCGAAGGTATGGCTGCCGATCCCTCTGCGGATGGTCACCGCATCCGCCTTCCTACCACAGCTCCTGCTACCATAGGGCGTACTCGCTGTAGCGCCGCGCCAGGGTATTGGCGATCAGCACGAACATGACCGCCACCAGGTTCTGGAACAGGTTCACCGCGGCGCCGAAGTCGTACTGCCGGTCGACCAGCCCGACGCGGTACACGTAGGTCTCGAAGATGTCGGCGACGCTGAACACCAGCGGGTTGTAGAGGTTGAAGATCTGGTCGAAGCCCGCTTGGTTCAGGTTCTGCACGCTGAGGATGAGCATGATGACGATCACGGGGACCATCGACGGCAGGGTCACGTGCAGGATCTTCTGCAGGCGGTTCGCGCCGTCCACGTCGGCGGCGTCGTACAGGCCGGGATCGATGGAGGTGATCGACGCCAGGAAGATGATGCTGCCCCAGCCGATGCTCTTCCAGATGTGGGTGATGACCACCGAGAACAGGAACCAGTCGGGCTCGGCCAGGAAATAGACGGGCTCGGCGCCAAGGGCCTGCAGGATGGCGTTGATCGGGCCCCGCTCCACCGAGAACAGCACCTTGAAGATCGCCCCCAGCACCACCCAGGACAGGAAGTGCGGCAGGTAGGAGATGCTCTGCACGACGCGCTTGTAGCGGCGGTTGGTCAGCTCGTTGAGGATCAGCGCGAAGGCGATCGGCGCCGGAAACCCGAAGGCGAACTTGAGCAGGCTGATCCGGAACGTGTTGAGGATCAGCTCCGCGAACTGCGGAATCGAAAAGAACCACTTGAAGTGCTCGAAGTCGTTCCAGGGGCTGCCCACGATGCCGGCGCGGGCGCTGTAGTCCTTGAAAGCGATCATCACCCCGACCATGGGGACGTACTTGAAGACCGCCAGCAGGGCTAGGGGGATCAGAAAGAGCAGGTACAGCTCTTTCATGCGGACGATGCGGGATCGGGTCTGCCTGCGCAGCGTCTGTCTGACGGCCGCGTCGATCGCGCCGGGGGCCGTCGCACTGGACGGCTTGTCCATGGTCGGATCATCGACTCAGGCTTGGCTCGATGTCAAGACGGACGGATGGTGATGCGTGCTTCCTGAGCGGTTTTGCCGCGTGGGGCCGAGGCAGCATTCAGCGCGCTGGAAACGCTCCGCGATTCGCATGCTCCTGTTCCGGTGGTTCAGCCTCTGTACGCTTCCCTCCGGTGCAGTACCCGCAGCACCAGGATGACAGGAGGGGACGCCGAATCATCGAGCGTAAATCTGATGCGCCACGATCCGACTCGCAGTCGCCATTCACGATCGTAGCCGCGTAGCCTGCGCACATCTCCTTGCTGATGTGCCGCATATCTGGCGACGGCGTTACGGACTCTCTCGCAGACCCCCGCGTCCAGTCCGCACAGATCCGACACCGCGCGGCGCGTCCATTGAACGGACAAAGACTGTCCCTGGGAGAGTTATTGCTGCAAAAGCGAGTCGAGCTGGCCGTCGTCTACGACCGCGCCCCGTTCCACGTCCTGGTAAGCCTCCTGAATCGCCTCGGCTTCTTCAGGAGACTCCGGCTCATCGTCCCAGGATGCCGTCATCAGCGCAGCGCTCAAGGAATCGTTCTCCACTCCCTGGAGAAACTGCAAGTACCTCTTGGCGGCCGTGAGCTCGCGCTCCGGCAAGGCATCGACCAAGTGGTGAATCTCCCGGCGTGTCAGGTTCATGCGGTCGTTCCCGGAACGTAAGCTGTCCTCGCATCCGGAGTCAACAAGCACCGGGCTACTCCCCCGTCATGCCGGAGGTGCCCATGGTCTCCACGATCCTACTCTGGTTGAAGATGAACACGCCGATCGGCACCACCATGATGAAGAGGGTGACCACGGACGCGGCGCCCACACGGGCGATGCCGCCGCCGGCGACCTGCGACAGGGCGTACGGAAGCGGCTTCAACTGCTCGGAGTAGATGAAGATATCGCCGGTGTTCCGCCACATCACCTGGAAGTTGATGATAATCAGGGTCAGCCAGGCCGGCGTGACGATCGGCATGACCACGCGCGCGAAGATCGTCAGCTCGCCCGCCCCGTCGATGCGGGCCGCCTGGATCAGCGAGTCGTGCACCATGGAGTCGATGAACTTCTTCATCAGGTAGAGGCCGAGGGTCTGCGCCCACGCGGGCACGACGATCGCCCAGTAGCTGTCGATGAACCCCAGCCACGACAGCGTCAGGTAGTTCGGGATGACGGTCACCGCTCCCGAGAACATGAGACTGAGGATGATGACCTCGTTGATGAGCTTCCTGCCGGGAAAATCGTGCTTGGAGAGCACGTAGGCGGCGATCGAGCAGATCGCCAGATTGCCCGCCAATGCGAAGGAGACGATGAACACGGAGTTGAAGAAGTAGCGGGACAGCGGAATCCAGGACTGCTCCATCAGCAGGAACAGGTCGGTGAAGTTCTGGAACGTCGCCCGGCGCGGGACGAAGCGGGGCGGAAACAGGAACAGCTCGTCCAGCGGCTTGAAGGCGTTGCCGGCGGCGTAGACCAGCGGCAGCGCCATGAAGATGCCGCCGCCGCAGAGGAACAGCAGGATGACGATGTCGCCCGCCAGCGAGCGCGACAGATTGCGGTTCCGCAGGATGGTCGCGACGTTGCGCCTCATGTTCTCACCCCACCTTGGCCAACAAGCGCTGCACGATCTTCTGCGCCGCCACCATGGCCAGGAACAGCAGGAAGATGATCGCCGAGGAGTAGCCCAGCTCGAACCGCACCAGGGCGTGGTCGTTCGAGTGCTGAACGATCGTCCAGGTGGCCCAGTCGGTCGGCTCGTCGCCGGTCAGAGCCGAGATGATCGTCGTGTTGGTCATCGATTCCGTGATGGCGACGATCGCCCCGAACAGCAGGTAGCCGCGCATGGCCGGCAGGGTGATGTACCACAACTCCTGCCAGCGGTTGTCGATGCCGTCGATGGCCGCCGCCTCGTAGAGGAACTCGTCGATGCCCTTGAGCCCGGCGATGAAGACCAGGAAGCTGGTCCCCAGGCTCATCCACAGCACGACCCCGATCACGATCGGCATCATGTAATCGGGGTCGATCAGCCACTGGATCGGTTTGGAGATCATGCCCAGGGCGATCAGCGTGCCGTTGATGTAGCCGTGCGCGTCCGGGCTGAAGAGCAGCACCCAGATCATGAAGGCGTTGCCGGCGATCGCCGGGGCGTAGAACAGCAGCGTCAGCACGATCCTGAGCCGGTGGCGCATCTCGTTGATGAGCCAGGCGAACAGAAAGGAGAGCAGGTATCCGACCGGGCCGGTGATCGCCGCGTAGACCAGGGTGTTCTGCAGGGCGATCAGGAAGATCCTGTCGTCCAGGAACATCCGCAGGTAGTTCTCGAACCCGACCCAGTCCGGGCGCTGCACCATGTTGAACTGCGTGAAGCTCAGCACGAAGGAGAACAGGACCGGCACTACCACGAACACGGTGAAGGCGATGACGAACGGGGCCAGCATTGCGTAGGACACGCGTGCCTGCCAGAGCTTCGCGCCCGTGACCCTCAGCCGCTCGCTCAGGGTCATGCCCGGAACGTGCACGGCCGACATCGCTTTCAATCCGCCGCCGCCAGCTCGCGCACGATCTCCGCGGGGACGAAGTCGTCCACGGACGGCACGTCGGCGTCCTCGAGGCGGTCGATACGGACGAACCCCTCCCAGTACCGGTGCCGGTGTTCGGCCGGGAGCGCGGCACGCTCGGTCTCCAGCCCGAACTCGGCGCGCTTGCGCGCCAGCTCCCGGTTGATCGCGTCGTCGTAGCGCCGCACCGAGTCCCGCACGCCTTCCCCGTCCACGACGATGGCGCGGATCATCCAGTTCAGGTTGCGGAACACGTAGTAGCTGCCGACGATCGGCGGCAGCCCCTCGACCCAGTCGGCCTGCTCGAACAGCACGCGCCGCTCGGCCGGGCTCCACGGGATCTCCGCCAGGGCCTGCAGGTTGGCCGGCGCGTAGCGCGCCGCCTCCCCCAGCAGCGACTCCAGCTCGGTGCCGTACAGCACCTGCGCCTCGCGACCCGACCACCACTTCAGGAACTCCCAGGCGCCGCCCGGGTTCGCCGAGCCGCGCACGATGGACGATCCGGTGACGCCGACCGCCGTGAGCGTCGACACGTCCCAGGTGTTCTGCACCGCTCCCGGCCCGGCGACCGGCTCCGGAATGATGCTCGGCAGGACGGTCACGGTCCGGTTGACGGTCCCGTCAGCCGTGCGCGTGCCGGGAACCATCGCCATCCCCCACCGACCGCCGAGCTCCGGCGCGAAGACGACGAGCGTGTTGTAGAAGCTGAACGGCTGGATGGCCAGCGGCATCTCGCCGAACCGGAACCGGTTGAAGAAGTTGTAGGCATACGGCACGTCGTACCGGATGAACAGGTCCGTGAACTCTTCGACCGTGACGATCACGGTCTCCGAGTCGAGGTTGGTCTCGACGCTGTCCTCCTTCATCACCGGCACCCCGCGCTGGTTCACCATCGTCAGCAGCGAGCCCGGGTCCATGCCGAGCCCGAAGTCCAGGTGGTGGGCCCGCAGCGTCGGCAGCAGCGCCCGCACCTCGTCCCAGGTCGCGGGGATCCCGATCCCCAGCGAGTCCAGGATGTCCGTGCGGTAGAACAGCACCGGGAAGCTCATCGTCTCCGGGAGGGCGTAGACGCCGCCGCGATGGCTGAACGGCGCGAGCGCGCCGGGAGCGAAGCGGTCCGCCACCTGCGCGTAGCCTTCCATCGCGGACAAGTCCGCGAACATGCCGCGGAAGGCCAGCTCCATGTTGGCGTGGCCGATCACGGCGTCCGGGGCCGTGCCTGCCAGGTTGGCCGGGATGAGGATGGACTGGATGCTCCGCACCAGCTCCAGCTCGACCGGGATGCCGGTCGCGGGCGTGAAGAGATCGTCGATGATCTGCCGGAGGATCTGGCTCTGGTCGCGGCCCGTGCCCATCCACACGGTGACCGGGGCCACGCCGGCTCCCGTCGTGGACTCGCCGCCTGCAAGCGAGAATGCCTGGTGGTAGTTCGGCGAGAACGACGCCACGAACGCCTGCAGCTTCCTGAACCACCGCACGAGCACGCTGAAGCGCGTATCAGGGAACTCCCGGTCAGGCGAGGCGACCACCAGGTAGTCGACCTGCAGCGGCTGCTCACGGTTGCGGGCCGCCCACACGCTGAGCGCCGTGATGGCGTTCTGCAGCTCGCCCAGGACGAACGGGATGACCTCCGGGCGCTGCGCCATCCGGTCGAGCAGGACGGCCAGCTCCTGCACGCTCGATGACACGCCGCCTGAGCCGGCCATGCCCTCGACCCGTCCGGCCGCGGACACCAGCCGCTCACGGAGCGCGGACAGCTCGCCGATCTCGCGCGGGATCCGCTGCTGGAGCTGGTAGCTCCGGAACGGGTCGGGATTGGACGACGTGATCATGATCACGTCCCGGTAGAAGGCGAGCAGATCCGCCACGATCCCATCCACCTCGGCCACCGCCTGAGCGAACCCGCCCAGCACCGCCTCCATGCGGATCGTGTGCTCGCCGGCCTCCAGGTGGAACAGGTAGGGCTCGTCACCGCCCAGGGGCATCACCCGGTAGGTCGAGGAATAGGGAAACGCCACGGCGTCGACCTCCCGGAACGGGACGCGCCCGTCGATGGAGATCCGCCGCCAGGAGCGGGCGCCGCGGTTGATGTCCTGCTTGGCCTTGACCGCGATCTTGTAGCGTCCGTTCGCGGGAACCGCGAAGGTCCACTCGATCCAGTCCCCGGGCTTCGCCCAGCGGTAGCCGCCGATCGAGTTCATCCGCACCTGGTGCGGGTGATAGGGCTCGATCGATGCATCGCCCTTGTCGTGCACGGCGAAGAGAGTCTTCGACGAGCGCGGCCCCGCATCCTCGCCCTGGACCTTGAGCAGGAAGCCGGACACCTCCCGGGCGGCAGGGGCCGCGGCCCGGTACTCGGCGTAGGACGGCGCTCGATCGAGCTGCGTCGCCGAGAGCGCCGCGATCGCCATCGGCTCGGCGATCCCGGAAAGAGTGATCGTGTTGACCCCGCGCCGCAGGAAGAAGGCGAACGGTTCGGCGTGGTGGGCGTCGCGGTCGCGGAGATAGGCCGTCGTCCAGCGCGGCCGCTCCTCGATCCGGGGCCGGATCTGGTTTCCGCGGACGTCGGCCCGCACCCCGCCGCTGTCGTCCCAGGTGCGCGGGAAGCTCAAGCGTCGCGCCTCCTCGAACGGCACCTGGCCGCCGATCGCGATCTCCCGCACGGCGGGCATGCGCCTGCCGGGCAGCGCGTGGTAGGTGACCTGGATCCGATAGAGCGCGGACCGCGGCACGGTAACGGTCCAGCTCACCGATCCCCGCTCGGCGGTGAGCAGCGCCGCCACCCCGCCGATCTGCCCGGTGCGCGGCTCGCCGTCGGCGGCCGAGAAGTCCACACCCCGCACGACGATCGGCCGGTCGAGCCGCACCTCCGGCCACTCCCCGTGCCGACGGAGGTATTCACGGTACGATTCGGCGCCGGCGGGCAGGCACGCCGCCAGCAGCATGAGCGCCAGAACGCGCCGCGCGGCCGTGCCCGTCAAGAGGGACTCACCCGTCCTGCAAGTACTCCCACGTCAGGAGCATGAAGACGCTGGCCGTCCAGGTGTAGCCGGGAGCGCGCAGTCCCACCCCGGTCAGCGCGTCGAAGTTCTCGTACTGGCCCATCGCCTTGTGCTCGGCCATCCGGCAGAACGACGCGGCGATCCGCCGCGCCAGTTCATCGCGGCCCCCGCGCCGGAGGCCGTCCACGATCAGGTACGTGCTCGGCGCCCAGATCGGGCCGCGCCAGTAGCCGTCGCTCTCGTAGCGCGAGCTGTCCGGCGCCTCCGTGGCGGGGCCGTGCTCGGTCAGGAACCGCTCCTCCAGAGTGCCCGCCAGCGCCGTCATCCTGTCCGGGTCCAGATGTTCCCCGAGTGAGATCGGCATCAGCGCCAGCAGCGAGGTGGGTTCGGGGTCGTATGAGTGGCTCCCCGACCGCCGGGCGACGAATCGGCCGCCCACCCAACTGTGGTCGTAGAGCCTCTCCAGGAGTTCCTGTGCCGAGCGCCGCCACCTGTCCGCTTCCTCCGTCTTTCCGAGCAGCTCAGCGATCCGGGCGCAGGTGTGCATCTGCAGCACCAGGAACGCCGACAGGTCCGGCGACTCCAGGAAGAAGCCGTCGTCGAACAGCGTCGAGTTGTCCCAGCCGCTGTCGCACCCCTGCGGGTACTCGGGGACGCCGTCGCCGTCGGAGTCCCGGTAGTCCATCCACCAGCTCGTCCACGCGGCCAGGTGGCCGAGCACCTTCTCCAGGACCGCGGGCTCGAAGTCGAAGGCGTCCATCATGCGGGCAAAGCACCAGCCGTGGATGGGCGGCTTGGTCACCGCCCAGATCACCTCCTGGTTCGGGTTGGTCATGTCGAACAGGGTCCCGCACTCCGCCTGCAGCTCGAAGGGAAGCAGGAACTGCTCCAGCGCCGTCCGGCGGCTCACCTTCATCATCGCCAGCGCGTTGAAGCAGTGGTCCCACGTCCACACGGAGCTCATGAACTTCTTGGACATGAGCATCGCGTCGTACCGGTAGTGGTCCCGCGCCCGCACGAAGCAGGACCAGAGCGTGTACCACGTCGCAACGGCGAAGTCGTAGCGGCCCTCGGGCGCCGGCGGCATCCTGGCGAGAAACCGCTCCCACTCCGCCCGAACGGCCGCGGTCTCCCCCTTCACGTCGAACGGCTCGTGCCGCAGCGTGCGCTCCACGTTCATGATCGTGAGAGTGACGGCGGCCGCGCCTCCGTCCGCCCGCACGGTCAGGTCCCGTTTCCAGTCCAGGTTCTCGTTGCTCTGGAACCGCCGGATCGGCCCGCTCAGGACGCCTGCGCCCCGGAACACGTGGAACCGCGACGTCGTGCGCTGGTTCACGGAGATGACGCAGAAGTCGTCCGGCCCGTATTCGGTGCCGTAGCCGTGGCCGGTGATCGCCCGGAACTCAAGGTCCAGGCCGTGCGCCTCGAATGCCAGCGTGTGGTCGCCCCTGACGAAGATGGTGGCGCTCCCTGCGCCGCCGGTCACGGTGATCCGGTCGGGGCGCATCTCGTAGGTGTAGTCGACGCTGTTCCCCCCGCGGGTGAACTGCAACGTGAACGCCTCGTCCTCGCCGAAGCGCCGCTCGACGTTGTGGATGACAAACAGCCCTTTCTCCCTGTCGCGGTTGACCGAGACGTAGGCGCCGTAGCGGCTGAACGGGATGTGATCGAGGTTGATCGTGACGTCCTTCATGCGCGCTCTTCCTGCAGCAGGTCGAGCGTGTCACCCAGGTCGCTCTGCCAATCGGTAAGCTGCTCGATCGGGATCTTCCTGGAGACGATGCGGGAGTTCTCGATCATGAACACGAAGCCGGTGGCGTTCCTGATCACCATGCGCGGCCAGCCGATCCAGTGACTCTGGCCCGACTCCAGGGCGGGATTGCGCGGATGGTACTCCCAGTTTCTGAGGTCTTTCGAGCGCGCCAGCCCCACGGTGTCCCACCAGCCGTGGTGCTGCTTGCCGTTCGGTTTCCAGGTGTTGCAGCCCTCGTACCACAGGTACCAGGTGTCGCCGATCTTCGTCAGCGACCTGGTCCGCACGTGGATGGCGTCCCAGTCGTCCAGCGTGTCCGGGCCGAACACGGGGTTGTCCGGGTCCGGCACCCAATGGATGAGGTCGTTGCTGTACAGCGCGTAGCCGCGATCCCCGGCCATGCCGCGCGGGGGGTTCGGCGTGAAGCCGGCGTACATCAGCAGGTACTTGTAGGGGCCGCCGTCCATGCGGATCACGTCGAACTCGTGCGCGTGATCGCCGTGGTCGAACACGGGGTTTCCGGGGTGGTCGACGAACGGCCCCAGCGGGTGCTCGGCCATCGTGAGGCAGAATCCGTTCCACTTCGGAAACATCTGTGAGGAGTACAGCAGCGCCACCCCGCCGTCGTCGGTGACGATCGCGCCGTTCGGGTAGAGGTTGTCATAGGGCACGTTCGAGCTCGTCACCACGGGCTCCGGGTGCAGCTCCCAGCGCTCCAGATCGTCACTGATCGCCACGCCGATCACGCGCTGGAGCCCTCCTTCCTGCTCGCCGGGGCGGGAGCCCATGACGTACAGGTAGTATCGGCCTTCGTACTCGATGATGCCGCCCGGCAGCACGTGCCCGGCGGTCCAGCTTCCCTCCTCGCCCGTGGGGATGACCAGCGTCGTCTCGTCGAACCAGGTCAGGCTGGTGAGCCGGCACCCGTCGATTCGGTAGTGCTCCTCGTCGCAGTCGATGAACAGGTGTGCCTCGGTTGGCTCGAAGAGCATGTCCCACTGCCCGGTCGGCCCCTTGATGTAGCCGTGCGGCGCATCGTTGATCCAAAAGCGGAAGAAGGCGCCGCGCTTCTGCAGCCGGATCCGCCACGGCGGATGGCCGGCGTCCGCGTAGGTGCGGAGGATCTCCTCGCTCCCCTGCTTGCGGCGCCCCAGGTAGGTGCGCCCGCTTCCGACGTTCAGAAACGCGCAGTTCCTCCGGTCCGCATCCGACGAAAACCAGATCCTCACGTCGCTGCCCGACAGCGGCCCGTCGGTCGCGACCGATACGGTCAGCTCCCAGTTTCCGGTGACGAATTTCTCGATCATGGTCGTTTCACTCCCTCAGCCGACCAGTCCCACGCGATCGACGCTCTTGATGAACCAGCGCTGCACGAACAGGTAGAGCACCAGCACCGGCAGGATGAACACCAGCATGGCGGTGTTGACGATCGCGGCCACGAAGCCGGGATGCGGCCGGGCGCCGGCGTTGAACGCGACGTACCAGTCCTCGTACTGAAAGCCGAACCCGACCATGACCGTCGACAGCAGGTCCTGGTTCGGCAGGAACAGCTCCGTGAAGGTCAGGTCGCTCCACTGCCAGACGAACGCCAGCAGGAACACGACGAGCAGTCCGGAGGTGGCCGACGGCAGGACGATGCGCGCGAACGTGTTGAGATACCCGGATCCGTCCACGTACGCCGCGTCCTCCAGGTCGCGCGGGATGCCCTTGAACACCTGCCGCATGATGTAGATGAAGATGCCGTTCCTGTAGCCCATGCAGGTCAGCGAGGTGAGCACGAACGGCAGGATGCTGCCGGTCAGGTTCAGGCCTTCCGGAAACAGCCCGAAGAAGCTGAAGTAGCGGAAGTTGAAGACCAGCGGGACCATCAGCAACTGCGGGGGAATGACCATGCTGAACACGGCGATCGCGAACAGCACGTTCGTGAGCCGGTTCCGGAAGCGCGCCAGGCCGTAGGCCACGAACGTCGACGAGGCCATCTGCGACACGCACACCAGCAGCGTCAGGCCGAGCGAGCGCAGCGCGTTGTGGAAGTAGTCGAGCGAGACCAGGACGATCCGGTAGTTCAACAGCGACAGTTTCGACGGGATCCACACGCGGTTGACGTCCATGATGTCGGCCTCGGACATGAACGACTGGACGAGCTTGTGCAGCACGGGGAAGAGCACGATGAACGACACGCCGGCCAGGAACGCGAGCCGGAAGCCCCGGAAGAGCAGGATCCGCCAATCGATCCGGTCCGCAATCCGGTGCGCGGGAATCGTCCACCTCGCCAGCGCCGAGGTCACGCCACCACTCCGCTGTTGCGCGTGCCGCGCGCCACGACCGCTCCCACGACGGTCAGGATGACGGCCATGGTGAGGAAGAACACCCACGCCATCGCGGTCGCGGTGCCGTATCCCGCGCCACTCCGCATGCTCTCGAAGATGTAGCGCAGCAGCTCGCTGTCCGCGGCCGTGAACGAGTCCACGATCATGTAGATGACGATCGGGAAGATCAGCGGCGCCGCCAGCGGCAGGGTGATGAAGAAGAACGTCTCCCAGGCGTTGGCGCCCTCGATTCGGGCCACCTCGTACATGGAATCAGGGATCCCCTGCAGCCCGGCCAGGAAGATCAGGATGGGAATGCCCGCCGCCGCGGCGATGGCGGGGAGGCGGGCGGTGGCGTCGACCACGTAGGCGAGCGCGCCGTCGACCGCCGGTGCATCGACCACCCAGCCGCTCACCATCCGACGCGTGAAGCGCTCAAAGAGCGATCCGATGCTCAGCTCCTGGGTCAACAGGTAGGACTGCTGCAGGGTCACCAGCACGCCCGACGACAAGATCACCGGGAGAAAGAGCACCGTTCGCATGACGCCGCGTCCCCGGAACGGGCGGTTCAGCAGGGAGGCGCAGATCAAGCTGAACACCAGCACGACCGGCACCTCCGAGGCCAGCTTCACCACGGCCGCCGCCAGGTGCCGCGGAAAGAAGGTGTCCACACGCAGCACGTGGTGGAAGTTGGCCAGCCCGACCGGATGCAGCAGGTAGCCCTCGTCGGTTATCTCGATCTCGCCCACGCTGAACGAGATGGACTGCGCGATCGGCATGATCAGGAAGAAGACGATGCCGGCCATCAGCGGCAGCGTGAACAGGTAGCCCATGCGCGCCTTCTTCCTGGCCAGGTCGACGCGCCCTACCACGCCACCCGCTCCGTCACGCGCAGGTAGTCCCTCGGGCCGACCGTGATGCCGGCATGGGTATACGGCTCGTCGCGGTAGTTGACCACGACGTCCACGCCGTTCTCGTAGCGGGTCACGCGCACGCCCTCGGCCAGCGTCGCATGCGCGCGGATCGGCACGCCTGCCAGGCCCGACAAGGCGCGGTTGAGGGTGCCGTGCATCGCGATCATCGTGTCCTTCCAGCTTCGGTAGACCGAGGCATGCAGGTCGACGTCGTGGAGGGGCTCGGGCAGCGCCGGCGCGTCGCCGATCAGCGCGAATGCCAGGCTGCTCCCCGACTCGATTGCCCGCAGCAGCGCCGTCCGCGGGTCGGCCTGGTAGTTGATCGGCTCGGACGAGTACGGCACCGAGCCATGCAGGACCATCTGCATGAAGGGGATCGTGCGGGTGACGATGTCGTAGTCCACTTCCCGGTAGGGGACGTGCATGACGGCTGCCGCGTGCGGGATCAGGTGGGCGTTCGCGCCCTCGATCAGCAGCCTGAAGCCGCCGCCGGCGAGCTGTGACGCGGTCTCGCCCAGCACGTGCAGGGTCTCCTCGGGGTTGAAGATCCGCTCCGGATCGGCCCCGCGCCGGTAGTCGCTGAAGCTCAGGAGCCCGAACCGGTCGAGCCCCAGGTAGGGGTGATCCATGCGCCCGTAGCGGCCGGTGAAAGCGGCGGCCAATGACGGGAGAGCAGCCGGCGAGATCAGGTACCCGCCCGCGGGCACGTCCTCGGTGAGGGCCGGGTTGCGGTCGAGCAGCCTGACCGGAGCGCGGTCCAGGCCGCGCGCCGCCTCGCGGCTGGCGGCGAACCCGTCGAACAGGCCCCGCTCGTTGACGGCCAGGAAGTCCACGGCGGGGTAGAAGCCGATCCCGTGCCGCCGGCAGAAGTCGAGCAGGTTCAGAAGCTCCCGCCGGCTGCCCAGCCTGCCGTTCAGGAAGACGCGGCCGGGAAAGCGATGCGCGGTGCCGCCCGCCAGCCAGCCAGCGTAGCGGACGATCAACCCGTCCGGGTTGTCCAGGTCGGTAAGGATCCGCCTTGCATCGCGGTAGCCGGTCGCCACCGCCGTCGAACGGTACGGGATGCCGGCAACGGTGGCCGTGGTGGGCACGGACGCCGTCACATCCAGGAACAACGGCTGCCCGGCGCCGTTCGTCCGCCGCGGCAACCCCCGATCGAGCAGGTGCTCGCGGTAGATGCGCGCCATGGACGAGTAGTCCGCGCTGCCGGCCGGCAGCAGGTGGTAGCGCGCCACCACGTCGCCCGTGTACGACTCGGGGGCGTAGATCGCGTAGGCACCGAACAGGGCGTCGCCGGTTTCCCGCGCCTCGGTCCGCCCTTCGGTGATCGTGTAGTCGGCGAAGACGGTGTGGTACGAGTTGTAGACCCCGGCCTTGAGCACGGAGACCGCCGCGATCGCGGCGCCGGACTCGATGATCGCCAGGAAGCCGATGTCCTCCCGCACCGCGCCGAACACGGGCAGGTGGCCGTGATCGCCGGCGCCCGCCTTCGGCTGGAGGCTGAAGTCCCCACCGTAGACCGGCACGGTCAGCGACCGGGCGCCGGCCTTTCGCTCGGCAAGGTCGATGATGGCGCCCGACCCGGACGGCACGAACAGGTAGCCGGGATCCTCACGGCGCGCCGCGAAGAAGAACGGCAGCAACTCCAGCGACAGCAACGGATACGACACGGTGGTGAACGTCGGGCCGGCTCGGTAGGGCACGTCCGCGGCGTACTCGATCTCCGGGCCGCGCACCCGAGCGACGAAGCCACGCCCGTCGAGCACGATCTCCATCGGAATGACGAACCGCTCGTGGTTCTCTTCCGGGGCCGTCATCCCGAAGGTGCCGTGGTCGGTCACGATGTCTTCCGGCGTGTAGCCGTTGTCGGCCAGGGCCGCGAGCAGCGCCTCCGTCTTGAAGCGCGGATGCTTGAACTTCAGGTGGAACGTCCGCCCCAGGAACGGTTCCATGACCGCGGGCGTCAGCGACCTGATGTCGACGTACTCTTCGCGGTCGGCGACGATCATGTCGATGAGCGCCCTGGCGTAGTCGGTCTTCCGCTTCACCAGGGCGCCTTGCACCTTGAGCAGCTCGCCGCGCAGCTCCTGCTGCGCCTCGCCGGACGCGCTCCCGGCCTTGCGGCGGAGGTCGGCGAGCTGGTCGAGCCCGGCCAGGTACGCCTCATCCCCGATGACCAGCGTATGGTTACCGAGCAGCGCCTCGATCCGCTCCGTGAACACCCCGCCGAGCGGCCCCGGCACGCTGATCTCGATCGGGAAGGGCTCGTCCTCGCGAGGGACGAGCGCCGCCGGCACGTAGTAGGTGAGCAGCGTCTCCTTCTCGGCCTCGGTCGCCGTCGCCAGCACGGTCGACGCGAACCGCCCGCCCTCGACGACCTTGGGCATGAGCCCGGACTCCAGCCACTTCCGGCCCAGCCGGAACTCCACCCGGAACCCGCCGTCGGTCCGGCGGATCTCGTGCTGGCCGTGCAGCACGCTGTCGGTGTAGCTGTCGTACGCGACCCTGGCGCCGTTGCCCCGCACGTACGACATGCCGAGCAGCGCGCGCAGCCGATTCCGTTCCTTCCCCGCAGCGATCCGATCGTAGCGGCCGGCGTCCTGCGGGTTCGAATGCCAGATCGCGCCGCTCTCCCTGTCCTCCAGCGCGAAGTTGGCGGTCTCCGGATCGACATGGAGGCGCAGGTAGGCGTTCTCGGCCACCATGTCGAAGGACTCGGGCAGTCCGAGGGCGTCGGGGGCGCGCGCCGGCAACGGCACCGCGGCCATGGCCAGGGGCACCGCCGCCGCGGCGAGCGCCCGGATTCCCCTCGCGCCAGGTGCCTGTGTCATCGGGTGAACAGGTACTCCCGCCAGACCCCGGCCGCGAACCTGACGATGGTATTGCCGACGCTGAACAGCACCAGGAGCACGAACACGGTCACGCCGATGCCGGCCAGGACCAGCAGGATGATGAGGATGCTGCGGAACAGCCGGTCGTAGTCGTGCGTCATCATCGTCGAGGTCAGCAGCAGAAACCCGCTCCAGACGAACGCGAGGGACAGCACCCCGTGGTACAAGCCGGCCTCCTCGCGCACCAGCACGTGGCTGAAGGGAATCAGTACGGCCATGGCAAGGAGCAGCGGCACCGTGGAGAAGACCGTGGCGACGTATACCTGTCCCAGGCTGCCCTTGCCCTGCAGGATCGTCGTCAGGGCCCAGCTCACCACGCACCAGAGGGCCAGCGGCGCCAGTATCGTGGGGATGACCCGAACCAGTTCGAATCGAGCAGGGTCGAACCCGCCGGTCGCGGTATTGAACACGAACCCCGTGCCCTGCCGGAACAGCACGCACACGAGGCAGAGGACGACCAGGATCGCGTTGGCGGCCGGGACGGCTGCCGCCTGATCCCTCTTCAGCTCGCGGAAGCCGCTGATCGGGTGGATGGACGTGTGCAGAGAATAGCGGAGATCACGCACCAGGTCGCGTCCGCTCACCCGCGCCAGCGGCAGCGGCCGGGTCATCGCGGCCGTCCGGCCAAGCCGGGCGAACAGCCCCCGGCACCGCTCGGCGAAGCCCAGCTTCACCAGGACCGCAATCAGCACGGCGACGAACACGGCGGACAGGACCACCGGCAGGAAGATCCTCCTGACCACCTCGCTGCGCAACTCGGCGAACGCACGCGAGTAGCCCTCCCGGTCGTTGGCGCGGCGGAAGGAGCGCACCGCTGCGCGATAGTCGCCGACGGCGAGCAGGGAGCGCCCGATCGCGGCATAGGCCACCTCGAACTCGCGGTCGTAGGCCAGCACCTTCTCCCACAGCCGCACCGCCTCGTCGTGGAAGCCGTTGGCCTCCAGCGCCAAGGCGGAGAACACGTACCGGCCGTGCGCCGTCGGCTTCATCACGACCAGGCTCTTCCGGGCATTGTCCAGGACGACCAGGTCGTTGCCCCACGCGCCGATGCTCACCGGCAGGCGAAACTGGCCGACGCGGTTGCCCAGCCCGCCCATGACGGCCAGCAGGGACCCCTCCCCGTCGTAGGTGAAGATCCTGCCCCGGCGCTGATCGAGCGCACTGAACACGCCCCACGGCTGCCCTGCCACGTCGACCAGCACGGACGGGCCTTCGCCCAGGGAGTAGAGCAGGTCGCCCCGCGGCGGCGTGCGGTCGCCCGTTGCGATGGGTACCTCGAACCCGGAGTTGCTCAGCCTCCGGATCGGCTCGACGCTGTAGGTCTCTCCCGCGGCCACCGTGGCGAGGAGGTAGCCGTCGGAGGTGAAGTCGATCGAGCGGTAGTCGATGGGCAGGGAGAGGGTCATGCGGCTGCGCTGCTCGGCGGTGAAGATGCGCGCCCAGAGCAGGTCCACGGGGCTGACCACCACACGGGGCGCGCCCACGAAGCCCTCGAAGCGTCCCCTCTGATCAAGCTGCATGAACCCCTCGAAGAGGTTCCTGACGATCACGTAGACCGTGCCCAGGGCGTTCACGCCGACTTTCACCGGCCGGTACTCGTAGTCCGCGGACATGATCCGGAATGAGGCGTCCGCGTGCTCGCCCAGGATCCGGAGGAGGCGGCCTGAGGCATCGAGCACGACGATGCGCCGGTTGTCGGTGTCGGCAACGTAGATCGCGCCGTCCGCGGCGACGAAGACGCCCTGCGGGTGGTTCAGCGTCTCGGTGCGCGCGCCGTCCGTGAACTCCTCCTGGAGCCGCATCAGCCGGTACTCGGCATCGAGCCAGACGAGGCGGCTGTTCCCGGAATCCAGCACGACGGCCCCGTCTCCGGTGACGGCGAAGTCGCGGGGATCGTCGAGGGCGACGCCCAGGTCGCTGAAGTGCACGACCCGGTCCACGTGGTAGAGGGACGGCGTGCGGACCACCCGGTCGCGGCTGTCGTAGCGGTACGCGGTGTCCGTCCACGCGGGCGGAACGGAAAGCGCGAGCAGCGCGAGCGCCAGGAGGCGCCCGCGCAGATGGGGAGATCGCGCGACCGTCACGTCAGAACCCGGTGCCTCGGGCCCCACCCACCTCAGGCACGCCGTGTGGGGCCCCGCATGCGCATGCCCTCACTCACTCAGCGAGTGATTTCACCGTCGACCGCCGCGCGCCACGCCCCGGAGCCGCGGTTCCATGTTCCGTTATGGGGTCTGGAGGATCTGCCGCGCGACGCGGCAGATCCTCCAGACGGTTACTCCCAGAGGTCGTCCACGAGCGCCTGCATGGCGGGCGTGATCTCGGCCAGGGCCGTCGATGCGGACACCTCGCCGGCGATCGCCGTGCCCAGCGTCTCAAGCAGCAACTCGTACCCTTCCCTGCCGATCATCTCGGCGCCCGGGATGAGGACCTGGTTCGCCTCGGCGTCGCGGAGGAACTGCGAGGTCCGCTCGTCCCCTGCGCGCCTTTCGTCCCAGTTGGCGTAGTAGCTCGCTTCCATTTCCTCGATGTCGGCGTACGGAGCCATGACCTTGTAGAGCGCGGAGAACACCTCGATGACCGCCGCCGGATCGAGCTCCGAGTTGCGGGGAATCAGGAAGGTCTCGCCGATCACCCGCTGATAGACGTGGCCGTCGCCCTGCGGCCCCATGGGCAGCGGGACCAGCCCGACCGGCTCGGACATCTTCTCCGGGTTGACGAAGTGCTCCATCCAGCCGGAGTCGATGACCCCCATGGCGACGTTGTTCTCGAAGAAGAGCTGCACCTGGTCGTAGCTGGCGCCTCGCACCGCACCGGCGGCGTTCAGCTCCGCCAGCAGTTCGACCGCCTCCACGGCGCGCGAGTCGTTGAGGGCGAACATCTTGCTGCCGTCCTGCTCCTCCACCACGGACGCGCCGTTCGCCATCGCGAACCAGATGGCCTGCCGCTGGAGGATGTGCGGCTCGGCATGTCCCCATTGGCCGAACGTCAGCCCCCACTGATCGATCTCCCCGTCACCGTCGGCATCCCTGGTGGCCTGAAGGGCGATCTCCTTGAACGCGTCGAAGTCCCACTCGCCCGCGTCCATCAGGTCGTAGGGAGACGGCAGGCCCTCGCGCTCGAGCAGCGTCTTGTTGAACACGACGCCCAGGAAGATGGACTCGTGGTTCATGTTGACCCCGTAGGTCCTGCCGTCGTAGCTGCCCATCACCTCCGCGTAATTGCGGGCGAAGCCGGGAATCCGATCGAGGTAGTCGGCCGGCAGCACGTCGTCGACCGGCAGGATCACGTCGGCACGGGCGAGCTGGATTGTCTCGGCGATGCCGGCGTTGCGGAAGATGTCGACGATCGGATCGCCGTTCAGCACGCTCGCCGTGAGGTCGTCCGCGAAGGTGGCGAAGTTCCTCTCCGAGAACTCGATCTTGACGTTGAACTCCGCCTCGACCCACTCACGCCACTCCTGCTGGGAGCCGCCGTCGACGTAATCCTGGTAGGTCCAGCCCCAATGGTTCTGCAGCCGCAGCGTCGCGCCGTGCAGATCCATCCCGTCCGCTCCGGCCGCCACCGGCAGCGCCAGCAGCGCAAGGGCCGCGAGCACCCCCACGATCGTCCTGTTCTTCATGGAAACCTCCTGTTCGGGAAGATTCGCGATTATGGCCGGCCGGCATCCGGCCTGCAAAGCAGCGCCCAACCGCATCGGCGCCGCCAGAGCCGGTCGCTACCAGGTGATCGCATAGGGCGCGACGTAGCGGGTCACCCGCCGCATCGGAGCGCGGTCGGCGCGGTAGTGATCCCGCAGATAGATCGGGTACGGCTGCTGTTCCGGTCGGCCCAGGTGCTTCCTGCCGTCACGCGGTGTGATGTCCACGAGAGTGTTGCCTTTGAAGTGGCACCGGTAGCGCGTGGCAGGCAGCGAACACATGCGCAACCTGATCAGCGATCTGCTCGATGCTGGGCGCATCGAGGCGGGCACGCTCTCGGTCTCGCCCGAGCCCTCGGAAGTGGCTGCCCTGGTGGACCGGGCGCGCAACACGTTCCTGTCCGGCGGCGGTCGGCATACCGTGTTCATCGACCTGCCGCCGGACCTTCCCCCGGTGATGGCCGACCGCAGACGCATCGAGCAGGTGCTCAACAACCTCCTCTCCAACGCCGCCGAGTACTCGCCGGAGTCCTTCCCGATCCGTGTCGAAGCACAGGGTGCCGGCGTGCAGGTCGCGATCTCGGTCGCGGATGAAGGCCGGGGAGTGGCCCCCGAGCGGATGCCGTACCTGTTCCGCAAGCACGCCGGCCGTGCCGGCGGGGCGGGTGCGCGCGATGTAAGTGGGACCGGCCTCGGGCTGATTATCTGCAAGGGCCTGGTGGAGGCGCACGGGGGCCGAATCCACGTCCACAGCGGCGGAGTCGGCCAAGGCACGCGGATCACCTTCACGCTGCCGGCGGCCGGGCACGGCCTGCGCCTGCGGGCCGCGCCACCGGACCTGCAGGCGCCGACTCGCGTCCTGGTGGTGGACGACGACCCTCACACGCTGCACTACGTGCGCGACGCGCTGGCGGCCGCCGGCTACACGCCGCTGGTGACCGGTGACCCGCGGATCTGGCCCGGATCATCCGCTTCGAGGAGCCGCATCTGGTCCTGCTGGACCTGATGCTGCCCGGCACCGACGGCATCGAGCTGATGCAGAGCGTGCCCGATCTCGCCGACCTGACCGTGGTCTTCATCTCCGGCTACGGACGCGACGAGACCATCGCGCGTGCGCTGGAAAGCGGCGCCTCCGACTACATCGTCAAGCCGTTTTCGGCCACGTAGCTCACGGCGCGCGTGCAGGCCGCGCTGCGCCGGCACGCCGACCCGGAGCCGTTCGTGCTCGGCGAGCTTGCCATCCACTACCAGGACCGGCGGGTCACGGTGGCCGGGCGCGAGGTGCCGCTGACGCCGACGGAGTACGAGATCATGCGGCTGCTGTCGCGCAACGCGGGCCGGGTCACGACCTTCGAGGCGCTGCTGCGCCACGCCTGGAGCGGGAAGAAGACCGGGAACCCCAACCTGGTGCGCAACTTCGTGAAGAAGCTGCGCACCAAGCTCGGCGAGGAGGCGACCACGCCAAGCTGGATTTTCAACGTCCGCGGCGCCGGCTACCGCATGCCCAAGCCGATGGAGCCCAACCCGTAGCGTCCCAGGATCGTCGACGACCAGCAGGACATCCACGACGACTTCGCGGAGATGATGCTGCCCCCCGGGCCCGGGCGGCGGACGACCTGGCGGCAGCATTCCTTCCCGCCGGGGTATTCCCCGGTGATATGATGCGCGCTCAAGCGGTCGCACGATGAGCGCATTCCGGGTGGGCCGACAGGAGCGTGCCATGAACGACAGCAGCGCGGACCGAGCGCGCGAGATCCCTCGCCTGATCTACAACTCCGACGGCGACTCGACGACCTTCATCACCTTTCCGCCGCCGATGACGAGAGAGCAGGCGTGCCGGGACGTCGACGAGGTCGCTGACACCGCGGTCGAGGTGTTCGCCAACTCGATGGGTCGCGGGGACGAGACCTTCTCCCACCGGACCGAGTTCGGCAACGTCTACGGCTCCGACGTGACCGAGTGGCCTGAAGGCGAGGGGCTGGAGTGGGTCAGATGGATGGCCGACAGCACCAGGGCGCTGCTCGACCAGGGGATCGACATCATCGAGCTGCTGGCCTCGCGGGCGCACGAACGCGGGATGCAGTTCTGGCCCGCGCTGCGCATGAACGACATCCACGAAGACGACACCGACCGTTTCGGGGCGTTCCGGAGCATCTTCAAGAAGGAGCATCGCGAACTCCTGATCGGCTCGCCGTACCCGACCGTGGCGGGCTACGGGTATGACCAGGACGACTTCACTTGGGCGTTCGATTATGCGCACACGGAGGTGCGCGAGCGTAAGCTCGGCCTGATCCTGGAGACCTGCGAGCGCTACGACATCGACGGCTTCGAGATGGACTTCCAGCGCGGACGCTGGTTCTTCAAGCAGGGACAGGAAGACTCCGGCATGCCGCTGATGACCGACTTCATGCGCAAGGTCAGGGCCGGCACCACGGAGATCGCGCGCCGCAAGGGGCGGCCGTTCACGCTGATGCTGCGGGTGCCGGCGACCCGGGAGGGCTGCCGCCGCATCGGGCTGGACGTCCCCGCCTGGATACGCGAGGAGCTGGCCGACCTGTTCATCCCCATGAACGGCGGCTACCTGGAGATGGGGGCCGAGATCGCGGCGTTCACGGAGATCGCCGCCGGCACCTCGTGCCGGATCGGCGGCGGTCTGGAGCGGTCGGCCAAGGGGTACGGCTACGCCGGCAACGACATGCTGTACGCGGCGGCATCGAGCTTCTGGCACCAGGGGGCGAGCAGCATCTACCTGTTCAACTACGACTGTCATCGAATGGCGCGCGGCGAAGCGTCGTATACGCCCGACGAGGTCCAGCTCCTGCGCGAGATCCACGACCCGCGCCTGATCGAGCGCAGGAACAAGCGCTACACCGTGAACGTCGACATGCTGCTTCGGACCCCCGAGCAGGGCGGCGAGCTGCAGCTTCCCTGCGAGCTGGATGCCGTGGGAGAGAGCCGGCCGTTCACGCTGCACGTCGGCGACGACGTGGAGGCGGCTCGGCGCGACCGGGCGCTGGCCGACACGTGGCTGCGGGTCACGTGCGCGGGGAGCGTCCCGGACGGAACAGCCTCGGTGTCGCTGAACGGTCGGCGGCTCGACGGAGGGCGTCGCCTGGAGCTGCCCGCCACCACAACCCTGACCTGGCGCGACATTCCGGTCGCACAGGGACAGAATCGGATCGAGGTGGCGCTCGACCGGCTGGACGGCCCGGACTGCCTGCGCGTCGAGGGGATCGAGCTGGTGATCGTCTATGAGTCTGGCGGACGAGCCGCGCCAGCGGCTTGATCGCCGGAGTCATAGGGAGGTTGGGGATGGGGGCATGAACAAGGCCGAAGGCCTCGGTCTTGCCGGCGCTACCGCTGAGGCACGACGCTGACCGTGCCGTCGGCGTCGACGGTCAGCGCCGGAACCAGATCGGTCCGGCCGGACTTGGGCGCGTACATGACCGCCCGCTGCTCCGGGGTCATCCCGTCCACGAACGCGGGATCCCAAAAGGACTCGGGCTCGGCCTGCGCCGGATCCGGCCATTGGCGGACCGCGCACCGGGACGCGTACTTGAACAGGATCGAGCGCCGCTCGCCGGCGCCGCGCCACGGCAGCGTACCGTGCGTGAGTGCGCCGTCCATGAAGAACAGCACGTCGCCGGCGCGCATGGCCGGCTGCACGACGGTGCCGCGGTGGTCGTCGGCGGTGCGCACCCCGTCCGGCTTCGGATAGCGGGACTTGTGGCTGCCCGGCACGCAGGCGAAGCCGCCGTCGCCAGCGGCCACGTCGCGGAGCTGCCAGGTGACCGTCACCCCCGCGCAGTAGCTCACGCCGCTCTGGCCGTGATAGCCGACCGCCAGCTTGAAGGGCTCGCCTTCGCCGTGCAGGGTGAACCCCTCGGTGCCCTTCACTCCCGCGATCAACAGCGGCCCGTGGTCGAGCCGGAACCCGGGTAAGCACATCGCGTTCAGGCGCATCACCACCGCCGGGTGGGCCAGCATGCGGCGGAACGGCTCGCAGTGCGGCGGCTCCAGCCGCAACAGCCCGTGCAGGGTCGGCCGGCCGCTGCCGCGCAGGCTGCGCGAGTCCTTGGCGAGCGTGTTGTCGGCCCCGCGCTCGATGCTGCCGGCATAGTGGTCGATCGCGGCGTTGGCCGCGTCGATCTCCGCCTGGTCGAGCACGCCCCGCAGGATCAGGTAGCCCGACAGGTCCCAGAGGTAGCGTTCCTGGCCAGTCACGTCGTTCCGCCCTGAGGTGCCCGGTCAGGTTCGCGCACCCGCGCCACAGCGCCGTCCGACTCCAGGAGCGGCAGGCGCCCGGCCGCATCGACGCCCGGACCGTGCAGCACGGCGCGCTGCTCGGGCGTCAGCTCCTGCGTCCAGTCGCCCCAGACTTCCTCCGGGAGGAAGCGGCGGCCGGCGTGAGCGACCACCGCGCCGGCCGTGTAGGTATACAGCACGATCCGCCGGTCACCCGAACCGTTCCCCGGCCGCGTGCCGTGCGTGACGGTCTCGGCGAGCAGCACCAGGTCACCGACCCGCGTCGGCAGCTCCCGGACCACGTCCATGGCGGCGTCCCGATCGCCGCCGGCCCGCACGCCCGCGGGCGCCGGCTCCACGGCCTTGTGGCTGCCCGGCACCACGCACATGCCGCCTTCGCCGGCCAATTGCCACGCCGCGGTCACGGCGCTCGCGAAGATGCGGCCGTTCTGCTGGTGGTACCACGCGGCGGGCGAGAACGGCTCCCCGCCTCCCTGCAGCCAGGATTCGGTCTGTTCGGCGCCGGCGAGCAGCCGCGGGCCGTGGTCCAGCCGGAAGCGGGAGCCGCACAGCTCGTTCAGCCGCGCCACCACGGCCGGATGGACCAGCAGGCGGCGAAACGGCTCCCGGTACGGATCGGGCCAGCCGAGCAAGCCCGGGGCCGCCGCAGGCGTGCCGGCGACCGCGTCGATGGCTCGATTGCACGCACCGACCTCCGCGGCGCCGAGCGCGCCGGAGACCAGCAGGAAGCCCTGCAGGTCGAAGCGGTACCGCTCCTCGTCCGTCAGGTGAAACGGTCCGCCGGCCATGCGATCGGCCGCGTCAATAGACGATCTCGCCGCGGAGCGCAGGCTCCAGGAGCGGCAGCAGCTCGTAGCCCTCGATCAGCTCGGCGCCTCCCGCCTCGCTCCAGCGCTTGACCCAGTCGTCCCAACTGGCATCGACATCCAGCTCGCCGACCAGCACCTTGGCGTAGTACTCCTGCACCATGGTGTCGATCCCCGATCCGCGCCGCCAGAACTGGCTCATCGAGGCGCCGACGCGGCTCTTGGTCTCCGCGAACTCCGCGCTGTTGAACAGGTCGTACCGCACCGGGATCTGCCGCGCCGGCGCGTCCGGACCGAAGATCGAGGAAGGGGCAGCACGAGGCCCCGGGCATACTCCGTCGGCCGGTGATCGTAGACGGGCATCGTGCGCCTTACCGTCCCAATACTCAAACTCGTCAATCGTCATCGACAGGTGTCTGCTACGCATCAGATCAGACTACCGCTATCCCGGGCCGGCGGCGAGCGGCCGTCAAGCGGCAGACGACGAGTGCGGATCCGGGATCAGGCGATAGGTGGACGGCAGGAAGCCGCGCTTTGCCAGTTCCTGTTGCAACCGGCCACTCGCGGCGAGTTGCTCGATGCGCGCCCGCTGGTCCCGGCGAGCACGCCGGTCCACGGCGTGCGGGTCGCAGAGGTCATGGAGTCTCTGCCGCATGCGGTCGAGCGCATCCGCGGCAACACCGCCGGCGCCGGCCAGGTCGTTCATCTCGCCCGGATCCTCAGCGAGATTGAACAGAAGCGGCGCGGATCCCAGGGTCTCGATGAGCTTCCAGTCTCCCTGGCGAACCGCGAAGGATGCGGCGCGGGGAAACATGTGACACTCCGCGATCGCGTGATCCGGCCGCGACGTGGCGTCGTTGCGGCCGCCGGTCAGGGCGAGCCATGACGCCACGCGCGCGAAGACGGGCAGGCGCACGCCCACCGCCTGGCCGATCGTCGGGTACAGGTCGAGCAGCGAGACGGGCTGCCGGCAGACGTGCCCGGCAGCCACGCCCGGCCCGCGGATCAGCAGGGGCACCCGCAGGCTGTCCTCGTACATCGAGATCTTTCCCCACGCACCATGGGCTCGCGCCTGCTCGCCGTGGTCGGAGGTGTAGATCACCAGTGTGTCGCCGGCCAGACCATTCGCGTGCACGGCATCGAGCACGCGGCCGACGTGGCGGTCCACTTCCTCGATCTCCGCGTGGTACGCGCAGTGCGCCCGCGCGATCGCATCCGGATCGCCGGCATAGCCGGCCGTCCACCGGCTGCGCACCCGTTCGGCTTCGGAGAGGTCCTCGAACGGCTGCAGATACTTGGGCGCCAGAGGCGTGGCCCGTTCCAGGTGGTGCCGGAAGCGCTCGGGATCGGGCCGCCACGGCGGATGCGGCTTGTAGTAGTGCACGGCCAGCACCCACGGACGGTCTGCCGAACGGCCGGACTCCAGGAAGTGCACCGCCTCCCGCGTGATCCGTTCCTCGGTGCCGTGCGGTGCGCCCGGCGCGTCGGCAGGCTCTACCTGCCAGAACTGCTCGACCGAGCCGGGACGGGTCACCGGCGGACTGTCGCGAAACAGGCCGGTCACGTCCCAGTTCCGCCGGACCTTGACGGTCATCGGCCGCTCGACCGAGGCGGTCCCGCGTTCGGTGAAGTCCAGCTTGCCGGTCACCGCGTGCAGCACGCCGCAGTCCCGCAGGTACGTGCCCCAGTCCGGCCGGCCGCCGTCGTATGGAGTCGCGTTGTCCCAGCAGCCGATCTCGTGAGCGTAGCGGCCTGCGAACCAGCTCGCCCGAGACGGCGCGCAGATCGGATACGTGCACCAGCAGGCGTCGAACCGCGTCCCCTCCCCGGCCAGCCGGTCCAGGTTCGGAGTCCGGGTCCGGCCTCCGTAGCAGCCGGCGAACTCCGCGTTGTGCTGGTCAGAAACGATGCAAACGACGTTCACCCTGCATCCAATCCGACTACGTCACGTCTGACGTCATCCCAGCCCAGGACCGGATCGCTCGGATCACGCAACCGTCCGGGGCCACGCTGAGATCGTCGATGTCCTCCAGAAATCGTTCGATCGCCTCCCGGACGAGATCGGTGCGGCTTCGGCTGAGCTCCCTGACGGCAGCGTCCAGCGCTCCGGCGAGGGCGTCCGGCAACAACACGGTAATCTGGCTCACGACGACTCCGTCCTCAGCTCATCCCCGTAGTCACTCGATGTCAAGGCAGGTCGAGATTTCACCGGAGTCTCCCCGATCCGAATCTGCCGGTCGGCTATACTTCGACAACGATGAGCAACTTCGGAGTCGAGCGCCTGAACGACCTGACGCAGCGGCCCTATCTTCCCGGCCCGTCGCCGCTACAGCGGATGGAACGGCTCTCGGAGCTGCTCGGCGGTCCGGACCTGCTGATCAAGCGCGACGACACGCTGCCGCTGGCGCTGGGCGGCAACAAGGTGCGCAAGCTGACGTACGTGGTCGCGGACGCCCTGGCGCAGGGCGCCAATACCCTGATCACCACCGGCGCCATCCAGTCCAACCACTGCCTGCTGACCCTGGCGGCAGCCAACCGGGAGGGCCTTGCATGCCGCCTGGTGCTGGAGGAGCGGGTCCCGGGGACCTACAACCCGGAGGCGAGCGGCAACAACTTCCTGTACCGCCTGCTGGGAGCGGAAGGCATCGACGTCGTCGAACGCGGCGGCTCGGCGTACGGCTTGCGGCGGGCGGAGGCTGCCGCCCGCGCGGAGGGCCGCACGCCGTACGTGATACCGGGCGGCGCCTCCAATCCGCTGGGCGGGTGCGGCTACGCGTCGTGCGCCGTGGAGCTGCTGGGCCAGCTCCAGGAGATGGGACTGACCGCCGACCGGATCGTCTGCGCCTCCGGCAGCGGCGGGACCCATGCCGGCCTGGTGGCAGGGCTGATCGCCGCCGGCTCCGGCGTCGAGGTCACCGGCATCAACGTGAGCCGGTCGCGGGCCGAACAGGAGCCGCACGTCACCGAGCTCACCGAGGCGATCCTGGCCTTCCTGGGCGTCGACGCCGCGGCCGCGGCGGATCGGGTGACCTGCCGGGACGAGTGGCTCGGCCCCGGCTACTCCCTGCCGTCCGCCGAGATGCTGGAAGCGGTCACAATGGTGGCGCGGACGCAGGGAATCGTCCTCGACCCGGTGTACACCGGCAAGGCGATGGCTGGGTTGATCGGCTTGATCCGCGGCGACGAGTTGCACGCCGGTCAGACGGTGGTATTCCTGCACACCGGCGGCACCTCCGCCCTGTTCGCCAATCGAGGCATGTTCACCTCGGCTCTGGCGGACGCCGGCCACGACGGACGCCGGGGCGAACTGGCAGCGGCCGGCAGCCCGTGAGCGGCAGCGAGCCCTGACGAACTGGACCATCCACCTGGGTCCGCGCGCCACGCGTGCGGACCGTAGCGCCGCGGAGTTGATCGGCGCGGCGTTTCGCCGCCGCGGGAGCAACCAGCGGAGTTGCCACCGGAGACCGTCCGGGGGGAGACATGGTCGTCGCAGGCACCACGGCCAGCAACCCGTGGATCGCCGATCTGGCCCGGAGCGGCGCCGTCGACGTGTCGCCGGTGCGGCCGTCCACCCCCGAGGAGGGGTTCCACCTGCGCCTGCTGGCGGATGGCGGCAGGCGGCTGCTGGCCGTGGCGGGCACCGGACCGTTGGGCGTGCTGTACGGCGCCGACGAGCTGGCCGCGCGCATCGCCGAGGCCGGGACCGCCGACCTCAGCGCCCTGGAGGGGCTGGACGAGCGCGACGGCCCGCACTTCGCCCTGCGCGCGTTCAAGATGGTGCCGCCGCTCCGCGACGACTCCTCGCCGGCGTCACGCCGGACGACTGGCCTGATCTGCGGTGGTGGGAGCAACGCAGCTACCGCGGCCGGTTCCCGCACCTGCAGCAACCGCCGGCCGAGATCGAACGTCAGGTGGACGCGTATCGCCGCCGCCTGGCCGAGCTTCGCGAGCTGGGCGTGCAGGTGTTCCTCAGCCGCTACGAATGGGGCTTTCCGATCCTGACGCTGGCGCGCGCGCATTACGCCTGTGAAGTGGTGACGGGCGACATCGACGCCGGCAAGGAGCTCTCGCTCTGCCTGTCCTCCGAACGTATGCAGCAGATCGTCCGCTTGACCTACGAGCGCACCTTCGAGCTGTTCCCGGAGCTCTCCGGGGTCGTCGTGTACACCTCCGCGGAGGGCGGTTTCGGATCGCCGTGCGGATGCGAACGCTGTACCGACGCCCTGCGGCGCTACGAAGCGGACCTGCCGGCCGGCTTCCGCATCGGCGGACCGCGGGCGGCGCGCGGCAGCTCCGCCGTGCGGTTCTTCCACACCTGGGCATTCGATCTCGTCCACGCCGCCGTCAAGCGGGTCCGGCCGGACGCCGAGGTGGTGCGCAACGTCTGGGACTTCCAGCCGATCAAGTCGCCGCTGGCGGCCGAGTACGTCGATCGCCAGACCCCGCCAGACGTGATCTTCATGCCCTACACCGTGTCGACCGACACCAACCTGCGCGAGGATCCCAACCCGCAGATCGCCCTGTGGACCGGCCGCGGGCGGCGGGTCGTCCCCAAGATGTGCCAGCTCGTGGAGTTGCACCCGCGCTCCGGCTGCTTTCCCAACGACATGGTGGACCGGGTCGCCCGCTTCTACCGCGACTGGGGCCGGGCGGGCGTGCACGGCGTCGTCCTGCACGGCGGCTGGCTGCCCGGCGAGCGGTTCGGCGACTACGCCGCCATGGAGGACAACATCGGCTTCGGGATCAACCTCGACCTGCATTGGAGGCTGCTCTGGAATCCCTTCCGGGACGACGTGGAGCTCCTCAAGGAGCGCTGGCTGGAGCGGAACTTCGGCGCCGGAGCGCGCGACGTGGCCGGCCGTTGCCTGCAGCGGGCCGGGCGGATCTACCGCCTGGGTCCGTCAGTCCACGTGGCCGGCGATCCGACCTACCGGGACTACCAGGGATACGCGGCCAAGGCGGACGGGGTGGGCGGCCACACCGGATTCCTCTACCCGTTCGGCTTCGACATGCTGCTCCTGAACGACAAGCTCACCCACAAGTTCCTGGCCAATCCCGCGTTCATGCACCGCGAGTTCGTCTACAACTACCAGGAGTATCCGCGCTTTCAGCGCGATCTGGCGGACGCCCTGGCGTGGCTCGATCAGAACGTCGCCGAGCTGGAGGCGCTGCTGGGCGCAGGCATTCAGGACATCGACCGCGAGCGGACCGCCGCGCTGGCCGAGTGGTTTCGGATCGAGCGCCGGTTCCTGCACGGGCTCGAGCTGCTCTACCAGGGAGAGGAGCTGTACCTGATCCGCGGCGCATCGGCAGAGGCGGCGGATGCCTATGGACGGGCGCACGCCGTGCTGCGCGAGGCCCTCGTCCGCTGGGGCGGGATCGCCATCGAGCAGGCGGTGTGGCCGTTCTCGGCCGGCGGCCACTTCTACCCCTATCGCGGCACCCCGCTGGACCCGGAGGGGGCGTGGCTGGAAGGCGACGTCTTCGGCGTGTTCCTGCGCTGGCTGGCCGCCCGGAGCGCCGACCCGCGCGGCCCGGACGTGATCGGCACGTACGAGTCGGGTCCTCGCCACTTGCTGGCCGGACTGCGCCGCTTTCGCTGGCCGATGGACTGAATCGCCGGGAGTCCGCCAAGATGGACGGCGCCGGCTATTTCAGGATATTCGTGCGCATCTACCTGCCGCTGGCGTTGCCCATCCTTCATCAAGGGGCTCACACTGGGGTCGCTCAAGGGATAGGCTGTCCACCGGAACCGCATCCATGCCCACGAACATCCTGCTGATCATGGCCGACCAGCTCCGCGCCGACGCGCTGGCCTGCAACGGCAACCCGGTGACAGACACGCCCAACCTGGACCGGCTGGCGCAGAGCGGCGTGAACTGCACCGCCTGCTACACCCCCGCGCCGATCTGCGTCCCGGCGCGGGCGGCGCTCGCGACCGGCTGCTACCCGCACCGCTGCACGGGCACCAAGAACAACGAGGGCGCCATTCTCCCCGGCTTCCCGCTGCTGCCGGCCGAGCTGGCCGCGGCCGGCTACCGCACCTACTCCACCGGCAAGCTGCACTACCTGCCGTACGCGCCGCCGGGCGAGCCGCGCGTCACGCACGGCTTCCAGGTGGCGGAGGTGGCGGAATCGGGCCGGGCGCTGGGCAAGTGGGACCCGGAGGGACGGCTGCGCGGCCTGGAGGACTACCTCGACTACCTGCACGAGGTCGGCTGGGGCGGCTACTCGCGCGCCAACGGCTTGGGCAACAACGACGTGTTCGCGTCGGCCAGCCAGATGCCGAGCGAGCACTACGTGGACGCCTGGGTCGCCACGCGAGCCATCCATCACCTGGACCGGCACCTGCAGGAGCATCGCGGCCGGCCGTTCTTCCTGTTCGCCTCGTTTCCCAAGCCTCACAGCGCCTTCGATCCGCCGCGGCCGTTCGACGCGCGCTACGACCCGCGGCAGATGCCCGATCCGACCGGCAGCGTCGAGCTGCTGGCCGAGCGCGGCCTCACGGCGCTGGCCAGCCGGCCGGAGGAGTACGAGTGGAACAAGCTCTCCCCGCAGGCGAGGCGCACGATCAAGGCGCACTACTACGGGCTGGTCACCTTCCAGGACCTGCAGGTCGGCCGGCTGCTGGACTTTCTGGAGCAGCGCGGCCTGCGCGAGGACACGCTGGTGGTGTTCACCGCCGACCACGGCGAGATGCTCGGAGACTTCGGGCACTACTTCAAGGAGACCTTCTACGAGGGCTCGGCGTGCGTGCCGCTGATCGCCAGCCAGCCGGGGACGCTGCCGGAGGGCCGCCGCGAGGACGGCTTGATCGGGCTGCACGACCTGATGCCGACCCTGCTGGCGGCGGCCGGTGAGCCGGTGCCGGCGGGGATCGACGGCCTCGACCTGTCGGCGATGCTGCGCGGCGAGGGGCCGGTGCGGGACGCCCTGGTCGCCCAGTGCCACGACGCTCCCCGGCAACAGTACATGGTGCGCGACCAGCGCTGGAAGTACATCTACCACCAGGACGGCGCGGTCGAGGAGCTCTTCGACCTGGACGCCGACCCGCACGAGCTGTGCGACCTGTCCGGATCGGCATCCGAGCCGGCCGCGTCCCGGCGGCGCTCGCTGCGCTCGTACCTGGTCGACTGGTGCCGCCGCCACGGCGACGAGGCGATGCTCGACGGCGACGACCTGGCCGCTGCCGCCGCGCGGCCGCACTTCCGCCGGCCGCCCCCCGAGTACTCGCCATTCGGACGCCGGTATTACTGACGGCTACGGCAGTCCCCGCGTAACCGCACGGGCCGCCAGCGGACTCTACCTACGGCGGTTGAGCTCCCAATAATCGCGGAACGACCGAAGTCGAGGCAGCGACTCGCGATCCTTCCCCGGTTGGCGGCCTCCTTGCTGGCTATGATGAAGAGGTAGCGGACGCCGTGCCGGTGCAAGGCATCCCGGATTTCCTCAGCCTGACGGTACTCGAATGCAGCCATAGCCCAGCCAGTCGGGAAGCTTCCGATCAACGGACACGACGACTGGAGACCCGGCTCGAACCACGCTACCCTGGGCGCTTCAGGGGAGGACCGAGGTTGGACGTCGGCAATCGCAAGCAGCTCTTCATCGACCATCGCTTCGTCGGTGAGGCTCGGGACGTCGAGCTCACCGTCAACCCGCCGGTCAAGCTGCCCGGCCCGGTGCTGCGCGGTGAGCACCACTGGGAGTCGTTCTCCATCGGCTGGAGCTGCGTGCTGGAGGACGAAGGCGCGTTCAAGCTGTGGTATGCCGCGTCGGACAGGGACCAGTGGGCCGGCGGCCGGTGGCACCTGTGCTACGCGATGTCGGAGGACGGGCGCACCTGGGAGAAGCCGGAGCTGGGCTTGGTGGAGTACGACGGCTCGAAGCGCAACAACATCGTGCTGGCCGACTGCAAGCTCCCGTACATCTTCATCGATCCGAACGGCGCAGAGGCCGAGCGCTTCAAGATGGTGGAGCAGGTGCGCGGCGCGGGCATCCGCGTCGGCGCCTCACCGGACGGGCTACGCTGGTCGCTTCCCGAGGACCTGGTATCCGGCCTGAAGCCGGATACGCCCAAACAAGCGTACTGGGACGGGCGCATCGGCCGCTACGTCGCATGGCTGAAACTGATCGTCGCCGACGACGGCACGCCGATGTACCCGTTCGTCGAACCGGTCGCGAGCGACCCGCCGGTGGTCGCGCCGCAGATGCTGCGCCCCGGCCGCTCCATCGGCCGCATCGAGGTGGACGATCTGACCGCACCGTGGCCGGAGGAGAAGATCCGCACCGTGCTGGCCGCCGACGAGCACGATCCGCCCGACTCCGACATCTACCACCACGACGTGCTGCCGTACCCCCACGCCGAGGACGCCTACTTCATGTTCCCGATGACCTACCAGCACTTCGGCGAGGGCGAGACCACGGTGCGCAACGACGGGCTCAACGACGCGCAGTTCGCCGCCAGCCGCGACAGCATCCACTGGATGCGCTACGACCGCCGGCCGTACATCGGCCGCGGCCTGCCCGGCACCTTCGACGGCGGCACCATCCACGCATCGCCCGCCCACCTGCGCCGCGGCGACCGGTTCCTGCAGATGTACACCGGCAGCCCCTGGACGCACGGCGGCTTCCGCGCGCTCAGCGACGAAGAGCGGCGCGACCGCGGCTACGGCAACGGCATCGGCCTGGCGGAGCAGCGCCTGGACGGCTTCGTGTCGGCCGACGCCGCCTACACCGGCGGCACGCTCACCACGCCGCCGCTCCGCTTCGCAGGCGAGCGGCTGGAGCTGAACATCGACGTCGCCGCCATGGGACAGGCGCAGGTCGAGGTCCGGGACGAAGCCGGCCGGCCGCTCTCCGGCTTCGAGCTGTCACGCTGCCGCCGCGTGATGGTCAACGACGTGCGCCACACCGTGAGCTGGGACGGCTCCCCCTCGCTCGGCAGCCACACCGGTCGGCCGATCCGCCTGCACTTCGACATGCGGTCGGCCAAGCTCTACGCGTTCCAGTTCCGCTGATCCGGAGCGGCCGCTTCAGGTGCCCTGCGGCAGGTAGCAGATCTTCAGCGCCTGCTTGGCGAGCAGGAGCTGCACACCCTCGTCGTAGCGCTCGAAGGGCAGGCGGGCACCGATCAGCACCTCGGTATTGAGCTTCTCCGCCGCCCACAGCCCGGTCACGTAGGAAGCGTCAGGCGCCTCCGGCGCCACGCGCGAGGCGATGCCCGTGCGGTTGCGCCAGTGGCGGGTCGTGTAGATCGCCTCTCCGTGGATCACGCCGAACGGCGACACCGGCCCGCCGACGGTGTGGTCCAGCGCCACCTGCATGCCCGCGGCCGCGCCGGTGCAATCGATGCTGGCTTCCAGCGGCTCCCGTTCCAGCTCCGCCGGCGTGCCCGGCTCGATGCGGACCGCCTGGTCCGCGCCCAGCGTGCGCGCCAGCTCCAGGCGCTCCGGCACCAAGTCGATCGCCACCACGGCGCCGGCACCCTGGGCCCGAACCATCTGCAGCGCGATGATGCCGGCCGGCCCCAGGCCGACGATGCCCACCCGCTTGCCGGCGACGTCGCCGAGCGCGTGCACGTAGGGCGACATGTGGAAGGCCATCTCCATCGACGCCGCCGCCTCGTACGAAGTGTTGTCCGGGATGCGGACGACCATGTCCGCCGGCCGCGCGATGAGCTCGCTGTAGAACCCGGGGTTGCTCTCGCCGCCCGCCTTCAGGGTGGCGACGCGATCCCCGACCTGCAGCGACGTGACGCCCTCGCCCACCGCCTCGACCCTGCCCGACACCTCGTGCCCGGGGTAGCCCACCGGGATCGGGTACTTGGGGTGGCCCGGCCGCTCGAAGATGTCGACGCCGCGGAACAGCGTGGTGTCCCAGTGCGGGCACGTCACGCAAGCCTGCACGGCGATCAGCACCTCGCCCGGGCCCGCGGCTGGCTCCGGCGTATCGACGATCCGGAACCGGCCCGGCTCCGTGATTTGAATGGCTCTCATGGCAACGCCCATGATACGACTTCCACGGCCGGCCGGAGGAGCGCTTCAAGATGATCGGTCCGCTCCGCGGTCGGCCGGTCCGGCTGCACGTGCGCATGCGCTCGGCGAAGCTGTACGCCTTTCAGTTCGTGAGCGCCTGATCCGGCGGGTGCGTCAGACCCCCTCGGCCGCCAGCGGCGACGGCATCGGCCCTTCGTCAAGGTCCACCGTCAGCATGCGGTCGCCCTTGCTGGCCCAGCTCCACGACAGGCCGTTGACGCCAGGGATCGCGCGCAGCAGCTCGTTCGTGTACTTCCTGCCGTACATCTTCGCCAGCCGCTCGCGGATCATCAGGCTTGCCCAGAGCCCGACGCCATGCTTGGTGCAGAGCGGGCCGTACTGCTCGCCCAGTATCTCCGGCAGCGGCTGCAGGCCGAATTCGCCGTCGAAGTAGCTCTGCACGTAGCCGTAGCCGGTCCGCAGGTGTTGGCCGACCACGTTGGCGTGGCCGATGTTGATGCCGTCGATGATCTTCTCCGAGATCCAGGTCCGCCAGTCCAGGTGGATGTTGCCGATCGGCCGGCCGAAGTGGTCGCCGGGCGGCACGCCGATGCCGAGCGTCAGGCCGCGCTCGTCGCAGAGCGCCCGGACGTCGCGCAGGTACTGGGTGATGGACTCGCCGCGCAGGCGCCGCCACGCATCCAGGTCGAAGTTCTCGGTCAGGATGTCGACGCCGTAGCGCTCGCGGAACGCCTCCGCCACCGGCAGGTTGAAGCCGTACTGGTCGCCGTGATCGGCGTTCATGCGGTGGCCGCGCGTCGAGATGTAGACGCCGTCCCAGCGGTAGCTGTCGACCAGCCAGGCCAGCTCCTCCCGGCACTTGTACTCGCGCACCTCCGGGTAGGTGTACTCCGGCACCCCCCAGTGGCGCTTGTCCCAGGTGCGGTCGCACGCGTAGTACTCCGGATGGTTGGCAAAGAACTCAGACTCCCACTGGAACGCGCCGTGGGTGTAGGCGTCGGAGTGCGGCGGCTGCCCCTCGTCGTACAGGTCGACGTAGCAGTAGATCTTGACGCCGGCATCGCGGGCCGCCTCGGTGGCCGCCGCCGCGTCGTCCACCTGCTGCACCACGTCGTAGACCTGGGGCTCGTTCCGGCGGGCGCGGTCCGTGATGCGGGCGAGCTTGGCGAGCCAGCGCTCCTGGCGCCACAGCACCCCCAAGATGCCGTAGGTCTCCTTCCAGCTCACCAGCGCGTCGCGGATGCGCTCCGGCGAGTCGAGCACGTGCTCCGGGCGCTCGGCATTCAGCGTGTCTCCCCAACTGCAGATCATCAGATCGCCTGGCAGGTTGTGCATGGTCGATTCCTCCTTAGTGTTCGCGCCGGTTGTACCGGCCTACCGGAAGCGCAGTGCGAACAGGTCGGCGTCCTTCATGAGAAGGCGCAACCGCACCGCCCGTCCGGCCAGGGCGGCCACGTCGGCTCCGGAATCCCAGCTTGCCTCTCGATCGATGTGATTGCCGATCAGCTCGCGCGACTCGCCCAGAGTATAGCCTGGAAGAGGCCGGCCCTGCGCGTCCTGCAACTCGACGCGGATGCTGCCGGCGGACGAGGTGGAAAAGTTGAGCAGCAGCCGCGTCCCCGCGAAGGTCAGCGGCCTGGTGACCATCTCCCCGCCCGCGTAGGGGGCGTGCACCGAGACGAAGCCGTCCAGGCGCAGGGAATAGCGGCGCAGGTGCGCGGTCGCCTGGGCGTTGTCCTGCATCAGGTACAGCGACATCTCGTACGGGCCGGTCGGCACCAGCCCGGTGGCCGGATAGTTGGTACGCGTGATCCAGTTGTTGGGACCGATGCCGGGGCGGATGAAGCTCTCCGGAAAGGTGCGGTCGAAATCCAGGCCGCCGCGCGAGGTCATGAACACCGCGTCCGAGCAATCCTCGACGTAGTCCGGGGTCAGGCCGAGCCTCCGGCACTCCTCGGCCGTCACCACCTGCCGCCCGAACTGGAAGCGCGCCGGGAAGGCGATCGACAGGTGCGGCGCCCTGAAATACGGCTGCACGTTGCTGGTGTAGAGGTGCTCCACCGGCTCCGCGCGTACCTTCGCAAGCGGGGTCCAGGCGAGGAGGTCGGGCGAGGTGGATCGGGCGATCCACCGGATGGAGCCGGCGTGGCCGGGTCGCTTGGGCGGACCGAGCCAGTCGCGCAGGTAGGCGACGTAGCATCCTTCGACCTGCGACCAGAACGTCGGCACGGAGGTGGTGTCGCTGATCGTCGGGCCGCGGTGCGACTGATCGATCACCGGCTCGTCGCGGAGCTGCTGCCAGCGTGTGCCGTCCTCGGAGCCGTACAGCAGCATGCCGCCGGTGGTCGCGTCGAGCTGGTCGTGTTTGAACAGGCCTGCCAGCGCCTTGAGCCGGAAGCTGCCGGCCGCGGGGCCGGTATCGAGGAACGGGCCGAAGTTGTGGCGTACCGCGGGCGATTCCGGACCCAGGATGACGTTGTTGTCGCGCGAGCCGTCGATCTCCACCAGACCGAGATCGGGCTTCGTCCAGTGGCAGCCGTCTGAAGACTCGGCGTAGCAGGTGCTCTCGTCCGGCCCGCCGTCGGGACCGTCGCCGCTCTTGCCGCGGTAGTAGGCGCGGTACGTGTCGCCGTCCTTGAGCACGGTGAAGTAGCCGATCATGCCCTCCCAAGGCCGGTCGCTCCAGAGGACCGGCCCCTCGTCACGCGGCTGCTGCAGCGCCAGACGGGTACCGTCCAGTCGGTCGATCAGGTAGCGGTCGACGATCGGTTCCAGGCGCGTGCCGATGTCGATAGTCCCGCTCATGGTTCGATCTCGCGGGCTCGCCCGTCCATCAATACATCACTCCCCTCATGCACGGATACACCACGCGATCCTAACACGGCTTCAGCCTGGACGACTAGGACGCGCTGCGCGGCACCAGGACGACGTGCCGGTCGCCTGGAACGGCAGCCCCGACCTGTCGGCGGCCGGCAAGCCGGTCTACCTGCGCTTCGAGATCATCAACAGGAGCAGGCGTTCCCCTTGCCATCGGACCGCAGAACCGGATCTCAGGTCGCGGCCGTTCCGCCATCCAGGGTCCGCCGGGGATCGAGGACCAGGTCGATCCCGCGGAGAATGTCGACCACGAGATCCCTTCCGAGCCGCCCGATCCGGTCGGTCAGCTCACCCTTGTCGATCGTGACGAGCTGCGTCACGTTGGCGACGCTGTCCCCGGGGAGGTTGCCGACACCCTTCGGCAACAGCACGTTTCCCGGCGCCTCGGCCCGGCGCACGTTCGACGTCAGGGCGCACACGATGACCGTCGACAGCCGGCTGCGATTGAAGAGATCGTTCTGAACCACCACGAACGGCCGGCGGAATCCCGGTCGCGAGCCCGACGGCTCGCCGAGATCGACCCAGAACAGGTCGCCCTGACTGACTACCACGAATCGAGCACGCGCTCCTGCCGGGGTCCGAGCCTTCGCAGAGTCGCCGCCTCTTCCTCGTCGGGAAAGTCGGCATACGCGTCGTTGATGCCTTGCAGGAGAGCCTGGTTTTCCCACCTGGTCAGGAACTCCTCCAGCGCCTGCGCGTAGATGCGGCTGCGAGGTGTTCCCGACGTTCGCGCGACCTCGTCGGCGCGCTGCGCGAGCGAGTGCTCGACGGACACCGCGATCCTCACTTTCGCCATGGCAATACTTCTCTTGTGAGAAATCGTATGAGTCAAAGTACGCGCTGGTCAACCGGTGTCGTCGACGATGGACAGCGAGTACAGTTCGCCGTGCTCGACGTACCTTCAGACGAATGGTGCGACCCCGCACGGAGTCCAGGTCCGATCCGGATGACCACGCGGCCCGCGCCCGCAGGTGGTCGCCGACGATCGGTTTCGCCTGCTCGCGGGCCAGGCCCGCCACGGGCCGGCCTTCCTCGTCGAGCACCTCGACCCGCAGCGACCCGCGGGCGTCGGCGTTGACGGCGATCGCCGTCCCGTCGGCCGTGAACGGCTCGGTGACCAGCACGCCGGCCGGCCGCCTCGTCGTAGACGACCATCGCCGAGTCGACGAACGCTGCGTCCTTCTCCCACGGCCGGTCGGCGCGGATCACCGGATTCCGCCCGCACTTCCGCGCCTGATGGAAACGCCGGGTGAGACCGGACGTCTCCGCGACGAAGCGGTCGTCGATGAACAGGTGCTTTGCCACGGCGCGCTCCCTCCTTCGACGCTACTTGATCGCAGTACGGCATGTCATGGCGGCAGGGGCACCGCACGACTTTCATCAGTCCTGGGACGGGTTTGAGCACCCGGCGGCGGCGGAGATAAGATGATCCGGTGAGCAGGCGCAGGCTCCCGATCGGCATGCAGACCTTCCGCGAGCTGCGCGAGCGAGACTGCTACTACGTCGACAAGACCGCCTACATCGAGCGGCTGCTCAACGAAGGCAAGCACTATTTCCTGTCACGCCCGCGACGGTTCGGCAAAGAGTCTGCTGGTCGACACGATGAAGGAGTTGTTCGAGGGTAATCAGGAGCTGTTCGAAGGGCTGCGCATCCACGACGGCCATGAATGGTCACAGCGCCATCCGGTGCTGCGCCTCGACTTCGGCAGCGGCAATTATCAGGACCGGAGCGAGCTTGACGAGGACGTGATGGCGCAATTGGAGAGCTCGCAGAGGAGGCGGGGATCGCGCCCCCGCTATCATGCCCCTGTATCGGCTGGGCTATCCGAACCGGGAGGTCCGCCAGAGCCTGAACCGCGTATTGCTGCTCACTTCGTGCAGGACGCCGGGCGGCAGACGCCTTCTTCGCGAGCATCCCGTACGAATGGCGCACCAACAACGACGTCGCGAAGTACGAGGGCTATCACGCCAGCGTGTTCTACTCCTACTTCGCGGCGCTGGGCTACGACATCACGGTGCCGACGACTGAGTGCCAGGAACCGACATTCAATCCGTGTGCGTGGGGAACGACTGCACATGGCCACTGACGCGATGCTACGGGGGGGGGTGCCGGCGGATCGCAGGGATGTTACCATGGTCGGCATCATGGAGGCTGAGGTTCGACATGCTCCAAGCTTCGCGGTAGCCCGGTGCCGAATGGGCGGGGGCGACCGACTGAAGGTGGAGGCGGGCGCGATGATGGCCCACTCGCCGGGCATGGGCCTTGAGGCGCGCATGGAGGGCGGCCTGCTCAAGGGGCTCAAGCGCAGCGTCCTCGGCGGCGAGTCGCTGTTCATCTCCACCTATACGGCACCCGCCGCCGGTGGATGGGTGGACGTCGCCGCCAAACTGCCTGGCGACATCAAGGTGCTCGACCTGGACGGCTCGCATTCCTGGATCATCGAACGCGGCAACTGGCTCGCCTCCGATGCATCCGTCGAGATCGACACCAGGTGGGGCGGGGCCAAGTTGCTGTTCGGCGGCGAGGGCGGGTTCATGATCCACGCCTCCGGCTCGGGTCAGGCGCTGGTGGCGTCCTATGGGGCCGTGGAGGTGATCTCGCTCGCGGCGGGTGAGACAGTCGTTGTGGACACCAGCCACGTGCTGGCCTTCGTCGACACGGTCACCTTCGAGTTGCGGCGGGCTGTGGAAGGCCGCTCCATGCAATCGATCAAGTCGGGCGAGGGCTTCGTGTTCGACTTCACCGGCCCCGGTGATGTCATGGTGCAGACGCGCAACCAGCAGCAGCTCGTCGCCTGGCTCAAGACCGAACTCGGCTCCCGCGAGTAGCTTTCGCCTTCGAGCTCATCTCCGCCCCCGGCTGATCTGAGCGATGAACACCGGATTCGCACGCTTGCGGACGGGATTCGCGCTCGCGGTTGTCACGCTCGGCTCGCTCGTGGTCTCGGCGGAGGCCGGGGCTCAGCAGCACACCACAGCTCCCGCAGGCGGCGAGCCTCGTCGGCTCACGCTCGAACAGCTCCGTGACGGCCACTACCAACTGCCGCTGCTCGGCGACGAGGAGACCCCGATTCGATTCCGGGACGGGCAGGGATCGATCCGGTATGGCGCGGGTGCGACGGAGCGGATGGAAGCCGGCCTCGTCGGCGATCTTTTCGCCTTTGGCGACCTGGACGGCGATGGTGTCGCCGACGCGGCTGTCGTCGCCTTCGTCAACACCGGCGGGAGCGGCACGTTCATCCATTTGTTCGCGGTGCGCAACCGCAATGGCATGCCGGTTCAGGCGGGCCGCGAGCTCCTGGGAGATCGCGTACGCGTAAAGAGCATCGCCGTCTCGGGCCGCCACATCTTCGTAACGATGGACGCGCACGGCCCAGGCGACGGGTTGTGCTGCCCCTCGATCGAAACAACACGGGCGTTCATGCTGCGTGGGAAGCGACTGGTACCGTCTCGGGCCCTCGTGATCGCGTATCCGCTGCCGGGGGAGACGATCGCGACGGGCGTCGAGGTTCGGGGAAATACGACGCACCCGTGCGCCGATGGCCTGACCTAACCTGGTGTACGACGCCCGGGGCGGTGTGATCGGCTTGGGGAGGATCCCGCTCGACGCGGACTCGGGCACGCTCGGGACGTTCGCCGCGCCCGTCGACTTCCTGGCGGGCGACGCGGGACCAGGGCACATCGAGATCGTTGCTGTGGACTCGGGCGATGGCTCGGCGCTGGTTCGAGCTTCGGTGCAGGTCCTGCTCGAAGCGACTGGGCGCCGCCGTGGGCATGGCGCCGTTCGCCGTGCGCAGGCGGCTCGTGCAGCGGGTCAGGGGACTCGACCCGGCGAACGGCCGGAGGCTCCTGGGGGCCGTGCTGCTCGGCGGCATCGCCGGTTCGGTGCTGCTGCTGTTCGGCCTGCGGGTGGCCGATGGACCCCCGCGCGTCAGCCGGCCGGCAGCTTCAACCGCGACTCGTCGAACACGCTCCACTGGTAGCGGTCGGGGCGTCCCGCCGCGTCCGGCATCTCCGGGCTGAGCACCGTCGTGCCGGAGTCGAGGGGCGTGCCGTGGGTGGTCCCGCCCTCGGGGGTGCGGAACACGTTGTAGTCCTTCTCCGCCTCGGCCTGCGCGAGGTCGATCAGGTCGCGCATGGCGAAGCGCCGGGCGACCGCGTTGCCGACCGCGGCGATGCCGACCAGCTTCCGCTCCTCCAGTATGCGGCCCATGCGGTTGAAGTCGGGGCGGCGCGTGCCGGTATAACTGTGCGGCTGATAGTCGGTCATGGCCTGCGGCACCACCGTGCCGTTGGCCCGCCGGACCTTGACGTCGAGCGGGATGACGCGCCGGTAGGGCACCTCGCACAGCCACTCGGCGAAATGGAAGCTGGTACAGCTCCCGTAGGTCATGCCCAGCATCAGGACCTGCGTGTTCACGGCCAGCATGACCCCGAAGGCGGAGCGCAGGTCGAACACGGACAGCGCCGGGTCGACCCCGGCGAGCACCTCGGCCCGGCGGCCGATGGCCGCGAAGCTGTGCCGGAACGCGGTGCTCCGCAGCGCCTGCGAGTGAGTGCGGGCCGCCTCGGTGATAGCCCCCATCTCGGACCGGTCGTTCCGCGGGTCGATGATGGGGTCGTCCTCCACCTCGTGAATGAACGTGAAGGTGGGCACCACCAGCGTGCCGCGCTCGCCGATCACGTCCAGCAGCGCCGAGACTACGGTGTCGCCACCTCCTTGAACGCGGCCCAGCGTCCGCATGGCCGAGTGGACGAGCACGACGTCGCCGTCGTGCAGGCCGGTGTCCCAGAGCCCCCGGTAGATCTCGTCCCGAGTCACCTCGTCCTGACTCATCTCTCCGCCCCCAGGAGCTCCAGCTCCGCGACCAACTCCGCCGGCATCGCGCCCAGCGCCGAGGCCCCCGCCACGTCCTCGAGCTGCTCCACGTCCGCCGCGCCGCTCGACACCGTGCTCACCGCCTCGTCGGCGATGATATAGCGAAAGGCGTTGCGGGCGAGCGTCCCCGGCTCCCGCCGCAAGCGCTCGATCACGCGCTCGGCGGCACCCCGTTGACCGCCGGAGAGCGCCGCCAGCGTCTGGGCGCGTTTCGCTTCGTGGCCGAACAGCGCGCCCAGCGGCGTGCCGACGACGATCCCCATGTCCTGCTTCGCCGCCGCGGGAATGACCTCGTCCCGCGCCTTCCGACAGGCCGGGTGGTAGTCGTGGTAGACCAGCACGGTGTCGAACTCGCCGGTCCCGGCCAGCTTGGCCAGCAGCGGAATCGCCCGCCCGGTGATGCCGATCGCCTCGCAGAGCCCGGCGCCTCGGGCCGCGCGCAGGCCGTCGAGCGCCCCGCCCGGCTCCATGATGCGCTCCCAGCCGACCAGGTTGACCTCGTGGATCTGCGCCACGGCCAGCCGGTCGATGCGCAGCTTGCGCAGGCTCGCCTCCAGGCTGGCCACCACGCTGTCGCGCCGGAAGTCGAAGTCCTCGGGCACGAACCCGACCTTGGTCGCCACCCGGAACGGCCGGCCGGCATGCTCCAGGGCCGGGCCCAGCAGCTCCTCGCTGGGACCGTATCCCGGCGCCGTGTCCAGGTAGTTGATGCCCAGCTCGGCCGCGCGCCGCACGACCGCCGCAGCGTTCTCCTGGTGGAGCTCCGGATCGGGCCCCTTCAGGTAGGCCCCGCCCAGGCTGACCTCGCTGACGGACATGCCGGTCCTGCCCAGCGTGCGGTATCTCACGCGCGCGCCTCTCTCAGTCGACGCCAAACAGGCGCGCGGCGTTGTTCCAGAAAATGTCCTCCACGGCGCGGTCGCCGAGCCGCTCCGACCAGCACGCCCACTTGATCGAGCGCAGGTGCTCCAGGCCGATCAGCACCGGCCGGATGCCGATGTGCTTCTCGTCCCACACCGGCGAGTCCTCGTAGAGCCAGAGGAAGGCGTCGGCGGCGCCGGCGTGGCGCCCTCGCCCGTGGCTGACGGGCAGGTCGGTGCCGTACAACAGCTTGTCGTGGCCGACGATGCGGATGATCGCCTGGTGCGCGATGGGCTCGCAGTTGGCGCTGGTGTCGAAGTAGAGGTTGTCGAGCCCCGTCAGGTGCGGCAGCCCTTCCAGGTTGTGCGCCGGCTGGAAGCCACGCGCCGAGTGGGCGAGGATCAGCTTCATGTCCGGATAGCGCTCGCAGTAGTGGCGGATCCAGCGGATGTTGGCCGGATCGGCCGCCGCCCGAGAGCGCACCATGTGCAGGGTGATCACCCACCCCTCCTCGTGCGCGACCCGCACCAGCCGCTCCGGCAGGAAGTCCGGGATCTCCGCCTCCCACGTCGGCGTCACCGGCGCCATGGTGTGGTAGCACTTCAGGCCGTGCAGACCCAGGCGCCGCACCTCCTGGCGCACCCACTCCGGGTCGTCCGTCGGCCGGATGAAAAAGATGCCCCGGAACGACGCGTCGTCGGCGACCGCCCGGGCGACCCACTCGTTCTGGTCGGTGAACGATCCGTCCCCGCTCGGACTCACCGACGGAATGAACATCGCGCCCATGCGCCGCCCCGGATGCAGGTCGTCCATCAGATCCCGGTACTCCGCGAGCCCGACGTCATCGGGGCAGCCGGGCAGGTCCCAGCCCGTGTCCTGACGTCGCCACAGGTGGGTGTGCGCGTCGAAGACGCGGTCCGGCAGGAACGAGGCGAGCTCCCGCTCATAGAACTCCACGTCGTGGGGCAGCAGGCGGTCCGCCGCCTGGGTGTCGGTGTCGGCCATCCTTCGTTCTCCTAAGGCTGGTAGCGGGGCTGTCTGGGCGCCCGGTCGCGCTCGAGCCGTACCGTGCTGCCGGTCAGCGGCAGGTCCACGCGGGCCCCGCCCCGCAGGTGGGACTCGATCGCGGCGAAGATCAGCTCGGTGCTGGCGCGGGCCGCGCGCACGCCGCCGATCGGCGGCTCGCCCGTGTCGAGCGAGCGGACCAGGTCCAGCACAAGCCGCAGGTTGGCGCTCATCGGCTGCCACTCGGGGAACGGCGTGTCGACGAACGGACTGCGCTGCTGGCCGAGGTGCTCCCGGCGGCGCATGGAGAACTCCTGATGGTTCGTGACGCGCAGCGTTCCGTCCGCGCAGCGCGCCTCGAACTCACAGTCGCGCCCCGACGGGATCGTGTATGCCACGACCCCGTTCTCGAACCCTATCCCGCCGATCGCCGTGGGATCGCCGGTGAGCCGGTCACCTTCCATAGTCCAGTCCCCGTCCAGGAGCTGCATCTGCGCCCAGCAGGCGCGGCGGTCGCCGTTGAGGAACAGCAGGTTGTCGAAGTAGTGGCTGGACCCGTTGAACTGCAGGATGACCGAGCGCAGCTCACCCAGCTCCCCGCTGTCGATCACGCCCCGCATCGCGTGAAAGCCGGGATGCCAGCGCCGCTGCGTGCCCAGGTTGAAGACCACGCCGTTGCGCTCGCACGCCTCCACGATCGCGTCGGCTTCCGCCATGGAGGCGGTCATCGCCTTCTCCGCGTAGATCGCCCGGGCCCCGTGCTCGGCGGCATGGACGGCGATCTCCGCCCGGCCCTCCGGCTGCGTGGCGATGCTGACGATGTCGGGCCGCTCGGCCTCGATCATCTGCCGGTAGTCCGTGTACTGCTTGTCGGGCGGGACCCCGTACTGCCGGCCGACCTCCGTCATCACCTCGGGGCGCAGGTCCGAGCACGCCACCAGGTCGGTGCGATCGCACGCGGTGTAGACCGCGGCGTGCGAGTACGGATGGACGATGTACTTCAGGTCGCCGACTTCGTGGTCGATGAATGCGCCCATGCGGCTGCAGCCGATGAGAACGGCCCGGTATGTGTCCTTCATGATCCTGCGATCCAGCATACCAGCCCGGCCGGTCTGTCGCGCCCGTCCCGTTCCGCGGCTACGGTTGGAAGCGAGGCTGGCGGGGCGCCCGGTCGCGCTCGAGCCGCACCGTGCTGCCGGTCAGCGGCAGGTCCACTCGCGCTCCTCCCCGCAGGTGGGACTCGATCGCGGCGAAGGTCAGCTCGGTAGCGGCATAGGCGACCCGCACCCCGCCGGCCGGCGGCTCGCCCGTGTCGAGCGAGCGGACCAGGTCCTGCACCAGCCGCAGGTTGGCGCTGACCGGCTGCCACTCCGGGAACGGCACGTCGACGAACGGGCTGCGCGGCTGCCCCGGGTGCTCCCGGCGGCGCATCGAGTACCCGTGATGTTGCGTGCGCTCGCACGCGCGGCAGGAGGCGGCATGCGAATAGCGGCATGGTTTTGCAGCATACTACCGCTGTGCCGCGCTCGCCACGGATCGTTGGCGACTCTCCAGCGGCAAGGAGCGAACCATGGGAGCGACCTACCGCGCGGCGATCATCGGCACCGGCCGCATGGGCGGACTGATCGAGGACGAGATTCCGCCGGAGAATTTCAGCCGGCCGTACGGGCACTTCAGCGCCTATGCCGCCATCGACGACGTGGAGGTCGTGGCCGTCGCGAACCGCGGCGAAGAGCGCCTGGAGCGGTTCGTGAAGCGCTTCGGCGTCACCAACACCTACCTCGACTACCGGACGATGATCGAGCGGGAGAAGCCGGACATCGTCAGCGTCACTACGCCCAGCTTCGCCCGCGCGGAGCCGATCGTGTTCGCCGCCGAGCACGGCGTACGCGGCATCTACGCGGAGAAGGGACTCTGCGCATCGCTGGCCGAGGCCGACCGCATCCGCGACGCCCTGAAGGCCAACGGCGTGGCCTTCAACTGGGGAGCCATGCGCCGCCATCACGACGGCTTCAAGCGGCTGCGCGCGGCGATCGAGCGCGGCGCGATCGGCGAGCCGCGGTTCGCGACCCTGCACGCCCGCACCGACCTGATCAAGCACCACCCGCACACGCTCGACCTGGTGGCGATGATGCTGGGCGATCCCGTGCCGGAGTGGGTCGAGGGCCGACTCGAGGAGCCGGACGACCCCGGCGCGCCGCCCACCAAGCAGCACCCGCGGTACGACGCGGCGAATCACCGCTTCGAACGGCCGCCCGACGGCGAGATCGGCGACCCGATGGTCGGCTTCTACCGGGTCGGTTATCGCGGCGGAGCCGAGGGCCACTTCGTCCCGCGTACCGGCTTCGACCTGGACGTGCAGGGCACCGAAGGACACGCCCACGCGTGGGACAATGGCGAGCTGATCTTCCTGCACCGCACGGGAGGCGACGACGTCGAGCAGACGTTCATCCGACCGCGCGGGGAGAGCCCCACGGTCTGCACGATCCGGGACATCATCCGCGAGCTTGCGACGGGCGAGCCCACGGCCGGCCGCATCGACATCACCATGCAGTCGGTCGAGGTGCAGTTCGGCGTGGCCTCCTCGCACCTGCAGGACGGTGCCCGCGTCGCCCTGCCCGTGGCCGACCGCAGCCTGTACATCCCGGGCGGATGAGCCCGAACGTCGTCTTCATCCTCACCGACGACCAGGGGCCGTGAGCCGCCGGCTGCTACGGCAACCCGGAGATCCGCACGCCCAACATCGACCGGCTGGCAGCCACCGGCGTTCGCTTCGACAACTTCTACTGCGGGATTCCCCGCCGTCGAGACCGACTGAGCCCTGCTCGCGCCGCGCAGCCCCGTCGGTTGCGGCCGGCGGGCCGCGTCCCTATCGTAGGCGACCGGACGGAAGAGGCGTGGCGGAGGACATCTACGATCACCTTGGCGTCGCGCGGCTGGTGAACGCCGCGGGCGGCTTCACCGCCTTCGGCGGATCGCGCATGCGCGAGTCGACGCTGCGGCGCATGAACGAGGCGGCGCGGAGCTACACCGACATCCGGGCGCTGCAGGCCGCCGTGCACGGGCGGCTGGCCGAGCTGACCGGCAACGAGGCGGCCTTCGTCTCCAACGGCGCCGACACCGGCCTGTGCCTGTGCGCGGCCGCGGCCGTCGAGCGCCGCGCCGGCCGGCCGATCCGCTACCTGAGCTCCGAGGAGATCGGCGCCTACGAGGTGATCGTGTTCACCGCCCACCACAACCCGTACGACTTCGTGCTGCAGCAGCTCGGCGTGCGGACCAAGACCCTGGGCTACGCGAACTTTATCGAGCCGATCACGCGCGAGGCGCTCACCCACAACATCACCGACCGCACGGCGGCCATCTTCTTCTTCCAGGCCGAGCACGGCTGGACGACGCAGGGCGGGCTGCCCTTCGAGGACACGGTCGCGGTGGCGCGCATGCACGGGCTGCCGCTGGTCATCGACTGCGCGGCGCAGCTCCCGCCGAAGGAGAACCTCTGGAAGTTCACGCAGGCCGGCGCGACCGCGGCGCTGTTCTCGGGCGGCAAGGACCTGCGCGGCCCGCAGTCGAGCGGCCCGCTGGTGGGCGAGCGCTGGTTCCTGGAGATCGTCACCCGCATCGGCTTCCCGAACTACGGGCACGGCCGGATGATGAAGACCGGCCGCGAAGAGATCGTCGGACTCTACTGGGCGGTGAAGGAGTACCTGGAGGACGACGAGAGCGCGCGGCTCGCCTGGGCCGACGACGCCGCGGCGGAGATCTGCGGCGCGCTGGCCGGCAGCCGGCTCTTCGCGGCCGAGCGCGACCCGTACAGCGAGGCGGGGCAGCCGATCGCCCGCGCCAGGCTGCGGCTGCTCGGCGGGATCGGCGAGCAGCAGGTGCTCGACCACCTGCGCGCCCAGGAACCGCCCGTGGTCTGCGGCAGCGAGTCCCCCGGCGAGGTGACGGTGGCGCCGATGTGCATGGAGCCCGAGGAGGTACCGATCGTGATCGAGGCGTTGCGGCGCTGCGAGCGCGACCTGGCACCCGGCGGGCAGGCTGCCTCGCCTGCATCCTGATGAGAGCGCTCGCCGGCATCGTGCCGGTGATCCCGGCACCGTTCACGAGAACAGCGGGGACGGCTCCGGCAACGATTCGGGAAGCCACTCGCCGCGACGGTCGCGCTGCTGGACGTCAGCTTCGGCCAAGCTCCGAGCGTATCGGCGCCGCCGAGATGTTGTCCACCGATGATCGCCGGCCTATCCTCGGCGCGCGCCTGACGCTGGTGGGCTAGCTCAGGCGGCGGAGCGCGCAGCGAAGGCCTCCGCGACGAAGCTCCACACCCGTTCCTTGTAGTAGCGGTGGCCACCGTCGCCGACGTACAGCTCGCACCGCTCCGGGACGGCCAGCGCCCGGTACACCTTCGCGAGCTGCGCAAAGGCTGCCTCCGTATGAGCGATGGGGAAGATCCTATCGTCCCTGCCGGTGACCGCCAGAAAGTGGCGGGGCGCGATGAGGCCGGCCACGTCATGCATCTCACCCAGTCGCAGGATGCCGGGCACGTAGTTGCAGTCGCAGTGGGCGATCGAGCCGATGCTGCCGGCGAACGTGCAGAAGTAACTGCCGGGAACCGCAACGGAGATCCGCGTGTCGCAGGCCGCGGCGAACAGCGACACCGTGCCGCCGCCGGAGTTGCCGGTGATGGCGATGCGCGCGGCATCCGCGTCCTGGTGCGCGATCGCCCAGTCGATCAGCCGCGACATGTCCCACACGCGGTCACCGATAGGCGTCCGCCCGACCAGCAGGTCGAGCATGAGCTGCTGGTGGCACGACGATGTCTTGTTCTGTTCCCTGTCCTCCGGGGATCGTGTCTCGCCGAACGCGCGCGTGGTCGGCGAGATCACCAGGTACCCCTGCTCGACGGCCTGCACGGCGATGTCCCGTTCCCCCTCGCGGATCTGCGCCTCCTCCTCCGGGCTGTCGAAGAGTCCGACGTAGACGTGCGGATGGCCGTGGCCGTGCGGGGTAAGCACGAGGGGGAGCGTGTCGGCCGCCGACTTGGGCCGCAGCAGATAGAAGGGCAACGGCACGGTCGGCTCGGTCAGGATGCGCCACGACTCCCGCGTGTACGTCCCCAGGTCCTCGCTGTCGAACCGCTGCGCGGTGGGGACGAACCCGGCCAGGTCCTTCTCCACGTGCTCCAGTCCCAGGTGTGATCGCAGGCGGTCCCGAAACGCGTCCTGCCACTCCCGGATCTCCGTCTGCGTGCCGCCGCGAAAGCGGCACTGCCCCTCGCACGCGTGCATGAGGCTCCCGAAGTGCTCGTCGAAATCGAAACTGAAATTCCCGTCAGGCATTGCATCCCCTCCATCAGTGTACCGGTAACCGAGCCGGTGTTCAGCGTGCCACCGGAAACGGATTCGCCGGTCCATGGCGTAAACTGGAGGCATGGCGGGGCGAACGCTGCCCGATAATCCGGCAGCGTTCATTCGAAAGCGTTTGCTCCGTGGTCAGGTTTCTCTGGACTTATCATGTGCTGCCGTGCGCCGGATGGCGTCGGCCGGCGGCGCTCAGCCTTCGCCATGGCGGCGTCGAAGGCGTCGGAAAGCGCATCGATCTCCGGTGACGAAAGCATCTGCGGGTAGTGCAGGAAGCCGAACGTCCGAAAGCGAAGCGCCTCCTCCCGTGTCACGGATAGGCGACTATAGCCCCGAATGCGCGTGCGGGCGATCCGTTCGTGACCTTCAAGTCGGCCATTCGCGGATGCGAGCACGCCAATAGCCGGGTGATCGGCTGTCGTGCGCAAACGCGATCACATGAAGCCTCTTCGAGCTCGGTGGCGGCTTCGGGTTCTGTGAGGAGTCGGCGTGTCAATGCTCCAGAAGAGGGTACGTTTACCATTGCTTAGTGCCCTGTGGCCTTGCGGCGCTTCATTCTCGCAGGCGAGATCGGGTATCGTCCGCCCCACGATGCGTATCGACCGACTGGACGTACACTACGTCGTGATGCCGCTCATCTACCCGTGGCGGACCGCCTACGGCGAGGACGCCGACATCCACTCCGTGCTGGTGAAGCTCACGAGCGGCGAGCACACCGCATGGGCGGAGAGCACGCCGTTCTTCGCCCCGCACTACCTGAGCGAGTCCGCCGGCTCGGTCTTCTACCACGTCACCGAGGTGTTCGGGCCGCACGTGGTCGGCCGCGAGTACGAGACGGCCGCGGACATCAACGAGAGGCTGAGCCCCTTCAAGGGCAACTCGTTCGCCAAGGCCGCGATCGAGGTCGGCTGGTGGACGCTGCAGAGCCGCATCACCGGCACGCCGCTGCACCGGCTGCTGGGAGGCGCCACGCGGGACGTGGTCGCCGGCGCCGACTTCGGCATCCAGGACTCGATCGAGATGCTGCTCGGCAACATCTCGCAGGCGGTCGACGCCGGCTTCCCGCGTATCAAGCTCAAGGTCGCCAGGGGGTGGGACCTGGAGATGCTCCGCGAGGTCACCTCGGCCTTTCCGGACATGACGTTCCACATCGACTGCAACTCCGGCTACACGCTCGACGACCTGCCCTTCTTCCAGGCGATCGACGGCCTGGGGCTGGCGTTCATCGAGCAGCCACTGCACCACACCGACATCCTCGACCACGCCGAGCTTGCCAGGCGGATCGGCACGCCGATCTGCCTGGACGAGACCATCGTCGACCCGCGCACCGCCGAGCAGGCGATCCGCATCGGCGCCTGCCGCTACATCAACATCAAGCCGGCGCGCGTGGGCGGGATTGCCAACTCGCTGGCAATCCACGATATGGCGCGCGATGCCGGCATTCCGGTCTGGATCGGCGGCATGCTGGAGAGCTCCGTGGGCGGCGCCGTCTGCGTCGAGCTGGCCACCCTCGACAACGTCACCTACCCCGGCGACCTGTTTCCGTCGTCCCGTTTCTATACGCGTGACCTGGCCGCGCCGCCGCTGGAGTACGACGGGCCGCACACATTCCGTCCGTTCGGGACCGACCTGCCGGAGCCGGATCCGGAGATGCTGTCCGCGTGGACGCGGCGGCACGCGGCCGTGACGGCGGAGGGGAAGCGATGAGCACCGAACCGGGCGCCGCCGGCCTGGCGGCGCAGCAGACGGAGGACTTCGAGCGCGACGGGTACGTGATCCTGGAGAGCTTCCTGGAGCCCGCGTACAACGACCGCCTGATCGCGGAGGTCGACGAGCTGATGGCCGACCGCGCCGGCGGGGCGAAGCCGCTGCTGACCTCCTACCGCGAGATGGGGCTGCTCACCTCGCATCCGCCGATGATGGCCATGGTCGAAACGCTGATGGGCCCGCGCTTCGCCATGCACCACATCCACTCGAACCGGCACGATCCCGGCGAACGCGGCGTCCACTGGCACCAGGACTACGAGCAGGAGCCGCAGACCAACCGCTCGCACGTGATGGTGCACGTCTTCTACTATCTGAACGGCCTCAACGGCGAGGTCGGCGACCTGCTGGTGCTGCCGGGCTCGCAGAACACCGTGGTGGAGGGGAGCCTCGCCCTGTTCGGCACCAAAAGCCTTCCGGGCTCGGTCTGCGTCGACTGCCTGCCGCCGGGGTCAGCGGTGATCGTCCACTCGGCGGTCTGGCACGCGCGGCGCGCCAAGCCGGGCGGCCAGCAGCGCGGGCGCTACTTCATCGACGTCTCCTACTGCCAGCACGGCATCCTCTGGCCGGCGTACGGCACCGTGGAGGAGGTCAACCGGGAGGCGCTCCGGCAGGGGTTCGACCGCGGCGGCCGCTTCCGGCACGTCTACGACTCCAGCCAGTTCTTCGACCGGCGGGCGCTGAAGCGGCGTTTCGACGAGGGCAACCAGGGGAGCATGCTGCTGCGCCTGAAGGACGAGTAGCGTGGCGGACCGGTCGGAGAAGATCGTCCTGGTCACCGGGGCCAGCGGCAAGGTCGGGCAGCACTTCATCGCCCGCTTCCTGGCGGAACCGGCATGGGCCGGCGCCCGCCTGCGCGCGCTGTGCCACAACCGGCAGCTCGCGGCCGGCGAGCGGCTGGAGGTGGTGCGCGGCTCGATGGCCGAGCGGGCCGACGTGGCGCGGGCGGCGGAAGGCGTCACGCACGTGCTCCACCTGGCCTCCTGCAAGGAGACGCCGGACGACGTCATCGACGTCACGGTCAAGGGCCTGTTCTGGCTGCTGGAGGAGTGCCGGCAGTCGCCGGATTTCGAACGCTTCGTCCTGATCGGCGGGGACGCCGGCGTCGGCCACTTCGTCTATCCCCATCCGGTACCGGTGACCGAAACGCAGAAGCACTCCGCCTACGCCGGCTGCTACGCGCTGTCCAAGGTGCTGGAGGAGGCGATGCTCGAGCAGTACTACATCCAGTACGACCTGGACGGCTGCTGCCTGCGCGCCCCGTGGATCATGGAGAAGGACGACTTCCGCTGCTCGCTGTCGTTCGGCGAGGACGTGTTCGGCGGCCCGCGGTGGCGCGACCTGGTAGGGACGGAGAAGGCGGAGGCATACCGGGCGGCAGGGACGGTGCCGGTGATGCTCGACCCGCAGGGCCGGCCGGTGCTGCGCAACTTCGTCCACGTCGACGACCTGGTGACGGCGATCGTCACCGCGCTGGACCACCCGGCGGCGCGGCAGCAGCTCTTCAACATCTGCATGGACGAGCCGGTCGATTACCGCGAGGTGGCGCGCCATCTGCGGGCGACGCGGGGGCTGCCAAGCGTCGAGGTGCCCACCGAGTTTCACGGCACCTGGCTGGACAACACCAAAGCGAAATTCCTGCTGGGCTGGCGGCCGCGCTACGACCTGCCACGGTTGATCGACGAGGCGTGGGACTATCGCCGCGCAGACGACGATCCGCGCCGGATCTGGTATCCCGGCTGAACGGGAACACGACACACGATGACGGAAGGTGAGACATGAAGACCATGCTTGGTGACGGCGACTACCGGTACGAGGAGATCGACGACTGGGCGCACCTGCCCGCCGGCTGGAGCTTCCTGGAGGTGGCCGACGTGGCCGTGGATGAGGACGACCGCGTCTACGTCTTCAACCGCAGCGACCATCCGATGATGGTCTTCGAGCGGGACGGCACGTTCGTCACCTCGTGGGGCGATGATCTGTTCACCCGCGCGCACGGGCTCACCATCGGCCCCGACGGCACGCTCTACTGCGTCGACGACGACGGGCACTGCGTCCGGCGCTGCACGCCCGGCGGCGAGTTGCTTGCGACCTACGGCACGCGGGACCAGCCCGCGCCGCTGCACGGCGGCCAGCCGTTCAACCGCCCGACCAAGGTGGCGTTCGATCCCGCGAGCGGCGACCTCTACATCTCGGACGGCTACGGCAACGCCCGTGTGCACAAGTTCACCGTCGACGGCGAGCACCTGTTCTCCTGGGGCGAGCACGGCACCGACCCCGGCCAGTTCAACCTCCCGCACAGCGTCTGCACCGACGGCGACGGCACCGTCTACGTCGCCGACCGCGAGAGCCACCGCGTGCAGATCTTCGACAACCGGGGCGCCTACCTGGACCAGTGGAACGACCTCCACCGCCCGTGTGGGCTGCACATTGCCGGCGACCATGTCTACATCGGCCAGATCGTCACCGAGCTGACGGTCAATGCCGACTACCCCAACCTGGGCTGCTGCGTGAGCGTCCACGACCTCACCGGACGACGGCTGGCGCGCCTCGGCGACGTCCGGCTCGGCGAGGGACCGGGCCAGTTCATCGCCCCGCACGGGCTGGCGGTCGACTCGCACGGAGACATCTACGTCGGCGAAGTCTCCTGGGCCGCGTACGGCAGAAGGCTCACCCCGCCGCACGAGGTCCGCAGCTTCCGCAAGCTGGTGCGGGTCTCTTGAAGAGGGAAGCCTCGCCTCGATCAGGAACACGAGGGGCTGATCCCATCGTGCTGACCACCCGAGAACATTGGCACCAGTAACGACGCTATCGACCCATCTGTACGAGTACTAAGGAGTTCTTGTGGCGATACCCGAATTTCAATCCATCATGTTGCCGCTGCTTGAGCTGGCACAAGACGGCCAGGAGCATCGAGTAAGCGATGAGGTCGAACCTCTCGCTTTGCGTTTCTCGCTGACACAGGACGAAATGGACGAGCCGTTGCCGAGCGGAAAGCAGAGATTCCGACACCGCGTCGGTTGGGCTGCCACTTACCTCAGGAAGGCCGGGCTGTTGGAGTCGCCGAGGAGGGCTCACTTCCGTATCACTGATCGTGGTCGCAACGTTCTCGCCGACGCTCCCTCGAAGATCGACACCAAGTTCCTTAATAAGTTCCCAGAATTCGTTGATTTTCGAACGTCAAGAACGGAGAAAGAATCATCGACTAATGGCAGCAATGTGCGGCCTTATGACTCTCTAACAAGCACTCCGGAGGAAGCAATACAGGAAGCATATCAGACGCTTCGGTCAAATCTCGCGGCGGAAATACTGGATACGGTCAAGAACTCACCCGCAGGTTTCTTCGAGAAACTCGTTGTCGACCTGCTCGTACGGATGGGCTACGGTGGCTCGCTTCAGGAAGCTGGTGAAGTCATCGGCAAATCGGGCGATGAAGGCATTGACGGGATCATCAAGGAAGATCGTTTGGGACTGGATATCATCTACATCCAGGCAAAACGATGGGAAGGCGTAGTCAGCAGGCCGGAGGTTCAGAAGTTCGCAGGCGCATTGCAGGGACAGCGGGCGCGAAAGGGCGTCTTCATTACAACTTCCACCTTCTCCAAGGAAGCCACTCAATATGCATCAAATATCGAGACCAAGGTGATTCTGATCGGTGGAGACCGACTCGCCGAGTTCATGATCGACCATGGGGTTGGCGTGACCACTGATGCCACCTATGAGGTGAAGAGAATCGACGCCGACTACTTCTCAGACGAATGATCGGTGACCTGTCGTTGAGAGTCACCTGAGCACCTGCTCGCTCGGATGTATCGCGTCGCTCGCTTCGATGAGAATCCCCTCCTCCATGCCGGCATGGACCCGCGCATCGGAGCCAATCTCAACGGGCCGTCGCTGATTCGGGTGCCCAATTGGGTGAGCGATCCCCTGGGACGTTACTACCTCTACTTCGCCCACCATCAGGGGACCTTCATTCGCATGGCGTATGCCGACGACGTGCACGGGCCGTGGACGGTATACCGCCCAGGGGTGCTGAGGCTGGAGCAGACCGACTGCCAGCATCACATCGCCTCCCCTGACGTTCACGTGCTCGACGAACACCGCCGGATCCTCCTGTACTTTCACGGCGTGACGCCGGCAGGGCAGCTCTCCTTCCGCGCGTCGTCGGCGGACGGCCTGCGCTTCGAGGCCGAGCACATCGCCTTCGGCCCGTCGTACTTCCGGGTGTTCCAGCACGACGGGGCTTGGTTCGCCATCGCCAGGGTGCCCGACCTGAGCGGCGGCGGGATTCTGCTGCGTTCGCCCGACGGGCGTGACCGGTTCGAGCCCGGGCCGGCTGTGCTCCCGAGGATGCGCCACGCCGCGGTCGTCAAGGAGGGTGCCTCGTTGCGGGTGTTCTACAGCCGCGTGGGCGACTGCCCGGAGCGCATCGTGGCCTCCAGCATGAGCCTGGATGGCGACTGGCGCCGCTGGCATGCCTCCGAAGCGGTCGAGGTACTGCGCCCCGAGTTGCCCTACGAGGGGAGCGACCTGCCCCTGCGGCCCTCCAGATCCGGAGCCGTGCATGACCCGGTCAACGAGCTGCGCGACCCTGCGATCTACCGGGAAGCCGGCGGGACCTATCTGCTCTACTCGGGAGCGGGCGAAACCTCGATCTGCGGAGCGGAGCTCACCTGACCAGCACGCCCACGTCGCGCTTGCCGGCGTCGCAGTACCAGATCTCGTGCCCGTCGCGCACCGTCATGCCGTGCACCTCGGCCGGCTCGGCGACGCGGAACACGTCGTGGATGCGTCCTGTCTCCGGGTCCATGGCGTGGACGGTTCCCGCGGAGGTGTCCGACACCCACAGCCGGCCGTCGTGGTTCCAGCCGAGCCCGTGCGGGCGCAGGCCCGGCAGCGGCAACGTCCGCACGGGCTCCCAGGTGGCCGCGGCCATCACGTGCAGGCGCTGCGTCGGCGGCGCCGCCAGGTAGATCCTGCCGGCGCGCCATTCGACGCCGTGCGACCCCGTCCGCTTGCCGTTGCCACCGGCCTGCTCGGCCTGTGCGGTGAGGCCGGCCCCCGGATCCGGATAGCGGGCCAGCTCCACGCCGGTCCGGGGATCGATCTTCACCACCTCGAGCTGAAAGGTCGAGGTGATCCACAGGTTGCCGTCGCCGTCCTGGGTGATACCGCTGGAGTGCTCGGTGGCGGTCTGGAACTCCTGCAGCGTCGCGCCGGTAGCCCAGTCCAGCAGGTATACCTTGAGATCGACCTGATCGATGCACCACAGCCCGGCGTCCGCCGCCTGGATGCCGTTCGGCTGCGGACCGGGGCTCTTGAAGCGCTTGTCGACCGCTGCCGTGTAGCGCAGGCCCGACGTACCGGCACTCATCTGCATCACTCCTGCCCGGGTGTTGTACCCGGCCCTCAGCCGCCCCGGCAACTGCGAGGCGGCGGGCTGACGAACTATCGCTCGCACAGCGGCTAAGCCGAAGTTCCAGGAGCGAAATTGCCTGAAGTCCTTGTGGTCAGGGTAGTTTCTCAATGGTGCAGGTTCCTGTGCATGGCTACATGCGGGGCGTGACCCCAAGCAGCTCGAAACAGCGCTGCTGAACCGGCGTCGGGTGCGTGTGCAGCGTGAACGTGCTGCCGCCCTCTGCAACCTGCATCGTGTTCGCCGTCAGCGTGCCCAGTTCAGTGATCAGCGTGCGAAAGCTGTGCACCGGCAACCCGTCCTCGGTGCGCTTGCTCGACGCCTTGGCCGCCGCGGCCGCCGATCGCTGCGCCGGCGCCACTTCGGAGACCCGCTTGCGCTCGGCGCCCTGTCGATCGTGATCGTCGAACAGCAACGGCGCCAACGAGCGCCGCATGTGCCACTCCACGTAGTAGGCCAGCATGCACAGCAGCACGTGCGCCCGCACCCGATCGGCGCGCCGGTGGTGAATCGGGCGCACCTTCAGGTCCACGGACTTCATGCACCGAAACGCCCGCTCCACCTTCGACAGCCCCTTGTAGGCGCGCACCGTCTGCGCCGCGTCGAGCACCTGCGGCTCCACGTTGCTGCGCACGATGTACAGCCCGTCCAGCGCCTGCTCGGCGGCGATCTTGGCCTCATCGCGCCGAAAGCTGAACGACTCGGAGGTGATCTCGGTCACGAAGTGCTTGCCCACCTTGTAGTGATTGATCACCTTGCCGACCCGCATGCCGATCTCGGCCTCGCCCCGTAGCGGCTGATGGACGCGCTGGGTGGCCTGAGCGATCGGGGCCAGCTTCTGCTCGGTGGCCTGTAGCAGCTCCTGGCGCTTGCGCTCCCGTTCGTCGGCCAGCAACGGGTTGCGGCACACGATCAGCCGCTCGCCCGGAAACTCCTCGCTGGTGATCTCGGCCAGGTCGCGCTCGTCGAACAACGACGGCGCCACCTCGCCGGCGGCCACCAGCTTGCGGATCGTCGGCGCGCGCAGCGTGGTGATCCAGCGCAGCCCCTCCACCTCTTGCAGGTCCTCGCGGATCCTCGCCGCGCTCAGCATCCCGCGGTCGCCGACCAGCACCACCCGCGTGAGCCCGAAGCGGGTGCGGATCTTGTCCACCTGCGCGCTCACCGTCTTCGGGTCGGCGGTAGAGCCAGGGAATACCTCCACCGCCACCGGACAGCCTTCCTGGGTGCACAGCAGCCCGAACACGATCTGCAGCGTGCCCGACTTGCCGTCACGGCTGTGTCCCAACTGCGCCAGCTCGCAGTGGCTGCCCTCGAAGTAGGTCGAGCTCACGTCGTAGAGCACCAGCGTGTGCTCGCTGAGGTGCTGTTCGGCCAGGCGGTCCTCGATCGCCGCCTGGCGCCCGACCAACCAGTCCATCGCCTCGTAGAGCTCGTTCTCATCGACCTCCCCCAACCGCAGCGACTCGCCCAGGGTGGACACGGCGCTGGGCGGTGAGAGCGCGCGGGCGGTGGCCAGTTTGGACTGCGCGTCGATGACGCGGGCGGTGATCATGGCGATGATCAGCTCGCGCGAGCGGCTGGCCTTGCGGGCGATGAGGGTATGGAGTCCGAGCTGCTTGAGGATGCCCAGCACGGCGGCGACGTGGCCGTGGGGCAGCGAGCGCGTGAGCAGCAACGCATCCGAGACCGAGGCGAAGGCGTGGCCGCCCTTGAGCAGGGTGCGCAAGCCGTCGACCAGATCAGGGGGCCATTTGGAGAGGTTCGCGAGCGTGCGCTTCTTGACCTTGCCGTGCTCGCGGTAGGACTCGCGGAGCAGGATGGCAGGGGGAGAGGAGCGGTTGGGGACAGACTCGATGTACATGACTACTGATCTGTGGCAACAGCATGCACACAAGTCACGATATGTCAAGATCAAATAGCATGTATCTCGCCGCTATTCACCACCATCTACATGGACACGAAACGACGCCAATCAGCACGCAGATCACCTTGCAACTAATTTCTGTCAATGAAGTTACGAGAGATTCACGCTCTGGAACTTCGGGTTAGCGTTTGTCGTGCCCGCGGAGATCGGTCATGCCCCCTATGCGGCTCCACTCCTGGAGTTCCTCGCTTCCCATTTTGACGTAGTGAAGATCATCGCCATCCGCGACAAACTGTTCCCGAAGCTCTCCGAAGACTGCTGGCTCCTTTACGCTGACGGGTTCGGCGGCGCAACGTCCGAGGTGCGATTCACCTTCGTTGACCAGTTCATTCCTTCGCCTCGACCTCCCGGCAACGGCACACGAATAGCCTTGAATGAGTGGCGACATGGCTGGAACTGCCGCTTGAGACCCTTCCTGCTGTCCAGCGACGTGCGGTCCCTGTACCAGCACGCCCTCGGACATCCTGGCTCGAGAAGGTTCGGGATGATGGCTTCGGTCGGGATCGGATACGTCAGCGGGGCAAATGGCTTCTTCCACTTACGCCCTTCGGAAGCAGAGCGTTGGCAGATCCCTGCCGATTTTCTCCATCCCAGCGTCCGCAAGAGCCGCATGTTGCCCCCGCGGCGTCTGACCAGAACGTCCATAGACCGTTGGCGCCGTCTCGACGAGCCCATGCTGCTGCTTCGGATCAGAAAAAGTGACACCGTGCCACAGAGCGTCCAGCGCTACCTCGATACCGAAGCGGGACGGCGAGCTCGGACCGCATACAAGTGCCGCACCAGACATCCGTGGTACTCCGTGCCCGACGTAAGGATTCCCGACTTCTTTCTCACGTATATGTCAGGTCGGGCGCCGCTCCTCGTGCGCAACTCATCGGCGGCGTCATGCACCAACACCGTGCATGCCGTTCACGTACACGAAAAGAAGCTGTTGCGATGGCTGACGCGGACCTGGGAGACCTCATTCGTCCGAATGAGCTGTGAAATAGAGGGCCACCCGCTCGGCGGCGGAATGCTCAAACTGGAGCCAAGAGAAGCGGCTCGGGTCCTGCTCCCTGATGCTTCACTGCTGCCCGGTTGTCGGGTCGGGAAATCGACGAATCTTTGGCCACCTTGCGCACCTGGAGGCACTATGCCTCCGGGAAGTGATGGTCCCACGCCTCGAAGACGAACGTGCGAGTGGATCACCCGGCGGGATGCACTCCGCCACTTCGCGACCTATGACGGTCCGACGCGGAGCCAACAGCACATCAAGCCACTCCACTGGTACGTCACCTGCCGGCTCGTCCTCGAAGGCGGGTTTCATCCTGACGAGCTCACACCCCGGCCTCCGTTCACTGTCAAGAATCCGCGCGGTCGCCATGTTCTCCACCACACGCCGGAGACGGCGACCGGGGCCGAGGCCACGATCCTGGGCGGCCTGAAGACCAAGAACGTCGACATCGTTGTGGACAAGCCCGGAGTCGGCCCTGTCCTCGCGGTGTCGTGCAAGGGGATGACCGGCGCCTTTCGGAATCTCACCAACCGTATGGAGGAGACCATCGGCGAGTGCACGAATCTGCATATCCGGTACCCGGCCCTTGTCTTCGGCTACTTCTTCGTGATCCGTGCCAATCGGATCTCGGATGTGTCCGAGTCACCACCTCCGGCCGAACGACGCTCCCGCCAACTCGGCCCCAACGACATCGCGCTCGACAAAGCCGGCAAGCCGGTGGAAACGATCTCGCGCTTCCATGCCGCACTGGGATCTCTCACGGGTCGCGACGGTATTCGCTCCGATCCGAGCCGATACGAAGCGATCTCGCTCGCGATGGTCGACGTGCGCAGCGACCACGCCGGAGAACTCCTCGACACATTCCCTCCGCTGACAAGCCCTCTCCGCCTGGAACACTTCTTCGACGTCCTCTACCGGCACTACGACGAACGTAACGTCGTCAGTGCGCCTGACCTGGCAACGCGAAACCGCAGAATTGAGTGGTCTCCTGACTCTCCGGCGCTCACGGATCGCCTGCCCGAGAACCTCGACTACGACATTCGTATCTCGAACTGACCTCACCACCCGCCTCCTATCCCTACCCGCCGCGGCTCAGAATGGCGACTGCAATCCACACCGGCCCGCTGAACAGAGCCGCGTAGATGGCGATCGCCAGCGGACCAAGCAGCCCGGCGAGCAGGGATGCGGCCACGGTCGCGGGCCCCAGCACCGCGAATGCCGCCCACCAGGCCGCGCCGGGATGTCCCAGTCGCCAGAGCCGACGGGACGCCAGCGCCAGCGGCAGGCCAGCCGGCGCCACCACGACCAGAGACGAGACCATCATCATCAGCATCGCCGGCCATGGCTCGGAATCCGCCCCGAACCCGAGATCCACGCAGCGGCGCCGTGGCGGCGACCCCGATCGGCAGCCACAGCAGCGCCGCGACGATGAACAGCCAGCGCGGAACGGCCATCGCGCCAAGACCCGCCGGTCAGATCGGGCAGATGAGCGCGCCCAGCCGCTCCATCATGCGCAGGTTCTCGGTGTAGTCGACCGGGCAGTCGATCACGGCCGGCCGGCCGCACGCGAACGCGTCGCGCAGGATCGGCTGCAGCTCGTCGGCGGCGCCGACCCGGTACCCGGCGACGCCGAAGCTCTCCGCGTACTTCACCAGGTCGGGGTTGCCGAAGCGGATGTGAGAGATGCGCCCGAAGCGGCGCTGCTGCTTCATGCCGATCAGGCTGTAGCTGTCGTCGTGGAAGATCAGCGTGACGAAGGGGACCTCCTCCCTGACCGCCGTCTCCAACTCCTGCGAGTTCATCAGGAAGCCGCCGTCGCCCGTGACGGCCACCACGTTCTGCCGCGGGTGGATGAGCTTGGCGGCCAGCGCGCCCGGAACGCCGATGCCCATGGCCGCGAACCCGTTGGAGATGATGCAGGTGTTGGGGCGGTAGCAAGGATAGAGGCGGGCGATCCACATCTTGTGCGCGCCCACGTCGGAAACCAGGATGTCCCCTGAGTCCATGACCGTGCGCAGGTCGTTCAGGACCCGCTGCGGCTTCATCGGGAACGACGTGTCGGCGCGGAACTCGTCCCGCTCGTGCAGGATGAACGCGCGCAGCCCCTGCGTGTAGTCGTCGGTCCGGCACGGCTCGGCGCGCTCGGCGATCCGGTCCAGCGTGGTCGAGATGTCGCCCAGGACGCCGACGCCCACCGTGTAGTGCTGGTCGACCTCGGCCGGCAGCATGTCGATGTGGATGATCGTCTTGTTCCGCTCCGGGTTCCATCGCTCCGGTGAGTACTCGACCAGGTCGTAGCCGACGGCGATCACGACGTCGGCGCGATCGAAGCCGCAGGACACGTAGTCCCGCGCCTGCAGCCCGCAGGTCAACAGCGACAGCGGATGGTCGTCGCGCAGCACGCCTTTGCCCATGAAGGTCTCGGCCACCGGGATGTTCAGGCGCTCGGCGAAGCGGGTCAGCGCCTCCGACGCGTGCCGCCGCACCACCCCGTTGCCGGCCAGGATGATCGGGCTCTTCGCCGTCGATATGGCCGCGGCCGCCCGCTCGATCTGCGCCGCCGGCGGCTCCCATGGATAGGGCGCCTGCGGGAGCAGCGGCTCGGCGTCGATCTCCTCCTCGGCCACGTCCTCGGGGAGGTCGATATGGGTCGCGCCGGGCTTCTCGGTCTCCGCGACCTTGAACGCCTTGCGCACGATCTCGGGGATGATGGCCGCCGTGTTGATCTGGGCATTCCACTTGGTGATCGGCTGGAAGGTGTCGACCACGTCGATGTGCTGGTGCGACTCCTTGTGCATGCGGTCGCGCGACGCCTGCCCGGTGATCGCCACCACCGGGCTGCCGTCCATGTTGGCGTCGGCGACGCCGGTCATCAGGTTGGTCGCGCCCGGCCCCAGCGTCGACAGGCAGACGCCCGCCTTGCCGGTCAGCCGGCCGTAGACGTCGGCCATGAAGGCGCCGCCTTGCTCGTGGCGGACGCCGATGAAGCGGATCGAGGAGTCGAGCAGCGACTCCATCACGTCGATGTTCTCCTCGCCCGGCAGGCCGAAGATGTACTCGACCTTCTCGTTCTCCAGGCAGCGGACCAGCAGGTCGGAGGCTTTCATCGTTCCACCTGGTAGCCGCCGGGTCCGATCCGGTCCACGGGGATCGGCTGAAAGCCCAGCTCGAACGCCGGCGATCCGGGCCGCAGCGTGAAGTCGCCCGCGGACGGATCCGTGAACAGAGGATCCGCGATCACGCTGTTGCGGTCGAAGCCGGCGTCACGCCAGCGCTGCAGGCTGCCGAGCGGCGTGATGTCGATCTCCGGCGACTCCAGGTCGAGCGAGCCGCCCCGGTAGTGGTACAGGTTGTGGTCGCACTCGCGCAGGATCTCCGGATACCAGCGGCGCGGCCGGCACCAGACCGCCGCCGCGGTGCGCTCCGACCAGGCGACGACGTTGCGGCGGAAGATGTTGTCGCGCAGCGTCGTGCTCTGCAGGTCGCTGAAGATCGGCGCCAGCGAGAACTGCCGCCGCTGGCCGTCCACCAGGACGTTGTTCTCCACCAGGTTGCCCCAGCCGCCGTGCATGTTCACGCCGCCGACCACGTTGCCGACGATGATGTTGCCGTGGATGGTGACGCCCGAACACCAGTCGTCGAGGTAGATCCCCCACGAATAGACCGGCGTCACGAAGTGGCCGCGGTCGTCGACCTTGAGCCCCACCGAGTTGACGATGCGGTTGTAGCGGACGATGTTGCCGGTCGGCTTGCGGTCGCCGCCGTAGATCTCGATCGCCCCGGTGTCGCTGGTCTCCAGGTTCAGGTCGACGATCTCGTTGTATTCGAGGACATTCTGGTGCGCGGAGTGGCCGCCGCCCGACTTCAGCGAGATGCCGTAGCGCGGCATGCGGCGGATGCGGTTGTGGGCGATGCGGTTGCGGCTCGACGCGTTGCCGTAGACGCCGGCGACGTGGGCGTACACGCGGCCGCAGTCGGCGATGTCGTTGGCCACGATCTCGTTCTCGAACGGCTGTGTGTGGTCGTCGCCGGAGAGCTCGACGCCGCCCTGCCCCAGGCCGTGCATGGTGCAGCGTTCGACCCGGTTGTGGTGGCTGCGGTTGACCATCCGCACGCCCCAGCCGTTCACGCACTCGAAGCGGCAGTTGACCACCGCGCAGTACTCGGCGCGGTCCAGCTCGATCGCGCCGTCCTGCGCCGCCGCCGGAGAGCCGACGCGGTAGTCGGTGTCGGCGATCACCAGGTCCCGCAGCTCGATGTGGCTGCCGGTGATGCGCACCGCCGTCTTGAGCAGCGCCGCCACGGCACCGTCGACCGCTTCCGTGTCCGGCGGCGCCAGATAGCGGATCGTGCCGGACGCCGCGTCCAGGTGCCACTCGCCGGGATCGGTCAGGCAGCCGCGCACGCCGGAGATGAAGTAGCGGTTGCCCGGGCGCACGTCGTTGTAGGAGTCGAAGCGGATGGTCCGTGACTCCGCGTCGAACCCGTGCACGGGCTGGATCAGGTTGTTCCAGCCCCACGCGGAGAAGATGTTGATCTCCGCCCCCGACCAGTCATCCCATTCCGGCACGTCGCCGGGAGCCATCGTCACCAGGCCCGGGCGTCCGCCCGGCTCGGCGCGGGGCGCCCCGCTCGGCTCGACGTCGGCGATGCCCACGCCGGGGCTGGCGCTCGAGAACGCCTCCGCCTGGATCACCAGGTAGTCGGTGCCGGGCGCAGGCGGACGCGCCTCGTAGGCACGCGGGTGCCAGATCGTCAGGCGGATGTTCTCGGCGGGGTCCCAGTCGGGGTCGCTGCACAGCACGACGCAGTCGAAGTCAATCTGTCCGCCTGCGAGGTTCTCCCAGTACAGGTCGTGCTCGCCTTCCTGCAGTTGGATCTCGCCCGACGCCACGAACGGGAAAGCCTCGTGCTGGCCGGAGCGCCAGCCGTGGGTGGCGCCCAAGTCCGCCAGCGTCACCCGTTCACCGCCACGGACGCCGAACACGGACGAGATCTCCGGATGGGTGGTGCTCTCGTCCTTGACGTAACTGATCCACACCCGGTAGGTCCCGGCCGACGGGACCGTCACCCGCCACTGCAGGTAGTCGCCGGCGCGGCGCACGCGGCTGACCGGCTGCTCGAACCGGCCGCGCTCCCATGGGTGGCGCCACCAGTCCGCGAACAGCCAGCCGCCCTGGATGCGGTCCGCGGCGTCGGCCGACGGGTAGCGCGCGCGCTCGGCCAGGCGGTCACCGACCCGCAGCGTGCGGAACACGCGCTCGGTGGGCGCCGCCGCGGACCAGAGGTCGCCGGAGCCATCCTCTCGCTGCCAGCTGGTCACCGGCACCCCGCCGGAGAGCACGACCTCCTCGCCGGGCGCCGCCGCGAAGACGACGGGGGTGTCGGCGGTGCCGGAGACGGCGCCGTCCAGCTCCAGGGTTCCGTTCAGGTGGTAGGTGCCGGCGTGGATCTGCACCGTGATCGGCCGCGGAGGGCCCGCGCGCAGCCGTTCGGCCACCTCTTCGCGGGCTCGCTCGACCGTCGCGAACGGCGCCTCCTCGGTCCCCGGCGCGGCGTCATCGCCAGCCGTGGCTACGTGCAGGGTCAGGTGTTCCATCGATTCTCCTCTGTGCTGCATGCTGTGTGAGTTCCTGTTCACGCGCATTCGGAGCGTGAGGTCTCCTCGCCCCCCAGGACGGCATGAACGACCGCGTCCGACATCCTGAAGTTGTTCTCCTCCAGCCGTTCGACGTACGGACGAACGCCTTCCACGATGCCCGAGCGGCGCGGCGATCAGCACGCCGGCAAGACCGGTGACCTCAAGTCCCCGCGCGTTGGCATGCCAGCGACCCAACGCCTCGTCCATCACTACCAGACACGGCCCCGTGTGTTCCGTGGCCAACGTGAGCGTGCTGGCCTCTCCAGCATCCAGATTGCCGAACAGCGCCGTGTCCGCCTCGGTATCGACGATCCTCGATCCATCCGGCCCGCACGGCCCCGGCGAGCTCCGCGGCGCCCGGCAGGTCGCCGCCGGCCACCACCTCGTCCCGTACCACCGCCGTCACCGTGACTGTCCCGAAGGGCTGGCGCAACAGATCGAACGCTCCGGCGGCCGCCAGCCCGATCAGCGGGCTCGCGTCGGCCGCGACGAGCCTTTCGTCCATGCCCCGATCGCCTGCTCGTCCCTGCCGACCTCGGCGGCCGTGCCGCGCACGACCGGGATGCCGCATCTCGACACGTACCGGATGAACTCCGCCAGCGGGACGCCCGCGAACCGTGCCGCCCGGCCAAGAGACAGGCTCCGGTCCCGGTAGGGCGCGGTCGCCAGAGACCGCCGGATCCCTGGTTCCGCCAGCAGCGAGTCGTCGTCCAGATGGACCAGCAGCGCCTCCGGCTCATGGCGATTGAGCACGATGACCGGGTGCTTGCGCGCCTCTCGCAACGCCTCCGACGGATTGTTCTTCAACTGGCGGACATTGACTGCCTTCATGCCGTGATCCGTAGGAACATACTGTAGGAGTGTCGCGTCGCCCGCAAGGTCAGGTGTCACGGCTCGACCTTGCAGCGTCTGGCCGCGTTCGGTACCCTGCAGCCCGATCGACGATGGCCTCCGTCCCGACGTACCAGCAGACCGTAACGGCGCACTCCACACGTCTTGCTCGACGTAACCGCGGGCAATGGATACGGGACGTCTACAAGTACCGTTCCCTGCTGATCCTGCTCATTCCCGGCACCGTCTACTTCATAATTTTCCACTATCTGCCCATTTACGGGATGACGCTGGCCTTCAAGGACTTCGACGTCAGAGACGGTATCCTCGGCAGCCCGTGGGCGGACCCGCTCCTCAAGCATTTCGACAAGCTCTTTCTCGATCCCGCTGCATTCCTGCGAGCCGTACGGAACACGATCCGCATCGCCCTTCTGACCACACTCTTCGGATTTCCCGCCCCGATCATTCTGGCCATTCTCCTGAACGAGCTGCGTTCATCGGCCTACAAGCGTACGATACAGACGGTTCTGTACTTCCCCCACTTCCTGTCATGGGTCTTCCTGGGCGCCCTGGTGATCGAGTTCATGTCGCCGGGAACGGGCGTAGTGGGGGCACTGTTCCGGTTCTTCGGAGCACAGGCGCCCTACCTGATGGTCGACCCGCAAGCATGGCTGGTCGTCTACATCCTCAGCGGCCTCTGGAAGGAGGTGGGCTACGGAACGATCGTCTACCTGGCGAGCATCGCCAGTATCGACCAGGAGATGTACGAGGCAGGCTATATCGACGGCGCCGGCAGGATCAGCATGGCGTGGCACATCACCCTGCCCAGCATGCTCCCGGTGATCACGATCCTGTTCATCTTCCGCATGGGCACCCTGATCAGCGCCAACTTCGAGCAGGTCTTCTGGCTGTACAACCCCCTCGTGTACGAGGTGGCGGACGTGATCGACACCTACCTGTACCGTCTTGCGTTCGAAGGGTTCCAGTACGAGTACGGCACCGCGCTGACCATACTGAGAACGGGCGTCAGCTTCGCGCTGGTGTGGGGCACCAACCTCATCGTCCGCCGCTACTCCGAGCACGCCCTGTGGTAACGGGCACGCGCCGGCGCGTCGGCGAGCGGATCGGGCACACTGCGATCGTCCTCATCATGGCCCTGTTTGCACTTTCGGTCCTGTTGCCCTTTATGCGGCACATTTCCCTGTCGGTAAGCACTCCCGTGGCGGTGGTCACGGGTGGCATGTACCTGCTGCCGCAGCCTGGCGAGGTGACCCTGGAGACCTGGAAGCGCATCTTCCGACAGCGCTCGACGGTGGAGGCGTACTACTGGTCGTTGTATCGAACCGCGGTCGGAGTGGCGCTCTCCGTGTTCATCATGGGTCTGACCGCCTACCCGCTGTCGAAGAGGTATCTGCCGTTCCGGCGCTCCTACACGATCTTCGTCATCATCACCATGTACACCAGCGGCGGCTTCATCCCGCTGTTCCTGATCGTGCGCGGCCTCGGTCTCTACAACACGATGGGAGCGCTGTGGCTGCCGCTGATGATGAACGGCTTCTTCATGCTCCTCACCCGCAACTTCTTCATGACCCTGCCCGAGGAGCTGACCGAAAGCGCCCGTATCGACGGCGCGGGCGAGCTGCGCACCTTCCTACAGTTGATCCTGCCGCTGTCGAAGCCGATCATGGCCGTGCTCTCCCTCTGGATGTTCGTGTTCCATTGGAACGCGTGGTTGGACATCCTGATCTACATCAGCCGCGGCAAGATCTTCGTGCCGCAGCTTCTGGGCCGCATCATCGCCGACGTGAACGAGGCCTCGCGCGGCGGCATCGCGTCCGAGATCCGCCTGGCGCAGCTCCTGGAAGAGACCGAGGACAAGCAGTTCACGGCCGAGACCGTCCGCTCGGGGATCCTGCTCTACTCCCTGATCCCGATCATCCTGGTGTACCCGTTCCTGCAGAAGTACTTCGCCAAGGGTATTCTCATTGGCTCGCTGAAAGGGTAGACTGCTTAGTAACGTTCGGAACAGATCAGTCGTCCGATGAGGACAGATGTATGGGCCGCGAATAACCGCGACTGGTATGATGTCCATAATTCCTACAAGGAGAACCAATTGAAGAAACTACTGGTACTGCTGTTGAGCGTGGCGGTAGCCGTCGGGGCGTTCGCCGCGTCCCAGACCGAGATGGCCGCCGATGAGCCGCTCACGATCGAATTCATGACCGAGCACTGCCATGTGTGGCCCGAGACCTCCACGCCGCTGCTCGAAGAGATCAACGCAACCCTCGGCGTGAACTGGGTCCACATCCCCTGTTCGGGCCAGGGCGGCATTTCCTACGGGGACAAGCTGCGCGTGGTGTTCGGCGCCAACGACCTGCCCGACCTGTTCGAGACCTACTGGTTCGAGCAGCTCATCCAGCAGGGCACCTCCGACCTGAGCGTCGAAGAGGTTGCCGAGCACATGCCTCTGTACTACGGAGGTCTGAGCGCTTTCGCCTCCGGCGCAGGACTGGACCTGGACTTCACCCTGGAGCGCTACAAGCGCGACGGCGTGCTGAAGCACTACCCGATGGTCTGGAAGCACGCCAACTACGGCCACGGCTACCTGTGGCGCCAGGACTATCTGGACGAGCTGGGCATGGACGTCCCGCACACGATCGAAGAGTGGGAGGCGGTGTTCGCGGCCTACAAGGCCAAGTATCCCGACCGCTACTCGTACGGCACCCGCTACCGGGACACCGAATACTACCGCTCCTTCAACGCCGTGATGAATGCCTTCGGCCTGTCGAACAACCGCTTCCTGAAGAAGGGCGACAAGCTGGTGTACAGCCAGGGGCAGCCGGAGATGATCCAGGCGCTGGAGATTCTGGCCCGCTGGTACGCAGAAGGCTATCTCGACCCCGAGTTCGTCACCGTCAACGGTGAGAGCGAGCCGTTCGACGCCGGCGTGTCCATCATGAAGGGCTGGGAGCATCCGGGCTGGCCGTTCGATCACGAGAACTTCCACAAGACCCTGAAGGAGCACAGCCCCGACGCCACGTTCGCGTACACCGGCCCTCCGCGAGTCGAAGGTTACTTCCCGGTGACCTACGCCTGGCACCCGATGCACGGCAACGGTCATGGTATCGGCGTCCAGAACAACGACGATCGCGATCGCGTGCATGCGATCATGCAGGCCGTCGACGCGCTGAACCAGCGCGATGCCCACTTCCTGATCAACAACGGGATCGAGGGCTCCCACTGGACGCTCGGTGAGGACAACAAGCCGATGTGGACCGAGGCGTTCTCGGAGTCCGAGTCCCGGCAGGGGCTGGGCTTCGGCGTCGTGGGGCGCAATACGCCGCTGGGCTACACCGCGATCCGCGACTTCATGGGCGATCCGGAGTGGAGCAATTCCATTCAGAACGACTGGGTGCAGCAGGTCCGCTTCGACCCGGACTCGCCCCTGGGAGCGAACAACGTGTGCATGCTGACGCAGTCCTTCGTCAGCGCACTCGACGAGGACGGCAACGACCTGCGCGCCGCCAATCAGGACTTCCTGAACGAGTCGGTGGCGCTGTTCGGTCAGATCATCATCGGCCAGAAGCCGGTGTCCGCCTATCAGGACTGGCTCGACCGCTGGAACGCAGGCCCCGGCCCGGAGATCGAGGCAGCGGCGACCCGCATGTGGGGCCACCTCGTATCGGAGTGCCCCTCACCGTAACGCTTTCCGCCTGACGACTGATCACGAGCCGGCTGGCATGGGGGGCCAGCCGGCTCCTTTTTTCCATGGGCACGCAACTCGCGGACGGTCTGCATGCCGATCGGCAGCCGGTGTCCGGTCTCGCGGGCCACCTTACCTGGCGCGGCCGGCGCCCGGTCCGGAGGTCAGTAGCCGCGCGCCTCGAAATGGGGCTTCATCACCATGATGTACTCGCGTCCTCCCAGGCGGTAGAGGCCCATGTAGAAGTAGGGAACCGCGCCGCGACGGCACATCTCGTCGGTCATCTGTGACAGCAGCATCTGCGTAAGCACGTTGTCGATGATGCCCGTAGCCGGGCAGATCGGCTCCTTGCAGCCGGCCACCTCGACCACGCCGCCCGCCTCGTCGCAGGCGTTGCCCAGGTAGAGGTCGCTCAGTTGCCGCATGCGTGGCGAGGTTTCCATGCCAATGGTCACCACGCGGGTGCCGTTCGCCCGAGCCTCCTCCGCCCAGGCGATCTCCTGCGGATGGTCGGCGCTCACGGCGGTGATGATCAGGGTGTCGGAGTCGCCGCCTTCGGCCGCCGGCCGCGGTTGATGAGCGCAGGTCAGCATCAGGCCCTGGGCAACCGTATTCGCATCCGCGCGCACGCCCTCGTTGCTGCCGTTGACGTCGACGTGGCCGCCCGAGATCACCCGCCGGGCCAGCTCCGCCGCCTCCTCACCGATCGCCTGCCGGTGGTGGTGGTTCACTTCGCTCAGCCGTTCGAGCAGAACGGTCAGGTAGGCGCGCCCCTTCGATCCGTCGGGCGAGCCGCCCGTACCGAGCGCCTGCATCACCTCCGCGGTCAGGCACCAGTGGATGGCGCAGCTCACGTTGGAGGAGCCGGGAAAGACCTTCATCTCCGGCACCTGCGGCACGTCGACCAGGCCCTGCTCCCACGGGATGTGGGTGTCGATCACCTGGTCCGCCACGTCCGCCGGCATCAGCCCGCCGGGGTTGTCGGCCAGCCAGCCCGGTGCCGCGCCGGAGTTCACGTAAGCGGTGGTGAAGACGATGACGTGCACGCCGCGGTCGCGCACCTCCTGCACCGCGGGGGTCACGCAGTTGGTCAGCAGCAGGTCGCCGGCGCGCATCGCGGCGTACTGCTCGGGCGTGTGGTGGTCGGGACCCTGGAACGCGAACGGCGCGGGATTGCCCTCTCGGTCGTTCGACAGCTCCGTGGTCGGCATGTGCCCGGTGGTGATGTTGGCGTGCACGGTGCTGCCGGCGCGGATCGTCCGCACCGCCCGGTCGGCGACCGCCGTCCAGGTCGGCACCTCGTCGAGGGTAGTCCGCAGCAGCGCGCAGGCGCGCTGGAAGTACTGGTCGCAGAACGCGATCGTGTGGCCCCAAGTGTGCTCGGGGTCGTGCCTCATGCCGTTGCCTCCGCCGCGCACTGTATCGGTCTGGTATGCCGGCGACAACCGCGGCACGATGCGCGCGCGTGGCCGACGCCGACTACCGAACCGCCTTCCACTACCAGCCGGAGTCCGGGTACATCGGCGATCCGCTGACCTTCGTCATCACCTACACGCGCCTGCGCAAGAACACGGCGGGGACGCATCCGCGGGAGGGAGCGTGGTGGTATCTGCTGCTCGACGCCGACGACGCCGCGAGTTCCCCGCCGGCCAATCGGTTGTTGCTCTACCGCTCCGCCGATCTGCGCGATTGGCGGTTGGTGCGCGTGCTTCGAGAACGAGGGCGGTCTGCACACACCCCTCCCCGACTACTTCCCCGCCGACGGCCGGCACGTCGTGCTGCTGCACGGCTACAAGAAGGAGGCCGGACGGTTCATCCCGGGGTACTACAACCGCTGGTTCACCGGATCGCTTGACGGCGACCGGTTCCGGCCGGCGGCCGAGGGGCTGCTCGACGGCGGCTATCTGCACGCGCTCCGGACGTTCGCGGACGAGCGCGGCCGGCTGCTGCTGCTGGGGATGATCCGCGAGGGCCGCCCGCGCGAGGCGGGACTGGCGGCCGGCTGGGTGCAGGCGATGTCGCTGCCGCGGGTCGTGTCGGTCCGCGCCGACGGCCACCTGACGCTCGCTCCCGCCCCTGAGCTGCGCGCGCTCCGCCTAGGGCATGTGCGGCTTGAGGGGATCGAGGTGGCTGGCGCGCGACTCCTGGACGGCGTCGGCGGAACGGCGCTGGAGATCGTAACCTCGGTCTCACCGCCGGCCGCATCACGGCGGATCGAATCGACGTCTGGCAGCTTGCTTCGGTCTGACGGCGCGCGAGTGGACTCCCAACGTTGGCATACGCACGGGCGATGTAATATGGTCACCCATATGAAGACGACCATAGAGATTCCCGACGCTCTCCTGAAGGAGGCGAAAGACGTGGCGGCCGCACGCGGCACGACGCTCAAGGAGTTGGTCGCGACGGGTCTCCACGCGGTCGTGTACGATGCCCGCAGCCCAACCCATGTCTCGTACCGGCGTCACACGGTGGCTGGAAACGGCTTGCAGCCGGGCGTGAGCGCCGGCAACTGGGAGACCATCCGGTCGCTCGCGTATCAGGGTCACGGCGGATGATCGCGGTCGACACCAACATTCTCATTTACGCACACCGCGAAGACTCCCCATTTCACGAGCAAGCCGATCTCGTTATTGAACGCCTCTTCACCGGGTTCGGCGCATGGGCGATTCCCTGGCCCTGTGTGCATGAGTTCGTCGCCATCGCCACGCACCCGCGTGTGTACGATCCCCCCTCAACGATGGATGACGCGCTGCAGCAGGTCGACAGTTGGCTGGAATCACCGATGCTCCGCCTGATCGGCGAGCAAGGCGTTCGTTCCTGGAGCACCGTGCGAGCCCTGCTGGAAGGCGGAAAGGCCGTCGGCCCGCGCGTGCACGACGCGCGCATCGCCGCGATCTGCCAGGAACACGGCGCCGACCCGCTCTACACGGCCGATCGCGACTTCTCGCGATTCCCTGCCCTCAAGACACACAATCCCCTGCAGGAGTAGTCACTTCGGCGCCGAAGTGTTCGGGATCCGCAGCAGCTCAGCGCATTCACCACGGCATGAGGCTGCGCACCCGCTCCCGGAACACCGCTTCGCCTTCGAAACCGATGGCCTGCAGCCGCGCGGCGACCTCGCCGAATCCGGCGCCGATGTCGCGGCTGTGGTGGGCGTCGCTGCCGATGCTCACGGCGCGCCCGCCCAGCTCCCGGTAGCGCCGGAGGATCGGCCACGCGGGGTACGCTTCGACCTCGGGCCGCCGCATGCCGGCGGTGTTGATCTCCGGCATCACGCCGGCATCGATCAGCGCCTGCAGGATGGGGTCGAGCACCGTCGGATCGACGGGTTCCATCGAGTCCACGGAGTGGCGGGAGTGCAGGTGCGATCGTAGAGCTTCACCGCATGCCCGGCAGGGTCTGCCGGTAGAGCTCTTCCCGCTGCTTGAGCGTGTCGTACGGCGCCTCATACGCGCGCTCCAGTTGCTCGCGGGTATGCACCTCGGCCGTGGGGCCGATCAACAGGTCCTGATCCGGGCGGAACAGCACCACCTGATCCGAGTACTGCTCCGACAGGTCGAGCTCGTGCGCGGAGTAGTACCAGGTGAGTCCTTCGCTGCGCACGTACTCGTGCAGAAAGCCCATCGCCGTGCGCTTCTGGTGGTCCTCCATCGCGAACACCGGCTCGTCCATCATCAGCATCCGCGATCCGTACAGCAGGCAGAACGCCAGCAGCGTGCGCTGCAGCTCGCCCTTGCTCACCTCCTGCGTGCGCTTGAGCAGCACCTCCTGCAGGTCGAAGACGCGCACCAGCTCGCGCACGAACTCCTCCGAGTGTTCCTCGTGGTAGCCGCTCAGGTAGACCTGTGCGAGCAGGTCGCCGATCGGCTCCTCGGTCTCGAACTCCATATTCTGATGGATTAGCGACACGAAGCGCTGCCGCTCGTGCAGGTCGCGCAGGTCGTGCGTGTCGATGCCCTGCAGCAGCACCGTGCCGGAGTCCGGGAGGGCGATGCCCGAGGCCAGCAGCATCAGCGTGGACTTGCCGGTCCCGTTCTGGCCCACGAACGCGGCCACGCCGGACGGCAGCCGGAGCGACAGGTCGGTGAACACCGGCTCGTCTCCCTCCGGGTAGGCGTAGGTCACCCACTGCAGCTCGACCGCGTGCATCACCAAGCCTCGGACTCGAACGGTAACCGATACTGGCGCCGCCAGTACGCCGGCCCGCGCTGCGACTCGCCGTGCAGAGGCCCCTCGGCGTCTATCAGGCGGTCCAGCAGCGCGTGGGTGAGCCGCTCCCGCTGCGGTGCCAGGTCGGGATCGTCGAAGCGGTTGTCCGCCTCGTGCGGGTCGCGTTGCAGGTCGTACAGCTCCCCGTACGGCTGCCCAGGGTAGTGCACGAGCTTGTAACGCTCTCCCCGCACCATTTTCACCGGCCCGGACTCCGCGAACACGTACTCGCGCCGCGCCGGCTCGCCTCCAAGCAGCGCGCTTCGCTGACTCGTTCCCTGCATCTCCGGCGGCACCTCCAGACCCGCGCACGAGAGCAGGGTCGGCGCCAGGTCGACCAGCTCGACCGGCTCGTCCACCACCCGGCCCGCTTCGCCGCCCGGTGGGCGGATGATTAGCGGCACGTGCAGCCCCACGTCGTACAGCATCGGGTACTCGTCGATGCTCTTGATCAGCATGCCGAAGTGGCCGAGCAACTCGCCGTGGTCCGACAGGAACGCCACAACCGTGTGCTCCAGCATGCTGCGCTCCTCGAGTGCCGCCATCACCTTGCCCACCTGCGCGTCCACCAGGGAGATGCTGCCGTAGTAGAGCGCGGTCACGCGGCGCAGAGCCGACTCGTCCAGATCCTCGAAGTTCTCCTTGCGGCCGTGACGCTTGTAGCCGAGGTGCTGCGGCGGCTTGTTCGCCAGTCCCATGCCGAAGGTGGCCGGCAGCGGCAGCGCAGCCGGGTCGTACATCGACGCGTACGGCTCCGGCGCGTCGAACGGGATGTGCGGGTTGGGCAGGCCGACGAACAGGAACAGCGGCTGCTCGTCCGGATGCCGCTGGATCAGCTCCACGGTTCGGTCGCCCACCCAGCCGTCGAAGTAGGCGCGCTCGGGCAGCGGATTGACGGCCGCCCGGAATCCCTCCAGGTACTCCGGCCGGCCGTGCATGGCGAACGCCTCCACCGCCGTCTGCCAGTGGCCATTTGCCTTCAACCACGCCTTGTAGTGCGGGTGCAGCACCTCCGCGTCAGTGGCGCCGGAGCGTTGGCCTTCGCTCTGGATCAGCTCGTCGAAGCCGGCCTCGAGCCTGGCCGCCGGCAGGTGCAGCTTGCCGGTGCCGGCGGTGCGGTACCCGTGCGTGCGCAGATACTCCGGGAGGGTGAGCTCGTGATCGCCGACCGCCACGTAGTTCGAGGTGCTGCCGTTCACGTGCGGGTAACGGGAGGTCAGGATCGAGGCGCGGCTGGGCGCGCACTGGGGATGTTGCGAGAACGCCTGTGCGAAGCGCGTGCCGGAGGCCGCCAGCGCGTCGACGTGTGGGGTCCGGATGATGGGGTTGCCGTAGCAGCTGACGCAGTCGGCGCGCAACTGGTCCGACAGGATCACGACGATGTGCGGGGGCCGGCCGGCGCCTCCCCGGCGCGTTGCCGTCGCGTCTCCGGTCACTTCGACAGCAGGCCGCGCACCCCGGCCACATCGGCGCGGATCGCCTCGTCCACGCTCATGCCGCCGCGCTCGTCGGCCGGGAACTCGATCATGAACGAGCCGTCGTAACCGCATTCGCGCGCCGCGGAACCGAGCTCGCCGTAGTCCACCACGCCGTCGGCGATCAGGGTCCGCGGCGGCCGGTCGCCGGCTGCCGCGACGTAGTTCTGCAGGTGCGCATGGCGGGAGTGCGGAAGCAGGCGCCGGTAGTCGGGCACCGCGCGGGTGGCCAGCTCCTCACGCGGCGCCGGGTACACCACCTGGTAGTTGAGCGCCACGTTGGCGTGGTCGACCTCGGCAAGCACCGTGAGCGGCGAATCCCATCCCTCGGTCAGCGAGCCGACGTGCCGCTCCAGGACCACCAGGATGCCGTCGTCGCCGGCGGCGTCGGCGAAGTCGCGGATCTCCGTATAGAGGCGTTCCCGCTCCGCGGGCTCCGTGGCCTCACGGGCGGCGCTGCCTGGCCAGATGCGCACGATCGGCGCGCCCAGCGCCCGCGCGGCAGCGAGCTGGTTCTCCCTGGTCACCGGATGGCCGTCGTAGGACGGATGGCGCCCCGGACAGTGGTAGGAGCCGAGCGCACAGAAGCTCAGATCCAGCTCGGCCGCCTGTTCGCGCAGGGCGGAACACCACGCCTCGTCCACGGGATACGGCAGGTGCGGCGGCTGGCCCCACAGCTCGACGCTGTCGGCGCTGGCGGCGGCGATGGCGCGCAGCGCGTCGGCGGCGCTCCGCTCCTTGAAGGCGATGCTGCACACGCCGACGCGGGGATTAACCTCCATCGTGATCCGCGGTGATTATACCCGGGAGCTCGGGTCAGTCCGCTGCGATGCCCTGCAGCAGGTCCTGAGGATGCCGGGCATGCCAGTCGGTCAGCTCCTGGTAGGCGGAGGCGACGGCCAGCACCACGTTCTCGTCATAGGCACGACCCAGGATCTGCAGCCCGATCGGCAAGCCTTCGTCCGCGAACCCCATCGGCACCGAGGTCGCCGGCAGCCCGATGCAGCTCCCGAACGCTCCCAGAGGATCGGCCGCGCGCTCCCCGGGCTTCTTGACCCAGGGCCGGTCGGCCGGCGGCGCGACCGTCGGCCGCGTGGGCGAAAGCAAAGCGTCGTAGCGCGCTAGCAGCCGGTCGGCGGCCACGGCGATGGTGCGCCTCAGGCGCAGCGCGCGCAGGTAGTCGGTGGCCAGCACCGCGGCGCGGGGATAGATGCCGATGCGCGCCTCCGGCGCGGTGAGCCCGGCGGTGATGCCGCTGTCGATGAGCTCCTCCATGACGCTGGCCGACTCGGCCAGGAAGATCGTGCTGGACACCTCGGCATACGGCAGGTCCGGAAGCTCGACCTCCTCGATGTCCGCCACCTCCGCCAGCACGTCCAGCGCGTCCCGAAACCGGTCCTGCACGCCCGGCTGCGAGCCGTCGGGCACCCCCCTGGGGACCCCCAACCGGTAGCGGCGGCGCTCGGAGCGGTGGGGTCGGTACTCGTAGGTCCGATTCGTGGTCGCCTCGTCGCGATCGTCATGGCCGGCGACCGCGTCGAGCACGAGGCCGCAGTCGTCGGCGGTCAGGCACATCGGCCCCGGCTTGTCCATGCCGTAGGTGAGCGGCATGCCGCCGTGCCGGCTCACGCGGCCGAAGGTTGGCCGCAGCCCGGACACGGCGCAGTTGGTGGACGGCCCCACGATCGACCCCCACGTCTCGGTGCCGATCGCGAACGGCACCAGCCCTGCCGCGACCGCCGACCCGGATCCGCTGGACGAGCCACCGCTCCATGTCCCCGTGTCCCACGGATTGAGGCCGGGGCCGGTGAACGAGGCGTTCGCCCGCCGGTAGCCCGTGCCGCCGGCCAGCTCCACCATCGCCAGCTTGGCGGCCAGCACGGCGCCGGCGTCCCGCAGCCTGCGCACGATGGTGGCGTCGTAGTCGAACGCCTGGTCGCGCAGAGGCCCCGCGCCCCAGGTGGTCGGGTAGCCCTTGGTGGCGAACACGTCCTTGAGGCCGTACGGGATGCCGTGCAGCGGACCACGGTAGCTCCCCTCCCCGATCTCCCGCTCCGCTTCCTGCGCCTGCTTCTCGGCCAGTTCCGGAGTGAGCGTGACCACCGCGTTGTACCGCGGGCCGAGGCGCTCCAGCCGGTCCAGGAACAGCCGCGTCAGTGCCACCGGCGACACCTGCCGCGCCCGTACCCGCTCGGCCAGCTCGCGCACCGGCAGGAAGACGGCGTCGCGCTCGTTCACCGGTCATCGCTCCGGTAGGGCCGGAACGGCGGAAACGGCTCGTGCTCCGGCTCGACCACGGCCTCCCGCAGCGTCCGGGAGGCTTTGACCAGCTCCTGGGTCACCTGTCTGCGCACCTCTGCCTCCTGCTCCGGCTCCGCGAACCGGTCCCCGTACCGCTCCCGGAGCAGCGCCATGCGCAACTCCACCTCCCGCTCGTCTCTCCGGTCCGGCTCAGCCATCACGCAGCTCCTTTATCCCTTCAGCGCCCCGATCAGCAATCGGACTCGACGGTCAACTCAGTGGGGGGAAGGGAGTTTACTCAGATTAACGAGTTTAACGACTTCACCATTAACCTCATTAATTCGTGCAGCCAAGCGGTCAGCGGACGGCCGGGACCTCGCGGATTTCCCACAGCCACTGCTTGAACAGGCCGGGGTCACCGAAGGTGCCGTCGTCGATGCGGTTGGCCAGGGCCAGGCGAGGTGACCCGTCGTCGAACGGGGTCCATACCGGGCACATGTCGGCCGCGCCAACGCCGGGGCGGTCGCTGGTGGTGACGTAGGCATCGTCGTTGACCAGCTCCCAGTGAAACGGGTCCGCACCGCGGTAGTGGCCGTAGCGGCGCATCCCCGGCCTCTCGGGCGTGCTGTAGCGCAGCACGAACATGTGCCACTCGTCGCCGACCCGGAACACGCGCGGCGACTCGCAGCCGCGCTCGGATCGCAGCACCGGCTCGGGATGGATCGCGTACGGCCCCTCAGGCCGGTCGATCGGCGTACGGGCCAGCCCGATGACCCGGTTGGCGTAGGTGTCGCCGGGTCCTATTCCCTTGAAGAACAGCAGGATCTCATCTCCGGCGACCACCGGCCGCGGGTCGTCGTGCCGAATCGAGCGCCACGGGGCTCCGTAGTCGGTCACCGCGCCCTGCTTCACGAACGGACCGGCGGGCGCGCCGTCGGCATCGGCAGGTGCGATGGCCAGCATGATCTGCCCCGGCAGATCTGCGCGGTTCATGCTGTGCTCGAACGGCCCCGCCGGATCGGCCGGCCCGCGGCCGGCGTAGAACAGCAGCACCCGGTCGCCGGCCACGGTCACGCCGGGGCTGCCGGCGCCCACGCAGTCCGCGTCCGAGGTGGCCGCATCGCCGGTCCAGCGCCCGCGTCCGACGACCACGCCGTGGTCGTCGAAGCGCTCGAAGTCGCGGGTCGAGTAGTAGCGTTGCACCGCTTCCCAGGAGCTCAGCCGGTCCTGGAACCTTCCCGGCTCGCTCGGGTCGAACGAGTCGGCGAAGACGTGCACGCGGCCGGCGCGGTCGCGGTACGGCGACACCATGCGGGTGGTCAGCGGCGCCGTGCTCCACACGGGCCGGTCGCGCGCCGGAACAAAGGTGAATGTCGTACTCATCAGCTATCCGCGTTCCGAAGAACGATGGACATCGTATCGGCACGGTGCCCGGCGGGCCATGGCAAGCCGGCCTCGCCGGACCGCATCGCGGTATCCTTGGGCATGCTCATATCCTCCATGGCCGGCGAGGCGCCGGCATGGCGAACCGCATGGTAGATCCCGACACGGTGGACGCCGGCGCCGACGGGTTAGTGTACCCCGGGCGAGGCCAGCGAATTCAGCGCACTGACCGTCGAAGAACGGACCGCCGCCCTGGCAGCGGTCGCCGACGCCGCGCGCGGCTGCGTCCCTCGCCTCGCATGGCAGGGGCTTGGGCGCGACCGCGGCGATGGTGATGGCGCCGGCGGCCGCTACCTGGCCGACGAGCTGCTGCGCGGCGCGGGCGGGACGATGCCGGCCTGCGAGCTGACCGAGGTGCACGCGGCGATGGTCGCCGCCCACCGCCGCGGCGACGAGCCGCTCCTGCGGGCGCTGTTCGGGAGGGTGCTGCCGCTGTTGAACATGCAGGCAGTGTTCCGCATGAGCATGACCAAGGCGACGCTGCGCCGGCGCGGGCTGATCCGTTCGGAGTTCGTGCGCGCGCCGGTGCCGGCGCTCGACAAGCACGACCGTTCCGAGCTGGCGGTGATGCTCGACGCGGTGCGCGATCTGCTGATCGAGCCGCTGCCGGCCGCGCAATCGGAGACGAACGCGTGAGCCACCGGTCGCGTCCGTCCAGTCGTTCGTGCTCACGCTGCCAAATCTTCCTGCGGAAGGCCAACTACGCCCCGCGCGAGCGTCGCACCGGGATGCCTGCGCCACCGTCGGCGTCTCCTCCGACCGCGCCCGACCTCGTCACAAGCCGCCGATTGCGATCCGATGCGAACAATAGCAAGGGCGCCACGTCAGGCGACCCGGGGAGTTCTATGACGACATCCGACCCGCCGGGCGCGATGCCCAACAAGGACTCGGTCGCTGATCGGCTGGACCGATCCCGTCGGGACCTCCTCGACCTCACACTGCGCAACCCCCTGCTGAACTTCCGCCCGTCGAAGATGCGGGGACTGGCCGTCGTCGACGAGATGCCAAGCGAGACGTTCCGGGTTCTCGTGCGCGACAGACGTCCCATGTCCTTCCAGCCGGCGAGCGCGGCCCCCGGCGCCCCGACGGCCGATGTTCAGGATGTGCCGGAGGACCTGCTGTCGCTGATGGCCGCCGACCCGGACGCGTCGAGACCCGCTGATCGGCATACCGACAACCGCCTCCAGACGCCGTACGAGAACACACAGCTCGGCCGCCGTCTCCGTAACACCTACCGTTCCGCGCACACGTCCATCGAAGAGGAGGGCGTCAACATCCTCTATCTCGCCTTGGGGATGCTCCGGTGGTACGAATCCGCTTCGAGCAGCGACATGCGCACGGCGCCGCTGATACTGGTCCCGGCGGCGTTGTGCCGGACGAATGCGAGAACGCGATTCACCCTGCGCTTCACCGAGGACGAGATCGCCGCCAACCTCTCGCTGCAGGCGAAACTCTCGCAGGATTTCGGTCTTCGCCTCCCCGATCTGCCGGACGTGGAGGACATCGACGTCGATGAGTACTTCGAAAAGACGAGAGCGGCCGTGAGGGCGGAGGATCGGTGGTCGGTCGACGATCGCGCGATCCACCTCGGCTTCTTCTCCTTCAACAAGCTGCTCATCTACAAGGATCTCGATCCCGCGTCGTGGCCCGAGGGCGAGCGGCCAGGCGATCATCCCGTCATTCGGGCCCTGCTCGGGGAAGACGGGTTCCGGGAGCCGGACTCGACCATCACCGAAGACGACCATCTCGACGATCATCTCGGTGTCTCCGACACGCACCATGTCGTCGATGCCGACAGTTCCCAGACCCTCGCCATCATCGACGTCAAGCACGGCCGCAACCTCGTCATTCAGGGACCACCGGGAACCGGCAAGTCGCAGACCATCACGAACCTGATCGCCGAGGCCGTGGCCGACGACAGGAAGGTGCTGTTCGTCGCCGAGAAGATGGCGGCGCTCGACGTGGTCAAGCGGCGGCTGGACGAAATCCACATCGGCGACGCCTGTCTGGAGCTGCACAGCCACACCGCGAACAAACGCGCGGTGCTCGATGAACTCAAGCGAACCCTAGCGCTCGGGAAGCCGTGCCTGGACGACCCCACGGAAGATCGCGCGGTGCTCGCCGAGAACCGTAAGCGTCTCAATGCGTATTCCCGCGCCGTCAACACGCCGATCGGCGCGAGCGGCGTCTCGCCGCACGATGCGATCGGGAGGCTGGCCCAGCTCGAGCAGGCCGGGTCCGCCGCGTGGCCGCCGATCGAGATTGCGGCGGCGCCGTCCTGGACCCGCGTAGAATTCACGGCGCGCCGAGACCGCGTCGAGGTGCTGCGACAGGTGATCGTCGACATCATCGGCGCGCCCGTCGACCACCATTTCTGGCCCAGCGGCCGGCGGACGCTGCTGCGGATGGATCGGGCCGCCGTCGCCAGGTCGCTCACCGCCGCTTGCGAAGCGGTCGCCGCCCTGCGGGCCGCCGCGGAGGACCTGCGGCAGTCGCTCGGCGCCGAATCGACGCCCGACACCGCACAGGCGCTGGACATGCTGGTCGGAACCGCCGTCCGGGCCGCCGGCGCGCCCCGCCTCGCGGGGTTCGACCACCGCAGTCCGGACTGGATCGCCCGCGCCGACGAGCTGCGCAGCGCGGCCCGGGCGATCGGCGAGCACGCGGACCTGCACGACGCCTACGCGCCGCTGCTGCGTCGCGACGCCTGGGATGCCGACGTGGAGTCCTGGCGCCAGCCGATCTGGACATGGAGCCGGCGCTGGTGGCGCGGCGTCTCCAGAAAGTACCGCACGGCGCGCGACGGACTGCGCATGCTGTGCCGGGGCGAGCTGCCCACCGACGGCTCGAAGCAGCTCGCGATCGTGGACGCGATCCTGGACGCGCGGCGACTGCGCGCCACGATTGAGCGCTCGCGCGAGCTGTTGTCGCGGCTCGCGCTCGAGCCGCCGCTCGACGGCGACGTCAGCGCCCAGCGGGAGTTCGGCGAGACCGTGGCCTGGCTGCTCGACCTGCATGCCGACCGGGCCGTCGGCGCGGTCGCCGACGCTATACACGACATCCTCGACCGCGGCCTCGAGCGCCCCGCGATCGAGGACCGCGCCGCCCGCTGTCGTTCCGCGATGGACACGCTCACCGGCACGGTGGATGCGGTCGCCAGCCAACTCGACGTGCAGCCCGAGAGAGTCCCCGAGGGGATGGCCCTAGCTGAACGTCGTTTCTCCGACCTGTCGGCCTGGCTGCAACATGGGCGCGACAAAATCGAAACGCTGGACGACATCGTCCACTTCAATCAGCACGCCGCCCGCCTCGCCGACGAAGGCCTGGGCGCGGTTGCGGAGATCGCGTCGCATTGGAAGGATGCGGGACGGCATCTCACCGACCTCATCGAACACTGCCGCCTGTTTGCGTTGATCCGACAGGCCTTCGACGAGCAACCGGTGCTCGCCGAGTTCGACGGCGCCACACACCAGCAGGTCATAGACCGGTTCCGGCAGCTCGATCTCGATCTGTTCCAGCACAATCGGGCGCTGGTCGCCGACGCCCACTGGGAGCGCCTACCTCGCGGGGAGGGCGGTGGACAGCTCGGCGTCGTGCGCCGCGAGTTCGAGAAGAAGAGGCGCCACCTGCCGCTGCGCAGACTGATGACGGAGGGCGGCAACGCGATCCTGCAGATCAAGCCGATCATCATGATGAGCCCCCTGTCGATAGCCAAGTTCGTGCCGCCGGATTCGGTGCGCTTCGATCTGGTCATCTTCGACGAAGCTAGTCAGGTCCGGCCGGTCGACGCGATGGGCGCGCTGCTGCGCGCCAGTCAGGCGGTCGTGGTCGGCGACAGCCGGCAGCTCCCGCCGACCAGCTTCTTCGAACGCATCGAGGACGATGATGGCGACGACGACGACGAAGCGACGACGTCCACCCGCGATATCGAGAGCATCCTGGGCATGTTCCGCGCGGCCGGCGCGCCCGAGCGGATGCTGCGCCGGCACTACCGCAGCCGCCACGAGTCGCTGATCGCCATCTCCAACCATGAGTTCTACGACGACCGGCTGGTGCTCTTTCCGGGCCCGGATGCAGGCCGGGAGGAAACCGGCCTGCGTTTCCGCCTGCACGCGGACACGCGTTACGAACGGGGTGCCCGCATCAACGCCGGTGAGGCCGGCGTCGTCGCCGACGCGGTCATGGCCCATGCACGCAAGTCACCGCGCCTGACGCTCGGCGTGGCGACCTTCAGTCTGTCACAGGCGCGGCGAATCGAGGACGAAGTGGAGATCCGCCGACGCCGGGACCCTTCCACCGAACCGTTCTTCGCGGATCACCCCGAAGAGCCGTTCTTCGTCAAGAACCTGGAGAACGTGCAGGGCGACGAACGCGACGTGATGCTCATCAGTGTCGGCTACGGCCGGATCGCGAGCGGGTCCATGCGGAAGAACTTCGGCCCGCTCAACCGGGAAGGCGGCGAACGACGGCTCAACGTCCTGATCACCCGAGCGCGGCGGAGGTGCGAGGTCCACGCCAACTTCACCGCCGACGACCTCGACCTGAGTCGTAGCGGTGCGCGCGGCGTGGAGGCGCTGAAGACATTTCTGCAGTACGCCGACACCGGCGTCCTCGACGTCCCCAGGGCGACCGGCCGGGACGCCGACTCGCCGTTCGAAACCGCGGTCGCCGACGCTCTGCGCGGGCGCGGCCACCGCGTCGAGCATCAGATCGGCTCCGCGGGGTTCTTCATCGACTTGGCGGTCGTCGACCCGCGCCGGCCGGGACGATACCTGCTGGGCATCGAGTGCGACGGCGCCACCTATCACAGCGCCCGCTCGGCCCGCGACCGCGACCGTCTGCGCCAGCAGATCCTCGAAGGGCTCGGGTGGACGATCCACCGCATCTGGAGCACCGACTGGTTCCAGGACCACCGACGCGAGATCGAGAAGGTCGACGGGGCGATTCGGCGCGCCGGCGCGGGTGCGCCGCCGGCCCCCGCCCGCGATGCGCTGTCGTCGAGACCCGTCCAGCGCGACGAGCCCGTGGTCCGACCGGTCGACGACGCGAGCTGTCGCTACGAGCTGGCCCGGATCACGATCGAGCACGGTGACGGAGAGAGCCAGTCGCTGCTGCACATCGTGGATGTCGAGAGCCCGATCCACGTCGAAGAAGCGACACGCCGCATGGCCGCGCAGAACCAGAGAGCCACGAAGAAGCGCATCCGCGCCATCGCCGCCCTCGCGGAACGCCTGGCCGCCACGGGTGCGATCCAACGCCGGGGCGACTTCCTGTGGCGCGCCGGGCATGATTCGCCTGACGTCCGGCGCCGCGACGACGATCTGCCCTCCAGCCTGAGCAAACCCGACATGCTCGCGCCAGAGGAAGTGGCTGCCGCGTTGCTGCACGTCGTCCGCCACAGCTACGGCATCGACGCCGACAGCGCGGTGATCCGCGCCACCCGGCTGTTCGGCTTCCGCCGGGCGGGATCGGAGCTCCGGTCGCGATTCAGCACGGTGCTGAACGATCTCGTCCACGAGAACGTCCTGCAGGAGCATGGTGGACAGTTTAAGGTGCGTGCCAACGGAGACTGACGCCTGCGTCCAGAGACTGGCGTGGGCGGCGACGCGAAGCGGGGCTACGAAGGCGCCAACGGAACTGACACCCCTCCACGCGGTACCGGCCGGTGCGAATATGACACCGTATGGGGGTGCCGTAACGCCGCGCACGCGAACGGAAGAGGCCGGTGAACGAAGGTCAGGGTCGGGCGTCGAGTTGCGTAACCGCTGGCCCAATCCGCCGGGATGGGTCGAGTGGGTCGACGAGCCGGTTCCGGGCTACCCGAAGCCGCCGGTTCCGCGCGACGAGGACGCTGCGAAGGCGCTCAAGAAGCGCACGCTGACGAACCTCTACAACGCCCGCCCGCAGTGGCTCGCTGATGCGCACGAGGCTCTTGACGCGGCCGGCCGCCGCGTACGGTTGGTCGGCGGATATCTCCGACGACGAGGTTCTGCGGCGGTTGCTGGCTCTGAACGGCGGCGGACAATGAATGGGCTGAGGTTCGGAGCGGTTCGCGGACGGCTCGGATGGTCCTCTGGATTCCCGCGCGGAGTGTGGTAATGGACGGGGGAATCACAACCGGCTGGGTGTCAGTGAGTCACCTATTTATGGCTGTTTACGAGGATTAGGCGACTCGCGCTGCCGCGGGACGATCCCTGCCTCGGCCCGCTCCGCGAGGGGGAACGGTCAACGCCAAGGGCTACTTCGTGCGCCGCAGCAACCGCACCGTCTACCGGACATTCGACCGCTCGGTGCTGGTGCGGGTCACGTCGTCCGACGGCGCCGAAGGCTGGGGCGAGACCTACGGCTTGGTGGCAACTGCCGCGACGACAGCGACAGTGGACCGGTGGCCCCGGAGGACGTGGCAGCGCAGGCGGAAAGTGGCGTACTCCGTACTGACGCCGATCGCCCTGGGCGAGGAGTGGCGCACGGCCCACGACACCGAGATGAAGCGCAAGGCGACGACGGCGCTCGCGGCGATGGGGCTGACGCCCTCCGATGCCGTGCGGTTGCTGTTCCATCGCATCGCGGTCGATCAGGCCTTCCCGCTCGAACTCAAGGTGCCGAACGCGCAAACCCGCAGCGCCATGGCCGAGGTGGACGAGATGGTGAAGACGCGCAAGGCACGGTTCGCGAGCGCGGACGAGATGTTTGCCGAGCTTGAAGAAGCCAGCGGCCAGTAAACGGACCAAGACGACACGGACGGACCAAGCGGATCCATCTATTTTACCCGCGTCGGCACCCATGCCGAACTGTTCGAATGACCACGATCTTCTCCAAGGTGTTCCAGTTGCGCGCCGTGGCGACGACGCCGAGCCTCTTTTCAAGGTACCATACGAGAGGGTCATCGCCTTGACGCCATCCGGAGTCCAGTGGCATCACGAGATAGCGCTCGGTCATCGATGCTCGTACTCGAGCACGTAGGTGTGCGTTCCCGCCTCGCTGTCGATCTCAAGCGTGCCCGAGATCCCGGCCAGCTCGCCCGTGCCGGAGTCCGGAACGATCGTCACCGTCAGCGCGGAATCGCCCTGGTTCATCAGACCGCTGTGCTGCAGGACGAACGAGCCCCGACTTGCCGCCGACCGAGCCGGTGAAGTGCTCGATCGCGACGTAGCCGGCGGAGCCGGGTGTCGCCGTGTAGGCGGCTATCACGCGCGCGCCTCATCATACAGCCAGCACGCCACGCGCCGGCCGCCGCCCGTCTCGTCGAGCGGCGGCACCTCCTGCGCGCAGCGCTCGAACGCGCGCGGACAGCGCGGGTGGAACCGGCAGCCCGGCGGCACGTCGGCCAGGTCCGGGACGTCGCCGGCGATCTCCTCCAGCCGCACCCCCTTCGCGGTGCTGAGGCTAGGCAGCGACTTGAGCAGCTCCACGGTGTAGGGGTGCTGCGGGTCGTCGATCACCTGCGCGGTGCTGCCGAGCTCCGCGATCTTGCCGGCGTACATGACCATGATCCGTTCGGCGATCTGGGCGATCACGCCGATGTCGTGCGTGATGAAGATCAGCCCCGCCCCCTTCTCCCGCACCAGGTTGGAGAGCAGCGTCAGGATCTGCGCCTGGATGGTCACGTCCAGGCTGGTGGTGGGCTCGTCGGCGATCAGCAACTTGGGGTCGCAGGCCAGCGCGATGGCGATCATGCAGCGCTGCTGCATGCCGCCGCTCAACTGGTGCGGGTAGTCGCGGCAGCGCCGCTCGGGCGCCGGGATGCCGACGTCGCGCAGGTGGCCGACGGCGCGCTCGCGCGCCTCGCCTTTCCTCATGCCCAGGTGCGTGATCAGCACCTCCGAGATCTGCTCTCCCACCGTCAGCACCGGGTTGAGGGCGGCCGACGGCTCCTGGAAGACCATGCTGATCTCCCGGCCGCGCACGGCGGTCATCGCCGGCTCGTCGAGCGCCAGCAGGTCCACCCCGTCCAGCAGCACCCTGCCGGCCGCGATCCGTCCCGGCGGGCGGATCAGGCGCAGGATCGAGCGCACCGTGACCGACTTGCCGGAGCCGGACTCGCCGACGATGCCCAGCGTCTCGCCCCGGTCGACGGAGAAGCTCGATCCGCTCACGGCCTGCACCACGCCGCGCTCCAGCTCGAACCGGGTCTGCAGGTCCTCGACCACCAGCAACGCGCCGTGGCCGCCGCCCGCACCCTCGCCGATCACGAGCGCGACACGCGGCGCAGGTAGCGCGACACGAACTGCAGCGCCAGGATCAGCCCCATCAGGAACAGGCCAGGGATCACGCCGTACCAGACCATGCGCTTCATGTAGTTGCGGCCGGTGTTGAGCATCGCCCCCCAGGAGGGATTCGGGGGAGGAATCCCCAGCCCCAGGAAGCTCAGGCTGGACTCGGTGATGATGGCGCGTGTGGCGATCAGCAGCGCCTGGATGAAGACCTCCGTGGTGCAGTTGGGCAGCACCGTGCGGAACATGATGTACAGGTTGGACGCCCCGGCCGAGCGCGCCGCGTCCACGTATGGCAGCACCCGCACCTGCAGGGCCACCGCGCGCGTCACGCGGAAGATCGCCGGCGTGTTCACCAGGCCGATCACCAGCGCCAGGACGATGGGATTGCGGCCGGTCACCGCGATCAGTGCCATGGCGATGATGATGCCGGGAAAGGAGACGAGGATGTCGTTGGTACGGGCGAGGAGCTCGTCCAGGCGGCCGCCGACGTAGCCGGAGAACAGCCCGCCGGTCGCGCCGACGATCACGCTGAACAGCACGGCGATCACGGCCGTTCGGATCGAGGTGCGCGCGCCGTGGATGCAGCGGCTGAACAGGTCGCGTCCCAGCTCGTCGGTGCCGAACCAGTGCTCGGCGGACGGGAATGCCAGCCGGTTCAGGATGTCCTGCTCGATCGGATCGTGCGTGGCCAGCGCGCCCGGAATCAGCGTCATGAGCAGGTAGGCGACCAGCACCAGGACCCCCAGCCACTCGGCCACCTTCATTCGCCTGGCCGCCTGGCCCAGAACGGCGGCGACGTGTCGTCCGGCGGCCACGACCGCCGAACCCGGCTCCGTGCTCTCTCCCGCGCCCATCAGTCCAGCCTGATGCGCGGGTCCAGCCAGCCGTACAGCAGGTCGGCCAGCAGGTTGGCCAGCATCACCGCGCAGATCAGCACCATGAAGTCGGCCTGCACCACCGCGTAGTCGCGGGCGGTGATGGCGTCCACCAGCAGCCGCCCGATGCCGGGAATGCCGAACACGCTCTCGGTCACCACCGCCCCGCCCACCGTCGTGCCAAGCTGCAGGGCGGCCACGGTCACGACCGGGATCAGCGCGTTCTTGAGGATGTGCCGGTACACGACCCGGCGCCGCGGCAGCCCCTTGGCGATCGCGGCCAGGATGAACTCCTTCTTCGCGATCTCGCTCACCGATGCCGAGATGAAATTCGTGTACACCACCGCGCCCGAGATGCCGCCGGCCAGCGACGGCATGATCAGGAAGCGGATCGACTGGATCGGGTCCTCGGTGATGCTGCGGAAGCCCGAAGTCGGCAAGATGCCCAGGAACACGCTGAAGAACAGGATCAGCAGGATGCCCAGCCAGAACGGCGGGATGGCGAAGCCGATGCCGGTGTAGACCGGCAGCACCCGCCGCGCCAGGAAGCCGTCGGGATACAGCCCCATCCTGATCCCGAGCGGCAGCGAGATCAGCACCGACACCAGGAAGGCGCCGGCGGTCACGTGCAGGGTGACGCCGATCTTCTTGGTGATCAGCTCGGCCACCGTCCAGGCCGGCTTGCTGAGCGAGTCGCCCAGGTCGCCGCGCAGCAGCTTGCCCAGCCAGATCAGGTACTGCTCGTAGAGCGGCTTGTCGAACCCGTAGGCGGCGCGCACCTCCGCGATCAGCTCCTGCGTCGGCGGCGGCGACATGGGCACCAGCAGCACCGCCGGATCGCCCGGGATGAGGTGGATGATCAGGAAGATGAGGATGGAGCCGATGAACAGCGCCGGAATCACGCCGAGCAGGCGGCGCACGACGTACGACCTCATGGGTTCAGTGGCTTATGGAGCGAAGGAGCCGGTGCCGCTCCGGGGCGGCACCGGCTCGCATGATTCAAGCTCGACCTATGTGAGAACTACTCGAAGTGGACGTACTTGAACACCGGCTTGTCGTGCTGGGTCCAGGTGAGCCCCTTGAGCGCGGACGTGCTCACGCTGATGTAGGGCTGTGAGCTCAGGAACAGTACCCAGGCGCCATCGTTGATCGCCAGCAGCGCGTTCGACCACGCCTCCACCGACTCCGCCTCGGTCGTGGCGGCCATGCCCTTGTTGAAGTTGTCGACATAGCTCTGGTACTCGGGGATGACCGTCTCCTCCGGGTCGTTGAAGAAGCCGTGGTTGGCCGGATGGAACACGAAGCTGTCGGTCAGGTCGGCCGGATGGCCGTTGCTGCCGGCCATGACCGAGGCCATCATCTGGAAGGTCTGGCTGGTGCGCATCTGGATGTAGATGTTGCGCTCCTGCGGGTCGAGCTCCAGGGTGATGCCAACGTCCTTGAGGTTGGCCTGCACCACCTGCGCGATGAGCTCCGCCGAGGTGTCGTTCGACGGGTAGGTGAACTTCACGCTCACCTCCGGGTTGCCGGCCGCGGCCAGCAGATCGCGCGCCTTGTCCGGGTCACCCTGCGGCGGAATGGCGTCCAGCTCCGGCGTGTAGGCGAAGCTCGACGGGACCGCCGGTGAGGCGGTGGCCATGCCCAGCCCCTCGAAGATGGCGCTGGAGACCGCCTCGCGGTTGATCGCCCAACTGACCGCCTGGCGCACGCGCTTGTCCTCCAGGCCCGGCGCGTTGGGGTTGACCATCAGGATGGAGGCCAGACCGACGGTCTCCGGGATCCAGACGGTGTAGTCGGAGTCGTCCAGGAAGCGCACCGCGTCCGCGTAGGGCGGCCGGTAGGCCAGGTCGATCTCGCCCGCTTCCAGGGCCGCGACCATGGCGGCGGCGTCCCCGAAGTAGGTGATCTCCACCCGCTCGAGCGCGACCGAGTCCGCGTCCCAGTGGTCGGCGAACTTCTCCCAGTACATGTGCGATCCGGGCTCGTACTCCGTCAGCATGAACGGGCCGCTGCCGATCACCTTGTCTTCCTGGTTGAACTCGGCCACGGCGCCGTCGTCGCGCAGGTACATGTCGGGGTCGGTGAGCATGAACAGCGACAGCTTGGTCTCCATGTTCGCGAACGGCTTGCTGAACGTGATCTCGGCGGTCAGGTCGTCGATGACGTTGACGGTCGCGTCGACGCCGCCGAACACGGGCATGTCGGAGCGGCCCCAGCCCTTGCGCCGCTCTTCGATGTCCCACTTGAGCATATGCGCGTCGGCCGGCGTGCCGTCGTGGCTGACCATGCCCTCGCGCAGCGTGACGGTGGCGGTGGTGAAGTCGGACGAGACCTCCCACGACACGGCCGCCTCGCCCTCGAACCCGCCGTTGCGCGGATTGAACAGGAGCTGGTCGTAGAGGTTCTCGATGAACAGGTAGTTGGGCGTCGCGTTGCGGTACGGTTCCAGGCTGCGGATGTCGCCGACCTGGCCGATCCTGAGCGTCGTGCCGTCGGCCGCGGCAGTGAGCGCGCCGAGCAGCAGCAGGACCGACGCGATGGCGCCGAGCCGTGCAGTGGTCTTCATGGGTTCCTCCCCCATGTTGTCGTTCGGCCTCCCGGGCCGTGCGGGTTCGAGGCCGGCCGCTCCTCTTCAACCTCGTGGTGGAGGAAGCAGGCGACCGACCTTCCTTCCGCTACTTCATGCAGCGCCGGCGAGCGGCGCTCGCAGACCTCCATCTTACGCGGACAGCGGGTATGGAAGCGACAGCCTCGCGGCGGCGTGATGTTGCTCGGGATCTCCCCCGGCAACACGGCGAATCCCTTGCGGTCGTAGGGATCGGGCACGGACGCCAGCAGCGCCTCCGTATAGGGATGCAGCGGCTCCGCGAACAGCGCGTCGGCGGGAGCGGTCTCCACCAGCTTTCCCAGGTACATCACCGCGATCCGGTCGGAGACCAGCCGCACCACGCTCAGGTCGTGCGAGATGAACAGGTAAGTGAGCGCGAACTGCCGCTGCAGGTCGTTGAGCAGGTTGAGGATCTTGGCCTGGATGGACACGTCGAGGGCGGACACCGCCTCGTCGCACACCACGATGCGGGGGTTGAGCGCGATGGCGCGGCAGATGGCGATGCGCTGCCGCTGCCCCCCGGAGAAGTCGGACGGCATGCGGCCGGCGTCGCGGGCCGACAGGCCGACGGTGTCGAGCAACTCGTGCACGCGGCGCCGGATGTGCCGGCGGCTGCCCGCGCGGTTGATGCGCAGCGGCTCGGCGATGATGCGGCCGATCGGCAGCCGCGGATTGAGCGAAGTGTGCGGGTCCTGGAACACGACCTGCACGTTGGGCATGTAGCGGCGCAGCGCCCGGCCGCGCAGGTGGGTGACGTCCTGCCCAGCGAAGGTGATGGCGCCGCCGGTGGGCTCCAGCAGCCGCGCGATCATGCGCCCGATAGTCGTCTTGCCGCTGCCCGACTCGCCGACCAGTCCCAGCGACTGCCCGTCACGGAGGTCCAGGTCGACGCCGTCCACGGCGCGCACGAACTGGCGGCGGCCGCTCGGGAAGTACTGGTGCGCATCGCGCAGGGAGAGGATGCTCTGCCCGGGTGATGCGTCCGGGTGCGAGCTCCCGCCGCGTGACTGCACGGATCCCTTCGTCGGTGCCGGGCGCCTATTCGAAGGCCGAGTCGCCTTCCAGGCGCGCCACCAGGTCGGAGGTGTGCACGACGTCGCGGATGTCGTTGATCGGCGTGGAGCCGTCGCGGATCGAGGAGGCCACGTGGCGGTGCATCTCCAGGGTGCCGTCATAGGCGCGCGAGTCGTCCGCCGGCACGCCGGCCAGGTCGGCGCCGTGCTCGGTGCGCGGCTCGCGGTCATCCTCCAGCACCTCGAGGTGGTCGGGAATCCTGAAGGAACAGCCGACGCCCAAGCCGTGCAGCTCGCCCTTGAGCGTGCGTCCGCCCGAAGATCGGTGAGCCAGCACGACCCCGGTGGCGCCGTTCTCGAAGCGCATCAGCGAGGTGTAGTCGTTGGTCCACTCCGTGCCGCGGGCATCCTGGAACGCCGTGACCTCGGCCACCTCGCTGCCGGCCAGGTAGCGGACCAGGTCGACCGCGTGGCAGACATCCTGCCACATGGTCGTGCGCGGCGGCTTGGATCGGCCGAGCAGGCACTTGTGGAACTCGCCGACTGCGAGCGTCGGCCCGCCGTGCTCCTGGACCAGTCGCTTCGCCTCCACGGAAACCGCGGCGAAGCGGCGCTGGTAGCCGACCGCGCAGGTAACGCCGTTCTCCTCCGCCGCCTGAAGCAGCGCACGCGACTCCTCCGGGTTCGCGCCGGCCGGCTTCTCGATGAACACGTGCTTGCCGGCGTTCATGCAGTCGATGGCGATCGCCGCCATCAGCTCCTCGCCCATGATCACGTAGACCAGGTCGAGGTCGACCGCGTCGAGCATCTGCCGGTAGTCGCCGAACGTCCGCGGTATGTCGTACTGCCCGACCACCTGCGCCATGAGCGCCGCGTCGAGCTCGCACACCGCGTCGACGCGCACGTCCGCCACCGTGGTCACGGTGGGATAGTGGGCCGATCGCGCCCTGCCGCCGGCGCCGATGAACGCTGCTCTGAGCATGGAGGACTCCTCCGGCGGGCCGGATGCTACCCTGCCCACCGTGGCCAGCGTGCCAGATCCGGCGTTGGACCGCCACCTGGCGTCGAACGCCTTCTACGCCGACCCGTACCCGGCGTACGCGCGCCTGCGCGCCGAGCACCCCGTCTACTGGTGCGAACCGTGGCGGGGCTGGATCGTCACCCGGCACGCCGACGTGATGGCGATGCTGCACGCCCCGGACCGCTACTCCAGCGCGGGGCGCCAGACGCCGCTGCTGGAGCGGCTGCCGGCCGCGGCGCAGGAGCGACTGCGCCCGCTGCGCCGCATCTTCGCGGCGGGCGGCCTGCTGAACAGCGACCCGCCGGACCACACGCGCCTGCGCCGGCTGGTGCAGCGCGCCTTCACGCCGCGCATCGTCGCCGGCCTGCGGCCGAGCGTGGAGCGCATCACCACCGAGCTCCTGGCCGGCGCGGACCGCTCCGGCCGGCTGGAGGTCGTCGGCGAGCTGGCCTACCCGCTGTCGATGCGGGTGATCGCGGAGCTGCTCGGCGTGCCGCCGTCGGCGGACCCCGATGCCTACCCGCTGTTCCGGGACTACGCGCAGGCGCTGCGCGCCTACTTCGACGGCAACGGCCACCTGAGCGCCGACAACGCGCTGCGGGTGCAGGCGACGACCATGGCCGTCTATGACCGCTTCCGGGCGCTGCTGGCCGAGCGGCGCGCCGCCCCGCGCGACGACCTGCTCACCGCGCTGGCGGACGCCGACGAGTCGGGCGACTTCCTGGGCGAGGAGGAGCTGCTGGCCACCTGCGCCATCCTGTTCCAGGCCGGCCACGAGACCACCGCCAACCTGATCGCCAACGGACTGTTCACCCTGCTCCGCCATCCGGAGCAGATGGCGCTGCTGCGCGACGATCCGGCACTCCTGCCGTCCGCGATCGAGGAGATCCTGCGCTGGGTCGGCTCGGTGCCGGCGGTGCGCCGCGTGGTCACCGCGGACGTGCAGATTCGCGGCGTCCTCCTGCGGCGCGGTCAGCTCGTCCAACTGGTGCTCGCCTCGGCCAACCGCGACCCGGAGGTGTTCGCCGACCCGGAGCGGTTCGACGTCCGGCGCCCCGCCGCCGAGCTCCGCCACGTCGCCTTCGGCCACGGCGTGCACTTCTGCATCGGCGCCGCCCTGGCGCGCCTGGAGACGGCCGTCGCCCTGCCCGCACTGCTCGCCCGCCGGCCCGCGCTGCGGCCGGCCGAGCAACCGAGCTACCATCCGGGCATGCTGCGACCCGTGCTCCGCTCGCTGACAGTCGACCTGGAGCCGCGCCGCGCGGAGGTGACCGATGGCCGCTGACCCGATCGCCGACCGCTATCCCGGCCACTGGACCGGGCGCGTCATCTTCGTACCGCGACGAACCTACCGGGCCTAATCTCAGCGCACCGACTCGGCTCTACCTCTCGCTCGAATTGCATCTCGAAACCAGCCCATAGAACATACTTGAGCCGACCCGAAGATCGTCTGTTATGAGCAGATACCGCCAGATTTTCTGGCTTCCAGCCCGCGCCAACTCTGACGCTTCCTTGCACCAAGTGACGGCCGCCTGCGACTTCGCGTGAACAACAGGATCTGTTGCATCACTCTGAGCCTTGACTTCACATATGAACATTCCGTCCGTCGCTTGCCTGATTCGTAAGCGTCCGCTGAACCCCACCTTACGACGGCTGAAATAGCGGGTGATCGTCCCTGTCAGGAGGGACGATGAGGTGAACGAGAGACACGGGCGCGAGTATTGGAGCCAGCAGGTTGCCGAGTGGCGGAGCAGCGGCCTGTCGAGCAAGGCGTACAGCGAGCGGCATGGCCTGCCGTATTCGTCGCTGTGCCGGTGGGCGGGCAAGTCGAGGCAGTCCTCGGGGCCGGAGAGTCAGCGGCTGGTCGAACTGGGGCAGCGCGGCGGCGGTGCCGAGCCGGGCGCGACGATCGAGCTGGTGGTCGGCCAGCGGTACGTGCTGAGGCTGAGGCCGTCGGTGCGGGCTACCGATCTGCGCGAAGTACTGGAGGCGCTGGAGGGCGAGCGGTGATCCGGGTGGAGCTGGGCGCGGCGCGGATCTTCGTACGGCCTGGGGCGACCGATATGCGCACGCAGGTCAACGGGCTGGTAGTGCTGGTGCAGGAGCAGATGCAGCTCAGTCCGTTCGAGACGGCGCTGTTCGTGTTCTGCAACGCGCGGCGGCGCGTGCTGAAAGCGGTGTACTGGGATCGGACGGGATTCTGTCTGTGGATGAAGGGGCGATTTCCGTGGCCGCGAACGGCGACCGAGGCGCGCCGAGAGATCGGCATCGAGGAGCTTCGGATGCTGCTGATCGGATCGATTTCTGGCATACCCACGAGGAGCTCCGGTACCGGGAAATCGCCTGAGGTGGGTTGAAATGTCAGCGTACTTCGTGCTAAGGCATCTAACAGGTGGAGTGGTTCAAGAACAAGCTGTATGGACGCGGTACCGAACAGCTCACCGCCGCCGAGCGGCTGCAGATTCGACTGTTCGATGAGATCGAACACTCCGCCGACAGCCCATCGCCGGACGATGAGCCGTCCGCGGATCAGGCGGCCGCCAAGGTGCTTGCGCGCACTGGCAGCCGCCCGCGGCGCAGACCGCTGCCGCAGGCGCTGCCACGGATCGAGCAGGTCATCGACCTGCCCGAGCAGGACAAGCAGTGTGAGTGTGGCCACCCCCTGGTGCGCATCGGCGAGGACACCTCCGAGAAGCTCGACGTGATCCCGCCGCAGGTACGGGTGATCCGCACGGTGCGGCCCAAGTACGCCTGTCATCACTGCGAAGGCTCCGGCGACGAAGAGCATCCGGCGGTGCGGATCCCGAAGGGGCTGGCCTCGGAGGGGCTGGCCTCGGAGGGATTGCTGGCGTTTATCGCCACGGCGAAGTTCTGCGACGCGCTGCCTCTGTACCGCCAGGAGCGGCAGTTCGCGCGCCTCGGCGTCGAGCTGTCGCGGCGCACGATGTCGGACTGGATGATCGCTGCCGCCACAGCCTGCCAGGCGCTGATGGAGGCGCTGCTCGACAAACTGCGCTGCGGACCGACCCTGCAGATCGACGAGACCACCGTACAGGTGCTCAAGGAGCAGGACCGCGCCAACACCGACCTGAGCTACGTGTGGGTGGCGCGCGGCGGTCTGCCTGATGAGCCGGTGGTGGTGTACCGCTATGAGCCCAGCCGCGCCGCGCGGGTAGCCTTCCAGATCATCGGCGACTACCAGGGCTACGTGCAGACCGACCGGTACGACGGCTACGCGCGCCCGTGTGCGCAGCCCGGCATCGTGCACGTGGGCTGTTGGGCGCACGTGCGGCGAGCGTTCAAGGAGGCCGCCGACGCGCTGGGCAAGGTGTCCAGCCGGGCCGCAGCGGCGCTGCATGCGCTGGGGTTCATCGCCAAGCTGTACCGCGCCGAGTCGGAACTGTCGAAGTACCGCGATAAGGACCCTGAGCGGTTCGTGGCCGCGCGGCGCGCACAGGTGCAACCGGTGCTGGCGAAGTTCCACGGCTGGCTGCAGGAGAAACGCGACCAGGTGCTGCCCGGCTCGGCGCTCGGCAAGGCGGTGGCCTTCGCGCTCAGCGAGTGGCCGAAGCTGATCCGCTATCTGGACCACCCGCAGATGAGCCCGGACAACAACGCCTGCGAACAGGCGATCCGCCCGTTCGTGGTGGGCCGCAAGAACTGGCTGTTTTCCGGCAGCCCGCGCGGAGCCAAGGCGAGCGCGATCCTGTACAGCCTGATCGAGACCGCCAAGGCCAACCGGCGCGAGCCGTACTGGTATCTGCGCGAGCTGTTCGAGAGGCTGCCGCATGCGCGCACCCGCGCCGACTACCTCTCGCTCCTGCCGACTGCGCGTCCACCGCCGCCGGCTTCATAGAGCCTGGTTTCGCCGGTCGCTTACCCTGATTCGCCAGAGCCATACAGGCTCGGCGCTGGCGGCGCGGACGCCAGCGAGCATGGCTCCAGCTTGCAAGCACCGTCCCGCTCCGCCCTTGCGTCGGATCCGCCAACCCCGGAGAAGGGCCGGGCACGGATCAATCAACGGCAATGGCGGAGCCCATCTCTACGGTTACGCTGCTAGCCGGCGCAGGTCAGCCTCCACACTCTCCTTGAAATCGTCCAGGACCGGATATTGCCGGTCGGCGTTGCGGGTGAGGTACTGGCGCTCTCTTCTGCCCAACGCTTCCATGTCCTCGTGGATGACCAAACTTATGAACGGAAGCGTTGCCTTCTGGAACTCCAGCAGAGTGATCGCCACGTTCTTGGCCTTGTCGTTGCCGAGCACGCCAAAGAGGTAGAAGTCGCGCCGATTGTGCGTCAGCGTCCAATCCACGCTGAAAACCCCGGCACTTGGCAAGGGGGCTTGGCTGGCAACCGGAGAGTATGACGTCAGGTTTGATGTTATGTAGTAGCTCAGGTCATCATAGAACGCGCTGCGGACGGTTTCCCTCGCCCAGTAGCGCATGTTGCACACCTTTTGGACGCAGCCAGCGAACTGCATGATTCCTTCGTAGAGCGCTCCCACGGGCACGTCGAGGCGAAGGTTGCCATCGTCATTCACGACCCGGTTGTTGATCAGAATGTCGTCGAAAATACGCCGCCGGGCGTCCGTGTTCAGATCGTACGAGTAGGAGAGCCTCATAAGCGCCATGCCGAGGTCGCAGAGCCGGACGTATGCTTCGCCCTGCGGGCTCTCCTGCAGGTAGATGTCCACCATGTCGCCGTCCTCATGGAAGATTGGGACGATGAGTTGGTAATCGCCTCGGCACCTCTCGTAGATGTCGAAGCCTGATGATATACTGCTGCTGAGCGAGGCCCTGATATTATTGATGTCCATATGAAAGCCTCATCTGGAGCTACCATCAAGAGGTGTGTAAACGAAAAAGGCGGCGCCCTGTAGAATCCTGAAATCACCACAAAGTCAGGAGGACACCGCCGTGGAAGAGTTGGTCACGAAGCAGAGCACCCAGTCAAGCGCGTGCTGGCAGGCCATGGAGGAGATGGCCCGGCGCCACGTTCAGCAGTGGCTGCAGGGATTGCTTGAGGACGAGGTGACGCAGTTTCTTGGCCGAGCCCGCTACCGTCGCCGAGATGAAGGGGAACGCGGCTACCGCAACGGCTACGGCAAGCCGCGGCAGCTGACCACACGGGCCGGCACGGTGAGGGTGCGTCGGCCGCGGGTGCGCGGGCTGCAGCAGCGGTTCGACAGCGCGCTGCTGGCGCTGTGTGCGCGGCGCACGCCTGAGGTCACCGACGTGCTGCCGCAGTTGTACCTGCACGGGCTGGCGCTGGGCGATTTCGAACTGGCGCTGCGGGGGCTGTTCGGCGAGGGGGCGCCGCTGTCGGCGAGCACGGTGGCGCGGGTGAAGGACCGCTGGCACGCCGAGGCGGCCGCGTGGCACGAACGCAGCCTGGCGGATCTGGAGTTGGTGTACCTGTGGGTCGACGGCGTGTACGTGAAAGCGGGGCTGGAGAAGGACAAGGCGGCGCTGCTGGTGGCGATTGGCGGGCTGGCCGACGGGCGCAAGGTGCTCATCACACTGCGCAGCGGGTACCGGGAGTCGACCGAGAGCTGGAAGGGAATGCTCAGGGATGCCCGACAGCGGGGCCTTCGCTGTCCGCGGGTGGTGATCGGCGACGGGCACCTGGGGATCTGGGCGGCGCTGCGGGAGGTGTATCCGGACGCCGAGGAGCAACGGTGCTGGAATCACCGGATCGTCAACGTGCTGGACCAGGTGCCGAAGCGCTCTCAGGAGGAAGCGAAGGGGAAGCTGAAGAAGATCGCCTACGCCGAGACGCTCAAGGAGGCTGAGCAACGTCGAGGATCGTTCCAGAGCTGGGCGCGTGGCCAGGGGCTGCAGCGAGCCGCCGAGTTGATCGCGCAGGACTGGGAGCGGATGGTGAGCTACTACGGGTATCCACGAGCTCACTGGCGGCACCTGCGGACGACCAATGTGATCGAGTCGCCGTTCGCGGCGCTGAGGTTACGGACCGATGCGGCGAAGCGATTCATGAAGGTAGCCAACGCCACCGCCGTGATCTGGAAGATGCTGTTGGTGGCCGAGACGAAGTTCCGGAAGCTGAACGCGCCGGAGCTACTTCAAGATGTGTGGGTGGGAGCCGAGTACCGAGACGGAATTCGAATCGAAGATCAGGAGCGGGACGCTGCCTGACTCGTTTACACACCTATTGACAGGACCTCCTCATCTGCCCTATCTCCGGAAAGTACTCATCGTGGTTCGACACACCGGCGTCGTTGAAGAAAACCCAGAGGGCCTGCTCTATCGTTGCGTACGCGTCAGTGATCGTGCGATCGCGTTCCTGCGGTTGTGTGCTCCCCGAATTGATTTCTTGTTGGGTGATGCGGTGGATGTGCGGCTTGGCGTAGTGCCCGTCCGGAACGCGGCTGCTCTCCCCGTGCGGCCCGTTGTAGCGCACAAGGTGATCGCGCCTAAGGGAAAGTCTGCCCTATAGCGCAGTCCGATCGAGAAGTTATCGGCGAACTTCAGACTCTGCCGGATGAAGACCCCGAATATGCTGTCATCCTGCCCGGGACTTCGCAAGTCCAGGTCACAACGCCGGCTGCCACTCTCCTCCCCATAGCCATGACTGGGCCGGCGGCCGACTATGGTCTTGGGAAGTTTGATCAACTCCTGAATCCGTTGCTGTGTCAGCATCGTCTTGTCCCGAGACCGCATGCTACACCAGTCGGTGCTACTGTCCACAAGCTCCGTGAGCAACCCAGGGCGTCCAGGTTCGGCGTCGGCGCGCGTCGGTCTCCATCACACCGAGTAGATACCGCTCGCCTCGCCGTCGGCGTCGCTCACTTCTGGCGCTGGAGGCGCAGCGTCGCGGGCGGGTCGACCGCGTGGTCGTCGATGTAGTCGAAGTCGATCTCCAGCCCGGAGCCCGGCCCTCGTGGCATCGGCACGTACCCGTCCGCGTCCATCAGGGTGATGTCCGACTTGAGCCAGGGCGCCGGCGTCCATTCCCACGATGGGTTGGAGCCGACCTCCAGGTACTTCGCTGCCGCCGTCACGCCGCACAGATGCACGCACTGGTCGGCCGGCCCATGCGGTTCGGCAGCCATGCCGAATGACTCCGCAAGGTGCACGGTCTTCATGGCCGGCGTGATTCCGCCCTCGTGCCCCACCGCGACGCGGACGATGTCGCACGCTCCCGCCTTGATCCACTCTGCCCGCACCCGGTGGTTGCCCTGCGCTCGCTCGGGGCCGAGGATCGGAGTGTCCAGTTGCTCGGCCAGCCACCGGTAGGACGACATGCTGTACTCGTCCATCGGCTCCTCGAACCAGTAGTAGCCGAGCCGGTCGAGCTCCCGCCCTATGTACAGCGCGTGCTCCCGGCTGTAGAAGTGCCAGCAGTCGAGCATCAGGTCGATGTCCGGACCGACCGCGTCTCGCACCGCCTCGCACGCCTCCACGTCCCGCTTCGGATCCAGCTCCTGGTCCGGTCCGGAGGGAAACCAGGTGTGGAGCTTGAATCCCTTGAATCCTCGCTTCACACACGCCGCGGCCAGCTCCGCATACGCCTCCGGCGTGTCCAGCGCGCCGCCACCGAAGGTGCCCAGCGGGCTCGATGCGTAGGCGGGCACCTTGTCCCGGTATACCCCCAGGAGCTTGTGGATCGGCTGACCCAGGTAGCGTCCGGCGAGGTCCCACAGCGCCAGGTCGACGGCCGCCAGTTCCTGAGGGTGGAAGTCACGGATCATGCCCTGCGATATCGCCATCCGTTGCCACAACCGCTCGCGGTCGAACGGGTCGTTGCCGACGAGCATCGGCGCTATCACCTGGTCCACCAGGTTGGGACTGGCGCCGAAGGAGTAGCCCGCCGCCCCTTCGTCGGTGCTGATGGTCAGCAGCGACTCGTACACGTCGTGCGCCGGTCCGCGAATCGGATGGCCCAGATCGTCATGGCTGCTCGTCGTGCGGTGGAGGAACGTCCTGGTCGTCACCTCGGTGATCTTCATGCCTGCCGCCTCCAGACCTGACTGTCTCCGTGGCATGCACGCGGGTCAAGGCTGCGACGACCGGGCGGCCGGCGGTCCGTTGAAGCGCCAGCGCCGGAGGGCCGCTATCGGTAGTGCGGGACCAAACCATGCTGCACGACGAGAACTACAAGCGGCTGTTCGCCTCCAAGCTCATGGTCGAGCACCGGCTGCGCGCCTGCCTCCCAGCCGACCTGCTGGCCGCCGCCGATTTCTCCGAGTTGGACGAGCTCTCCACCGAGTACGTCAGTGACGAGTTGCGCAAGCGCCACGGCGATACCGTGTGGCGCCTGCACCTCGGCGCTCATTGGGTGCATCTGCTGATCCTGCTGGAGTTCCAGTCCGAGGACGATCGGTGGATGGCGCTGCGCATCCACACCTACACCGGACTGCTCTACCAGGAGCTGGTGCGCAACGAGGCGCCGGGGATCGCCGAAGGGCGGCTGCCGCCGGTGCTGCCGGTCGTGCTGTACAACGGCGCCGAGCCGTGGACCGCAGCGCGGCGGATGAGCGGGCTGGTCGCTCCGGGCGGACCCTGGCTGGCGCCGTATCAGCCGGCGCAGGGCTACTTCCTGCTTGACCTGTGGCGCGTGACGGCGGACGATTTGCTTGGGCGGAACCTGCTGCGCGCGGTGGCAAACGACTGGCCGAGGTCGGTGAATGGCTGGGAAGCTGCGACACCGCCGCCGGGTTTCTCGCCCGCCTCGATCCCGGCTCGCCATCGCGCTGAGCTGCGGCACCGCTCCGGGGCTTGGCTCAGAGCTCCAGCCGGGCCCAGCGCACGTCGGTCGCCGACGCGGTCGCGCCCGCGTAGAAGACGACGAACACCGTGCCGTCGTCGAGCACCGTGGCCCGCGGATGCCCATAGCGCCACTCGGTCATGTCGATCCACGTGTTCAGCAGCGTGCGGCCGGCGCGCGAGCCCGCCTCCTCGTCGTGCTCGCTCCGATACACGACGGTGGCGGACGCCGGGTCCCACGTCCGCCCGAGCCGGTCGCCCCCGACCGCCAGCGGCTGGGTGTGGTTGCCGGTGATGCCGGTGCCGACCGGCTCGGTCCAGCCGCCCCGTCTCCGGGTGAACGGCCAGCCGCTGATCCCAGTAGAACCGGCCGCCGCCCCGGTCGCGCGCCACCTGCACGTAGTCGGGCCAGGTGGCGCCGCCGTCGCGCGACAGTCTCAAGTAGGCTGCCTGCGGCGCCGGGGCCGGGTCCTCGTACTCTTTCCAGCACTCGTAGGGCTGGGCGCGGACTCCGCCCGCGAGGTCGAGCACGGACATCGAGCAGGGCGAGGCCGCCACGTGCGGCGGGGTCGCCATCCGGCGCCACGGCGACCAGCTCGAGCCGGCGTCGGTGGACCTGGTGTGGAATATGCGCATCGGCAGCAGACCGCTGGTCTGCGGATGGGAGAAGGGCCGCTCGGGTCCGGACCGGTCGATCCAGAGCCCGGTTGCCAGCAGCGCGCCATCGGGCTCCTCGCGCAGCGAGAAGCTGTAGACCTCGCCGGGCGTCCCCTGCCAGTCATCGGCGCCGCGCGTATCGTAGCGCCGATGCCAGGTCGCGCCGCCATCCCGGCTGGCCCGGATTACCATGCTGCCGTCGGCGCTCTTGCGCGCGCTCGCCTGCCGGAAGGTGACCAGTACGGTGCCGTCGCTCAGCGCAAGCACGCCGGTGAAGCAGGTACAGGCGCGTCCACCGTTCGCGGAGGCGGCCTCGAACACCACGCCGCCGTCGACGACACGCATGTGGCGAGGGTACCGACGAGGCCGGCTCCCGTGAAGCGTCAGTCGGGCTCCAGCTCCTGCCGGTACTCCAGGGCTGCTTCGATCTCGCGGCGCGTGCGCTGGATCGGTCGCATCCGCTTCTGCGAGGCCAGTTCCAGTTGGTCGGTGACGTGCTTCGACCCCGCGCGTGACCAGTTGCCGTAGCCGATCAGGGCTTCGCCGCGGACCGGGTCCGAGAACTCCACGACGGCGTAGAAGGTGTCGCCGCTGACGATCTGGGCCGTGCCGTCCGTGAACGGGCTCAGGCCCGAGGTGCGGATCGCCCCCATCTGGCTGGGCGCGCCGTTGCCGGGCAGGTCCAGGGAACTGCGGCGCAGGCGCACGACGTCGCCCCAGCGCACCTGCAGGGTGCCGTATTCACGCTCCAGGTCCTCCGCCGCCGCGTCGAAGGCCGCCACCGCCCGCTCGGGCGTGGCGAAACCGCGTGGCGTGGTCAGGGGCTGGTCCGGGTCCGCCGGGACGCAGTGGCCGCCGATCTCCTCGAACTCCTCTCCGGCAGCGACCAGGAAGTGGTGGAACAGGAGCGCGCCGGCGCTGTCGTTGTTGGTGGCGCGGTCCCAGCGCCGCAGGATCCCCGCGGCCCGCCGCGCCCGCTCGCCGCCGAGCCGCTCTGCAGCCGCGGCCAGGTCGTCCACGAAGTGGTCGGCCAGCTCGACGCGGGTCGAGAGCTTCATCGCCTTGAGGTCGGCAAGGGTGATCCTGCCCGCCTGGGAGAGCAGCCGGATGCTGCGCATGGCGCGCGGCGTGTGCATAGGCTCGGGGGCGATCTGCGGCGTCCAGTCGGCGGGGTCCAGCACCATCGGATGCGTGCAGGTCCACGGCGAGTCGTTGCAGTTCTGCACCCAGCCGCCCGGCGGATCGATCACCTTGGGCAGCTCCGCGTAGGGCACCACCGCCTCCGACCAGATCAGCGCGGAGTCGTTGCCCGGCACCAGGCCGCGCCAGAAGCGCTCGTCGGCGGGCTCGCGCAGCGGCAACGCGGCGTTGTACAGGTACATGATGTGCCCGTCGCGGTCGCCGTACATGGTGTTGAACAGCGGGAGCTGCTGCACGGCCATGGCGGCGTGGAACTGTTCCAGGGTGCGCGCAAGGCCCATGCGCCAGAACTGCTCCAGCATCCGCGGCCGGGCGGTGCCGGCGACCCGCAGCGCCACGGCCTTGCCCTCTGCCTCCGCCACTACCGGACCGTGTGCAGAGCGGCGAATGGTCAACGGCTCGGAGTCCACCGTGCCGTCCTCCCGGAGCACCTTGAGCACCTGACGCTCCATGTCGAACGGCTGCATGCCGCCGTCCAGCTCGTAGCCGCTGCCGGTTAGTGAAAGCCGGTAGAGGGTGGCCAAGTTGGAAGGGTTCGTGGTCTGGGTCCAGCCGAGGTACTCGGTGAAGCACTGGCGCAGGACCGGGAACCCGACCCAGACCGCGCCGTACGAGGTCACTCCCGGAGCGGTGAGCTGCACCTCGAAGTAGGTGTGCCGGTCGCCCCAATGCAGGTGTGAATTGCTCAGCAGCATGACGTTGCCGGACGCGGACTTGGACGGACCGATCGCCCAGCCGTTCGATTCGCTGGGTGCCGCGCTCGACTCGGTCAGCCGGGACGCCACCCGTTGGCGGCTCGCATGACACTCGACGTTGATGACGCGCATCGTGTGGGCGAGCACGTCCGCGATGGTGAACGGCAGCACGCCGCGGGCGGCCGTGCTGAGAGAGTCGGCCTGCGAGGCCGCCGACGCGTTCAGGCCGGCGACGAAGGCGCGCAGCAACGGCGCGAACCCCGCACTCTGTTGCGCGGCCCAGCGCGCGGCGCACTGCGGGATCGCGTTGATCCGGACCCAGCGGTCATCGTCCAGCCAAGCGGCGCCGTAGAACTCGGCAGCGCGTCCCCGCCCCTGCGCGTAGAGGCGTGTCAGCAGTTCTCCGTGAGCCTCCATCTGTGCGTAGCCGTAGGCGTAGAACAGCCTGCGGTGATCGGGCGCAAAGATGTGCGGGATGCCGTAGGAGTCCCAGAGTATGTGCGTTTCGCTCACGAACCTATACTCGGTCTATCAACCGCGGAACCCTGAGTCATCAGCCGAAGAGGGTTTCGCGCACTTCGTGCTTGGGCAGGCCATAGAACTCCGCCACGTCGCCGAGTATTGCGTCGAGCGTTCCGACCCGGACGTCGCCATGCAGAGCGGTGAGTGTTACTGCCGACCGTTAGCGCCACCGTCATGTGGCTGCCGCGGGTCCGAGTGACTCGGTAGCCGTAATGACGAGCAAGCAACCTGGCGACCTCGCTGCCTGAGACGTCGCGCGGCAACCTCATACCGCGATGGCTTCCTCTCTGACGAGATGCAATCTGATCACGCGCGGCACGTCGTCTTCTTCGAAGTGGCAGAGGACCGCATTCATCCTATCCCGTTGGCGGGTTCTCCGCGAGGTTGACGCGGCGGCCGCTCGCCGGACTGGCGTCGGTTGGACCAGCCGGCGAGCGACCGCGCGTCGCTCTCGATCTCGGTATGTCTACCAGCTCACCGTCGACTGGACGGAGAGAGTGTGCTCGGGCTCGGTGTTGACAGGCTCACGGCGGGCGGCGACCAGCTCGATCCGCAGGTCCGCGCCCGACGGGTCGCCGGCGTGGAACGCGTAGCCCAGCCGGTATTCCCGTTCGCGCTCCGAGAGTCCCATGCCGGCCCACGGCGTTCCCACGCCTCCCCTCAGACCCAGCCCGTCGCCGAATCTGGCATCGACGCGTCCGGTGCCGCTCACGTCTATCGGATCGCGGTCCAGCCCGGCCAGCGTCCCGCGGCTCCTCAGGGCCGCCGCTCCGCCTTCCGCGCTCGCGCCGATCGACGGGCTCACCGACAGCGCCGGTCCCAGCTCCGATCCCGGGTTCGGGTCCCACGCCAGCCAGCCGCTCGCGCCCCACTCCGCCACGTCGGCGGTCTCGCGCAGCACCAGCGCTCGCCCCTTCATCCCCAGCGAGAGGCCAATCCCCGGATGCGTGAAGCTCAAGCCCCCGCCGACGTCCATCCCGAAGCCGGTCTCCGCGTCGCCTCCGTCACGCCGCACGCCGACCTCGATGGAAGGCGTCAGCCGCGCGCCGCCGCCAAAGGCCACCTCGTATGACCCTTCCAGTCCCACACGGATCCGGTTCACGCCGGCCGCCGCGGCGCTCAGTACGCCGGCCCGCGCCTGCGGCAGCGAGCGGAGAACAAGGAAGAACGAAATGATGGGTGTCATGGCGTCGGCACCTCCCTCGGTTGTGTCGGACGTGGGGCGGCACCTGGCTGCGTGCGGATCGGTGCTGCCTCGGTGTCGCCTTCGGTCCACGTCATCGACCTACCGCTCGGGGGCGTGCTGGACTACGCCGATGTTCGTGAGCGAACGATCGACTGCTTGGATGACGGGAGAGATACGCGAGTCGCGGCCCGGGGACGGGCCGGTGTCAGCCGGCGATGGCCGTCACTCGATCTTCACGCCGCCGCGCTCGTCCAGCCAGTCGTACAGGGCCCGGTTCGACTCCCAGTCGAGGTCGAGCATGCAGGTGCCCAGGATGACGACGCCGTAGACACTCCGCTCGCGGATCATCTCCTCGCATACCTCGAGCTGGCGGCGCATCCCGGCGTAGGACAGCTTCCGCTGGTTGCCGAAGTCGTAGACGTAGATGCACATCAGGAGCGGCTTGTTGCCGGTCAGGCGGCCCAGGCGCACGGCGTAGCCCTTCTGCTCTTCGATGTTCGCGGCGTGCCAGAGCGGGTTGAGGAAGCCCGCGAAGTACGGCAGCAGCGGAAGCTGCCGATCGTCGTCGAGCGACATCTCGTAGAACGTGGCCATCAGCGGCAACTGCGGCGGGCGCGCTGCGTTTTCGAACTGCAGGTCCGCCAGGTGCTGCGGCGTCACGCCGCCCTCGACGGTGCCGGTCGAGAAGTCGTCGAGCAGGAACGACTCGATGCGCGGGTCCTCCGCGGCCAGCTCCTTGGCCTGCAGCAGTGCGCTCAAAGCCCGTTCGTAGACGACCCGGAACCTGCCGTCCACCATCTCGTGCATCCCCCACTTGGCTATGATGCGCCTGGCCGCGGGGAGCTCGGTCATCGTCTCCTTCGTCAGCGGCAGGTGGCCGGCGATGAGCACGTTGCGGATCCCCGTCCGCTCGATCGCCTGCTGGGTGGTCAGGGTCGAGGTCTCCTCCCGGAACGGATAGGCCTCGAGCTCCTGCAGGACATTCACCTTCATGCCCCAGAGCCAGAGATGGTCGCGTAGTGTCAGACTGCTCATCGGGTCGCCTCCATCGTGTACTGCTATGGTACCCGAATGGGCAGCACGGTCTCGATCGAACCGATCACCCGGCGGAACGCGCTCGTGTTCAAGGCTGTACGGCTTCGCGCGCTGCAGGATGCTCCAACCGCGTTCGGATCCACGTACGCCCAGACTGCCCGGCTCACCGACGACGACTGGCGGCGGCGCGCCGAGGAGTGGAACGGCGAGCGCGCGGCGTCGTTCCTGGCGATGGACGCCGGCGCGCCGTGCGGCATGGTCGGCTGCTTCCTGGACCGCGAGGACTCTGTGCGGGCGCATCTGGTGGCGATGTGGGTGGCGCCGACGCACCGGCGGGCCGGCGTCGGCCGTGACCTGGTCGACACCGTCGGGGATTGGGCGCGCGCCAAGGGAGTGCGCGATGTGCGCCTGACGGTGACGTCCAACAACGACTCCGCGATCGGCTTCTATCGGGCCCTGGGGTTCGCGTTCACCGGAGGCACTCAGCCCTATCCGAACGATCCTGACCTTGCCGAATACGAGATGATCCAGCCCGTCTGAGCGGTCACTCGATCTTCACGCCGCCGCGCTCGTCCAGCCAGTCGTACAGGGCCCGGTTCGACTCCCAGTCGAGGTCGAGCATGCAGGTGCCCAGGATGACGACGCCGTAGACACTCCGCTCGCGGATCATCTCCTCGCATACCTCGAGCTGGCGGCGCATCCCGGCGTAGGACAGCTTCCGCTGGTTGCCGAAGTCGTAGACGTAGATGCACATCAGGAGCGGCTTGTTGCCGGTCAGGCGGCCCAGGCGCACGGCGTAGCCCTTCTGCTCTTCGATGTTCGCGGCGTGCCAGAGCGGGTTGAGGAAGCCCGCGAAGTACGGCAGCAGCGGAAGCTGCCGATCGTCGTCGAGCGACATCTCGTAGAACGTGGCCATCAGCGGCAACTGCGGCGGGCGCGCTGCGTTTTCGAACTGCAGGTCCGCCAGGTGCTGCGGCGTCACGCCGCCCTCGACGGTGCCGGTCGAGAAGTCGTCGAGCAGGAACGACTCGATGCGCGGGTCCTCCGCGGCCAGCTCCTTGGCCTGCAGCAGTGCGCTCAAAGCCCGTTCGTAGACGACCCGGAACCTGCCGTCCACCATCTCGTGCATCCCCCACTTGGCTATGATGCGCCTGGCCGCGGGGAGCTCGGTCATCGTCTCCTTCGTCAGCGGCAGGTGGCCGGCGATGAGCACGTTGCGGATCCCCGTCCGCTCGATCGCCTGCTGGGTGGTCAGGGTCGAGGTCTCCTCCCGGAACGGATAGGCCTCGAGCTCCTGCAGGACATTCACCTTCATGCCCCAGAGCCAGAGATGGTCGCGTAGTGTCAGACTGCTCATCCGGTCGCCTCCCCCGCTATGTGACCGTTTTCGGACGGTCCGGGTCCAGTGGCCCCTTGCTATACTCCCGCCGAGCCATGGGCAACAGCGTCAGCACAGCGGACAGGGTCCGCTCGGTGCCGTCCGTGTCGATCCGTCGCAAGCTGCACCGGTCGCGGTACCTGTACCTGATGTTCGCGGCGCCGTTCCTGTTCTACGTGCTGTTCGAGTACGCGCCCATGTACGGGGTGCTGATCGCCTTCAAGGAGATCAAGGTGTTCCGAGGGCTGAGCGCCATACTCTCCGCCCCCGGCATCGGCTTCAAGCACTTCGAGCAGTACCTGACCGACCCCTACTTCTGGACGCTCGTGCGCAACACGGTGCTGATCCAGGTGCTCGGCTTGGCGGTCGGCTTCCCGGCGCCGATCGTCCTGGCGATGATGCTCAACGAGGTGCGCGCGATCGCCTTCAAGCGCGCGATCCAGTCGATCACGTACATGCCGCACTTCATCTCGCTGGTGGTGATCTGCGGGATGATCGTCAACTTCGTCTCCACCGAGGGTGTGGTGAACAACTTCCTGGCCTTCCTGGGCTTCCAGCGCACAGCCTTCCTGGTGCGCCCGGAGTGGTTCCGGCCCATCTACATCGCCAGCGACATCTGGCAGCACGTCGGCTGGGGCTCGATCATCTACCTGGCGGCCCTGACCAACGTCGATCCGCAGCTCTACGAGGCCGCCTCCCTGGACGGCGCCGGGCGCTGGCGGCAGCTCCGCCACGTGACCTGGCCCGGGATCCTGCCGACGGTGGTCATCCTGTTCATCCTGGCCCTGGGGCGGATCATGGAGGTCGGCTACCAGAAGATCATCCTGCTCTACACCGGCGCCACCTACGAGACCGCCGACGTCATCGCCACCTACGTCTACCGCCGCGGCCTGATCGAGTCCGACTTCTCCTATGCGACCGCGGTGGGGCTGTTCACGTCCGTGATCGGCATCGCCTTCGTGGTGTCGGCCAACCGCATCAGCCGCTCGCTCGGGGAGACCAGCCTGTGGTAGGGATCGCGCGCGCCACCACGCCCGCCGACCGCGTGTTCGACGTCTGCAACACGCTGCTGCTCCTGGTACTCGCCTTCGTCACCCTCTACCCGCTCTACTACGTGGGCATCGTGTCGCTCTCGCACGGGCACGCCGTGATCCGCGGCGAGGTGCACTGGTGGCCGGTCGGCCTCAACCTGGAGTCGTACCGCGCCGTGCTGGAAGCGCCCTACGTGCTCGGCTCCTTCCGCAACACCGTCTGGTACACGTTCGTGGGCACCGCCGTGAACGTGTCCATGTCCGCCCTCTGCGCCTACCCGCTGGCGATGAAGTTCTTCTACGGCCGGCGCTTCCTGACCGGCTTCGTGGTCGCCACCATGTTCTTCAAGAGCGGCCTGATCCCGCTGTACCTGATGGTGCGTAGCCTGAGCATGCTGGACACCATCTGGGCGCTGGTGCTGCCGACCGCCGTGGTCACCTACTACATGATCATCATGCGCACCTTCTTCCAGAACATCCCCGAGGAGCTCAACGACTCGGCGTACCTGGACGGTGCCAACGACATCCAGATCTTCCTGCGCGTCGTGCTGCCCATCTCCACGCCGATCCTGGCGACCATGACGCTGTTCTACGCTGTCCAGCACTGGAACAGCTTCTTCCCGGCGCTGATCTACCTGAGCGACCGGGAGCGGTTCCCGATCCAGCTCATCCTGCGCGCCATGGTGATCGAGGGCGACGTGGCCAACATGCAGGTCGAGTTTCAGGACGACGAGCGCATCGTCGACACCACCGTTAAGTACGCGATCATCATGGTGTCGACGGTGCCGATCCTGCTGCTCTACCCGTTCCTGCAGCGCTACTTCGTGAAGGGTATGATGATCGGCAGCCTGAAAGGCTGACCCCGGCCGCTGCCGGCCGGACAACTCAACTGGAGGTTCTCTGATGAAGAGACTGACCATCCTCTGCGCCGTGGGGCTGCTGGCCGCCGGCGGCGCGTTCGCCGCTCCCGCGGCCGAAGAAGCCATGTCCATGGAGCCCACCGTGCTCACGGTGGTCCTGTCGGACCGCGGAACCGCGCCGATCAACGTCGACTCGGCCGTGATCGACGCCGTCGAGGAGAAGCTGAACATCCGCTTCGACCTGACCGCCATCGCCGGCGGCGACTACAACGCCAAGAAGCGCACGCTCATCGCCACCGACGACGTGCCGGACATCCTCAGGGTGCACCGCAACGACCTGAACGAGTTCGGCGACACCGGAGTGTTCCTGGCGCTGAACGACATGATCGACACCATGGTGCCCAACTACAAGCGCATCCTGGAGGGGAACGAGCGCGTGCAGAAGACGGCCATCGACGGCATGTACTACGCGTTCGCGACCACCAAGCACTTCGAGTTCCACCGCGGCATCATCAGCGTGATCCGCACCGACGTCGTCGAGGACCTGGGGCTGGAGCAGCCGCAGAGCTTCGACGAGCTCTACGACGTGCTCACCGCCATCAAGGCGGCGTATCCCGAGAGCCACACGTGGACCACGCGCGGCGGCGGGCGCAGCCTGGTGCGCAACGTCTCCTACGCGTTCGGCACCGGCGGCGACATGTACTACGACCCCGACCTGGACGGCGGGCGCTGGGCGTACGGCCCGATCCAGGCGCGGTACCGCGAACTGCTGGAGTACCTGCACACCGCCTACGTGGACGGCATCCTGGATCCGGATTTCGCCACCCTGACCACCACGCAGTGGCGGGAGAAGCAGGCGGCCGGCAAGAGCTTCTTCTTCTACGACAACCCGACCTACGGCAAGCGCGCCAACGACGCCATCGTGCCGGTCAATCCGGACGCCTGGTGGGCGCCGACCGAGGTGCTGGCCAACTCCACCGGCAACCGCCGCTCGCTGTTCTACGAGGAAGAGGTGTGGAGCCAGATGTGGGCCGTCGGCCAGAAGACGGAGAACCAGGACGCGATCGCCCGCTTCTTCAACTACGCCTACACCCCGGAGTTCGCCGAGATGAAGGCGTTCGGGCTCGAGGGCGTGCACTGGGTGCGCGACGGCGACGACTACAAGTTCACGGACGAGATGCGGGCCCAGTACACCAGCGAGACCGGCGCCTACCTGATCGACAAGTTCATGAACGAGGTCGGCACCGGCGCCTACAGCGCCTTCACGCCCTACATCGACATGCGCCTGTACCGGATGAACTGGCCCGAGTACCAGATCAACTGGTACCTGGAGATGGAGGCGAGCGGGAACTGGGACGACCCGAAGGTGGTGGCCCCGTTCAACGCGGACGAGCGTGAGCAGATCACCAACCTGACGGCGGATCTGAACACGATCGTACACGCCGCCATCGACAAGGTGATCCTGGGCGACATGAGCCTGGCGGAATGGGACGAGCTGGTCGCACAGATCAAGCCCGAGGGCATGCGCCTGGAGGAGATCCACAACGCCGCCGAGCAGCGCTACCAGGACAGCCGCTAGAGCGAGCGACGCGTGCGATCGGTCCCCCGCAGCAGGATCGCCTGCGCGGGGGACCATCCGCGCCGGCTCAGCCCTTCATGCCGGTCAGCGCGTTGCCCTCGATGAAGTACCTGCCGCCGCTGGATTCCGAGTACGCCGTCTCCGAAGAGCAGGTAGCGCGGTTCTGGCAGGACGGATTCATAGTAGACCAGTACTACTGGCCGGTGGCCACCGACCGGGCGGTAGGCTTGTGGACGCCGCTGGTCGACTGCACGGAGGAGATGGGCGCGATGCGCTTCGTCGTCGGCTCCCACCGCAGATGCGCGAGGCGATGGTCGTGACCTACTATCCCGACGGCACCCGCGTCGACGAACTGAGCAACCCGTCCCGGGTCGCGGACGCGGAGGAGTTTCTATGGCGGCCGCTCCGAAGGCGAGCTCGCCGACAGCGAGCTCAACACGATCGGATTCAGCACAAGTCAGTTCTCGCATCCAGCCCCGCACGCGTCGTTGACGATCCGAGGCTCCGGCATGAGAAACTCGGATCGATGCGCACTTCGATTGACGACAGCGTGACGCTGCCGCTCCACGATCGGCGTCAGATGGACGTGCTGGTCGCCGGCGGCGGCGTGGCGGGGGTGTACGCGGCTCTCGGAGCGGCGGATCACGGCGCGGGCGTGCTGCTGGTCGAGCAGCACGGCTTCGTCGGCGGTCAGGGGACCGCCGACGGCGTCCATTCCTTCTGCGGGGAGACCCGCATGGTCAACGACCGCTGGCGCGAGATGGTGCGCCGGCTGGACGCCTTCGGCGGCATCTCCGCGTACCGGCCCAACGGCGACGGGCGCCCCTTCGACTGCGAGAGCCTCAAGTTCGTGCTGCAGGAGATGCTCGCCGAGGCGGGCGTGGAGCTGCTGCTGCACACCCAGGTATTGAGCGTGGACCGGGAAGGCGACCGCGTGGCGGCCGTGGTGCTTGCCAACAAGAGCGGCCTGACCCGCATCGAGCCGGTGATCGCCGTGGACGCCACCGGCGACGCCGACCTGGTGGCGCGCGGCGGCTGGCCGTTCCGCAAGGGCGGACCGGTGCTGATGCCCAGCGACCCGCCGTCGGTCGACGCGTCGGCCGGCCGGCTGCAACTGCCGATGAGCCTCTACTTCACCCTGGTCGACTCGGGTCGGGAGGTGGAGCCGGTGCTGCCGCCGGGCTGCCCGGAGTACCGGGACGACGAGGACGTGCCGATGATCACTGTCATCCCGCACGGCCACCACGTGACCGTGAAGATGAAAGTGATCGGCCACGACGGCACCGACGGACCGTCGCTGTCGGCGGCCGAGCAGGCCGGGCGGAGACAGATGATGGGCGTCGTCCACTACCTGCAGACGCAGGGCTTCCGCGGAGCGCGCTACCCCAACCACCGCCTGGCGTGGGTCGCGCCGCACATCGGCATCCGCGAGGGCCGCCGAGTGGAGGCGGTCTACCAGTTGACCGCCGACGACATCCTGGCCGGGCGCCACTTTCCCGACGGCGTGGCGGTGGGCTCCTACCACACCGACTACCACTGGCCCACGGTCGTGCAGCGCGCCGGCACCGGCGTCACCGTGCAGTGCCCGCCGCACCAGATCCCGCTGCGCGCCATGCGGCCGCGGGGAGCGACGAACCTGCTGGTGCCGGGCCGCTGCCTGGGCGGCGACCACCTGGCGACCAGCTCGTTCCGGGTCATGGGCACCCGTGCCCAGACCGGCTTCGCCGCCGGCGTCGCGGCCGCGATGGGGGCCCCCGCGCGGTCGGTCGACGCGGTCGACGTGCCTGAGCTGCGCGCGCGCCTGCGCCGCGCCGGCGTGCGCCTGGACCTGGCCCCGTACTACAGCTACCTGCGCCGCCGGCGCGGGTATGACCAGCAGACGGGCGCCGCCGCAGCGCCCGTTTCCTCCTTGGCGGTCACCGAATTGGCCACCGGCGAGGTCCTGATCGCGTACATCGCGGACGGCTCGCTGAGTGTGCTGCGCCGCTACGAGGAGCGCTGGCACCCGGCCGTGGATTTGGGCGCCGTTGTGCCGACGGATGCCGCTGCCGACCCGGCGTTCGCCGTGGACGACGGCGGACGCAACCGGACCGAGGGATTCGACCAGGTGCCGGCCATGGCGACCGAGGTGACGGAGTCCGACGATCCGCCGGAGGTCGTGCTGCACGTCGGCGAACGCGGCTGGGTGTCGGCGGACGGCGGCGTCAGGTGGCGCGCCGGGGGCGGGAGCAACGGCGCCGCCCGCAACCGCGACGCCCGCCCGGAGCCGGCGCTTCCGGAACCACCGGTGCCCGGAGCGGCCGTCGTGTCCCTGACGCTGACCGGGCACGACCGCGCCAGCCTGAACGTCACGCGCCTGTACACCTCGGCGTGGGCGACCGGCGAGGGCGTGGTACTGGGCACGTCCGGCCCCGACGGGCCGTGGCGGCAGACCGTCCTGGCCGTGCCCGGCGGCAACGGCCCGTGCGCGCTGGCGGCGACGGCGGACGGCGTGTTGCTGGCCTGTGTCGACGGGAACGCCATTCGCGGCCTGCGCCTCTCGCTCGATGCCATCGTCGCCACGGGGGAGCACGGCAAGGCCGCGGAAGCCGCCTGGCACCACGACAGCGCCGACCTGATCGACACCCTCAAGGAGTCTGTCGGGGTTGGCGCGTCAGCGGCAGACCCGACGGACTCCGTAGCGAAAGGTGGGGATGGGCCGAAAGCGGAGCCGCAGGCGACGGTTTCGGGGCGCAAGGAACATCTGCCAGCGACCGTCCCGTGACGGGCCGTCCGGTGGCCGGACGGCTCAACGTCCTGTTCCTGATCGCGCACGACATCTCGCTGCGCTTCGGCTGCTACGGCGACCCGCGCGCCGTCACGCCGCACCTCGACGCGCTGGCCGCCGGCGGCACCCTGTTCGAGAACGCCTTCTGCCAGTTCCCGCTGTGCGCGCCGGCGCGCACCTGCCTGATGACCGGCTGCCGGCCCGACACCGTGCAGCGCCAAGAGAACGACGGCACGGAATTCTACGCCGGCATGCGCCGCCGGCTGCCCTGGATCCGCACCATCCCGGAGCTGCTGCGCGCCGGCGGTTACCGAACCGTGAGCCTGCACAAGGTCATGCACGAGTACGACGCCGATCCGCCGAGCTGGAGCGATCCGCAGTGGCATGCAACCACCGGCGAGGCGCCCGCGTGGTGTCCGGACGACTTCGACTGCCGCGAACGGGCGCGGCGCTACCACTCGCCGGAAAATCGCGCCCTGATGGAGGAGCGCTTCCGGGCCCTGCTGGCCGCCGAGCCGGATGCCGCCACCCAGTTCAAGCGCTGGCGCGGCGGCCCGGTCGAGCGCGCACCGGTGGCCGACGGCGCCTACTACGCGGGCGAGGTCGCCGCCGAAGCGATCCGGGTGCTGCGCGCCCACGCCGCGGACCCAGAGGCCGCGCCCCTGCTCCTGGGCGTCGGATTCTGCAACACCCACCTGCCGTGGCTGGCGCCGGAGCGCTACTGGCGGCTGCACGACGGCACCGACTTCGGCGCCGAAGCGGGATACGACACGCCACGCCCCGCGCCGCTGGCGCCCGAGCTGGCGCGCGCCGGCAACGAACCGTTCCAGTACTACGAGCAGACCGACCACCTGCCGGGCGCCCGCGCGGCCTGGCAGCCCACGGCGGCCCAGGCCGAAGAGCTGCGCCGCGGCCACTACGCCGCCGTCAGTTACGTCGACGCCCAGATCGGCCGCATCCTGGCCGCCCTCGACGAGACCGGGATGGCGCGGGACACGGTGGTGGCCTTCACCACCGACCACGGCTTCGCCCTCGGCGAGCACCGCCACTGGGGCAAGGGAGTGACGTGGGAACCGGATCTGCAGGTGCCATTGCTGCTCCGTGTTCCGGGCAGCACGGCCGGCCAACGGGTCACGGGCCTGACCGAGCACGTCGACCTGATGCCCACCCTGCTGCAGCTTGCCGGCATCCCGGTCCCCGAGTGGGCGGAAGGAAGCAGCCTGCTGCCACTCCTCGACGACCCTTCGGCGCCGGGAAAACCGGCGGTGTTCGCGCGGGCGCGCCGCGACGGGCTGACCGCCTATTCCACGCGTACCGCCGACCAACGCTACACCCGCTGGCTCGATGCGACCGGTCAAGTGCAGGCCGAGGAGCTCTACGACCACCGCACCGACCCAGCCGAGACGTTCAACCTCTCACCCGGATCCGATCCGTCCGTTCTGTCCCGCCTGCGCTCCCTCGCTCCCAGGTGCCGCGAAGTGGCGGACAGAACGTAGCGACGCCGCGATCGGACCGGTCGGGGACCAGGAGCCGCCTAATCGGCTTCCGGCGACTGCGCCTACCGGCGCCAGGGAACGATGTCGGCGTCGCTGCGCTGCTGTGGCTGATCGCCGCCATACACGATGACCGGGCGGCCGGCGGCGGCGCCCGCCAACTCCCGCCAACGGCGCACCCGCCGCAGCCAGTCCGGTGACACCGTGGCGCCGGACTTGATCTCGACCGGGGCCAGGACCCGCCCCTGCTCCAGCACCAGATCGACCTCAAGGCCGCCATGGCTGCGCCAGAAGAACAGATTCGGCTGGCTGCCGGCGTTCCAGCGCCGCTTCAGGTACTCGGTGATCACCTAGTTCTCGAACAGTGCGCCGCGCGCCGGGTGGGTTCTCATCTGCTGCGCGGACTCGATGCCGAGCAGCCGCGCAGCCACGCCGACGTCGTAGTTGGAATCCGGATTATCATGGACCAGAATGGAGGGCTATCCGTCCTCCTTCCGTGCTCGGCCTTGCGGTGCTACGCTGACGGCATGACGGCTGATCGAGAGCACCGATTCGTCTCGGTGCCCGCGCGTTGAAGTCGCTCGTCGATCGCAGTCCGTCGCCGCAACCGGTGACGTGGAGCCGCAGCGTGCCGGTGCGCTACCAGGCCGACGTCGCGGTGATCGGCGGTGGCATCGCCGGGGTGAGCGCGGCGGCGGCCGCTGCGCGCAGCGGCGCGTCGGTGGTGCTGGTGGAGCGCTTCGGCGTGACCGGCGGCAACATGACGGTCGGCGGGGTCGCCAACTTCTGCGGGGAGACCGCCGGCCAGGGCGAGGTGTTCGACGAGATCCTGCGCCACCTGGAGCGGTTCGACGCCATCGTCCCCTACCAGCCGTTCGCCTACGGCGGCTGCCAGTCGCGGGTCCTGGATCACGAGATCCTGGCGGTGATCCTGCAGGAGGTGCTGCTGGAGCGCGGGGTCAAGCTGCTGCTGCACACCCGCTTCGTCGACGTGATCGAGCGCGACGGCCGGCTGGCCGAGGCGATCGTGGCCGGACCCTCCGGGCCGGAGGCGCTGCGCGCCAACCACTTCATCGACTGCACCGGCGACGGACTGGTGGCCAAGGCCGCCGGCTACGCGGTCGAGAAGGGGCGCGCCGAGGACCAGCTCCAGCTCCCCATGAGCCTGATGTTCTTCGTGCGCGAGATGGGCGAGCCGGTCGCCGACCAGCTCCCCGAGGGCTGGTTCCAGCCGATCCGCGAGCGCGACGACCTGCCGATGACCAGCCCCAACTGGCCCAACGGCCCGCGCGGCCGGGCGATCAAGGTCAAGGTGCCGATGTTCGACTCCACCGACACCGAGAGCATGACCGCCGCCGAGATCGCGGCGCGCCGCCGGATGCTGGAGGTGCTGTCCTACTTCCAGGCGGTCGAGCGCAAGGACTGGCGCTTCGATCACTGCTCGCCGATCATCGGCATCCGCGAGGGGTACCGGATCGTCGGCCGCTACCAGTTGCGTGTCGACGATCTGCGCGCCGGGCGCGAGTTCGACGACGCGGTGGCGCGCGGCGTGTTCTATCTCGACGGCCACAAGCCGGACGACGACAAGCGCACCTACATCCTTCCCAAGGACGATCTGTACGTGCCTCCCTACCAGATCCCCTTCCGCTGCCTGGTCCCGCGCGACGGCCGCAACCTGCTGATGGCCGGCCGCTGCATGTCGGCCGACCAGCTCGCCCTGTCCTCCGCGCGCGTCACCACCACCTGCTCCATGATGGGCCAGGCGGTCGGCATCGGCGCGGCGATGGCCGCTGAGCGCGGTGGCGACGCCGCCGGCCTCGATCCCCTGGAGGTGCGGCGGGAGGTGGAGCGCCGCGGCGCTCACCTGGCCGTCGACAAGCCGCCGCCGGCGCCAGCGCGCACGGACTGACCTGCCCAGCGGAGAGCACGCCGGTCAGCCGGCCCGGCTCCTCCCGTATGGCCAGCTCGTGCCGCCGCGGCCGGCCACGTGCCGCACCTCGCTTGCCACCAGGGTCGAGTGCAGCCGGGCGATCAGGCTGTCGCGGCGCGTGACGTGGCCTCGGTCGGCCCAGAGATTGGTGGTTTCGGTCGGATCGGCCGCCGTGTCGTACAGCTCGCCCGCAGGCTCGGAGCGCGCCTCGGGATCGTGGAACAGCGACAGCTTGTAGCGGCCGTCGTGGAACATGGTGCCGCAGATCGGCGGGTCCCAGTAGCCGCGGTTGCCGTCGTCGGAATTGCCGTAGCCGGAGTTGCGGTACATCGTCAGCGCATAGTCGCGGGGTGAGGCCACCTCGCCGCGCGCCAACGCCGCCAGGTCCTGCGATTCGGGCATCAGCGCGGCGGTCTCGGCAGCCGGCATTCCGGCGGCGTGCAGCAACGTGGCGGCCAAGTCGTGCGGCTGCACCAGCTCGCTCACCCGCGTGCCGGCCCGCCCGCCCTCCGGCAGGCGCAGGATCATCGGTACGCGCGTGCACGGGTCGTAGAAGTAGGCGCCCTTGGTGATGAGCTCGTGGTCCCCGAGCATGTCGCCGTGGTCGGACACGAACAGCACCAGGGTGTCGTCCGAGGGACCGCGCCGCTCCAGCTCGGCGAGGATGCGCCCCACCTGCCGGTCGAGGAAGGCGACCGATGCGAGGTAGCCGTGCCGCACGTCGGCCAGGTCGCGACCGCCCGATTGCCCGCCGTAGCGGCGCCGGAACCCCTCCCGCTCGCGCTCCACCGCGCTCGGGACCGGCTCGTGCGCCGTGGTCAGCGGGCGCACCGCATCGATCGCCGAGCGGTCCACCAGGCAGCCCGCCTCGGCCGGAAAGTCGAAGTACGGGGAATGCGGATCGAAGAAGCTCACGTTGAGAAAGAAGGGCCGCGCCGGGTCGCGCTCGGAAAGAAAGGCGATGGCGCTCTCGGCGGCCCAGGTGCTGAAGCGTGCCTCCGCCGGATGGTGGTCCTGCGGCCCTGACTCGAGCGGGCGCAGAAACCCCGGATGGTGCTCGCGCAGCCACGCGGCATAGGCGTTGAACGGCGAGTCCAGATGGAGCCGCGGGTCGTTGCACCACTCGTAGCGCTCGAAGCCGTCGTGCGGGTGGCGGCGCGCCGACTCCACCGTGTGCCCGGAGACGTGCAGCTTGCCCACCAGCGCGGTCTGGTAGCCGAGGCGCGCCAAGTGCGCCGGCAGCAGCACCTGGTCGTCGGGCAGCGTGTCGTGCAGCCGGTACACGCCGTGCCCGGGCAGCGGCTTGCCGGTCAGCATGCACGCGCGGCTCGGCGTGCAGATGGTAGCGTTCACGTAGCAGCGCTCGAACGTCACCCCGCCCGCCGCCAGCGAATCCAGGGCCGGCGTGGGAATGGCACGGCAGCCGTAGCTTCCGAGCGTGTCCCAGCGCTGCTGGTCGCTCATGATGAGCAGGATGTTGGGGCGTTTCGGGTTCACGCAACGCGAGCTTGTCGCGCACCCCTGCGGGCGTCAATCGATACCATCAGCCGTCCGGAGCGCGCCCCGCGCTGACCACCAAGCGGAGGCACCGAACACGATGAAAGACCGTCCGAACGTCCTCTTCGTGATGACCGACCAGCAGCGGTTCGACACGATCGCCGCGCTCGGCAACCGCCACATCTACACGCCCAACCTGGACCGACTACGTGCTCCGCGGCAGGTGAGGATCGGCTGCGTGCCGCCGCCCTTCTACGGCGGAGGGCCGGGGATCGCCCACTCGCCGCCACGCATCACCGGCTCGGTGGAGCCGTCAGCGAGCACGCCGTCGATGTCCATGCGGTCCGAGCCGATCATGAAGTCCACGTGCGTGGCGCTGGCGTTGGCGCCCGCGTCCGCGAGCTGCTGCTCCGACATCGCCTCCCCGCCGCTCAGGCAGACCGCATACGCCTGGCCGAGGGCGACGTGGCTGGAGGCGTTCTCGTCGAACAGCGTGTGGTAGAACAGCCGGCCGAGTCTGGATATGGGTGAGCGGTGCGGAACCAGGGCGACCTCGCCCAGCCGGGCGGCGCCCTCGTCCGTGGCGATCAGCTTCTCCACGACCTCGGCTCCCGACTCCGCCCGGACGCCGACCACCCTGCCCTGCTCGAAGGTCAGGCTGAAGTTCTCGATCAGCCGCCCGCCGTAATTCAGCGGCTTGGTCGCGGAAACGGTGCCGTCCACGCGCCGGCTGTGCGGCATCGTGAACACCTCCTCGGTGGGGATGTTGGGTACGAACGGCGTTCCCTGCGCGTTGCGGTCGACGGAGCCCTTCCAGACGTGGCCGTCGGGCAGGCCGACGGTGAGGTCGGTGCCGGGCGCGGCGTAGTGGAGCGCGGTGTAGGCCCGCGCGTTCAGGTGCTCGCGCCGCGCCTCCAGCGCGTCGATGTGACGCCGCCACTCCTTCCGCGGGTCCGGCTGATCTACGCGGCACGCGTGGAAGATCGCGTCCCACAGGCGATCGACCTGCTCGTGGGCCGGCGCTTCCGGGAAAACCCGGGCTGCCCACGAGGCAACCCCGGCCGCGATCACGCACCAGCTCACCCGCATGGTGCTGATGTAGTCGCGCCTGAACGGCAGCATGTGCTCGGATGCGACGCGCATGGCGGTCGCCACGCGCTCCGGGTCCTGATCCTTCAGCAGGTCGGGGTTGCCGCCGGCGACGGTGAGAAACGCGGCGCCCTGCTCGGCGCGCTCCAGCATGCCGCGCGCGCGCCAGGCGGGGAACTCCTCGAAGGAGTCGGCCGGCGCACGCTGGAAGCGCACCAGGTCCAGCTCGCCGTCGTCGTAAGAGACGTCCACGTACGGGCAGCCGGCATCGTACGCCCGTGCCGCGAGCGCCCGGGTCAACTCGACCGCCTCGATCGGCGCGCGGATGACCAGCCGCTGTCCGGGCTGCAGATTCAGTCCGACCCCGATCGCCAGGTCGGCATACCGCTCCAGATTGTCTGCCACGGAGCAAATGTAACGCATCCGGACGTCCCCGCGCGGACTGACCGGCGGCACTACCGCGGCGCTTGACCCCTTTATTGAACTAAACCAAACTAAGTTCATGTTGGTCGTGAACACGCATGAGGCGAAGACGAGGCTCTCCGAGTTGCTGCGCCTAGTGGAGGAGCGCAGTGAGCGCATCAGGGTGTGCCGCAACGGCAAGCCGGTAGCCGAGATCGGCCCCATCACTTCGACCGAGAGCGACCCCTTGCAACCGGACCCGCTCCTTGCGGGAGTCGTCTTCCACGAAGATCCCGTCGCGCCGCTGGCGGAAGAGGACTGGCCGGACTCGTAGCGGTGCTGCTCGACACCTGTACCCTGCTCTGGCTTGCCTCCACGCCACGGAAGCTGCCCGCCAGCGTACGCCGGACGATCGTCGACAACGCCGGCCATCTGTTCATCTCGGCGATCACGGCCTTCGAGATCGGCATCAAGCATCGGCGCGGTGCCCTGGACCTGCCGCTCCCTCCGGCTGACTGGATCGCCCGGGCGCTGGAGCACCATCGGGTCCAGGAGATACCGGTCGGCTGGCGCATCGCCGAGCGCTCGACGTCGCTGCCGCTACTGCACAAGGACCCCGCGGACCGCATCATCATCGCGACATCCCTCATCACCGTGGTATCGATCCTCACCCCGGACCGTCAGATCAGCCAGTATCCGGATGTCAGTGTGATCTGGGGATCCGGATGACGGGTCGTCCTACCCGAGCATGTCCTTGAAGGCACCCGCCGGCACCGGCGCAGGCCGGCCGAGCATCCACTGCCACATCTCGCTGCGCAACTCCCACTCCTTGTAGTGGTCGGAGGAGTGGTCGACCGGACCGACGCGCGCTCGGATGCGGCCGTGAGCGACTTCCGCGACCGTCTCCGGATCGTGGTTCCAGGTCGGCTCCGTCGGAGCGGTGTGACGGTCGAACAGGAACTTGAACATGTAGCGATAGCGGTCGGTCAGGTTGCGGCTGGCGGCGTGCCACAGGTCGTAATGGGTGATGGCCACGGCCCCCGCCGGGACCGCCAGGGCCACCTGGTCCTTGATGTTGGCGTAGGTCGCCATCCGCTCGGTGGGGGCGTTGCGGAAGTGGGTGCCTGGCATGATCATGGTCGGTCCCTGCTCGAGCGGCACCTCGTGCGGGTAGTACATCGCCAGCACGCACCAGATCTGGTGATGGCGCACGTTGGTGCCGTCCTGATGCCAGCTCTGACTGCGTGAACCCGGCGCGTTCACGTGCAGGTGGCGATGGCCGTTCATCACGTAGTCTCCGCCCAGGAGGCTGATCAACGCGCCGCGCACCTCCGGATGGTCGTAGACTTGGTGCAGCAGCGGGACCGACGCGAGCACTCCGTTGCCCCCGTCGTCCACCTGCCCGCACTGCTCGGCGATCGCCTCGTTGAGGCCCGCCGGGTACTCCGGGTGCAGCAGGTGATAGCCGTGGGTGACGAAGTGAAGCACCTCGTCGTCCGAGAGCAGCCGCGGCGGCTGCGTACGCAGATCAGTCATCGAACTCCTCCAGTTTCTCGAGGATGAACTCCTGCCCCAGCACATCGATCTCGCGATCGTCGAACGGCGCCCGCTGCTGCGGAAAGTGAACGACCCGCCAGCCGTCCACGATGGCGTCGTGGACGGTGCGGTACGGCAGCTCGGGAGCCTGCGGATCGATCTCGGTGACCGCTCCGGCGACCGGCTCGTGGATGGCGGCGGCCACCAGGTCGGCGTAGATGCTCGGGTTGACGGCGTGCAGATACAGCAGCCGCTGACGGAGCCGGGAGCGGGAGCCCGGATCGGATGGCGAGGGTGTCGAGGAGGCGGACATCACGGATGCTCGTGACCGGTACCGTACCCGAAGCCGATCCCCATGTCGCCCACGCCGTCGACTCCCACCTGCTTCATGGCAGGACCCTACCCCGGATGCAGGCTACGGTCGGCCTCGATCAGAGGCCGTCCCGGTGGTTGGGCCGGTGGCTCTTGAGCTTTGTGGCTCCCACGGCGACCCTGAATCGCGTCATAACGCCGGAGCACGCGGGGTCCTCACTCGACCGCGTGGTGAAGTGCCAGGTCTTCGTCACCAACGCCGCCTACTACAGGATCGTGAACGAGGTCTACGGGCTACTTTCCGCACGACCGGCCGGCCAGGACGTTCGTCGCGATGGCTGGTAGTCGATGATCTCGCGTTCGATCAGCTCGCGCATGTTGTGGATGTTGGCGACCCGTTCCCCCGAGGCGAGCGGGATGTTCACCTCCCGGGCGATGCGAGCCAGGCCCTCGATGTTCTCCGGTGACACCGGCTCCTCGTAGAAGAGGATTCCGTACTGTTCGAGCTCACGGCCGATCGCGATCGCATCGCGCGTGGTCTTCGCAGAGTTCGTCGCACCGTCCGATCCCTATCACCGCCTTACCGAGCACATCCTTGCCCCGCCCGTCAGGGTTCGCTTCGTCGACGCGGAAGGGGGATTCAGCCTGCGCCCGTTCGTCTATGGGCTCACCCCGGTCATCGACCAGAAGACGTTTCTGCGCACGCACGTGCCCGATACGGAGACGAAGGTGCCGGTGCGGTCCTGGTTCGCAGCCATCCCTACAAGCTGTGGGGACTCATTCCCGCCAGCGTCCACCTCGTCGGCGTGCGAGACCCCGACGAGCCGTTCTTCCTGTTGGGGAGCGACCGCCAAGGGAGAGATCTGCTGTCGCGGATGATCTACGCATCCCGCCTCTCTCTCTCCATCGGCTTCATCGGCGTAGCGACGCACTACTTCCTCCGCACGGGCGTATTCAAGCGGGTGGCCGGATACGTGAAGGCGGTCGACGGGGTGTCAACCCGCGGATGACCATACGGGACATCATCGGCGAGCCGCTGCTCGTGAACGGGCTGGCACGGGGCCGTGATCTCGACGACCGGTGGTCGAGCTCATGGGGGCGGTCAGTCTTGATCCGCAACATCGGCATCGCGCGGGCGCTGACACTCGGCCCGAAGCTGGTGATCGCAGACGAGCCCACGTCGGCTCTCGACGTGTCGGTTCAGGCTCAGGTCCTCAATCTGCTCAAGGATCTTCAGGACCGGTTCTCCCTGTCGCTGATCCTCATCTCCCACGATCTCGCGGTGATCAAGCACGTGAGCGATCGGGTAGCGGTGATGTACCTGGGCTCGATCGTGGAGATCTGCGCAACCGGCGAGCTGTTTCGCCGCCCTCGCATGCCGTACACCGAGGCGCTTCTGTCCGCCGTGACCCGCCCGAATCCGAACGTCAAGGCGGAGCGGATTCTCCTCCCGGGAGATGTTCCGGACCCGACGGACGTGCCGGAGGGATGTCCGTTTCATCCACGGTGCATCTACGCTCGGGTCCGCTGCCAGACGGAGAAACCTTCCCTGGTCGCGCTGGCCGATGATCGGCGACACGACGCGGCATGCCACCTCGTCGACGACGAGGTCTCCCTGCGCGGCATCCGACCCCCGGGCGGTTAGGATTTCGCGAACGGGAAGGTGCCTGCGTAGCCGAGCGCGTCCAGCGTCAGGTCCGGGGTGCTGACGAAACGGACTTCGGGATGCATCGGGTTCTGGTGGTAGTGCAGGACCAGGTTGGCGCGGATGTCGTCCTCCGGGTCGTCCCCGAACTTGGCGCCCTGGTGCGGTATGTGGCTGAAGAACACCACCGCGTCGCCCGCCATCGGGTAGAGGTGCTCCTGCGGCTGTTCGTCGCACCACTTCTGGAAGCGGTTGCCGCGATCCTCGGTGTAGCGGACGTGCGGCAGGATGTCGTCGGGGAGCCGGCGGTCGACGTAGCCGGTGAGGAACGTCAGCCGCCCGCGCTCCGGCGTGTTGTCGGTGAGATAGAAGGTGGTGTTCATGCATAACGCGCGCAGCGGCCGCCCCGCCTCGGACCGGCGCTCCTGGTACTGGTAGTCGGTGAAGTCCATGTGCCACTCCTGCAGGTAGGCGCGCGGGTTCATGTGCGCGCGCAGCGAGCGGAGCTGGCACTGCTTGCCGAGGATGGCCCGGAGGTACGGTGCCACGCTCGGGTGGCCGACCAGCAGCCGCGAGCGCTCGGGCGCCAGCTTCAGCAGGCTCTCGAACGCCACGTTGCCGACCGAGTTGTCGATCTCGTTCAGGCCGCGGCGGTGCAGGTCGTAGAGCGTGTCCTTCCACCACGCCACGGCTTCGTCATCGAGCGCGCCCGGCACCAGCAGGAAGCCGTCCCGCTCCAGGTCCGCCAAGCGCGCCGGCAAGTCCCCTTCCACCATCATCCGTCCTCCCACCGCCTCACTGTCTCAGCAGCCCCGCCTTTCCCGCAAGGGATGGGTCCGGGGACCACGTCGTGGCGTGGATGCCCTGCTCGCCGGCTCCGGCCCACAGCGTCAGGACGCGCCCGTCCGAGAGCGCGACCGAGCTGGTCCGCGCGTCGATCGTGTGATAGGCGAGGATGTAGACGTCCGGCTCCCACGTGCGCCCGCCGTCGGCGCTCACGAGCGCCCGCGCGCCGCCGCAGGCGTCCTTGTGGTCGTACGTCAGCACCACCCGGCCGTCGGGCAACAGCACCACGTCCGCCGAAGCCATGTGTATGCGCGTCACCAGCTCCGGCGTGGTCCAGTTGTCGCCGCGGTCGCCGGAGAACATGACCGCCTCGTTCTTGTACCTGCCTTCACCGCACAGATTGCGTGAGGGGAACGGCCAGCCGTCCGGTGCGGCGTCGCCGGACGGCTGGCCAAAGTAGTCGTCGCTCGCCGCGGGGCGCTGATACCGGGTGGCGCAGAGCAACTCGCCGGATGGCAGCTCCAGGAAGTTCGATTCGGTGCTGCCGGGAGGCAACACCGTCCAATCGTCCCAGGTCCTGCCGTCGTCACGCGAGCGCAGCATCACGTCGCCGCGGTAGCCCGCCTGCCGCGACGGATCGATCGACGCGGTACCGCAGCCCATCACGACCGTACCGTCGGACAGCTCGGCGATGCGGCTGCCGTCTCCCCCGCCGCCGTAGCGCATCGGCCCCGGCTGGAGCGGCCCGGCGGTCCACGTCCGTCCGCCGTCTTCGCTGCGCGCGATGTTGGTCTGCCGGACACTGGGCACGCCGTTCGCCGGGTCAGCCGCCCGCAGCAGCGTCGAGTATCCCATCAGCAAGGTCCCGCGGGCCGTGACCCCGAAGGCGAACGTGGTCGCCTGGTTTCCCGGCCGCCTGACCTCGGCGATCCTCGTCCACGTGCGTCCCTCGTCGGTGGAGCGGTGGATCGCGGAGCTGCGGCTCGCGAACACCAGGCTGCCGTCGGGATGGCGGCAGACGACCACGCCCTTGGTGCCGGCGCCGGCGAAGAACCGCTGCTCGGCGGGCCGCCGCCGGAACACGATCATCTCGTAGTCCTCGATGAAGTCGCCGCCTTCGAACCGGTCGTCGGGCCGCATCCGCACCAGTCCGTTGTCCAGGTAGCCGCGAGGGTTCACCCGGTCCGTCGACAGGTTGGGATAGACGAGGGGCGGCCGGCGCAACCCCTCGGGCGTCCAGCGGACCACCACGATGGCCGGCCCGTGGCTCGACTCGTCCATGCGGCGGCCGTCCATCGGAGCCATGGCGGGCGGAATGGCCGCGCCCCGGTCGTAGGCGGAGACGATGGTCCCGTCCTCCAGCGCCACGCTGACCGCGCCGGCGCCGGGTTGGCAGCGCAAGGGACGCGGCTGCACCGTGTTGGTGGCTGCACGGGCGTGCCCCAGCACGAACACCTCGTCACCCCAGGTGTCGCCGCCGTCCGCGCTGATCACGGCCCGCGCCCCGTACGGGTAGCAGGGCTCGGCGTAGGTCATCACCACCCGTCCATCCGGCAGTGCTACCCGCCCGCCCCGTTCGCGCACGCCTTCATGCTCATCCAGCCCGCCGCCGGACGGGGTCTCGCCGGCGGCGGTCCACGTGCTCCCGCCGTCGGATGACCGAAATGCCGTCGCTCCGATCCACAACGACAGCGACCCTCCCGGCGTCGCCTCGAAGCGCGCCGGACCGGCGGCTGCCTCGGCTCCGGATGCGATCCGGCCTTCGGCCTGCCACGTCTCCCCGAAGTCGCCCGACGACAGGACGGTCATCGCTCCCTGGTGGTAGAGCGCGGCCAGGACGCAATCCGGCGCCAGGTCCGCCAGCGTCAGGACGCGCCCATTCGACCCTGCATGCTCGCGAAGAGACCCGAGGCGCTCCCAGGTCACGCCGCCGTTGGTGCTGTGGGCCAGCGATCCGGCGCGCCCGCTGAGGAGCAGGATCGGTCCGCGCCCGCAGAGCATGGGTGCCGTGTCACCGGGCAGGACTTCCTGGCGTTCCACGCGGATCCGCCGGTAGCGCAGGATCTCCCGGTCGGAGTGGTCACCCTTTACCGGCATGGCATCACTCGATGCATACGATTGGCACATCCGCCCCCGCGTGTCACGGTATGGAACGGAACGCCATGATGGTCGACGTCGAACGGATCTCTCGGATCGGCAGTGAGCGCGCAATCGGCGGCAACAACATCGTCACCCGTGCCGGCGTCTGCCACGTCGCGTGGCAGGACGTCAGCCGGGAGGGTTATCTCAACCGGGTGCGCTCCTACCGCTACGACACCCGCCGCTGGACGGAGCCGGTGACCCTCAACGTCGGCGTCGACAACCACGCGCGGCCGGTCATCACCGTCGACCACGAGGGACGGCTGCACGTCGTCCTCAGCGGCCACGGCACGCCGGTCACCTACCGCTGCTCGGCCGGCGTCAACGACTCCTCGGAGTGGACGCCCGAGCAGCCGGCAGGCTCCGGCACCTACCCCATCCTGGTGTGCGCCCGGGACGACACGCTGTTCCTGACGATGCGCCCGGACCGGCCCTTCGGCGCGGACCTGTTCATCAAGGAGCCGGGCGATCCCTGGCGGCGCCAGGCCCGCCTGATCCGCAGGACGGAGCGGTACCTGGACGGGTACGCGGCCTACCACAGCCACCTGGCAATCGGCCGCGACGGCGCCCTGCACTTCGTCTGCTACTTCTACGAGGGGCTGGGCACAACCGAGCAGCGCGGGCTCCACCAGGCGCTGTGCTACATGCGGAGCCCCGACCGCGGCCTGACCTGGCAGAGGGCGGACGGCACGCCGGTGGCGATTCCGGCGCAGCCCGAGGCCATGGATGTCCTCTACCGGACCATCGGCCGGCGCCACGAGCCGATGCCGCCCCCGGAAGTGAGCTGCCTGGGGCTGATGGTCGCCGGCGATGGCGAGGCCGTCATGTTGTGCATCTCGGGCGAGGAGCGCCCGGGACAGGTATTGCTCCACACCCATGGCCGCGGCGGCTGGAATCGGCGGGAGGTCCTCGAGCTGGAGCAGGCCTGGCCGGACATGCGGCCGGTCGCCGGCCGGCTCGGGATGCGGGCCGACGGCAGCCTTTACGCGCTCATGCAACTCAAGCCGGGATCCCAAGGTCCGGGAGGTAAGCCGACGCGCGACCGCGACACGACCCGTGACCGGACCGCGTGGCTGGTATCGGACCCCGCCCATGAGCGGTTCCGGGTGTTCCCGGAGTTGGAGCCCGGCACCGTGGTCAACGATCCGGCGCCCGAGCGGCCCTTGGGCGCAAACGTGGTGCCCGCCGGCCAGTTGCCTGCCTACACCTGGTTCGACGGCTCCTCGGGATACCCTCGGGGCCTCCTGCGCTACTTCGAAGACGTCCAGGACTACATCAGGACCGGCGAACTGGTCACCAATAACGTCTACTGGGTAGCTCCGAGTACCCAGCCGCCATGATGTGAGCTCCCGCTACCGGAGCTCGCCGCGGACGATCTCCACGGCCGTCACCATCGCCCGGAGCTTGCCGAAGGCCACTTCTCGCGGCAGGAACCACATGCCGCAGTCCGGAGCCAGATGCAGCCGTTCCGGCGGCACCACATGCAACACGTCGCGAATCCGCCCGGCGATGCGCTCGACCGACTCGATCTCATGTGTGCCCAGATTCAACACGCCCAGGATCACGTCCTTGTCCCTGCAGTCGCGTAGCAGATCGGGCTCGTGTCCCGGCTGCTCGTACTCCAGGCAGATCTGGTCCGTGCTCGACGCGGCGATGGCCTGCAGGGCGCGCAGCTCCCGGTTGAGCGCCCGCGCCACGGCCATGCCGAGCGTCTCCTCGTCCGGGTAGTAGTCGTCGGCCAGGCGGACGGCGGCGGTGAGCGGACCGATGACCGTCATCTTCACCGGGCGTCGGGTGTGGCGCTTCAGGAACCGCAAGTCGTCGAGGGTCACCGGCTCCTTCCAGCGAATCTCCCCGACGACACGGGTGGTCATGGCTTCGCGTAGCTGCCGACGAGCTGCGTCGTCAGCGGCCGCGGCATCGTGGCGCGCCCGCGCCGGCGGTCTGCGCGTCAGCCCGGCGCGTCAGACGCATCCGGCGTAGGCGCGTCCGGCGACCAGGTCGTACTCCGGCTGCGGGGCAGGTCCGATGTAGCGCGACCGGGCGCTCATATACGCAACCGTCGGCCGATGCGCCGGTCTGGGCTGGTGTTGGCGTCGGTGCGGTGCATCGCCAGGCTGTGGTGGAACGAGCAGCCGCCCGCCTTGAGCGGGACCGCCACCTCGCGTGCGTAGTCCACGTTCACATCCTCGACACGAAAGTCCTCCAGGCGCTTGTGCTCGATCACGCCCAGCTTGTGGGAGCCGGGGATGAAGCGCATGCAGCCGTTGTCCTTTGTCGCGTCGTCGAGCGCCATCCAGCAGATCACCAGGTTGGGCGGATCGATGTTCGTCCAGTAGGCCGAGTCCTGGTGCGGCGGCTTGGCTGAGCCGACGCGGGGCGGCTTGCACAGGGTCTGGTCGACGTAGATCTTCAGATCGGGGCCTATCAGGCCGTGCACGACGTCCAGGATCGCCGGATGGCGGGCGTACTCCCTGAACAACTCGTCGTACCGCGTGAGGTTCCAGATCTTGCGCACGTTGTTGAACCGGACGGGGTCCGCAGGAAGCCGGCTGTCCTCGACCTGCGGCTCGATCTGCACGTACTCGGCCGGGAACGGCACGAGACCGTTGCCGATGTCCTCCAACCGCTGGTGCAGGGCCTTGACCTCGAGCGAAGTCAGCATCCCCTCCCTGGGCAGAAACCCCTGGTCCTCGAACCGCTCGACCTCGTCCTGCGTCAATGACACGGATGACCTCCTGTCGGCTCCGTGATGATCTTCCGCTTGCGAGCAAGCTCGTCAAGCACTTGCGGTTCCTCGCACCATCGCCGCGCGCTGTTCGCCGGCCTCGTCCGGGCACGGCCAGTCGGTGAACGGCGCGGTCTCGAACCTGCACGGCCCCACATCCATGCGCGGATCGCCCTGCTCGCGCAGGACCGCCTCCAGCCGCTCGGCCAGCGCCCGCTTCCGAGCCATGAACGCCGGATCGCTGGCCAGGTTGCGCATGTGGTCCGGGTCGTTGCGCACGTCGTAGAGCTCCTCCGCCGGCCGCTTGCCGAAGCCCAGCACGTAGATGTCGCGGACCACCGCGGCAGCGCGGTTCTCGATCATCCACGCCTTGGTCGGACTCGCATCCAGGTCGGCGTAGGCAACGCGGGTGTCGTGCTCCAACGCTTCGCGCGGCGGAGCATCCGCGCAAGGATCGTCCAGCCCTCGAGGGTCACCCATCGGCCAGCGGTCCGGGGCGAAGTTCCTGATGTAGAGAAAGTCGTGCGTGCGGATGGCGCGGTGCGGATACGGCAGGTTCCGGTCGCGCGCGGTCGCCACGTGCCGCTCCCGGCCGGTGACCGCGTACGTGCGCTCCGGGCTGACCTGCCCGGAGCCGTTGGAGCCGAGGACGTCCATCAGGCTACGGGCGGGCATGTCCGCCGGCTGCTCCACGCCCGCAATCTCCAGGAACGTGGGCGCGACGTCCATGAGGTTCACCATGTCGTCCGCCACCCGGCCGCCGGGGATCGTTCCCGGCAGCCGCGCGGCGAGCGCCACCTCGCAGCCGATGTCGTACAGGTTGCACTTCCCGCGCGGCACGCCCGGGATCCCGTGGTCGCCGGAGACGACGACCAGCGTGTCGTCGAGCTCGCCCATCTCCTCCAGCATGCCCAGCAGCACTCCGAGTCCGCGGTCCATCGCCATGCACTCGCCCAGGTAGTCGCAGACGTCCTCGCGCACGTCGTGCACGTCGGGCAGGAACGCCGGCAGGCAGCCGGTCAGCACGTCGGGGTCGAGCCCCCACAGCGCCTTGCCTGATCCCTTCTGCCACTCGCGGTGGGTGTTGGTCGGCCCCCACCAGTAGCAGAACGGCTGATCGGGCTTCCGGTCAGCCAGAAAGCTCCGGAAATTGCCCCGAACCTCGTCACAGAGCCTTTGCTTGGTCGGCTCCACCCCACCAGCGGCCTCGGCCCACTCGGTGGCCCGGAACGAGAACTGGTCGAAGTCCCTCCCGCAGTCCTGATAGCGGGTTCCGGTGCCGCCGTAGGGATCGTCCTGCGGCGTGCCCGGCGACCAGACCTTGTAGGAGAAGCCGATGTGGTACCCGGCGTCCCGCAGCAGGAACGGATACGACGGGATGGCACGGTCCCAAACCGCGCCCTGCAGGATGGCGCCCAGCCCGGTCTGCCAGAAGTAACGTCCGGACAGGATCGAGCTCCGGCACGGCGTGCAGCTCGGCGCCGGCACCCGCGCGTTGGTGAACAGCACCCCTTCACCGGCGACGCGGTCGAAATGCGGCGTGTCGATCAGCGCGCTGAGCGACCGCTCGCCGTGGTGCGCGGCGTACGCGCTCCCGTAGCGGCCCCAGTCGTCGGCGAAGGCAAACAGGATGTTCGGTCGTCTCATGCCGGGCCCAGGATGGCGCGAACGGCGGGATTCCTCTACTCGCTCCCGGCCGCAGCCGTGTAGAGCCGGCTCATGGCAGCGTGGAGATGCGTTGATGGACTTCGAGCGCGTTTGACGGAAGCCTGCGGTTGCGCACGCTGCGTCCGGAAGACATCGTCGACTTGAAAATGCAGGCTCTGGCGAACGATCCGGGACGGGAGCGCCAGGACCTTGCCGACATCGACCGGCTGGCCGAGCACTTCGCCGCCCCTTCCGCCCGATTCGCGGCAACAACCTCAAGCTGTAGTCTCCGGACACCGCGTGGCGTCCGCACGCTTTGCCGTCATGCCATCAACACGCCATACTGTCAAAGTGAGCAAGGCGACCGTCTACTTGGACGACGATCTTCACCGAGCCCTGAGGCTGAAATCGGCCGAGACGCGAGAGTCCATGTCCGAGTTGGTAAACGAGGCTCTGCGCGTCCTCCTGACGGAGGACCTGCAAGATCTGTCCGACTGGCATGAACGCAGATCGGAACGCCCGGTGGGGTATGAGGAGTTCCTGAAGCAACTTGAAGCCGACGGCACGATTTGAGATTCGCTTCCTGCCGTCGGTCAGGAAAGACCTCCAAGGCATCCCGAAGCCGGCCATCAAGCGCATTCTTCAGGCGATCGATCGACTCGCGACAAATCCTCGGCCACCGGAGTGCAAGAAGCTGACCGGTCGCGCTCTCTTTCGGATCCGCGTAGGCATCTACCGGGTGGTCTACGAGATCCCCGGAGACGAGCTCATCATCGTCGTCGTCAAGGTCGGCCATCGTCACGAGGTGTACGACTGACGTGCCAGCTACTCGCCGCCGTCGTAGTTGATCAGGACTTCGATGCCGGTGATCAGCAGCGGCCCGGTGTCCTCGCGGCGCTTCCTCAACGTGATCTTCAGCTCGTTCGACCCCCATGCGCACAGCAGGTCCGGCGGCCCCTGCGGGGCTCCCTGGGCGGCGTCGGCGTCGTCCTCGCGTTGGTACCCGAAGGGGAGCCCGCGCATGCGGCGGTTGGCGTAGATCGTGTAGAGCAGTCCGTGCGGGCGCCAAGCGTTCTCGTCACACGCCACCTGTATCGGACGCCGGGAACGGGCGCCGGTCGGGCTGGATCGCCTATAGTTGACGCGCGTCGGAGGCCTGAAGAAGTGACCACCCACAAGCCGATCGAGATCCGCCTGGCCAAGACAGGGGCGCTGCGCTCCGGCAGCGAGCCGCTCACCTTCGGGGTGCCCTTCGCCGACGGTGCGATCGAGCGGGCGCAGGCAATTCGCGTGACCGGCCCGGACGGCCGCCCGATTCCCGCCCAGACCGACTGCCTGACGACGTGGCGGAAGGACGGCCGCCACGTGAAGTGGCTGTTGGTCGACGTGCAGGCCGACGGGCGGATCGAACCGGGCGCAGCGCTCTCGGTCGAGTATCCGCGAGCGGACGAGCCGGCGGCAGACGAATCGGGGCCGTACATCCATGTCGCCGAGTCGGACGATCTGCTGTCGATCGACACCGGCGCCCTGCGTGTCGACTTCCGGCGTTCCTTCGACGCGCCGCGGTCGCGCGCAACCCCGGCGGTCATCACCCGCTGCCGGGTCAAGGCCGGGGACGGCTGGCACGACGTGCTGCGCGGAGACGGACCCGTGGTCTACATGCACGATGCGCACGGCGCTCGCTACGACTCCGAGTCCTCCGGCTTCGCCCCCGAAGTCGTGCTGGAGGAGGCCGGTCCGTTGCGCGCCTGCGTGCTCATCAAGGGGTTCGTTGCCTCCGCGGCCGGCATACGCTTCTGCCCCTACCAGCTTCGCGTGCACCTGTACGCTGGCATGGCCGACGTGCGGCTCTTCCACACGTTCGTCTTCGACCAGGATCCCAGGCGGGTGGAGTTGTCCGCGGTCGGCATCGATCTGCCGCTGGCCCTCGGCGAGCCGCTGCGCGCGGCGGCCGGCGGCGACGGCGCCGCCGCCCATTGGTGCCAGCACTGGGAGACCCTAGCCGTGCTGCAGGCCGATGACCGGCACTACACCGTGTTGCGCGACGGCCGGCCGTTCGGCGCCGGCACGCGCATGCCCGGCTGGGTGTCGCTGTCAGGCTCGCGGGCGAGCGCGGCGGTGGCAGTCCGCGACGGCTGGCAGGAGTTCCCGAAGGGATTCACGCTGAGCGAGCGCGGCATCGACGTCGGCATCTGGCCGGAGACATGCGGCCGGACGCTTCAGTTCTCCACGCCGTACGAGGAGACCGCCGTCCGCTTCGCCGGGCAGGAGAAGTCCAGCGCCACCCGCAGTGAGGCCGAGGTCATCGAGATCCTGGAACGGAATCCGACGGCGCCGCTCAACCTCAAGAGCTTCAACATCCGCAGCCTGGAGGAGGCGCGCTGGGTCGAAGAGATGGTCGAGAAGCACGCGGCCGGGCGGACCATCAGCTACAACGACACCAACACCCAGAACGGCATGGGCGCCGCGAAGACCACGGAGATCGTCATCCGCTTCTCCGCCGAGCCAGTCGGCGACGAGGATGCGCAGGCGTTCTGCGACGCCGTCCAGGAACCGCTCCGCGCCGTGGTCGACCCGGCATACATGTGCGCCACCGGGGCGGTGGACCACTTCCACCACGCCGGCGATCCGCGGATGGCCGGCGCTGACGCCGACCTGGACGACTACTTCGATCCCATCGTGGTCGATCCGGTCGAGCGCTGCCGCCTGTACGGCATGATGCGCTTCGGCAACATGGTCTGCGTCCACTCCTCGGCGGTGGGCTGGGTGTACCTGCTCTACAAGGACTCGAATCCGGCGAAGGCGCTCCGCTACGTCGGCCCCTACAACAACGAGGCCAACGACCAGATCATGGGCGTGTGGGGCCAGTACCTCCGGACTGGCAGCCCGCGCTACCTGAGGGTCGCCGAGCGCTACTCGCGCGCGGTGGCCGACACCGCCTTCGTGCACGCGTTCCCGGGGCACCCGGAACGCGTCGGGGTCATGCACTACCACAACGCGCATCTGTGGAGCGGCGGGTACAGCCCCTCGCACTCCATTCTCTCCGGCATCCTCACCGACTACTACCTGACCGGGAACCGCCGCCTGCTGGAGGTGGCTCGCGAGGCCGGCGACCGCATCGTCCGGCTGCAGGAGCCGGCCGGCATCCTGTCGTGCCGGCACGTGGGCCTGCACCGGGAGTTCACCGGCCCGCTGTCCGTGCTGCTCGACGTCTACCAGGCGACGTGGGACGAGAAGTACGGCGTGCTCGCGGAGCGCTCGCTCAACTGGCTGCTGCGCGTGGTGCGCGAACCCGGAATGCTGCCCAACGGCATCGGCACCGGCGGAGAGCGCGGCGACGAGGCGATGGTCAGCCCCGATCACTTCCCGGAGGTGGCCTGGGGCAACAAGTACCACCTGTACGCCCCGGCGCTGCGCTGCTTCCCGTCCAGGGCGCTCAAGGAGTTCCTGGTCGCCGAGTCCGACTACTGGGTGTGGCGGAGCCCGAAGTCGCTGTTCAACTACGCCTGCAGCACCGTCTGCTTCGGCTACGACCTGACACACCGGCCCGAGTACGCCTACTACGCCGCTCATCTGCTGCGCACGCACCTGCGGACGGCGGCCGACGACATCCGTGAAGAGCGGGACTTCGACTTCTCGCTCATGCGGCTGTCGGGTTTCATCCCGCGCCTCATGCGCATCGTCGCCCGCGAGATGGACCGCGACCCCGACGGGTTCGAAGCGGGCCTTGCCGCCTGGGTGGCGAAGCGGAAGGCGATGCCCGACCGGCCGGAGACCGAGCGCCCGGACCGCGCCGTGCCGGTGAGCCGGGGTGTGTTGAGCGCGGAGCCCCATCCGGCCGCGTAGCGTTCCCGGAGAGAGACGATGCAACCGACCGAATTGGAAGAGTATCTCTTCGATCTGCGCGGCTACATCGTGCTCGAGCACGCCGTCGATGCCGATCATCTCGCCGAGATCAACGCGATCGTGGACACCTATCGCGACATCGAGCCCGACGGGTGGCGGGGATGGGTTCACCGCGCCGACATCGATGGCTTGCGACACCTGCACAATATCTTCGAGATGGGCGAGCCGCTCGAACGGCTGATCGACCATCCGTCCTGGATCGATCACCTGCGGCGCTTCGTGGGCGGGGACGACGGCCTGTACATCGATGAGTCGTTCATCGACATCCGGACTCGGGGCGGCGCCACGCGCATGCACTCCGGCGCGCACAAGAGGCGCATCCGCACGCAGTTCCGCTTTCACAACAACGAGTTCCGCTGCGGGCAGATCAACCTCCTGTTGGCGCTCAGGGACATCGGGGAGGGCGATGGCGCGACAATGGCGATCCCCGGTTCGCACAAGTCCAATCTGCTTCATCCCGCGTTCGCCGATCCCGCGGGCACCGGCAGCGACCACTCGCTCGACCGCGTCGAGGCGGCGGTTCAGATCCGGCTCGACGCAGGCGACGCCATCTTCTTCGTGGACTGCATGGCGCACGGTTCCGCCGAACGCACGCGTCCCGGGGAGCGTCGCATCGCCATCATCCGCTATGGTCCGAAGTGGGGCAGTGACCGCTACGGCTACCAACCCTCGCCCGAGCTGCTCGCCCGGCTGACCCCCGAGCGACGCAGGATCGTTCAGCCCCTGCCGCCCAAGGTCCCGCCTGACGTGCAGCGCGCACGTCAGTGAGGAGTTGCCCGTGATCGACGATCGCCTGGTCCCGGCCGCCGGCACTGCCAGGGAACGCGGCGAGTCGATCGGCGCTGCCGCCAGCGAGCGCATTCGCGCGCTGCTGGCGGCGCAGGATCGGGAACACCGGGACCGCGACGGGCTCACCCCGCACGGCTGGCTGCCGGCCGCGCGCCGCTTCGAGCCGCTGATTCGCGAGCACGCGCCGGTAACCGCGGCAGAGATGGCCGGCATGGCCGCCGGGGCCGGACTACCTGAGGAAAAGCTGCTGCTCCTGGCCTGCGCCTACGAGAAGTACATGGGGACCGAGCGCGCTCCGGCGCCGGCGGCGGACGGCCACTCTTCGAGTGAGGTTCGCTGCGCTCACTGCACGGCGCTCGGCGCGGCGGGCGATGCGACGGTCGCCGGAGACGTCATCTGCGGCCAGAACAACGACGAGCTCATGGCCGACTGGCTCGGCCGACGTCGTCGTCCACCACACCGACGACGGACTGCAGACCCTGATCTACACCCATGCCGGCGTCCCCGCCTAATGGGGATGAACTCGGCGGGGATGTGTGTCACCTGGATGTACATCGACAACGGCGAGTGGGGCGCCGGCCTGCCCACCTGCGTGCTGATCTGATACGGGAGCTGTTGACCATGGGCCGCCTGGCGGAAGCCGTCGATTACCTGGAGAGAACCCCGCACGCGGTCCCCAACGCCTTCCTGCTCGCCCACCCGGAGGGACTGCGCACCGTGGAGGTGTTTCCCCGCAGCCGCCACCCGATCTGCCAACACCCCGAGCCGGATGCCGAAGCGCCCGGCAAGACGCTGGCGAGCATGGTTTTCAGCCGGCGGCCGGCACCATGCACCTAGCCTTCGGCAACGGCTGCGAGGTGCCGTACGCGGCGTACCGGTTCAATACGTCACGCGGACCCACCGCAGCTCAGCGAGGCTCGGCGTCCCCCCCGACGCACCAGGAGGACCCAGTCGCGCACCTCGGCAGGCGGGGGCAGCCTCGCCCTGCCGTCGGCGCCGGCAAACAGCCGTTCGGGCACGAGCCGCTCCGCGCCGCTGATCGGATCGAAGTAGATCGCCTCGTACGCTTCGCCCGGGTGCAGGGCGCCCAGCGTGACGATACCGTTGGCGAGCTTCCAGAGGGCGTGCATGGGCACGAACAGCACCGCCATCTGCCCCTCGATCCCGGCCGCATAGACGCCCATGCGGTCGTCCGGCCCCTGGTGCGGCTCCATCCACTCCGGATGCGGCTCGAACCGCCACCACGGCAGCCTGGCCAGGAAGCGCGCCGCCAGCCCCACCTGCCGCGCGCCCGGCAGCTCGCTCGCCTCCTGCCAGGTACGGCTCCCGTAGGTCAGCCCGTGCGGTGAGGGGCCGTACGGCCGGTCCGGCCGGTTGACCTGCCAGATGCCGTGCGCGCCGTAGGTGTGCCCCATAGCGCCGCTCAGCATCGACATCCAGAACAGGTAGCGCTGCACGTCCTCGAGGCTGGAGCCGTACTCGCCCTCGTAGTTCGCCTCCGCCACCAGCAGCGGCAGGCGCGGCTCGACGGCCCGCGCGCTCTCGATCATGTCAACGGTGTCCGCGAGCGTCGCGAAGCCCAAGTGTCCGGTCTGCAGCATCTCGAAGTCCAGCAGCGACGGATCGTCGACCTGGGCGCGCCCGGAGCGGGTCGGATGCACCGTGAACGGCCGGCCGAACGGGTCCACCGAGCGCACCGAGCGGGCGATGTCCGACCACGCCCGAGTGCGCTCGGGATTCCGGTAGCGGATGCGCTCCGGCAGCCCCAGCCGCAGATAGGCCGCGCCCTCCTCGCTCGTGTAGAACGGCATCCCCGCCTCGCCCGCCAGGCACCACACCACCGGCAGGGCGCCCCAGCGGGCGACCAGGTAGCGCCAGTGCTCACGCATCGCCGCCACGCCGGCGACATCCACGAAGAACCCCCAAGCGCCGACGATGCACGGCACGATGCCGACTTCGACCAGGTGCATGATGCGGCGGTCGGCGGCATCGAAATACGCCGGGTTGATGTGGGTGAAGCGCTCGTCCCAGGGGAAGCCGGCCTCGTTGCGCCCGCGTTCGTCGAACGGCTCCATGTCCGGGTACAGGCCGGCGACGATCTGCACGACCGTGAAGTTTTTGGCGAACCGGTCGGCGGTGAGCCCGTGCACGTCCTCCGGCCAGCGCAGCCGCTCGGCGAGGCCCATCCACCATGTGTCGGCCAGCCAGAAGAACGGCGTGCCGTCGGCGTGCCGGAGGTGCGTGCGCGACGGATCCATCTCGATCGGGCCGTGGCGGAACAGCGGGTTCTCCGAAGCGGCCTCGACCACTCGCACCGCGCCGGTGCGGCCGTGCAGGCCGGCGTTCCGGGAGTCCGAGCACTCGGTGCGGAACCGGTGCTCGCCCGTCTCTCCGGAGGAGTAGCGCGCGCGCCACCGCCTGCCACCGGCCCAGAACGCCGGCACGCGCAGCTCGCGCCCCGCCGGGGTGGTGAAGACGAATGTCAGATCGACCTCCCGCCACGGGTTGGCGTACTCGACGGCAGAGCGGACGCTCCACTCGCAGATGACACGCAGGCATTCTATACCCGACCCGGACCCGGCGCTGGCGCTTCCCGCCCCTATCCTCCTGCCCTATCGTGTGCGCCATGCTCATCTTCGACGGCGACTACCCGATGGGATCCGCCTACACCTACAACGTCGACATCACCCTGCCGATCGCCGAGGTGCGGGCCACGCAGCCGGTGGGGCTGGCGGGCGAGGACGTGACCGAGACCCGCGAGCTCATCACCTCACTGCCGGAGATGCGGCGCGGGCGGGTGTTCGCGGCCTTGGTGAAGATCGGCGGGCGCATCTACCGTCCGGGGGCGCCGCTGCCCGGCCACCGCATGGCGGCGCAGGCGTACGCGGCGGTGCGCGGTTGCCTGGCCTTCTACGAGGCGCTGGCCCGCCAGGGAGAGATCCGCATCATCGCCGACCGTGCGGCTTGGCAGGCGCACGTCGAGGAGTGGCGGCGACACGACGAGGCCGGCTGCATCCCCGGCGACCTGCCGGTGGGAGCGATCGTGGGCATGGAGGGAGCGGACGCGGTGCTGGACCCCGGGCACTTGCGCGACTGGTTCGGCCTGGGGGTGCGCGTGCTGAGCCTCACCCACTACGGCATCAGCACCTACGCGCACGGCACCGGCACCGGCACCGAGGGCGGGCTGAGGCACGGCGCCGCCGAGCTCCTCGACCTGATGGAGGAACTGGGCGTCATCCTCGACGTGACGCACGCCTCCGACCGGTCGGTGATGGAGGCGACCGACCGCTACGGCGGGCCGTTGCTGGCCAGTCACCAGGGTTGCCGCGCCCTGGTTCCGGGCGAGCGCCAGTTCTCGGACGCCATGCTGATGCGCGTCATCGAGCGCGACGGCGTGATCGGCGTACCCATCGACACTTGGATGCTGTACCGGCCCGGCGTCGACTGGACCCGCGTCACCCGGCAGCGGCCCTACCGCAAGGACACGATTACCCTGGACGACTACGTCGACCACGTCGACCACATCTGCCAGCTCGCCGGCCACAGCCGCTGCGCGGCGATCGGCGGCGACACGGACGGCCAAGGCGGCAGCCAAGGCGCGCCCAAGGAGATCGACACGGCCGCCGACTTCCAGCGCATCGGCGAGCGCCTCGCGGACCGCGGCTACGCCGACGGCGACATCCGCCTGATCATGCACGGCAATTGGATCCGGCTGTTCGCCGACTCGCTGCCGGGCGACTGACGCTGTATGGCGGGCCAGGTTCGTCTTGCCCGGTTCGTGGCCGGGACCTGAGCGAGGTCGTCCGACTCTATAATGAGCTGGTCGCCGGGACTCCGTGCAACTGGCCGGTGAGCGAGGCGGAGTTCGCGGACGAGGTGATGGGGAGCGGCCCGCCTTGCGAACGTCGATCTTCCGTTCGATCCTGCCGGCCTGCTCGTGGCCTCCGTGGCGGGAGCCGCGGTCGGCTTCGTTCATTTCCACACGCCTGCGGCCGTTCCACGACAAGCACGCCGGCAAGTGGGAGACCTCGATCCTGAAGACGCTGCGTCCAGAGCTGGTCGACCTGTCGCAGATCCCGCCCGAGCCCGGAAGCACCATCGTGTCGATCATCGTCCGGAGTGCGACAACGACGTGGCCGAGGACCCGCGCTGCGACGACCTGGACGAATACGGCGCGAAGATCACGGCCAAGGTCATCGAGGCGATGAATATCATCTGCGACCGACTGCTCGCCGAGCTGCAGGAAGCGGCGCCGGGCTGACCCCGGTCGAGCCGGCGCCCGGCAGGCGTCAGTCTTCGTTCAACCCGGCGCTGCCCGGGACGGACTCCTCGTCGGATGGCGCGGGTTCGGCTTCGCCGGCGTCCTTGATCAGGGTGACGACGTTGCACCCGTCCTCGCGCCGGTAGTCGACGGAGTCCATCATCTGGTGCACCAGGAACAGTCCGAGGCCGCTGAGCACCGTGTCTTCCGGGGACGCGTCGAGGTCGCGTTCCGGGGCGATTCCCAGGTCGAACGGCAGGCTGTCGTCCACGATCACGACCACCAGCGAACCTTCCTCGACCCGCACGATCACCTCGATCCGGTGCCGCTCGTCGTCCTCGTACCCGTACTCGATGGTGTTGGTCAGGATCTCGTCGATCGCCAGGTTGACCGCGTAGGAGGTGTGCCCGAGGTCGTGTGCCGCGCAGAACTCGTCGATCTTCGCGGCGACCCCGGCGATCTCCCGCAGCTCGTTCGCGAGCGATATCTCCAGCGACTCCCCGTTCACGACCGGACCCTCCCCGGAACGGATTCCGTGTTCATTCCTCCCGCAGGGAGCGGAGGAAATAGTCGGTCAGCGGCTTGGCCAGGTAGCTGATCGGCGAACGCTCCCCGGTCTGGACGTGGACCTCGACCGGCATGCCCGGTGTCAGGTCCAGACCCGCCGACGAGCGGTCCACGCCCGGAGCTGCGAAGGTCGGGAGCGGCGCGTCGTCGGGCTCGATCGGCCCGCCGATGGCCACCTCCAGCAGGTACCACGACCGCCCGGTGTCCGCGTCGCGCACGGCGTCCGGAGAAATCCGCTTCACGGAGCCTGAGTACTCCGAGGTCGTCCGCGCCGGAAACGCGCTGAACCGCAGCGCGGCCGACTGGCCCGGATACACCTGATCCACGTCGATGGGATCGAGCTGCGCCCTCACCACCAGGTCCGCGCCGGCAGGTACGATGTGCAGGATCGGCTCGCCCGGGCGCACCACCTCGCGGGCGGAGAACACGGTCAGGCCGAACACCTCGCCCGCCACGGGCGCATGCACGTCCAGGCGGCCCAGGCGCTGCCGCACCGAGGCGAGCTCCTCCCACACCTCGTTCTCCCGCGCCTGCACCTCACGCGCCTGTTCCTCCGCCTCCTCGATTCGCCTGGCGCCGATCTGCAGAATCAGGATTTCGTATTCGGCGATCTTGCCGCCGGCGCGAGCGATCGCGGCGTCGTTGGCCCCCGCCTGCCCTTGCAGGCTCGTGACCGTACGCTCCAGCGCCAGGAGCACGCTCCTCTGCATGGCCCCCTGATCGACCAGCCGCCGCTTGGCCGCGAGCTCTTCGGCGATCAGTTCGGTCTGGCGTACCAGCGAGGCCGCCTGCGCCTCGAAGCCGGCGATCTCCTCCCGCGCCTGGCGGATGCGCTCGCGCATCCGCGCCACCTCACCGCTGCGCGCCTCGTTGCGCGCCCGGAACAATCGCTCCTGGCCGGCGAGGATCTCCTGGAAGCGGGAATCGGCCGCCGCCAGACCGGCCAGCTCCGGGTCCCATGCCACCCGGTCTGCATCGCGGAACTCCGCTTCCAGGCGGTTGCGCCGCGCCACCAGCTCGGCGTGTTGCGCCTGCAGTATCGCCTCCTCCGACCGCAGCAGCGCGTCATCGAGCCGCAGCAGCAACTCGCCGGTTTCGACGCGGTCGCCGTCACGCACCCTGATCTCCCGGACCGTGCCGCCGTCGATGTGCTCGACCACCTGATTGCGACCCTCGGTCGCCACCCAGCCGGTGACGAACACGGCGCCCCGGATCGAAGCGAACACACTCCAGCCGACCAGGCCGCCAACCAACACCATGAGCGCGCCGAAGCCCAGGATCAGCGCAGCGCGCGCCGACGACCACCGGGCGGATGCCTGCTCCATCAGCCCGGCCCTGCCGGCGCGTCGGTGGCGTCGGGCTCGGGGACGCGGGCGCCGCGCACGCGTTCGATGGCGCCCGCGATCTGCCGGTCACGCTCCGACTGAGCCTCCGGCGGTGGAGAAGCGGAGGTCGCCGTCGACACGGACGGTGCTTCCGGCTGTGGCGCAGCGGCTTCAGACTTCTCGGGCTCCGGCGGTTTGTGCAAGACCGGCTTCGGCCGGTTCGGTCTGTCCGGTTCGGGTTTGTCCCGGTCTGGCGGTTTCCGGCCTGCTCGTTCGCGGTCCGGCGGCGTCGGAGCGGGCGCCCGTGCCGGCGCCGGCGCTCCCGGTCCGGCAGCCTTCCGCGCACGGGCCGGCGGCTGCCGCCGTGCTCTGGCGGGCACCGGCCGGCCGGCCTCCATCAGATAAACCCGGTCGCACTGCGCGAACGCGCCGTGGCGGCGGGCGACGATCACCGCCGCGCCGCCGCGTGCCTTGTGCCCCTTCACCGCGCCGGCGAGAGCGACGGTGCCTTCCGCGTCGAGGTTGGCGTCCGGCTCGTCCATGATGACCACCACCGGCGATCCGTAGAACGCACGCGCCAGCGCGATGCGCTGGCGCTGGCCGCCCGAGAGCGCCGCTCCTCCCGCCGACACCTGGAAGTCGTAGCCGCCGGGCAGCCTGAGAATCATCTCGTGTGCCCCGGTGCGTTTCGCCGCATCGACGACCGCCGCGTCATCGGGCTGGGGCGCCATCCGGGCGATGTTCTCGGCCACCGTGCCGTCGAACAGCGTGACCTCCTGCGGCAGGTAACCGATGTACGTGCCCAGGACCGCGGATCCGTACTGCTCCAGCTCCGCCCCGTCAAGGCGGACCGATCCGCCGAGCGGGCGGACCACTCCCGCAAGGGCTCGCGCCAGCGTGGATTTTCCCGAAGCGGACGGACCGGCGATGCCGGCGGCCTGACCGGCCTGCAGGCGCAACGACGCCTGGCGCACCACCGCGAACCGCGCGCCGGGCGGGGCGACCGTGAGGTTCTGCGCCTCCAGGACCGCGCGCGGCTCCGGCAGCGCCGTCCGCACCGGCTCCGGGGGCGTGTCCCGCAGCAGGGCGCCGAGCGACCGCCAGGCGACCACCGCCCGCTGCAGCCGCGGCCAGTGCCCGACCGCCTGGTCGATCGGAGCGAGCGCCCGGCCCAACAGGATCGATCCGGCGATCATGAACCCCGGCGTGAGCTCGCCGCGCAGGGCCAGCCATGCCCCCAGCCCCAGCATCATCGATTGCAGGAACAGGCGCAGCGTCCTGGTGACCACCCCGTAGAGCCCGTTGCGGTCCGAGGTGGCCAAGGTCCGGTCCAGCAGCCGGTTACGCAGCGCCGCCGAACGAGACAGCACGGCGTCGAGCATGCCGAGGCCCATCACGGTCTCCCCCCCGGCCCGCACCTGCTCGATGAAGTGCTCGGACCGGGCCGTCGCCTCCACCGCCTCACCCTGCAGCTTTCCCGTGCGCGCCTGGTTGATGAGCGCGACCACCAGCAGCAGGCATCCCGAGAACACTGCCAGCACGCCCATCATCCAGTGGAAGGTGAACAGCACGAACAGGAACACCGGTGTCCACGGCGCGTCGAAGAAGGTGAACGCGCCATTGCTGGACCCGAACCGCTGGATGGCTTCCAGGTCGCGCAGCCCGGTGGCCGGCAGCGCGCGCTCGGCCGGCACCACCGAGCGCTCCAGGATCGCGCGCAGCACGCGGGGATCGAGCCGTGCCTGCAGGCGCGAGCCGGCGCGGGCCAGCACCCGCCCGCGCGCGTGATCGAGCACGCCCATCAGCAGGAACAGGAAGGCGACCAGGATGGCCAGCGTGAGGAGCGTCTCCTGCGAACGCGAGCCCAGCACCCGGTCGTATATCTGCAGCATGAACAGCGGGCCGGTGAGCATCAGCACGTTCACGGCTACGCTGAACAGCGCGCACGCCACGAACAGCCGGCGGCTCTCTGCCAGCGCTGCGCGGATTTCGCGGCTACCGGCTCCGTCCTGCGCCACCGGCCCCCGTTCTCACCTTTCGCCCGCGCCGACTCGCGCGCCGCCGAGGGCGGCATCGGAGAGCGGCACCACGCCGGTGACAACCTCGAGCCGCGAGGCGGCAGACAGGTAATCGTACACCGCGCGCGCGTAACCGAACTGCGACTGGCGCAGGACCGACTCGGCGGCGATCACGTCGAGCTGGGCGCCGACCCCCGCGCGGAAACGCAGGACGGCGATCTCGTAGCCGGCCTGCGCCTGCTCGACCGAACGAGCCTGACTGGCGGCACGGGCGCTCGCTTCCCGCATCGACGCCGCATGCGCATGCACCTGGCTGAGCATCACCAGTTCCGCGTGCTGCATGCGGGCGGTCGTCCGGCGCAGCTCCTCCCGGCGCTGCTCGACCCGCGCGTCACGGCTGAAGCCGTCGAAGAGCTGCCACCGCAGCGCCACGCCGGCCGACGCCGACACCTGCCACCGCGGATTGACGTCGACGCTCCCGAAGGCGCGGATGGTGGGCAGGTACTCGGCTTCCTGAATCCGGATCTGCAGCTCGTCGAGCTGGTGGATCGTGCGGAGCTGACGGAGGTCGGAGCGGTGGGTCATGGCGTCCAGCCGGAGCTGTTCCTCGTCGGCGGCCGCCAGCCGGGCGGCACCGGACGCCGCCAGCAGATCCGCGTTGGCCGGACCGTTGCGCTCCATCGCGGCCAGATGCAGCGCGCCCAGGTCACCCTGCAGCGCCACGGGCTGCAGGGGGTCTTCGCCCATCGCCACCAGGAGCGTGCCGCGCGCGACGGCGAAATCGGTGCGGACGCGCTGCAGCTCCACCTCCAGGTTGGCGAACTGGACCTGCAGGCGCAGCAACTCGTCGTCGGTCGCGAAACCCTCGCGGTGGCGCGCCTGCGTGTCGCTCAGGGTCTGTTGCAGGCGGACGATGCTCTGCGCGGTCAGCCGCTCCTCTTCCCGTGCCAGCAGGGCGTCGAAGTAGCGCTGCCGCACCTCGTCCACCAGCGCGTGGGCCGCCCCGCGCAGCTCCTCGCCACGCAGACGCTGTTGCCGCTCGGCGGCATCGAGGGCCCGGAACGCGGGAACATCAAGCACGGCCTGATCGACCCGGAGCGACGCGGCCACGATATGGTCGGGGACGGTGGCGCCGGTCGGCGGTCGCGCACCGAACGATCCGACGTAGGAGGTCTCCGCCGAGACCTGGGGCAACACCCCGCCGTGCGCTTCACGGGTCCGCTCCTCGGCGACGCGCACGGCCGCCCCCGCCGCCCGGAGCTGCGCGCTGGCGGCCAGCGCCCGCTCCGCCGCGGCGCGCAACGACAGCACCGCCCGCTCCTGTGCGTAGCAGGCGGGAACGGCGAGTCCCATCACGACCGCCGCGGCGACGGCGACCGTCACCGCCGCCGGCCATCGCGGGTGCGGGCATGCTGCGAGGGCCGGTTTCGGGTCGTATGGCGGCGTCCACCGGTGTTCTCACATTGGATGATCGGCGCGTGGAGCTGCGAAGCTGACCACCGCGCCCCAATGCCGTGCCCCGGGAGAACCTGGACTCGGCGATCGCGGCGATCTGGGAGTTCCTGGAGATGGATCCGGACGACAAGGCACCTGGTACGGGTACCGCCCCCGCGGCGGCGGCTTCTGGCGGTCGCCCATCTCCGCCGTCGGCATCGTCGATTTCTACCACCATCAGGCGCTCTGGGACATCCGCCAACACCCGCGCATCTACCAGATCTTCGCCGAGCTGCTCGGCGAGCGGCGGCTCTGGGTGACCTACGACCGGGTCAACATGATGCCGCCGGCGCGCGCCGACCTGCCGGAGTGGTCGGCCCCGTCCGGGATCCACTGGGACTGCGACACCACCCTGGACCCGGTCCGTTCCAGGTGCAGGGCGTGCTCTATCTCACCGATACCGCTGCCAACCAGGGCGGGTTCCGCTGCATCCCCGGCTTCCACAAGGTGTTCCCGGAGTGGCGCAAGGCCCAGCCGGCCGACCAGGAGATGCAGACCCGCCGCTACGCCTACGAGGAGCGCATGCCGATCGCCAACCCGCAGGGCGACCCCCGCGGCCGCGAGAAGCGGCAGCCGCAGGCCGAGCTGACCGAGCTGGGTCAGCGCCTGATCGGCTTCAGGCCCTGGGACTGAGCAGGGCTTCCGGGATCTCGACCACGTACACCTGGCTGGTGCCGGTGTGGTCGGAGGTGTACACCACCCGCGTGCCGCCCGGAGACGGCCGTGCACACCCCGGACGAGCTGCGCGGCCTCCGCGAGCTCCTCCGCTCGGCGGAGCGGCCGCTGGACCTGTGGGTCGTCCTCTACCAGCACCAGTTGCAGCGTCCGGTGCGGGAGCACCTGGAGCAGTGCGACGTCGTCAACTTCTGGACCTGGAACGCCCGCGACCTGACCGCGCAGGAGGAGAGCTTCGGCCGGCTGGAGGAGCTGGCGCCCGGCTCCCGCAAGGTGCTGGGCTGCTACCTGTGGGACTACGGCGACCGACAGCCGATTCCCGTGGACCTGATGGAGCAGCAGTGCGTCCGGGGGCTGGAGTGGCTCCGCCAGGGCCGCATCGAGGGGATGATCTTCCTGGCGAGCTGCATCTGCGACATGGGCCTGCCGGCCGTCGAGTGGACCCGGCAGTGGATCGCCGAGGTGGGAAACACGCCCCTGTAGGGGCGGGAGCTACGCTGCCGCCCGTGCGCGCCGCGCCTGCGCCAGATCGTAGCCGGCCTGCCGGCGCATCCAGAAGTCGGCGTTGCTCCAACCGATGCTCTCCAGAGCCAATGCCATCGCTGGCGAAATGCCGATATGGCCGTTCACCAACCGCGAAAGCGTGTTGCGCGCCACGCCGAGCCGCTTGGCCGCCTCGGTCACCGTCCATTCCGAGGCCACGATAGCCTCGCGAATGCTCTCGCCCGGATGGGTCGGATTGTACATGGCCATGTTGGCTCCTCACTAATGGTAGTCGACGAGATCCACGTCTACGGCCTCGCCGTCCGCGAAGCGAAAGACGATCCGCCAGTTGCCTGAGATTCGCACCGCCCAGTAGCCACGCAGATCGCCACCGAGTGCATGCAACCGGTATCCCGGCCAGTCCAGGTCCTGCGGCCGTCGTGCGAATTCAAGGTCGGACAGCACCCGGCGAATCCGCCCGACATGGTCGGGATTCAGCAGGCGGGTGTCGTCGCGCTCGAACAACCTGCGTAGCCCCTTGTGCGCGACTCTCAAATGGATCCAGATTATGCTACACGACGTGTTGCACGCGCAAGCACCTTGCACAACGACATCCGCAGATCAGGCTGTACACGCTCGCGCTCCCGGCTGCGCCCGGTGTCCCTCGCAGTCAGCCAACGTCGTAGAGGAGGGTGACGCGGTGCACGCGCGGCGTGGTCTTGCCGAGCACGGCGCGCCCGACGCCACGACCTCCAGGCGCCGCTCGGACGCGTAGCCCTCGTCCCCGCCCCCGCCCCGGTACACGTAGATCGGCACGTCGTCCCGGCTGGTGCGAGCGAAGTGGTTGATCAGGACCAGGCGAGGATGCCCTCCGTCGGGCCGCCCCACCAGGCAGCGGCGGGCGTCATGGCTGACCAGGGGCCGCGCGGGACCGAAGCGCCGCCCCGCGCTGCACGCGTACACCAGCGACTCGGTGGTGAAGGACGCGTCGCTCTTGTGCTGGCAGATCACCACCTCGGGCCGCCCGTCGCCGTCCAGGTCCGCGATCGCCACGTCGCACGCGCCGCTCGAGGCGAGCACCGCCGGCTCCGCCTCGAACCCGCCGCCGGGGCGCGCCCAGAACACCAATGACGCTTCCCGCGTCTCACCCTTGCACGCCACGACCACGTCGACCGCGCCGTCGCCGTCCAGGTCGGCGGCGCAGAGCTGCACGGCGCGGATGCCGGTGTCGGCGAACCGCTTCGGCTCGAATCCCAGCTCGGTCTGACGGAAGACGCGCACGCGACCGGCGCCCTGCTCCGTCGTGCACGCGAACGCCAGGTCCGGGCGGCCGTCGCCGTCGAAGTCGCCGGCCGGCAACTCCGATCATGCGTAGCCGTCACGCCCGTCGAGTACGTAGGCCGGCGGCCGCTCCCAGTGGTCCTGGCTGTTGCAGAACAGCAGGTCCAGGTGGCCGTCCCCGCCCACGTCGAACTGGTGGATGCGCTGCAGCAAGCCCGCGCGTGACACATACAGGTTCTGCCCGCCGGAGCCGAAAGTGCCGGCGCGGAAGGCCTCGAACCCCTCGGTCACCCAGTCGCGCTGCATCGCCCCGGAAATCGTCGCATCGGGCTCCGCGTACGGTCGTCAGTCCGATCGGGGCGGTTCCACCGCATCACACCACACCAATTCCCAGCCATGGAACACCACCGACAGCCCCAGGTGCCGGACGCCCGCGCTTCGTCTCAGTCCTTCGTCTGCCAGGTACCCTCGCAGTTGGTCCATGGACTCCTGCGCGGACGCCATCGTCCGCGATTCGTCCAGCTTCTCGCCCCGCTTCACGTACTTGAACTCGATCACGTAGCCGTAGCCGATGTCCGGGTGGCGGGCCGTGAACGGCTCCAGGTACAGATCCGCGTACCCCTTGTTCAACTCCTGCTCGGAATGCAGCACGAAGTGGTCCGTCAACCCGAGGTACGCGGCGAAGAATGCCTGCACCACCTTCTCGCCGTCGATGTAGTCGCGAATCCCCGTCTGCCGAGCCACGGCGCCGCTCAGATACTCGACCACCGGCCGCCATGCGCCCTCGTAGGCCATGTCGCCGGTCAGCCGGAGCAGGTCATAGAAATCCACCGAGAACACGCCCATGTCGTCCCAGGCATCGCGCAGGTAGCCGTACACCAGCCGCTTCACGGTCTGGTTGGGGATGCCCAGGCGCGGCATCCCCCGCGCCATGCCGCGGATGCTCAGGAGTCCGAAGTAGTGCATCAGTGACAGGAAGTTCTCCCGCCGGGTGAGGCGTGACAAAGGAAAGCCGGCCTGGATCGGGGATTCGGCCCGGCCTTCCGCGATGACGTGCCGGAGCAGGTCGAAGTTGCCGTTGAGACGCCGGCCGGTCACCAGCAGATGACGCAGCTTGCCGTAGTCGATGCGCACGTTGGTGTCGATCAGGTCGTCCGGCGGCGCTTCGTTCGGAATCGACCACTTCACGTAGTAGAGCACCATGTCGGTGTTGTAGAGAGCGTTTGGCGCATCCTTGGCGAAGCGGTAGCCATTGTACCACTCGCCCATCACTGCCATGGCCTCGTCCACGTCCTGGTCGAGCACGCCGTGGTCCCGGTAGGTGTGCAGAATGCCGCGCACTTCCGCCTCGGTGAAGCCGAGCACCTCGTTGAATCTCCGATGCAGGCTGACGTTCGTCCCGATGTTGAAGCCAGAGGTCACGTCGTCCATGGTGATCGGCGACACGCCGGTGATGAACAGCCGCTCGATGCCGCCGCCCTGGCCGGCGCCGCTCTTCAAGGTGGCGAAAAAGGTGCGGTAGAAGCCGCCGCCGTGGGTGAAGGAGTGATATGCCTCCGCCCCGCGATACGCGAGTATGGTGTTGGCGAAGTTGTCGTACTCGTCGATCAACACGTACAGCGGGATGGCGTGCTCTCCGGCGTACTCGAACAGTTGGTTCAGCTTGCCGTCGATCGAGGGATGGGCGAGGATCCCGTCGATCGCCGGTTCCGGGAACAGATCCCGGTTCCGCTCCAGCGCGCCGCGCAGCTTGATGAGGCAGTAGGTCTCGAACCGTTCCCGCAGGGTCTCCAGGGTGTCGTCGAACGCCGAGAAGTCGAAGCGCAGGATGACGTAGCGGTGTCGGTTCGGCGTCGGCCGCCGCGCGATGTCGGTGCCGGCGAACAGCGTCTCGAACCGATCGGCGCGGTTGCGGTCGTAGTAGCTCTCCAGCAGCGACACCCAGCACGACTTGCCGAATCGGCGCGGACGGATCAGAAAGGCGTAGCGCTCGCTCTCCAGCTCGTGCAGAAAGCGCGTCTTGTCGACGTACAGGCAGCGCTCGGTCCGTATCGCCTCGAAGTCGGCCCAGCCGTAGGGAATCTGCGGATAGGTGGATGGCATGCGGGCACCTCGGCACGGTGTTCGGTAGATCGAGTATACGGTAGATTGAGCGGGACACGCGTCGATGTGGCACCGCCGCCGGCCCGGCCGATGGATGCGATGTCAGACCTTGCGGAGGACGACCCATGGCAATGCAGGTCAGCGCTCTTACGCCCGTACCGACCGATCCGGTCGACACCCGGTTCCGGCGGATTGCGACGCCGATTCCCGTGCCGGACTCGATTCCCGCGATCGAGCGGCTGCGCGCCGCGGAGCCGCGGTCCATGGCCGGGTTGCCGCCGGTCATCTGGCAGCGGGCGCGCGGCTTCCAGGTCGAGGACCCGTACGGCAACCGCTTCATCGACCTGACCTCGGGCGCCGCCGCGGCCAACGCCGGCCACGCCCACCCGCGCATCGTCAAGGCCGTGCACGAGCAGCTCGACCGGGAACTGCTGTTCACCTATGCGTTTCCGTCGGATGTCCGCTCACGCCTGATCGAGCGGGTGGCCGCCCTGCCGCCGCGCGAGCTCGACAAGGCGATCGCCTTCTGTTCCGGCACCGAGGCCAACGAGTGCTGTTTGACCCTGATGCGCCGGCACGGCCTGTCGATCTCGCCCGCAAAGGTCGGCATCCTGTCGTTCTCAGGCACCTTCTTCGGCCGTACCCTGGGGGCCCGATTCGCCGGCGGGCAGCCGGGGACGATCGACGCCATCCAGCGCGACCGGGTGTACCAGACCCAGCTTCCGATGCCCGGGGGCCCGGCGTCGCAAGGATTCCATGCCGACCTGTCCGAGCACGAAGTGGACCCGGCCAAGACCGCCGGCATCATCTTCGAGTCGATGGCGAGCATGACCACCACCCCCTATCCCCAGGATTACGTCGACGAGCTGATGGCGTGGGCTGCCGAGCACTCGGTGCTGGTGGCGGTCGACGAGGTCCAGGTCGGCTGGGGCCGCACCGGGCGGCTGTTCGCCCACGAGCACTACGGCATCACCCCCGACCTGATCGCCATGGGCAAGGGGGTGAGCTCCAGCCTGCCGGTGTCGGTGGTCAAGGGGCGTGCGCACATCCTGGACCTGGCCCCGCCGGGCGAGATGTCCAGCACCCACGGCGGCAACCCGGTCTGCATGGCCGCCGCCCTGGCCAACCTGGACGTGTTCGAGGACGAGGACCTGGTGCGGCGGTCAGCCGACCTCGGGGAGCGGCTGGCGGCGTGGCTGCGGCCGATCCGCGAGCGACACCCCGACCGGATCAGGCAAATCGACGGCCGCGGCCTGTGGCACGCCATCCACTTCCGCGACCCCGACTCGGGCGAGCAGGCGTTCGAGCTGGGCGACCAGGTCGCCATGGAGTGCGTGCGGCGCGGCCTGATGAGCTTCATCACCGGCGGCGGCTTCTACCGGATCGCGCCGCCGCTGGTGATCGACGCCGAGGCGCTGGAAGAAGCGGTGGGCGTCGTCGGCGCGGTGATCGACGAGTTGCTGGCCTGAGCCGAGCGGGTCAGCCGGCCGGCGGCAGCCGCCAGCGGACCACCTCGCTGTGCACGACGAACTCCGCGTCGCGCCACGAGAAGCTGGTGACCAGCATGCCGTCGTCCAACTGCACCGTGCGGCCGAAGCCGCCGCCGGAGTAGACGCCGGGCGCGGTCTGGACGTCCAGCATCAGGCGGTCGTTGCGGAGACCGAACGCGAAGCCGTCGTGCGTCTCCCGGCCCACCACGGCGCGCACGCCGAGCGGCCGGTGCAGCGCCCGCACAGTGAAGGTGAGCAGCAGCCGCCCGTCGGCGAGCCTGAGGATCGCCGGGTACATCTCGCCTGGTCTTCCGAAAGCTTCAAGCGGCCGGAACGTGCGCCCCCGGTCGTCCGAGCCGTAGAGGATCAACCGGTCCACGTTGTCCGAGCGGCCGAACTCCGGGTCGTCGACCTCGACCGCGAACCGCCCCGCATGCGCAGAATCGAGCCGGGCCAGGACCAGGATGCGGCCCGACGGCGCCTGCCACCAGACCGCCTCGCCCAGGAACGGAAACGGGTAGTCGCGGCCGAGCTCCTCGATCACCGCCGGGTGCCGCTCCGGCCAGGTCGCGCCGCCGTCGCGGCTGCGCCAGAGATACGGGGTGCCGGTCGAGCCGACGCCCAGCAGCAGCGATCCGTCGTCCAGCTCCAGCACGGTGCGCGTCGTACAGCTCGAGCCGCCGGGCGCCATGCCTTCCGGCTCCGCCACGCCCACCGGCACCCCTCCCCGGTGATGCGCTGCCCGACGAGCGCCCGCGGCGACTCGATCCCGATCTCCACCGTCTCCATGCGGGCTGAGGGTATACTCCACGGAACGGAGGCGCGAGACATGGCGAGGCTGATCCCGGAGCGGCACCCCGAGCTGTTCAACTATCGAACGCTCACCGGCGAGGACCTCGACACCTTCGACCGGGACGGGTTCTTGCGCCTGGGGCGCACCCTGACCGACCAGGGGCTGGAACGGATGCAGGCCGAGGCGATGACCGCCTGGGAGGCAGAGAAGGGGCCGTTCGACCCGGACGCCACGTGGCTTGCGAATTCCCTTCTGAGCGACATCCATCACCGTTCGGAGACGGTCCGCCGCTACTACTTCCACGGTCCCCCAGTGGACATCGCCGGCCAGATCATCGGCCCGAATGTGAAGGGCGCCACCTCGCAGCTCACCTTCAAGATGCGCGGCAACACGATGCCGTTTCACTGGCACCAGGACAACGCCTACGGCGAGCTGGACCCGTACACGGCGGTGACCTGCCTGACCGCGCTCGACGACGCGGACGTCGAGAACGGCTGCCTGTGGCTGATCCCCGGCAGCCACCGCCAGGGACAGGCCGACCCGCAGAACCCGGAGGAGAAGGCGGCCCTGCTGCCGATCAAGCTGGAGGCGGACGAGAGTCGCGCCGTGCCGGTGGCGATGAAGGCGGGCGAGGCCATCTGTTTCCACTGCTGGATGCTGCACAAGTCGGAAGGCAACCGGTCCGCCACCCACCGCCGCATCCTGTTCCTGCGCTTCGCCGACGCCGACGCGGTGGAGGTCTACAACGGCGGCGTGCCCCGCCTAGGCCGCCTGCTGCGCGGCACCACCCGCTTCGCCGAGGTCGAGGCGTTCGAGGCCGACATAGTATGAGAGTCTGTCGGATTCGCCGCGCTATCGGGAAGGCCGACAGACTCCGACCCGAAAGGTGGGGATGGGCCGAAAGCGGAGCCGTAGGCGACGGTTTCGGGGCGCTAAGCGAGTTCGCCCCGGCGCCCCCCGGCGCGCTGCCGATCCCGCACGGCGCCGATGATGAGGTCGGCCAGCTCCTCCGGCGGCAGGGTGGCGTCCAGGGTGAGGTCGGCGTTGGCGCGGTACACGGGCGCACGCTGCGCCAGCATCGTGACCACCTCCTGCAGGCCGCCGCCGGCCAGGTTCGGGCGGGTGGCGGCGCTGGCCGGGTCCGCCTCGATCCGCCGCCACAGCTCCCCGGCGTCCGCCTCCAGGTAGACCACCAGGCCGTCGCGGCGTGCATGCTCCTGGTTGACAGGACGCATCAGGGTGCCGCCGCCGAAGGTGACCACCGCGTCGTCGTGCGCGCACATCTCGGCCACCACCGAGCTCTCCACGTCGCGGTAATAGGGCTCGCCGTGCCCTCCGAAGATCTCGGCGATGGTGAGCCCGCAATGCGCCTCGATGCCGCGGTCCACGTCCAGGTACTCCCATCCGAGGCGCGCGGCCACCAGCCGTCCGGCCGTGGTCTTGCCGGCAGCCCGGTACCCCACCAACACCACGTGCATGATCGCGGATGATAGCGCGGCGCGCAGCACCCACCGAGAGGGGCTTACACACGAGCGATATGCAACTAGTCCGTCCTGGTGCCGATCGATCAGTGGCGGCGCTTGGAGAGGCAGGCGAAGCCCGACATCAAGGAGTTGCTCCTCGCCCCCGAAGCGCGCACGGATGCGCTGACACCGCCGCGCCCGACTCACCGCCACCGCGCCTCCCCCGAGTTCGATTAGGGACGAGGGCACAGCATCCTGGACGCGGCCGCGTTCAGGGCATGGGCGCGCCTCAAGCACCGGCAGTCGGACACGTTGATCGAGGACGTCATGATCGCGGCGACGGCCGAGGTGCACGGGTTGACCGTCGTCACGCGCAACGCAGGTGACTTCCGCACCCTGGGGGTAAGCGTGCTCGACCCGTTCGAGCCAACACCGAAGACACCCGCGGCGCCGGCGGAGAGTCCGCCCGCACCGACCGAATCGGCGTGATACCCTCCGCGCGGGAGTGAGCATGGACCAGGTCACGCAACTGCTCGACGAGCTGTACATCAACGGGTTCGCGGTGATGGAGGACGCCATCCCCATCCCCACCATCGAGCGCATCCACGCGGAGTTCCTGCCGATGCTGGAGCACGTCCCACCGCGAGCATGAGCTCGGCCATGACGAACGGGGCGACATCCGTGTCGGCTGCGGGCGCCTGCAACACCCCAACCGCTACACCATGCAGTGGCCGTGGGAGGGTAGCTTGGCCTGTCCCGAGATCGCCGAGCACCCCACCCTGCTGGGGCTGCTGGAGGCGTACTGGGAAACCGACGACTTCGTGGTCACCTGCCTGCACTCCAACACCCCGTACCCCGGGTCCATTCACCAGAACTGGCACCGCGACGCCAAGCTCATGACCCCGCACGTGGCCGAGGAGCGGGTGCCGCACTTCGGGGTCAAGTTTCCGCTGGTCGACACCAACGTCGAGAACGGCAGTTTCGAGGTCCTGCCGTCGACCCAGCTCCTGGCCGATCCTGACCGGGAAGACAACTACAACGACATCCTGGAGAGCGGCTCCTACCCGCACCGCATGCGGCTCAACATGAAACGCGGCACCCTGTGGGTGCAGGACCCGCGCGCCCTGCACCGCGGCACCCCGAACGGGTCCGATAGCCCGCGGCCGGAACTGGTGATCTGCTACACGCTGCGCCGGGTCTCGTCGCTCATGACCCGCCCGCTCTGGGTGGGCGCCCGCGAGTTCGACGAGCTCTCCGAGCGCGGCCGCAAGCTGTTCGAGCGGGCGACCATCCTGCCAGAGCGCACGGCCGCCTGACGGTGTGTGCCGTGGACCGGGTGACGCAACTGCGCAACGAGCTGTACATCAACGGGTTCGCGCTGATGGAGGACGCCATCCCCGTCCCCACCATCGAGCGCGTTCACGCCTCGTTCCTGCCGCTGCTGGAGCACGTGCGGGACCGCGACCATGAACTCGGCCTCGACGAGCGTGGCGATATCCGCGTCGGCTGCGGGCACCTGCAGCACCCCAGCCGCTACACCCTGCACTGGCCGTGGGAGGGCGGACTGGCCTGCCCGGAGATCGCCGAGCACCCCACCCTGCTGGCGCTGCTGGAGGCGTACTGGGAGACCGACGACTTCCTGGTGTCCTGCCTGCACTCCAACACCCCGTACCCCGGCTCCGTCCACCAGAACTGGCACCGCGACATCCCGCTCATGGCCACGCACGTGGCGATGGCGCGGGTGCCCCACCTGGGGGTCAAGTTCCCGCTGGTCGACACCAGCGTCGAGAACGGCAGCTTCGAGGTCCTGCCCTCGACTCAGTACCTGGCCGACCCGCACGTGGAAGGCGACTACAACGACATCCTCGAGAGCGGCTCCTATCCGCACCGCATGCGGCTCAACATGAAGCGCGGCACCCTGTGGGTGCAGGACCCGCGCGCCCTGCACCGCGGCACTCCCAACCGCTCCGACGCCCCGCGTCCGGAGCTGGTGATCTGCTATTCGCTGCGCTGGGCCGCCCCGCTCCTGACCGGCCGCCGCCCGATCCGGATCGGCGAGAGGGAGTTCGAGCAGCTCTCCGAGCGCGGCCGCAAGCTGTTCGAGCAGGCGAAGGTCCTGCCCGACCGCGCGGCCGGCTGACCGGGAACGCCGACGCCGAGCAGCCGGTCGGCGCCTACGCTTCAGAACAGCGGATGTTCTCCCGGACGGCTGGCGGAGCGGATGAGGGCGACCCGGTCCTGGTGGGCGCGCACCTGCGCGTCGACGGCGGCCGGGTCCCAGCGGGCGAGCAGGGCCTCGCGCATCTCCACCTCGACTTCCGCTGCCTCCGGGTCGCCGGCGCGGTTGTGGAACTCGCCCGGATCCTGCAGCAGGTCGAAGAGCTCCGCCTCGGGATCGTCCCCGCCGGACAGGCAGAGCTTCCAATGGCCGCGGCGCAGCATGGCACGCGGCCGGTCGGTGCCGTGTGCGGTGTGCTCGGCGAACGCCTCGTCGGGCCAGGCGCGGATCGCCTCGGCCGAGCCGTCGATTAGGCCGGCGAGGCTGCGGCCGTCCAGCTCCAGCCCCGGTCCGGCCGCCCCGGCGGCGTCCACCAGCGTGGCGGTCACGTCGACCAGCGACGTGCACGCGGGGATCCTCTCCCCTGCAACCCCACGCCCCGGCCAGCGGATCTGCAGCGGCACGCGCGCCGACTGCTCGTAGAACGACATCTTGCGCCAGAGCCCGTGCTCGCCGAGCAGCTCGCCGTGGTCGCTGGTGTGCACGACGATGGTGTTGTCGGCCAGCCCGGTCCGGTCCAGGACGTCGAGCAGCGCTTCGAGCTTGCTGTCGGCGTAGCTCACCAGCCCGTAGTAGGCGGCGCGGGCGCGGCGCACCTGGTCGTCGGTGTGCCCGTGGAAACCGAACGCGCGGCGCAGGCGTTGCGATGCCGGCGACAGCTCCTGCAGGTGGCCCGGCGGCAGCTCGGGAAGGTCGGCGTGCTCGGGGAAGTACTGCGAGAAGAACGGCTCCGGCACCACGAACGGGTAGTGCGGTGCGATCAGGCCGACGCACAGGGCGAACGGCGCATCGGCGCCCTCGCGAGTGTGCAGATACTCGATCGCGCGCTCCACGGCGAGGTCGTCCGCCTCGATCTCCGGGGTCGTGCCGGGGCCGGTTTCCACCGGCTGCTCCATGCGAGCATCGGCGTCGATCTCCGCTCCGAAGCGACGGCCGTGCTCGGGCACCCGCGACCCGGTGCGCGTCACTCCGGACCAGGGCTCGGCCGCCTCGGGGATGCCTTCCGCCCACCGGTACACCGGATGCACGAGATCGGCGTGCAGGTCGACGGCGAGCTGGCGCTCGAAGCCGTGCAGCCGGTCCGGGCCGATCAGGTGCATCTTGCCGGACAGCACCGCCTCGTAGCCCTGCGCGCGCATCAGGTAGGGCCACGTGACCGCGTCCACGGGCAGCGCCGTGGAGTTGTCCCAACCGCCGCAGCGATGGGTGTAGCGGCCGGTCATGAACGACAGCCGCGACGGCACGCACAGCGGATTGTTGCAGTAGGCGGCGTCGAAGGTGACGCCCTCGCACGCCAGCCGGTCCATGCCCGGCGTGGCGATGAAGGGATGGCCGTAGGTGCCGGCGAACTGTGCCGCGTGCTCGTCGGTCATGACGACCAGGAGGTTGGGCAGCCCGCCTTTGCGATCGCTCACGGGCCGACCTCGACGATCTGGAACGACCCGGTCGGTGTTTCGCGGACCGCTCGAGCGATGTCGGGCACACCGTCGAGCAGTGGTTTCAGGCGGGTGTCATCGACTGCGATCACAGCCAAGGGAAGCGGCGAATGCTCGCGGGCCAACCGCTTGTCAGATGTGATCAGTGTCGTGAAACAGTGATCCTGTGCCTGTTTCAGCAGTTCGCTGTTCCGTAACGTGCGCCACTCGTTGAACACTGCGCTCTCCCCCTGGCTCCGCCAAGAGCCTTCTCCAGCGCCGGTCGCAGGCGAGGAGAAATACCAACATCGAGCAAGATCTTCATTCATGCGCCGGAGGCGTACGAGCGCTGGCCGGCGCCGTCGCGGCGACGCGACAACTCGGCACCCGCCGCCCGCAGAACCGCTTCTGCGGCTCGCCTGTCGATGCGGAACTCGTCGACGAACTCGTCGAGAGGCACGCCGTCCGCGAGCCAGTCGAAAAGATGTCGTACCGGAAGTCGGCTTCCGCGGAAGCACGGCGCCCCGCTCATCCGGTCGGGATCGACCCAGACCGCCTCTTCCAACGTCATTGCGGCTCTCATCGCCTTGGTATCTCCGGTCGCAAGCACGAGTATACCCGGCGCCCGTTGCATTCCGCTCGGGGACCGGCCGGCCACCCGTTACGGCTTGCCCCCGGCTACGCGGATGTTGGCGCAGGCGACGTAGCTTGCCGCCGGGGACAGCAGCCAGACGATCGCCTCGGCCACCTCCTCCGGCTCGCCCGCGCGGCGGGCCGGCACGACCTGCGCTCCCCGCTCCAGGGCGCCCGGGTGGGGCATGGCCGTGCGGATAGGGCCGGGGCTTACGGTGTTGACGCGCACGCCCTCGGCCATCACCTCCTGCGCCAGGCCGATGCCGAAGCTGGTCACGGCTCCCTTGGTGGCCGCATAGTGGACGGCGACCCCGGGCTCGCCGACGTACGAGGCTCCCGAGGAGACGTTCACGATCGCGCCTCCCGTGCCGCCGTGATCGGTCGACATGCGGCGCAGCGCCTGCTGGGTGCAGTGCACGACGCCCATCACGTTGACCTGCAGCAGCCGCTCCATGTCCGCGGGGTCCAGGTCGATCACGCGGGTGCTCGGTCCTATCATGGCCGCGTTGTTGACCAGCGCCGTGACCGGGCCGAGCTCTCCGTCCACGGTGGCGAACAGCTCCGCGACCTCGTCGGCCCGGCCGACGTCGGCGTAGACGGCGATGGCGCGTCCGCCGGCTGCCTCGATCTCCGCGCACAGCTCGCGCGCCGGCTCGGGCTCGGTGCGATAGTTGACGCACACGCGGTAGCCGCGCGCGCCCAGCAGGCGCACCGTCGCTGCGCCGATCCCGCGGCTGGCTCCGGTTACGATGGCGACGTCAGCCACGTTGCAAACCTCCCGCCTGGCGGTGCTTCACCAAGTGGTCCGAGCATAGCGCGCGCCGATTGCGGTGTCGTGGCACGGACGCTCCGCGAGCCAGCCGAACGCCTGTCCAGGGCGCCGAATTCACTGCGACGCCGAAGTTCGCGACGGCCTTGCCGTTCACGAGCTTTCGGCGACGGTTCTCCGCGGATAGAATCGGCCCATGGGTGTCGCGGTCAACCAGAGCGCCCCTGACTTCGTCCTGCCTGGGGCGAACGGCACGCCTCTGCAACTCAGCTCGCTGCGCGGCCGCAAGGTCGTGCTGTTCTTCTACCCGCGCAACAACACGAGGGGATGCACCGCGGAGGCGTGCGCATTCCGCGACGCGTACGAGGAGCTGACGACCGCCGGAGCGGAGGTGGTGGGCATCAGCAGCGATTCGGTGGAGTCGCACCGAAGGTTCGCCTCGAGCCGGGAACTACCGTTCCCGATCGTGAGCGACCGGGACGGCTCGGTGCGGCGCCTCTACGGGGCGAGCTCGGCGCTGCTGTTTGGCACGACAGGCCGGGTGACGTACCTCATCGATGAGGAGGGCGTCGTGCGCGACATGTTCTCATCGGTGTTCCGTCCCTTGGAGCACGTGCGGCGCGCCCGCGCCTGGGTCGAGAACGCTTGATGACCGGACACGGCCGGCCGCAGGAAGACCGAAGTCGCCGCCGACGCTCGCCGCACAGTGGACGGCAGCCGCGTCACGGCTCCTCGGATCAGCCAAGTCAACATGTTCCCGTTCGCCCATGGCGACGAGGCACACGGCCGGACGATCGAGCGGGACCAGCACGTCATAGTCATGGTCGAGTTCAACAAGGCCGTCAGGGTGGACAGCACGCCGCGAGTTGGTCATCGCCATGATCACCGCCCGCGTCATCGACGCGCAGTCCAAGCTGGCCACCGCCCGCGCGCTCTCACCGCCCAGCGCCGTGTCCACCCTGGGCGAGTCGCTGCGGCTGGGCGAGGTCGATGAGAACGAGCTCCATGAGGCGATGGACTGGTTGGTCGGGCGCCACAGGCGGCGATCGAGGACCGCCTGGCCGAACAGCACCTCAGCGAGCACACGCTGGTGCTCTACGACCTGAGCTCGACCTACTTCGAGGGCAGCCACTGCGAGCTGGCGCAGTTGGGACGCGGTGGATCACGACGCTGCGCGCGCCGACGATCCGCACGCTGGTGGCCGCCGGTGAGGTGTCGCTGTCGTTGTTCGAAGTGGCGCCGGCGCAGCGATCGGCGGCCGCGGCGGCCAAGGCGTCAAGCAAGCGCACCGAGGGTTGCCGGTGCACAGCTCGCACGCTGATCATTGAGCTGGGCACGCTGACCGCGAACACGATGCAGGTTGCAGAGGGCGGCAGCACGTTCACGCTGCACACGCACCCGACGCCGGTTCAGCAGCGCTGTTTCGAGCTGCTTGGGGTCACGCCCCGCATGTAGCCATGCACAGGAACCTGCACCATTGAGAAACTACCCTGACCACAAGGACTTCAGGCAATTTCGCTCCTGGAACTTCGGGCTAAGGGAATCCGGAACGGACTACAGCTTCGTTACGGCATCCCCGGCCCGGATCGTTCCGGAACGGATGACCTTGGCGTAGAGCCCACGGAGCCGCAGCTCCTTGCCCAGAGGCGTGCTGATGAACTTCAAGGCATCCCGCCCGTAGCGGGCCGCGTATTTCCTGCAGCCGGTGTGAGGCGTCTCCGTGATCTGGATCACTGCGGCACCGATCGCCAGGCGGGTCCCCGGAGGCGCGTTGTCCTGGCTCAGGTCGAAGTCGACGTAGAGCTGGTCCCCGGCCGGCGGCCAATGGCGCTTCTCCCGGGCCACCAGGGCCATCAGGCGAGCGTTGGCCAGCGTGAGCTGGCGTTCCAGCTCGGCAGAACCATCGTCGGTGTTCGAGCTGCCACGGGTCTTCCAACCGTCGCCAACCAAGCCTTCGGCCACGTCGAGCTCGGCGACATCTGCGACTTCGCGAACGTCCGTCCGCGGCCGACGGACGATCAGTTCCAGCACGCCGGTCGCCGCGGGCGACCGGCGAACCTCGTCGAGCCCGGCGGTGAGCGTGTCCATCGACAGGTGCTTCAGTTCGTCCAAATCTCTCTCCTCGACTCTCCGGCTACTTGAGGAACACCGAGCCGTCGCCGCGCATGCGGACCTGCGGCGGGTACTCCCACGGCTGATAGGGGTAGCGGTCGACGATGGCGGGGTCCAAGTCCACGCCCAGGCCAGGGGCGTCCGAGATCGGCAGGTAGCCGCCGTCGCGGCGGAGCGGGGATTTCAGCATCTCGCTGCGCGGCGGTTCCTCCTCCCAGAGCAGGTACTCCAGGGTGCCGGCGTTGGGGATCGCGGCGTAGAGCTGCAGCGTGGCCGCGGTGACCAGCGGATTGAAGAAGTTGTGCGTGACCACCTGGGCGTGGTGCGCCTCGGCCAGGGTGGCGATCTTCTTGCAGTGGGTCAGCCCGCCGGACATGCCGACGTCGGGGCGCAGGAAGCGCGCGCCCCGCGCCAGCATCTCCTGAAACTCGTAGATCGTGGTCTGACGCTCGCCGACGGCGACCGGGATGCGGCTGTGACGCAGCACGTCGGCGTGCGCATCGGCGCTGTGGGGAGGGATCGGATCCTCGATGAAATACAGCCGGAAGCGCTCCAGCTCGCCGGCAAGGGCGATGACCTCGCCCGGGTTGAAGTCGCGGTGGAGCTCCAGGATCAGGTCGATCTCCCAGCCCACCGCCTCGCGTGCCGCCGCCGCGCGGTCGACGATCGTCTGCATGGCCCCCGTGTAGGTCTCCGTGGCCTCTACCCCACCGTCGGGCAGGGCGTCGAACTTTACGGCCGTGAAACCGGCGGCGACGGCGCCGGTGGCTTCCGCGACCAGCGTGTCGATGTCCGGGCTGTCGATGAGCAGGTGCAGGCGGGCCGCTTCGCGCTGCTTGCCCCCCAGCAACTGATACGCCGGCACGCCGAAGTGGCGCCCGGCGATGTCCCAGAGCGCGATGTCGACGGCGGCAACGGCGCCGATGATCGCGCCGTCGCGGAACGGCTTCCAGTGGAACAGGCGGTTCCAGTGCTGCTCGACACGAAGGGGATCGGTGCCCACCAACTGCTGCCGGAACGCGCTGACGATACGCTCGGCGGCGTCCGGATACCCCCAGTAGGCGCTGGGTCCGTAGCCGGTGATGCCGGTGTCGGTGTCGATCCGGACCACCAGCCAATGGTGAAAGAGGAAGGGCTCGACGGATTCGATGCGCACGGAATCTCTCCTGCTTCAGCGCCACTCCTGGTGAGCCTCGGACCAGACGATCCTGCCGCTCAGCGTCATGCCCCGGCTGGTGGCGACGTAGAGCACGATGTTAGCCAGATCCGCGGGCTTCTGAAAGCGGCCGGTCGGCGTCTCGGCAAGGTGTGCTTCGGCCGCTTCTTCCAGGGACTGCCCGTCCGCGGCGGCCCTCCGGGAGACGATCTCCTTCCACATGCCCTCGTGGACCATGCCGGGAACCACCACCGTGGAGGAGATCTCCTGCCCTTCGAGGGCATCGGCCAGGGTGCCAGCACGTCCAGACGTTGCCACCGCTCGCGCGCCGCTGCCACCAGGCGCGCCACCTGCTCCGCCTGGGTGACGTCGCACTCGATCGCGGCCGCGGGCGTCCCCAGCCCGGCGGCCAGCGCGTGCAGCGCCTCGCCGCGCCGGTCGCCCAGCACCACGCGGGCGCCGGCGCCGACGAACAGCCCGGCGATGGCCCGCCCGATCGCGCTGGCGGCGCCGGTGACGACCGCCACCTGGCCCTGCAGCGTGCGCCGCTCAGCTTCCCGCCGCTCGGACCTGCCCGCGACGCCGTCGCTCACCGCGCCGCGCGGATCAGCGCTCCGGCAGGAGCGCCGTCAGGCCGCCGTCGATCACGAAGCTGCCGCCGGTGACGTTGCCGGCGCGCGCGGAGCACAGGAAGAGCGTGAGCTCGGCCACTTCCTCGGGCCGCGAGAAGCGGCCGGTCGGATATTGCGACTCCCAGTCGTGGCGGGTCTCCTGGTACGAACGGTCCGTTTCTGAGGCCATGAGGTGAATGGCCTGTTCGACCAGCGGCGTCTCCACGGAGCCGGGACAGATCGCGTTCGCCCGGATGCCGTGCCGGGCCAGGTCGATGGCCTCGCTCCGGGTGAGCGCGATCATGCCCGCCTTGGTCACCGAATAGGCCATGGCGCGCGCCTGGTTGGCCAGGCCGGATACGGACGAGATGTTGACGATCGAGCCGCCGCCGGACTCGATCATGAAAGGAACGGCGTGGCGCGCCAGCAGGTACGCCGACGTGAGGTTGACGCTCAGCGTCCGTTCCCACACCTCCGGCGCCAGGTCCACGACATCGCCCATGTTGTCGACGACGCCCACGGTGTTGACGAGGTGGTCGACCCCGCCCAGGGCGCCCGCGGCCGACGCGCAGAACGCCTGCGCCGCCGCGTCGTCGGTCACGTCGACCACGCCGTGGTGCACGGTCGCGCCCTGCCCCGTGAGGGCCGAGGCCAGCTCGGTCAGCTCTGCGGCACGGACGTCGGCCAGCGCGACCGCCGCACCGGCGCCGGCGAAAGCGCGCGCGATCGCCTCGCCGATGCCGCCGCAGGCGCCGGTGACTATGACCCTGGATCCGGTGTGATCCTCCACCGCATTCCCGTGTCCGTGACTCATCGTGCGCCCCCTTGCGGCCCCGAGCCGTTGCTGCCCACCTCGATCGAGATGTCGTCGACGTAGAAGCCGCCAGCGTCGCCGAGCGCCACGACGATCGCGGCCAGCGCGGAGTGGTGCCGGTACGTTTCGTCGGGCACCACGGTGGCCCAGGGTTCGGCGCCGGCTCCGGCGCCCGCGTCCCTTCGCCGCGACACTACCTCCACACGCCCCCCGGCCAGGCGGATGGTGGTGAGCCACCACTCGTCGCCGACCTCGATGCCGGAGAGGTAGGGCACGCTGCGGTTGTCCCTCGCCCACAGCTCCCCGTAGACGGAGTCGCTGCGCAGCTCGACGATCGTGTCGGCGTCCTGGTCGTCCAGGCGCAGGATGCCCACTCGCTGCCGGCCCCGGTGGGTGACGGTCAGCTCCACGACCTCGCGCTCCAGATCGTAGGGCCCGACGTCGCGCCGCACCACCTCCTCCAGGCCGCCGACGTTGCGCGATCCGGTCATGCGCTGGCCGTCGATCACGACGTTGTTGCCGAGCGGCCCGTAGTCGACCTGCTCCAGCCACTCGGTGGTGCGCCACAACTCCGGGATTTGCCGCACCCAGCCGGCCTGCCCCGCCAGCTTGCCGCGGCGGTACTCGGGCGGCGTGAAGTCGATGGTGAGGTTCCGCGACGGGGCGAGCAATTCGTCGCGGCGCAGGCGGTAGCCGCGTATCTGCGGCCGGTCTTCGGCCGCCGTGTCCACGATGTAGTTGACCGCGTAGACGTCGCCTCCCGGCAGCTCCACCCAGTCGCCGTAGCCGTGGTCGGCGAACGAGCTGGTGTCGTTGTCGATCATCCCCCACGTGTCGGCGGGCGGGTTCATCCTGGCTTCTGGCAGATTGGGCGTGGGAGCGAGCGCCGTTTCGGGAGACTCGACGAAGAAGCCGAACCAGTGCTGGGGCTCGAATCCGCCGACGCGGTGCACGACCAGCGCCTCGCCGCTGGACAGCAGGCCGGCGTTGACGCGGCCGGCGATCGGCCAGTAGCCGGCGGCGTACGGACCCTCCCAGGTTCTGCCCCCATCGCGGGAGATGGCCTTCATGCCGGTGCGCGCGGGGTTGTCGTCGCTGCGGATGTACATGACCAGCTCGCCGCCGGGCATCTCGACGATGTCCCCCTCCGCGGCGAGGAACCGCCGGTCCGCGACCACCGGGATCGCGTCCGACCAGGTCCGGCCTCCGTCGTCCGAGCGGTACAGCACCTGCGCTTCCTCCAACCCGGCTACGTGAAAATGCGTCCCGGACAGGAACACAGTCCCGTCGCTCACCTGTTTCAGGTTGAGGCTGGCGGTCATGCAGCCGCTGCGCTCGGGTCCCGTCCAGGTCCGCCCGTGATCGGTGCTGCGGTACAGCCACGCCTCCCGGAGCAGGCCGTTGGCCGGGTCGAAGCTCCAGTCCCAGGGCATGCCGCGATGCGCGTACCACCGCTCGGACGGGCCGCGCAGCGTGTCGGTCTTGTTCCAGTCGCAGCCGAGCAGCAGCGAGTCGTCCTGCAGGCGGATGACCGACCGGCACATCGTGTACCCGCAGTCGGGCCGGTCCATCAGGGTGTCCACGACGACCGGCTCGGACCAGGTGGCGCCCTCGTCCTGGCTCAGTCGCACCACGACGCCGGGCACGGCGCCGCCGCCGTGCCGGTCGGCTTCGGCGTAGGAGCACACCAGCGTGCCGTTGGCGGCGATACAGACGCTCGGCCACGCCTCGTGGTAGCGGTCGTCGCGCGAGACGGTGAATCGTTGCATATGTCAGTCTCCTGGATTCGGTTCGTCGAGCCTGGCCATCGAAGGCAGAAGCGGCCAGCGATGGGTGTCGGCGGGCCGCGTCGAGCGCGCCCACGCTTCTATGAGGCGGTTGTCGGCCTCCTTGGCATGGAGCCGGCGTGCGATCGCCTCCGGGTCCCAGCCGTCCATGACGCGCTGCGTCAGGGCGGCGCGGATGTCCGCGCACGCCGGGTCACCGGCGCGGTCGCGCAGCTCGTGCGGATCGTCCTGCAGGTCGAAGAGCTGCGGCCGATCGCCGTGGTAGTAGACGAGCTTCCAGCGCCCGCTGCGCACCATGCGCTGGAAGACCGGCTCCGACGGCACGTAGCGGTCCGCGCAGTACTCGGCGAACGCCTCGTCGGTCCACGCCTCGGAGGGCGTCCGGCCGGCGCTCTCCTCCCGGATCAACGGGAGCACGCTGCGCCCCGGCGAGCCGGGCAGCGGCGGCCCGTCCATCGCGTCCACCAGCGTGGCGGCGACGTCGACGGCGCTGACGACGTTCGCGCAGCGGCGCCCGGCCGCCACCACCCCGGGCCAGGACACGATGAGCGGCACCCGGATCGACTCTTCGTAGAACACGTGCTTCCACCACAGGCCGTGCTCGCCGACCATGTCGCCGTGGTCGGAGGTGTAGACCACCAGGCAGCGCTCCCTGAGGCCGTTGGCGTCGAGCGCCGCAAGCATCTGGCCGACCAGTTCGTCCACGCGCGCCACCAGTCCCCAGTAGGCGGCGCGGGCGCGCTCCTGCTCGGCGGCGCCGACCGCTTCGATTCCCGTGGCCGAGCGCCACGCCCGGATGTACGGATGGAGGCGGTCCGAGAACGGCTCCGGATGGCGCGGCGGCGCCACGCGTCCCGCGTAGCGGTCGAAGTCGGGCCGGCGCGCCACGTACGGCGGATGCGGCAGCATCAGGCCGACGCTCAGGCAGAACGGAGCCTCCTCGTCGGCGCGGCGCCTGACCCCGATCCGGTTGAAGCAGTCGACCGTGGCCGCGGCCACATACTCGTCGTGCACCTGGTACGGCGACTGGCCCGCCCCGGCGTGGCGCAGGCTGATCCGCTCCGGCCCGGCGGTCCCGGCCAGCGCGCCCATGTCGTGCGCAACCCCCCCGCTGTAGTTGGCGGCGTGATCGCCGACCAGCCGGTCGACGTAGCCGTGCAACTGGTCGAGACCGACCGAGTGCATGCGGCCGATCAGCACGGGACGGTGCCCGGCCGCCCCCATGGCGTGCGCGATCGTCGGCGTGTCGGAGGGCAGCATGTGGTCGTTCGTCCACACGCCGTTCTGGTGCGGATGGCGCCCGGTGAGCATCGACATCCGCGACGGCACGCAGATCGGCGACGTGCAGTACGCCGCGTCGAACACCGTGCCCGCCCCCGCCAGGGCGTCCAGATGGGGCGTGTCGACCACGGCGTCGCCGTAGCAGCCGGTGACGAACGGATTGTGCTGGTCGGTGTGGATGTAGAGCAGGTCCGGGACCGTCGGGCGGGAGCGGGTGATGTGGTTCCGGATGCTGCGGAGTCTGTCGGGTTTGCCGCGTCAGCGGCAAGAGCGGCGCCGCAGGCGACTCGCCGGCGACGGACTGGTCCGATCCTCCGCATCGAGCACCAGCGGCGGCGCAGGCTCGAAGTGGCTCGGCGTTGCGGCATCCGCCGCCGGATCGTCCGCTCGAGGTAATCGAGGAATTGGGGCTGACCATAGCAAGGGCGGCCGGGATTCTCGGGGTTCGTCGAGCGACGCTCTCGGACCTGTTGAACGGTGGCGCTTCTCTGTCTCCGGAGATGGCACTGCGCATCGAGAAGGCGTTTGGCATCGGCATGGACATGCTGCTGCGCATGCAGGCATGGCGCGATGCCTCGCAGATGCGCGCTCGGGCGAACGAAATAGCTGTGCAGCGCCATGGACCTGCCTGACCACCTTGGCCCGCTGCCGATAGACTCGGTGTAATGGATGCCTCTGCGGATCTCTACGGCGACCGCTGGCTGAGCGGCAGCCCCACCTACCTGAGCGCCATGGAGCGTTGCACCCCGGCGTCGGCGCTTTCGCCCGACTCCGCCCACGGGCGCTGGCGCCTGCTCCCGTATCGCAGCGCGCCGCTGTCCGGCACGGCGATCGTCGCCGGCCAGGAGACGGAGGCACCACCGGTGCGGCTGGCGGTGAACGTCCGCGGCTGGCACGCCATCTCGATCGGCGCGTGGCGCCTGAAGTGCTGGTACTTCGGGCTGTACGACGACGCCGGCGCCGCGCAACTGCTGGTGCGGTTCGCGGGCGATCCCACCTTCTCCATCCTCCACCTGCCGACGCAGCCGTTCCCCCGCGATCCGATCGCCGACTGGCACAAGCACACCGGCGGCGAGGAGCTGTCCGAGTGCTTCTGGCAGGTGGCCGAGCTGGACGGCGCCGACCTGGAGTTCGGACAAGTGACCTGGCTGGAGACCACCTACGGTGGGGCCGAGCATACCCGCTGCGCCATGGCCAGCGTCGCCTACGTGAAGCTGGTGCCGCTCACCGAGGCCGAGGTGCGCCGCTTCACGGCCGGGCGCGCCGCTCCGGCGCTGCCGCTGTACGGCCATGACGACGTGGTCATGGCCCGTTCCAGCACCCCGGAGGAGCTGCGCCGTCACATCATCGGCTACGCCGACACGGACTTCACGCGCATCTACTGGGAAGGGGCGATGGGCGACCTGGCCTACTACTTCCAGACGCGCTACCGCACGCCCGAGGCGCCCGGCCGGGAGGACTTCCTGCACATGTCCGGGCGTGACGAGGCGGCCTGCTACCGGCGCTGGCGCGCGGCGAGCAACGACCCCCTGCGCGTCGCGGCCGAGCAGACGCACGACCTCGGCCTGGAGTTCCACGCCTGCCACCGGCTGGGCGGCTTTCACCTCCCGCCGCCGCACGACTACTACGATCACGGCGACAGCCTCTACGCCCGCCACCAGGAGTGGCGCGGGCGCGACCGCGCCGGCAACACGAGCCCGGTGCTGTCGTTCTCCTACCCGGAGGTCCGCGGCCACGTGGTGGAGATGTTCCGGGAGATGACCGCTTACGGGATCGACGGCATCTGCCTGCTGTTCAACCGCCGCCACCCGATCGTGGAGTACGAGCCGCCGCTGATCGACGGCTTCCGCGAGCAACACGGCGCCGACCCCCGCGACCTGGCGCCGAACGACCCGGCCTGGCTGCGCTACCGGGCGGGTGTGCTCACCGGCTTCCTGCGCGAGCTACGCGCGGCGCTGGACCTGCCTATCACGGCCATCGTCATGAGCGGCGAGGCCGAGAACCTGGCCAACGGCCTGGACCCGGCCGCGTGGCTGGCCGCCGGCCTGGTGGACACCGTGGTCCCGTTCACGGACCTGCCGGAGCTCAACATGACCGCCCACCCCTGGCGCGACCCGCGCGCGCTGGCGCCGTACGCCCGTCTTACCTCGGGGAGCGGCTGCCGGCTGGCCCCCTGCATCGACCACGGGGGCATGGATCCCGCGGTGCTCCGCCGCACCGCCGCCGGTCTGGCCGCGCAGGGCGCGGACGCGCTGTTCTTCTGGAACGGGATGGTGGAGCCGCTGATCCACTACGGCCCGGCCTGGACCGCGGCCCGAGACCTCGGTCACCTCGAAGAGATCGCGGCCTGGCAGCGCGCCGGGGAGCCGTCCCTGGAGGCGCCGGTGATCGACCTGGAGATGCTCGGCGACTGGGACTGCCGCTACGTGACGCCGGCATAACGGCATCGCGCCACGGAGAACACCGCCGGTCTCGCCAGGTCAGCCCCATCACGGAGGGCGCCATCACGATCGGCGGGCATGACGTCCGGGCGTCCCACAGAACGCCCTGCGCGAGCTCATCGCCTGGGTGCCGCAGGACGTCTACCTGTTCAACATGACCATCCGCGAGAACATCCGCCTGGTGCGCCCGGATGCCCTGGAGGTGGAAGAGGCCGCGCGGGCCGCGCTGGCGCATGACTTCATCATGCGGATGCCCGGGGGGTACGAGACCAGCGCCGGTGAGCGCGGGGTCCGGATGTCCGGGGGCCAGCGGCAGCGTATCGCCATCGCGCGGGCGATCCTCAAGGACGCCCCCATCCTGGTGATGGACGAGGCCGTCTCCAACCTGGATGCCGAGAACGAGCTTCTGCTCCGGGAGGCGATGGCCCGCGTCCGCCATGGCCGTACCTCACTCGTCATCGCGCACCGGCTGTCCACCATCCGCAGCGCCGACCGCATCGTCGTCCTGAAGAAGGGGCGCACCGTGGAGGCCAGCCCGCATGACTCCCTGCTCGCCACGGGAGGTGCGTACGCGGACCTGGTCGCCTTCCAGCAGCGGCCACTATACTAGCGCCGGGAGGATGGCAGTGCCCGAGTCCTTCGAGACGGCAGACGTCATACTGGCCACCCCGAAGCGCATCTACGAAGCTTGGCTGGACAGCGAGGAGCACACGAACATGACGGGCGGGAAAGCCGAGGTTTCGGCCGAGCCGGGCGCCTCGTTCACCGCCTGGGACGGCTCCATCACCGGGGTCAACCTGGAGCTTGCGCCGTACCGCCGTATCGTTCAGTCATGGCGCTCTTCCCGGTTTCCCGAGGGCGCCCCCGATTCCCGCCTGGAGGTCGAGCTCGTCCGCACGAGAGACCAGCGTGCCGGCATCACCGCCACCATCAGGCACTCCAACGTGCCCGACGGACAGGGTGACGCGTGCATGGAGGGCTGGTCCGAGCGCTACTTCGAGCCCATGAAACGCTACTTCGCCCGGGGCAACAACCGTTACATGCGGCCGTAGGCGAAGCGCGGTGGCCGAGATCGTCAGATTCACCGAGCGGCTCGTTTCGGCGGAGTTCAGATACGCCTTCGCGCTCTCCGCCGCCGACCTGACCGGCAGCGGCAGCCTGGACCTGGTCGCCACCGACGCCGACCGGGGCCTCTATTGGTTCGAGAACGACGGCGCCGGCACCTTCACCCGGCACGTCGTCCACCTGCGGACCAACGAGTTGCTGGAGCGGCACGCCGTCGCCGACGTCGACGGCGACGGTAAGCCGGAGATCGTGTGCGTCGACAACCTCAACGGCTGCCTGCTGTCGTTCGGCTTCGACGGCGACCCACGGGACCCCGACTCGTGGCGCCACGGCTACCTCACGGAGGGCGGCATCCCCGGCGCCTACGACGTGGCCATTGCTGATCTCGACGGCGACGGCGACCTGGACGTGGCCGCCTCCGGATGGCGCATCAGCAACCAGCTCGCCTGGTTCGAGAACCGCGGCGGTGTCTGGGTCAAGCACCTGATCGACGACGACGCGCCGGAGGCCCGCGCCGTGTGCGCCGCCGACGTCGACGGCAACGGACTCGTCGACCTGGTGGGCACGGCGTCAAACCGCGGCGAGGTAGCCTGGTACCGGAACCCCGGCACCTTCCCCGACTCGCCCTGGACGAAGCACGTCATCGACACCGCGCCCAGGCCCATCCACGGTCACCCCGTCGACATGGACGGCGACGGGGACGTCGACCTGGTGATGGCCCTCGGTTTCGATCATCCCGGGCGCGAGGCCCCGGCGGGCACCCAGCAGATCGTGTGGTACGAGAACGACGGCAGCCCGGGCATCGGCCCGTGGCCCAGGCACGTCATAGCCGAGCACTTCCCCGGGGCCTTCGAGGCGACAGCCGCGGACCTCGACGGCGACGGCCAGGTCGAGGTGGTGGCCACCGCCTGGGGAGAACCCGGGCGCGTTGCGCTCTTCAAGCACCGGGGCGACCCCGGAGGGCCTTGGGACATGCAGATCCTCAAGGACCGCTGGGCCCACGCCAACATGATCATCGTGGCCGACCTGGATGGCGATGGACGGCTGGACGTGGCCGCCTGCGCCGAGCGCGGCAGCAACGAGCTTCGCTGGTGGAGAAACGAAGGGCCTGCGACCGGGTGAGTCCCGTGCCCGCGCGGCTCAAACGGGCGGCCGGGGCGTCGTCGGACCTGGTGCCGGACGCCCACGATCCGTCCGTACGGCATGCGCCCATGATGCTCACCACCGACCTCGCACTGAAGGATGACCCCGCATACCGCGAGATCACGCTGCGCTGGCTCGACGATCCGGACGAGTTCGAAGACGCTTTCGCATTGGCACCCCAGGCGGCCTTCCTGAACCTGACGATCCCGGAGATGACCGTGCTCGTCGGCGGCATGCGCGCCATGGGCGGCAATGCCGGGGGCTCGCCTCACGGCGGGTTCACGGACCGTCCCGGGACGCTGAGCAACGACTTCTTCGTCAACCTGATCGACATGTCCACGCAGTGGTCCGAGTCGTCCACCGAGGGGGTCTACGAGGGCCGCGACCGCGTGACGGGGCACCTGAAGTGGACAGCCACTCCGGTCGATCTGATCTTCGGCTCCAACTCCGAGCTGCGCGCGGTCGCGGAGCACTACGCGGCAAACGACGGGCAGGACGCGTTCCTTGAGGACTTCATCGAGGCATGGGCAAAGGTGATGACCCTGGACCGTTTCGACCTCCAGCGGTAGTCCGAAATCGGGCAGTGACCGTTACGGGCCTTCACCGATTATGGAAGCGGAAAGTCTCTTCGGCTTGCTGGCGGGTGAGTTGCAGGGTCACCAGTGCCGTGCGGTGGGGCTGGAAGAAGGTGGCGATGTCCGCGGCCCTGATGCGGACGCCGCCGATGCCGTCGTCGGCGATGGTAGTGAAGCCGACGGGGGTGCGGTCGTCGAGCTCGGGATAGGCGGTGAGGCGCAGGCTCAGCCACTCGCCCACCTGGTCGATGGCATTGCGCAGGCGGGTGCAATCGACGTAGATGCTCCGGTAGGAGGTGTCACCGGAGTACTTGTGGACGCTCCGTATCGCCGAGGTGTGAAACAGCTCGGCGACCCTGTCGTCGTCCTTCTCGTAGAACTCCAGCAGGTAGTCGTCGACGCCGGCGCCGTATTGGTCCTGCACGCGAACGACGGTGTTCTGAAAGCCGTGCGTGCGGCCTCCGCGGGTGACGGTCCGGGGCAACAGCCCGGCGTTGGCGGCGGCCAGCCGGTCGCACCACTCTCCGAACCCGTCATCGGTGACGGTCAAGCCTTCGACCACGTGCGATAGCAGATCGCGGTCGCGCCTGCGCAACGCCTTTGTCGGAGCGTCGTCGGGACCGGGAGCGAGCGTGATCGAGCCATGCGTGTGGCCGTCCATGACGCCGAACGCGGTGGAGCCGGAGGAGGGTTCCAGCTCGTAGGTGACGTCGTGGCCCACGATCGCCGGGTTCGCCGGGAACTGCGCCCTGATGCGCACGCAGTTCAAGTTGGCGGTCGAGACGCGCACCGTGCCGTCCGAACCGTCCTCGTTGACGATCGAGCGAATGCCGCGGTAGCCGGTGTTGCCGACCAGCACGGTGCACAGCACGTTGCCGGGCTGATACCTGGTGCCGCCCTCGCCGAAGCGGTCGCGCTCGGCCAAGCGCCACGTGTGGGGACTGGCGAGCTCCGGTCCGTTGAGAATCCGGGTGCCGGTCTCGAAGGGACGGCCCTCGCGCTTGCGGATGAAGCCCAGGGTGCCGCGGGCGATGAACGACCGGCCCTTGTGCGCCAACGGCGAGCCGAAGTTGGCCGGTGCGAGCATGACCAGGTGCTTGACGGGCGCCCGGTCCGGGTCGTAGTGACGCTGCAGCCAATCGCGTATCACCAGAGCGCCGGTGCTGTGGACGATGGCGTCCACGGCGCCCGTGCGGTTGGGCAGCTCGTGTCTGTACCAAGCGGCGTGCATGGCCGTCGTGAGGTCGTCGAAGCGGACCTCGTCCTCCAGGCTGAGGTAGTCGGCCAGCGAGATGATCGACACGTCGCGGTGCAGCTCCGCGCGCACGAGGCTCGCCAGCCGCTCGAAGCTGGCCGAGGTGGAGTTCCAGCCGTGCAGGATGACGATCGGCCGCTGTTTCACCATGCGCGCACCTTCCTCCCGGTTACCAGCGCGCGGTGACGCGGATGCCGATGGCGTGCTCGGGGGCGGCGGCGTGGTTGACGTGCCCACTGCGCGTGCGCTCCAGGGCGATCTCGAACGACGCCGGGCCGGCGTCGGCGACGGCCAGACGCCAGCCCAGGCGATACTCCCGCCGCTGCGGCTCCAGCGTCAGACCCACCTCCGGCGTGGCCGTGAACCGGTCGCCGGCCGCCCCGAGGCCGTAGTCCGCGCGCACGGCCAGGCGGCGGCGCTGCAGCGGGTCGTCCGCGGCCGGCAGACCGACCAGGGTCGCTCGCCCGAGCAGCGCGCGCATGCCGCCGGTGGCCGAGGCCCCCAGCGTCTGCGTGACCGTCAGCGACGGCCCCCGGTCGGAGGACGGATCGGGATCCCAGGCCAGCGCCCCGGAGAAGCCCACGTCCCGGAAGCCGTCGAGCTCGCGCGTCAGCAGCCCACGCGCCGAGACCTGCGCCGAGAGCCCGAGCGCCGGGTCCGACCACGCGAGCCCGCCGCCGACGTCCATCCCGTAGCCGGTCTCGGCGTGGCCGCCGTCGTGGCGCACGCCGATCTCGAACGTCGGCGCAAGCGTGCCGCCGCCCGCCAGCGCGAAGCGGTAGCCGCCTTCCAGCCCGAGCTGCCAGCCGCCGCTACCCACCGGGTCGCCGACGCTACAGCCGATGCTAAGACCGCCCGGCCCGTCGAAGCGCGTGTACAAGCTGTTCTGGCTGCCAAGACGGGGCCTCGTTGTAGACCTGCGACGCCTTCCGCTCGTCCTCGGAATAGAGGTCTCGGAGAGGGACCAGCCGGCCGTGGGGAAGCCGCGCCATGCGGGGCACCGCTTCGTCGTGCGGGTAGTAGACGTCGAAATACTCGCGCGCTTGTTCCTGACGGTCCTCGCCGCGGCGAAGCCAGCGGGTGAACAGGACACGCAGGTCCTCGCCAGACCCTTCGCTGACGCCCACGAGGTTCCCGTCGATGCCGACGGCCTCCTCGATCAGGGTGGTAGCGGCGGGCCAGTGGGTGTCGTCGAGGGCGGCCTCGTACAACGCCTCAAGACAGCGCTCGAAGGCATCGTCGCGGTTCACGCCGCTTGCCCCGGACGCCGCGTCCCTGCAGGTGCAGGCCGCGAACCGGCTTGCTGTAGAACGGCGCCATTATCCACGACTCACCTCCAACCGGCGCATCGAGCGGAAACCGCTCCGGTCCGCCGTCCGGCACAATCTATGGTGATCCACGATCCTCTGCATCAGGTGATGGACGACGACCTGCGCACCTACTGGCTGAGCGGCGGCAGCTACGAGCGGCTGGCGTCTCCGTGGTTCCCGAGCTGCGGTTGGGGCTGACGCTGTGGGACGGCGTGTTCGAGGCGGTCCGCCACCGGTGGCTGCGCTGGACGGACGAGCACGGCGCGTTGATCCCGACGGGCCGGGAGCGTGCCGACGAGGAACACCGGCGTGCCGAGCACGCGGAACAGTTGCTGGCGGACGAGCAGCGGCGCGCCGAACGCCTGGCGGCCCTGCTGCGCCGGTCGGGCATCGACCCCGAGCAGGAGTAGCACGCCGGCGCGGCAGCCGGAGGACTCATTCGGGCGGTAAGGCCGAGAACATGAGGTCGTCGACCCCGAACGGCGCGCCGTCGCTCCAGCGCATGCCGGGTCTCGGGCAGGCGTTCCTCGATCGGGGGCAGCTCTCCTGAGGCAACCAGGGCGGCCAGCATCGGCGCCTCCCCGTACTGGGCGTTGCGCACGGGCGCGCCGAACCCGACCGTGCTCAGACAGCTCCGCCCGGCACGCCTCGTATCCGGCAACGAAGTCCCCGTCAGCATGGATGCCTCCCTGCTTGAAGAGGCAGGAGTGCAGGAACGGGGGTTATGACCGCAAAGAGAGCGGATTCAAGACACTCTCGGCGCATTCCCTTATACCGAGAGCGTCAGCTAGCTTACGGACACAACTGGAATAAATCTCACATCTCGTATGTCAACCGCTCGCCGACCTCGCTCCTTTCGCACCCACGACTGGTTGCGGCTGGTTTTTCTTGAGCCAATCCATGAGATCAACGACGTTATCGTAACCGGAATCCTGTTCGCGAAGAACCTGATTCTGTTCGCGAGCTTGATCCTGTGCTTGTTCGCGATCTTGCCCTAGCAACAGAGCTTCCGTAAGCTTCATCCACGTGTCTGCAAGAGAATTATCTGTCTGCTCCATGAAGTCGGAAACCTCTTTTATATAGGCATCCGGTGAATTGTCACAAGAACTCGCTATGTCAGACAAAAATCCAAGAAACTTCTTCGCCAAAACGATTCTGTGCATCTTCGATCGTTTTCCCATGCGAAACAACCGAACCCGGATTCACACCATCGATGCAAACCATCTCCTGAGATTCATGAAGGGTTAGGATCTGGCGACCATGCAAATTCAATTGCACAAGGCGGTTTGCCAAACCGCTATCCAAAAAAGGAATTGGCACCTTCGCCTCGAACACAAGAGGGCCTTGCCTTCCGTCCGGACTCCAAAGCCAACGTCTCAGTTCGTTTGCGTCCATCCGAGTATCTCCTCATTCCAAAAAGATGACATCGCCAGCGCGAAACCAGGGAACGAGGGAGGCACCGCCGGTGTCGGCAACCTCCCTCGATGTTTCGAACGCGGCGCCGAAGGCGCCGGGTCAACCCGTATCCCGGCTCGGGCCGCATCGGGAACCGATGCGATCCGAGCCAAAGGAGGGACTGGGCCACGGTTGGGCTCTACTCCTTTATGAACCAGGAGCTCCGCTGCGAGGGGATGATCTCGCCCGGCATCGGCTCGGGCACGTTGCCGATCCGGTTGTTCTGGATGTAGCTGAACGACGTCTCCGCGTCCCACTCCAGGATGCCCAACTGCCAGAGGTTGTCGGTGTGGATCGTGAACGCCTCGTCGTACAGGACGAGTTGCTTCTGCGGATCCGGCTCCGCGTAGATCTCGTTCTGGATCTCCCGCAGCCGCTTCACGTCGTCCGGCGGCTCGACTCCCGACGCCCCTTCGGTGTTGAGCCAGCTCGACCACTCGGGCTCGGTCTCGAAGTTGGTGGCGAACAGGTTGGGGCTCATGATCGGCACCATCGGCGGGCCGACGTAGTAGCCGACGCGCAGGCGCATGTCCGCCTCGTCCGCATCGTTGATCGCGGTATAGGCCGCTCCGTCCAGCGCCTTGACCGCCAGGTTGATGCCGACCTCCGCCCAATAGCCCCGGATGAGCTCGCCGAGCTCGGGATTCTCCGGCGGCCACGACGGGTGGTACAGAATGAACTGCAGTGCGCTGCCGTCGGGGCGGAGGCGGAAGCCGTCGCGGTCGCGGGCCGTGAGGCCGATCTCGTCCAACATCGCGTTGGCCTTGTCCGGGTCATATTCGATGAACTGCTTGAACATGTCGCGCTCGCCGTGGAAGGGCGGACCGGAGTTCGGGGAGAGCTGGCTGGGAGTGTGCCGCCCGCCGAACAGCAGGCCGTTGATCTCGTCCCGGTTGATCGCGTGCGACAGCGCAATGCGGAATTCCTTGTTGGCGTAGAGCGCGGATTTTACCTCGTCAGCCGTGGTGTGATTGAAGTACAGCGTGGAGTGGTTGCGCCACCAGGTGAACGTCTTGACCGTGTAGCCGCCGCGCGCTTCGTTCTGCTTCAGGAAGGTGAAGTTCTTGCCGGGATCCAGGAACGAGCCCAGGACCACGTCCTCTTCGCCTGCGACCACCTTGAGCAGCCACGCCTCCGTGTCGGAGATCAGCGGGCGCTCGACGCGGTCGATGTAGGGAAGCTGATTGCCCTCGGGATCGACCTTCCAGTAGTACGGGTTGCGCACCGCCGTCTGCACCGGCGCGGTCTTCGGATCCTGGAACTGCCAGGGACCCAGCGAGGGGCAGGCCGGGTCATGGACGCCCTGTGACGGATGCCCGACGCAGTCCTTGCTGTGATAGAGCTCAGGCCAGCTCGCGAATCCCTCCGACTTCACCAGGTCGTTCAGCTTCTCTCGGTCGGTGTAGGTCGGGTGGAACTGGCTCATGTAGTGCTTCGGCGCGTACTGCGGCACGAAGTACATCCACCACGTCCCGATCATGTCCACGAACGGGCTGTTGGGCAGGCTGAACGTGAACGTCACCGTGTTGTCGTCCACCTTGCTGACGACCAGCAGCTCGTTGTTGCGGGTGAAGTAGCTGATCGGCTCCGGAGTCAGCTCCTTGTTGCTGATCAGGTCCTCGTACCAGAACATGAGGTCGTCGACCCCGAACGGCGCGCCGTCGCTCCAGCGCATGCCGGGCCGCAGCGTGAAGGTGATGGTGGTGCCGTCCTCCGACACGCTGAACTCGCTGGCGACGTTCGGCAGCGTGGTCAACAGATCCGGTGAGACGATCGTGAGCGGCTCCTTGGTCATGACCCAGGCCAGCCAGTCGGACGCATCCAGGTTGCGGACCTGCTGCAGCGCCCCGCCGTAGGTGCCGATCTCGGCGACCTCCAGCACGCGCGGCGTCTCGGGCAGGCGCTCCTCGACCGGGGGCAACTCTCCTGAGGCGACCAGGGCGGCCAGCATCGGCGCCTCTCCGTACTGGCCGCTGCGCACGGGAGCGGCCCCTGCTTCCGTCTGGCCGGTGGCCTGGTCCGCGGCCGCAACCAGGACCAGGGTCAGCGCCAGGGCGACGGCAGTCATCTTCCTCATACTCTTCTCCTTGAATGAATGCGGAGCATGAGGGCCACGAACGGTCGCGCGAGCCGACTGCCCCGTTCGTTGCCTCATGGTGGGGAGGGGGCCGTGAGGTGTCAAACCACGCCGGCCAGCTCCAGCTCCCTGGCGAAGTGGCAGGCGGCCAGGTGAGGATCGCTCCGGTCCGCGCCGACCTCCACCAGCGGCGGCTCCTGCTCCCTGCAGATCGGCTGCGCGAAGCGGCAGCGCGGATGGAAGTAGCAGCCGGACGGCGGATTCGCGGGGTCGGCGATGTCGCCGCCGAGCAGGATGCGCGTGCCTCGGGAGCGGGGATCGGGCTTCGGCACCGCCGAGAAGAGCGCCTCCGTGTAAGGGTGCCTGGGCATCGCGAACAGCCGGCGCGTGCTGGTCAGTTCCACGATCTTGCCCACGTACATGACCGCGATCCGTTCGCTGAAGTACTCGACCACGGCCAGGTTGTGGGCGATGAACAGGTAGGCGAAGTGGTGATTCTGCTGCAGCTCCTGCAGCAGCTCCAGGATCTGCGCTTGCACGGACACGTCCAGGGCGGACACCGGCTCGTCGGCGACGATGAACTGCGGCATGAGCGCCAGGGACCGCGCGATGGCGATGCGCTGGCGCTGCCCGCCGGAGAACGCGTGCGGATAGCGCGTCATGTAGACCGGGTCCAGGCGCACCATGCGCAGCAGCTCCGCCACGCGCTCCTCCATCTCGCGCCGGCTGCCGAGCGTCCCGTGGATGACGAACGGCTCGGCGATCGTCTGCGCGATGGTCATGCGCGGATTGAGCGAGGAATAGGGGTCCTGGAAGATCATGCCCATCCGGGTCATGACCTCCTTGAGCTCGCTCCTGCCCAGCTCGGGGACGTTGACCGCGGCATCGCCGCCGTCCGGATGGAAGAGCACCTGGCCGGAGGTGGGCTCGACCGCCCGCTGGATGCAACGCCCGGTGGTCGTCTTTCCGCACCCGCTCTCGCCCACCAGCGCCAGCGTCTCCCCGGCATGCACGGTGAAGCTCACGTCGTCGACCGCCTTGACGACGCCGGTCACCTGCCGGCGGAGCCCGCGGGTGCGCTGGAAGTGCTTGACGAGGTTCCGGACCTCCAGCAACGGCTGCCGGTCGCCCATCACGCGCCTCCGCCGTACAGGTAGCACGCCGCCGAGTGTCCGGCCCCGACTTCCAGCAAGGGAGGCGCATCGCCGTCGCACACGCCGGGCATGCAGTCCGGACAGCGCGGATGGAACAGGCAGCCGTGCACGCGCTCGACGTGCGTCGGCACCGACCCGCGGATCGGCGTGATCTTCTGCGCCGCCCCCTCGCCGAGCTTCGGCACCGAGCCGAGCAGCCCGCGTGTGTACGGGTGCCGGGGCTGGTAGAAGATGTCGTCCACGGGGGCCGACTCCACCTCCTGGCCCAAGTACATGATCAGGACCGTGTCGGCCAGCTCGGCGATCACCGCCAGGTCGTGGGTGATGATGATCAGCGCCATGCCCAGCTCCTGCTGCAGGTCCTTGATCAGGTCCAGCACCTGCGCCTGGATGGTCACGTCCACGGCGGTGGTGGGCTCGTCGGCGATCAGCAGCCGCGGCCGGCACGACAGCGCCATGGCGATCATGGCGCGCTGGCGCATGCCGCCGGAGAGATTGAACGAGTAGGAGTCGATGGTCGCCGCCGGTTGCGGCATCCCCACCCGGTCCAGCATCTCGATCGCCTCGGCGCGCGCCTGCCGCTTGCTGACTTGCTGGTGCAGCATGATCGCTTCCATGATCTGGTTGCCGACGGTGTGCATGGCCGAGAACGAGGTCATGGGCTCCTGGAACACCATCGCGATCTCGGCGCCGCGGATCTCGCGTATGGCGCTGCCCTGGGGATCCAGGGTCACCAAGTCGACCCGGCCCTGGCTGGGAGAGTCGAACAGGATGCTGCCGTCCACGATCGCGCCGTTCTTGGGCACGATGCGCAGGATCGACTGGGTAGTGACGCTCTTGCCGCAGCCGCTCTCGCCGGCGATGCCCAGGGTCTCGCCCGGAGCCAGGTCGAAGCTCAAGCCGTCCACGGCCTTGACCGTGCCTTGCCGCGAGAAGAAGTGCGTCTTCAGCCCACACACGCTGAGGAGCGCAGTCCCCGAGGAATCCGGCCGGCGTTCCGCGCCAGCGGAATGCCCGCCGGACTCCTCGGAAGAAGGTGGGGATGGGCCAAGAGCGGGGCCGGAGGCGCCGGTCTTGGGGCGGGAGGCGCGATCCGCCATCAGACGGTGGCGTACGGGTCGGCGGCGTCACGCATGCCGTCGCCCAGGAAGTTGAACGCCAGGATGGAGACGATCACGAACAGTGCCGGGATCAGCAGCCAGGGCGCGTCGGCCAGGACCCGGATGGCCTGGGCATCCTTCAGCAGCACTCCCCAGCTTATGGCCGGAGTCTGCAGCCCCAGGCCGATGAAGCTCAGCGCGGTCTCGCCCAGGATCATGCCGGGGACCGACAGGGTGAGCGAGGCGATGATGTAGCTGTACAGCGACGGCAGCAGGTGCCGCATGATGATGTAGCCGCGGCCCGCCACGTGGATCTGCGCCGCCACCACGAACTCCTCCTCGCGCACCGCCAGGAACTTGCCGCGCACGACCCGCGCCAGCGACGTCCAGCCGACGAACGACAGGATGACCACGATCGCGAAGTAGACCTTGGTCACGCTCCAGTGGGGCGGCAGCGCCGCGCTCAGGCCCATCCACAGCGGCAGGGTCGGAATCGAGCGCAGGAACTCGATCAGCCGCTGGATGATCACGTCGGGCGCGCCGCCCAGGTAGCCGGAGACGCCCCCCAGGACGATGCCTAGCACGAAGCTCAGCGCGATCCCGAGCAGTCCCACGGTCAGCGAGATCCGACTGCCGTAGATGATCCGTGAAAGCAGGTCGCGGCCGAGCGCGTCCGCGCCGAACAGGTAGCCGCGCCCGCCGGCGAAGCCGAACAGGTGGACGTCGGTCTCGAACAGCCCCCAGAACTCGTACTCGTCGCCGCGCACGAACAGCACCAGCGGATGGCGCTGCCCCGGATCGATCGCGTACTCCTTGCCGTAGGTGATCTCGTTGATCGTCTGCGTGAGGCCGTACACGAACGGGCGCAGGTGAAACCGCCCGTCCACGTCAACGAACCGAAGGCGCTGCGGCGGTTGCAGCACGCGGTTCTGATCGTACAGCCGGCCGTCGTAGGGGGCGATGAACTCGGCGAAGAACGCGCCGACATAGAAGAGCCCCAGCACGCCCAGGGCGGCCACGGCCACCCGGTGCCGGAGGAACTTCCAGCGGATGAGCTGCCACTGCGAGGCGACGAACAGCCGCTCCTCGGACGGAGCCGCCGGTTGCGCCACGTCAGACCGCCTCGCGTATGCGTGGATCGAGCCACGCCAGCAGGACATCGGACAACAGCGTGCCGATCACCGTCAGGACGCTGAGCACGAAGATGATGCTGCCGGCCAGGAACATGTCCTGGGTGAGCAGCGCCGACAGCAGCACCGGCGCGATCGTCGGCAAGCCCAGCACGATCGAGGTCAAGAGCGCGCCGTTGATCATCTCCGGCAGGGTGTAGCCGATGGTGCTGACCACCGGGTTCAGCGCGGCGCGAAACGGGTACTTGTAGAGCAGCCGGCGCTCGGTCAACCCCTTGGCGCGCGCCACCATCACGTACGGCCGGTGCAGCTCGTCGAGCATGTTGGCGCGCATGATGCGGATCAGGCTGGCGGTCCCGGCGGTGCCGACGATCAGCGCCGGGATCCACAGATGCGAGAGCAGGTCGACGAACTTGCCGAAGCTCCACGATGCGGTGAGGTACTCCTTGGAGAACAGGCCCACCGCCGCCTTGCCCGTCCACAGGAAGAACAGCCACAGGAAGATCAGTGCGAACAGGAAATTGGGGACCGCCAGACCGATGAAGCCGACGCTCGTGAACACGTAATCCCGCACGGAATACTGGTGTATTGCCGACGTGTTGCCGACCGGAATGGCGATGAAGTAGACCACCAGCAGCGAGCTGAAGGCGATCAGGATCGTCCAGGGCAGCCGCTCGTACAGCAGGCTCGTCACCGACTGGTTCCACGCGAACGATCGTCCCAGGTCGCCGCGGGCCATGCTGGACACCCACTTCCAGTACTGGACGTACACCGGCTGGTTCAGCCCGTAGCGCTCGCGCAGGGCGTCGATCTGTCCCTGCTCGACGATCTGCCCGAACTGCCGCAGACCCGCCACGTAGGTGTCGACGAAGTCGCCGGCCGGCGCCTGGATGATCAGAAACGACAGGATCGACACGGCGATCAGCGTGGGGATCATGAGAAGCACGCGCCGGACGATGAACTTCAGCATGAACGCCCGGCTATAGTACCGCATCGCAAGGAGACAGGCTGAGACATGGCAACCGTCGCGTTCGTGACCGAGGAGGGCGCCGCTCACCAGGCGCCGTATCGCGAGGCGATCGACAGCATCGCCGTCATCGACCGGGCGCTGCTGATGGATCCCGCCGGCACGACGCTGGAGGAGTCCCGGCGCGCCTGCGGAGCCAAGGTGCAGGCCGCCGAGACGTCGGTGGAGGCGCTGCTCCGCCACGGCGCCCCGGACATGGCGATCGTGACCATGATCGGCGCCCACGCGCCGGCCGTGATCGAGCCGCTGCTGGAGGCCGGTGTGCACGTGATGGCGGAGAAGCCGTCCTGCGTGCATCCCGACCAGTTCGAGCGCCTGGTAGAGGTCGCGGAGCGGCGCGGCGCGCACCTGATGATGGCGTTCGCGCAGCGCCGCGACCCGGTGAAGGTCGACGCGCAGCGGATCATCGCGGAGGGGGGCATCGGATCGCTGTACGCCGTGCAGGCGTCGCAGGTGAGCGACCAGTCGCGCATCCCGGGCAAGGTGGCCACGGACGACTGGACCTTCCGCAAGGCGCTGGCCGGTGGCGGGCACCTCACCTGGCTCGGCATCCACGCCCTGGATCTGATCCGCTGGCTGACCGGCCGGGAGATCGAGGCGGTGCAGGCGATGGCGCCCGTGGTCGGCGGGCAGCCGATCGACGTGGAGGACCTGGCCCTGGTCAACTTCCGCTTCGCCGGCGGCGCGCACGGCTCGCTGTTCTCCGGCTACCTGATGGAGGAGAAGAAGGGACACGCCACGATCACCGTGTACGGCGACGCCGGCTGGCTGCGCATCAACGTCGCCGAGCAGGGGCGGCTCGAATGGACCGCCACCGGCCAGCCCACCCGGGTGGTGAGCTACGGTGGCCGGGGCGGCGGCTACACGCCCTGGGTGAGATCCGCGCTTGCGGCGTGCATGGGCGAGGCGGATCCGCCGGTCACCGCGCGCGACGGGCTGGCCGCGCTGCGCATCATCCACGCCGCCTACCGCTCGGCGGCCGAGGGGGGCACCGTGGACGTGCCCACGTGATCCGCCGGCCGGACGCGCTACGCTGATCGGACCGTGACCGCCACCGCCGACACCCACAGCTTGCAGGCAGGCCGGCGCGAGGACTTCGCCGGCCTGCCCGTCCGCGAGCAGCACGCCTTCTTAGCCATACGTCGCCGTCCTGGCCATGCTATCCGCGCATGGCCAAGGGATTGCGCAGGGGCCGGATTCACTTCGTTTCCGCTCCTTGGTCGACTCGATCGCAGCCTGCGTCGCCGGTGTCGTCGACACGCGCCAACTGGGCAAAGTCCGTTTCGCCCTGCGCGACTGCTACCTCAGCGCTCTCGCCTTGTTCTACCTCCAAGACCCCTCCCTGCTGCAGTTCCAGCGCCGCTTCCAGGACCAAGTGCAAGCCAACAACCTCTCCTCCACCTTCGGCGTCGCCCAGATCCCCTCCGACTCCCAGTCCAAACCGTTCGTCGAGCAGCTCCGCGCGGCGCGCTTCTCGTTCCTGTTGGTCGCCAAGCCCGGTGACCATCGCAGCCTCTACCAGGACGTCGCCGGTCTGCGCCGCGGCAACCTGCTGAACCGCCACCATACCGACCACCGCGGCGAACGACAGGAGTACGAGTGGGTTACCGATCTGGCGCTGAACGGCAATCCCAACTCTGCGCACATCAACTTCTTCCAGTTCCGCATCCTCAAGGCGGGCACGGTGACATAGCAGAACGCCTGGGTCACCGACCTGACGCCCACCACCGACAACGTCGCCGAACTGGTGCGCGCCGCGCGGGCGCGCTGGAAGATCGAGCATGAAGGTTTCAACACCCTCAAGAACCACGGCTACCACCTAGAGCACAACTTCGGCCACGGCCACCGGCACCGGTCGGAGGCGCTGTTCGGGATACAACGTGGGCGGCGTCGTGGCGCGTGCGGCAAGAGTGCTCGCTGCAGACGGTGACTGCCGTTGCGGAGCTGCCCATCGGAGCGGATCGTGGCGAGCGCCAGGCTCCCGCACACGGGCAGGTGGTCTGCGAGCGCAGGCAGCAGCGGTGCACAGAGCCGGACGCGAATCAACGTTGGTGGAGCGCACTGCGGGTATCGGGACACCAACCCGGCTCAGCAAACGCCGTGAGGGCAATCCTCGCGCGTTGATTTCTCCGCTCACGGCCCGCTGAGGCCGAGCGACCCTCCAGAGCGGTCCGAGCCGCCGTTCGGCGCCAACGCTCATCGGTTGCTCGGCCGTGCCGGGGGCCGTGTCTTGTCGGCATGCGCCCGCAGCAGGTGATCGGTCAATCGGGTCAGCTCGCGCTTGAGGGCCACGGGGTTCAGCGTCTCATACTGCTGTTTGAGCCGCGCCTTGACCTCGGCGTCCACCGCCGAAGATTGCAGCACGCGCTGATACGGAGTCTGGGGCTGGTCATGGACGCGGCGCACCGTGGAGCCGTAGCGGGTCTTCTTGATGAGCTTCACCGAGGGGTAGAAGAAGTTGACCAGGAGGCCGAGCGTGGCGTAGACGGCGTTGAGAGCTCCCAGCTCCTCGTCGGTGTCGTGGCGCAGGTAGCCGACCGCGCGGCGCACCACGTGGCCGTTCTTCTGCTCGACGTAGCAGGTGTCGTTCTTGCGGTACGGGCGCGCGCGCGTGAAGGTGATCTGATGCTCGTTGCAGAAGCCGACCAAGTGGTGGTTGATGAATTCGCTGCCGTTGTCGGTGTCGATGCCCTTGAGCGGGATCGGCAGCGTGCGGCGTGCGTCCTGCAGGGCCGCGTGGGTCCAACGCTGCGCCTTGTTCTTCAGCCCGTGCAGCTCGACCCAGCCGGTGTCGAGGTCGGTGAGGCTCAGCGTGTGGCACAACTCGCCGGAGGCGTTGCCGCCGTCGTGGCCCACCAGGTCGATCTCGAAGAAGCCCGGCTCCTGTTCGTTCCAGTCGGCGAAGGTGCGGATCGGGATCTGGTGCTTCAGGAGGCTGCCTGGCTTGGTGTGGGTGCGGCCCTTGATCTGCAGCCGCGCGCGCTCGGGCTGCAGCAGCCGGTCGATGGTGGCGGCGCTGATGCTCAGCAGCTTGGCGCGCACCTGGTCGCTGAGCGGGATCTCGCCGAACGAGTCGAGGACCGCCAGCATGGTGCGCAGCACGACCACCAGGCGCTTGCCGCACATGAAGTCGAATACGTACCAGATCTGCGTAAGGGCCTTGAGCACCTCCTGGTCGTAGCGGCGCGGTCGCGCGCGGGGCTTGGGGTGCCGGGGGCGTGCGACCACGAGCTTGACCATCTGTCCGTCGATGCGCACCACGCGGGTAGCGCCCCCAAGAGTTCAGCAGATGGATCGCGTACTTGCGTGTGTAGCCGGTGGCCTCGACGAACTCGCCGAGGATGACCGTCTTGTCCTTCCTGGCGGCGCTGCGGTACCGCCGCGCCACCTGCTCCGTGAGTGCCCTGCGCTCACCCATCGTCAGCCCCATTCTCCTCGGAACCTCCTCCGCGGTGTGCGAAGGGCTCCGGACCGGACCGTGAGGTCCAGCCGCTTCGGTTAGATTCTTAGGTGAGGCACGCTTTCGGCAGGGTTAGATTCCTGGTGAGGCAATGCGCGATCTTGACATAGGGATCAAGCTGGGTCAGAATGACGCAGAGGTTTCCCCGCACGCGCGGGGATGGACCTGGATGCTCGATGTTATAGACGAAGAGCTCGGCGGTTTCCCCGCACGCGCGGGGATGGACCTCATAGACCATCCACGGGTTCCAACACATATTGGGTTTCCCCGCACGCGCGGGGATGGACCCGCTAATAGTAGTGTCGCCAGTAGTCTCTGCGGGGTTTCCCCGCACGCGCGGGGATGGACCGGCGCTGTGGCCCCATGGGTCCGTGACGAAGGCGGTTTCCCCGCACGCGCGGGGATGGACCCGATCCGCCCCCACATGCGCATGTGTAGTTCCGGGTTTCCCCGCACGCGCGGGGATGGACCTCTGCTCCCCGCGCTTGACCGTCCGGGGTGGATGGTTTCCCCGCACGCGCGGGGATGGACCCATCTTGCGGCAGCAGATCTTGCTGCCCGGCGAGGTTTCCCCGCACGCGCGGGGATGGACCCAGACAAACTCATTCCCTTACCTCCGCTCGTTCGGTTTCCCCGCACGCGCGGGGATGGACCTTGGCAAATGCTGATGAACGGCGGCCGTGCCAGGGTTTCCCCGCACGCGCGGGGATGGACCCGCGATGCAATCGGCGATGACCCGACGGCAGACGGTTTCCCCGCACGCGCGGGGATGGACCCGCAAGGCGCGCAAGCTTGCAGATTCAATCGGAGGTTTCCCCGCACGCGCGGGGATGGACCCTAAGTCTGCTGCTACCGCTCGACAATACGGGGGGTTTCCCCGCACGCGCGGGGATGGACCCCGACGACCTGGTCGCGCCCTATGTCGCCTACCGGTTTCCCCGCACGCGCGGGGATGGACCGCCGGGCCGTGCCGTCCTCCATCGACTGACGCAGGTTTCCCCGCACGCGCGGGGATGGACCTGGGCGGTACGCATAGTGGTCGTGCTGCCTTTAGGTTTCCCCGCACGCGCGGGGATGGACCCTGGCAGACCTTTCTTCGGCAGGGGAAGGAGCGGGTTTCCCCGCACGCGCGGGGATGGACCCGGGGTTATCGGGACCGTCACGGCGTTCTGGTCGGTTTCCCCGCACGCGCGGGGATGGACCCGGCCATCAGACTGCGCAGCTCGCCAAGAATGATCGGGCATGGACCACACGCGGAATCCCAGCGAAACGCGACGGGGCACCGGCGACCTACGAAGGTGCGCATCAGCGCTGGCGGGATTATCACGCCGACCTGCGCATGTCGGTAGTATTGCGGCTTGCACCCGACAACGACCTTCCGACTCTGGACCACCTGGAGACCGCACTGGTGCGTCCGGCTCGGCCGCTGTTTATCGGCAGGAAACCGTGCCTGCCAGCCGGCCGAATCTTTCGGGGCTGGATCGACGCGGTGGACGTGAGATCCGCACTGCTTTCGGCTGTGGGGTCCGGCGATCAGACGTTTCGAGCGCTGTGGCCGGCTTCAGAGGGGGAAACGGGTGCTGATCTCGTCACCGAGGTGACTGATGAGCGCAACTGGCTGAGTGGGTTGCACGGAGGGATACGCCTCGTCTGTGAAGGCCGGCTTACTGCCGCGGACACCGGCGGATAGGCCGTGCACCTGATTCACGCGCCGTTCGATATGCGGGCATTCAGCCGATGGGCGGGACAACGCGGCCTTGTCCGACACGGTGCCTACGACCCGGACTACGCGCTCCACATTTTGCTGTCGGCTATGTTCGGTAAAGGAGAGCTCCAGCCATTCCGCTTGTTCTGGTCCGAGCGGCGCAGGTCGGGAGCTCTGTACGCGTATGCGGAATCCGATCAGAGCGCACTGCAGGACGTAGCAGCAGCGACGGCGCCGCCTGACTGCCTCGCTTCACTGAACCCTGCACAACTACTGTCGAAGCCTATGCCCGTAAGCTTCCCGGCGGGCCGCAGGCTTGGCTTCGACCTGCGCGTTCGACCGGTACGGCGGCTACGACGTGACCTCCATGACTCGCAATCCAATGAGGTTCTATTGAAGGGCAAGGAGGTGGATGCGTACCGGTTGGAGGCGCTGACTCACTTTCCGGACGGATGGAGGCGCCGAGACGAGAAAACGGAACGGCAAGGGATGAGCCGAGAGTCGGTCTACACCACTTGGCTTGAGGAAAGGCTTGGAGATGACGCCACAGTTGAACAGTGCCGTCTTGCATCGTTCAGCCGCGTCCGAACAATCCGTGGTGATGGACGAGGGCCTGAGGGGCCCGACGCTGTCCTCCACGGCACGCTGTCCGTCTGCGATTCGGAGAGCTTCGCCCGTCGGCTAAGGACGGGAGTCGGGCGACACCGAGCTTATGGCTACGGGATGATTCTCTTGCGTCCACCGAATCGAACGGCGCTCCGATCAATGCCGAGCACTCCAGCTCTGTTGTAACCCACTCAGCTACTGGCTGTCCTCACCACGTCGCTATTGTAGTTTGATGCGACGGGAACGGTATGCTGACAACAGAGAGACACACCCGCGCTGGGCGGCACCGCGCGCGGCGCCGATAACTTTAATCCCGGATTATTCGCGCTTGGGTCCGAAAATCGGCTGAATTGAGGATCCGAGGCGGTTCGAGGGTCGGATCGGCAACCGGCGGGGACGGAGGTTGATGCTCGTGATCGCAGGGAGGCTCTGTGGGCGATCGGTGGGCCGCAATTGGCCGCCTCAGACGGTGCGCGAGGGGTGCCGAGCGATGAGCCGGACACAGCACGCCCAGTAGGAGGACGTGGCGAGCGGAACGGAGTGCCGAGCTGCGGATCAGCCCGGCGCCCAGCCGAGCGCGTCGAGCTTGCCCCTGGGGAGAGACCCAGCACCCGACACTGGGCGCTCACCGGCCAGGCGGCCTGGGTTGTCCGGTTGTCCTTTGCGAACTCGCATCCCTCTCGGGGATCGCGTCGCTCTCCCGTGCGAACCAGGCCGCCGCTTTTTTTGCATGTCGCGTTCCGTTCGGAGCTGCTTGTTCTCGCGCCGCAGCCGCCGCAGTTCCAGCCGCTCGTCGGTGCTCAGCCCGTCGCTGCGCTGCCCTCCGTCGCGCTCATGCTGGGCGGACTGGATGGCCGTCTTACCGCACCCGACACCTCGATCTCGACGTTGACGGCGCCGAGCTCGCGCACGATGAACCGGCCAGAATTTCCGGAAAACACCGGCCCGAGTTTCTGGACCCACACTACTTCACGGCCAACCAGAAGCGGATGGACTACTGCCGCTACCGCGGGCTGGGGCTGCCCAGTGGCAGCGGTACAGTGGAGAGCGCGTGCACGCACGTGGTCGCGGCGCGTATGAAGCAGAGCGGCATGATGGGGGGCCTGCCGGGAGCGAGTGGCATGCTGCAGCTACGGAGCCTCCATCCAGAGCCGCCGCTTCAGCACAGACCACGAGCGCCTGAGCCACGCACCCCCACAGGAGACTGAGCGCATCGCTGTCTGACCGGACCGATCACTCTGAGGGAATGCACCCTACGAGTCCACTGTCCTTGGAGGTCGGCCCGCCGCTGTGCCAGAGTAGTCGCGCAATGACCGCGACGTCTCCCGCCAACGCTGAAGAACTGACCCGCTGGCGAGCCGACGGCTGCCTGGTGCTGCGCGGGCTGTGGGAACGCGATGAGATCACGGCTTGTGCCGAACGGTTCGCGGAGATCACCGCGGACGGGCAACCGATCCCCGGTCACTGGGACCCTGATCCCGACAGCGACGATCCGCTCCTGCGCTGGCCGCGCATCATGCACCCGCACCGCTTCGACGAGCTGGCGCTGCGCATGCTGCTCGACGCGCGAATGGAGGCGGTGCTGGCCGCGCTGATGGACGAGGAGCCGATCGCCGCCCAGTCGATGTTCTACTTCAAGCCGCCCGGCTCCAGGGGCCAGGCGCTGCACCAGGACAACTACTACCTGCGCGTGCGGCCGGATACCTGCGTCGCGGCCTGGACCGCCGTGGACCGCTCCGTCCCCGAGAACGGCGGCCTGTACGTCTGCCCGGGCACGCACACGATGGAAGTGGCGTGCCCGGAGGTGGCCGACCCGGAGGAGAGCTTCACCACCCACTTCGTGCGGCCTCCGGCGGGGGTGGCGCCGGTGCCTGTCGAGCTGCAGCCGGGGGACGTGTTGTTCTTCGGCGGCAGCATCGTGCACGGCTCACAGCCGAACGCCTCCGACCACGAGTGGCGGCGCAGCTTCATCTGCCACTACCTGCCGGCGAGCTCCCGCGAGCTGTCCCGGTACTACCGCCCGACGCTTCGCTTCGACGGTCGGGAGTACGACTTCGCCGACGCCAGCGGCGGCGGCCCGTGCGGCACGGCGTTCGCCGACGGCCTGGTGCCGGGCCGGTGGGAGGAGATCCGTCGCCTCGGGCTCCGTCCGGCGGCGGACGGAAGCGTCCCCGGGGCATAGCCTTCGCGGCTGCTCAGTCCAACAGACGCGGATACGCGCCGCCGAGCGACCCCTCACCGAAACGCGCTGTCGCGAGCCCCTTCCATGCGGACCTCGTCGCGGGCCTTGAGCAGGTTCAGCGCCACCCCGCCGGCCACGTAGCTGACGCCGGCTTCCTTGCGCTGGTCGGCTACGAGAGCCAATCCAGTCCTCTGGCTTCGACGAATCCGCTGGTGTCAGCGCACGACGCGATCCGGCGTAGCACCATCGTCGTAACGTCCCGTTGCTGCAGATCCAGGTCGGGCTTGAGATCCCACAGGCACTGCGCGCGATAGCGGGTTGCCAGCGCGTGCAGCCGGCGCTCGAACGCCTGCCGGTCCACGATGCCTCAATCGAAGGCCGGCAACAGGGGCGCCTGCGCCTCGAACATGTCGTCGCAGACCTGCCAGATCTGGTCCAGCGTGAGGCTGGCGGCGGTGTGCGGGTCGAGCATGGCGGCGTGGTAGACCGCCTCGCGCCGGCGTGACTCGGCGGCCTCCACGGTGGCGAGCTGCACGGCGACGTTGCTGCCGACTATGCCGGCCAGCACGGTCGGCAGGCGGCCGAACGCCACCGGCGCCAGGCCGGCGCCGTCCACGTGGCAGGCCACCTCCACGCAGGCGTCCGCGGGCAGGTTGTCGATCAGGCCATGGTTCAGCACGTTGCCGTGGATGGTGGCCGGCACGCCGGTTTCGATCGCCTCGATGATGGCCGACCCGTATTCGTGGCTGAGCGGATTGGTGTCCACCTCGTGATCGGGATCGGAGAACTCGCGCTGCTGCTGCTCCCACTCGGCCACCTGGATGGTGCGGCGGCGGATCAGCTCGTCCAGCGGCACGCGGTAGCGGTCGACCATCTCGCCGCCGTGGTGGATGAAGTACGGCGTGTACTCGGCCTGGTGCTCGGAGCTCTCGGTGACGAAGTAGCCGGTGCGCTTCAGCATCTCGAAGCGCACGGTGCGGCCCAGCCCGTCCGGATCGTCGCGCAGGCGCTCGAACAGCACAGGGTACAGGTCGCGCTCGGCGGTGCGGAACTCGGTGTAGAACGCCATGTGGTTGACGCCCGCACAGCGGAAGCGGACCTCTTCCTCCGCGACGCCGGCGATGCCGGCCAGCTTGGCGGCCGTGCCCTGTACGCTGTGGCAGAGCCCGACCGCGGGGATGTCGGCGGCGCGCAGCAGTGCCAGCATGTTCATGGCCATCGGGTTGGTGTAGTTGAGCAGCAGGCAGCGCGGCGCGCCGACCGTGGTGATGTTCTCGACCAGGTCCATCATCACCGGGTAGGTGCGCAGCGCGCGGAAGATGCCGCCGATGCCGAGCGTGTCGGCGATGGTCTGGCGCAGCCCGTGGCGGGCCGGGATGTGGAAGTCCTGGTTGATGGTCTCGCTGTCGCCGATCTGGACGCAGCAGATCACGTAGTTGGCGTCCCGGATCGCCTCGCGCTGGTCCAGAGTGGTGCGGATGGCCGCCGGCTTGTCGAGCGCGCGGGCGGTCTTCTCGGCGGCGATGCCGGCGATGCGCAGGCGCTCGGCGTCGATGTCCATGAGACGGAACTCGGGCGTCCCGATGCCGTCGCGCTGCAGGATGTCGCTGATGAGTTTCTGGGCGAAGACGACGCTGCCGGCGCCGATCAGGGCTATGGTGGGCATGGCGGCCCGAAGTCTACCCGCTCGCTGCGACCGTGTCCGGAGCGACCAGCCTGCCGTCGAAAAGCTGCCACACGCCCTGCTCCCTGGCCAGCTCTGCCGCTTCGCGGGTGACCGCCTTGCCGCCCACCACCGGCAGGGTGGTGAAGCCGAGCTTGGCGAGCAGGTCCGATCGGCGCCGCGCGCGCTCCACGTCCTTGATTCCCACGCCCCACGAGACCTCCGCGACCGCGACGACCTGGGTGCGGTCGCCGCGGCGGCGGCCGCGCACGACAGCGTCGGCCCAGGTCACCTCATCGGACTCGTCCTCGGTGAGCGCGCCCCGCTCGACCGCGTCGTCGAGCATCTCGTTCAGCTCGTCGTCGGCCACGACGCGGGCACGCCGCAGCAACCGGCCGAAGTAGGCGCCCGCCTTCTCCCGGTAACGGCGTTCCAGGCTGTCTCCCTTCAGCTCACCGACGTCGTCCCTGAGCGTGTCGACGGTGCGGGTCAGCGCCGCGATCTGATCTTCGACCTCCTGGAACCGACGATCCGTCTCCCGCCGCTGTTCCAAGAGCTGCTGCTCGATCCGCTCCGTCCGCAGCCGTTGCTCCGCGATCTGATCCTCGATGCTGCGAAGGCGCCGCTCCGTGTCGAGACGCAACTCCGCGATCTGCTCCTCGATCCGCTCCGTCCGCAGCCGCACCTCCGCGATCTGCTCCGGCAAGGCCAGGAACTCGTCGCTGAGGAGCTGACGGCGCACCTCGGCCCGCCACTCCGGCCGCTCGTCCAGCAGCCGTACCAGGTCCCGTACGTCGTCTACCGTGAAGGGCATGTCGCGTTCCCGTGCGAACGGCCATGCTACGTGCCGTCACCCACGGGCGCAACGGTCATCAGGTCGAGGTCGGCGCCCTTGTCGGCCTGCAGGACGTGCTCGGCATGGATGCGCGCCCAGCCTCGCTCCGGTGTCGGCCGGGGCCGCCACGCGAGCCGGCGGCGCGCCAGCTCCTCCGGCGCCACCCGCAGGTCGATCGCGCCCCGCGCGACCGACAGCCGGATCGGGTCGCCGTCGCGGACCAGCGCCAGCGGACCGCCGACCGCCGCCTCCGGCGCGCAGTGCAGGACGACCGTGCCATACGCCGTGCCGCTCATGCGCGCGTCCGACACGCGCACCATGTCCGTGACGCCCTGCTCGGAGAGCTTGCGAGGAATCGGCAGGGAGCCGGCCTCCGGCATGCCGGCCCCAACCGGGCCGGCGTTGCGCAGCACCAGCACGTGCCCGGGCCCGACCGGCAGATCGGGATCGTCGATCCGCGCCGCCACGTCGGCCGGCGAGTCGAACACGACCGCCGGCCCTTCGTGCTCGCAGAGCTCGGGGCTGGCCGCCGCGCTCTTGATGATCGCGCCGTCCGGGGCGAGCGACCCGCGCAGCACGGTGAGTGATCCTGCACCGCGGAGCGGCTCGTCCAGCGTGCGGATCACCGACTGCCACGTTCCAGGCGGCGCCACGTCCGCCAGCCGTTCCCGCAGCGTGCGCCCCTCGACGTCGATCGGCTCCGGGTGCAGCAGCGGCTCCAGCACCTTCAGCACGGCCGGCAACCCGCCGGCCTCGTGGAAGTCCTCCATGTAGCGCGATCCGGAGGGCTTGCAGTCCACCAGCAGGGGCACCCGCGCGGACGCGGCCTGCAGGTCGGCCATCGACAGCTCGACGCCGGCCCGCCGGCCGATGGCGGTCAGGTGGATGATCGTGTTGGTCGAGCCGCCCAGGGCGACCAGCACCGTGAGCGCGTTCTCGAACGCCTCCCTGGTGAGGATCCGGCCGGGCGCGATCGGCTCGCGCGCCAGCAGCGCCGCCCGGCGGCCGGATGCTACCGCGTTGCGCAGCCGGTCGGCGCTCCCCGACGTGGGCGAGGCGCCGCCGGGGAGCATCAGCCCAACCGTCTCCGCGACACAGGCGATGCTGGAGGCGGAGCCCATCACCATGCAGGTGCCGGGGGTCGAGCAAAGCTGCTGCTGAACCTGGCGGAGCTCCTCCTCGCCTATCCTCCCCTCGCGGAAGCCCGCGTAGTAGCGGCGGCAGTCCGTGCAGGCGCCGACCCGCTCGCCCCGCCACGCGCCGGTGCGCATGGCGCCGGTCACGCACACCACGGCCGGCACGTTCGCGGAGGCCGCGGCCATGAGCTGTGCCGGCACCGTCTTGTCGCAGCCGCCCAGGAGCACCACGGCGTCCATCGGCTGCGCCCGGATCATCTCCTCGGTCTCCATGGCCAGGAGGTTCCGGTAGAACATGGTCGTGGGCGAGAACAGGATCTCGTTCAGGGAGATCGTCGGGAACACCAGCGGCAGCCCACCGGCCTGCAGCACGCCCCGCTTCACGGCATCCACCAGCGCCGGCATGTGCGCGTGGCAGGTGTTGTAGTCGCTCGACGTGTCGGCGATGCCGACCACCGGCCGCTCCAGGTCGGCGCCGTCGAACCCCTGCGAGGCCAGGAAGGCGCGGCGGATGAAGCGGCTGAAGGTGGGATCCCCGTAGGTCGTGAGGTTGCGGTCGATGCCGGTCAGGTGCTCGGCCATGGCTATCCTGCCGCGACCGTGACGCGGCCGATCGCCGGCCATCCGGAAGTCCTGGTGGCGCTCACCGCCAGCCGCAGCCCCCAGCTCTCGGCCCGCAGCCCCGAGACCATCACCCGGTTCTCGCCGTCGTGGAGCTCCCGCCAGCCGGAATCTCGATCGTCTTGTTGTCGAACAGATCGATCGCGGCCTCCACCCGGACCTCGGCGCGGTCCACGAGTCCCGGCCAGCGATGCCACGCGCTCGTCCACGTGTGGGTGCGCCCCGGCTGTCCGGGCGGCTCGCCACGCAGGGGCGACTCGATCGACCAAGTGTGTCCGCTCACGGCATGATTCTACCAAAGGCCTTCGGACACGGATGAATTTCTCAGAACCCAGCTTCACGTTCGGCATCGAGGAGGAGTACCTCCTGATCGACCTCCGCACCCGCGATCTGGCCATCGATCCGCGGCCCGAGATGATGGAAGAGTGCCATTCGGCGCTCGGCAACTCGGTCGGCCCGGAGTTCCTGCGCTCCCAGATCGAGGTCGCCACCGGCGTCTGCCACGATCCGAGCGAGGCGCGGGCGCAGCTCGCCGACCTGCGCGGCACCGTGGAGCGCGTCGTCGGCCGCTTCGACTGCGCGCTCATCGCCGCCTCCACCCACCCGTTCGGGCGCTGGCAGGACCAGAAGCACACCGCCGCCGCCCGCTACTCGCAGATCGCCGAGGACCTGCGGCTGGTCGCGCAGCGCCTGCTGACCTGCGGCATGCACGTGCACGTCGCCATCGAGGATCCCGAGCTGCGCATCGACCTGATGAACCAGGCGGTCTACTTCCTCCCCCACCTGCTGGCGCTGTCCACCTCCTCCCCCTTCTGGGACGGGGCGAACTCGGGGCTGATGTCCTACCGTCTCTCGGTCCTGGACGAGCTGCCGCGCTCCGGGCTCCCGGACCCCTTCCAGAGCGCCGGCGAGTACGATCGCACCGTCGCCAGCCTGGTGAGCGCCGGCCTGATCGAGGACGCCACGAAGCTGTGGTGGGACATCCGCCCCAGCGTGCGCTTCCCCACGCTGGAGATGCGCATCACCGACGTCTGCACGCGGCTTCAGGATGCGCTGTGCCTGGCCGCGCTGTTCCGCTGCCTGTGCCGGCTGCTGTACCGCCTGCGGCGCAACAACCAGAGCTGGCGCATCCACTCGCGCCTGCTGGTCAACGAGAACCGCTGGCGGGCGCAGCGCTACGGGAGCGATCGCGGCCTGGTCGACTTCGGCATAGGCGAGGTCGTCCCGTACGAAAAGCTGCTGGCCGAGCTGCTGGAGCTGATCGACGAGGACGCCGCCCACTTCGGCTGCACCGCCGAGGTCGAGCGCGCCCGCGGCATCCTGGCCGACGGGACCAGTGCGCACCGCCAGTTGGCGATCTGGAGGGAAGCGCAGGCCGCCGGCGCCGACTCCGCCGCCGCGCTGCGCACGGTCGTCGACTGGCTGGCCGAGGAAACGGTCGCCGGCACCTGACCAGCAACAGAAATCCTTGTTTCGTGGACGGGCACGGGTACGAACTGAGCGACGACCCTGCGCCGGACCTGGTGGACATCACGCCCGACGGCCGGCTGCTCATCGTCTCCTTCCGGGGGCCGCACCCGGTCACCGTCAGGCACGCGGCCGTGGGTAGTTCCCCGGGTTCGGCATCGTCACCCTGGAAGGCGATGGATCGGCCGGCGCCCTGACCCACGTGAACCCATGGCGGTAGAGACCTCCGTGAGCCGGTACCTGTCGGTAGTCGGCCGCACGGGTGGCAAGAAGAGCCGCCGGCAGCTCTCCAGCGATCAGGCTCGCGACATGGTCCGGGTTCGCGAGCTCAGGCGCGCGTTCCGCGAGTACTACGCCCGCTGCTTCTGGTACATGCGCCCGGACGCCGACCTGACGCTGGATGACCTTCCGGAAGTGGTGCGCGGCCTGCGCAAGAACGGACGCTCGAACGCCATCTCGGCAGCGTCGGCGGCGCGTGGCCCACGGCCTGCTGATCCAGCGCTGAGCCGCCCGTCCCGTTACCGCTCGGCGACGATCAGCGACTGAAAACGATCCTTGTCCCACTCGGCACCCCAACCGGGCAGGTCGGTGGGAGCCAGGTGGCCGTCCTCGATGACGGGGGCGTTCACCATTCCCCACGGCTCGCCCTGCTTGCGGAGCGTGTCCGGGGCATAGCTCATGTACTCGTAGTAGCTGGTGTTGTCGATGCAGCAGCCGAGCGTGGCGTGGATGTGGCCGTACACGCCGCCGGCCGCGTTCATCTCGATGGTGGTGTCGTACATCTCGGCGAAGTGCGCCATTTTCAGCACCAGCGTCGTGCCGTGGCGGGCGTTGGCGCGCAGCAGATCGGTGGCGCCGTGCATGAGCCACTGGGTGGAGATGCCGATGTCGTGCATGAGCATCTCGTTGGCCATCACCGGCATGTCGAGCGCGCCGCACAGCTCCTGGTAGTGGTGCATCTTCTGCTCGTGGAACGGCTCCTCCAGCCAGACGAACCCCAGCTCCTCCATTACGCGGCCCACCTCGATCGCCTCGCGCAGGTCGTATGAGCAGACCGGGTCGTTGATCAGGTCGAAGTCGGGCCCGACCGCCTCGCGCACCTCCTCGAACAGCGGGATGTCGGCCTTGCCGCCCTTGTAGGTGTGGAACTTGTAGGCGCCGATCCCCATCTCGCGGGCGGCGTCGATGTGCTCGAAGTAGCCGTTGCGATCCATGTCGCCGCCGGTCAGATAGCAGGGGAAGCGGTCGCGCACCCGGCCGATCAGGGCGTGCACGGGAAGCCCCGCCGCCTTGCCGGCGATGTCCCACAGGCAGTTGTCGAAGTCGCCGAACCAGCCCGGCTTCTGGTACACCCAGCGGGTCCCTTTGTGGAACATCTGGTAGAGCCGCTCGCGGTGCAGCGGGTCCTCGCCGATGGCCATCGAACGCACCAGGTCGACGTGGTACGCGTCCATGGTCGAGGCGGGAACGCGGCCGGTGATGCCTTCGTCCGTGCGCACCTCCACGACGTGCTCGCGTGGCTTCGCCGGGGCCGTCAGGATCGGCTCCCGCTCCGGATTCACGCCTGCCCGGTACTGGATGCGGTGCAAGCCGGGCACCTGCACGAGCTGCGGGATGCGCTCCGGCCCGCCTCCCTCGGGAAGCTCCAGCGTGATCAGCTTGATGTCCGTGATCTTCATCTCATTCACCCTTGATGATTCGCTTCTGCAGCACCGCGTCGTTCAGGGTCAGGCCGAAGCCGGGGGTGTCGCTGAGGGTGCTGGCGCCGTCCACCGGCAGGACCGGCTCGTTGTAGAGTTCCTGGGCGCGCTCCAGGTTGCGGTCGGCCAGCTCCTCGTCCGAGAACTCGTGCGGCAGCGTATTGCCGAGGCCCGTGGCGAACAGGTGCAGGCTGGCGAACGATCGGATGCCGATCGCGGGGCTGTGAGGCATGACCGGCTTGTTGTGCGCGGCGGCCAGGTCGAAGATGCGCCGCACCTCGGTGGGGCCGCCGGCGTTGAGGATGTCGGGCTGCAGGATGTCGGGATCCGCCAGCAGGATCAGGTCGCGGAAGCGCCAGCGGGTCGCCTCCAGCTCCCCGCACGACACCGGGATCGACAGGGCGTCGGCCACCTGCCGGTACCCCGGCAGGTTGACGTGCGGCAGCGGCTCCTCGTAGTGGAAGGCTCCCAGCTCCTGGAGGAGCTCGCCCTGGCGGATGGCGGTGCTGACGGTGTAGCCCCAGTTGCAGTCGAAGCTGAGCGTGCAGTCGTCGGGCAGGAAGTCCCGACAGACGCGAAAGCGCTCCATGTCCGCGGCGGGGTCGGCGTCCAGCACGGTCGGCCCCCAGTCCATGCGGATCTTGTAGGCGCGGAAGCCCATCTCGTGGCCACGCCGCACGTCGGCCAGCATCTCCTGCGGCGTCTTGCGGCTGCCGAGCCCCTGGCTCCAGTAGAGCGGCAGCGTCGTGCGCGCGGCGCCGCCCCACAGGTCGTACACCGGCCGGCCGAGCGTCTTTCCCAGCGCGTCCCAACAGGCGATGTCGACGGCGGCGATCGCCTGAATGTGCTGGCCGGTGCGGCCGTGGCGGTAGAACAGCCGGTCCCACAACACGGCCGGCGCGTGCACGCTCATGCCCGTCACGTCCGGGGCCAGCAGGTCGCGGGCGACCGCAACGCCGACGCTCGGGTGGGCGCGGAAGGCGCCGATCCCTGTCACGCCGCCGCCGGTGTGCAGGCGGATGAGGATCTCGCCCCCTTCGAGCGCGTCCACCTGGACCCGCTGGATCGCGTCGTGAGCCTGTGCCATCGCGCCGACTTTACAGCACGCCGCCGGTGAGGGGATAACCTCGCCCGTGTCCCAACCACGCCACTCCCCTCGCCTGATCGCCCTGCTCAACCCGCGTCATCGAATCAGCGAGGCGGGCATCCGCGACGCGCTCGGCGGCATCCCGCCCGGCGTCGAGCTGCGCAGCTTCACGGATGCGCCGCCGGACGGCCTGCTGCCGGAGCTCGACGGGCTGATCAGCAACGGCTGGCTGCCGGCCCCTGCGCGCACGCCGCGCCTGCGCTGGGTGCAGACCCTCAACGCCGGGCACGAGGACCTGCCGGACGCGCTGGTGTCCTCCCCTGACGTGGAGGTCTGTCACGGCAGCGGCCCGGCCGCGGTGCCGATTGCCGAGTGGACGCTGGCCGCGATGCTGTTCTTCGGGCATCGATTCCGCCGCATTCTGGCGCACGAAGAGGCCCGCACCTGGCACCGCGACCGCGCGGCGGAGATGTCGGCGTCCGTGCTGCACGGCAGGACGGTCGGCATCCTGGGCTACGGGCGATCGGCCGGCAGATGGGGCGCCTCTGCCACATGCTCGGCATGCGGGTCGTGGCCACGCTCGGCCGCGGAGGCCGGCGGCAGCAGCTCACCTACCGGACGCCGGGCACCGGAGACCCGCACGGCGAGTTGCCGGACCGCTGGATCACTTGGAAGGAGCTCCCCGGCGCGCTCGGCGACCTGGATTTCATCGTGCTGGCGCTGCGGCTCGACGGACAGACCGAGCGGCTGGTCGACGATGCGTTCCTGCGGCGCTGCAAGCCGCGGGCGGTGCTGGTCAACATGGCGCGCGGCGGCCTGGTGGACCAGGAGGCACTGGCCGCCTCGCTGGCCGCCGGACGCATCGGCGGCGCCGCGCTCGACGTGTTCCGGACGGAACCGCTGCCGGCCGACGACCCACTGCGCTACGCTCCGAACCTGCTGCTGTCTCCGCACTGCTCGCCGGAATCGCCGTTCTTTCAAGACGAGATCGCCAACATGGTGGCCGAGAACGTGCGCCGCTTCGCAGCGGGCGAGCCGCTGCTCAACGTCATCCGCCCCCGCGCGAGGCCGGCGTGATCGACTCGATCAGACGCTGCTGGCGCAGGTGCGCTGGTACCAGCCCAACCGCCTGTTAGTCCAGTAGTCGCCCGATGGAAGGACGCCGCCTGGTGGCCGTCGACAGCCAGGTCGAGATCGAATCGTTCGAGGTCCCGGAGCCGGGCCCCGGCCAGGTGCTGGTCCGCGTCGCGCGGAGCCAGGTGAGCGCCGGCTCCGAGAAGAACGGCCTGCTCGCGGCGACCGGCGAGCGCCGGCCCCTCGGCTACACCCTGGCCGGCACCGTCCTGGCTTGCGGCCGCGGGGTGGATGAGTGCCGCGTGCACGACCGCGTGCTGGCGTTCGGCAACCACGGCAGCCACTGGCTCACCGGTCAGGCGGGGCTGTCCGAGCTGCGCTCGTCGCTGCAGCCCATCGAGCACGACGCGGCGGAGCTCAGCGACGAGCAGGCCACCTTCGCCGTGCTGGGCGACGTGGCGCTGCTCGGCATCCGCCGCGCCGAGCTGCAGATCGACGAATCGGTCGCCGTATTCGGCCAGGGCGTGGTCGGCCAGCTCACCACCGCGCTGTGCCGAATCTCGGGCGCCCACCCCATCATCGCCGTCGATCTCGACACGCGGCGGCTGGAGCTGGCGCGCGGCAGCGGCGCCACGCACACCGTCGACGCGTCCGCGGACGATCCGGTCGCGGCGATCCGCGACCTGACCGGCGGCGGCGCGCAGTGCGTCTTCCACGCGGCCCGCGATCCGGGCGTGCTGGTCCCGGCCATGCAGGCCGCGGGCGACCGCGGCAAGGTCATCCTGGTCGGCAGCCCGCCGGGCACGGTCGAGATTGGCCTGCAGACCGAGCTGCTGCGCCGCGAGCTGGACATCCGCGGCGTCTACGGGCGCGGGCTGGAGGACACCGCCCATCCGAAGTTCCCCTGGACCCGGCGCCGCAACCGCCGCGCAATCATGCGCCTTATCGCGCAGGGGGCGCTGGTGGTGGATCCCCTCATCAGTCACGTCGCCCGGCCGGAACAGGCGCCACGCCTCTACCGGCAGGTGCTGGAGGGGACCGCGGGCTGGATGAGCATCCTGTTCGACTGGAGCTGAGCACGTGCGCTCCGACCAGCCGCACACGCCCCACGCCCGCGAAATCGCCGGAGCGTCGTGGGATCCCGGTCAGTACCTGAAGTTCGCCGATCACCGCCTACGGCCCGCCGTGGACCTCATGGCGAGGATCCCTCTGACCGACCCGCTGCGGATCTACGACCTCGGATGCGGCACCGGCAACGTCACCCGCATGCTTGCCGACCGCTGGCCGGCCGCCGCCGTCGTCGGGATCGACCACTCGCCACAGATGCTGAAGCAGGCGCGCGCCACTCCGGCGCGCGTGCGCTGGCAACACGGCGACCTGGCGGACTGGAAGCCGGAGGAGGCTCCGTCGCTGCTCTTCTCCAACGCGGTCATTCACTGGCTGCCCGACCATCGGTCGCTGATCGGTCGCCTCTGGTCGCTGCTGCCGCCGGGTGGCTGCCTGGCCGTCCAGGCGCCGATGAGCTGGGACCTGCCCTCGCACCGCCTCATGCGCGAGACCCTTGCCGGCGGCGGGGCGCGGGGCGAACCGCTTGGCGGCACGCGGCTGCGGCAGGCCACGGAGAGCCGCGGGCTGAGCGATCCCGACTTCTACTACGACCTGCTGGCCGCGGACGCCACTCACCTCGACGTCTGGACCACCGAGTACCTGCACGCCCTCACCGGCACGGACGCCGTGCTGGAGTGGGTCACCGCCACCAGCCTGCGCCCGATCCTGGCCGGCCTCGGCGATGCGGACCGGGTAATCTTCCTCGACCGGTACCGCGAGCGACTCAGGAGCGCTTACCCCCCGCGCCCCGACGGCACCACTCTCTACCCGTTCCTCCGCCTGTTCTTCGTCGCCGTGCGCGGCTGAGTCCACGGAGATTGTTGCTTCCCCCATTGGACAGCACCGGACCTCGGCGGCAGGGTCCTTGACTGGAGGGTAGAGTTATGCACCAGTCGCTGCGTAGAAACGCCGCATCGAGTCTGGGCGTCGTCCTCTTGTTGCTCCTGACAACCACTCACGACGGCCCGAGCGGCGGCATGCCGGGGTGCGAGCCGCCCGCGTTCTTGGCGAGGTTGCCTCCGTCCAGAGGGACAAGTGCGCCGGTCATGAACGACGACGCGTCGGAGGCGAGCAGGATCGCCAGGCCCCTGATCTCCGCCGGTTGACCCAACCGGCCGATGGGCAGGCCGCGCAGGAAGTTGCTGCGCAGGACGGGGTCGGCTTCCATCCGGTCCCGCAGGCCCTGGTTCTCCACCTGCGCGCAGACGATGGCGTTCACGCGCACCCCCAAGGGCGCCCACTCCGAGCTCAGCTCGCGCGTCATCTGCGCCACGGCGCCCATCGCCATGCTGTAGGGGATGTGGTGCCGGCCGAGCGCGGTGAGGCCGGCGATGGAGACGATATTGATGATGCTGCCCCTGCCGGCAGCGATCATGCGCCGGCCGGCCTGCTGGGTGCAGTGGAAGCGCCCGATCAGGAGATTCTGCAGGGACTCCTGAATCTCCGCGGGGGTGAGCTCCGCGGGGTCGCCGTGGCCGCCCTCCCCGGCCACGTTGGCCAGGACGTCGATGCGGCCGAACTCCCGGTCCAGCGTGGCGTAGAGCGCGTCGATCTGCTCCGGGTCCGAGACGTCGCACACCACCGGAACGGCCCTCCGGCCCAGCGCCCTGATCGTCGCGGCCGTGTCCTCCATCCCCTGCGTGTCGATGTCAGCGAGCAGCAGATCGGCCCCGTACTCGGCGAACCCGACCGACATCGCGCGGCCCATCCCGCGGGCCGCCCCGGACACCACGGCGACGCGATCGGTCAGGTCGAACAGATTGCCAGCCATGTTCAGATCTCCTCTCACTGATCGCGGCCGCCACAGTGTTGGCGACGCTCGTGCGACGCTGTCCACGCCGATGCCGTAACGCACGATGATCTCACACTTTGCATACGTCCGATCACTGCCGCGTTCATCGGCGCGAACTGAGTGATGACGTAGTCCGCGTCGCGCACCAGATCGACGAGCACCCGAGCGGCTCGAGGATGGACATCGCGACGTCAGGCGTCTCGAACGAGTGATCGGTGATGACGGCCTTCTGCATGGATCGCCTGCCGCCTGCGTCTACTGGATTCGACAGCACCCGTCAACCGCAACGGCTTCGTCCATCCGTGTTCAGGGGGGAGCGATGACCGTCACGTCCGGAAAGTAGGTGCGATAGCGCGCAGCGTCGCGGGTAACTATCGTATGGCCCTCTGCGGCCGCATGGGCGCCGATGTAGAAGTCGGGAAGCGGCGACCTGCGTGTCCCGCCGCGGCGGCGATACTCGATGAAGGCGCGTCCGGCCATGAACGCGGCGTTGTACGGCAACGGCAGGCGCACCAAGCTACCTGGCAGGGCCGCTTCAAGTTGACCCTGGTCCGTGTACGCCATTGCGATCTCGGCGAAGATCAGGGGGTTTATGGCCAGCTGCCGGGTGTTGCCGAGCCGTGTCAGCTGCTCGGACGACCACGCCTCCCAGAACGGGTCGTCCGTCAACACGTCGATAAGGACGTTGCTGTCAACCAGGATCATCGGCTCGATCCGTATCGCCGCGTGTCAGTGCCATGATCTCGCCGGTCGAGAGTCCGCCGGGCGGCCGATGGCGGCGCAGGTGATCGACGAGTGCCTGCCCCCGACCCGGAAACGAGTGCGCGGGAATGATTCGCACACCCTCGCCGTCAAGCTGGAACTCCACCTCGGTATGGGGGTACAGCCGGCAGCGTTCCCGCAATTCCTTGGGAATCGTCACCTGTCCTTTGCTGGTGATGCGCATGGTAAGAATCTTACCAGCAATTCCTACTTTTCGATAGCGCGCCAACGTCGCTCTCCCGCCTTCCAAACAGCCCGCGGCGGAGGCACTGCGCTATTGCGGCCTGTCGGTCAACGCGTTCGCTCATCGAGTACACTCGGGCGACGCGAGGTGGAGCGGTCGTGAAGGCACAGTCGGCGACGAAGACGAAGCGCGCGGCGGGCGGGAAGCCGGACCGGGAGCTGCTGCTCGGCTGCTACCGGACCATGGTCACGATCAGGAAGTGCGAGGAGCGGCTGGTCCGGTCGTTCCAGGCCGGCCTGATCTACGGCGGCTGCCACACCTACATCGGCGAGGAGGCGGTCGCCGCCGGCGTCAGCGTCGACCTGGGCGAAGACGACCTGGTGTTCGGCACCCACCGCGGCCACGGCCACGCGCTGGCCAAGGGGCTGGCCCCGGTCGAACTGTTCGCGGAGCTGTACGGCCTGGCCGGCGGCGCCTCCGGCGGCCGGGGCGGGAGCATGCACCTGTTCAAGCCCGAGATCGGGCTGATGGGCACCAGCGGCATCGTCGGTCCGAGCATCCTGCTGGCCGCCGGCGCCGCCTACACCTTCAAGCTGACCGGCAGCGACCGGGTGAGCGTGGCCTACTTCGGCGACGGCGCGGTCAACAACGGCGCGTTCCACGAGGGGTGCAACATGGCGACGGTCTGGGAGCTGCCCGTGCTGTTCGTGTGCGAGAACAACCTGTACGCCACCGAGGTGCCGTTCGCGACCGTGACCAGGGAGCAGAGCGTCGCCAGGAAGGCGGACGCCTACGCGCTGCCGCACGCCGTGGTGGACGGCAACGACGTGCGAGAGGTCCATCGCGAAGCCGCGCGGGCGATCGCGCGGGCACGGGCCGGCGGCGGGCCCACCCTGCTGGAGTGCCGGACCTACCGGCAGCGGGTCCACGCCGAGGGGATGCGCGACTCCGGTTACCGGACCCGGGAAGAGGTCGAGGAGTGGAAGGCAAGCGACCCGATCCTGGCGCTGCGGACCTGCCTGACCGACGATCGGACTGCCTCCGCGGAGGAGCTGGACGCCATCGAGGCCGAGATCGCCGCGGCGGTCGAGTCGGCAAACCAGGCGGCCCTCGCCTCCGGCGAACCCGATCCGGGGACCGTGCTCGACCATGTTGTCGGCGGCCCGGTCGTCGCGCGGTAGGAACCGAACATGGCGGAAACCAACTACGTCGAGGCCGCGCGCGCCGCGCTGGCGCGGGAGATGGAGCGGGATGACACCATCTTCGTGGTCGGCGAGGGTATCGGCGAGCGCGGCGGCAACTTCAGCACCACCACCGGCCTGTTCGCCCTGCACGGCCCCGAGCGGCTGCGCGACACGCCGATCTGCGAGCGGGGGTTCTCCACCATGTGCGTGGGCGCGGCCATCGCCGGCGCCCGGCCCGTGGTCGACTTCATGTTCATGGACTTCGCCCTGGACGCGTTCGGGGACCTGATCAACCAGGCGTCGCGCATGCGCTGGATGAGCTCCGGCCGCATCAGCGTGCCGATGGTGATCCGCGCCTGCATCGGGCTCTACAAGTCCGGATCGTCGCACCACTCGGGCAGCTTCTACTCGTTCCTGGTTCATCAGCCGGGCTTCCACGTCGCCCTGCCCTCGGGTCCACGCACCGCGAAGGGCCTGCTGACCACCGCCCTCCGCTCGCACGATCCGGTCGTGTTCCTGGAGCACCGCGCGTTGCTGGTGCTGAAGGAGGAGGTGCCCGACGGCGAGTACGCCATCCCGTTCGGCCAGGCCGAGGTCGTCCGGGCGGGAAGCGAGATCACCATCGTCGCCATCGCCGCGATGGTCCACAGGTGCGTGGAGGCCGCCGCGCTCCTGGAGCGGCAGGGCGTCTCGGTGGAGGTGGTCGACCCGCGCACCGTGGCGCCGCTGGACCTTGCGACCATCAGGGAGTCCGTGCACAAGACCGGCCGGCTGCTGGTCGTGGAGGAGGACTACGCGCCGTGCAGCGTGGGCGCCGACATCGCCGCCCGCGTCGCCGACGAGTCCTTCGACGACCTGGACGCTCCGATCCGGCGCCTGCACTGCGGCTTCGCGCCGGCGCCCTACAGCCCGGTCCTGGAGAACGAGCTCCTCATCGACACGGACGCCGTCGTGCAGGCGGTCCTGGACCTGCGGGACGAGTAAGAGGAAGCGGATGGCGGTCGAGGTGATGATCCCGCGGCTCGGCTGGTCGATGGAGTCGGGCGCCTTCGGACAGTGGCTGAAACAGGACGGCGATGCCGTCTCCGTGGGCGAGCCCGTCTTCACGATCGAGGGGGAAAAGGCCACCGAGGAGGTGGAATCCCTGGACGCCGGCGTCCTGCACATCCGCCCGGAGGTGGCCGAGCCCGGCGTGGAGCTGACCGTCGGGACCGTGATCGGCTGGCTGCTCGCCGAGGGCGAGGAGGTCCCCGAGGCTCCCTCCGATCCTCCCAGCAACGCGAGCCCCGTTTCGGCGCCGAAACCGGAAACGGATTCCGGAGCGGCGCCGCCGGCAGATGAGCCGCCCGCCGCCGCTGACGCGGTGGTGGTGGCCGTGTCCCGCGGTGCACGGACGGACGGGCGGCCTGCCTCGAGCCCCCGGGCCAGACGGGTCGCGGGCGAGCTGGGCGTCGACTGGCGGCTGGCATCCGGATCCGGCAAGGGAGGCCGCATCCGCGAGCGCGATGTGCGCGCGCTCGCGGCACGCCGGGGCGCCGATGGCGTGGCGCCGGTAGCGGCTGCCGCGCTGCCCGACCTGAGCGCGTGGGGTCCGGTAGAGGTGGTGCCGCTGACCGCCGCGCGGCGGCTGGCGGCCGAGCGCCTGAACACCGTCGCACAGACCGTGCCGATGGCCACGCAACTCGGAACGGCCGACGTCACCCGCCTGGAGGCGCTGCGCGAGCGCTACGCTTCCCGCGCGCAGGAGGCCGGCGGCACGCTGACCGTGGCGGCCATGCTGGCAAAGGTGGCCGCCTCCGCGCTCAAGGTGTTCCCACGCTGCAACGCCAGCATCGACCTGGCTGGCGGACGGCTGGTGCGCCGGCGTTGCTCCCACGTCGGCATCGCCGTGGACGGCGAGCACGGAGCGGCCTTTCCGGTGGTCCGCGACGCCGACCGCAAGAATATGCTGCAGCTCTCGGTCGAGATCGCTGACCTAGCAGCACGCGCGCATTCCGGCACGCTGGAACCTGCCGAGACGCAGGGAGGCTGCATCTCGATCTACCAGCCCGGCGGCACCGCAGGAGCCGGCATGGGTCACTTCACGCCGCCGGTCAACGCGCCGGAACCGGCCATTCTGGGCGTGTCGCCGGCGCAGCGTGAGCCGGTGCTGGACGAGAGCTCCGGCGTGGTCGTGCACCGACTGCGGCTGCCGCTCGCCCTGACGTACGACTGCCGTGTGATCGACGGCACGGACGGGATGCGCGTCCTGCGCTGGATCATCGACGCCCTGGAGGAGCCGCTGCTGCTGCCCCTCGAAGGTTGAACGACCCGGCCCACTCCGTTAGCGTTTTCAGATTTACCAGAAAATGCTCATGAATATATTCTGGCATACATGAAAACACTCATGTGCAGGCCGCTGCCGGGATGACCCATAGATACATCGCCGAGCCGGTGACCTCGGACCTTGCCGAACGCATGGTGTTCGTGGGCGGTCCGCGCCAAGTCGGCAAGACCATCTTCGCCCTGTCGCTGCTGCCGCACGGGAGCGACGAGTCCTCACCGGCGTACCTGAACTGGGACTACCTGGACGACCGGGAGGCGATCCTTGCCGCGCGGCTCCCACCACGCCAGCGTCTCGTCATCTTCGACGAGCTGCACAAGTACGCCGGGTGGCGCGGACTGATCAAGGGGCTCTACGACAAACACCGGTCGTCGCTCTCATTTCTGGTGACCGGCTCCGCCCGCCTGGACTACTACCGCAAGGGCGGCGATTCGCTGCAGGGCCGTTACCACTACTACCGCCTGCATCCGTTTTCGCTGGCGGAGTGCGGCCGCCGTCCGGACGCGCAGTCGGTCGCCCATCTGCTCCGCTTCGGGGGCTTCCCCGAGCCGTTCCTGCGCGGCGAGGAGCGGTTCCACCGCCGCTGGCTGCGCGAGCACTCGGAGCGGGTGGTCCACGAGGATCTGCGTGACCTGGAGCAGGTCCGGGAGGTGACACGACTGGACCTGCTGCTCGCCCATCTGCCGTCCTGCGTCGGAGCGCCGCTCTCGGTCAACCGTCTCCGCACGCTCCTGCAGGCGTCGCATGAGAGCGTCGAACGCTGGATCTCGGCGTTCGAGCGGCTCTACCTCTGCTACCGGCTTGCGCCGTTCGGGTCCGCCAGGATCCGGGCCGTCCGCAAGGAGCGGAAGCTCTACTTCTGGGACTGGTCGCGGGTGGACGATCCGGGACCCCGCTTCGAGAACCTGGTGGCCGGCCACCTGCTGAAGTACTGCCATCTGATCGAGGACACGCAGGGGCATGCGATGGAGTTGCGCTTCGTACGCGACACCGACGGACGCGAGATCGACTTCGTCGTGCTCCGCGACGGCCACCCCGAGTTCGCCGTCGAATGCAAGAGCGGAGATCGAAGAGCCGCGCCGGCATGCCGCTATTTCCGCGAGCGGACGGCGATACCCCGATTCTTCCAGGTGCACCTGGGCACCGCCGACTTCGGCGACGCCGACACCGACACGAGAGTTCTGCCGTTCTGGACCTTCTGCGTTGAACGGGCCCTGCCGTAGCGGCCACGTCACTCGGCGGTGACGACGGTACGCTGCTACTCCGGCTCGTCGACCTCGATGACGCAGGCGACGGTGTCGCCGGTGATCACGCGCGGACGGGTGCGCAGCAGCAGCACCCGCCCGTTCTTCGTCGAGCGCACCTCGGCGGCCACCTGGCCGTCCGCGCGGCGCACCACCCCCAGGCGGTCGCCGGCGGCAACCCGGTCCCAGACCGCGACGTCCGGCAGGAACAGCCCGGAGGTGGGCGCATGGGCGTCCAGGTTCATGTCGCCCGAGCCTTCGCGTTCGTCCTCGACCAGGAACGGCGGCCGGCCGCTCGGGTGGTCGCCGGCCACGATGTCCAGGTAGGCAAGCAGGTTGCGCAGGCCCTGGAGCGCCGTCGCGCAACTCTCCGGCCGGCCGCGCCCCTCGCCTTCCAGCTCCACGTAGATCGCCGGCACCCGCTTCTCGCCGGCGGCCGACAGGCTTCGGCCGGGCAGGACGACCGTCCCCCACACCAAGTCCAGCCCGAAGGCGATCGCGGCCTCGCGCTGGGTCGCGCCCAGCTCCTGCCGGATCTGATACCCGGCGAACTGCTTGATGCGGGCGTCGTTGCCGGCCGAGTGCAGGTCCGCGTACAGGTCCGCGCGGGGGATGACGTACTCTGCGAGCGCGTGCGCAATGCGCTCGGTCGGCGAGCCGCCGGCATCGCCGGGAAAGACTCGCGCCAAGTCCTTGTGGTCGTGGCTGCCGGTGCGCGTTCCGGCGGTGAACGCCGGGCCGTTCACGACCGGGATGCCGATGAAGGTCCCGGACATCCGCTCCGGCCCGAGCTCTGCGAACAGGTCCTGGATGGCCAGCGCCCCCTCGTACTCGTCGCCGTGGATGACGCCGGTGGCCAGCAGCGTCCTGCCGGGCTCGGCGCCGCGGCAGACCAGCGCCGGAAACGCCAGCGGCTGGCCGTCAGGCAGGTGATCGACCACCAGGGAGGTACGGCTCTTGCCGCCGCGCGGCGTCCGTCCCGGGTCGAAGTCGGCAGCGCTCGCGGTAGCCGTCACCTCCTCCATCGCATCCGGCTCACGATAATCAATGCGGGATGCCGAGTTGGTGCATGCGGCGGTGAATGGCCTCGCGCGCCTGCTGGAAGGGCCGCTCCAGGTAGGCCAGGTGGTCGGGTTCGCCGTGGTGGAACGTCGTCTCCGCGTCGGGGCGCAACGGTGCGGTGTGGCGCACGTAGTTCAGGCAGCCGTCGATGAGGGTGAGCATGTACTCGGCCGCCTCGCGGTCGAACATCCACCAGTCGCCGCCGACCGCGACATACACGGGCGAAGTGTGGGCGAAGATGCCACGCTGCCAGCCGTCGTGGTGATCGACCTGGCCGTAGCCGGGGCCGCCGACACGGGCCGCCAGCCAGCTATGGCCGTCGACCTTCACCTTTTCGCACAGCTCCAGCCGGCGCCCCGGCCCGCTTGCGCCGGCGTCCGCCTGCGCCACCACCCGGCCCTCCTGCACGATCTGCAGCGTGTGGATCGGCAGGATGCTCTCCGCCCAGGCGTGCACCTCCACGGTGCCCGACGCCGACAGCCGCAGCGTATCCCCGATGCCGGCGCCGTCGACGGTGATGCCGATCAGCGGGCCGCCGCTCAGGAACGTACGCCCCTCCTTCACGGTGTCGCACCAGGCGCGGTAGGTGAACTCCTGCTGGTCGCCCACCTGCGCGTAGGTCCGGTACAGGCCGATCGGCACGTCGCTGGACATCTTGTCGGTGCCGCCGACCAGGGGCAGCCGGTAGCCGCAGTTGAGGTAGCGATAGTACTCCAGGTGGTTGAACTCGCCCTGCCGCAGCATCTCCACGCCGTCGGCGCGGCCGGTGGCGATGAGCGCGGCCGGCTCGCCGTTCGGATTGGGCAGGTGCGGGATGATCACGTGGCCGCCCTGCGCGTGGGTCTGGTCGGCCCAGTCGCTCATGGTCACGTCCAGGCTGCCGCCCGGCTCCGCCTCGCCCGGGCCGTCCGAGCACCACGGCATCACCGGCTCCTTGAGGCCCCAGAGGATCAGGTGTCCCAGGAAGTGCTGCCGGTTCTCCTGGCTGACGTAGACGATGTTGTTGCCCTGCTGGTGGACGCTCGCGCCGCCGGTGAACTCCTCGGTGTTGGTGAACAGGCTCCCCCACTGCGACTGCAGCAGGTTGACCACGTTCAGGTCCTCGCCCTGCGACTCGGTATGGCTGCCCTGCGCGGACAGGAAGTGGACGTGCGAGTCGCCGGAGTACCATCCCTGCGCGTTCATGTCCGTCCAGCGCTTGAGCCGAAGGGTGAGCTCGCGCTGGCCGGGCTCGATGCGGACGCGGGTGCGCAGCGGCTCGTACTCGAAGCCGCGCGCCACGTCGACGATCACGTCGCCGCGCGGCAGCCATCCCTGGCAGCGGCCGTCGATGTAGGCGTAGATGGCCTGGCCCATGCGCACGTCGCCGCCCACGTCGATGTGCCAGGTGTCGTTGTTGGAGTTGACCTGGTTGTGGTGGCCGTGCGGCTGGAAGGGAACGCCGGCCGGCGAGCGGAAGTGCACCCGGCATGGCACCGGCTTGCCGGTGCCCTCGTCGAGCACGGTCACGTGCACCCAGTTGCGTCCGCCGTCCAGCAGCTCGACCCGCACGCGGCCGTCCTCGGCGCTGCCGCGCTCCTGCACGTCGCCCCAGCGCACCTTGCCGAGGGAGCTGCCGCCCTGGGTGACATCGACGGTGGCCGACGGCGTGGCCGCGATCTCCGTGTACGCGGGGCTGGACGCCGGGTTCTGCGCCTCTCCCCAGCCGGCGCGGCCGTCGGTGACGAACGCCTCAGCGTCCGCCTCCGGCAGCGCGTGCACGTAGGTGGCGATGCCTCGGTCGACGGTCACGTCCAGGTCGAACGGCCGCCGGGCCGCCTCCGGATCGGTCAGCGTGACCTTGACGTCGCGCCGGCCCTGTCGCGTGAACGGGTGCTCGTCGACATGGCCGGTGGTGACGCCAGCGATGATGAACGCCGGCCCGCCGGCAGCGGGCTCGATGACCAGCTCCTCGACGACCCGCTCGGGATCGGGGTTGCGCCATGCCCAGAGGAAGTAGGTGGCCGGCCCGCGCGACGCCTCGGTCTGGCGGCGGCCGGCCTCCTCCCAGGGACCCTCGTAGCGCGGATGCAGGAACTCGCCCTGGTGCTCGACCGCCGTGAACGGGCGGTCGCGAAACGGCGCGGCGATCTCGAACCGCTCGCGGATCGCCACGGCGTCGGCCGCTTCCACGCCGGCGGCGGCGCGGAACGTGTAAGTGGCGACCGGCCGGCCGAGCGGGCCGCCCTCCATCAGCCTGCTCTCGGTCAGGGCGTGCGCCACCACGACCGTGTGGCAGGCGCGGCCGATCGGGATCGTCACCGGCCCCGAGTCCGGCTCGCAGCGGACGAGGCAGCGCTCCGTCGCCGGCTGCCGCCCGCCAACCTCGAACAGCAGGCCCTGAAAGAGCTGCCTGCCGACCGGCGGCTCGTGATCGAGTTGCGGCAGCGCGTCGACGCCCGCGTTGCAGATGCGCTCCAGTTCGACCGGCTGATAATCCGTCATGTCGACAGCGTAGCAATCTGTTGGCCGTGGCGCCTCCGTGCCCTCAATGCACGAAAGCCCCGGCCGGCCGGAGCCGGTGGGGCTTTCGTGGGTGTGATCCCCGGTGCTACGTGGCGTTGACCGGAATCTGGCGGGCCTTGCTCGCCTCGGTCTTGGGGACGGTCAGCGTCAGCAGTCCGTCCTCGAACGAGGCGCTCACGCCCTCGTGGTCCGAGTCACGCGGCAGCACAAATCTGCGCGTGTACGCCGCGTGGCGGCGCTCGCGGACCAGGTAGCCGTCGGCCTTGCGCTCGGAGTCCTTGCCGGTCCTGGCCGAGATGGTCAGCACGTTGTCGTCGACGCTGACCTTCAGGTCCTTCTCGGCGACGCCGGGCAGCTCCGCCTGCACCAGGTAGCCGTCATCCTCTTCGCGGATGTCGACCGCCGGGGCGCCGGTGCGCCAGACCGGCTCGGTGAAGACCGAGTCGAAGATCTGGTCCAGACCGTCGAAGATGCTCAAGCGGCCGGGTCGATACGGTACGAGATTCCTCATGTCGTTCCTCCTGTGGTTGAGGTTGTTTCTCATACCATCCATAAAGCAGAACTCGTGCCAATCTTGCAATCGAAACAAAGAAAAAGGAATCAAATCATTTCACATAATTTAATTAGATCGTGAGCTTCGCGATCCAACCACGGGGTAGCTGAGCTCTCTTTCTTCGGTTGATCGTGTCATTATGCTACTCATATGGGCAATATGTTCCCTTGTGTGCCAAATAATCCCACTCTTGACACGGTTCCACGTCTGCAAGTTTGCCCGCTCCGACGGAAGATGTCGCGCGACGGGTTCCCAAGCCTCATACTGCCCTCCACATGAGGTACCACGACGTGACGCTTCACGGCATCGAAGAGGCCGTGAAGCAGCCCGACGGGTCGGTGCGGCTGCAGCGGGTCACCGAGCAGGTACGCGCCCGTCTGGAGCCGCCGGCCCAGGAGAAGACGCTGCTCGCGGCCGGGGCCGAGATCCGCTTCGTGCTGTGCGGACCATCGGCTCGGCTGACACTGTCCGCGGACGGTTTGCAGGAGTTCCAGCCGACCGCGCACGTGTTCTTCGGCCCGCTGGCCGGCCGCCCGCACGTCCGTCCGATCGGCACCGAACCCACCACCATCGAAATCAGCATCGGCGACGACCAGCGGCGCGCCTACGACTCGATTCCGGATGACCTGGCGGCGGCGATGCCGTTCCATCCGCGCGTGGTGCGGGTCGTGCTGTTCCGCGGGATCTTCGCTCTGCACGACATCCAGGGCGACGTGCGCCCGCCCGCCGCCGCCGAGCTGCCCGACCTCACCATGCTCTCCTACGGCACCTCGATCACGCACGGCTCGGTGGCGACCGCCTTCCACCTGACCTACGTGGCGCAGGCCGCGTGGCGCCTGGGCGTCGACCTGATCAACCTGGGGGTCGGCGGCGCATGCCTGTGCGAGCCGGCCTTCGGCGAGCACATCGGCGGACGCGCCGACTGGGACGTGGCGACGCTCGCGCTGTCGGTAAACATGATCGGACGCGGGTTCACGATCGAGGAATTCACCCGACGGACTACTTGCCTGGTACAACAGGTAGCGGAAGCCAATCCTGTCCGACCGGTCTTCTGCATCACCATCTACCCCTACTACGGCGACTGGTCGGACGTGCTGGCCGGGTCCACCGCGCCGCCGGAGGAGTTCCGGCTGGCGCTGGAGCGAGTCGTCGCCCGGCTGCGGGCGGACGGCGCGGGGGCACGCATCGAGCTGGTGCCCGGGCCGTCGATCCTGACAGATCTCGGCGGCCTGTGCGTGGACATGATCCATCCCGGCGATCACGGCATGCTGGAGATGGGCGAACGGCTGGCGGCGCACATGCGGCCGGCCGTCGAGCGGCTGCGCGCGGCCGGCGTCAACCGCTGGCGAGGAGGACCCTCATGAAGAGGCAACACACGTCTTCCGGCGCTCCCTGGGAGGAGCGCTACGGCTACTCGCGCGCCCTGCGCGTCGGCGACCAGGTGTTCGTGGCCGGCACCAGCGCCACCGGCGATGACGGCAAACCGGTGGCCGCCGGCGACCCGTACGGCCAGACGATCTTCATCCTGCGCAAGATCGAACGGGCGCTCACCGACGTGGGAGCCTCGCTTGCCGACGTGGTGCGGGCCCGCTACTACGTGACCGACATCGGCCATGCCGACCCCGTGGGCCGCGCCCACGCCGAGTTGCTCGGCACCGTCCGGCCGGCCATGACCATGGCCGAGGTGTCCGGCCTCATGCTCCCCGAGCACCTGGTGGAGATCGAGGTGGACGCCGTGGTGACGGCCGGAACCGAGGGCGGCGATGAAGAGTGACGAGTCCGTGCGCGAGCACGCGGAGGAACTGCTGTCCGGGCGCGGCGCCCACCTGCCGTTTGCGCGGGCCGTGGCCGACGTGCCCGACGACCTGCGCGGCGTCGTCCCTGAAGGCGCCTCCTCCTCCCTGTGGCAGCAGCTCGAACACCTGCGCATCGCGCAGTGGGACATCCTGGAGTTCAGCCGCGATGCCGCCCACGTGTCGCCCGCGTTTCCGGACGGCTACTGGCCCGACACCGCGGCGCCACCCGCCGGCGCCTGGCAGCGCAGCGTCGACGCGTTCCTGGCCGACCGCGACGCGATGATCGCGCTGATCAGAGACCCGCAGGCGGACCTGTGCCGGCGCATCCCGCACGGTACCGGACAGACTTTGCTGCGCGAGGCGCTGGTGCTGGCCGACCACAACGCCTATCACGTCGGGCAGATCGTGCTGCTGCGGCGCCTGCTGGGGTGCTGGTAGCGGCTACCCGAAGTTCAGTCGTTGCCCCAGGGACGGGGGTCGATGCGCCGGGTGCGGTGCGTTACCGGCAGGTTGACGGGCGCGCCGCCGGCGGCATGCGACTCGTGGATGGCGAAGCCGATCTCGGTAGCGCGCCGGATGTGCGGCACGTCGCCCTGCGTGGCGCCGCCGGTGCGCACCGCCTGTGCCACGTCACGCACCAGGGTGGCACCGCGCGGCCACGCGGCGTCGGGTTGCGGCACCTCCAGCGCGGCCGGTGCTGCGGCGAGGCGGTCGGCTCCGCGCCCGCCAGCCGTCGCCTCCCACAGATACGCCTGGTGGGCGTCATTGACGATCTCCAGGCGGCCGCCGCTGCCGATCGCCGAGAAGCCCCGGCCATCGCCCTCCGGCAGCAGCGTCAGCAGCACCCCGTTGTCCAGCCCTACCCAGGCACGGCCCGGCGGGTCGAGGCGGCGCCCTTCGTCGGGCTCGTCGGCGGCCACCGCGTCCACCCGGCCGCTCACCCATAGCGGTTCCGGATCGCCCGCCAGCAGCAGCGCGGTGTCATACCAGTGGCAGCCATGGAAAATCAGGTTGGGCGCCCCGTAGCCAACGATGGTCTGCACGTCGCCGACCAGCCCGTCGCGCAGGCGCTGCGCCAGCAGGCCGTAGGCCACGTCCCAGCGCATCTCGGTGCCGCACGCGATGGCCACACCGGCCTGCCGGCAGGCATCCAGGGCGGCGTCCGCCTCGGCGAGCGTGGTGACGAACGGCTTGTCGCACAGGACCCCGCGCACCCCGGCGACCGCGGCCTGCGCGATCTGGGTGGCGTGATGGGTCTGCCGGGTGGCGATGCAGACGATGTCGGGGCGCACCTCTTCGAGCATCCGCCCGTAGTCGTCGTAGGCGGCGATGTCCCCCCACGTCGCCTGCCAGGCGGCACGGAACTCGGCGCGCGTGTCGGCTCCCCGATCGTAGACCGCCACCACCCGTGTCTCCGGCACCTGGGCAAACGCCGTCGCCCAGTTGTGGGATCCGGGGCGCCCTGTGACCTGACGGTGGCAGCCGGCCACCGCCACGCGGAGCACCGCGCTGTCGCTCTGACTCATGTCATCCCCCTCGACCGAGCATGAGCACGGCGGCCCGCACCGTCAAACGCAGACGGCTACGCGAAGAGCGTCCGTGCGAACGCCAGATCCTCGGCTGCCTGCCGTTCGACCGATACTGCGCCGCTGTACTCGCCGGTGAGGCACACGGTGCCGGCGTAGCCCCGCCGCCGCAGCTCGGCTGCCACGCGCGGCCAGGGGCTGAGTCCCAGGCGGCCGGCGGTCCAGTAGGCAGACCACTCGGCACTCGCGGCGCCCGCCTCGGCGGTCTGCAGCCAGATCGCGTTCTTGAGGTTCACCAGGCGCAGGTGCGGCCAGACGACGTCGATCGCCAGCTCCGGCTCGTTCCCGGCCAGCGCCTCGTGCCCGGCGTCCCAGACCGCGGCGACGTGCCGCGGGTCGTAGCGGCCGATCAGGCTGCGAAGGCCGACCGCGTTCGCCACTTCCCTGCCCGCGTGGTTCTGCACCCCGAGGGTCACGCCCGCGCGGTCCAGCACCGGCAGCAGCGCGTCGAACTCGCGCCGGTACCGCTCCTCGGCACCGGTATAGCTTTCGTCCGTCCGGACCGGCGCCATGATACGGAGCAGCGGCACGCCGGCGTCCGCGCAGGCCATGATCGTGGACTCGTCCGCGGTCGTAGCCACGCTCCGGATCGGCACGCCCGCGTCAGCAAGCTGCCGGGCCGCCACCGGCAGGTCCCGGCCCGCGTGTTCGGGCGCCACCTGAAAGCCGGGGCGCACCGGCAACTCGACCCCCTCGAATCCCATCCCTCGCACCAACTCGGCGAGCCGCCCGAGCGGCACCGCCTTCCAGTGCTTGGTGAACACCGAGAACGCAACGTCAGCCATCGGACGTTCAACGTACCCTGCCGCCTGGGCTCAGTCACCCGCTACCCGGCGACGACCGTCTCCGTGGCACGGATGCCCGCTCAGTGTTCAATCCCTTCGTGATGAGCTACTCGCCCAGCAACTCCCGTGCCGCGCGCTTCCGAGCATCGTGCGCCTCGGTTTCGACGATCCTCCGATGCACTCAGTACGCCGGCGAACGGAGTAACGTGACGAAGGTCGCGATAGTGCAGACCGGGGTTGACCAGCGCGTCCACGAGTGCATCCGGGGAGCCCTGCAACAGGCGTTCCCACTCGTCGAGAAGCTGATTGCCAGCCGAGCTGCCGGGATCAGCCATCGAGGGCGGTCACCCGCTGCCGGCGACGCCCGTCTCCGCCTCGGGCAGGCGTCGATCGATCTCGTCGAGGCGATACCCGAACCCAGGACCGGTCACGGTGGACAGGTCCAGCCGGCCCCGTGCGCGGCGGTACAGCCCCGCGTGAACGGCGGCTTCCGGAGCGGAAGCATCGGGATAGAACTGCATGGTGTTCGTCTCCACGCCCATGATGGTCGGCGCGTGCGCCGCCAGCAGCACGTGCGGGATCTGTGCCAGCATGGGGTTGGTCAGGTCCTGAACCATCAACGTCATGCCGTGCGCATGCGCCCAGCAGAGGCTGAGCAGCGCGCCGGTCTGCGTCTTGCAGGTCTTCAGCGCCACGCCGGACCAGCCGAGCTCGCGACCCAGACGCACCATTTCCCAGTCGTGGGCGCTCTCGTCCATGAACAGCGGCTTGCGCGCCGCCACGCTGCGCACGTCCAGGCGGTCGCGCTCCAGGTCGTACGAGAAGGGCTGCTCCACGTACAGAAGCATGCCGTAGATCCGCGGCTGCTCGCGCAGCAGCCGGTCGAGGATGCCGGTCACGTAGGCAGGGTCGGCGACCGTGCAGTTGAAGTCGGCCGACAGCCACGCCACCCCCTCCTCGACGGCCAGCGAGCCCACCTGCACCAGCCGGCCGTAGTCCCACGCCTCGTCCGTGCCACGCAGCTTGACCTTCAGGCAGACGAGCCCGTCGCGCCGTACCCAATCGCGCAGCAGCACCGGGTAACCGTCGTCCGGCTCGCTCCCGTCCAGCTCGGCCGGCTCCACCGGGTCCAGCCCCCCGACCAGGTGCCACGCCGGCAGCTCGTCGTGGCGCGGCCGCAGGAAGTCCTCCGGATACGTGCCCGCGAACGACATGCCGCTGCCGGCCGCGGGCGTCAGGTATCGGCTCAGGTCGTGGTTCAGATAGCGCCGGTTGTAAGTCGCGTAAGCCGGCACGCCGTGCAGGACGCCGAACGCGTCGTGCAGGGCCAGGTCGAACGCCGACGCGCACACCAGCGCGGCGAGCCGAGGCATGCGCGCCGCCGGATTCCGGCCGCGGTTGATCCGCTGGACCAGGGCCGGCAGCCGCTCCTGCAGGAATGCATACCCCACCTCAACCGGGTGCCCGGAGAACCCCGCATCGCGCCAATCGGCCGCGATCAGCAGGCAGAGACCGCGCATCAGGTCGTGCCGCACCTGGTAGGGCAGCTCGCCCGGCCACGCCCACTGCACGCTCAGCGGAGTCTCGCCCCACCCCATCGCCCGGCGGCCGGCAGCGTTCTGCACCTGCAGCGACACGCGCACACAGGTCACGGAGGTCAACGCTTCGGCGCCGAACTTCAGCGGCACCCGCGTCGTCACCGGCAGCAGGTACACTTCCGCGTCGATCGCCTGGATGTCCGTGTCCACTGACTGCCGAGCTTAGGAGCCGGCCAGCCTCACGATCAAGGTGAGGCCGCTTGACCTATACTGCGGCGCGGAGGAACGGGACATGGAGCACGTGCAACTCGGGCAGAGCGGCCTGCGGGTCTCGCCGATCTCATTTGGCACCTGGCAGCTCAGCCCGCGATTCTGGGGCGAGCAGTCGAGCGAGGAGATCGCACGCGCGATCCGGCGTGCCTTCGACGGCGGCATCAACCTGTTCGACACGGCCGACGCGTACGGCGACGGCCATGCGGAGACGGTGCTGGGCGAAACGATCGCCGATCTGCCGCGCGACGAGCTGGTGATCACCACCAAGGTGCTCGCCCGCTTCAAGCCCGACGGCTCGCGAGTGCCGGACCTGTCCGCGGAGAACATCGCCGCCCGTTGCGAGGTGTCCCTCGGGCGCCTGCGGCTCGACACGATCGACCTGTACCTGCTGCACGGCTTCGATCCGCTCACACCCCTCGAAGAGACCGCCGGGCAACTCGACCGCCTGCGTGCGCAGGGCAAGATCCGCGCCTACGGCGTGAGCAACCACGGGGTCGAGCAGCTCCGCGCGCAGCGCCGCTTCGGCGCCTACGCCGTCGTGCAGGCACCTTACAGCATGATCGATCCGGCCGGCGAGGACGACCTGCTGCCGTACTGCCAGGCCGAGGACATCGGCGTGATGGCGTACTCGCCGCTGCACAAGGGCCTGCTCTCCGGCAAGTACCGCGGCACCGAGACCTTCACCGACTTCCGCGCTCACCATCCCGACTTCCAGGGCGAGCGCTTCGCGGAGCTGTGCGAGAACGTGCAGAGCCTGGGCCCGATCGCAGAGCGGTACAACCTGTCCATTTACCAGCTCGCGCTGGCAGCGACGGCGCAGCATCCGTCGATCCACACCGCGGTCTGCGGCATCAAGACCGTGGACCAGATCGAGGAGGCGCTCGGCGCCGGCACGGTCGTGTCGCGGGAGGACCTGAACGCCGCGCGCGCCGCCGTCGGACCCGGCTCCCGCCGAACCGCCGACGCCCGCGGCGTCAGGAAGTAGCGGCGCCTGTCGAAGAAGGGCAGTTCCTGCACTCCCGCAGAGTGCCGGATCGCTGAAGATGCAGCCTGACATGGACGCCGCGATCGTCGGCGGCGGCCACAATGGGCTGACCGCTGCCTGGTATCTGGCCCGCGCCGGCCTGCGGGTCGGCGTCTTCGAGCGCCGGTCCTTCGTCGGCGGGGCGGCCATCACGGAGGAGTTGTGGCCCGGGTACCGATTCTCGACCTGCGCCCATATGGTGCACGCGCTGGACCCCGGGATACAGGCGGACCTGCGGCTCGAGGAGCGCGGCATGGTAGCGATTCCCCGCGCCGGGGCGCTCGCGCCGATGCCGAACGGCGACTACTGGGGCCCGGCCGGTCACGAATCCCCGCGGAACCTGTCGCTGCAACTCACCGCGGAAGAGGCCGAAGCGGAGCGCCGCTACGCGGACATGAAGCGGCGGCTGTGCGAGCTGTTCGCTCCGTACCGCCTGCAGCCACCGCCGACCCCCGCCCAAATCCGTGCCGACGCGGCGGAGCGCGGCGACGGCCAGCTTCTGGAAGATGCGCTGACGCGGACCGTCAGGCAGCTCCGCCACCGCTATCTCCCCACCCGCCGGCTGCGCGACCGCCACGCGGCGGAGGCGGCCGCCATCGGACATGATCCGGGTGCGGTGGCCCTGGCCTACGGGTCGATCGACCTTGCCGGTCCCGATGCGCGAAGCACACCGCACAACGGCTACATCCAGGGCGGCATCGGCGTCATCACTTCCTTGATGCGCCAAGCAGTCGAGGAAGCCAGGGTCCGCATCCACACCAGTGCCGAAGCGGTCTCCCTGCTCCATGACGGCGGGGCCGTCACCGGCGTGCGGCTCGCCGACGGCACGGAGGCGACGGCCCGATGCGTGGTGTCCAACCTGGACCCGAAACGGACATTCCTTCGGCTCGTACCATGGGAGCTCACAAAAGCGCAGCTCCGGCGCCGCGTCAGCGCCCTGGTCACGGAGGTGAGCTGTTACAAGCTGCTGGCGGCCGTGGACGAGCTTCCGCACTGGCTGGCCTGGGACGGGGACCCGGCGCTGCCGAGCCGCGGCGTGGTCGGGCTGGGACGCACCGAGGCGGTCGTCGACGGCGCGTACGCCGACTGCTCGGCCGGCCGCCCGCCGGCCGAGCCGATTGTCAACTTCTCGGTGCCGTCGGCGCTCGATCCGACGCTGGCTCCGGAGGGCCGGCACACGGCCTCGGCGTGGATCTACCCGGCTCCCGCCAGACTGAGGGACACCAATTGGGACACGGTGCGCGACCGGGTTGCCGAACGGCTGGTGGAGCAGATCACGCGCCACGCGCCGAACTTCCGCCGGTCGATCCTCCACCTGAAGCTGCGGACGCCGGCCGACCTGGAGCGGGAGAACGGGCTTACCGACGGGTGCATCTGGCACATCCAGCACGGCGGCGACCAGCTCTTCTGGAACCGCCCGCTCCCCGAGCTCTCCCGCTACCGCGCGCCGTTCCCCGGTCTCTATCTGTGCGGAGCCGGCCAGCACCCGGGAGGCGAAATCTCCGGGCTCCCCGGACACAACGCCGCTCGGGAAGTCATCCGCGACCTGGCCTGACCAGTGCCGCGGCCAACGCGCCGTGCATCTCCTCGGACACGCGGTTTCTGCCCCAAGCGAGACGCCCGTTGCTGCCGCCGACGCAGAACAGACCGGCGGAGAGTGGAACGCTTTCCGAAGTTCGGACTTGAGCCGGCGGCACTTCCAGGTGGCCTGCCTTCCCCTGACCACGATCGCCCGCGAGGGACCCTCGCGCAGGTACGCGACGTACCCCTCGACGTCACCTTCCCGCCAGAACGTGAGCGCTTGGCTTTGCTCAGAGTCAGTTCCCGTGCTGCGACCTGGCGAAGCGACACGTCCGCCAGCCGCCTTTCCAGCATTCCGGGCAACTCGGGGTGCCTCACACCCCGTCCGGCTTCACGATCAGCAGGGCGTGCTCGGATGTGCTGCGCATTCCGACAAGCCTAACCCAGACTGTGCCGTATGGAGGGCATCGGCGGTACTGCTGATCACTTCCAACCGGCATTTGATGTCATGATGCGATCAGGTTCGGCCAGAGCTGACCGTCGTCGACGTGCACGGGCTGCAGCCCGCTGCCGGGGATGTTGGTGTTGCCGGTCAGGGTGTTGTTGAACGCCGCGCCAGCACCGCGCGGGTCACCTGGCACACGAACGGGTTGGCCATCACGTCGCGGAACACCAGGCCGGCATCAGGGGGTGGTGGCTGCTGGATGTTGCCCCACAAGAAGTCGTGCGGCACCACCGGCATGGCGCGGATCTTCTCCAGGTCCTGGCTCATCCGCTCCTGCAGCCGGTCGAAGTGGGCGTGGTCGATCACGTCGTCGATCACCAGGTAGCCGTCGGCCAGCAACGCCGTGACCGCCCGCTGCAGCGCGGAATCACCGAACCGCTCCGCGGCGCGTTCCGCCGCCGTTGGGGTGACTTCGTGCATCGCTACAGCTCGCGCAGCCTGCGGTTCAGCCACTCGATCATCGGCCCCGCGGCCGGGTCGGACACCTCCACCATCGTGCCGGGAAGCGGCTGGCCGATCAGGGCCTCCACCTCGGCGCGGCACTCGGCCACCACCCGCGGATGGTCGCCCACGACGTTGCGGCGCTCTTCCGGGTCGACGGCGAGGTCGAACAACTCGTCCCCGTCCTCGTCCTCGTAACCGACCGCCGTGCAGTAGTTCCAGCGGTCGTCGCGGACGCTCGCGCGCGCCCGCGCGTTGCCGGACGAGCCGTCCGCCCAGCCGGTGACGATCCGCTCCCGGATCGCCGTCTTCTCACCGGTCACCAGCGGCCAGAGATCCCGGCCGTCGGTCCAGCCGCACGGGATCCCGAGCCGCGCAAGAATGGTCGGCATCAGGTCGTGGTTCTGCACCAGCGCCGTGACGTCGCGATCGGCCGGACCACCCGGATGGCGCAGGCACAGATTCAACTGCGTGTTGAACGGATGCAACTCCCGGCCCGACTTGCCGAAGCGGCCCTGGTCGCGGAGCTGCGTGCCGTGATCGGACACGAAGACCACCAGCGTGTCGTCGAACAGCTTCAGCTCCTCCAGCGTGTCCAGCAACGCACCGACCCACTTGTCCACGAACGTGACCTCGCCCAGGTAGAGCGCTTCGATGCGGCGCAGCTCATCCTCCGTGGCGCCGTCCTCCTGCGCGGCGCCGGGCATGATGAAGTCCTTGCCCGAATAGTCCGGACAGTAGAGATCGGCATACGCCTTCGGCGGATCCCACGGCTCGTGCGGATCGAAGCTGTCGATCCAGAGGAAGAACGGCTTCATCGCGCGGTTGTCGTGCAGCCAATCGCACGCCGCGCGGAACACGCGCGCGCAACTGTACTCGTCCTCCGACCGCCGGTGGCGCTGGTTGAGCAGGTAGTTGACCAGGGTGGCGTGCCGCGGCCAATCGATCGGCTCACGGACGTGGTTACGGAGCTGTCGCTCGATCAGGCGCGGGTCGCCGCTCTTCCAGTTGTCCGATTCCTGCCCGCGGACGAAGTCGAGATGGGCGAAGCCGCGGGAGTAGTTCATGGTCGGCTTGAACATGTGGTAGGTGTCGGCGATCAGGGCGGTGACGTAACCGCGCGCCAGCAGCACCTCGGCGATGGTGTCCTGGTCGGGCGGGATCTTGTGCCACCCCGGCGCGTGGTGCCAGTGGCCGCGGCGGTCGAAGTGGTAGCGGAACGGCAAGCTGCGCCGGCCGGTGAACAGTCCGCGACGGATCTGCAGCGTCGGCTGGCACTCCCCGAAGGCGCGCGTGAAGCGGATGCTCTGCGCGGCCAGGGCATCGAGATTGGGGGTCCGGACGTGGCTGTACTTCTTCCCCTCCCCCACGATGTCCGCCCGAAACGTGTCCAGGCATATGCACACGACGTTCATGTTCGTCATCGGGGCGAATGATAGCGCGGCGGCGTGCACCGGCGCTCCGCGGGGCACCGGCTGCTATAGTCGACTTGGACTCCCACGATGAAACCGGCAAACGATCTCGAGGCGCGCTTCTTCGCCGCCACTCCCCGCTCCCTGGAGCGCTTTACGGCCCACGCGGACGCCACCCCGGGCGGCGTCGCCAAGGGCGCCTACTTCTATCGCCCCTACCCGCTAACCATGGAGCGCGGCGACGGCCCGTACCTGTTCGACGTGGACGGCAACCGCTACGCCGACTTCGCCAACCACCACACCGGCCAGATCCTGGGCCACAGACACCCGGCGGTGATGGCGGCGGTGCGGGCGCAGTTGCAGCGCGGCATCGCCCTGGGCGCGCCCATGGGGCACGAGACCGAGGCGTGCGCAGAGCTGTGCAGCCGCGTGGCCAGCCTGGACCGGGCGCGCTTCACCAACTCCGGGACCGAGGCCAGCCTGCGCCGTACGCCTGGCGCGCGCCTTCACCGGCAGGAACCTGATCGCCAAGTTCGAGGGCTGCTATCACGGCAGCCACGACTCGGTGGAGGTCTCGGTCGCGCCCCCGCTGGAGGCGGCCGGCCCGGCCGACCGGCCGCTGCCCCACGCGCAGGCGATCGGCATGTCGGCCGGCGCGGTGGCCGACACGATAGTGCTGCCGCTGGGCAACCTGGAGGCGGCCGAGCGGCTGATCGCCGAGCACGCCGCCGAGCTGGCGTGCGTCATGCTGGACCCGAAGAGCGGCGTCCTGGATCTGCCGGCGGACTTCATCCGCGGCGTGCGCGAGATCACCGCCCGGCAAGGCGTGCTCATGATCTTCGACGAGATCGTCGGCTTCCGGCTGGCGCGAGGCGGCGCCCAAGAGTACTACGGCATCACGCCCGACCTGACCACGTTCGGGAAAATCGTCGGCGGCGGCTTCCCGGTGGGCGCGTTCGGCGGACGCGCCGACATCATGGACTGCTACGATCCGGCGGCCGGACGGGGCATCGGCCAGAGCGGCACCTTCGCCAGCCACCCGGTGACCTTGGCCGCCGGCTTGGCCATGCTGCGCGAGCTGACGCCGGCCGCCTTCGATCACCTGGCCGCCCTTGGCGACCGCCTGTCGCGCGGTCTCGGCAAGGCGCTGACCGGCTGCCCGGTGCCGGCGTCGGCGCACAACAACGGGTCCGCGTTCGCCATCCACTTCCGCGCGGAGCCGCCGCGCGACTACCGCTCGTCGCTCGACACCGACAAGCGCTGGGTATCGCCGCTGTTCCTGGCACTCCTCGACCGCGGCTTCTTCCTGGGGCACACCCTGGGGATGTGCTCGATCTCCGTCCCGACCACGCCGCAGATGATCGACGAGCTGGTCGATGCAGTGGCCGATGCGGTAAGTGATCCCGTGGTCAAGGCGGCAGCGACGAATGGATGAAAGCGGCATCGGTCGAAGCCCAGGCTCGGGCGCCCCGTCCGGCGACATGACAGGGGCCTCTGACGCCGTACTGCGAGCGTTCGTCGAACGATGGCGGATCGGAGGCGCCCGGCTTGAGCACCTGCGACGCGAGGAGCTCAGCGATGTCGACGTGGCTGCCGTCCAGGGGTTCTGCCAAGCCCGCAGTTGGCGGTTCTGCTTCATCGGCGGCCTGGCGCTTCAGCGGTGGGGCGAGCCGCGGCTCACCGGGGACGTCGATCTCACGATTCTCACCGGCTTCGGCGACGAAGCGGGGTACGTCACCGAACTCTGTCGCAGGTATCCCCAGCGCGTTGAGGACGCTGCCGCATTCGCACTACGGCACCGAGTGCTCCTGCTCAAGTACGCGGCGGGCATCCCCATCGACATTTTCCTTGCGGCACTGCCGTCGAGGAGCGCGTCATCGAACGCGCGACCGCCTACCGCTTTCTCGCCGAGATCCGCCTGCATACCTGCTCAGCGGAGGACCTCATCGTGCTGAAGGCGTTCGCCCTCGGCTGGCCGCCTTTCGTACGCCGTCTCCTGAGACCGACTCGGTGAAGTCGTGGCGCAGCGCGCTGCCTCAACGCGTACCCCAGTCGTAGTCCCGGATCCACCGCCAGTGCCCGGGGTTGATGATGTCGTCCGGAAGGTCGGGCACCGCCTCTCCGATCGCCTCCAGGAGCGGGCCGTCCAGGGGACCGGCCAGGGCGGCGGCCAGGTTGCGCTCCATCTGCTCGTGCGTCTCCATACCCACCACCACGCCGGTGACGCCCGATAGCGACGCGACGTAGCGGAGCGCCAGCTCCTCGATCGTCAGCTTGCCCGCCAGCTCCCGCAGCCGTGCAAGCGTCCTGCCGACCTCCGCGATCGGCCCGGGCAGCTCCGGGATGGCCATGGTCACCACGCCCTGCAGGTAGACGCTGCGGGCGAAGATCGCGACCCCGGCCTTCGCCGCCCGCTCCAGCACCCCGGCGCGCAGGAACCGCTGGTCGAGCACGCTGACCGGATGCTGGATGGCGTCGATGCCGGGCGTGGCGATCGCCCCGAGCGCCTCCTCCGCCGAGTACACGGAAACTCCGACCGCACCGATGTCGCCCGCCTCGCGCTTGCGGTAGAGCGCCCCCACGTACGGCAGCGCATGGTAGCCATGCAGAAGGTAGAGCCCGATCCGCTCCACCCCCAGGACGCGCAGCGACCGCTCCACGGCGGCGGTGATCTGTTCCTCGGGCGCCCCGGCCATCTCCGGGTGCGGGCGCGCCTTGCTGCAGATGAAGATGCGGTCGCGCATCCCAAGGTCGCCGAGAGCCCGGCCGAGCACGCTCTCGGCCTGGTTGTACATCGAGGCGGTGTCCAGCGTGTTCACGCCCGCCTCGAACGCCGTGGCGAGCATACGGCTCACGGTCGCCTGCGACGGCTTCCCGGTCGTGTTGGCCACCCCGTAGTCCAGGCCGAATTGCACCGTCCCCAGCACCAGGGCCGAAATCTCGTGCGCGCCGAAGCGGCGGTACTCCATGTCGCCAGCCACGCTCGGACCTACTCCGCCTCCCCGAGCAGGCGCTGGGCGTTGCGGTAGGCGATCTTGTCGAACACTTCCCGCTCCAGGTTCAGGGTCTTGAGGAAATCCATCAGGCGGCCGTCGATGTAGTCGCGGGCGAACAGCAGGCGGTCCTGGTAGCGGATCAGGAACTGCTTGCCGAACTCGGGATCGCGGGAGATCGCCGTCAGGCCGGACCCGGCCGACAGGTCGGCGTACAGGTTGGGATAGGTGTCCAGCAGGTGGAGCACCCGTCCGCCCGGCTTGACCGGCCCCTTCGGGTACGACTCGGTCATGCAGCGGTCGTCGCCGGAGATGTGCCCCCAGAACCCGGGCGCGTGGCCGATGAAGATCGTTTCCGGACACGCGGCGACGGCCCGCTCGAAGCTGTCCAGGGAGCCGCCGTACCACCAGTTCGGGCGCGGATAGCGCTGTCCGTTGGGGATCGGGTAGTCGAGGTGGATGGTGATCGGCAGCTTCTGCTCGCCGCAGAAGTGGTAGATGTCCAGGGCGTCCGGGTCATCGAACAGCACGCGCTGCTTGAGTTCGGACGCAACGCGGATGCCGTGGATTTCCACCGCCGCCTTGATCCGGTCGATGGCGTCCGGGCGCTTGACGTCCGGCATGTAGCCGAGCACGAAACGGTCCGGGGCCGCCCGACCGACGTTCAGGACATCCGCAAGCGGAATGCCCACGCCGCCGGGCGGCAGATGGGCATGGTAGCTGGGGCTGTAGTCGGTGGCGGGCACCTCCCAGGAGAACAGCCACATCTGGTCGATACCGTGCTCCTCCATGTTGGCGAGGAGCCGGTCCGCGTCGTGGCCGTGCCAGTTCGGGTGGTTGTGAGCGTCTATCAGCATGGCGCGCAGGATGCCGGAAACGCCCGGCCCGTTCCAGGCCGAGTCTGCCCACCCCGCATTGCTCGTCCGTAATCGGTGTTCTACCCTCGGCCCGACTCGGCGCCGCCTGCTCGGCGCGGCCCGATCGGAGGAACCCATGCCAAAGCTCTCCGCCATCATCCCGCTGTCGCTGTTCGCACTGCTGCTCGTCCTGGCGGGATGCCGGACGATCGAGCAGGCCCCGGAGGTTCCCGTGACGGTGATGACGTACAACCTCTACGTGGGCAGCAGCGCGGAGCCGGCGCTGGAAACGACGAATCTGTTCCAGATTCCGATGGTCGTCGGCGAGCTGTACGGCAACGTCGTCGCCTCCGACTTCCCGGCGCGCGCCGCGTCGATCGCCGCCATCGTCAAGGAGTCGCACCCGCACGTCATCGGCCTGCAGGAGGTCGAGCTGATCCGGCGGCAGGACCCGGGCGACTTCCTCACCAACCGGGAGCCGAACGCCGAGGAGATCGATCTCGACTACCTCGAGCTCCTCATGAACGCGCTGCGGGCGGAAGGCCTGGACTACCAGGTCGCCGCGAAGGTCCAGAACCTGGATCTCGAGATGCCCATGCTCCGCGACGGCAAGGTCACGGACGTGCGCCTGACCGACTTCGACGTGATCCTGGCCCGCGGCGATGTCGTCGTGTCGCGGCCCACGACCGCGAGCTACGCAGCGGGGCTGCCGATCGCGCCGCTCGGGCTGCACGTCATGCGAGGCTACGTCGCCATCGACGCCACCATCGACGACGTCACCTACCGGATCGTGAACACGCACCTGGAGGCGGTCGATCCGGGTTCGCGGGTCGCGCAAGCGCAGGAGCTGGTGGACGCCCTGGCGGGTGAGGAGCTCCCGGTCATCCTCCTGGGGGACTTCAACACGCCGGCCCCGGATGGAGCCGCATACCAGCTCATCCTGGAGGCCGGCTACGTCGACGTCTGGCAGTCCGACGCCGAGGGAGACGGAGCTACCTGCTGCCAGGCGGCCGACCTCCGGAACGAGACGAGCGAGCTGAACAAGCGGATCGACCAGATCTTCGTGAAGGGCATGGCCTTGCACCCGGCCAGTTCCATCCAGACCCTCACGGTCGGCGACAAGCCGGACGACCGGCTGCCCACCGGTCTGTGGCCGTCCAACCACGCGGGCGTCGTCGCTCAGTTGCCCGTCGAGTGACGCACTGCCGGTGACAGCCCGCGGCAGGGAGGCATGCTTCCGAAGGGGTTTGGACCGGAGAAATTAGACGGAATAGATCAGTTCAAACAAACGGCCTCAAGCCACGGGATTACTGACGCTTCCACCGCGCGCTGCGGCCATTCGGGGACCCTTCCCATCTTGGCGAATCCATCCTCGCGCGGAAGAAGCATGCCCCTGTTCGTCGTCGACGCCTGAACGGCGGCCGATCCCCGACGTCATACGCATGCGTCCGTCGCGGCTCGATCTCGTACTGGACGTGCTGAAGCGCGTTGGTGCCAGCCACGTACGCGGGGCGTTCCGCGTAGTATGGTCGGCGCACCCGGCGCGGACTGCGCCCATTCCTGCTCATCAAAGGAGAACCCCCTCATGCTCAGCGCCATGCGCACGTTCCGCCAACAGCTCGACGCCGGCAAGGTCTGCGTCGGCTGCGGCATATCGACCACCGATCCGTCGGTCACCGAAGCGATCGCCGAGCTCTACGACTTCCTGTGGGTCGACCTGGAGCACACCGCGCTCACCTTCGAGTCCATGCAGTCGCACCTGATCGCGGCGCGCGCCACCGCCACTCCGGCGATCGTGCGCGTGCCGTCGGGCGACGTTGCCTGGGTGAAGAAGTGCCTGGACACCGGCGCCGGCGGCGTCATCCTGCCCCGTTCCTACTCGGTCGCGGAGATCCGTGCCCACGTCGATGCGTGCCTGTACCCGCCGCGCGGCACGCGCGGGTTCGGGCCGCGCCGGCAGTCGCGCTACGGCCGCGACACCGGTCCGGCCTTCATCGAGCAGTCGGACGCGGACGTGTTTCCGGTCGCCCAGATCGAGACGGCGGAGGCGCTGGCCGCGATCGACGAGATCGTGCGCATCGACGGCTTGGCGTCGATCGTGCTGGGGCCGAACGACCTGTCGGGCGCGCTCGGCCACATGGGCGAGATCGGCCATCCCGAGGTGGTGGAGGCCATGAAGCGGATCATCGGCACCGCCCGCGACGCCGGGATTTACGCCGGCTCGGGACTGGGCGCCGATCCGGAGATGGCGCAGCGCCTCGCCGGCTGGGGCGCGCAGTGGCTGCAGTGCGGGGGGGACATGTCGCTGATCGACATCGGGGCCGAGGCGCTGTTCGCCCGGCTGGGCGATATCCGGCCGTAACGGCCGCGGGATCAGGCCGGGCCGGCGCTGCCGAAGCGGCCGGTGAGCTCCGGAAACTCGTAGGTGACCAGCCCGCCGTCGGAGACCTCCATGCGCACGCGCACGCCGTCGCAGAGCTGGTCCATGTACGCCTCGGTCTGCTCCAGCGACATGCCGGTCTCCATCACCACCTGGGAAACGGTCACCCGCCCGCCGTTGCGATAGGCCAGCCGGAACACTCGGCTGTCCAGCGACCGCCTGCCAAACGGGTTCTGCATGTTGAACGGCGGGCGGCGCTCCGTCGCCACCTCCTCGTCGGCGGCGTGGCGATGGACGCCGCCGCGGCCGCGAAGGTACCGGTCGCCGTCGGACTCGTCCCGGATCCGGCGGAAGATGGTCGTGCCGAGCCGCAGCAGGGCGAAGGCCAGGAGCACCGGAACCAACAGCGTGAGAAAGCCGAACGGTCCCCAAGGGAAGAACAGCATGGCTGTAAGCGAACGTACTACGCGGGCCACGCCTGAGCAAACCGGCCGCGCGGCCCGGCGGACGGTCCGCTACCATACGGGGGTGATCTACCTGGATTGGGCGGCCACCGCGCCCCCGATGCCGGAAGCGCTCCCGGCGGACGGGCCGTGGCACGCCAACCCTTCCTCTCCTCACCCCCGAGGACGGCAGGCCGCGGCGGAGCTGGCCTCGGCCCGCGAGCGGCTCGCCTGTGCGCTCGGCGTGGACGCGGCGGAGATCGTGCTGACCTCCGGCGCCACGGAGTCCAACAACCTGATGCTGCAGTCGGTGCTGACGCTGCTGCATCCCGAGCGCGGGCTGCCGCGCCGCGACACGCTGGTGATCGGCGCCGTCGAGCACGACTCCGTCGAGGGGCCGGCAACGCTGCTCCAGAGGATCGGCTTCCGGGTCCTGCGCGCGCCGGTGGACGGCGACGGCGCGGTCGACGTCGAACGCCTGCAAGAGTTGCTCGACGAGCGCACCTACCTGGTCTCGGTTCAGACGGTCAACAACGAGACCGGCACCATCCAGCCGGTCGTCGAGGCGGCGTCTGCGGTCGCCGATGCCGCGCGGCGCTCCGGCACGCGCATGCTGTTCCATACCGACGCCGTGCAGGCGCTCGGCAAGGTGCCGTTGCCGCTCGGTCCGCACGTGCATGCCGCCTCCTTCAGCGCCCACAAGATTGGCGGTCCGCGCGGCGTCGGGGCGCTCTGGATCCAGGCCGGCGCCCCGGTCCGCTTCATGCAGGCCGGCGGCGAGCAGGAGGGCGGACGCCGCGCCGGCACCGAGAACGTGGCCGGGGCCGCGGGGTTCGCGGCCGCAGCCGGCACCGCGACGTCTCTGCACGATCGGAACGCCAGCGCCGCTGCGGAGACCATGGCGCTATTGATCGAACGGCTCCGGTCGACGCCCGCGGTGACGCTGATCCCGGCCGACCGCACGACGCGTGACGCCCGGTTCTCGCCCTTCATCCTCAAACTGGCGGTGCCGGCGCTGCCGTCCGAGGTGACCGTGCGGCTGCTCGGCGACCGAGGCATCTGCGTGTCACCGGGCTCCGCCTGCGCCACCGGATCGCGCAAGCGGCTGCGCGTGCTGGAGGCGATGCGTGTGCCGCCGGAACAGGCCGCGGGGGCGGTACGCGTGTCGATCGGACCACGGACCTCGCCGGACGAGGTGGATGCGTTCGCCTCGGCGCTGGACGCCGAGCTCCGCGACGTGACCTCCCGGCTCACCGCCCAAGCGACCCGGGAGGCCGTCCGGACATGAGCCCGGGCACGCGGGTGTTCCTGGTCAAGTACGGGGAGATCTCGCTCAAGGGAGCCAATCGCCGGCAATTCGAAGAGCGGCTGATCCAGCAGATCCGCCGGCAGCTCGCAGGCACCCCCCACCGGGTGCGGCGCGCCTGGGGACGGCTGTACGTGGAGGACTACCCCGATTCGGCGGCCGTGGCACGCGCCTTGGGCGACACGTTCGGGATCGTCTCGTACGCGGAGGCGCAGATGGTCGCACGTGACCCGGAGCTGCTGGACGAGGCCGCCGTGGCGCTGGCCCGGCGGCTGGCCGCCTCCGCGCCCGCTCCCACCTTCAAGATCGAAGCGCGGCGCAGCGACAAGGAATACCCGGACACGTCATACCGGATCGCCTGCCGCCTGGGAGACCGGGTGCGCGCCGCCATGCCGGCGCTCGGCGTCGACGTGCACGCCCCGGGGTTCGTCTTGTCCGTGGAGGTACGTGACCGGATCTACCTGTACGGCCCGCCGTCGCCGGGCCGCGGCGGCCTGCCGGTGGGCGCGTCCGCCCGCGGACTCCTGCTGCTGTCCGGCGGGATCGACTCCCCGGTCGCCGGCTACCTGATGGGCAAGCGCGGCATGCCGCTCGACCACGTCTACTTCCACTCCTACCCGTACACGTCGGACGACGCGCTGGCCAAGGTAGAGCGGCTGGCCGAGCATCTGGCCCGTTACGTCCCCGATGCTCGCATGTGCACTATTTCATTCACATCCGTCCTGGAACGCATCAAGCAGCGCGCTCCCGACCGGTTTTCCACGCTGCTGTTGCGCGCGTGCATGATGCGGGCAGCGGCTCGGCTTGCCCGCCGTACCGGCGCGGTGGCGCTGGTCACCGGGGAGAGCCTGGGCCAGGTGGCGAGTCAGACCGGCGAGGCGATCGCCTTCACCGACTCCACCAGCGAGTTGCCGGTGCTGCGGCCGCTGATCGGCATGGACAAGGAAGAGATCGTGCGCACGGCGCGTACGATCGGCACCTTCGAGACCTCGACGCTGCCCTATCCGGACTGCTGCACGCTGTTCGCGGCCAAGCACCCGGTGCTCCGCCCGAGGCTGACGCACATGCACGGCGCCCTGCGGGCGCTGGATGCCGACGAGCTGATCGCCGCCGCTGCGGAGGGCACCGCGCCGGGCGCGGAGCGGCTCAGTCCTTTGCCGCCGTAGCGGCGGCCGGATCCTTCTTCTTCGTCTTCGTGCTCGTATCGGACGTGGGGTCGGACTTCGAGTCGCTCTTGCTCTCGCCGGCGGAGCTGTCCTTGCCGGCGCTCTCGCCGTCCGCCTTGGACGCTTCCTTGCCGTTGCCGCCATCGTCGTTCTTGCCGGAGGCGCGCGAGTCGGTCGAGTAGAACCCGGATCCCTTGAAGATGATGCCGGTCCCGCTCGATATCAGCCGCCGCACCGCACTGCCGCAGCGCGGACAGTCGGAGAGCGGATCCTCAGTGATGCGCTGGAACTGCTCGAAGGTTCCGCAGGTGCCGCACGCGTACTCGTAGGTAGGCATAGTTACTTTTCGGGACTTATTATAGCGCCGCTTCGCGACGGCCGGCAAGGAGTCGGAGCCGGCATCACTCCCTGCGGACTGGTACGCCGCACGCGGCCAGGTGCTCCTTGATGTCGCCCACCGTGCATGTCCCGTAGTGGACGATGGAGGCCACCAGCGCGGCGTCGGCGTGACCGTCCGTCAGCACCTCCGCCACGTGCTCGACCGATCCTGCCCCACCCGACGCCACCACCGGCACCGGCAGCCGGTCGGCGAGCATGCGCGTCACCGTCAGCTCGTAGCCGGCCTGCGTCCCGTCGGTGTCGATCGCGTTGAGCACCACCTCGCCCGCACCCAGCTCGACGGCCCGCTGCCCCCACTCCAGGGCGTCCAGGTCGGTGGCGGTGCGCAGCCCGTCGATGTAGACGCGGTAACCGCTCGGCATCGCCGGGTCGCGCTTGGCGTCCATGCCCAGGACCATGCACTGCCGGCCGAACGCCGCCGCCCCCTCGGCGATGAGCCGCGGGTTGCGGACGGCCGGCGAGTTCACGCTGACCTTCTCCGCCCCGGCCAGGAGCACCGCCTGCATCTGCTCCAGCGACCCGATGCCGCCGCCCACGGCGAACGGGATGAATACCTGCGCGGCGACCGCGCGCACGACCTCCAGCATGATGCCGCGCCGTTCCGCCGACGCGGTAATGTCGTAGAAGACCAGCTCGTCCACACCCTGCTCGTAGTATGTCCGCGCCATGGCGACCGGATCGCCTACGTCCTCGTTGTCCACGAAGCGCACGCCCTTGGTGGTGCGCCCGTCGCGCACGTCCAGGCAGACGATCACGCGGCGCTCAAGCACCGTCCCATTCCAGGAAATTGGCAAGCAGCCTGAGCCCGTTCCGTCCCGACTTCTCGGCGTGGAACTGCACCGCGGCCAGACTGCCGGCGGCGTACACCGACGCGAACCGAACCCCGTACTCCGTAGAGCCCAGCACGAGCGAGTCGTCGTCCGGGCGCGGGTAGAACGAGTGCACGAAGTAGAACGAGCCGCCGTCCCGGATGCCGTCGAACAACGGGTGGACGCGATCCTGCCGCACCTGATTCCACCCCATGTGCGGGACCTTCATCCCGTCTCCCGGGATGGGTTCCGGGAACGCGACCGCTCGGCCGCGGACCAGGCCCAGGCACGTCGTGTCGCGCTCCGCGGAGTACTGCAGCAGCACCTGCGCGCCGATGCAGATGCCGAGCAACGGACGCCCTTCTGCGCTCACCGCGCGCAGCGCTGCGTCCATGCCGCGACGGGCCAGGTCGTCCATCGCCGCGCGCGCCTCGCCCACACCGGGGAAGATCACCCGCTCCGCGTCGAGCAGTGCCGCGGGCTCGGAAGCGACGGTGAAGTCGGCTCCCAGGAAGCGCAGCGCATTCTGAACGCTGGTGCGGTTGCCGGCCGCGTAGTCGACGATGGCGACGCTCACCGGTCGGCCTCCGACCCGCCGGCGGGACCCAGCTCTTCCAGGTTCAGCATCGCGCGCGCCACGTCCATCAACTCGTCGTGCCGCATGAGGCCGGCAAGCCTGACCCACGTTCCGTCGGCCCGCAAGCGAACGTCCGCCAGCGTCAGTTGACCGCTTGCAAACGCGGCCAGCAGGCGCGCAAGGTTGCGATCGACGGTACGCATCGCGCCAGCGATGACGAGCCCGTCGGCCGACGCGGTACCCGCCAGCCAGACGTCTTCGGTCGGGAACACCTCGGTGACCAGGTCCAGTCCGGAATCGGGAACCAGCCGGTCGATCGCCCCGGTGAGATCGGGCACTACCAGCAGCAGATCGACGTCCCCTTCCTCGATCGTCACGTCGTCGGGCAGCGAGAACGCCGCGGCGTCGAAGGCGCGCTGCACGCGGTCCAGCGGCAGGTTGGTCATCACCAGCACGTTGCCGCCGGGCAGCCACGCCGCCGCATCGGCAGACCGGTAATGCGGAAACGGCGCGGCCACGTAGAACCAGTCGGGACTGAGCAGCAGGCGCGCCGTCATGCCCCGGTCCAGGTCCACGCCCCGCATCCAGATCAGGTAGCCCGGCTCCGGGCCCACGTAGACGCCGGCGACCACGACGGCCAGGCGCTCGAGCAGCCACGCCGGCACCGGCACCTCCGCTTCCTCGACAACCGCGGCAAGCGGGGCGCGCAGCGCCGCCACGTTCGCCGCCACCGCCACGTCGACGTCGGCCGGCATCGCGCCCAGGCTCGCCCGGTCAAGAGACGGCGTGCTGGCGCAGGCGGCCATGACCGCCGCGCCGATGGCCGCGAACGATCGGGTCCACGCGAACCGGGACCGGAGCCGGGCGGCGCTCCGCCGCGTAGCGGTACGCCGCCTGGTTATGCGCTGGTACAATGTGCGGTGGTACAGGGCATCGCTCCGGGCGAGGACACAGTACACCGATAACGAGATGGTGGAGAACACGACAAAGGCGAAGGCGTCAGCTTCCGACTCCGTGGGCCTGGTGAGCCCGCGCGACCACACGTTCGCCCATCCGCCCAACCGGCTGAAGCTCGACAGCGGCCGGTTCCTGGGGCCGATCACGCTCCGGTACGAGACGTACGGAACCCTCAACGCCGATCGCTCCAACGCGATCCTGGTCTTCCACGCGCTCTCGGGCAGCCACCACGCCGCCGGCTACCACTCCCTCGACGACAAGCGGCCGGGCTGGTGGGACGACATGATCGGGCCCGGCAAGGGCTTCGATACGCGCACGTTCTTCGTCATCTGTTCCAACTTCATCGGCGGGTGCAACGGCTCCACCGGCCCGTCTTCGCCCCGTGCCGGTGACGGCGGCCGGCCGTACGGGCTGGACTTTCCGCTCATCACCATCGGCGACATGGTCGAAGCTCAGCGCCACCTCATCGACCACCTCGGCATCGAACGGCTGTACAGCGTTGCCGGCGGATCGATGGGCGGCATGCAGGCCCTGGAATGGGCGATCCGTTACCCGGACCGGGTGCGCTCCGTCGTGGTGCTCGCCTCCACCGCCACCGTTTCCGCGCAGGGGATCGCCTTTCACGCCGTCGGCCGCAACGCCATCATGTCGGATCCCGACTGGAGCGGTGGCGACTACTACCACGGCCCCGCTCCGGCCAACGGACTGTCCATCGCCCGCATGATCGGCCATATCACCTACCTGTCGGAGATATCGCTGGGTCGCAAGTTCGGACGTACCCTGCAGGACCGCGCCGCGTTCACGTACGAGATGTCGGGCGAGTTCCAGGTCGAGTCATACCTCGCGCACCTGGGCACCCGCTTTGTGGAGAGCTTCGACGCCAACTCCTACCTGTACATCACCAAGGCCATGGACTACTACGACCTCTCGGAAGCGTACGGGTCGCTGCCGGAGGCGCTGGGACGGACCCGCGCCACGTACCTGGTGGCCTCCTTCACCTCCGACTGGCTCTACCCCTCAAGCCAGTCGCGGGAGATCGTCAGCGCGCTCATGCAGGTCGGGCGCGAGGTGTCCTACGTGGAGCTGGAAAGCGTCTACGGCCATGACGCCTTTCTGTTGGAGAGCGCCCGCCTCTGCCAGATCGTCCGCTCGTTCCTGGAAAACGTCGCCTCCCCCGCCCGCTGACGATGGCCGCAAGCGAACGCCGGCAACACCTGGACTATGACCTGATCGTCGATCTCGTCGAGCGGGGCAGCTCCGTGCTGGACCTGGGCTGCGGCGACGGCGAGCTGCTGCTCCGCCTGCGGGACTTCAAGTCCGTGCACGGACTGGGGGTGGAGATCGAGGAGGCGATGATCGTCCGCTGCCTGGCGCGGGGCATCACCGTCTTCCAGGGCAACCTGAACGACGGCCTGCGCGACCACGCCTCAGGCAGCTACGATTACGTGGTTCTGAACCAGACGCTGCAGCAGATCGACCGGCCACTCGAGCTGCTGGCCGAGATGCTCCGCGTCGGCAGGCAGGTGATCGTCTCCTTCCCGAACTTCGGCTACCTGCGGATCCGGCTGGCGCTCCTGCTGCGCGGCAGGATGCCGGCGTCGCGGGATCTCCCGTACGCATGGCACGACACGCCGAACATCCACCTGTGCACCCGCAGCGACTTCCTGGACTACTGCCGGGCGAACCGTGTGGCGGCGACCTCCGTCATCGACATCAGGAACGGCCGCCGCATCGGCCCCGTGGCCGCCAATCTGCGCAGCACCCAGGTGCTCTTCATCCTCAGAGGTGACACGGGACCGACTCCCTCGAATCGGAAGGAGCCGCGCGATCGGCGCCGGGAGTAGTCACGGCCCAGGAACTGTAGTATGGTCACGGCAAAGGAGGCGATTCCCGCCTAAGGAGGCTTATTGGTCAAGGATCTCAGGGTAAACGACATGATTCGAGTCCGGGAGGTGCGCCTGATCGGCGCAGACGGCTCCCAGCTCGGCGTCGTCCCGACAGAAGAGGCGCTCAGTTCCGCGCGGCAGAACGGGTTGGACCTGGTGGAGGTTTCCCCGACGGCTCGCCCGCCCGTCTGCAAGCTGCTCGACTACGGCAAGTACAAGTTCGAGCAGGAGAAGCGCATTCGCGAGTCCAAGAAGCGGCAGCGGCTCACCAAGCTCAAGGAAATCCGGATGCAGCCCAAGATCGACTCGCATGACCTGGACTTCAAGTCCCGGCACATCAAGTCGTTTCTGGACCAGGGAAACAAGGTGAAGGTGACCGTCCGGTTCCGCGGGCGCGAGTTGGCGCACACGGAAATCGGTCGCGCGGTGCTGGATCGCGTGGTGGAGCTCACGCGTGAGTACGCGGTGCTCGCCCGATCGGCGCAGATGGAGGGACGGTTCATGTCGATGGTGCTGAGTCCGAAGTCCAGAAAGTAGACGATGGGTACCAAGGCAAAGACTCACCGCAGTACCGCCAAGCGCTTCAGCGTCACCGCAAAGGGAAAGGTGAAGTACAAGAAGCAGGGGCTGCGGCACATACTCACCAAGAAAGGTAGCAAGCGAAAGCGGCGGCTACGGCGTTCGGGCCTGCTCAGTCCCACCGAGCACAAGCGCATTCGCCGCCTGCTGCCGAACGGATAGAGGACAGGACAGATAGAGGCATGGCACGAGCGATCGACAGTCACAAGCATCACGCCAAGCGCCGCAAGATCCTCAAGCAGGCCAAGGGGTACTGGGGACGACGCAGCAAGCTGTATCGGACAGCCAAGGATGCGCTGGCCAAGGCGGGCATGTACGCCTACCGCGACCGGCGGCGGCGCAAGGGAGAGTTCCGCCGCCTCTGGATCGCGCGCATCTCGGCCGCCTGCCGCCAGCATGACCTGCGCTACTCGCAGTTCATGCACGGCCTGTCGCGGGCCGGGATCACGCTGAACCGCAAGGCGCTCTCCAACCTCGCGATCGAGGATCCCGCCGCGTTCGAGGCGATCGTCAAGCGGGCCCGGGCGGAACTCACCGCCGTCGACTCATGATCCGCGTGCAGCAGATCGCCGACCTGGAGGCGCGCGTGCTGCGCGCCATCGATCTGATCGAACGCCTGCGCGCGCAGAACCGCACGCTCAGCGCGTCGCTCGAGTCTGCCGAAGCGCGCACGCAAGAGCTGGAGGGGATACTGGAGAACGTCCGCAGCGACCAACAGAACGTCGAGGAGATCATCCAGCGCACGCTGAACAAGCTCGACGGCCTGGAAGACGCCTGGGCGGAGATGCAGAAGGACGATGCGCCGGCAGTGTCTGAAGTGGCGGCGTCTGAAGTGGCGGCCGAGGAGGCGACGGCTCCTCCCGATCCTCCACCGAGCCCGCCCGGTTCCACGGCCGCCAGCACGGGCCAGGGCTCACTCGGAGGCCAGGGCTCACTCGGAGCCGGTGCACATAGTCGGGCAGACTGAGGCACCCGGCACCGCGGTGAGGCAGTAACCGGTGGCCAAGCACCTTGCCGAAGTAGACATCCTGGGCTCCTGGTTCACGATCAAGTCGGACGAGTCCACCGAACACCTCTCGCAGCTCATCGAGCGCTTCTCCAGCCGCGTGGCCGAGGCGCGGCGGGCCATGCCGCAGGCGGATTCGCTGCGCGTGGCCATCGTGTCCGGTCTCAACATCACCGACGAATTGTTCAAGGCGCAGCGGGCGGCGTCGGACACACAACGGGACTCGCACGCCGCCGCGCAGATCGCCACGCGCCTGATCGGGATGATCGATCAGACCCTGATCGACGGCGACGTGCCCGGCCATGGCGCAACGGCGCCCGAGCTCTCACCCGCACCCGATCCGGCCGGGCCGCCAACCGCGGCCGGCGATCCTCAGAACGAAAGCCTGCCGCCGACCGCCCGGTAGTCGCATCCTTCCACTTCCACGATGGCAGCCGCCACGCGGTTGCCCAGCTTCGCCGCTTCCCCGGCACCACGTCCGCGGAGCGTCGCGTACAGGTAGCCGGCGGCAAACGAGTCGCCGGCACCAGTCGTATCGACGACCCTTGCCTCCAAGCCCGGCGCGCGCGCCGCGATCGCTCCACGCTCCCACACCAGGGATCCCGCCGCTCCGAGCTTGACCACCACCGCAGGCGCCAGCTCACCCAGGGCGGCGCAGGCCAGCTCGATCTCCCCGCCGGCCGGTGAGCCGGTTACGATGCCGGCGAGCGTGCGCGCTTCCTGCTCGTTGGCGAACAGCAGATCGACCGACCCCGGAATCCACTCCAGCAACTCATGGCCGCAGTCGCCCACCACCCCCATGTCCGCCACGTCGAACGCGACCGCGGCGCCGCCGGCGCGCGCCGCTGCCGCCGCGGCGGTCAGCGCGTGCCGCGCGCCGGGTGGCCCCCACAGGTAAGCGGTCGCATAGATGCAGTCGCTGCCGGCGATCGCCGCCCGGTCGAGATGATCCATCGAGAGTTCCAGGCATGCCCCGAGGGAAGTGAACATCGTGCGCTGGCCATCGGGGGTAACCAGCACCACGGAGGTACCGGTCGGCTGGTGTGGGTGCACGCTCAGCCTGCTGACAACCCCGGCCTCCTCGAGCCGCCGGGAGAGGTCGCGGCCAATCGCGTCGTCGCCGATGACGCCGGTCATCACCGGCGGCGGGACCGCGGCTTCGTCTGCCATCCGGGCCAGCCGGGAGAGCCAAGCGAGCCCGCGCAAGGTGTTGGCGCAGCTTCCGCCGGGCCGGCGTCCGGGCTGCACGAGACCGGCGCCGATCCGCGCGGCGCGTCCGCCGTCCACCAGCGTCATCGTCCCCGGCTGCGCGCCGACACGCTCCAAGTGTTCGTGGGACACATGGCCGATCACGTCCATGAGGGGATTGCCCACACCGAAGACCGAGTAGTTCGCCACCGTCCTCTCCTGATACGCTCGTCGAGCGGTCATTGTACGCCACCACCGGGCCGCGCACAGGAACCAGTCCAAGGATGCCCCGGAACGACCCCCTGGAACGAGTCGTCTTCATCGATCTCCCCCACGTTCCCGACCTGCGGGTCGGCCACTTCCCGATCGATCCGGGCATCCCCCTGCCGCTGGAGATGGACACCGATGCCGATGAGGTCGACCCGGAAGAGATCACCTGGGAGTCGATCATCGCCGGGATGCTCAAGGTCCTGGCCTACCGTCCCGGGCACCGCGACGCGGCGTACTTCCGGAGGTTCGTGTGCGCTGCGCGCCCCGGCATCAACGAGGAGCTCACCGAAGCGGGGATCTTCAAGGCACGCAACGGCGACCTGGACCTGGCCGAAGAGTTGTTCCTGGCGCTGACGGGCCTGTTCCCGGAGAACCCGCAGCCCGCCGTGAACCTGGCGCTGACCTACGAGGAACGGGTGCGGTCTGCCCTGCAGGCCGACGACCGCGACCAAGCCGCGCGCCGGCACCGCGAAGTGCTGACCGCGTACCGCCGGGCACTGGACATCGACCCGCTGTTCCCGGATGCGCACTTCAACCTGGCCTTCTTCCACTCCGAGATGGCCGACCACGACAGTTGCCGCCGGCACCTGGAGCTGTACCTGAAGTACGGCAAGGACGAGGAGAAGCTCCAGCAGGCGCGCTCTCTTCGCGAGGAGATCCACGCCGCCGGGCTCGGCGACGCCCTCTTCCGGAAGGCGGTGACGGCAATCCGTGACGGCCGCGAGCAAGAAGGTATCGAGCACGCGCGCCGTTTCGTCCGCGACCATCCCGAGACCTGGAACGGCTGGTTCGTGCTGGGCTGGGGCCTGCGCCGCGCCGGCGACTACGCGCAGGCTCGCGTCGCCTTCGAGAAGGCGCTGCAGCTCGGCGAGCCGCAGGTGGACACGCTCAACGAGCTGTCGATCTGCAACCTGGAGCTCGGCGATCTGGCGGGATCCGAACGCTGCCTGCACCTGGCCCTGGAGCTTGCGCCCGAGGATACACGCGTGATCTCCAACCTGGGCGTCCTGCAGTTGCGGCGCGGAGACACGGAAGGCGCACTGGGCTACTTCCGGACGGTACAGGAGATCGATCCCGACGATCCGGTCGCGGCCCGCTACATGACCGCCATCGCCGGTTGAGGACGCGAACGGTTCCCGTGTGGTCGCGCACTCCCGGCGAACGGTCACGGCGGCGCCGGCTGCGCCGCATCGCCGCCGCGGGCGGCATCGACGCCGCCGATGCGGCGGTGCTCGACCGGCTGGCGCGCCGCAACGGCACTCGAAACCCGGTCCGACTGATCGGCGACCGCGAACTCCTTGCCGCCGTGCTGGCGCGTGCCGTCGACACGGCGGAACGACGGGCCGATCTGACGGATCCCGAGCGTCAACGCCGGCTGGCGCGCTATTACCGACTCGAGGAGCGGCTGGAGCGCAACGCCGCCGGCGACCCGCGGCGCAGGCAACTTCGGCGGCAGGTGGAGCGCCCGTGCATCGTCACCCCGTTCGTCGCGGCACCCGGTCACCTCCTCGGGTCGCCATCGCGGGCTCCTGCCCCGGCTCCGGCACGACGCACCATGGCCACGATCCTGGACGTGTCGACGGGCGGCTGCGCAATCTGGCGGCTCGCCCCCCTGCAGGTCGCCAGCGTGACGCGCATCGAGTTCGATCTGGGTCCCGAAGCGCGGGTCGTCGCGACCTGCCGGGCACGCCATGTACGGCCTCAGTGGCCGGCCGGCACGGTCGTGCACCTGCAGTTCACCCGCTTGTCCCGCGCACACCGCAACCGGATTCACCGCTTCGTCTACGGTCACGATCGGTGACCGGCCCGTGAACGACTCACTGCCGCCCGCCCCTGAACCGGGTCGCCATCACACGGTGGAGGCTGCGGAGACCGAAGCTCTCGGCGAGCGGCTGGGCCGCTCGCTCGGTGCCGGCGACGTGGTGACGCTTTCCGGTCCGCTGGGCAGCGGCAAGACCACCTTTGCCAAGGGCCTCGCCCGCGGCCTCGACATCCCGGACGACGTGACCAGCCCCACCTATGCGCTGGTCAGCGAATATCGCGGCCGTCTGACGCTGTACCATGTGGACCTGTACCGCATCTCCACGGCCGGCCAGTACGCATCGCTTGCCATGGATGAGATGCTGCACGGTCCCTGGATCACCGTCGTCGAGTGGCCGGAGCACGCGCAGCCGCCGATCACGGATGCCATCCAGGTGGAGTTCTCGGTCACCGACGGCGGAGGCCGGACCATCTGCGTGAGAGGCCCGGCGTGACCGCCGTCGCCTTCGACAGCGCCACGCCGGTGATGGGCGTGTGCGTCTCGACCCCTCAGGCCACCGTGGTGTCCTCGCTCTCCGTCGGCCTGGAGCACGGCACGCGCCTGGCTCCGCTGATCGCCGGCGCCCTGGAACAGGCCGGAGTCGCGGCTGACGAAGTGGATCTGGTGGTGTGCGGCATCGGGCCCGGATCGTTCACGGGCACACGCATCGGCATCGCCACCGCGTTGGGGCTGACCGCCGGCGGACGCGGCCTGATCGGCGTGTCAGGACTGGATGCCGCCGGCCACCGCCTGCGCTTTTTCCCTGGTGTGGTCGTGCCCCTGGTCGATGCCCGCAAGGGCCGGTTGTACGCGGCGCTGTACCGCTCCGGCCGGCGCCTGACCGGCTTCCTGGACGAGAGCCCGGACCGGATCCGGGAACGCCTGCGCGCCTATCCGGCCGTGCTGCTGACCGGTCCGGCGGCGCCGGGGCTGCACGTGGCATGGGATGGCGACGACGGCGTCGCCCTGGACCCCGGCGCCGGGCAGGCGGACGCGGCAGCGCTGCTCGACGTCGGCGTGCAGCGCTTCTCACGGCAGGCGGTCCGGCGCGTGATTCCGCGCCCCGCCTACCTGCGCCCGAGCGAAGCGGAGCTCGGCCGCCCGGGACCGCCGGCGCCGGCCGTGCGCGGGCTGCCCAAAGCCGGAGCCGAAGGCGACGGGAATTCCAGCCTGCTCCGGTATTGAGCGGGGCGAAAGGCGGGACTGGGCCAATAGCCGGAGCCGAAGGCGACGACTATTGGGGCGACCACCTGATGAGGTCCTCGACGCGCACGACCCTGCCGGTACGCATCGACACATTGCCGGCGATGCCCGTCAGGATCGCGTTGGCGCCGTCCACGTGCGACGCCGCGCGCGACAGCGGATCGTCCGCCTGCTCGCCGAACAGGTCGTGCAGCATGCGCGGATCGGCGCCGCCGTGGGCGCCGGGCGCGTCCTCCAGATCGACTTCGCGGGCGTCTCCGAACATCGGCAGCACGCGCAGCCGGCGGCTCGCCGCGGCCGCTTCGTGGGCTTGGTCGCCGCCGGCGGAAACATAGGACGTCTCCACCTGGTGTGCCTCGATCCGGCCGGCGGTGCCGGTCACGGAGAGGCGGAATCCCTCCCATGGCGCGTAGGCGGTCAGCGAATAGGTCAGTATCGCCCCGCTGCGCATCCGCACCAGCAGACCCAACGTGTCCTCGATGCTGATGCCGTCACCGAACACGCTCTGGTCGCGCAGGTAGCCGTCCTCGTGCTCGGCCTGCAGGTACATCTCGCGCAGCGCATCGCTCCCGGCCAGGTCCAGGGCGAAGGGATCGTCCACGGCGGCGTCGCTGCCATGCGCACGGGCGTAGAAGCGCGTCTCTCCCCGCTCCTCCGCGTTGGCGCGGCCGTAGAACGCCAGGTCACCACACGCCGACACCGTCTCCGGCGCGCTCGCCAGCCAGAAGTTGACCAGGTCGAAGTGGTGCGATGCCAGGTGCACGAGCAACCCGCCGCTGTTGCGCTTGTCGCGGTGCCAGCGACGGAAGTAGTCGGCACCGTGCCGGGTGTCGAGCAGCCACTCGAAGTGCACGGAGGTGACTCTGCCCACGGTCCCGTCTGCGACGGTCCTGCGCACCGCGGTGGCAAGCGGCGAGTAGCGGTAGTTGTAGGCGACCCGCAACGAACGTCCGGACCGTCTGACCGCGTCCAGGATGGCCTGCAGCCGGTGCTGGTCGATGGTCAGCGGCTTTTCGCTGATGACATCGCAACCGCGGTCGAGCGCGCCGATGATGTAGCGGTGATGGGTGCGGTCGATCGTGCTGACGATCACCGTGTCGGGACGCTGCTCGGCGAGCATCGCCTCGAAGCGGTCCGGCCCGTACAGCGCCGCCTCGCCGCCTCCGGCCTGGCGTTTCATCACCCGGTTGGCGTACTGCATCCGGGTGCGGTTGAGATCACAGAGCGCCACCACCTGCGCGCGATCGGCGAAGTCACGCGCCAGCGCTTCGTAGAAGAAGCGGCCCCGCCCGCCTGCCCCGACCAGGGCATATCGCCTCTTCGGGTCGTCCATAGGCGGTGTACTGTAGCAGGGCGTGGACGTATTCGACGGCGGTCCGGTCCGCCTGATCTGTCATGAACCCGGGGACGGTCCCTGGAACATGGCCGTCGACGAGGTGCTGTCCGCCTCCGCCGCCGCGCCCGGCGGGCGGCCAACGATCCGGCTGTACGGGTTCCGTCCACCCACTCTGTCGATCGGGCGCTTTCAGCCGGTCTCCGATGTGCTCCGGGAGCGGCTTCGGGAGGAGGATGTCGACCTGGTCCGTCGGCCCACCGGTGGGCGCGCCGTCCTGCATGCCGCGGAGGTGACGTACGCGGTGGCGCTCGGCACGGCCCACCTGCGCCCGTTCGGCAAACGTACCGTGTACCGGTTCGTCGGCGATCTGTTGCTCGCCGCCCTGACCGAGCTCGGAGTTGGCTGCCGGCGCAACCCGGCGCAGATCGGCGAAGCGGCCGATCCCGACTGCTTCGGCGCGGTGGGTGAATACGAGGTGGTGGGCCGGTTCGGCAAGCTGGTGGGCAGCGCGCAGATGGTCACCCGTCACGGGGTGCTCCAGCACGGCTCCATCCCGCTTGACGACACCTTCCGGCGGGTTGCGCGCTACCTGACGGCCGCGCCCGCCGCGGGCTCGGCCGCCGCGTCCTGGCTTGCGAAGGAGACTGGTCGCCCCGCCGACTTCGCGGAGGTGGTGGACCGGCTTCGGCGAAGCCTTGCGGCTGTGCTGGCGCCGGTGGAAGCGTCGCGCCTGGACGCCGCGGAGACCGAGCGCGCAACGGCTCTGCTGACGAAGTTCTCCGGGCCGTCCTGGACGCTGTCGGGCGTTGCGTGACGGCGCCACGCACGCCGGCCGTCCTCGGGGCGCTGCTGACGACTGCGCTCTCCCTCTGCGCGGCGCCGCCCGACCCCGCGGTTGTCTGCCGGCCGGAGGAGTCGCCGCCGTGCGTGGGATCCGCCGGGTTCTGGCGGGACGCTCCGGTCGATGAGCAGGTCGCCTACCTGATCGAAACGATGAGCGACTCGGAGCTGCTCGGCCAGATCCTGGCGCTCGGCTACCGGGGAACGGGTTTCCCGGACGAGCTGCGCACGTGGATCGAGCGGCGCCACCTCGGCAGCGTGAAGATCTTCAGCCGCAACGTGGACGGGCTGACGGAGCTGGCGGCCGGCGTCGGCGCCATGCAGGAAGCGGCGCGATCCACCCGCCTGCAGGTGCCCCTGCTCGTCATCACCGACCAGGAGGGCGGCTGGGTCCGCCATGTCAAGGACGCCACGTCGCAGACGCCGGGCAACCTCGCGCTTGGCGCCGGCGGGCTTCCCGACGACGCGTATCGGACGGGCCGGTTCATCGGTCTGGAGTTGCGCGCGCTCGGCATCAACATGAACCTGGCGCCGACCGTCGACGTGTATGCCGACGCCGGTGCCGCGGTCATCGGCCCGCGCGCGTTCGCCGCGGACCCGGTGCAGACCGGGCTGCTGGCGGTCGCGTTCTATCGCGGGCTGGCCTCGGCCGGCGTGATCGCCACCGCCAAGCACTACCCCGGGCACGGAGGCGCCGCCGGCGACTCGCACGGAGTCTTCCCGAGCGCGGACGCAGACCTCGCAACCCTCTGGGACCGCGACCTGGTGCCGTACCGCCTGCTGTTCCGCGAAGGCATGCAGGCGGTCATGAACGCCCACGTCGGCTATCCCCGCATCATCGATCCGGCCTTGCCGGCCTCCCTGTCCCCGTTCTTCCTGCGTGAGCTGCTGCGCGACCGGCTCGGCTTCGACGGCCTGGTGATCAGCGATGACCTCGAGATGCGCGGCGCTCTCAACACCACCTTCGACACGCCGGCGGCAGCCGAGCAGGCAATGCTGGCGGGCAACGACCTGCTCCTGGTCTCCCACACCCCGGAGCTGCAGGAGCGGACCTGGCAGGTACTGCGGCAAGGAATGGACGATCCGGCGTTCCGCGCGCGCGTACGGGAGGCCGCGGCACGCGTGCTGGCGGTGAAGCTGCGCGCACTCCGTTCGCCCGGCGCCGTGCCGCTGTTCCCGACCCGCGACACGGAGTCCGCCGTACCGGCGCCCGGAGCCGCCGAGTTCTTCCTGGACAGCGCGGCACGCAGCGTCACGGCGATCCGCGGCGCGCACATCCCGTTCCGACCGGATCCGGCCCGGCGGCTGTTGCTGATCGGCCAGAGCGACGAGTTCCTCCAGGAGGGCCTGCTGCGCTTCCCGCAGGCCGACACGCACCGGTTCCCGTACAGCCCGTTCTATTCCTCGCGGCCGAGCGACCGCGTGGCAGTGCGCAACCTCGCCGGCGACTACGATGCGATCATCTTTCTGCTGATGAACTACAACAGCGGCGAGGTGCTGGCCGAGCTGTCGTCCCATGCGGACCGCGTCCTGGTAGTGTCGGCACTCACGCCGGTCTACTTGGCGGACCTGCCGTGGGTCCAGACGGCGGTGGCGGTCTACGGCGCAAGCCGCGACTCGTACCGCGCCGGGCTCGCGGTCCTGGCCGGCGACTATCCTGCGGAAGGCCGGCTCCCCATCGACTTCGGATTGGCGGACGGGTCGCCGTGAGCGCAGCGCGGCCGGACACCGGCCGCTGGATCGAGGCAGGGCCGCGCCACCGTCGCGCGGTGCTCGACCGGCTCCTCGACCGCGAGTGGGCATACGTGCCGCTCACCGCCCACCTGCGCGAGTCCGCGTTACCCCTGCGGGGCAGGCCGTTCAGCCTGTACGCGACGCGCCGGGACGGAACGATCGCGGATGTCATGCTGCGCGCCCGCGACGGGTTGCTGCTGGCGGCATTCGAGGACGAGCAGGATCCGCCGTGCGCGGATGGCATCCGCCCGTGGAACGCACGGAACATCCGCGCGCTGCGCGGCAGGATCCACGCCTCCGGCACGCTTCACTCCTGCATGGGGATAACTGCCGACGTGCTTCGCGCGGAACGGCTGCTGGGGCTGCGTCCCCGCATGAGCGTGGACCACGTGCTCATGACCCTGGATCGCGGAGCGGCGGGCACGCTGCCGGCCGGGCGCACCGGCGGCGACGGTCTCGACCTAAGACGCGCGACGGTCCGCGACACCGAGCGCCTGTTGGCACTGCGGGAAGCATACGAGCTGGAGGAGGTCGTCCTCGATCCCGCACGGTTCAACCGCGACGACTGCCGCAGGCGGCTGCGCCGGGCGCTGCGCGGCGAACTGGTCTACGTGGCGGAGCACCGCGGACGTCCGGTCGCCACCGCCGCCACCAACACGCGTGGCTTCCAGGTTGACCAGATCGGCGGTGTCTTCACCACCCCGGACTGCCGCCGCACCGGCCTGGGCGCGACCGTGGTGCTCGCGCTGCTGCGCGACATCTTCCACCACAAGAAGCAGGCGTGCCTGTTCGTCAAGACCGGCAACGTGGCCGCGCTGCGCCTGTACGAGCGGCTCGGTTTCTCGGCGCGCGGCGGCTATCGCATCAGTTACTACCGCTGAGACGCGCGCTTACGGCGCAGGCGGGCCACCCGGCGCAGCATGTCGTCGTGGAGCCCGCTCGCCCCGTTCCTGACGCCGCCGAAGAACGGTCGCACGCAGTCGAACGCGGCGTCGTAGTCCTTCGCGCGGTGTTCGTAGTACTTGGCCAGCTCGACTGCCGCCCCCTGGTCGCGGTGCCGCTCGGCCATGTCGCGCCACAGCTCGACAGCCTCGGTCCAGGCGCCGGCGCGCTTCAACTCCCCGCCCAGAGCGGTGCCGCAGGGAAGCTGCCCGTCCATGTATCCGCGGCGCAGATGGTCAAGTCCACACGGATCTCCCAGGGCCAGCAGCAGGTGGCCGACGCCGCGCGGGTCCACCCGAACCGTGTCGTCCCCGGCCAGCGCCTGATCGATCGTCGCCAGAAGCTGCGCGAGGGTAACGACATCGCTGTGGTTGTGCTCGAACACGACCGGCAGCCGTCCCAGCTCGCCGGTTCTGAGGAACTCGAAGTAGATGTCGGGCACCTCGAACCCGTCGATATCCTCTCCCCGGTCGATGCCCAGGATCTCCTCCTCCAGGGTCTTGAGCCGGCAATCGACAGTGATAGACGCCCACAGGCGGCGCGACGGATAGAGCAGGTCCAGGTGCTCCGGCATGTTCAGGCTGCGCCCGTCCATCAGGAACCTCGTCGTCAAGATGGTCTTGTCGAACGCCTTGCCGTTGAACGACACGAACAGCCGGTGCTCGGCCAACAGGCGTTCGATGTGTTCCAGGAACGCGGTCTCTCCCGGAAAGTCCTCCAGGAACACCTGCTCCACCACCATGCGGTCGCCCCGCACCGTGGCGATCCCGAACAGGAAGATGACCGCCCCGGCGCCGGCCAGCCCCGTGGTCTCCGTGTCGAAGAAGGCGCAGCGCTCGATCGGCACCGACTCCGGCAGTAACCGAGGTCTGTCCGTGAGCGGCGAGGGGACGATCGCCACGCGGCGATGCACGTACGGCGCCAGCCACTGCCAGTCGGCGCCCAGGCGTGCGGAGAGGCAGCGGCCGTCGTGGTCGTCGGGCGCGAAGGGCGGGAGCTCTTCGCCACCCGCGCGCAAGTAGTCCAGCCGCCGGCGGATCGAGTCGCGCAGCGATCCGGCAGGTGATCCCGTGGTCACCGTCCCGCTCCGACCGCAGCCGTCTCCGGTTCGGGCACGGGCATGGCGTCGTCCGGTGCCGCGCCATCGTCCGCCTGACCTGCGCCGAGCCAGGCGTCCAGGAAGTCGACCATCAGTTCCTTGGGATCGTGGCTCCCGCGGCTCTCGAACGGGCCGATGCAGGAGGGGCACCCCCGCTCGCAGGCGCAGCCGGCCACCAGGTCGCGGCATCCACGCAAGATACGCTCGGCGTCGTCGCGAAACCCCTCGGCCAACCCGGAGCCGCCTGGACAGGCGTCGTACAGATAGACAGTCGGCGCTCCCAAGTCGGGATCGCGCGCGCGTTCGGCGACGCCGAGGTCGCGCACGTCGCAGAGCAGGAACACCGGCGCCACGTTGCGGATCAGGTAGCCCAGCCGGCCCATCACGGTACGCTGCTGCCAGTCGGCGAGCGACGCGAAGTGGCGCCCGCCCGCCGTGTCGGCGCCGAGCACGACGGCGACCGTCCGCGTGTGCATCTCGTCGGCGGGCAGATGGATGTCGCCACGGCCCACCCGTTCGTGCGTGTGAAACCTGATCTTCCGGAAGCCGGTCGGCTGGGAGCGCACCAGGATGTCGCCGAGCACCAGTCCGTGCGCCGAGCCGGTGTCGTCGTCCCGGTGCAGCAGCCTGATGTCGGTACGGACGACCGACTCGGTGAAGTAGTCGGCCGCCACGCGTGCCACCGTGCAGGTCTGCTCCTCCAGGTCCAGGCGTTCGACACGGTACTGCTCGCCCCCATGCAGGTAGATGGCGCCTTCGTGCAGCAGCATTTTCGCCGACACCTGATCCATCTCGCCGATCACGTGTCCGCCGCGGGTCGCGTCGACGATGACGACGTTCTGCGCCGTGGACGTGCGCAGCGACACCTGTTCCGCCGGATAGGCACGATCGGCCCAGTACCACGCGCCCTCGGCGTGGTGGATGACGCCCTGATCCCCGAGATACCCGAGCAGCTCGCCCGTTCGAGCCGTCTCCGCATCGCCGTCGCGGTACGGCAGCTCGAAGACCGCGCACTTGAGCTGGTCCAGCAGGATGTGGATGTTGTCCGGATCGACGTGGCCGGACTCCGGGGAGGTGCCGAACAGGTACTCGGGATGGCGGATGACGAACTGGTCGATCGGCGCCGGCGAGGCGATCAGAACCGACAGCGACACGTCGGCCGTGCGGCCGGAGCGGCCCGCCTGCTGCCAGCATGAGGCGATGGTTCCGGGGAAGCCGGCCATCACCGACGCGTCCAGTCCACCGATGTCGATGCCCAGCTCCAGCGCGTTGGTCGACACCACACCGCGCAGCGACCCGTCGCGCAGCCCGCGCTCGATGCGGCGCCGTTCGTTCGGGAGGTAGCCGCCGCGGTACGAGGCGATGGCATCGGCGCCGCCCGGCATGTTCCGGGCGCCCAGCGACCCCCTGACGTAGGCGGAGATCAACTCCGTACGCGTGCGCGAACGCGCGAAGACGATGGTCTTCACCCGTCGGCGCAGCAGGCGGGTGGCGATCTCGTGCGCCTCGTTGACGACGCTGCGGCGGATGCCCTGCTCCGCGTCCAGCAGCGGCGGATTGTAGAGCAGGAAGTGGCGCTCCCCGGCGGGCGCGCCGTTGCGGTCGATCAGGACCGCGTCCTCCTCGATGATGCGGCGGGCCAGCTCCAGCGGATTGCCGATGGTCGCCGAGCAGCAGATGAAGCGCGGGCGCGCGCCGTAGAAGGCGGCGATCCGTTTCAGCCGGCGGATGACATTGGCCAGGTGGGAGCCGAACACGCCGCGGTAGATATGCAGCTCGTCGATCACGACGAAGCGCAAGCCACCGAAGAAGTGACCCCACTTCGTGTGGTGCGGCAGGACGCCCGTGTGCAGCATGTCCGGGTTGGTGATGACGATGCGCCCCTGCTCGTGCACCCGGGCGCGGGCGGATGACGGCGTGTCGCCATCGTAGGTGAAGGCCGGCACCGGCAGACCTCCGCCCTGCACCAGGCCGGTTAGCTCGGCCTGCTGGCCCTGGGACAGCGCCTTGGTCGGAAACAGGTAGAGCGCGGTCGCCAGAGCGTCGCGCAGGAAGTGGGTGAGGATCGGCAAGTTGTACGCCAGGGTCTTGCCCGAAGCGGTGGGCGTCACCAGCACCACGTTGTCGCCGGCGCGCACGTGCCGGTACGCGTCCGCCTGATGCCCGTACAGCCGCTCGATGCCGCGTGCGCGCAGGACGCGCCGCAGGCCGTCGTCCAGCTCCGCCGGAAACGGCGCCACGTCGCCCGCGCGCGCCGGCACCACCTCCCAGTGGGCGACGTTGCGCATGAAGGACCGGTCGCTCCGCAACTCGGCCAGCGCCGAGACTGCCCCCAGCATCTTCCCCCTCCCCCTACGGACGTTACCCCATCACCGGCACCACGGCAAAGGCACCGCCCAGCCCAATCGTCGCAGAATCGCGGCGCAATTGCGAAATTGCGCCGCAATTCGTCAGAGTTGGTCAGAGCCCTCCAGGAAGGTATCGTGCAGCAGCCTCGAGGTCAGCACCGTCGGCAGCCGCGGGTAAGCGATATGCAGGCTCAACGGCATCGTCCGAGGCAGGCGGGGAGTCACGCCGGATACCGCACTTCTTCTGGCACGAGTCACCGGCATGAGCGCCGACTTCTGGCTTGGCCTGCAGCAGGACTGGGATCTCTGGCACGCGACGACTCCCGAACGTGCCGCAGCGATGGAGTCGTTGGAACCGTTGCCACAGCCGGCATAGGCCGGCTACCGGCTGCGCAGACGCCTGCGGAAGTCGGCCTCGCTGACGCAGGCGGCGGCAGCCTCGGCGACGGCGTGGTCGGGTAACTCGGCGAAGCCGGTCACGCCGGGGAATCCGGCCGAGACCTCGATGCCGCGCGCGGCCAACAGCGCTCGCGCCAACGCGATCCGCCCCTCGGTGCGGCCTTCCGCATGGCTCAGGCGGCGCTGCGAACCCAGGAACGGGTCGTCGTCCGGCCCGGTTCCTTCCCTCTCCCCGAGCACCGCCCCCACCCGCTCCAGCACCGCGCTCGTCTGAGCCGAGAGCGCCGGCTCGTTCATTCCAGTGAAGTCCTCGGCGGTGAGCAACTCGCGCTCCAGGTCGGCGGCGGCAGACACTCGGGCGGGCATCGCCTCAGGATAGCAGCGGACCGATCGCTCAGGCGAGGGAGTTCAGCTTCTCGCTGATGAACTCCGACTTCTCGCGCAGGTCGATGCCGCCGGTCTTCAGCAGCAGGCAGTTGGGGCGGTCCTTGTCCAGCATCACCGTGCCGCCGCTCTCGCCGATCAGGCGCACCACCCGCTCCGCGGAGACGTGGCCGATGCGGGCGAACTCGATCGTGACCACGCCCTGGCGCTCCTTCAGCGACGAGATGGCAAGCCGCCTGCACGCCACCCGGATCTCCGCGATCGCCAGCAGGCTCAGCACCGCGTCCGGCGCCGGACCGAAGCGGTCCTCGATCTCGGCATTCAGCCGCGCGAGCTCGGTCTCGTCGCCGACGGCGGCCACCTTCTTGTAGATCTCCATCTTCTCTATCGGCTCGCTGACGTAGTCGTCGGGAATGAAGCCTGCGTATTCGAGCTCCAGGTAGACGTCCGACACCTCGACCTCGTGATCGCCGCGCACCGTCGCGATCGCGTCGTCGAGCAGGCGCACGTACATGTCGTAGCCGACCGCCAGGATCTCACCCGACTGCTCGGCCCCGAGCAGGTTGCCGGCGCCACGCACCTCCATGTCCTTCAGCGCCACCTTGAAGCCGGATCCCAGGTCGGTGAAGTCGGAAATTACCTTGAGCCGCTTCATGGCCAGCTCCGACAGCGCACGGTCGCGCGGATAGAACAGATAGGCGTATGCGGGGCGCTCGGACCTCCCTACCCGCCCGCGCAACTGGTAGAGCTGGGCGATGCCGAACATGTCGGCACGGTCGATGACGATCGTGTTCACGTTGGGAATATCCAGACCGTTCTCGATGATCGACGTGGACACCAGCACGTCGAACTCGTGGCCGATGAAGCGGCGCATCACCCGCTCCAGCTCGTCCTCGTCCATCTGCCCGTGCGCGTGAGCGAAGGACACGCCCGGCAGCAGCCGCTGCAGGTAGACCAGCACTTCGCGGATGGTGCGCACGCGGTTGTGCAGGTAGAAGACCTGCCCGCCGCGGGCGACCTCCTTGCGGATCGCCTCCGCGACCAGCGACTCGTCGAACTCCTCGATGTAGGTCTCCACCGGCAGCCGGTTCTGTGGCGCCGTGTTGATGATCGACATGTCGCGGATTCTGGCCAGCGACATGTGCAGCGTGCGCGGGATCGGCGTCGCCGTGAGCGTAAGGCAGTCCACGGAGGTCTTCAGCTCCTTGAGCCGCTCCTTGTGCTTGACCCCGAAGCGTTGCTCCTCGTCGACGATCAGCAGGCCGAGATTCTTGAAGCTCACGTCGCGCTGCACGAGCCGGTGCGTGCCGACGACGATGTCCACCTGCCCCGCCTGCAGGCCGTCGATCACCTGCTTCTGGTCCGCCTTGCTGCGGAACCGCGACAGCATTGCCACCCCCACCGGAAACGGCGAGAAGCGCTCGGTGAAGGTGTCGTAGTGCTGCTCGGCCAGGATGGTGGTGGGCGCCAGCAGCGCCACCTGCTTGCCGCCCATGACCGCCTTGAACGCGGCGCGCAGGCCGACCTCCGTCTTCCCGAAGCCGACGTCTCCGCACACCAGCCGGTCCATCGGAGCGGCGTCCTCCATGTCCGCCTTGACTTCCTCGATGCAGCGGACCTGGTCTTCGGTCTCCTGGTACTCGAAGGCGGCGTCGAAGCGGTCGTGCCAGTCGCTGTCGGCCGGAAACGCGAACCCCTGCTGAGCGCGCCGCCGCGAATAGAGCCGCACCAGCCGTTCGGCCATCTCCTCGACCGACTGGCGCACCCGCTGCTTGCGGTTCTCCCAGGCGCGCCCGCCGATCTTGTCCAGCCTGGGCTTGAAGCCGTCGCGGCCGATGTAGCGCTGCACGAGGTTGACCTGCTCGATCGGCACGTAGATGCGCTCCTCGCCGGCGTACTCGACCTCCATGTAGTCGCGCTCGTTGCCGGCCGCGGTCATGCGCGAGATGCCGTGGTACAGGCCGATTCCATAGTTGACGTGCACGACGTGATCGCCCGGACTGAGGTCGACGAAAGAGTCGATCGCGGCGCTCTGCGTGCTGCGTGCCACGGTCTGCGGCAGCCGGCGCTTGCGGCCGAAGATCTCGTTCTCCTGGATGAAAATCACCCGGCAGTCGGGCAGGGCGAAGCCGGCCGAGATGCTGTACGGGAGGATGGTGATCTCCCCGCCGGTGCCGTTGGCGGGTTCGACCATCGCGCGAATGCGCGCCGCCTGGAAGTCGTACACTGCGAAGACGAACACCCGGTAGCCGGAGTCCATGAGCGCCGCGAGCTGTTCGCGGAAGTAGGGAATGTTGCCGAAGAAGGAGCGCGGCGGGTCACACGGAAGGTTGAGGAGCGGCTCCGTATCAGGCGCTTCCAGCGCCTGCGCTCCGCTCAAACGGGCACGCTCGGCCGGAGCGGTACGCTGCAACGACGCGACGGTGACGCGCCGTGCGTGCCGCTCGGCGACGCGGGCGTAGTCGAGCAGCACGGACTTGGGGCGCGGGCCGAAGGCGCCGTCGCGTTGCGCCCGCCGATACAGCTCATGCACCTCCCGGCGCAGCGCCTGGAAACCGGCCCGCAGCCGCTCGCCGTCGGCCAGCACCAAGGTGCCGCCGTCGCCCAGCAGATCCACCACGGAATGGCGCTCGGGAAAGCACAGCGGGTAGTACTGCTCCACGCCGGCGTGCTGCGGATCGCGCTGCAGCGTGTCGAGCAGCTCTTCGCGGAACGGATCGGGGAGCTGCTCGCCGGCGAGCGTGTCGCGGAGCTGCGCGAGCCGATCTGTTTGCAGCGTCACCTCGCGGGCCGGAGCGACGTCCACGCGATCCGCGTGACCGATGGAGCCCTGGGTGAGCGGATCGAAGTGCCGGATCTCGGCCACATGGTCGAAGTCCAATACCACGCGCACGGCGGAGTCGAGCGCGAAAGGGAAGACATCGATCACCTCGCCCTTGACGGAGAACTCACCATGCACGGTCACGCGCGGCACGCGCAGGTAGCCGACGGTCGCCAGTGTCTCCGCGGTGCCGACCGGGTCGACCTCCTGGCCGGTCCGGAACCGGATGGTGTGTGCGAGCAGGTGTGAAGGCTCGGGCGTCGGCGTCAATAGTGCCCGCAGCGGCGCCACGGCCAGGCACCGCTCGCCGCTCGCCAGGCGGACCAGCGCATCCGCGCGGCGGCCGAACACGGCCGGCAACGGGGCCTGCCGGGCGTACGGCAGCGTCCCCCACCACGGCAGCTCGATCACCGGCCGGCCGGCGAACAGGCGAAGGTCGTCAGCGACCAGCTCGGCCTCCTGCTCGGTGGGGGTGACCACCAGAATCGACCCGCCGGGAGCGTCCCGCGCGGCCAACATCGCGGTCAGCACCGACAGGAACGAACCCTGCGGCCCCTGGATCGTGACCGGCAGGTCGCCTTCGGCGTGGGCACGCAGCACGTCCCGTACGGGCTCCAGCCGGGCCGCGCACGAGGTGACCGCCGCCAGCGCCGTGCGCAGTGGATCGCTCATGACCGGGACCGAACTGTGCGGCGAATGCCGCGCCCGCGTCCAGATCCTTGGCGTGTTTGACCCGTCGGTCCAGGCTCTGGTACGTTCCGGCGCGGTTCCGAGATGACCGCTGCCGAGTACACCTTCACTTCCGAGAGCGTCGGCGAGGGACACCCCGACAAGCTCTGCGACCAGATCTCCGACGCCGTGCTCGACGCCGCGCTCGGCGACGATCCGGACGCCCGCGTGGCGTGCGAGGTGTTCGCCACCACCGGCCTGGTGCTGGTCGGCGGTGAGATCACCACGCGTGCCCGCCTGAACATTCCCGCAATCGCGCGCGGCGTGCTCCGCGACGCCGGTTATGACGATCCCGCCTACGGGATCGACGCCGATGCCTGCGCCGTGCTCAACACCGTCCACGAGCAGTCGCCGGACATCGCCCGCGGGGTGGACGCGGACGACGACCGGGTGCAGGGCGCCGGCGACCAGGGGCTGATGTTTGGCTATGCCTGCAGGGAGACCGACCGGCTCATGCCTGCGCCGATCGACTTCGCGCACCGCATCATGCGCCGCGCCGCCGAGGTCAGGAAGTCGGGACAGCTCCCCTTTCTGAGGCCGGACGGCAAGTGCCAGGTCTCGGTCCGCTACCGCGACGGCATCCCGGTGGCGATTCCGACCGTGGTGCTGTCCCACCAGCACGATCCGGACGTGGAAAACGACACCCTGCGCGAAGCACTGATCGAGCAGGTGATCGGAAGAGCCCTTCCGGGCGAGCTGCTGAACGGCACCGTGCGCTACCTCATCAACCCGACCGGCCGCTTCGTGGTCGGCGGGCCTCACGGCGACACCGGCCTGACCGGCCGCAAGATCATCGTCGACACCTACGGCGGCACGGCCCGCCACGGCGGCGGCGCGTTCTCGGGCAAGGACCCGAGCAAGGTCGACCGGTCCGCCGCCTACATGGCGCGATACGTGGCCAAGAACGTGGTGGCGGCCGGCCTGTGCAGCCGTTGCGAGGTGCAATTGGCGTACGCGATCGGTGTCGCCGAGCCAGTGTCGCTGCTGGTGCAGGGGTTCGGCACCGCCAAGGTGCCGGAACAGCGCATCGAGTCGGCGGTCCGCGACACCTTCGACCTCACGCCTGCCGGCATCATTCGCTGCCTCGATCTCCGCCGCCCGATCTTCCGGCAGACCGCCGCGTACGGCCACTTCGGCCGGGACGGCTTCTCGTGGGAACGGACCGACGCCGCGGACCGGCTGGCCGCCTGCGTCGACTGAACGCGCCCCCGGCGGCGGTGCGGGTCGGCCGGTGAAGCCGCTCGACTACGTGACGCTGCTGTTCGCCGCTGCGCTCGTGGTCGCGATCTCGACGGCCGTCTACGGCGGCGCCGGCGGACGGACCACGGTGCTCGTCACCGCTACGGACGCCGAATACCTGTTCGCCTCCTCGGTGGAGGAGACGATCGCCGTCAGCGGACCGATCGGACAGACGGTCGTCGAGATCGCCGACGGCGGCGCTCGCGTGGTCTCATCGCCGTGCGACAACCAGATCTGCGTCCGCACCGGCCATGTCGAACGCGCGGGACGCTGGATCGCGTGCCTGCCCAATCGCGTGTTCGTGTCGATCGAGTCCGGAAGCCGGACCGACGTCGATGCCCGCAGCTACTGACGTGTCCCGCCACCGGGCGGACCGCGACACGGTCGCCCTGCTTGCGGCGACGGCGCTGTTCCTGGCGTCCGTCGAGTTCGCGATCCCCAAGCCGGTCCCGTTCGTGCGGCTCGGCCTGGCCAACCTGCCGGTCCTGATCGCCATCGCGCGCCTGGACACGCGGTCGGTGGCGCTGGTGGTGGCGCTGAAGATCGTCGGGCAGGGCTTCGTGCAAGGGACGCTGTTTTCCTACGTGGTGCTGTTCTCCGCGGCCGGCTCGATCGCCAGCGCGACCGTCATGCTGATCGCCTGGCGGGCGCTGGGGGGGCCGCTGTCGCTGATCGGCGTCAGCGTGCTTGGCGGGCTGGCCAGCAACGCGGCGCAGGTCGCCGCCGCCCGCTACGTGGCCTTCGGGCCGACCGCATGGCTGATCGCACCGGCCTTCTTCGCCATCGGCACGGTCTCTTCGGCGCTGCTCGGGGCGTTCGCGCAGCGCTTCGTGCGCACGTCGCGGTGGGCTGCGGAGCTCGGCAGACAGGTCCCTCTCGGGTAGTGCGCGAGGAGTCTGTCGGACTTACCGCGTCCAGCGGCAAGTCCGACAGACTCCGAAGCGGTAGGCGGGGATGGGCCGAAAACGGAGCCGCAGGCGACGGTTTCGGGGCGCTACGCCGTACGGGTCACCGTGATCGGGCTGCTCCAGGCGCGCGAGCGGTCGACCTGCGTGACGCGCACCCAGTACGGCACCGGCGACGCCGGCGGCGCGGGCCCGTCGTCGGACAACTCGACCTGCGCCACCGCCGGCCCGTCGGCGGCCGGCGACGGGCCCACTTCGACCTGGCACCCGGCGCCCCCCGCGGGCACGCGCGCCGGGCTTCCCAACGCCGCATCGACAGAGAAGTCGAAGGACGCCGGACCGCTCTCGAAGCGGCACCGGGCAGGTCCGCCACGCAGCGACAGGACCACGCCCGCGTGCCCGCCGGCCGTCGCGGAGCACCAGCGCAGAGAGCCGCCTTCCTGCTTCAGACGATCATACGGGCTCTCGAAACGAACCGGCTCCGCTTCGTCGACATCAGCTCCATCCACGATCAGCCCGCCGTCCCATACGACGCGCTGATCGCGCGCGGTGCCGTAGTTTCGGGTCCCTCCCCATAGGAGGCGCAGCCGCCCATAATCGAACGCGGCCACCCGGGCGGTCGCCACGACCTCCGTGCCGCGCAGCAGCTCGATCACTTCGATCGCGGCCGTTCCGTCGGCCTCCACTTTGACGACCACCGGCTCCCCGGCCGGAAGTTCACACTCGCCGCCCATCGGGACGCGGCCGATCTCCACCCACAGCCGGATCCGCTCACCGGTAGTGCCGTAGCAGCGCCGGGCCTGAAACGCCTCCCAGACCGCCGGGCGCGTCGCTTCCGTGGCGTACAGCCCGGTCACGCCGCCCCGGCAGTTGCGCGACAGTCGCCGCCCGGGGTGACAGGCACCGGGGCGGCCCATCACCCCGTCCGTGCCGGCGGTCACGCCGACCCTGTAACCCCGCCTGATCGCCTCCAGCACGAACCAGTCGGAGGTCCCGTGCGTGGAGTGGACCTCGAACAGCGGCTCCAGCTCCGGTGCGTGCCGCGAAAGGTCGGTCGGACGGCCGCCGGCGTGGAGGTTGAGGAGCACCTCGCTGCCGGCGAGCCGCCGATGCAGATCCTCCGCCCGCACGGCGTCCGGTGTCGGGTCGGACGGCCGGTCGCTGAAGAACCGCCCCGAGCGTGGCAGCTCGGCGCTCGCGCCCCGGAAGACCAGGTTGCGGTCGCCGCCGTCGGCGGTCAGGGCGCTCCACTCGCAGCCCAGGAACGCCACGAAGCGTCCGTCGTCGTGCCAGCGTCGCGTGATCCGCTGCACCTCCTGCCAGCGCTCGGCCGTCACGTAGTGGTCGTTTGCCTGCTGAGAAGCGAACTGCAGACCGGCCACGTCGCGGGCGAACGCATATTGGTGGTCGAGGGAGTCGAGGCCGCAGCCGGTGTCGCCCTGGCCGGCATGCAGGTCCCCCCACAGCAGCCGCCGCGGCGGCGCGGCGGCGTGGACGTATATCGGGTTGGCCACCGCGCCGAGCCCGCACGCGCGCGCGTGCAGCACGGCGCGGCCGGCTTCGCCGAAGCGGACCGGAACCCGCCACGCCCCGGCAAGCGCGGTCGGCCAGGCCGAACCGACGCGCGCCGCAGGCTCTCCGTCGCGCGTGGCGAGCCGCGGCGGCTCCGGGAGCGCGGCAAGGTTGCCGAAGCGGTCGGTGGCTCGAACGACGGCCTCCGTCTCCCGGCCGACGACAGCGTCGGACGGGACGACCACGCCGAGCATGGCGGGCGCGCCCGGACGCACGGCGATCGGCGCCGGGTCGACCATCTGGCGCCAGCCGGCACCGGCCTCGTCCTGCGCCACGACCAGAAAGCGAGCGGCCAGCGTCGAGCACGTCGGAGCCTGCCAACGGGAACAGGTCACCGCTACGGTTCCGTTCGCGGGCAACGGGCCGCCGGTGACCGACACCTCGATAGCATGGTTCCAGGGGTTGAAGCTGCTCACGCAGTGATAGCGGGCCTCGACGTCCGCGGCAGGCGACTCGGCCCGTGCGCTCAGGTAGTCGGGGCCTTCGGGATCCGTCACCTGGAGATCACCGAAATCGAGCGGCCAGCGCCACGCGATCGCGAGCCGGCCACCCTCCGGCAACCCGCGCTCGCCGACCGTGACCTCGAATTCTGCCGCGATCGGCGCTCCGGCCGTCACCGGCTTCGAGCACCGCAGCCGCGCGCGGCCGACGGCACGTTCCCGCGCGGCGGCGGTGAGCTCGGGCTCATGATGGACGATGTACTCGCCCGGCTGCCCGCTGCTCAGCAGCACGCCCGCACCCAACCGTCGCGCGCGGCCTCGTAGTCCGGGATCTGTCCGTCCACGAACAGCCAGACCCGGCGCAGCCAGGGCGTGTTGAACAGCAGCGTCGACGCCAACGCCTGCAGGCGATCGGCGCCCTGCAACTCGGCGCCAGACTGGTCGAGCAACGCCGCGGCGCTCAGATCCAGGAACAGCGTGTCGCCCCCGAGTGTCAGGAACCTCACCTCGGTGGAGCGCGGCAGCACCGGCCGATGGTCCCGCAAGCGGGGGCCCAGGATCACCTCGTCCACCAGCAACCGGAGCGGGTCGATACGGCCGGTACGACGCGGCAGGTACCGGGTCTCGCCGACCAGTCGGGTCTCGCCGATCAGATCGTCACCCGGGCCGGCGAAGAACAGCACGTGGGCGACCGGAGGCTCCCGACCGACGAAGAGCAGGACAGACACCGCGAACGTGACGGTCAGGCCACCCAGCGCAATCCATCGATCGAGCCCGCTCGCCGCCGGCGATCGTGCCGGTGTTCGCCCGGCCGCCGGCTCCCCTTCTCCGCCTATTGAGTCACTGCCGGCGCCGCCTCGAACCACTCGATGAATCCGCGGATCCCATCGTAGATGCCGCGCGCGAGGTCGTTCAAGTAAGCCGGCTGCAGCATGCGGCGCGCCTCCTCCGGATTGGACATGTAGCCAACCTCCACCAGCACCGCCGGCATGCGCGCGCGGCGCACCACGGCCCATTTCTCCTCCCGCAAGCCCCGGTTCGGCGAGCGGTCTCCCACGTGGGTCTCGAGGCCGTCCAGGATCTCGTTCGCCAGCACGACGCTCTCGCGGCTGATCTGCTCGTCCAGCATGGCATTGAAAATCGGCTGTGCGGCGCTGTCGCCGCTCGGCGTCGAGCCGGTGGGAAGAACCGTTCGTTCGTGTTCCTTGGGCAGCACCCAGACCTCGAATCCGGTGGGTTCCGTCCGGAACGCGACCGTGTTCGCGTGGACGGAAACGAACAAGACGATGTCCTCGTCCTCCGGGAGTGCGTCAAGGGCTTCGTTGGCCATCGCCGGACGGTCTTCGAGCTCGACGAACACATCCTCATCGCGCGTCATCAGGATCCGCGTGTACGGCAACTCCTCGGTAAGCATCGCAGACAGCCGCAGGCCGACGGCAAGTGCGATGTCCTTTTCGTGGATGACGACCCGTCGGCCGTCGAATCGGTGCTCCCTGACCGCGCCGGGGTCTTTGCCGCCGTGCCCGGGATCGATCACGACGGCCACCACCTGCGGCCCAAGGCGCTCGGGACGCGGCGGATCCAGGAGCGCGGCGATGAGCGCGGCGCCCTCGTCGGTGAAGCGGATCGAGGCGCCGTCCCGCGTGACCGGCCCGATGTCCAGGCGGTCCTCGTAGTCGACCACCGCCCACGGCAGGCCTACGCGGAACGCGACCGTGGTGCCGCGGTTCACCAGCAGGCCCCGCTGAGACCACGGATCCCACTCCAGGGTGGAGCCGGTCCGGCTGCGCAGATCCATGAGATCGGTGTCACACCATGCCCCTGACGCCGCGGCGAGGAGCACGGCCGCCAGCGCCAGGACACACGCAACCCGTGAACGGAGCATACCTCGCTTCATGTATCGGCAGTACCGCATGCCGGGTGCAGGCCGGCTCCCGCTCGGCGCCGCGCCGCGTTGCCAAGGGGGCCGGCCGCCACTACGATCTGCCGCGTGCTCGGGCGAGCTCGGACGCCTCAGCGCCACGTCTACTCCGTGTCGGACGTCACACGGAGAGTCAGGGGCATGCTGGGGGGCGCGTTTCCGGACATCACCGTCGAGGGAGAGGTGTCCAACGCGCGCCGGGCGGCCAGCGGGCATCTGTACTTCAGCCTGAAGGACCGCCGCGCCGTGCTGCAGGCGGCGATGTTCCGCACGCAGCTCGCCCGGGCGGACTTCGTCCCGCACGACGGCATGCTGATCCGCGCGCGCGGCGCGATCGACGTCTATGAACAACGCGGCACCTACCAGTTGGTGGTCGAAACGGTGCAACGGGCCGGCACCGGCGATCTGCTGGCGTTGCTGGAAGAACGCAAGCGCCGGCTGGCGGCGCACGGCTGCTTCGACCTGGAGCGCAAGCGGCCGATCCCGCGGGTGCCGCGGCGCGTGGTGGTGATCACCTCTCCAGCCGGCGCGGCGCTGCGCGACATCCTGGACGTGCTGCGGAGGCGGCATGCCGGCATCGACCTGGTGGTCTTGCCGGCACAGGTGCAGGGATCCGGAGCCGCCGGCATCATCGCTTCGCGGCTGCGGACCGCCAGCCGCCACCGTATGGGCGACGTGGTCATCCTGGCCCGTGGCGGCGGGTCCCTGGAGGACCTGCTGCCGTTCTCGGACGAAGCGGTGGTCGAAGCGATCGTTCGCTGCGAATTGCCGGTGGTGAGCGCGGTCGGCCACCAGACCGACACCTCGCTCGCAGATCTGGCGGCCGACGTTCGTGCCCCTACCCCGTCGGCTGCCGCCGAGCTGGTGTCCAGCGAACGCTCCGATCTGCTGCGCCGGCTGCACGCCGCCGCCGGCTCGATGCGCAGCAGCCTGGACCAGCGGCGCGAGCGCGTCCGTTTCGCCCTGGAGCGGTTCCAGCCGGCCGGACTGGAGCGCAGCCTGCGCCTGGCGCTGGCACCGGCCACGCAGCGTCTGGATGACGCCGTGGCGGCCGCCACGCGTGCGCTGCAGGCACGCGTGCTCGACAACCGGCACCGCGTGGTGCTTGCCGCCGAGGCGATACGCTCCAGGTCGCCGCTCGACATCCTGGCCCGGGGCTATGCGCTGGTGACCGCCGCCGACGGCGCCGCGGTCACCGACGCATCCCAGGCGGCCCCTGGCGACCCGATACGCGTACGGCTGCACCGCGGCCGGCTGGCGGCCTCCGTCACCGGCACGGAACCGGTCGCTGCCGGAGGTAGTGATGACTGAACCGGAGACGCGCTCTCCCGGGACGGGCGAGTCCAGCTTCGAGGAACGCCTTCACGAGCTGGAAGTGCTCGCGGAACGGCTGAAGGACGGCGACGTGCCCCTGGCGGAGGCGGTCGACCTGTTCGAGTGCGGCATGAAGCTGGCCCGCGATCTCGGCGCGGAGCTCGCCAAGATCGAGCGGCGCATCGAGATCATGATCAACGAGCCGGAGTTGGCGGACGGCGAGCCTCAACTGGAGCCGTTCGTGGACGAGGCCGGGGACTCCTATAGCTAGCGCCAGTTCCGCGGAAAGCCGACCAGATCTCCGACCTGGGCGCCGGCCTCCGCGAAGGCGCCGGCGTTGATCTCCAGCGCATAGCGCGCGGGTCGCCAGGAGCTCACGATCACTTCCGAGAACGGTGTCAGCGGCTCGATCTGCAGGATTTCACCGTCGGCGGACAGGAACGCGATCGACAGCGGCAGCGGCGTGTTCTTCATCCAGAACGACAGCACCTGTTCGTTCTCGAACACGAACAGCATGCCCTGCCGAGGCCCCAGGTCGGTGCGATACATCAGCCCGCGCGCCCGTTGCTCCGGGGTGCGTGCCACCCAGACGGTAAACCGCTCCTCCCCGACCCCGAGCCTGACGGTCTCCGCTGCCCCGCCCCGACAGGCGACGAGCGCGACGGCCAGCAGACCTGCCAGTGCCGCGCACGCGCACTTCCGGGCTGCCCTCACGTCCGCGGGCCGTTCACGTCAGTGGGCCCGGCCACATCAGCGGGCAGACAGTACGTGCGCGGTCGGCACGGCCCACCCGACCGCGATTCCGAGGAGTGCGCCCGCCAGAACGTCGCTCACGAAATGACGGCCGGCGGCGATCCGAAGAATCGCCGCCATCGAAGCCGTTGCGTAGGAGCCGACAGTGAGGATCGTCGTGTAGCGTTCGTCCCAGTACTGGTCGGCGATGGTGCTGATGAACGTGGCGCTCGCAAAGGCGACGGCGACGTGGCTGGACGGAAACGAGTTGGCTCCCGTCCGGTCGGCGGCTCGCGCGGGAGAGACGTTCGGGTCGTACAGGAACGGACGTGCACGCCAGACGGCGGCCTTGATCAGGTATGAGCTGCCATAGGTGATGGCCAGCACCTGGTAGTGGCGGGCCAGCACATCCTGTGCGTCCCGGCGCTCCAGTCCGAACGCTGCAGCGCCGACCGGCACCAGGACCTGGCTGTAGGCGACCATGTCGCTGATGCCGCCGATGAGTGGCTGGTCCGGAAACACCAGCACTCGGTCCATCGGGGGCAGATCCTCGATGCGGAGTTGAAGGCGCTGCTCCTCCGTCACCGGAGGGACCCGGTTGGCGACCAGGAGGCCGCCGCCCGTGAGGGCCGAGCCCGCCAGAGCGAGCGTCAGGTCAAGCGGCTGAAGCGCGACGGCGCGGCCGGCGCAAAGCAGGAGACCGGTGGCGACGATCCTTCCCGCACGCACGGCGACGTGACGATAGCGGTGTGTCAGCGCACCCGCTCGACCGTACGCTTGAATCTCTTGTACACCGCGTACAGCGGGAAGTTGAGACGCTGCGATTCCGCCCACTTCCGCAGGTTGGTGCCGCGCTCGGCGCCCCGTTCTGCCAGGAAGTTCTTCAACTCCCGCTCTCCCTTGCGCAGGCGGGCGTAGTTGAACTGGTCCTCCAGCAGTCGCACGAACTCGGTTGCCTCCGTCCGCTCGGGCTCGTCCAGCGGCTCGTCGGCCGGATCCAGGATCTCCGAGACCAGCCCTTCCAGATTCTCCGCCTCGTAGCGGCGTAGCGCCTCTTCGACCCGGACCAGGAACTGGCTGGGGACGAAGGCGATGCGATCGATCGCGTTCTTCAGCGCAACGCGCTTCCTGGTCGCCATCTCCGAGGCCAGTTCCTTCCTGCCTATCGCGAGGTACGCGACGACGCTGGCGCCCAGCGCGATCGCCAGCTCGTCGATCACCGGGATCGGCAGCCCGCCGCGGAACACATAGGCCATCACGAACATCGCCAGCACGAACACACCGGCGGACGCCAGAAAACGGGGAATGAACCGCTTCTCCGACAACCAGCGGCGAACGGCGGCGTCCACCGCCCGGTACAGCTCATTGCGATACAGCGTGAGGGCTTCGACGCGCGGCTCGGTCCCGAAGCGACCTTCCACGGTGCGCTCCGCAAGGGTGTTCTCCAGCCGCTCCACCCCCCGGAACGGATCGAGCAGCAGCGACTCGCCGTCCTTCAGCAGGACGTGAAAGATGTAGGCCGTCGGCTTCTCCGGACCGGCTTGATCGGGCTTCTCAGGCACTGCAATGCTCCGCGCCATCCGGCACGCCTGACCTGGCAGCCGGCACGCCACCGCATGCGAACCGTCGCCGGCGGCTCACCTGCTCGCTCATCACCACTATCCTACGAATTTGCCGGAATCCCGACAAATCAGGGCGGGTGTGGCCGGTCGGGCGCGACGGTCCGCCTTCCATCCGCGCGCAAGCACTCATCGGGCGCCTTACCGGCCGATTCATCGGGCGGCCTTCACGCCGCCGCCCCGGCGGACACGTTCCGTCTCGGCGATCACCTGTTCCTGGCGGACCATGGTCGTGTCGCCGGGCGTCGACTGCACCAGGATACCGTGCGCGGCGCCCCACTCGACCGCCTGCTGCAGGTCCTTTCCCTGCAGGAGCGCGCTGACTACGCCGGCGGTGAAGGAATCTCCCCCGCCGGTGCGATCGGCTATGTGCACCCGCTCGCGGACCGGGGCGGCGTACCAGCGGCGAGTCGCGGTTTCATACAGCACCGCACCCCAACTCACCACGTCGGCGTCGTGCGCGCCGCGCCACTGCGTACCGATCAGGCGCAGGCGCGGAAAGTCTGCGGCCACCCGTTCGATGGTGGCCCGGTAGCGCTCCAGCCACGGCTCGAAACGATCGTCACCATCGGGGGTGTCGTAGCCCAAGGCATCGGCGAGATCCGAGTCGTTGCCGACGAGAAAGTCGATGCTCGGGATCAGGCGCCGATTGATCCGGCGCGCCCGTTCCCGGTCGGGCTCTACCTTGGAGCGGTAGTTGAGGTCCGCGGCGACGAAGGTGCCGGCGGCCCGAGCGGCCTCCGCGGCTGCGATGGCGGTCTGCGCGGTGCGGTCGCCGATCAGCGTGAAAATGCCGCCCGTGTTGAACACCCGCACCCCCTCGCGGGCGAACAGCCCCTGCAGATCGAAGTCTCCCGGCGCAAGCAGCGAGGCGGCGGTGTGGGCGCGGTAGTAGAGCGTCTCCGACGGCAGCACGCCCTTGCCGGCGAACGTGACCGAGATGCCGTTGTGCACCGTGCCCTTGGCGTCCGTGCTGTGGCTGTCTGAAGAGCGCGCGGTGTCCCACCAGATGATCCGGCCCGTATCGACCCCCGCCTCCGCAAGCTGGTTGCCGATGTTGCGGCCGATGTCGTCGGCCACCAGCGCAGTGAGGACGGCGGTACGCAGGCCGAACGTCGCCGAAACGCCACAGGCGACGTTGGTCTCACCTCCACCCTGAAAGACCCGCATCGAATCGCGCACGCGGGCCAGCGGAACGTCGCGCGGGTCAAGCCGCCAAAGCACCTCGCCCATTGAAACCAGGTCGTAGCGGCACCGGTCGGCTGCGGGCAGGTCGATCACGGGCGCAGACTATCACACGGGCCTGGCACAGCGGGCCGGGCAAAGCGGCCCGGGCGCAGCCGGGCTTGTGCCGCGCGGCCGCTGGGGCCACGCTCACGGCATGTCTGCCACCCTGAGACCACTGTTCCCGATCGGGCTGGACCTGGTAGGTCAGCCGGTGCTCGTCATCGGCGGAGAGGACGAGGCGCGGGACAAGACGGCGCGGCTGCTCGACGCCGAGGCCCTAGTCACCGTCGTCAGCCCGGCGGTGGAGCCGCAGATCCGGTCATGGGCAGTGAGCGGTCGGCTCGTCTGGCTGCGCAGGACCGTGCGGCCGGCCGATCTGCGCGGGCGCCGACTGGTGGTCAGCACGCTGACCGACGGCAACCCCGCCCATCCGGCCGTCGCTGCCTGGGCGCGGCGCGAGCGGGTGCTGCTGTCCACGTATGACCAGCCCGACCGGTCGGACCTGGGGATGCCGGCGGTGGTCAGCCGCGGCGACCTCCGCATCGCCATAGCCACCAGCAACGCCAGCCCTTCCGTCGCCGGGATTCTGCGCCGGGAGCTGGAGCGGGTAATCGACGCTTCCGACCTGGTTCCATTCCTCGACGAGCTGGGCGAACTGCGCAGGGAACTGCGTGATCGCGTTGCCGACGGCGACACGCGCCGCGCGCTCCTCCGCCAGGCGGCGGCCGGGCTGACGGTGGCGGGCACGATCCGGACACCGGCGGGCTGGCGCGAACGGCTGGCCGATGTGCGACAGCGGTTCCGCATGATACGTTCGGCACCACCTATGACAGGCCCCAAGGTGGCAGGCCCAACGTGATAGACATCTCCCTGATCCGGAATGAGCCGGACGCGGTCCGCGAGGCGCTCCGCAAGCGGATGGACACCGTTGACCTGCAACCGATCCGGAACCTCGACGCTGCCCGGCGCGAACTGATCACATCCGTGGAGCAGCTCAAGGCGCGGCGCAACGACGCGTCGCGAGAGGTGCCGCGCATCAAGCGCGCCGGCGGCGACGCGACGGAGCTCATCGCCGAGATGCGCGCCGTGGGCGACCGGATCAAGGAGCTGGAGACCCGGCTCGGCACCGTCACGCAGGAGCTGGACGAACTGCTGGCCGGACTGCCCAACCTCCCGGATGCCGATGTTCCGCCGGGCGGCAAGGAGGCCAACCAGACCCTCCACGAGTGGGGCGAGCGGCCCGCCGCATGCGCGGCCGGCATGGACCACGTGGCGTTCGCAGGCAGGCTCGGCCTGGTCGACTACGAGCGCGGTGTCAAGCTGGCCGGACACGGGTTCTGGATCTACCGCGGCTGGGGAGCGCGCCTGGAGTGGGCATTGCTGAACTACTTCATCGACACGCACGTGGCCGACGGCTTCGAGTTGATCCTGCCGCCGCACCTGCTGAGCTATGGCTGCGGCTTCAACGCCGGGCAGTTCCCCCGATTCGGCGTCGATGACGTCTACTTCCTGCAGGAAGGCGCCGAGCGCGGCGAGGCGCCGTTTCTGCTGCCGACCTCGGAGACCGCGCTGGCCAGCCTGCACGCCGACGAGATCCTGAAGGAGTCGGAGATGCCCAGGCGATACGTCGCCTACACGCCGTGCTACCGGCGTGAGGCAGGCTCCTACCGCACCCACGACCGCGGCACCCTGCGAGGGCATCAGTTCAACAAGGTCGAGTTGTTTCAGTTCGTGATGCCGGATCGCTCCGAAGAAGCGCTGGAAGACATGATCGGCCGGGCGGAGCGGCTGGTGCAGGGGCTGGGGCTGCACTACCGGGTTACCAGGCTGGCCGCCGGCGACGCCTCGTCGGCGATGGCGCGCACCCTGGACCTGGAGGTCTACCTGCCAAGCACGGGCAGCTACGAGGAAGTGAGCTCCGCGTCGAACGCCCGGGACTACCAGACGCGGCGCGCCAACACCCGGGTGCGCGGCTCCGGCGGCACCCGCTTCGTGCATACCCTGAATGCATCGGGCCTGGCGACCAGCCGGCTGCTGCCGGCGCTGCTGGAGACCCATCAGAACGCCGACGGTACCCTGACGGTACCCGAGCCCCTGCGGCCGGCGCTCGGCACGGATCGGGTGCCGACCGGGACTGACAGGCTTCCGCCTGCCTGACCCGGGAGGAACGATTTGGCAGTCGTCATCGACGAGATCTCACGGACGTTCAGCGAGTACCTGCTGCTGCCGAACCTCACCCGCAAGGAAAACGTGCCCGCCAACGTGCGGCTGCAGACGCCGCTGGTAAGCCACGCCGTCGGCGAGCCGGCACCGATCTCACTGAACATCCCGCTCGCCTCCGCAGTCATGCAGACCGTCTCCGACGACCGCATGGCGGTCGCGCTCGCGCGCTTCGGCGGTATCGCGTTCATCTACGGCTCCCAGCCGATCGACCATCAGGTGGAGATGGTGCAGCGTGTCAAGAAGTCCAAGGCCGGTTTCGTGGTCTCCGACTCCAACCTCACGCCGGACGCCACGCTGCGCGACGTGATCGACCTGGCCGGCCGCACCGGCCACACCACGATGGCGGTGACCGCGGACGGGCGGCCGGACGGCCCGCTGCTCGGCATCCTGACCAGCCGCGATTACCGCGTGCACCGGCAGGACCCGGACACCCGCGTCGACACCCTCATGACACCGTTCGACCGTCTGGTGGTCGGCCATGACGGCATCACCCTCAACGCCGCCAACGACCTGATCTGGGAGCACGGCCTGAGCTGCCTGCCTATCATCGACGGCGGAAGACACCTTCGGCATCTGGTGTTTCGCAGGGACTACGACGACCACCGCGAGAATCCGGATGAGCTGATCGACGACGAGAAGCGACTGGTGGTCGGCGCCGGCGTCTCGTCGCACGACTATCGCGACCGGGTGCCGCCCCTGGTCGAGGCGGGCGCCTCGGTGCTGTGCATCGACTCCTCCGACGGGTTCAACGAGTGGCAGGCGGACTGTCTGGCATTCGTACGCGAACGGTACGGCGGGGCCGTGAAGGTCGGCGCCGGCAACGTCGTCGAGCCGGACGGCTTTCGCTACCTTGCCGACGCGGGCGCCGATTTCGTGAAGGTGGGCATCGGCGGCGGCTCGATCTGCATCACGCGGGAGCAGAAGGGCATCGGCCGCGGACAGGCAACCGCGGTGCTGGATGTGGCCGCGGTTCGGGACCGCTACGCCGAGGAGACCGGACGCTACGTCCCCATCTGCTCGGACGGCGGTATCGTCTTCGACTACCACATCGTCCTCGCCCTCGCGATGGGCGCCGATTTCGTGATGATGGGCCGCTACTTCGCCCGATTCGACGAGAGCCCGGGGCGGCAGATTCGCCTTGGCACGAACGTCGTCAAGGAGTACTGGGGCGAAGGCACCAACCGCGCGCAGAACTGGGCGCGGTATGACGCGGTCAACGGTCAGTTGGCATTCGAGGAAGGGGTCGACGGCTATGTGCCGTACGCCGGCTCGCTCGCCTCCAATCTCAAGCAGACGCTCGCCAAGATCAAGGCGACGATGTGCAATTGCGGGGCGCTGGATGTCCCCGAGCTTCGCCGCCGGGCTCGCTTGACGGTCGTTTCCGCCACCAGCCTGCGCGAAGGCGGAATGCACGACATACTGCAGAAAGAACGCGGGCTGGTAACGGAGCTGTAGCGTCGTGTGCGGGCGCTTTACGCTCACGACCGACCTCGATGCGGCCGCCTTGGCCGCGCTGTTCGGCGCGCAGTCCCGGGTTCGCGAGCTTCGGCCGCGCTACAACATCGCTCCGACGCAGCCGGCCGTCGCAATCCGGGTGGAACGCGGCCAGCGCGTGCTGGATGCGTTGAGGTGGGGGCTGATGCCGGCCTGGGCCCGCGACCGCAGCATCGCCGGCCGGCTCATCAATGCGCGCGCCGAGACTCTGGAGCGGCGATCGGCATTCCGCGAAGCGTTTGCCGGACGCCGGTGCCTGATCCCCAGCGACGGGTTCTACGAATGGGGCGGACGCGAGCGCACACCGCACTGGATTCGGCTGCGTGACGGCGCCCCGTTCGCCTACGCCGGTTTGTACGAGCGGGGTTCCGGAGCCGGGGAAGACGACACCGCACGCGCGACCTTTACCATCGTTACCACCGAGCCGAACGAGCTGGTGGGAACATTGCACGACCGCATGCCGGTTATCATCGCGCCGGACCGCTACGATCGGTGGCTGGATCCTTCACGGAGCACCGACGAGCTGCGCGCCTTGCTGAGTCCCTATCCGGCGGCCAAGATGACCATGCAGCCGGTCGCACGCACCGTCAACCACGCGCAGGCCGAGGGGCCGGCGTGCGTTCTTCCGGCGCCCGCGCCGCCGATAGGCACGAATGTGAACCTGGAACTGTTCGAGGAGGGGCCCCATGGGCAGACTTGACGACCGCGTCGCCATCGTGACGGGAGCCAGCACCGGCATCGGCCGCGGAATAGCGGTGGCCTTCGCCCGAGAAGGCGCCCGCGTGGTAGTTGCCGACGTGCACGAGGAGCCGCGGCGCGGAAAGTACCACGAGACCGAGCCGCGCCCGCCGACCGCCGAATCGATCGACGCCGAGGGCGGCACTGCCGTGTTCATCGCCACGGACGTCTCCTCACCGGCGCAGATAGCCGCAATGGTTTCCTTTGCCGCGGATCGCTTCGGCGGCGTGGATATCCTGGTCAACAACGCCGGCATCGGCATCGTCGGCACCGCGGACCGGCAGACCGACGAAGAATGGGAGAGCGTGATCGACGTCAACCTCCGTGCCCCATTTCTGGCCACCCGGTGCGCGGTTCCCCATCTGCGCGCGTCCGCACACGGCCGCGTGATCAACATCGCCTCCGTGCACGCCTTCGGCGGCAGTTCCGGACCGGCCTACGCCTCATCCAAGGCGGCTCTCGTGAACATGACGCGCGACGCCTGTTTGACGCTCGGGGCGGATGGGATCACCGTCAACGCGATCTGCCCCGGTTACATCGAGACGCCCATCCAGGACTACCTTACCCCGCAGCAGATCCAGGCGGTCCGTGAGAAGACCGCCATGCCACGGCTCGGAAAACCCGAAGACATCGCGCACGCCGCGGTCTTCCTGGCCTCCGACGAGGCGGAATGGGTGACTGGTGCCACGCTGCTCGTAGACGGTGGCCTGATCGCGTCGATCTGAGCCGGCTGCGATGTGCGGGATCGTCGGATATACCGGGCCAAGGCGTGCGCTCGAGCCGCTCCTCACCGGCCTGGCAAGGCTGGAGTATCGCGGCTACGACTCGGCTGGAGTGGCGCTCGTCTCCCCGGGCGAGCTGTACGTTTCACGGGCCGTCGGGCCGGTCCGTGAGCTCCGGAGCCAGGTCGCCTCGGCCGCGCACGACCGCGTCCCGGCCACCTGCGGCATCGCCCACACCCGCTGGGCAACCCACGGAGCCCCCAGCGAGCGCAACGCCCATCCTCACCTGGACACTTCCGGCCGGATCGCGCTGGTGCACAACGGCATCATCGAGAACCATGCCTCGATCCGCCAATACCTGACCGGGCAGGGGATCGCGTTCGCGAGCGACACCGATACCGAGGCGCTGGTGCAGCTCATCGGCTTCCTGTACGAAGATGGAACCGGTTCCGGCCCCGAGGGTCTGCTGACCGCCCTCTGCGGTGCCTTGCGCGAAGTGCAGGGAACCTTCGGCATCGCCGTCTCCTGCGTCGAGTATCCGGGATTGTTGATCGCCGCTCGCCGCGGCAGTCCGCTGCTGATCGGCATCGGCGAGGGCGAGCACCTCATATCCTCAGACGGCGCGGCGATCGTCGAGCACACGAGCCGCGTGGTCTACCTGCATGACAACGAGGTCGTGACCGTCGACGGCCACACCCTCAATGCCAGCACGATCGACGCCGTTCCGCTGCGCAAGAAAATCGAACGCCTGGAGCTGTCGCTCGAGCAGATCGAACGAGGCGGCTACCCGCACTTCATGCTGAAGGAGATTCACGAGCAGCCGGAGGCGCTGAGGAACACGCTGCGCGGACGTATCGACCCAAGTGGAAGCGGCGTGACCCTCGGGGGCCTGGGAAGCGTGGACTGCTCTCCTTCCCATCTGCGGCGCATCGTAATAGCCGGCTGCGGCACCGCCTGGCACGCCGGTCTGGTCGGGAAATACCTGATCGAGGAAATCGCGCGCGTGCCGACCGACGTGGAGTACTCCAGCGAGTTGCGCTACCGCAACGCGATCGTCGAAGCCGGCACGATCGCGCTCTTCATCAGCCAGTCGGGCGAAACCGCCGACACCATCGCCGCCATGAGCGAGATGCGCGCCAAGGGAGCGACCGTGCTGGGGGTGATCAACGTCGTCGGCTCGACACTCGCGCGCGAGACTCAGGCCGGCATGTATCTGCACGCCGGACCCGAGATCGGCGTGGCCTCCACCAAGGCGTTCACGTCCCAGCTAGCGGCCCTGACCCTGTTCTCCGTCCTGCTCGGCGGCCAGCGCCATCTGTCGGCGGAGCGCTGCACGGAGATCCTGGAGGGCCTGCGCGCATGCCCTCGGGCAATCGAAGCGGTCCTGCGCTCCGACGACGCAATCCGCGAGCTCGTGGCACGCCACATCGACCGTCAGAACTGGCTCTATCTGGGCAGGGGTGTCAACTTCCCGGTGGCGCTCGAGGGTGCCCTGAAGCTGAAGGAGCTGAGCTACATTCATGCGGAGGGCATGCCCGCGGCGGAAATGAAACATGGGCCGCTGGCGCTCATCGATCGCGGCATGCCGGTGGTTTTCGTCGCGCCGCGCGACAACACCACCGACAAGGTCATCGCCAACATCGAAGAGGTTCGCGTGCGTGGCGGCCATGTGATCGCCATCGCCACCGAGGGCGATAGTGCCCTGGCGGCTGTCGCCGACGACGTCGTCTTCGTCCCGAGGGTTCTCTCTCCCTTGTCGCCACTCGTGACCACGGTTCCGCTGCAACTGATCGCCTACCACGCCGCTCTGCAGCGCGGCCATGACGTGGACCGGCCGCGCAACCTGGCCAAGAGCGTCACCGTGGAGTGAGCGGAGCGAAACTCCGATCGAAGCGTGGCCGGCGCCACCTTGGCGGCGCCGGTTTTCATGGCGATAGGAAAGTGCTATAATCCCTGCAGACTCTCCTTGGAAGAGTCCTACATTCCGTACAATACGAGGTGAAAACGTGCCGACGCTCATCATCCCCGGTGATACCAAGGAGGCAGCCGGAATCCCCCCGAAGGTCATCGCGCAGTACCGTCGCTTCATCGACCGCCTCCCTGACAAGCAGGTAGGCTTTCTGAAGTTCTCCGCCAAAGAGGACATCAACCAGGGGCGGGAGGCGCTTCTGGAGGCGGCCGCCAAGTCCAAGAAGTACGTCAAGGTCCGCAAGGCGCGCGGCCAGGACCGCACGCTGCAGTTGCAGCGCTGCACGAAGGCCGAATTCGACAAAGCCAACAAGGCGGCGAAAGCCGCAACCACGACCACCACACGCAGGCGCGGACGCAAGCCGGGCCCCAAGCCCCGGGCCGCTGCTGAGGCAGCCGCGCCGGCTCCGGAGGCGCCGCAGCCCTCCGACTCGTCCGAGGGGCAGGCTGAGTCGTCTCAGGACGGGCCGCCTCAGGGGTGAATCTCGAAGGCATACCGCGCACCAGCGGTTGCTACCTGTTCCGGGACGCGGCGGCCGAGGTCATCTACGTCGGCAAGGCCACCGACCTGCGCCGCCGCGTCCGCTCCCATTTCGACAGCCGCGGTCGCCAGGCGGTTGCCACACGAACGGCAGCCGTCGATGTCATACTCACCCGCTCCTCGTACGAAGCGGCCGTACTGGAGAGCGCGCTCATCCGGGACCACGGACCGCGTCTCAATCGCGCCGACCCGCTTGATCGGGGACAGTGGCACCTGCGCTTGAGCGAAGGGCCGTTTCCGCGGCTGGAGCGCGTTCGGCCAGAGGTCGCCGAGACCTCCGACCCCAACCGGGTGTTCGGGCCGTGCTTCTCCTACCGGGAAACCGAGGCCTTGATCGCCGCGGTGAGCGACTACTTCCAGCTCCGCACGTGCACCCTCGACGGAACGGGGAAATGCGCGCGCTACCATGCCGGTCACTGCATCCCCGTCTGCGAGGAACCCCAGCGGCGGGATCGCTATACCCGGGCCGTGGCACAGGCAGTCGCGCTGCTGCGGGGCGACACCTCCGCCCTCAAGCCCCTGCGGCGCCGGATCAGCGCCGCAGCGGGTGAGCGGCGCTACGAGCAGGCGGCGGCACTCACCCGGACCCTGCGAACTCTGGAGCGTGGCGCGGTCCCGCAGGCGGTGCTCCGGCCCGGCGGCGGCGATGCCGCCGTAGTCTGCACCCGGCGCCTCCCGAACGGGCGCCACCTCGCCACGGTGCTGCGGGTTCAGAGCGGCGCGCTGGTCGCTCTGAGCCGCGTCGACGCCGGGACCGGCGCCACGCCGGCCGGCGCCCGCCGCGCCGCACTGGCGCCAGCCACCCACGGCCTGCACCATCCGGTCGTCATCACCGATACCCCCGCGGGGAGCACGCCCGACGGATGGGTGGAACCCGACCAGGCACGCGGACTGCTGGAGCTGGCTCGGCTCAACCTTGCGTATCGCCCCGCGCCGACAGATTCCGCAGCGAAAGATGGAGATGGGCCGAAAGCGGAGCCGTTCGCCGCGGGCCGTCCTCGGCAGGCGACGGTTTCGGGGCGCTAACAGCGATCGGGGCCGCCCGATCCCGGGATCCAGCGGGTGCCCGCGAGCGGCACTCGGGCCATCGCGGCCGCCTCCACGGTCAGCGCCACAAGGTCCTCGCGCTCCAGGTGGTGGACGTCCGACTTGCCGCAGGCGCGCGCCAGCGTGGCGAGCTCCATGGTCAGGGTCGCCATGTAGTTCCGCACCCGCCGGGCGCCCCACTCCGGATCCAGACGCTGCTCCAACTCCGGGTCCTGCGTGGTCACGCCCACCGGGCACAGCCCGGTCTGGCACTGGTGACAGTGGCCCGGCGCGGTTCCCAGGCGATGGTAGTCGGCGGTGGCGTCCATCCGTGCGCCGTCGCGGACGTAGGTCGGGCTGTTGCAGCCCAGCGCCATCAGCACCGCCTGGCCGATCGACACCGCGTCCGCACCCAGGGCCAGCGCCTTGGCGACGTCAGCCCCCGACCGGATGCCGCCGGAGACCACGAGCTGCACCTCGCGCGCCGGGTCGACCTCCTCCAGCGCCTCCACCGCCTGCCTCACGGCCGGCAGGGTCGGGATGCCTGCGTGCTCGATGAACACCTGCTGGGTGGCTGCGGTGCCGCCCTGCATGCCGTCCAGGACGATCACGTCGGCTCCGGACTTCACGCACAGCTTGACGTCGTCAGGCACGCGAGTGGCGCCGATCTTGATGAAGACCGGGATGCGGTTGTCCGTGATCTCGCGCAGCTCCTCGATCTTGATCGCCAGGTCGTCCGGGCCCACCCAGTCGGGGTGACGGCAGGCTGAGCGCTGATCGATGCCGGCCGGCAGCGTGCGCATCCGGGCGACCCGTTCGGAGACCTTGAGTCCCAGCAGCATGCCGCCACCGCCCGGCTTGGCGCCCTGGCCGATGACGATCTCGACCGCGTCGGCGCGGCGCAGGTCGTCCGGGTTGAAGCCGTAGCGCGACGGCAGGCACTGATAGACCAGCGTCTTGGAGGAACGGCGCTCTTCCGGCGTCATGCCTCCGTCGCCGGTGGTGGTCGAGGTGCCGGCCGCGGTGGCGGCGCGGCCCAGCGCCTCCTTCACGTTGGCCGACAGCGAGCCGAAGCTCATGCCGGCGATGGTGATCGGCGTGGCCAGGGTCAGCGGATGCTCCGCGCGCCGCGTGCCCAGCACCGTCCGGGTGGAGCACCGCTCGCGGTACCCCTCCAACGGGTAGCGCGACATGGACGCGGTCAGGAACGTGAGATCGTCGAAGCTGGGCACGCGCCGCTTGGCGCCAAGCCCGCGGATATCGTACACGCCGGTCTCGGCGGCGCGCTGGATGTAGTCGAGGGTGGCCTGATCGTAGTGGTGGCTCACCTCGCCGGGCCACTGCGGCTCCGGGCCGGGTGGTTCAGTCATCGCCATGAGCCGCGCCGGCAAGGCGCTCCGAGTCCGGGCTCCAGTGGTACAGCTGTTTGGCGGAGGCAACCCGGGTGAACGACCCGGGATCCTCGTCGCGGCCGGCGCGGCCGAGCATCTCGGCGAGCGCCTGCCGGTCCTCCTCGCCCAACGGCTCCACCTGGGCGTCGGCGCCCAGGCCGTGGATGCGGCCACCCACGTAGATCACCGCCTCGTACAGCGAGTCGCCGAGCCCCGCGCCGGCGTCACCGCAGACGACGATCCGGCCCGCCTGCGCCATGAAGGCGCTCATGTGGCCGACGCTGCCGACGACGACGATGTCACCGCCCTTCAGGGAGATCCCACACCGGGACGACGCGTCGCCGTCGATCACCAGCAGTCCGCCATGCGCGGACGCTCCCGCGCACTCGGAGGCAAACCCTTCGACGCGCACCGTTCCGGACATCATGTTCTCCGCCACGCTCCAGCCGACGTTGCCGTGGACGGTGACCGACGCGTGCTGGTTCATCCCTGCGGTGAAGTAGCCGGAGTGACCGCGGACATGCACGTCCAGCGGCGCGTTCAGGCCGCAGGCGATGTTGTGGCGGCCGAGCGGATGCAGAATCTCGACCGCGGCGGGATCGGTGAGCGCATGCAGCCGGCGGTTCGCCTCGGTGACCGAGCACTCCGCCAGGTCGAAGGTCAGGGCAGAAGCTATACGCTCCACGAATAGATCTCCTCCGGCGCGGGCTCGAACAGGTTGGCGTGCTCGATCCCCGGCAGGTGCGCGAGCGTCCGGAACTCCGAGCCGATGGCGACGTAGTCGTCGGTCTCCGCGGCCACCGCCGGCTTGCACGCAAACGCGTCGCGCACCAGGACCAGTCGGTCGGCGGTGCCGATCAGGAGCGTGAAGAACCCGTCGAGGTCGCCGAACGCCTCGGCGATCGCCGCCTCGATCGTCGCGCCCTCGCCCATCCGCCACTGCAGGTACCGGCACGCGGCTTCGGTGTCGTTGTCGGTCTCGAACTCGATGCCGAAGCGGCGCAGGCGGCGGCGGATCTGCCACGGGTTGGAGATGGAGCCGTTGTGCACCAGGCAGAAGTCGGCGCCGGCCGTGAACGGATGCGAGTGCGCGGGGGTGACCGCCGACTCGGTGGCCATGCGGGTGTGGCCGACGCAGTGGGAGCCCTGCACCTGGTCCAGGCGGTACGTGGCGATCAGGTCGCGCGGGTGGCCGGCGTCCTTGTAGACCCGCATGCGGCGGCCGTAGCCGAAGGTGTCGATCCGCTCCGGCCGTGCGGCGATCTCGGACTCGACCGCGTCCGGCGCCGCGGCGGTGGACAGCGTGGCGCAGCGACCGATCGCATCGACACGCGCTCCCTGGAAGCGGCCGGCAAGGTCGTCCCAATCAACCTCGGCTCCGCTGAACAGGCTGTACCGGTAGAGCTCCGGGTCGCCGTCCTCCGAGAACACCGCCAGTCCGGCCGAATCCCGCCCGCGGTCGCCCATGCAGGAGAGCATGGGCGCGACGAGCCGGCCGAGCCGCTGGCGGTCCGCAGGCCGCTTGGCCGCAAAACCGACGATACCGCACATGTCTGAAGCCTCCCCGGTCCGCTAGTAGTACTCGAGGTAGCGGTCGATCTCCCAGTCGGAGACGTGACGCTGGTACTCGACCCACTCCATCTCCTTGATGGCGATGAACTCCCGGATCACGTCGGCGCCCAGCCGATCGCGGAACAGCGGGTCGGCATCCAGACGGTCCAGCGCCTCCCGCAGCGACTGCGGCAGCGTGCCGATGCCCATCTCCCTGAGCTGCTCCAGCGTGTAGTCGTACAGGTTGAGGTTGTGCGGATCGCCGGGATCGAGCTTGCGGTCCACGCCGTCGAGTCCGGCCGCCAGCACGGCGGCGGTGGCCAGGTACGGGTTGCAGCTCGAATCGCTGAGGCGCAGCTCCAGGTGGCCGTGCGGGACCCGCACCATGGCCGTCCGGTTGTTGTCGCCGTAGGCGATGTGCGCGGGAGCCCAAGTGGCGCCGGACAGGGCACGGCCGACCACCAGCCGCTTGTAGGAGTTGACCGACGGCGCCACCAGGGCGGTGAGCCCCGGTCCGTGGTGCAGCAGGCCGCCAAGGAAATGATAGGCCAGCTCCGAGAGCCCCAGCCCGTGCCGGTCGGATCCGTCCTCGAAGAGCGACGTCCCGTTCCCGTCCGCGATCGAAAGGTGGATATGCATGCCGCTGCCAGTGCGGGTGGACATCGGCTTGGGCATGAACGTGCAGATCATCCCCAGCTCGCGGGCGATCTCTCCGGCGGCCATGCGGAAGAACACGTAGCGATCGGCCGAGGTGAGCGCCTCCGTGTAGGTGAAGTTGATCTCGAACTGGCCGTTGGCGTCTTCGTGGTCGACCTGGTAGACGTCGAAGCCCACCTCCTGCAAGGACGCGACCAGCTTTTCGATGAAGTGCCGGCTGCGCGACAGCCCCTTGTAGTCGTAGCATGGCTTGTCGAGCAGGTCGGTGCCGTCCGCGGGATGGACGCCGCCGTCCTCATCCCGGCGCAGCAGCATGAACTCCGGCTCCAGTCCCGTGTTCAGCGTCCACCCGCGCTCGCCGAGCCCCCGGAGCTGCTCCTTGAGCACGTGGCGGGTGTCGTACGGCCAAGGCTGCCCGTTGACCCGCCCGTCGCAGACGATGCGCGCGTAGCCCGGCTGCCACGGCACCAGCGACAGGGTGGACAGGTCGCCCACCGCCATGAAGTCGGGGTCGTGCGGCTGCTGACCCATCCCCCACACCGCGAAGCCGGCGAAGCCGGCGCCGTCTGCGAGCACGTCGTCGAAGTGCGATACGGGCACCGCCTTGGTCTTGGCGACGCCGTGCATGTCCACGAACTGGGCGAGCACGAACTTCACGTCGCGCCGCCGGAGCAGTTGCTGCGCGTCCTCTCGTGTCATGTCCTCACCATGTCCTCTGTCGTCGGTTGACCTGGTCACCCGTTCACCGGGCCGGCAGCACCGCCACCAGGGCCGCGTCGCCCACCGGGCCGCCGCCGCAGTCCCGCACGATCGCGAGCAACTCGTCCCACAGGTAGAGCCCGTAGCTGGCGGCGGCCCACAGATGGTAAACCGGACCGCCGGCCGCGTCTTCCTCCCCGTCGACCTCGGCCAAGCCTCCCTCAACCAGGATCGAGCAGGAGACCATCGCCACCCGCGTCATCACGAACGTGCCGGCGGCGCCGCGGAAGTCGTACGAGCATACCTGCGCCAGCACTTCGAGCGCACGCTCACCGCACAACAGGAACGCAGCGTCCTCGCGCCGCACGGGCCAGCAGGTAGTTCCGGACGGGGCTTCTGCCAGCCCTTCTTCGGCCGTGGCGGCGTGCGGCCCCTCCAGGAACAATTCGCCGCTTCCCACACGCACGCTCAATCCGCCGCCGTCCGCCCGTGTCCAGCCGTAGATCTCGTCCGGCACCGGGATCCCCTGCGCGCGCGCCCACCCTATGGCATCCGGCCCCTTCAGGCCGATGCGCGGAATCGTGCCGCGGTCCGCCAGGGCGAGCACCGGCGCGATCGCGGCCTCCGCCTCCGGATCCCCGAAGTGCATGGGGCGCACAGCGCCCTCGCGCTCGTCCCAGACCGCGCCGAGGCGCTCCAGGCACGCATGCACGGCGCTAAGGCGCGCGCTGCGGCGCACCGGCGGCGGCCTCATGACCTCAACCTCACGCCTTCCGGGTCGAAGAACGGCGTTGCGGCAACCCGTGCCGCAATGATCTCACCGCCTACGCCCTTGATCTGCAGCGCGGACCCGATTTCCGCTGCGGACTCGGGCACGTAGGCCAGGCCGATCGTGCGCCCCACCGCGCCGCTGCGGCCGACACTGGTGACACGGCCGACGATCTCGCGGCCGTCATCGACGATCAGGTGGTTCTCCAGCGGCACCGGCGCATCGGGCGGCAGCTCGAACCCGGCCAGCCGGCGGCGCCGCGCCTTCGCGGCGATGATCTCGAGGCTCCGCTTGCCCACGAAAAACGGCTTGTCGAGCTTCACCGCCCAGCCCAGATGCGCCTCGAACGGGTCGGTGAGGCCGTCGGTGTCCTGGCTGACGATCAGGTGCCCCTTTTCCAGGCGCAGCAGCCGCTGCGCCTCCACCCCGAACGGGACGATCCCGTGCCGCTCTCCGGCGCGCAGCAACTCGTCCCAGACGCCCGCGGCGAAGCCGGCCGGAACGTGGACCTCGTAGCCCAGCTCGCCGACGAAGCCCACCCGCGACAGGCGCGCCGGCGCCCCCGCCACCGCCCCTTCGCGGATGCCCAGATAGGGAAATGCCTCCGCCGACAGGTCGACATCGGTCAGCCCGGCCAGCACCTGCCGCGCGTACGGGCCGGCGACGTTGAAGGCGCCGTAGGTGCTGGTCGCGTTCACCAGCGTGACGTCGAGCCGCCAGACCGCGGCCCACCGCTGCATCTCCCGATACACCTGATCGGCGCCCGACGAGGTGGTCGATACGTAGAACCGTTCCGCACCGAGCCGGCCGATGACGCCGTCGTCCACCACCACGCCGGTTTCGTCGCACATGACCGCGTAGCGGGTCATGCCGACTCGCAGCTTCGCAAAACGCCCGGTGTAGATGCGCTCCAGGAAACGCACGGCATCCGCGCCCGAGATCTCCAGCTTGCCCAGCGTGCCCACGTCGATCAGCCCGACCCGCGACCGAACGTCGCGCGCTTCGGCGTCGATGCAGCCCTCCCGGTCCAGGCCCGAGCGCGGATATCGGGCCGGCCGCAGCCAGGTCCCGGCGTACATCATCTCCGCTCCCAGCCGCTCGTGACGGTCGTGCGCGGGCGTGCGCTGGACCGGCGTGAAGCCGCGGCCGGCCAGGTGCGCCATGGGCACGGGGCTGGCGAACGGCCGCGCGGTCGTGAGCCGGGAGTCGCCGAGCGAGCGGCCGGTCAGGCGCGCCAGCACGCGCAGCGCGTTGACACTGGCGTGCTTGCCCTGGCTCGGTCCCATGCCCACCGTCGCGTACCGCTTGAGCAGCTCCGCATCGTCGTAGCCCTCCTTCACCGCGTGCGCGAGGTCGCCGACGGTCAGGTCCTCGTCGAGGTCCACGAACGCCTTGGCGTGCGGCCCCGCGAACACCGGATACGGGTGACCGGACTCGGACGCGCCCCGATCGGGAGGCCCCTCCGGCGCCGGGTGCGACGCCAGGCCGAGCCAGGCCGCCGCCGCATGGCCGGCGCGGCGCCCGTCGGCCGCCGCGGTCCCGCCATCCGCTCCGGCCACGCTGCCCGCGGCGAACACGCCGTCCGGCAGCGAGTCCGGCACGTGCCGGTGCAGCCGCTCATCGTACGCCATCGCGCCGCCGGCCTGCCGCAGCAGCCCGTCACGCGGGGAACGGCCGACGCAGACGATGATGCCGCCGCAGGCGACCGTTCGCGCCGCGCCGGTCGGACGGCCGCCTGCGTCGACGGAGCGGATAAGCGCCGCGCGCACGCCGGCGCCGCCCCGCGCCGGCACGGCTTCCACCACCGCGTGGCCCTGGAAGACCGGGATGCCGGCCGCCTCCAGATCGCCTCGCGGCGGGCGCCCCGCCGCCTCCTCCCGGAGATCCACCACCGCGGCGATGCCGATGCCGCGACCGCGCAGGTCGTCCGCCAGCCGGTAGCCGCCGCTGCCGGCGGTCAGCACCAGAGGCTGTTCCGCCGGGCGAACCGCATAGCGCTCCACCGGCCGGCGCGCGGCTTCGCCGAGCATCACGCCCGGCAGGTCGTTGTTGCCGAACACGGCCGGCTGATCCTCACAGCCGGCCGCGACCACCAGCGAACGGGCGCGCACCTTGGTGAGCCTCCGGTCGTCGACCAGCGCCACCCACAGGTCGTCGTACACCCCGGCGCAGGTGGTGCCGAAACGGCAGTCGACGCCGCTGCGCACCGACTCGCCGACGCAGCCGTCCAGCCGCTCGCTCGACTCGGCAAGCAACACCTCCGCCCCGCTCGCGGCCGCGGCGTTCGCGGCTGCCACCCCGGCCGGCCCGGCGCCCACGACCAGCACGTCACAGAAGGCGTACTCCTTAGGCGACGGCGCCGCGCGGTGGTCGGCGCGGATCCGCCCCAACCCGGCCAGACTGCGCAGCGCCCGCTCGTAGAACGGGAACAGCGCCCGCGGCGTGTGCAGCGCCTTGTAGTAGAAACCGACCGGCGTGAAGGCGGAGAACCAGCCCAGGACCGACAGCAGGTCCCTGCGCACGCCGCCGAGCGTGTTCACCGCGCGCACGTCCAGACCATCGGTCAGCGGCGTCTCGTCACCGCGCAGGTTGGTGCCGGCCGATCCCTGCAGCATCACGTTGGCATCCGCGCCGGACAGGCTGAGCACACCGCGCGGCCGGTGGTACTTGAAGCTGCGGCCGAGCACCGGCACGCCGGCCGCGAGCAGCGCCGAGCTGACGGTGTCGCCGCGCAGGCCCCGGTAGCGACGTCCCTCGAAACGGAAGGAGATGGGGCGCGACCGGTCGATCCACTCGCCTGGTTGTGGCGTCAGGCGCCGGCCCGTCGGCGAGCTCATGCCAGCCGGTCCGGCAGGTAGGTCCGCGCGACCCGGTCGGTGCCGGTGTCGCGCTCGGCGATGAACCAGGTGCCGCTGGGCACGTGGTACCACCACTCGCGCCGCACGCCGGCGGCGCCGGCCCGGTCGAAGACGTACGACGCCCAGCGTTCGTCACAGACCGCGTCGGGGTCCGGCTGCGGGCGGTACTCGCCCCCGTAGTCGAACTCCTGCAACGGCCGTTCGCCGTTCACCGGACAGCGCAGCAGCTTCATGCCAGGCCCTTCATCCCAAGCCCTTCATCTCAGTGGCCGACGGAGGCCGCCCCCTTCTCTCCCACCAGCTCGTACTCACGGAACCGCGACAGCCGGAACGGCTCGATCAGCGGGTGGGGCTTCCGTGCGCCACGGTCCAGGCCATGGTCTTGCCGCTGACCGGGGTCGCCTTGAACCCCCAGGTGCCCCAGCCGGCGTCCAGAAAGAAGCCGTCCACCGGGGTCAGTCCCATGATCGGCGAGAAGTCCGGGGTCATGTCGGCCAGACCCGCCCATTGCCGCAGCACCTTGACCCCGCCGAGATGCGGAAACACCGCCAGCACGTGGGCGGACAGCCCCTCGGCAAACTCCAGCGTCGAGCGCGTCGAGTGCACCTCGTATGGGTCCAGCGACGCCCCCATCACCATCTCGCCGCGCGAGGACTGGCTGACGTAGATGTGGAACGACCCGGAGACGACGATCACGTCCAGCCACGGCTTCAGCGGCTCGGTCACGCACGCCTGCAGCGGATGGATGACCAGCGGCGTCCGGATCCCGGCCATCTCCGTGATCGCCGGCGTGTACCCGGCGACGGCGCTGACCACCCGGTCGGTCTCGATCACGCCCCGGCCGGTCTCCACGCCGGTGACCCGGTCGCCTTCGAGCCGCAGGCCGGTCACGGGCGTGTGCTGATGGATCTCCACCCCGAGCCGGTCGGCCCCGCGCGCGTAGGCCCAGGCGACCGCGTTGTGCCGGGCGATCGCTCCCGGCGGATGCCAGAGCGCGCCCATCACCGGCATGTCGTGGCCGCAGTCCAGGTCGAGCAGCGGGCAGGTGCGGGCGATGAACTCCCGGTCGACCAGCTCGCTGTCCACGCCCAGGTGCTTGTTGACCTCCGCCCGCCACCGCATCGTGCGCACGGCCGAGTCGGTGTGGGCGAGCGTGAAGTGTCCGCGCTCGCTGTAGAACAGGTTGTAGTCCAGGTCGGCGGACAGGCGCCGGAAGAGCTGGACGCTCTCCTCGTAGAAGCTCACCCCTTCCGGGGTCAGGTAGTTGGAGCGGACGATGGCGGTGTTGCGGCCGGTGCCGCCCGCGCCGATGTAACTCCGTTCGAGCACCGCCACGTCGCGCACGCCGTGGTCGCGCGCCAGATAGTAGGCGCACGCCAGCCCGTGTCCGCCGCCGCCGATGACGACCGCGTCGTAGCGGCGCTTGAGACGGGCGGGCGCGCGGAACATGCGCGGTTCGCGGTAGGTCCGCTGCAGGGCGAACCGGAGGAGTCGATGGGGCACGGTTCGCATCCGAAGGTGCGCCATACCGAGCGTGTTCGGCAAGCCATGGGCGGGGAGCCGACATCCCGACCGGGTTGCCCGACCGCTGCGGGTTGCGCCGGCCCCCCGCCCTCTGATATGTTACCTGAGATGTGACTGGGTTGCCCTGACCGCACAGACCCATGGAGGGATCGCAAGATGATCGAATCGAGATTGCAGTTATGATCCCTGTATGGAGGTTCCGTCGGGGTTGACCAATCGGATACGGCGCTCGCCTATGTTGGAATGGCAGCTTGTATTCCATCTCTTCTTGCCGCGCATGGAGATGCGTGGGACGCTTTCGCATCGGCGTTCTCGTTCGCCGTGTGGGTTTTCTGTGCCGTTGCGTGGGTGGCACTGATCTCGCTTTATCCAGGGCACCACAACGCCAGAGACCTTGCTCCGGCGTTGGATCCGTTCCTGCCGCCCCTCGCGGCGACACGGCCCGTCGACTCCGCCACAAATCGCGACGACGACCGCGTGGTGGCGGCGATCGATGCAAGCCGCTCCGACAGCACTCGCCGGCAGTATCACTATGGATGGTCCGCGTGGACCAAGTGGGCCGTTGCAAAGGCGCACGCGGCCCTTCCTGCCGCGCCCGAAGCCGTCGCTGCGTATCTTGCCGCTCGGGCTGAGCAGGGCGCCTCCGCCGCAATGCTGAATGCCGCGCGCGCCGCCATCGGCGCGGTCCACCGGGACGCCGGAGAACCCGACCCCACGGCGCACGAGGTGGTTCGCCGTGCGCTCACGGGGCTCCGCCGCCAAGCGGCTGGTCGCGGCCCCGGCCAAGCGAAAGCGATCACTGCGGACGATTTCGCCGCGATACTCGCCACGGCGTGCAACCCCAGGAAAACCGGTCGAGGCGTCGAGTCCGGTGGGGCTGCCGAAGCCCGCGGTCTCGTCGATCGCGCGATCGCCGCGCTCCTCTTCCAAGGTGGACTACGAAGAAGCGAAGCTGCCGCCCTCACGTGGCGTGACGTTGAGCTCGCCACCGACGGCACAGGGGTACTGGTCCGCATCGGCCGCTCCAAGACCGATCAGGAAGGCACTGCTGCCGACGTGCGGTATCTCAAGGAAGGAGCCGCCCGCGCCGTCCTGGAACTCCGGCCGGCTTCACCGGACATGGCTACTAGACCGGTGCTCGGAGGACTCAACGGGGCGTCGATCGCGCGTCGATTCGCCGCTGCTGCCCGGGCCGCGGGCGTGGAAGGTCGGGTCACCGGTCACTCGGGGCGGGTCGGCCTCGCCTCGGAGCTCACCCGTCGGGGGGCTTCGGTCACCGAGACGATGCTCGCCGGCGGTTGGAAGACGGCCCGCATGGTCACGCACTATTCGGCCGGTGCAACCGCCGAACGCGGTGCGGTCGCCAAATTCTTGTAGCCCTGCACCGCCAGACGACAGCGGAGGTGGAACGATCGCAGACCGGGGGCAGCGGCGTCTCGTCGCCGCAGATTGGTGCCGGCCGGTCCCTCCAGTTGTCACGTTGGTATCCGCGCCGGAGGCTGAATACCGTCCCTCGGCGCGCGACACTCGAAGCTCCGGCCGAGCATCGGCGCGCCGGTCGCGAGCGGATCTGACCGTGTCGCCGTCCGTCCAGCCATGGGTAGCGTCGGCCCCTTGAACCGGAACACGATCGGCCACGACCGGTCGATCCACTCGCCCGCCTCGGCAGCAGGCCGTCACGTCGACCCGCTCACGCCAACCCGTCCGGCGTCCGGCAGGCAGTTGAGCACTCCCAGATCCGTGCCCGTGTCGCGCTCGGGGTCTGAATGGCCCATCGTCGTACGTCGACTCCGGGCAACCGCCAGACCGGCCGGAGTGATCAGTCCTATCACCGGTCACCCCAACCGAGTCGGCCTCGCTTCAACTCCCGCGTCGCGGGGCCTTGACTACCGTTGACGACGCTCGCAAGCGGATGGGAAGAGCGGTCACATCTCTCCGGTGTAGCTGCTCAAGTTGGTTCGGTCAGGTGTCCTCCCATACCTGCTGTAAGGATCGTCAGTCGCCTTCCATCTCCGCTTCAGCGAGGTCATGATCCGGCATACATGCCGCCATATTCTCTTGTGTATCAAATATCTATCCCCGACCATTGTTTGATCGCTCGGATCGAGCCATGTCGATAGATGCCGAGCAGACGTTGCCGCTCTATGATGCCTTCGATCCTGCGATCGCAACGATCCTCGCTCATTCGACCCAAGACTACCACATCGTTCCGTTCGTTGTAGTACCCGCACAGCGGATTGTCAGCTTCCCATTGCCGTCGCCGTTCTTCTTGTTCGCGTCGTCGCGCTTCCGCTCGTGCAGCACACTCTGCCTCGGCATCTTTCTTCGCGTCACTATACGTCGTTCCTGTGCCAACGATGTAGGCACTTCCACAGCGAATCCTAGCCCTGTACGTCTCTGGCTTGGGCTCCGATGCCGGCTCGTCGTCCTCGTCGTCTTCGCTTCCGCCGCTAGCGTAGGCATCAGGGGCGAACACCAGCGCGAGCGCCATCACTAGCACCACGCAGAGCAGCAGCAGCGACAGCGGCGATAACTGCAATCATCGACGCTGTCGGACTGCAGCCCTTGCCCGCCGGCACGCACCGGAGGACACTGACGACATGAAGATCGCGCGCATCGAGACCCATATTGTCCCCGGCGGCATCCGCAACCTCTGTATCGTCAGGATCGAATCGAGCGACGGCCACGTGGGGCTCGGCGAGTCGGGCGTGACCGGCCGTGAACTCGCCGTCCGAGGGGCGGTCAGCCACTTCAGCGAGTTCCTGGTCGGCCGCGACCCTCGGCGCATCGGAGCCATCTGGCAGGAGGTCTACCGGAGTCAGTACTTCGAGGGCGGGCGGGTGCTCACCGCAGCGCTGTCGGCGATCGACATCGCCCTGCACGACCTGGTCGCCCGCTCCCTGGGCGTGCCGGTGTACCAGCTCCTGGGCGGCACGCACCGCGACCGCGTCCCGTGCTTCGCGACCACGACGCACGGCTTCGGCGAAGACGCGGTGGCCGACGTGGTGCGGCTGGTCGATGCCGGCTGGCCCTGCGTCCGGCTGCCGGTACCCGTGGACGACACGGCAGGGATCTTCGATCCGCGGCCGTCGATCGGCGCGGCCGCCGACACCCTGATCGCCGCGCGGCAGGCGATCGGCCGCCGCGCCGCACTCGGCATCGACTACCACCACCGCCTCTCGGTCGCGGAGGCGGCGAGCTTCTGCCAGGCCATGCCACCGGGCACGATCGACTTTCTGGAGGAACCGATCCGGGACGAGACGCCCGGCGCGTACGAGGCGCTGCAGCGCATGACGCAGGTGCCGATGGCGATCGGCGAGGAGTTCGCCAGCAAGTGGCAGTTCCTGCCGTACCTGGAAGCGGGAATCCCGGCGTTCGCGCGGCTGGACATCTGCAACGTCGGCGGCTTCACCGAGGCGATGAAGGTCGTCGGCTGGTGCGAGGCGCACTACATCGACCTGATGCCGCACAACCCGCTGGGCCCGGTGAGCACCGCGGCCAACCTGCACCTGGCAGCCGCGACCGCGCAGTACGCGTGGCTGGAGGAGCGTAGCCCCGAGAAGATCGCCCTGTTCGACCGGGAGATGTTCCCGGTAATGCCGGTGCTGGACGGCGTGACCTACGCGGTGCCGGAGGGGCCGGGCCTCGGCGTCGAGTTCGACCCGGAGGCGCCCGCCGCCAAGACTCCGCTGAAGCTCTGGGAGGCCCCGCACCTGCGCCGGCCCGACGGGTCGTTCACCAACTGGTAGGAGTTGCGGCTGGTAGGCATTGCGGCCCGAGTCCTTCCGGCGCCGCTCGTCTCAGGCGCTGATCGCGCTCGCGATCTGCCAGTTGCCGGCGGTGTCGCACGACGCGTAGTACATCCGGTAGCGCCCGTCGGAGAGCCGCACCAGCGTCATGTCCTCCGCGTGCACGGCATCGATGTCCTCACTGTCGTACCCGCCGCCTTCGACGACCACGCGGCCGGGACCGAAGTGGACTCCATCCGACGAGGTCGCCGCCATGATGCGCGATCGGTAGCCGCACAGATCGATGGCGATCGACGCGGTGGCGAAGTCGGCGCTGCGTCCGCTGGCGACGGCGTCGGGGTCGCGGCTGGGGTGCAGCGGCACCTCGGTGCCCGGAGGCACGTCCTGCCACGCCGAGTAGATCATCACCCAGGGCGCACCGGGTTCCGCAGGAGGGATCACCTCCGCCGCCGTGATGCCGGAGGAGTCCAGCTCACCGGTACGGCTCGACATGCGCACCCCTCTTTCCCCCCTGAACGACAGCCCGTCCTCGGTGACCGCCGAGTAGACGGCGCTCCGCGGTGGCGGTCCGTCGTCGGCGCGGAAATGGAACAGCCGGCCCGCGCCCTCTCCGCACGATGGGCCGCCCAGCGGCAGGAAGCGCGGCGCACCACAGCGTTCGGAGCCGGCAACCCGCACGCCCGGCTCGACCTGCCATCGCAGCAGGTCGTCCGACACGGCGCTGGCGATTACCGTCGGCCGATCGGCCGGCCCGCGGCCCTCGAAGTACATGCGCCAACCGCCGGCGATCGGCGTGACGCTGGGCGCCAGCACGCGCAGCGACAGCTCCGGCCGGACGGGATCGGGCGCCACGCGGATGCCCGGCTCCACCGCGAACGTCAGGCCGTCGGCGGAGACGGCGCTGAGGATGCAGCCCTGACAGTCGGCGAACGGCTTGTCCGGCCCGACCGCGGTGTAGAACAGCCGGCAGCCGCCGTCCGGCTGAGCCACGCCGCCCGGCGCCTGCACCTTGAACCGGTCAAGCCCGCGGCTGCCGGCGACGCGCACGCCCGGCTCCTTCCGCCATGAGAGCATCCGGCTCACGGGCGCGGGAACGCCTCTCAAGCGCTCTGCCGTTCGCCGGCCGCTCCGGGCGGCCATCCCAGGGTCGCCGCACCGAACGCGCGCTCGAACTCATCGTTGGACGCGTAGCGCCACCCGAACGCCTGGTCCCAGATCGTCGCCTTCTCCATGCACAGGTACAGGAACACGCGGCCGTGCCACGGCGCGAGCGCCCGGTACATCGTGCGGAACATGCGCACCTTGAGCTCGTCCGGATAGGTGAGCTTGCCGTGCGGGTCGGCGACCAGCTCGGCCTGCAGAATGCGCGTCGGCTCCCCGCGCCGGCGGATCTGCTTCATCACCGGCTTGATGAAGGTCACCGACCCCATGGACACGAAGGCGACCTCCTCCGGCGCGAACTCGTCCAGCAGCCGTTCCGCGAGCGCCGGATACTCGGTGTCCCAGCCGTCGTGGTGGACCATCGGATGGAAGTGGAACGCCACCCGGCGGCCGCCGTCGGCGAAGCGGCGCGCGGCGGCCAGGCGGCGCTCCAGCGAAGCGGTGAAGTGCTCCTCGTGCTCGATCACGGCCGCGGTGTTCAGCGACCAACTGCACACCAGGTTCGCCGGCACCTGTCGTTCCAGGAAGTAGCTGACGTTGGCCGACTTGGTCTTGAGCTCCAACAGCACGTTGGGATGCTCGGCGGCGAAGCGGCACAGCTCGTCCAGCATGCCGGCGCGGTTGCCCCACACCAGAGAGTCCGAGGATTGGCCGGTGCCGATGTGGTAGAAGCGCCGGTCGTCCAGATCGATCTCGCGCAGCTTGCGGCCCAGGTCGCGGTCCACGGTCACCCGGTCGCCGTAGAAGGTCTGGATCGTGCAGTAGCTGCAGCCGAACGAGCAGTTCTGCACCGCGTCGATCGTCTTCAGGTTGCAGCACAGGGTGCGGTCGGAGCGCACCGGGCAGTCGCCGAACACCGATGTCTCCGCGGGCGCGTCGACGAACCGCAGCGGTGCCCGTTGGGGCTTCGCCAGTTCCCGCTCGGGCTTCGCCAGCGGCCGCTCGGGCTTCGCCGCGGGGCGATCGTAGCGGGTCGGCTCGGACCGCAGCCGCTGCAGATGCTGCCGGAGCGCGGTGACCAGCCGCTTCTTGCGCTCGCGCGGGTTCAGCCGCGGGGGGACCGCCGACTCGGCATCGGCCCACCACGAGCCGAGCCCGGGCTCGCCCCACATGGTCAGGTCTCGGGCCGCTTCGCAGATCTCCCGTACCTCCTGCACCGTGCAGCGGTAGCGCGAAGTGACCCCATCGATGCACGCCTGCGAGGTGGCATCGAGCCGGTCGTACAGCGTCCCGTCGTGCATCACGCGCTTCCCGGATCCAGCTCGGTCAGAAACGCTTCCAAGAGGCCAGCGTCAAGTGCGAGTCCCGGTCCATCGCAGTCCGGTTCGCCGTATTGCATCGGCGAAATGGTAGGTGTCGATCGTGACCAGGTCGACGTCACGCCCGAGCCCGTCCTCGAGGTGGCCCATGAGCGTGAAGTAGGCCCTCGGGGCGACCGCAGGAATGGCGACATCGACATCGGATTCGGCGTCGAACTGTCCGGGCCGCATCACGGACCCGAACAGGATCGCCTCACCCACGGCGACCGGTGACTCATCGAGCAGATGGAGCGCGCGCGCCTGCACCGCACGGCGCACTCGCTCTCGTTCCTGTCGCTTGCGCACCAGCGTCCGATCCAGCACGCCGGTGTCGAACCGGCTCGCCACGGATGCCTCAGTCGGCCACCGGCACGCCGTCGAGCTTGCCGTCGGCGTGCATGGCGTTCCATTCGTCGAGGAAGGTCTTGTTCCACTCGGTGGTGAGCGGGTGGTCCATCATCTCCTTGAGCGTGGTCCAGAAGATGATGATGCCGTCCGCTCCCGCGCGCAGCGCCGCGTAGGCCACGTCCAGCGACCGCACCAGCGCCGCGGTGACGAAGGGACGCTGCGCCCAGCCGTCGAACATGCACCGGCACTCGCGCACCAGCCGGGCCGGATCGTCGTTGAGCTGCTTGACCGGTTCGCAGAACGGCAGCACGTGCGTGGCGCCCGCCTGCGCGACCGCCGCCGCCTGCGTGAGCGAGAACACCGTCGTGCAGAAGGTCTCCACCCCCTCGGCCGCAAACGCCCGGAAGGCGCCGAGGCCCTGGGAGGTACACGGTACCTTGATGATGATCTGGTCCGACATGACCGTGAAGGCGTGCCCGACGTCGATCAGCTCGGCCGTGCTGTGGCCGTCGATCTCCACCACGACCGGCTTGTCGGTCATGTCCAGGTAGCGCTGGGTGACTTCCTTGAGCGTCCCGTACTTCTTGACCAACTGGTTCTGCACGACGGTGTTGGTGACGATCCCGGCCGCGCCGCGCTCCATCCACTCGCCGAGGTCGGCCGGGTCGCCGGCCAGCCAGATCGCGGGGCCCCGCCCCTCGCTGCGCGCCTGCTGCGCGGTCTTCATCTCGTTCCTCCTCCTGCCCGTTCCGGCTTCGAGCCGGTGGCATGCCAGTCCACGGCGCGCGTAGCGTACATGATCGCGGCCAGGATGAGAAAAAGCGCGCCGGCCCCGGCCAGCAGGGCGTGGTCGTCGAGCTGCAGCAGCACGTAGATGCCGGCATACAGGACACAGAGTACGCCGGCCAGCAGCGCGGCGCGGCGCGGCGCGAGCAGCGACTGGGCGTACGCTCCGTTGGTGACCACCACGAGCGCAGCCGCCAGCGCGTAGGCCGCGGGAAAGCCGATGTGCTCGCTGAGCGCCAGTTCCAGCAGGTAGAACAGGCACATGGCCGCGCCGATCAGCGTGTAGTGGACGAGGTGCAGCCGCGCGCCGCCGAGCACCTCGAACAGCCACGCGACCCCGAACGTCAGCGCCAGGAACAGCAGCGAGTACTTCAGGCTGCGCTCCGACTGCCGGTACGGATCGACCGGAGTCAGCAGATCCACGCCGACCGAGGCAGTCTCGATTTCCTTGCCGTACGTCGTCCCGCGCCAGCTCTGCGGAAAGCCGCGTCCGAGGTGGGAGATGCGCCACTCCGCGCTGAATCCGTCGTCGCGGAGCTCGCGCTCCGCCGGCAGCCACGCTCCCCGAAAGCTCGGGTGCGGCCAGTCGCCGGTGACCTCCATCGCGGTCGCCTGGCCCGTCGGGGCCACCCGCAGGCTTGCGCTGCCGGCCAGATCCAGCGTCGCCTGGAACGTCAGGCCGTTTCGACTCCGCCACGGACCGCCGACCCGCGCGTGGATGCCGGTGCCGCCGGCGCGCAGTCCGGTCCCCGGCTCGAATTCGAGATCCGTCTCCCCCCACCGCAGCCGCGCACCGGTCCGGATGGACCGCACGCCCGACACGTCGAAGGCCAGCTCTGCCCGCTCCCACAGCACCTCGTGGGACGGCACCGCCCACTGCGCGAAGTCCGGCGGCTCGAACGTGCCGGACAGCACGATGGCCGCCCGATACACCGGCGCCTCGAACAGCCCGCGACGCAGGCGCTCGGTACTGAGGTCGGCAGCCACGCTCAGCTCGGCGGCCAGGAACGTGGCCACCGCCTCCGCTGGCGCGCTATCGGCGTCTGCCGACGGAACCCGGTACGGCACGACCAGGAACGGTCCGGCAAGGCGCTGCACTCCGCCCCAGGTGGAGCCCATCTCTTCCACCGCAGCGTCCCGGGTGCTCCGGCGCTCGCGCACCAGATCGCCGATGAAGAGCACCGGAACCTGCAGCACGAGCGCCAGCCCGCTGATTGCCAGCAGCCGCGCCAGCGGCGAGCGGAGCATCCGCTCCAGACGTTCGACCGGACCGGCGGCCCCGCCGTGTGCATCCATGAAGACCTGTCTCTCCCTTCCGGTCGGCCAAGGATGCTTTACATCATAAAGTTCTTTTCAGAAATCCGCAAGCCGGCGGAAGCGCTCAGAACGCAATCCCGACATCGACCCCCCACGGGAACCGAAGTCCGGTGTTCACGTTGTCCACCAAGTTCCTCATGCGCGTGTCGAAGCCGGACACGGGACTCAGCGCGAGCTGGTAGCCGATGCCCACGCGCGGGGTGATCGCCACCGGACCCCAGATGAGCCGGTAGCCGACGTGCGCGCTGGCGGTCAGGGTCACGGTCGAGGCCTCCAACGTCACTTCGGAGCTGTCCGCGAGCGCGCTGGCCTCGAATCGCGCGCGCCCGTAGCCGGGCTGCAGCCATGCGCCGGCGAACACGCCGGCCGGAGCCGTGCCGTCGATGAAGTAGTTCGCGCCCGCGGCGACCGCAAGGTACCAGAGGTCATAGTCCTCCGGCTGAATGTCCGCGAGGCTCGCCAGCGCGTCGAAAACGCCCGCCTTGGCGTTGAAGTAGGTGGGGATGACGAAGATGCTCAGGTCGTCGTCGATCGCCTGCTCGAAGGACCCGCTGTACAGGCCCACGACCGGGCCGAGCAGGTTGAGCCCGACGACGGTGGTCACGTCCTCCGCCGTCTGGCCGAATGCCGGCGTCGCGGCGAGCCCGACGACGGTCAGCATGAATGCGATGCGATGGACGACTCTCATGCAGATAACCTATTCACCGCGCCAGCACTTTGCAAAGCGCGGCCACCACGGCCTCGACCTGCGCGCGTTCGATGACCAGCGGCGGCAGGAGCCGGATCACCGTCCTGCCCGCGGGCAGCGCCAGCACCCCCTCCTCCATCAGCGACACCAGGTGCGGCTGCGACCGCTCCTTGAGCTCGATGCCGATCATCAGCCCGAACTGCCTGATCTGCCGCACGCAGGCGGGACGCGACCTCTCGAACAGCTCCGCGAAGTAGGCCCCGGACTCGGCCGCCCGTGCGGCCAGGTCCTGCTCGACCAAGTAACGGATGGTCGCGTCCGCCACCGCGCACGCGAGCGGGTTGCCGCCGAACGTGGAGCCGTGCATGCCGACCGCCGGCTTGACCCTGTCGCTGAACAGCGCCGCCCCCATCGGCAGGCCGCCGGCGATGCCCTTGGCCACGCACATGACGTCCGGCTGCACGCCCGCGTGCTCGACCGCGAACATGCGGCCGGTGCGGCAGAACCCGGTCTGGATCTCGTCGGCGATCAGCAGCGCCCCGCGCTCGTCACACAGCTCGCGTGCGCCCGCCAGGTAGTCGTCGGCGCCGCGGTGCACCCCGCCTTCGCCCTGGACCGGTTCCAGCACCACCGCCGCGGTGCGGTCGGTGACCGCCGCCGCCAGCTTGTCGAGGTTGTTGTACGGCACGTGCGTCACGCCCGGGACCAGCGGGGCGAACGGCTCCCGGTACTTCTTGTTGTGGGTCGCGCTCAGCGCGCCCATGGTGCGGCCATGGAAGCCGCGCGCGGCGGCGACGATGTCGGTGCGTCCGGTCGCCAACCGGGCGAACTTGAAGGCGGTCTCGATCGCCTCGGTGCCGGAGTTGCACAGGAAGGCGCGCGTGAGGCTGTCCGGCGACACCGACACCAGGCGGGCCAGCAGCGCCGCGCGCCGGTCGTTGTAGAACACGCCCCCGCAGGTGATCAGCGTCCGCGCCTGCCGGGCGAGCGCTTCGGCGACGACCGGGTGGGCGTGCCCCAGGCAGGCCACGCCGGTGCCGGCAGCGCAGTCGATGTAGCTGCGTCCCGCATCGTCCCAGACCAGGGCGCCTTCACCCCGTACCAGGGTCAGGTCCCGCTTCGGGTATACCTCGAACGCGTAGCGTTGCTCGGTCTCTTGAGTGTTCATCCGATCCTGGTTCCATGCCCCGCAAGGCCGTCACGCACCGGGTGTTCGGTGCGTCCGTCGCACAGTATGACCTCAACTTCGCCTTGGGCAATCAAGTCCTTGAGCGCGCGCAGCTTGCGCTTGATGCGCCCGTCGGCCTGCGCTTCGAACCGGTCGAGCGCCGCGGCGTCCACCTCGCGCAGCGCCGACGACTCGTCACCGGCGTGCTCCAGGAACCCCGGCGCTTCGATGAGCTGGATCACCCGCCGCGCCCGCAGCTCGGCATGCAGCGCCACGACGATATCGTCGTTTTCGGAGTTGATGGCGATGCCGTCCTGGTCGGCGATGGGGATGCTCACCACCGGCGTGTAGCCGCCGTCGAGCAGGGTGCGCAGCAGCGCGCCGTTGACGCCGGCCGGCTTGCCGGAACGGTCGCGCTCGATCACCGTGCGGCCTTCGCGCCGCACGCGGATGCCCTTGTTGCGCCGGCCGCGTATCAGGCGGCCGTCCAGGCCGGTCAAGCCGATCGCGTTGACCCCGGCCCTCTGGCAGAGTTCCACGAGCTGCGTGTTCCGCAACCCCGCGTAGGCCAGCATGATCATGTCCAGCGCGCGGTCGTCGGAGTACACGCTGGAGTAGCCGGACACCGAGGTCAGCACCCGTTTCGGTGCGCCCAGACGCTCGGCCAGCTCGTCGCGCAGCGCGTTGGCGCCGTGCACGACCACCGCCGGCTCGGCCAGCTCTGCCAGGTCGGCCGCGATTCCCGGCAGGTTGATGGCGCTGCCGCCGCCCACTTTGATGATATTCAGCGTTCAGGTCCTGCCTTGTTGGTCCGGCCGGTCGGTCCAGGCCCGGTCGGTCCGGTAGGTGTGCACCTCGCCGGTGGCGAGCGGCTGCCACTCGTCCACCCCGGAAGCGCCGGATACGCCGCTCGCGGGCAACGGGTCGGAACAGAGTATCAGCCGCTCCGGGTATGCCGAAACATGCATCTGGAAGTAGTCGGGCGAGTCGTTGAAGCGGTTGGTCACCCGGATGGCGTCGGCGTCGGCGATGATGATGTTCATCGCGCGGACGAACCGGGTGCGCCGCTCGATGATCGCCAGCCCCTTGCGCATCGCCTCCGCCATGTCGCCGCGGTCGAAGCGGCGGATGAAGTTGAACACCTTCTCGGCGCCGATGCGGCCCTCCTCCTTCATCCGCACGCCGCGCAACTCCCCGTTGAACAGGAACAGCGAGCGCCCGTCGGTGAACGGCATGTTGTTGCGCACCTCGATCCCTTCGTCCCGGAACGCGCTGCGCGCGTGCGCGACGAACAGCCGCGTGCGCCCGCGCGGCGGTGACGGGTCCTCCCAGACCGGCGCGATGTCATGGTAGAGCCGCCATCCGCCCGGGGTCATCCAGCCGCAGCCCCAGCCGTGTCCCTGGTACTCGCTGCTGGTGCGGGCGATCTCCGCGAAGGGCTCCAGGTAGCGCTGCAGGTCGAACGGCTGCGGGGACGAGACCGCGAGCAGGCGGCACACGGGCGGGCACTCGGCCGCTCAGACGGGGTGCAGGCCGGGAAACTCCAGCCCGGCGCGCTCGTCCAGCCCGTGCATGACGTTGAACGCCTGCACCGCCTGGCCGGCGGCGCCCTTCATCAGGTTGTCCAGCGCGCTCATCACCACCAGCCGGCGGGCGCCGGCGTCGAGCTCGAAGCCGACGTCGCAGTAGTTGCTGCCGGCGAGGATTTTGGGCTCCGGAAACCGGTAGATGCCCTGGCGCTCCTTGACGATGCGGACGAACGGCTCGTCCGCGTAAGCGCGGCGGAAGATCCGCCAGACCGCCTTCTCGTCCATGTCTTCGGCGAGAAACACGTGCGCAGTGGCCAGGATGCCGCGCACCATCTCCACCGCGGTCGCCGAGAAGCTCAGGAGCAGCCGGCCGCCGAGCTCCTGCAGCATCTCGGCCTGGTGCCGGTGGCCGGTCGGCTTGTAGGAACGCACGCTGCCGGACCGCTCGGGATGGTGGCTTGCGGCGCTCGCCTCGTTGCCGCCCTCGCTGGAGCCGGCCTTCACCTCCACGACGGCGTGCTCGACCACCCCCGCCGCCACCAGCGGCCGCAGCGCCAGGATGGTCGCCGTCGCGTTGCAGCCGCAGCCGGCCACCAGCGTCGCACCCGGCAGGCGGTCACGGTGCAACTCCGGCATTCCGTACACCGCGTCGGCCAGCAGTTCCGGCCGCGGGTGCGGACCGCCGTACCAGCGGACGTAGGCCTGCGGGTCGCGCAGGCGGAAGTCCGCGCTGAGATCGACAATGCGCTCGGACAGCCCGCGGAACCGGTCGATCCGGTCCATCGCCCGCCCGTGCGGGAGGCACAGGAACAGCACGTCGCACGGGGCGAGCTCGCCGGCCGACACGAACTTCAGATCGGTGACGCCGCGCAGGTTGGGATGGGTGTGGCGGACGTATTTTCCCGCAAGCCGCTCGGAGGTGGCCTGCTCCACCGACACCTCGGGGTGGAACAGCAGCAGCCGCAGCAGCTCGCCACCGGTGTAGCCGGAGGCGCCGACGATTGAAGCGCGGATCACCGGTTCGCTTGGCTTTGGGGCGCTCGGCTGATGGTGTAGTCGACGATGTGAGCCGGGATGTCGACTCCGGTCGTGTGGATGCTGTTGCTGAACTCCATCGTGTAGTTGACCTCGTTCACGAGCAGGCCGTCGTCGCTCTCCAGGATGTCGACGCCGACCATCCCGCCGCCCACGGCCCGCGCCGCGTTCAGGGCCAGCTCGCTCAGCTCCGCCGTGACCGGCGCACCCTCGGCGGTGCCGCCCAGCGCGGTATTGGTCTTCCAGTGCGCGGAAGAACGGTAGATTGCCGCGATGCACCGGTCGCCGATCACGAAGCAGCGGATGTCGCGGCCGGGCTTGTCGATGTATTTCTGCACGAAGAAGATCGAGTGGTGATAGGAGCCCAGGATGCGCTTGTGCTCCAGGATCGATTCGGCCGCCTCGCGGTCGTTCACCTTGGCGATCAGGCGCCCCCAGGAGCCGACCGCCGGTTTCAGCACCACCGGGTAGCCGATCTCCTCGATCGCCTGCAGCGCGGACTCGTCGGTAAAGGCAACCCGCACCTCCGGCTGCGGCACGCCGTGCTCCTGCAGCGCGACGGCGGTGAGGATCTTGTCGCCACACACTTCGGCGACCTGGTAGCTGTTCACGCAGCGGATGCCGAGGCTCTCCAGCAGGCGCAGGGCGTGCAGCGCGCGCGAGTGGTTGATGCAGCGCTCCAGGACCACGTCGACCTCCGGCCGGCGCTGCAGGTCGAACACCAGCTTGCGGTCGTCGATCAGCGTCACCTCCACGCCGCGGTCGCGGAACGCGGCGAGCAGGAGCTTCTCCTCCTTGCGCACCAGGGAGTGCAGGACACCAACTGTCACTCCTCGAGTGTGGTTCGCTTCGCTCACTCGCCCCAGTCCTCCTCTTCCTCGGGCGCCTCGTCCAGCTCCAGCGGATCGAGGGAGACCACTTCCAGCTCCGATCCGCACTCCGGGCACTCGATCAACTCTCCCATGACGACGTCGTCCTCCAGCGGCACGTCGGCTTCACACACGGGGCAGGCAGCGGCCATAGGTTCGTCCTCCTTTCCGATAGGTCTACCGCGAAATGCGCCGGACGGCCAAGGGGCTGCACAGGCGGCTTCCCTGACCCTGCCGCCCTCTATAGGCTCGTCCGTACATGCACGACCCGCACCTGCATCTGCTCGTGGACGATGCCGAGGTGCCGGGCCGACGCGCCTGATCGAGCGGCCGCAGCGAGTCACCCCGGACAGTGCTGCGCCCCGAGCGGCCCTGGGAGAGCAACTCGGTGTCGGTCTGGGGGTCGATCTACCGCGTCGGCGGAAGGTACCGCATGTGGTACATGGGCGCCTACCTTGCGGATGTGCCGTCGGCCGGCCTGTGCTACGCCGAGTCCGACGACGGGCTGCGCTGGGAGCGGCTCGGGCGTGGACGTGCCGGTGACCTGGGGCGGACGCGACCTCGGCGCCCTGGCAGGACGCCGCGTGCGGCTGAACTTCCGGATCACCTGCGCGACCCTGTTCGCCTACCGGTTTGCAGCCTCCGGCCCGTGAAGCCGGTTCAGCGCGGCCGGCTGGCGGCCTGCCGGGCCGCGTCCAGCCGCTCGATCACCGCCGGGCGCGCCTGATCGGCCCGGCGGAGCGCCTCGGGAAAGGCGACGCGCGCCAGGCGGGGCCCTGCCGGCGTCCGCGCGCGCAGCGTCATCCCGTAGCGGTCGATGCGGGTAAGCGACGCTTCCGTGGCATCCGCAAGCCCGGCCAGCGCCTGCACGTAGAGCAGGTTGGCGTCGGCGTGGTCCTCGTTCATGTGAGCGACGATCCCGTCCGCCGCCTCCGCCAGCGGATCGACCGTGGCGCTCCGGTAGTCGTCGGCCGTGACCCAGCTCATGTGACCGAAGCCGCCCACGAAGCGGCAACGCTCGACGTCGAGGAGCCAGAAACCGAAGTCGCTGAAATCCGCGTAGTAGGACGCGTAGGGATGGCGCTCCAGGTAGGCGTCCCGCCGCTTCCCCGGGTGCTCCAGCGGTCGCAGCCGGCCGACCAGCGTCAGGCGTGCGGTGCTGAGCGGATCCGCGTGCTCCTGAGTCGCGGCCGTGATGAGCACGCTGGCGCGATCGTCGCCGCGTGCGTTGACCGTGTGCTGGGCCATCTCCGAGATCAGCACGACGGGCGCACCGGCATCGTCCGCAACGTAGGAGACGGCGCTCCCGTAGGGGTAGCCGTCCGCGGTCAGCGTGCATACGGTCGCGCGATCGCGGGTTATGGCCAGCGTGCGCGCCAGCTCCGCGTCGGACGGGAATGACGCGGGATTGCCGGCGATCGGCGGCCCGCCGCCACCGCCCCCGTGTCCGTCAGCTCGACTCACCTCGTTCGCCCCCCAATCCATTATCGCTCATGGGAACGCCCGCGCCAGTCGCGCGCGAAGAGTGATCGGAGCGAACCGCACTCGAAGAATGAGCGGAGCGAATCGCACTCGAAGAGTGCCGGTCCCGATTGCCCCGGACGCACGCGCACGGCAGAGCCGCTTCCGGCCCCGCCCGCAGCGCCCGCACGCATCCGCAGGGGACGGCGTGCCCCGCGTCCTGGCCCATGTCTGCCTGATCCATGTCCGATTGCCCGGCATGCGGCCGCCCGTCGATCTCGCCCATGATCCCCTCCCTCGGCTCGATTAGATTAATTCATATTCACATATCTTAATGACACTTGACAAGACTAATTCAACTTACTTCACTACCCCCGATCACATTCTTCACAGGAGGTCTCTGCATGAGACGCACATTCCTTTTGCTGGTGTCGCTCGCCTTCGTCCTGGCGGCCGGCGGCACGGCGCTCGCCGACGGTGAGGTCAACGTCTACTCGCACCGTCACTACGACACCGATCAGGCGCTCTACGACCGCTTCGAGGAGCAGACCGGGATCGAGGTCAACGTCATTCAGGGCAAGGCTGACGAGCTCATCGAACGGCTGTCCCGCGAAGGCTCGGCATCGCGGGCGGACATCCTGATGACCGTCGACGCTGGCCGCCTGGTGCGCGCCCAGTCGATGGGCCTGCTGCAGCCCGTGACGTCGGCGCTGCTGGACGCGAACGTGCCGCCCCACCTGCGCGACCCCGAGGGCCACTGGTTCGGCCTCACGCAGCGCGCCCGCGTGATCGTCTACCACCCGGACCGCGTGTCGCCGGACGAGCTGTCCACGTACGCCGACCTCACCCACCCCATGTGGGCGGGGCGCATCCTGATCCGGTCGTCGTCGAACATCTACAACCAGTCGCTGCTGGCTTCGATCATCGCCAATGAAGGCGAGGCCGAGGCCGCCGCGTGGGCCGCCGGCATGGTCGCCAACATGGCGCGCACCCCGCAGGGCAACGACCGCGACCAGATGAAGGCGGTCGCCGCTGGCGAGGGCGACCTGGCGGTCGTCAACACCTACTACGTCGGTCTGCTGATCAACTCCGGGGACGAGTACGAGCGCGAGGTCGGCGCGCAGGTGCGGGTCTTCTTTCCGAACCAGGATGATCGCGGCGCCCACGTCAACGTCAGCGGCGCGGGGGTCACCAAGAGCGCCGGGAACCTCGACAACGCCGTCAAGCTGCTGGAGTTCTTGACCGGGGCCGAGGCGCAGGAGCTGTTCTCCGCTGCCAACCACGAGTACCCGGTCAACCCGGCGGTCAGCCCGTCGCCGCTGCTCCAGTCGTGGGGCGATTTCACGGCCGACGACCTGCCGCTGCACCGGCTGGGCGAGCTCAACGCCGACGCGGTGCGCGTGTTCGACCACGCCGGCTGGCGATAGCGGCCGGCCATGCGGCCGGTGCCTGTTGAGCGCCGGCCGCATGGGCCCCACCCGCGCGGTCCCGACGCGGCGGCACCGCTGCGCCGGCCCGCGCGGTCCCTCATCCGTCCCACGCCCTTGCGCTCTTCGCTCAATCCGTCTATATGGACTTAACGCAGCTTGATTTATATGGTACCGGTTGAGACACGGAATGGCTGACCTGCTGACGGCGCGGCTGCCGAGGACCATCCGTACCGGTGTCGCCACGCAGCGGACGCGGAGCGGTTCCCGGTCGCGAGTCCCGGTGTCCCGCGGCTGGCTGGCGGCGCCGGTCGCGGTTGCCATCCTGATCGGCGCGCCGCTCCTGGTCGTGATCGCGAACCTGGACGGGTTCCTGTCCGCGGAGATGGGCCACCTGATCCGGACCGTCCTCCCCCGCTACATCGGCACCACCATCGCCCTGGTCGCCCTGGTCGCCGGGCTGTGCGCGATCGTCGGCGTGGCCGCCGCGTGGCTGGTAACCGTGTACGACTTCCCCGGCCGCCGCGCGCTCGGCTGGCTGCTGGTGCTGCCGCTGGCCCTCCCGACCTACATCGGAGCCCTGGCGTACGCCGGCATCTTCGACTACACGGGACCCGCCCAGCTCCTGTTCCGGGAGGTGCTGGACATCCCGGCCGGCGCCTACCCCATCCTGCGGGTGCGGGGCTTCGGCGGGCTGGCGTTCGTGCTGGCCACGCTGCTCTATCCCTACGTCTATCTCACCGCGCGCGCGGCCTTCGCCCAGCAGGGAGCGACCCTGCTGGAGGTGACCCGCAGCCTCGGCAGCTCCGGCGTCGAGGCGTTTACACGCGCGGTGCTGCCGGCAACCCGGCCGGCGCTGGTCGCCAGCGTGATGCTGGTGGTGATGGAGACGCTCGGCGAGTTCGGTGCCTCGCACTATCTCGGCGTCGATACGCTCACGATCGGCATCTTCCGCGGCTGGTTCGGCCTCGGCAGCGTGAAGGTCGCCCTGGCGCTGGGAGCGCTGATGCTCGTCATCGTCGCGGTGCTCCAGGCGCTGGAGCACCGCGGCCGGGGCTCGGCGCGGTTCGGCGATGCGACGCTGCACGATCGCCCCCTGGTCCGGCGGCGGCTGCTGGGCACGCGGGCGCTGGGCGCCATGGCCGCCTGCTCCCTGCCGGTGATCACCGGATTCGGGCTGCCGGTCGGGCAACTCCTGTGGTGGGCCTCCGGCCGCCTGCCGGGCTTCGACGTGGATCTGGTCCGCTTGACCGGCACCAGCATCGGCCTGGCGGTGGCGGCGACCGCCGCCACCGTGGCGCTCGCCCTGCTGGTCGCGTACGCGGCGCGGATCCGCAAGGACCGGCTGGTCGGGGCGCTGGCCCGCTGGTCCACGGCCGGCTACGCGGTGCCGGCGGCCGTGCTGGCGGTCGGCATCGCCACCGCCTACACCTGGGTCGACCATCGGCTGAACGACGCCGTGAGTGCCATGCTCGGCTTCTCGCCGGGACTGCTGCTGACCGGCTCCGGGCTGGCGCTCGTCGCCGCCTACGTGGTGCGCTTCTTCGCCCTCGGGTACCACGCGATCGACTCGGGCTTCGCCCGCATTCCGGCGCGCTTCGACGAAGTGGGGCGCGCCCTGGGGTTTCGGCCGGGACGCGGCCTGCTGCACGTCGCGTTGCCGAACCTGCGTCCCGCCCTGATGACGGCGTCGATCCTGATGGTCGTCGAGATGCTGAAGGAGTTGCCGCTGACGCTGATCCTGCGGCCGTTCCGCCTGGAGACGCTGGCCACCAACGTGTTTCGGCTGGCCGGCAACGAACAGATCATCGAAGCCTCCCCGTACGCGCTGGTGATCATCGCCGTCGGGCTCGGCCCGGTCCTGATCCTCAACCGCCTGCTTGCGACCGGCCGCGCGCCTCGGCGGTCGCGCTCGACGCCCGTCCATGCTCCGGCTCCGGCGCAGGCGTAACCCTCCGCCGCGCTCCGGCGGCGACCTGACACTCGACTCCGTCAGCAAGCGCTTCAAGGGCAGCCCGGCGCCGGCTCTGGACCGGGTCTCCCTCACCGTGGAGGAAGGCGGCACGACCGCCGTCCTGGGCGAGAGCGGCAGCGGCAAGACCACGCTGCTGCGCCTGGTGGCCGGCTTCGAGGAGCCCGACTCCGGGACGATCGACATCGGCGAGACCCGGGCGGCCGACGGCAGGCACTCACTGCCGCCGGAGGAGCGCAGCGTCGGCGTCGTCTTCCAGGACACGGCGCTGCTGCCCCACCTGACGCTGCGGCAGAACATCGGGTTCGGCCTGCACCGGTTGCCGGAACGGGCACGGGCGCGGCGGATCGACGAGGTGATGGACCTGGTCCGCGTCGGCGACGCCCAGCACCGGTTCCCGCACCAGGTCTCCGGCGGCCAGGCGCAACGCGCCGCCATCGCCCGCGCGCTGGCCCCGCGGCCGCGCGTGCTGCTGCTGGACGAACCGCTCAACAACCTGGACGGGCCGCTGCGCGCGCAGCTCATCGAAGAGCTGCGCGCGATTCTTGCCCTGCGGACCACCACGGCCATCTTCGTGACCCACGACCGCGACGAGGCGTTCAACATCGCCGACCGGGTGGCGGTGCTGCGCGGCGGCAAGCCGCAGCAGACCGGCACGCCGGAGGAGCTCTACTGGTCGCCGGCCAACGGCTTCGTCGCGTCGCTGCTCGGCAAGACCAACCTGGTCCGGGTCCGCCGCAACGGCACCGGCTGGGTCTCCGACCTGGGGCCGGTCGGCACGGCGCAGCCCATCGACGCCGGCGGGCAGCGGGTGGTATCGATCCGCCCCGGCCAGGTGTGCGTGTCGGCCAAGGCGGCAAACGGCACGAGCCGCCACGGAACGGTGGTCACCGCGCGCTTCCTGGGCGAGGTGCGGGAGCTCACGATCGCGCTGAACGGCGAGCGCGGGCCGCTGGAGGTCACCGCCCATGCCGCCGCGGCAACCCGCTTCAACGCCGGCGACCGCGTGTTCGTCTCACTGCTGCCGTAGACGCTGCGCCGATGCGCAGAGTCATCCACGCCGACAATCTCCAGGCCCTCGCGGCGATTCCGGACGAGTCGGCCGCGCTCATCTACATCGACCCTCCGTTCAACACGGGGCGGACTCAGTCGAGGAAGACCCTGCGAACGAGTCGCGACGAGGTGGCCGGCGACCGCACCGGCTTCCAGGGCAAGCGGTATCGGACGATCAAGCTTGGCTCCAGCGGCTATTCCGACACGTTCGACGACTACCTGGGCTTCCTGGAGCCTCGATTTCGGGAAGCGTGGCGCGTGCTCAAGCCGAATGGATCGTTCTTCCTGCATGTGGATTACCGGGAGGTCCATTACTGCAAGGTACTGCTGGACGATCTGTTCGGTCGGCAGTCGTTCATCAACGAGATCATCTGGGCATACGACTATGGCGCGCGCTCCAAGTCGAGATGGCCGGCCAAGCACGACAACCTCCTCTGGTATGCCAAGGACCCGCAGAGCTACGTCTTCCAGTACGAAGAAATCGACAGGATTCCCTACATGGCCCCCAGCCTGGTGGGTCCCGAGAAAGCCGCTCGCGGCAAGACTCCCACCGACGTCTGGTGGCATACGATCGTCAGTCCGAATGGCAAGGAGAAAACCGGCTACGCGACGCAGAAACCTCTTGGCATCATCGAGCGCATCGTCCGCGTCCACACGCTTCCCGGCGACCTGGTGATCGACTTCTTCGCCGGCAGCGGAACTCTGGGCGAGGCTGCCGCGCGCCTCGGCCGCGATTTCCTCCTGATCGACAACAGCCCCGAGGCGATCCGGGTCATGGCCAAGCGCTTGGCGCCATACGGAGTCGAGCTCGAGGTCTGCGATGAACCCATCCGGCCCGAGGACGCGACAGCCCGGCCGTGACGGCTTCCCGCGCGGTGGAAGGAGACCTTCGACAAGCGATGGGGCCGCCGCCACCTGCGCACGCGCCACGCAGGGCGTTACGTGCGCCCGCCGAGCAGGTACGCGGCGACGGCTGCCGCGGTTTCACGTGCCTGGCGGATGCAATCCGGGATGCCCACGCCGTCGTAGGGGGCGCCGGCCAGCCAGAGCCCGTGGCTTGCGGCGCACGCGGCGCGGACCCCGGCCAGCCAGTCCGCGTGACCGACGCGGTAGAGCGGCGTGCCGGCCGGCCAGCGGTGCACCCGGCTCACCGCCGGCTGTACGGCGCGCGAGAACGAGCCACCCAGGGCGACGGAGAGCTCGTCCTGCAGCAACGCGATCAGCTCCCCGTCGCCGAGGGCCAGCGCCTCCGGATGGCGCCAGCCGCCCAGGAAACCGCGCAGCAGGACGCCGCCGGCCGGCGCGCGTCCCGCCCACTTGGCAGAGCTCCAGGTGCAGGCCAGAAGCCTGCTGTTCTCGTCGCGCGGAACGAGGAAGCCCGACCCGGCCAGCGGAAGCGCCACCCGCGGGTCGCGGTAGCCCAGGGTGACGATGACCGAGGACGCAGCCTCGGCCCGGGCCAACAGAGCCGCGAGCCGTGGATTCGCCGTTCTCGCGAGCCTCGCGGCGCCGGCGGCCGGCGTGGTCACGACCACGGCCGCGGCGGCGAGGGGTGCATCGACGGCGCTCCGCAGGTGCACCCGGTAGCCGCCTGCCGCAGGAACGACGCGGGTGACCGGGGCGCCCACCCGCACGCAACCGCCGAGGTGCGTGCACAACGCATCGACGAGTTGTTGCACTCCACCTTCGAGGCTGGCGAACGGACTGCCCCGTAGCTGCGCGGGCCCTTCAGGCGCTGTCGCGCCCGGCCGCGCTCGGCGCACCGGAGCACGCAGGGCCGGGAAGGTAGCCTGCAGGCTGAGGCGCCACGGGTCGGCGAGGTGAATGCCGGCCAGCAGCGGCTCTCCGAGGACCGTCAGCAGCTCCGCTCCGTAGCGCCGCTGCACGAACGCGCCGACGCTCTCGTCGCCGCTGCGACTCGCCCGCACCAGCGGGTGTGCCAGTGCGCGGATGCGCCCGGGCAGCGACAGAAGCGGAGAGCGCAGGAACGGCCATGGCCGCGTGGGATGGACCAGCCGCATGCCAGGCGGGATCGGCACCAGCCGGCCGCGGCGTGAGACGTAGGCGCCGCGCGGCTCCTGCTGCGGGATCAGGGCCTCGGCAAGGCCCAGCTCGCGGCAGAGATCGACGGCCGCGGGTTTGCCGGCCAGGAACGAGTCGGGCCCCGCCTCGACGAGCAAGCCGTGACAGCGCTCGGTGCGCAGTTTGCCGCCGGCCTCCGGCTCGGCTTCCAGCACCACCACCTCGAAGCCGCGCGGTCCTTCCTGCGCGATCCGCCGCAGGTACCAGGCGGCGGCCAGACCGGTGATCCCGCCCCCCACCACGACGACCCGCGGCAGCGACATCAGGTCGGCGACATCAGATCAGGGCCGCCGCATCCTGCACCCGATCCGCCAGCGCCGCGATCAACTCCGGATCGGTGCCGAGCGAGGGCGTGCGGGTCACCGTCACCCCAAGCGAGTCGCCGAGCTCGCGGAGCTCGATGTCGAGGTCGAACAGGATCTCCACGTGATCGGCGACGAATCCGAACGGCACGACCGTCACCTCGCGCACACCGTCGGCCGCGGCGCGCCGGACCTCGTCTTCCAGCGGCGGCCCCAGCCACGTTCCCGGCCGCGCCCCGGCGGACTGGTAGCACAGTCGCCACCGCGACGGCTCCAGACCGGCCGCGGCCGCCACCGATTCGGCGGAGGCGCGAAGCTGCTCCGGATAGGGGTCGCCGCCGCTCACCCAATCGGCCGGCAGGCTGTGTGCCGAGAACAGCACGCGGGCCGCCTCCGCGTCGTGCAGCGACTCCCTGACCCGCCCCAGATCGCGCGCGACGGCGTCGACGAACCGCGGATGATCGCCGAAGTGGGAGACGAAACCGAAGCGAAGCGGCTCCGCAAGACCGGCCACCGCGGCACGCACCTGATCCTGATACGCACCGACGCTGCGGCGCGAGTAATGCGGCGCCAGCGCCAGCCCGACGGCTGACGTCGCCCCCTGCTCCGCCAGCAGCCCGACGGCCGTGGCGATGCGGGGGTGCCAGTGGCGCATGCCCACCGCCACCGTGACCGCCATGCCGCGCCCGCGCAGCTCGCGCCCCAGAGCGGCGGCCTGCGCCTCCGTGATGGCACGCAGGGGTGAGCTGCCGCCGATGCGCCGGTAGCGATCGCGAATCTCCTCCACCAGCGCCGCCGGCGTCGGCCGCCCGCCGCGGATGTCCAGCAGGTACGGCCCCACGTCGTCCAAGGAATCCGGGCCGCCGTAGGCCATCACCAGCAGCCCGAGCGAGGTCATGCGCCCGCGGGGCCGGAGGCAGCGCCCGGCACCGGCACCTCATGGCCGTGCACGACTTCGACCAGCCGGGCGACGGACTCCGGCGGCGTCTGTGGAAGGATCCCGTGACCGAGGTTGAATATGAACCCCGGATCGTCGGCCGCGCCGGCGAGGATGACGCGCGCCCGCTGCTCCAGCACCTCCGGTGGCGCGAACAGCAGCGCCGGCTCCAGGTTGCCCTGCAGCGCCAGATGCCCCGGCAGCGCCCGCCGCGCCGAGACAAGGTCCACGCGCCAGTCCAGGCTCAGCACCGCGCACGGCAGGCTGCCCAAGAGGTCCAGCATTCCGCCGGTGCCGGTGCTGAAGTAGATCAGAGGTACGCCGGTCCGCCGCACGCCGGCGCACACCTCCCGGACATGGGGCAGGACATGCTCCTGGTAGTCCTGTGCGGACAGCGTTCCCACCCAACTGTCGAAGATCTGCAGCACCTGCGCACCGGCCTCCGCCTGGGCGATCAGATAGTCGGTCACCAGCCGGGCCAGCTTCGCCATCAAGGCACGCCACGCCGCCGGCTGCTCGAACATCATCCGCTTGGTGAGGGTGAACTGGCGCGACGTGCTGCCTTCCACCGCATAGGTGGCCAAGGTGAACGGCGCTCCGGCGAAGCCGATCAGGGCCACCGTGGGCGGCAATTCGCGTCGGACCAGCTCCAGCGCACGCAGCGTGGGGCGCAGGTGTTCACGCGGTTCGGGAACCCGCAGCGCCTCGACGTCCGCCGCCGACCGGACCGGGTTGTGGATCGCCGGACTGGTGCCGTTGCCGAACGACAGGTCCAGTCCCATGCCGATCAGCGGCGGCAGGATGTCGGCAAAGATGATGGCGGCGTCCAGGTCGAACCGCTGCAGCGGCTGCAGCGTGACCGTGGCCGCGAGCTCGGGGTCGCCGATGATGTCGAGCATGCCGTGCCGGGCGCGCAACGCCCGGTACTCGGGCAGGTAGCGGCCCGCCTGCCGCATCAGCCAGATCGGCACGCGCGTCGCCGGCCGGCGCCGACAGGCCGCCAGCAGGGGCGCGGCGTTCACGCGGGTCCTCCGAAGGGACAGGTCATCCGAGCAGCTCCAGGGCGCCTCCCCCGGCGTGGTGGAGGGCGGTCGTCAACGGCGTGTCGCGTTCCGTGTAGGCCCGCGCCTCGGTGCTCCGCAGCTCGTTGACGAGATCGGAGAAGCGGGTCAGGTCGTCGGTTTCATAGACGACCACGAACTCCTGATCCTGCACGCCCACCGAGTACAGCAGAAGCTGGGTGACGTCCGGGTACTCCTTGCCGACGCGGATGTGTCCATTCATCATCCCCTGCCGCGTGTCGCGGCTCAGCGCGTACCAGGCGCTGGTCTTCACGAACGGATAGACGACCAGGAAGCGCTTGCGCTCCGGGGTGAACGGATCCACCTCCTGGGTTGACCGCGACCTGGTATACGTGGACGGCCGCGTGAAGCCCCAGAGCGGTTGCCTGACCTCCGTCAGCGCCCGCAGGGGCGCGAGCACCTGCGCGTATTCCCGGAAATAGGCGTGAACGCGCTCGGGCTCGGCCGACCGCAGGGCCGTCCAGACCAGCAGATCGGCGGTGTCGTGCAGCGGGAACACCTGATAGAGGTGTCGGGCATCCGCCACGCCGGCCAGCCCCTCCCACAGGGACCGGCGCCGCCGCCGGCGCTCTTCGTCGTCGAGCAGCCAGTAGGCCGGCGTGAACTTCAGCAGGGTGAAATGGCTGAGCGTGCGCGGCGTTTGTCGGGGTCCGTCGGACTCGGTCATGATCGCTCCTTGTCATCGGGGGCATCGGGCTCGTCGGCGGCCGGGTCGGTAAACAGGTGCTCCAGCGCCTCCCGGTAGCGTCCCGCCCGGTCGCTTCCGGCTGCGTCGCGCAGGCGCAGCATGGGCTGGCGCACCAGGCGCCGCGCCAGGTTGTGAGCCAGCGACTGCACCACCCGCCGCTGCCGGTCCGTGAGTTCCGGCATGCGCCGCCATGCCCGTTCCAGCTCCGCGTCGCGCGCCGCCGTGGCCAGCTCCCCGAGCAGGCGCAGCGCCGGCGCGACCTCGTGCTCGCGCAGCCACGACACGAATCGCGCCACCTCCTGATCGATGATCGCCTCCGCGCGCGGCACCTCCGCGGCACGCGCCGCACGGCTGGCGCGGGTGGCCTCTTCCAGGTCGTCGAAGTCGTAGTGGCGGACATCCTCGACGGCGGCGACGTCGGGATGCACGTTCTGAGGCAGGGCCAGGTCGACCAGGTGCAGCGGCTTCCCCCTCCGCGTCTCCATCACGTCGCGCAGCAGCTCCGCGCAGATGAACGGCTCCGGGGCCGCGGTGGCCGCAATCGCCACGTCGGCCGCGCGCAGCGCGTCGGCAGCTTCGGCCCACGGAGCGGCACGGCCGCCATGGAGCGCGGCAAGGCTCTCGGCACGCGCCAGCGTGCGGTTGATCACGGTCAGTCGCCGGATGCCGCGCGCGTCCAGCCGCTCGCAGGCGCGCCGGGCCATCGTTCCGGCGCCGAACACCAGCGCGTGCACTCGCTCGACCGGGTCGAGACGCTCGACGACCAGATCGACCGCCGCCGACGCAAGCGACGCGGCGTGCCGGCCGATGCCGGTCTCCGTTCGCACCCGCTTGCCGGCGTGGAGCGCCGCTCCGAACAGCGCGTGTACCACCGGACCGGCGCTGCCTGCCTCCGTCGCCCCCGCCAGCGTCGCGGCCACCTGGCGCTGGACATCGGTCTCGCCCAGCAGCATCGCATCGAGCCCGGCGGCCACGCGCATCAGGTGACGGGCGGCGCACCCGTCACCGACCGCCGTGAGGCCTGCCCGGGCGGCCGGCGGGAAGTGTTCCCGGAACACGCCGAGCAGCCACTCGGCGCTCACCCCGTGGCTGTACACCTCGCAGCGGTGACAGGTCGACAGCGCCGCCCACTCCGGGCGCCGGCCGCCCACCCGCGCCATCGCCACGCCCAGCCGGTCGGGGAGCGTGGTGGCTGCTGCCGCCGCCTCGCTCGCCACCAGCGGCGCAAGAGAGCGGTAATCCAGAAGCCAGGCGCGAATCATCCGTTCTTGTTGGACTACGCGACATCAATCGGGCTGGAGCACTGAACGCGCCTTGGCGGGCAGCTTCACCAGCCGGCGCCACGATGTCAGCCCTGCCGGCACCCGTGAGCGGCCGCTTCGCAGGCGCAAGCGCGCCACGAAGTAGCTGCCGATCACGAAGCCGGCGGCCGCAACCTGGCCGCCCATGGTCTGCCACGTAGGATAGACGCCGAACCAGGTGCCGATCCAGTAGGGCAGCGCCAGCCCGAAGATCGGCGACAGCGGCACCCAGCCGACGGCCTGGCCGGCGGCGCCGGCGCCGATGCTGACCTGGACTCCCGCATCAACGATGGATTCACTCAGCTCGTCGGCTACGTCAGCAGCCTCTACGAGGAGGAGCGGGCCGGGCGCCAGTTCACGGCGGCCGAGGCGTACCTGTTCGGCACCGAGGCGCAGGAGCTGGCCACGACGCTGTCGGCGCTCCTGGCCCGCGCCGCGGAGTTGCTCGAGGTCAGGCTGGACCTGGCATAGCGACCGACCGTCACCCCACGGCCGTGCGAAGGCGACGGCCGCAGCCCGTGCGAAGATCGCCTGCAACGGATGGCAGGCTACTCGGGCACCCCACTGGCGAAGAAGCTCGGCATCAAGCCAGGCTTCCGGATCCGGCCGAAGAACGAGCCGATGTCGTACGGTGACCTGGTCGGCATCGACGACTCCGACGGAGTAACGATCTCGCCCCGCTTCCGCGCGAACGTCGACCTCTGGCACCTGTTCACCCGCTCCGAGCGCGAGTTGGCGGACACGCTGCCTCTCGCGATGCGGCAAATCGCTCCGGACGGGATGATCTGGGTGTCGTGGCCGAAGCGCTCCTCCGGCGTGCCGAGCCAGATCGGCGAGGACGACGTCCGCCGTTACGCGCTCCCGCTCGGCCTGGTGGACGTGAAGGTCTGCGCGGTGGACGACGTCTGGTCCGGCCTCAAGCTGGTCACCCGCAGGGAGCACCGGGACCGTTCACGCGGCTGACCACTTGTCAGCCTATGCCAGTCCGCTGAGCAGCGTCGCAGCGGGCGCCAGGCGGATGCCCTCCGGGGTCCGAACGTCCTTGCTGCCCGTCGCGCTGAGCTGCCACGATTCGGCATCGGGAAAAGCGTCGCTTCAGGTAGCGAAGGTTGCGGTCCACTCCCGAATCCGACCACTTGGCCTCCACCAGCAGCACTGGGCCGGTGCGCTCGGTGACGACGAAGTCGACCTCCCGTCCGTCGACGTCGCGAAAATAGCGAAGGTCCAGGTCTCTCCCCTCGGCATCCTGTTGCTGGTGGACCCAGTTCAGGAGCGCCATCGCGACCAGGTTCTCGAACCGTTGCGGCATCTCGGGCACCTGCGTCCAGTCGAAGCTCGGGCACCGGGAGCCGGCGCAACTCCAACACCGGCGGGTCCCGACCGCCGTCGGCGAGCGATCCGGTGCGGGCCAGCACCATCGCCCGCATGGTCGCGCGGCTCATGCCGACGCACCCGAGTAGTGCCGCAGCCCGCGCATCCAGACGAACCGTGCAACCGCCAGCGCGCCGGCCGCCACGCCCCATGCCAGCAGCACGCGGCTGCCGGTCAGCCGGCCGACCAGCGCCTCGGCCGGTACCGTGATGGCGATCGCCACCGGCACCACGAACGTGAGCAGCATCCGCAGCCACCCCGGGTAGATGCCGATCGGCCAGCGCGCCGCCTGATACAGGTCGCTGAAGATCACCAGGATGTTGCCGATGCGCACGAACCAGAACGACGCCGCCGCCATCGCCAGCAGGAAGCTGTAGACGATCGCCCCGCCGGCCAGCAGCATCAGCGCGAACAGCGCCATGTCGGCCGGCGCCACGGCCGCGCCGCGCCGCGCCAGCGCCACCCCCAGCACGGCCAGCCCCAGCGCCACGTCGACCAGCTTCCACACCCGGATCTCGGCCACGCTGACCAGGAACTGCGCCTCCTCCGGCTTGGTCAGGGTGTAGTCCAGGGTACCCTGGCGCACGTCCTCCATCAGCTTCTGCATGCTCGGCTCGATGACGCCGCCCATCGCCGCGCCCATCAGCAGATACACGCCGAGCACGGCCAGCACCTCGTCCGGGCCCCAGCCCCGCAGCCTGTCGGTGTGGCCGAACACCACCATCAGCCCGCCGATCGCCCCGGCCACCGCCACGCCGGACTGCAGGACCTGCAGGTACAGGTTCGCGCGATAGGCCAGCTCGTTCAGGAGGCCGATCCTGAGGAAGGTCCAGGCCACCCGCAGCCGGTGCACGCTCAGGACCCCACCGCCGCGTACTTGCGGACTCCGAGCCGCCACATGATCCGGAGCAGCAGCAGCCCCAGCACCAGCCACAGCGCCTGCATGCGGAAGCCGGCGGCAATCACGTCCGGACTCAGCCGTCCCAGCGCCAGCTCCACCGGGAACCACACCGCCCACCGGAACGGCAGGTACCAGGTGATCCGCTCCAGCCAGCGCGGGAACAGCTCCAGCGGCGCCAGCCGCCCGGAACAGAACAGCAGCAGCAGGAAATAGATCTGATTGATCGCGGCCGTGCGCGTCGTCCAGAACGCGCTGAGGGCGAACGCCCAGTCGATGAAGAAGCGGATGAGGTAGGCGACCACCAGGGCTGCCGCCGCCGGCGCGAGCGTCGCGGCACGGAACCGGAAGGCCGGCTCGAACAGCACCGACAGCAGGACGGCCGCCGGCAGCAAAATCACCAGGGTGAGCACCTTGTAGCCGAGGTTGTCGGCGATGTCGCCGTGGATGGGATGGACGGGCTTGAGCAGCATCGACGACAGCTCGCCCGAGCGAATGCGCCACTCGAACTCGTGGATGATCCAGGTGAACGTGAGCTGGTTCACGACCATCAGCGTGATGAAGTAGGCGGCGAAGTCCGCGGCGTCGTACCCGCCGACCCCGCCGCGCGCCGCGGCCACGGTCCGCCACACCACCAGGTAGACGGTGGGCTCGATGATGCGGTTCAGCATCCAGATCGCCAGCTCGACGCGGTACTGGAGCTGCAGAGCAAGCGTCGTCTTCAGGTAGACCCAGTAGACGCGGAGCATCGTCTCAGTCGTGCTCGCGCGGCTGCGGCACTTCCGCCTCGTCCAGGGCGCCGGCGAACACCTGCTCTATCACGTCCTCGATCGGCGGATCCTCGACCGTCAGGTCGCTGACCGGCAGATCGCCGAGCAGCCGGGCCGTGACCTGCGGCGTGTCGACCTTGGGCACCAGCAGCGTGTGCCGGCTGCCCTCGGAGGCCACCACCTCGCCGTAGCCCGACAGGTCGGCGGCGTCGCGGTCCAGCTCCACCACGATGGTCTTGTGCGGAGAGAAGCGGCGGATCAGCTCCTGCAGCGCGCCGTCGAACAGGATGCGGCCGTGGTCGATCATGACGATGCGGCTGCAGAGCGCCTCGACGTCCGCCATGTAGTGGCTGGTCAGCAGCACGGTGGTGTCGTGCACGCGGTTGTACTCGGCCAGGAAGGCGCGGATTCGGCGCTGCATGGTCACGTCCAGGCCGATGGTGGGCTCGTCGAGGAACAGCACCCGCGGGCGGTGCAGGAGCGCCACCGCGATCTCGCACTTCATGCGCTCGCCCAGCGACAGGTTGCGCACCGGGCGCTGCAGCAGCGGCTCCAGGTCGAGCAGGCCGGTGAGCTCGGCCAGGGTCCGGCGGTAGTCGGCGGCCGGCACCCGGTAGACGACCCGGTTGCGCTCGAAGGAGTCGATCACGGGGATGTCCCAGAGAAGCTGGTTGCGCTGCCCCATCACCAGCGTGATGCGGCTCAGAAACGCGCGCTCACGCCGGGCCGGCACGTGGCCGAGCACCTGTGCCCGGCCCGCCGTGGGATGCAGCAACCCGGCGAGCATCTTGAGCGTGGTGGTCTTGCCGGCGCCGTTGGGGCCGACGAAGCCGACGAACTCGCCCGGCCGCAGGGCGAACGAGACCTCCGCTACCGCCTCGACGGCGCGGGTCCTGCGGCGGAACACGCTGTGCACGGCAGCGCCCAGCCCCCCTCCCCGTTCGGGGACGAGATAGGTCTTGGTGAGCTGCCGGACGTCGACGGCGAGCATCTGCCTATCTTAGTTGACTGCCACCTTCCGACCACCTCATTGCGAGAGCCCGCCTTGCGGCGAGCCATCCGCTTTCAAGAATCGGCGACCATTGCCAAAGTTACGCCGGCTCGCCGGACTCCGAAACGCCGGCAGCGCCCGCCTTGTCCTTGGGAACGCGAGATCAGACCAGCGTGACGGTCACGTGGACGGCCCCGTTGCAGAGCTGACGATCACCGGCTACGAGCTGCAATGGCGGAACAACTCCGATGCGGACTGGACCGGACAGTACCGTAACCGTCCAAGTCCGTCCGGATGACGGGTACCGGATTGCTACTTATTCCTCGCTCACGATCACGATCACCGACGACGATTGACCTTCCCGCTGGGGCGGCCCGGTCGATTCCCGGAGCATCCATCGATTGACGTCAATGCATCAATATATTTTTATGTGACGATGTCATGCGTACCACCATCACGATCGATGACGACGTAGCCGCGGAGCTCGCCCGGATCCGCAGCCAGCAACGTGCGAGCTTCAAGAAAGTGATCAACGACACGCTCCGCGCTGGGCTCGCGCACGCGTCCGCGTCCCGGTGCCCACGCCGGCCGTATCGGACCCGGCCCGTGTCGCTCGGACGATGCAAGCTCGACAGCATCGACGACATCGCGCGGGTCCTGGCGATCGCCGAAGGAGAAGCCCACTCGTGATCCTGGTCGACGCCAACCTGCTGCTGTACGCGCACGTAGAGACCTTCGAGCAGCACGAGGCGGCTCGCCGGTGGCTTGACGATCGGCTCAACGGCGTTGAGCGCGTCGGCCTTCCGTGGCCGTCGTTGCTGGCGTTCGTACGTATCGTTTCCAATCCCCGCGTGTTCGAGTCCCCGCTGGCCGTCAGCGATGAGTGGGACCACGTCGGCCGCTGGCTGGACTGCGAACCTGCCTGGATCCCGGCTCCCACGGACCGCCATCGGGAGGTGCTGGGGCGGCTGCTGAACGACCATGCGATGCCGGCGGAGATGATACCGGATGCCCATCTGGCCGCACTTGCATTGGAGCACGGTCTGGTGGTGTGCTCCAGCGACCTCGGGTTCGGCCGCTTCCCGGAGGTGCGCTGGGAGAATCCCCTTGGTTGACTGCCACCTTCCGACCACCTCACTGCGAGAGCGCGCCTGGCGGCGAGCCATCCGCTTTCAAGAATGGCGACCATTGCCAGGAGTTACGCCAGAACGCTCTTGAATCACGACAAGATACGATATGGTTTGATTCTGGAGGCTGCCGCGATGAAATCGTTATGCGATCGTGGACTCGTGGCGTTCCACCCACGAGTCCTGGGCGTGCTGATGGTCAGATTGCGGAGCACACGATGACGATTACGGCGCCGGGGAACGGCGGAGTGCTCCGAGTGATCGGGGTTGAGACTGGCGCTGGCAAGCTTCAGGGATCCTCGCCATCGGTTGTGATCTGCGATGAGGTCCACGCATGGACTTCATCGCGTGCTCGCGAGTCTTGGGAGGCGCTTACCAGCCCGGAGGCGAGTGCGGCGCGGTCGGAGCCTCTGGTGATGGCGCTTACTACGGCTGGGAGGCGGCGTGAAGGGCTTGGATGGGAGCTCGTTGAGCATGCGCGTAAGGTTCGGGACGGAGAAATCGAGGACAGGCGACTGCTGCCGGTGATTTTCGAGGCTCCGCCGGACGCTCCTTGGGACGATCCTGCCACGGCAATGGCTGAGACCTGCAATCCGATGCTCGGAATCACTATCACGGAAGAACACATCATCGAGGGCATCGAGAGGGCGCGACAGTCTGCGCGCGAGAGAGTGAATTATGAGCAGTGGCGGCTCAATCGCTGGGTGGAACTTCAGGATTCTCCTTGGCTCGACCTTGACGAATGGGATTCATGCGCTGAGGACCTCGGGCGCGTCCCGGAAGGAGCAGCGGTCGGAGCCGGATTCGACGTGGGCCACGTCTCTGACATGACTTGTCTTGCGCTGGCATGGAGGGTTGATGATCGGGTGGGCTGCCGGCTCTATTCTTGGCTGCCGAAGGGAGCGCTGCAATCGAAGCGGCGGACCGATTCGCAGAGGAAGTTCCTCCAAGCCTTGATCGCCGCCGGAGCGATCAAGGAGTTGCCCGGATCGGTTATAGACTATCGCGCTGTCGAGACAGACCTGCGCCGGATCATGCCGGATGGCTGCTGGGTCGGCTACGATCGATGGTCGGCGGAAGCGACGGCACAGAGGCTAACTGAAGCCGGCTATGAATGTACGTCGGTGATTCAATCGCCGCGCGGCATGACCGCTGGAGTAAGGGAAGTGGAACGCTTGGTTCGCGGCGGGTTGCTGGCGCATGGCGGCTGTCCGCTGCTGCGGCACGCTGCCAGCCTTACGCGCCTCAAGAGCGACGCGGCAGGATACGTCCAGCCCGACCGTTCGGATCAGCGCGACGTGATAGATCCTATTGTAGCTCTCTGTATGGCGTTGGATATGTTGAGCAGGCGCCCGGACCCTACGAAGTCGACGAATCGTCGGCGATGGGGGCAGAGAGGCGGGCGCAAATGGTCGGTGACGCGCGGTCTTTGATACTTCTACTGTCGTTCGGCTACGGTCCAGAACGCGAACAATGGTTCTGCGGAAAAGGAGGTCGCCGATCGCCTTTTGGCTGATATTACATGTGTATGTCGGCGCGTCATCATCGTCAACGAAGATTTGGTGCGTGTTCATATCAGGGTTCCACTCTAACCACACTGCTAACTTCGTGACGTCGTTTCGTGAGACATCGATGTACTCATCGTCGACAAGCCTGAACGTCACTTTATCGTCGCCTCGATCGAGGTCTCTGGTCACGGTGATGCAGTTATTATCGTGAATATTGTACTGATACCGACGCCCTTCGCGTTTGCTGTAGGGGAGATTGTTGAAGCACTCGACGTCATTACGGATTTGTCTTGCAATCTCCTTGAACGTGTCGACGATGGTCCGCGCCGCGCGCTCTTCCACCCAGTTGTGGATCGCTGACTTATTCAGCATGACCTGATGGCGCCTTCAGGAGGCCGCAAAGATTCCCGAGGGAAGAGAAAATCTGCAAGCACCTTTTGGCTGATCTCCCACATTCTCATCGGGCCGTCGTCGTCATCAATAATGAAATCATACGAGATCGTCCAAGGGTTCCAAGTAAATCCGTACAAGGAACACCACACTGTTGTTCCTGAGGACCTCGATGTATTCATCGCCGATAAGATTGAGCGTCATCTTATCAGCTTGGTCATCGAAGGAGTTGGTCACGATCGTGCAGGAATCTGATTGGCTGGTACACTTATACTGACGTCCCCCTCGGTCGTATTCGGACAGACGGTTGAAGCGCGAAATGTCCTTGCGGACTACGGCGTCAATCTCCTTGAACATTTCGAATAAGGTTGATTGTCGCGCGAGGGGTTACCCAGTCCGGGTGATCACATATTCTGTGCATGGTCTGGAAGATACAACAACTGCCTGCGTTGGTCAACCGCTCAGCGGCGCGCTGGGTAAGTGTGTCAGCTTGAATGCGCGCGCATCCGTTGTGCAGTTCTGTGGCAGGGTGCCATTGGCCGCCCCCGCAGGTGACGACGCGGCGCAACAGCCTGGAGGATGAGTAGCGTAGGAGCGCCGGCGGTCGCTGTGCCGGCGCCCCTACGCGCTACATCAAGCCTCCGGCGGTGGATAGAAGGGCTTGAATCCGCAGTGCTCAGCCAGCGCCGCGGCGAAGTCAGTTGTATCGAAGACCAGCACGCCGGATGAAGGGATGATCTCGATGACGAGCCGATTACCTATCAGCATGGGGTCTCCGTAGTATTCAGATCCCGGCCACTCGGTCACCAAGACTTCCTGTCCGGCGTTGCTGTTCCATCCGTACCGCCAAGTCCAACGCTGGATCTCGCCGTCATCGATGCGGAAGCGAGCGTCGTAGTACCAAACCGTCTCGTATCTCTCGCAAACCTGTCCGAACCGCGTGAACGTACACCCGCGGCCTAAGCGTTCGCGTCTGATTTTGCCTCGGCTGGTTACAGTCCCCCAGTCGCTTGCTGATGCGCTCAGAGTGAGCGGGCCTTCGCATGACCTGCTGAGCGTCCACCGGATTCCCCCTCCGGTGGACGCCGTCATCGCTAACCACTTGGCCGTTTCGAGAGCACTCACCTGCTCCACGTAGTACCAGCCGCCGTACTCCGTCGGCTCCCAGTCTGCCTGCGCGATCAGCGCGGAAAGTATCAGCAACAGCAAGATTGCCGTCTTCCCCTTCATGGTCAGGCACCCAGAGGGACAGGCTTCCGGTGAAGCCGCGGGCGCTTGGCGAACGCCTCATTGTGGCGTTGCGCAGTCCGTGCATGGTTCGCATCCACGATCGTGGCGCGAAGTAGAAATCTCCGATGGATCATCCTGTCCACCTCCGCTGCTGGCCCGGCAAGGGGCGCTGTTTGCACAGGCATGGGTCGCACCGACGATGGTGGGCGCGAAGTCGAAATCGGAAATCGAGCATGGTCCTCCTCCTGCCGGCACGCAGAGATGCCGGGCCGTTCCAGAGAAGGCAACCGCGCTCGGCGCGGGAGAGACCAATATACCGGCCTGTTCACTCCGGGCCGGAGTAGCTACTCTCCTGCCCATGCGGCTGTTGTATTCGACCAGTGACCCGGCATATACGCCGCGCCGCGCTGGCCGCCTTCTCTCTGTTGGGGTTGAATGTACCGCACCGGCACATCTACGGTCAAATCCGCAGGCAGAAAAAGAAAGTTCAAACTGACGCATCACCCTTTGATGGGCCAAGGGAGATGTGCATAGACTGTAGGACGTCGTGGAAAGAAACAGCATATCCAGAGCACGTTTCCGCGTTGAAGCGGCTCGCTCTCGCGTGCAGGCATTGAATCGTCGAGGCGATGCCGCGCAGGCGCCAACCGAGGAACGAGGCTCGTCCCGCGGGCCGCAACTCGTCTCCGCCGACTCCCCGCTTTGGGATTCGATCGATGATCACGGGTCGCAGTGGCAGGAGACAGCAGAGCTCTGGTCCAGAATGGAGCGTGATGACGAGATTTCTGCTGTCCTCCAGGCGATAGAGCTGCCGATTATGAGCGCTGAGTGGTCTGTTGTTCCTCCAGCAGACCCGATGAGCAAGGCGCAGGCCAGAAAAGAGCAGGAAGTGGCCGACACGATGCAGAACGTTCTGCTCCACGGTCTCCGGGATGGCTGGCAAGCGACGTTGAGGGACATGCTGACAGCTATTCCGATTGGCCATTCAGTCATGGAGCAAGTTTGGGCGCCGAGTGAAGATGCGGGGGGGCGAATGGTGCCGGAACGCCTGCGCCTGCGGCCTTCGAACTCGCTGTCCCGTGCTGATCTCGATGATGTCGGGGAAGTGACGGCGATATATCAGGAGACGGACAATGGCGAAATGCGCTTGGAGCGCGACCGGCTTGTGATGATCGCTATCCGTAGTCGCGGGATTTCGGATTGGCGTGGCCGCGGGCTTCTTCGAGGCGCTCACCGCCCGTGGCTGATGCGCGAACGGATGGATCGGATCATGCTTACTGCGGCGGAGCGTTGGGGTGCTGGCATACCGTTCGCACGGGCTCCGTCCGAGGTCCCGGATGGCGGTCCCGAGTGGCAAGACGCGGAGGCCACCCTTTCGGAGCTCCATCGCCGATTTGCTGCTGGGAGCATGCAGCCGGGGACCGACGTTGACGGAAGCGTCGGACTCCGAAACGCCGGCAGCGCCCGCCTTGTCCGCGGGAACGCAAGATCAGACCAGCGTGACGGTCACGTGGGCGGCCCCGTTGCAGAGCTGGCCATCACCGGCTACGAGCTGCGATGGCGGAGCAACTCCGACGCGGACTGGACCAACGTCACCGGCCTCGCGAGCACCGCCACCAGCTACACGATCACCGGCCTGCTACCGCAGACCACCTACCAGGTACGGGTGCGCGCCATGTTCGGCGGGTACCAGATTGGTACTTATTCCTCGCTCACGCTCACCGACGACGATTGACCTTCGCGCGAGCGGCGCGCTGCCCGTTCGGGGACGTGCTCGGCACGATCAGGCGTTGCGCGCGTACGTAGACCTGCGTGTCGTAGCACTCGCGGAACCCGTGGCGGACCAGGTTGGCGAGCGACGGACGCAGGATGCTCAGCGTCTCCGCCATCACGATCCGGCAGCCGCGGGCGTGCGCGGCGCGAACGCGGGCCGCGATCAGGGCGTTCTGCGCCCCGCGCGACCGGACGATCGCCGTCGAACGCCAGGTAGTGGATGCAGTCTCGCGGCCGATCGTCCCCCGGCAGGAGCCGGCAAAGTCGCCGTAGAGCTCGGTCAGAAACCCCGTGTGGGCGTGCAGTTCCGGCGCCGTCAGCGCGCGCACGCGAAGTGCCGTCTCATGGGGCGCTACCGCTTCGGCGGAGCGCGCCAGCGTGATGTATCGCGGGCCGTCGAACGGCTGCAGCCCCACCTCCAGCAGCCACTGCCGGATCTCTTCCTCCTGCGCGCACGGACTCAGCCAGAAGAACCAGCGACTCACTCCGGCGGCGGAGAATCGCTCGGTGATCGCCGCTACCTCGCTGCGTCTCGCCGGCCGGGTCACGCCGACGAACTCGGCCCGGTTGCGGTTGGTCGAGGGATACTCCGTACCCGACGACCGGTCGATCGTCAGGAAGCCGCCGCCCATCTCCGCGAGCTCGGCGCGTCGGACAGCCGAGGCCAGAGCGTATCGCGGAGCGTAGATCTGGCGCGCGATCTCGGCTGCGGTCATGCGAGTCCGCCTGCTTGAACGACCATCTTTGACGGCGGAGATGATACCGGGTGCCCATCCGGCCGGGCCTGCACTGCCGATCGAGCAGGCCACGTCCTAGCCGCCCGGTGCATAATGCCGGCCGATGCCCGCCGGAGTCATGCGATCCCTGCAGCGCCGACGCCCCGCGACGGCGCTGCTGCTGGCGGCCGCCCTGACCGCCGGCTGCTTCCTGCTGCCCCGGGAGGAGGCGATCCTGGCGCCTCCCCTGGTCGAGCCTCCGGAGATTACCTACCGAACCAGGGTCGTGGAGCTGGACACCATCGAGCGCCGCGTCGTGGTCGGCGGCGCCATCGTCTATCCGACGCAGATCGCGCTGCAGTTCGGGGAACGCTCCGGGCGCCTGAAGGAAGTGCTGGTGCGGCTGGGCGACGACGTGACGGCAGGCCAGGTGCTGGCGACGCTCGACACCGACACGCTGAGTCTGGACGTCGAACGCCAGCGAATCCGCGTGCGCCGCGCGGAGCTCGGGATGGAGCGGGCCGCGGCGCTCGGGGCAGACCGTTTCCAGCAGGAGATGGCCAGGCTCGACGTTCAGTTGGAGCGGCTGGCGCTGGATCAGCTTGAAACGGAGCTTGCGAAGTCCACGCTGCGCTCGCCGTTCGACGGCGAGGTGGTGTTCGTCACCCGTGTCTTTCCGGGCGAGCCGATCGGCGCCCGGCAGACCGTGGTGCAGGTCGCCGACCCGCGCGACCTGCTGTTCGCCTACCGCGGGCAGCGCGACGACGAGTTCTCGCTCGGCCGCGAGGTCACCATCAACCTGCGCGGAGACACGTATCCCGGTGAGGTGGTGATGACGCCTCGCAACGCGCCGCTCGACGCACCGGATGAGATGCGCGACGTGGTGCTGGTCCGCGTCGACGCCCCACCGGGGACGCTCACCCGCGGCCAGACCGGCACCGCGTCGATGGTGACCGACCGGCGCGAGGACGTGATCGTGCTGCCGTCGGACGCGGTGCAGACCTACGTCAACCGCCGGTTCGTGTTCGTGCTGGAGGACGACCTGCGCATCGAGCGGTCCGTGGAGGTGGGGTTGTCCACGTCGACCGAGGTGGAGATCGTCGACGGTCTTGCGGTCGGCGAGGTGGTGGTGCTCCGCTGAGCGCGCCGTTGATCGCGCGGCGTATCCGCGGGCGGGGCTGGCTGGCGATCGCGCTGGCGGCGGCGGCCACGCTCAGCGTGGCGCTGCTGGCCTCCACGCCCATGTACGCCGACGGGGTGCTGCAACGCCTGCTCACCCGCGACCTGGAGCGCCAGCAGGCGCGCACCGGGCGCTATCCGGGCACCGCCGTCCTGGAAGTCGACCTGTACGCGCTGCGCCGCAAGGCCGAGCGTGCTCGCTACGTCCGCGAGATCGACCGGGAGCTCGTCCAGCGCCTGGTGCCGGCGCTGCGGGTGCCGATCATCGCCGCCATGCGGCAGCTCCGCCTGGACTACGTGTACGACATCCGGGCCTCCGGAGACGGTGAGACCAAGGTTTTCGCCCGCGTGGAGGCGATCGAGAACCTGGGCGCGCACGTCGAGGTGACCCACGGCCGCATGTTCGAGCCGGCCACGGGCGACCCGGCCGGAGACGGCACCGACGTGTACGAGGCACTGGTGACCGCGGAGGCGTTTCGGGAGCTGGAGCTGCAGCTCGGCCGCACCTATCAGCTCCACGATCTGCTCGGCCACGTGCCGAGGCTCATGATCAAGGTCGTGGGCGTGTTCACCAAGAGCGACCCGCGCGACCTGTTCTGGTTCGGCCGCTTCTCCCGGCTGTCCACCAGCTACCTGATCGACTTCTCCACGTTCGAACGCCACTTCCTGGACACCGAGGCGCGCAACCTGACGCGCGCCTACTGGCACTACGCGATCGACTACCACGAGCTGACGATCCGCGACGTGCCCACCGTGATGCGCCGCTACCAGGACTACGTGCGCCTGGCGGCGCCCGCGGGCGTGAGCTTCAACTTCGCGATCGCGCCGCTCCTGGAGTCCTACCTGCTGCGCGCGGCCACGCTGCAGCGCACCCTGTCGTTCCTGCAGATCCCGTCGGCGCTGCTGCTGCTGCTGTTCGTGGCGATGCTGTCGCAGCTCGTCATCGACGGCGACCGCAACGAGATCGCCGTGCTGAAGAGCCGCGGCGCCGCCGGCCGCCAGATCCTCTCCGCCTACCTGATCGAGGCGCTGCTGCTGGGCGCGATCGGCCTGGTGCTCGGCCTGCCGCTGGCGGTCCTGATCGTGCGGGTGATCGGCGCCTCCAACGGCTTCCTGGACTTCGTGGCGCGGCCGGCGCTGCCGCTCCTGTTGAGCTGGAAGATGGTCGGCTATGCCCTCCTGGGTGTGGCGATCTTCGTCGGCTCGCTGGTGGTGCCGCTGGTGCGCACCACGGGGGTGTCCATCGTCGGGCTGAAGAGCCGACACGCGCGCGCGCCGCGCTCGCTACCGTGGCAGCGGTTCATGCTCGACTTCGTGCTGCTCGGCCTGTCCGGCTACGCCTTCGTGTCGTTCCGCCAGCGCCGGACGATCCAGGAGCTGATTCCGGCCGAGTCGGCGCCGCTCGACCCGTTGCTGTTCCTGGCGTCGACGGCGTTCATCCTGGGCGCGGGCCTGTTGACCCTGCGCCTGTTTCCGATCGCGGTGCGGGTGGTGTTCCGCCTGGGGCGAGCCCTGTGGTCGCCGGCCCTGTATGCCGGCCTGGTGCAGGTAGGCCGCTCGCGCGGCCGCGAGTACTTCGCGATGACCTTCCTGATCCTGACCCTGGGCGTGGGCCTGGCCTCCAGCACAACCGCCCGCACGATCAATCGAAGCGCGGAAGACGACATCTCCTACCAGGTCGGAGCAGACCTCGCGCTGCTGCCGGAGTTCCAGAGCGACGAGCCTCCGGAGAGCGTGGATCTGCTGGATCCGGTGGCAGCCCCGGCCGCGCCGTCCGGCTCCGCGCCGGCGGTCCAGTACCGGGCGCCGCCGCTCGGGCCGTTCCGCGCCCTGCCGGGGGTCGACCAGCTCACCACCGTGTTCCGCGCTCCGTCGGCCAGCATGATCGTCCCCGGCAGCTCCCGCGTGGCCCTGCAGGTGATGGCCGTGGTCCCACACGAGTTCGGCCGCATCACCTGGTTCCGCAGCGACCTGCTGCCGTCCCACATCAACCACCACCTGAACCTCCTCTCCGAGCACCCGACCGGCGTCCTGCTGTCGGCCGACCTCCGCGATCGGGGCAACGTGCGGCTCGGCGACCTGGTGCGCCTCACCTGGAAGCGGCAGCTGCCGCTCCAGGCGGTCGTGCTGGGCTTCGTCGACTACTGGCCGTCGTTCGATCCGAACGCCGCCGGCCGGGGCCGCACGCGCACGTTCGCCGTGGCCAACTTCGACTACGTGTTCGCGAAGATGGCCACCGAGCCGTACGAGCTGTGGATGGATCTGGAGCCGGGCGCGCAAAGCGGCCCGCTTTACACCGCCGTGGAAGAGGAGGATCTGCGCGTCCTGGAGATCCGGGACACGTCGCAGCTCACCATCGAGGCCAAGAACGACCCGCTGCTGCAGGGCACCAACGGCGTGCTCACCTTCGGCTTCCTCACCGCCGTGCTGGTGAGCGTGACCGGCTACGTGCTGTTCCTGGTGTTCGCGCTGCGCGAGCGCACCCTGCAGTTCGGCCTGCTGCGCGCCCTGGGCGTGCACCGGCGGCAGGTGGTCGGCATGCTGGTGCTGGAGCAGCTTCTGACCGGCGGCTTCGCGATTCTGACCGGGCTGGCGATCGGGCAACTTGCGGCGGTGATGTACGTGCCGCTGCTGCAGCTTGCCGGCCCGGCCGCAGAGCAGATCCTGCCCTTCCGGGTGGTCGCCCTGCGCAGCGACTACCTGCGCTTCTACGTCCTGGCGCTCGTCATCATGGCCGCCGGCGCCGTGCTGTTCCAATCCCTGGTGCGCCGGCTGCGCGTGCACGAGGCGCTGAAGCTCGGCGAGGAGTGAGCTTGGGCGAGGATTGCATGCGGAACGTCCGACGGTAGGATAGAATGCGCGACGGCGCACCACGAATGGAGGCGTGCATGGGGGAGATCGCGGTCAACGCAGAACTGGAGAATCCGGTGGATCGGGCGTATTTCGAGAAGGGACACGGTCGGGAATCCGACATACGGCGTACGAGCGTCGAGGCGGTCGTCGATACCGGCGCCGTCATGCTCGTGCTGCCACAGAACGTCGTCGAACGGCTCGGCGTCGGCGTCCGGCGAACCGTGATCGTGTCGTATGCCGACGAACGGAAGGAGGAGCGGCCGGTAGCGGGTCCGCTGACCATACGCATCGGCAACCGGTTCATGAGCACCGACTGCGTGGTCGGGCCTCCCCTCAGCGAGCCGCTGGTCGGCCAGATCGTCATGGAAGCGCTGGATCTGATCGCCGACTGCACCAACCGCACCCTGACCCCCCGGCCGGAGTCACCGGACTACCCGCTGCTCAAGCTGAAGTGATGCTGCACCATGGCTGAGCTCGACGTGAAACAGGTCGTACCGGAACAGGGGGGTGTCCCCTCCGCATCCAGGGCGCTGCCTGCCGACCTGCGCCGGCGGCTGCGTTCCGAGAGCTGGCAGCGCGCCAAGCAGATGCGGCTGCTCTACCTGCTGTTCCTGCTGCCGCTGGCGATCTTCTTCATCTTCCACTACCTGCCGATGTACGGGAACATCATCGCCTTCAAGGACTTCCGCCTCGGCCGCGGCTACTGGGGCAGCCGCTGGGTGGGCCTGCAGCACTTCGAGGACTTCTTCCGCAACCCGTACGCGTGGCGGATCATCCGCAACACCGTGGTGATCAGCGGGCTCAAGCTGCTGTGGGGCTTCCCGGCGCCGATCCTGCTGGCGCTGCTGGTCAACGAGTTGCCCAGCCAGCCGTTCAAGAAGACGGCGCAGACCATCTCCTACCTCCCGCACTTCATGTCCTGGGTCATCCTGGCCACGATCCTGCGAGAGATCCTTTCCCCGCAGAGCGGCCCGCTCGCCCAGATCGCCGTCTGGCTGGGGCAACCACCCCCAGAGGTGCTCACGACGGGCGCCTTGTTCCGCCCCATGCTCATCGTCACGGAGATCTGGAAGGAGATGGGCTGGCAGTCGGTGATCTACCTGGCCGCCCTTGCCTCGATCGATCCGGAGCTCTACGAGTCGGCCACCGTGGACGGCGCCAACCGCATGCAGCGGTCGATCCACATCACCCTGCCGTCACTGCTGCCGGTCATTACCATCCTGGCGATCCTGCGCGTCGGCAATCTGCTCAACGCCGGATTCGACCAGGTCTTCAACCTGTACAACCCCCTGGTCTACGAGGTCTCCGACATCATCGACACTTTCGTCTATCGCCGCGGCTTGGGAGGTGAGGGCGGCCTGCATCAGTACGACTTCGCCGCCGCGGTAGGTCTGTTCAAGAGCGTGATGGCGGTCCTGTTGCTGCTCGGCGCCCACAAGATCGCCCGCCGCCTCACCGGGCAGGGAGTCTGGTAGATGGCCGAAGCGCATGTACTGCGGCGACGGAGCGCGGGAGGGGTCGCCTTCGACTTGGTCAACACGCTGCTCATAGCGCTGTTTGCGCTGTCGATCCTGGTGCCGTTCTGGATCATGCTGGTGTTGTCGTTCACCCCCAACGAATGGGCCAACCACCTGGGGTTGAAGCTCTGGACCCGCGAGTGGAGCATCGCGACCTACCGGTTCGCCCTGTCCAGCTACGGCGATGTAGTGCAGGCGTACGGCAATTCGATCCTCCGCACCGTGCTCGGCACTGCCGCGATCCTGGTTGCCACGGTGGCCGCCGCCTATCCGCTGTCCAAGAAACGATTGCCAGGCAGGACTGTCATGACCGTCGTGATCCTGATCACGATGGTCTTCTCCGGCGGCTTCATCACCTTGTATCTGGTGGTGCGCGGCGTGGGGCTGCTCAATTCGCGTTGGGCGCTGATCCTGCCCAGCATGGCCAACGGCTTCTACATCCTGATCATGCGAAATTTCCTGATGACCGTCGACGACGCGTACGAGGAGGCGGCTTTCATTGACGGCGCCAACTACCTGCAGATCCTGACGCGCGTCGTGCTGCCGCTTTCCAAGCCGGTGCTAGCGGTGATCGCCCTGTGGGCAGCGGTGTTCCACTGGAACGAGTGGTTTCACGCGCTGCTCTTCATCAATAGCGAATCCAAGCTGGTCCTGCAGCTCATCCTGCGGCGCATGATGTTCCTGCTTACCTCGGACGAGTTGTTCGACAAGCTGGACTGGCAGGACCTGATGGGCATCATCGTGCCCACCAAGGCGGTGCGCGCCGCGGTGATGCTGTTGACCATCGGCCCGATCGTGCTGGCCTACCCGTTTCTGCAGCGCTATTTCGTCAAGGGCATTTTCGTAGGCGGGCTCAAGGGCTAAGATGAAGGATCCAAATCCCGGCGCGTTGTCGCCGGAGGCGCCGGACGGCGCCAAACTCTTCACAAGGTGGTACGAATGAAACGAGTACTGTTCGCGACATGCGCCGCAGCGCTGCTGCTGGCGCCGATGGCCCTGTGGGCCGAAGGCCAGGACGAGGCCGCGGCCGACGTCACCGAGATGACGTGGATGAGTCAGTACGCCGACTCCTACGCCTACAAGGACATGCAGGAACGCTTCGGCGTGACGGTCACCAGCAACTAGATCTTCGAGAACGACGGTGAGAAGCGCCAAGCCATGCTGGCCGCCGGCGAGCAGCCGGACTTCGGCAACTTCTGGGGCAATCCCGTCGAGTTCTATCAGGACGGAGTGACGCGCGCCATACCCAAGGAGTGGGTCCGCGAGTACGCGCCCAACATCTCCCAGATGTACGACGACTACCCGCTGGCATGGAACACCTGGGAGAATCCCGACAACCCCGACGAGTTGCTGGCGATCAACGGCATCTCCCTGAACACCGACGGCAACCTGATGCTGCCGTTCTTCCGCTACGACCGCGCCACCGAGGCGGGCCTCGAAATGCCCGGCTATGACGACGGCAAGGTTTCGCTGGACGTGTACGGCCGGGTCCATTACTACGAATACGACATGACTTGGGACGAGATGGGCGACCTGCTGCGCGGCTTTCGCGACGTAAAGCCCGGCACCGTCGAGATTCCCCTGGGCGCATGCAACCTCACCCACTGGTGCCTCAACCAGTGGGTGAGGCGCGTTCGGAATCCGTGGCGACGGCACCAACCGTGAGGTCGACGGCCAGCTCTACTACTTCCATACCGACCCGGGGATGAAGGAGTTCATCAAGGCGTTCGGCGCATGGTTCGCCGAGGGGCTGGTCGATCGCGAGCTCCCCACCCTGAACCGCGACAAGTACTGGGAGAAGGGGCAGGCCGGCCTGTACGGCGTGCAGTCGGAGCCGTACACCAACGCGGGCCAGACATATGCCATGTACCGCACACCCAACAACATGGTTCCTGACGACGAGCTCGGTCAGCCCGGCGCCGAGGTGGTGGGCATCCCGCCGATCATCGGTCCTGGCGGCGAACGCGGCGGGCGCGCCTATTCCTCGATCGCCGGCGTCGGCAATTACAAGTTCTATGCCAGCGACTCGGTGTCGGACGCCAAGCTGAAGAAAATGCTGGAGATGCTCGACTTCTACATGGGCACGATGGAGGGCTGGATCATCTTCCGCAATGGCAAGGAAGGCGTCCACTTCGACTGGGACGGCGAGCCCTTCGAGTCGTTCGCGCGCGAACGGACGGAGGACGAGCTCCCTGAGGGCGCCGGCCACGGCCGGCTTTCGGTCTATCCGGTGTTCTATACCCTGGACCGGTTGAAGATCATCGCGCCCAGACCCCTGGCCGACTTCCAGAGCGGCTACGCATTGGTGGACGGCGGCGTCAACGTGTACACTACTCGGTCGCACCGCGCCGACTTCCGCACCGAGACCGACTTCGAAGACCTGCGCCAGCGCTTCATGTCCACGCTGAACACGATGTGGAGCGAGTTCTTCTACAAGGGGATCACCGGCCAGATCGACGTCGACGCCGAGTGGGACGCCTACGTGCAGGCGTGGAGCGATGCCGGCGGCGCCGACATCGTCGCCGAGCTCGCCAAGGCGCCGATCGTCGAGGAGTTTCGCCAGGGACGGTGGGTCTACTGAGTCCCGGCCGGATCACGATCCGGACAAGAGATCCCGACGGATCACACAGGGGAGTGGCTGCAAGGCCGCTCCCCTTTCTTTTCGTTCGCGTTCCGTGCAGCTCGCAGGCACGTTGCGCTCGATGACGACGCCGAGCAGATGATCCGCGAGGAGATGCGTCGCTCCCAGCGCAGCTTCAAGGCGACCCTGAACGAAACAGTCCGCAACGGCTTGAGGCGAGTCCCCGAGGATACTGAGGGCTTCCAGGTGCGCGCTCGACCCCTGGGTCTGCGCGACGACACCGAATTCGGCCGCCTGCGGGACGTTCGCTGGCGCAACCCGCTCACGGGCCGGCACGGACCGCGATGGCTGAGCGCGCCAGCCGGGCGGTGCTCTATGCCAGCAGGATCCGAGCGTCGGCCAGCAGCGCCGGCCGCGTGGCGGCGGCGTCCAGGGTGACCTCGATCCGGTTCGCCCCGGGGACGATCGTGTCCGGCTCGACGGCCGCCGTCGCCAGGTCGCCCTCGCCTGCCTGCAACGCAAGCGCCTGACCGTTGACCGCAGCGGCGACTTGGTCCGCGCCGGCGTTCCAGATGCGCAGCTCCACCGCCGCCGAGCCAGCCCGCGGCTCCGTGCGCGGGTCCTCGCCCACCGTCAGGTACTCCGCGACCGGCCGACTCGGGAAGAGCTGCCGCGGATGCTGCGGTGTGAGGGTCGGCACGCGCAGGTAGCTCTCGTGCGGGAAGCCGTCGCCGGCCACCCGCGCCACGCCGCGCACGCTCACGAAGTAGCGCCGCTCGGCGCTCCGGATCGTCTCCATCTCGCCGAGCTGACGCAGGATGGGGCTGGACGGGTTGAAGAAGTTGTACAGGTACACGCCGTCGGCCCCCGCGCGCCAGACGTTGGCGGCGCGCGCCCGGTAGGAGGCGTCTCCGCCGCGCGGCGTGCTGAAGGTTCCGGTCTTGACGTCGGCCGTGCCCGGCTCGTTCACGCGCGACTCGTCCAGGGCCGGGTAGACCATGGCGCCGTAGCGGTGTCCCAGCTCCACGGAGGTCTCCCACGGGTTGAGCTTCAGGTAGCCGGCGGGGATCAGCAGGTCCAGCAGATCATCGGCCAGCCACCGTTCGAGGTCGAGGCCGATCGCCCGGCAGTAGGGCACGGAGTCCGGCAGGCGCGCTGCCACCAGGATCGGGCGGCCGCGGCGCTGGCCGACCTCCTCGGTCATGCGGCGGATGCGGCTCACCAGGTCGGTCATCAGGTCTCGTTCCACGCCGCCTGCGGGAAAGCCGCGGGCCGGCTCACGAAAGAAGACCGGGTGCCGGTAGAAGTCGAGCTCGACCCCGTCCACGTCGTAGTTGAGGCAGACCTCCTCCACGAACCGGAAGGTCAGCTCGCGCACCTCCGGCTCCGCGAAGTCGACCGCCGACCAGCCGCCGTACCGAGGGCGCGTCTCCGGGGTGGCCAGCAGGTACTCCGGATGGGCCTGCTTGAAGTCGTTGGCCGCGAACATTTCGGCGGAGTAGTCGGCCCCCTGGCTGTCGTGCGTGTCGTTCATGCGCAGCGACCAGAAGACCTCCCTGCCCTGTTCGTGGATGAAGTCGTTCATCACGCGCAGCGGATCGATGCCGGCCTCCGCCAGTGCCGCCATCATGTTGCGGTTGTACCACTCGCCTTCGACGGTGAAGAGCTGCCCCACCCTGGTCAGGTGCGTGAACATCGTGAAGCCCGAGCACCACGTCGCATAGAACACGGTATCCACCTGCGACCCGGCCAGCGGGCCGGTGCGGTACTTGAGCAGCTCCTCCTCGGTCGGGGCCTCGATCAGGTAGACCGGTTCGTTGCCGTCGTTGTTGAGGATGATCCGCCGGCGGCGGCGCTTGAGGGCCTCGCGCTCGGCGCGGAACGCGGCGGTCATGTGACCGCCGACGGCTGCAGGCCGGGCCACATGCCGAAGCCGGGCGGGTTGCCCGTGTCCCCGGCGCGCAGCTCGTCCGCGTGGGCGATCACCTTGCGGAACGCCATGGCGTAGCGCTCGATCACCTCCGCGCGGTCGTGCTTGAACCACGGCACGTGGAAGGTGCGCGCGTGGATGCCCTCTGCCACGGGCAGGTCGTCGGTGGCCTGCGCGTTGGTGGGGGCTCCCCGGCCGTACACGTCGACGTCGCGGAACAGCGGGTGCAGGTGCAGCGGCATGTTGATGCCGACGCCGAGGCGCCCTACCCCCTCCGCCGCCAGTGCATCCAGGAAGCGCGTCAGGGAGAGTCCTCCCAGCTCCTCTGGCGCGTACAGGCCGTGCGGGTTGTACCAGCCGCCCATGGTGCTGCCGGTCGCCTCGTCGACGCGGTGTCCGCGGATGCCGGGACAGTCGTCGAGCAGGTCCCAGAACCGGTTCATGGCGGACCTGATCTCACGCTCGCGGTCGTCGTAGTGGCGGAGCTGCCCGCGCCCGATCGTGGCGTTGAGCTGCTGCATCCGGTACTTGTAGCCGCCCAGCGCGATGCCGGAGGTACGGACCAGCTCGGGATCGGTGAGCTCGCGCTGCCCGCGCGAATAGTGGCCCCAGGCGAGGGCGCGCTCGTACATGCCGCGGTCCTGGGTCACCATGACGCCGCCTTCTCCGGCCGGCAGCGCCTTGCCGCTCATCACCGACATCGCCGCGACGGCGCCGAAGGTGCCGACCTTGCGTCCCCGGTACAGCGCGCCGTGGGCGTGTGAGACATCCTCCATCACGGCGATGCCGCGCGGCTCCGTGATGGCCAGCACCGCGTCCATGTCGGCGGGGTGGCCGCAGTAGTGGACGACGATCACGACCTTGGTGCGCGGCGTCAGGCGGCGCTCCAGGTCCGCGGGGTCGATGCACAGCGTGACCGGGTCGATGTCGGCGAAGCGGACCGTGGCGCCGAGCGACAGCGCCGGCCCGCACGATGCCCAGTAGGTCGTACTCTGGCAGACCACCTCGTCCCCGGCGCGCACGCCCAGGGCGTACAGCGCCGCCTGGATGGAGCCGGTGCCGGTGTTGTGGGCCAGCACGTAGTCCACGCCCTGCCACTCGGCGAACTCCGCCTCGAACTGCTTGGTGATGTCGAATCCGGACATGCGCCCGGAGTTCAGCACTTCCAGGACGGCCTGCTCGTCTTCCTCGGTAATGATCGGCCAGGTGAACAGGTCGTCCGGGACGGTCGCCGGGTCAAGTGCAGGCGGACCGCCGAGCAGCGCCGGGCGCTGCGCTACGACGGTATCGGTATCAACGGCTGTAGTGGGCATCGGAACCTCCACGGCGATCGTATGACTGCGGCCGGTTCCGAGCAACCGCCCGAGCGGGCCTATCGGCGACGCTCGGCGAACTGCTGCACCGTCATGCCGATGTCGCGCGCGATGCGGCGGAGGAGAACAGGTGAGGCATCTCGGCCGCGGTGAACGGGCACGGTCGTGCCACGGCCGACGGGCGGCACGCCTCGCTCACGTTACGACGATGGTCCTGGTGCCGACGTACTCGGCCTCCATGGCGGGCTCGCCGTCGTCGAGGAGCATGGAGATGACTTCCTTGAGGTTCTCGGACAGCTCGTCGATCGTCTCCCCCTGACTGTGCGCGCCGGGGAACCCGGGGACGTAGCCGACGTAGAAGCCGGTGTCCGGACAGCGCTCGACGACAGCGGTATAGGTGTGCGCGGGATGACGCACGTCAGGCATCGGAACCTCCGCGGCGATCGTATGACTGCGGCCGGCGACGGGCAACCGGCTGCCGACAACGTCACGCCCGGGGTGCCCGCATGAGCGTAGGCTTGGCGGCACGGCTGGTCCCGAATCCCCCTTGCGTCCCTGCAGTGCAGTACTCTCGGGCGGAGGTGGTGTGATGTGTGCGCGTACACCGGCGAGTGAGCGACTCCCGCCGAAAGGCACCATCTCGGCCCTGCTGCGCACTCGAGCCGAGCCACGCCGTACGGTCCGCAGCCATCATCGACCTCTTGCGACGACACGGAGCCCGGATCGACTCCGATGCAGTCGCCGAATGACTGGAGGGCGCGCCCGGGGACCGGCCGTCGTGACGCTGAGCGCTACTGTTGCGCCTCCGGCCGCATGCCGGGGAAGGTCCACCGAGTCAGGCTGGGGTCGGCCTCCGCGCATGGCGTGAGGAGCAGACCACGGCGCAGATGGCTCGGGCCGCCGGTCGGTTGGCCCTCGCCGGGCTCGACCGCCAGGCAGTACGCCGTGTCGGCCGCGCTTCCCTCTGCGGCGCCCAGCCGAAGCTGACCGTCGTCCGTGAGCATGAACCGCTGCAGCGGCTCGTCCGCACAGGCCGTGAGGTAGAGCTCCGCCCCGTCCGTGGCGCCGTCGGCTTCGACGCATCGGTCGTAGGCCAGCATGTACAGATTGCCTGCCAACGGATGGCCGACGGTGAACAGTTCGTCCTCCGCTGCCGGCTTGCAGGTGTGCGCGGTCAGCGCGCCTTCCAGATTGAGGCTTGCCCGGAAGCCTGGCACGTCCACGCAGTAGAACTCCGGCTCGTCGAGCGGGTCGGCCAGTTGGATCAGCGTCGGAGACGGCGGCGGACCGGGCTCTTCCGTGCTGGCTGGCGTGGTCTGGGCAGTGCCGAGCGCGGCCGTGAACATCAGCACCGTGAGAACCGTTCGAGCACGAGCACTGAGGATCACAGTTCGGATTGCGTCCTTCACCATACTCGGATGGTACAACGCGCCGGCGCAGGCAGGCGCGTGTTCATCGAGATCTGTCGTGCCGCACTCGGCACCAGAACACGTGCGCGCAGGATACGTTCGGCGACGTCGTGCGGCGGATGCGCAGGCTGTGACTCGTCCGGGGGCCGCCTCGGTGTAGACTGCGTGCCATCATGGCTCACGACCTTCGCATCGGCATCATCGGGCTGGACTCCAGCCACACTATCGAGTTCACGCGGCGCTTCCAGGCTCCCGACTGTCCCCCGGAGCAGCGCGTCGCCGGCGTCACGGTGACCCGCTGCATGCGCTTCGAGACCCCCTTCCAGGACCACGCCGGCCTGGACGGCCGTCAGCAGGAGCTGGAGGGCTGGGGCGTGGAGGTCACCGAAGACTTCGACACCGCGGTCGCCGGCGCCGACGCGGTGCTTATCGAGATCAACGACCCGGGCCTCCACCTGCAGTACGTGCGGCGCTGCGCCGACCTCGGCGTGCCGCTGTTTCTCGACAAGCCGCTCGCTCAGGACCTCGCCGCCGGACTGGAGATCGCCCGTCTCGCGGCAGAGCACGACCTTCGCATCTGTTCCGCCTCGTCCCTGCGGTTCGCTGCCGGGCTCAAGGACGCGTGCGCCGCTCTGCCGGCGCCGCGCCACGTGACCACCTTCGGACCCATCAACCGCGCGGCCGCCGGCAGCTCGATCGTCTGGTACGGCGTGCACGCGGTGGAGATGTTGGTCCGCGCCATCGGCCGCGGGGCGATCACGGTCTCGACCCACCGCTGGGGCGAGGACGCGATCCTGGTCGTCGAGTACCCGGACGGCGGCACCGGCGTGGTGGAGCTGTTCGTCGGCAGCGGCTACGGCGGCGTGCTGCGCGGCGGCAAGGACGTCGTGCCGTACACCGTGGACCAGGCCGGGATCTACACGGCCATGCTCAGCGAGCTGGTGCCGTTCCTGGCTGGGGGCGCAACGCCCGTGCCGCTGGAGGACGCGGTGGAGGTGATCGCCATCCTGGACGCCGCGGAACGCGCCTCGCAGGCCGGAGGAGCCGCCGCGATGCCGGTCCTCCGGCCCACGCCGGAGGGCCCGGCCGCGCAGGGAGCCGCGACCTCGTAGAGGCGGGAGGGCGTCATCGACTACCCACAGGTGTTCCGCGTTCGGCATCGTCGAGAACGCCTACGGCCGCACGGCCCGCGTGGCTGCCGCCCTGGGACCGCGCCTCCCGGACTTCGACCAGCGACCACTACACCGGCGCGATGCTGCCGGTCGACTTCGAGACGGACGCCGAGCTGCTGCAGGTGGTGCTGACCGAGATCGTCTGACCGAGCCGCCGGACGCCCGGCTGATCTGGGTCCACCACACCCTGGACCTGGGCGAGGTCGAGTGCGCCGCCGCCTACTGGGACGAGGCGCGCAGCCGCGACGACCTGGACGTGCTCACCGACCCCGCGGCCTCTCCCCTTCGACGCCGACGGCAACCTGCCCGATGACCTCGCGTCGCTGTCCCCCGCCGCCCACGACTGAACGCCGGCCGTCCGGCCAGGTGCCGGTCGGCGCTCAGCGACGCTCCAGGCCGCGCAGCACCGCGTCGAGAATCCGCTCGGCGGTGCCGGGCTCGAAGTGGGCCGAGCCGGTCTGCGCCTCGTAGCCGCCGGCGGCGAGGTCGTGCCGGAACGGCAGGTAGCCCTCGTAGCCGTTCGCGTAGGAGATAACCAAGGCGTCCGGGAAGCGATCGGCCACGCGCAGCCCGAGCTCGGCCAGCACCTCGAAGGGCAGGGCCACCAGCGGCAGATCGCCGATCCGCACCTGCTGGATGCGGACGGTGAAGGAGCGCTCCGGCCACCGGCGCGCCGCGTAGGCCAGGTGCAGCGCCTCCAGGTAGGCGTCACGCACCGCCTCGTCCTGTCCTCCGGGAGCGGCCCGGAGCTGGTCGGCGGCAGCTTGCAGCCGGGCCTCCGGGTCGCCGGTCAGGTCGTGGCGCACGCGTGCACGAAGCTCATCCCAGGTCACTGCCACCCGCTCGGCGGAGACGGGACGAAACGCCCGTTCGCCGAGCAGCACGGCGTGCGCGAGGGTCTCGCCGATCCAACGCCGCGACTCGCCCAGGCGGCGCATCGGCACGACGTCGCCGGCCGCCGCCTGCGCGAAGAACACCGGAGAGCCGTATTCTTCGGCCAGCGCGCTTCTCAGGTAGTGCACGAAGTCGGACGACACGAGCAGCGACGTGCCGTCCCCGTGCCGGTCACCGGTGACCGTGTGGCAGCCGAAGTGCACGAGAATCGCGCCCACGTCGCCGGATTCGGCGGCGCGGAAGCGCAGCGCCGTCAGGCGGTCGTCGGTGGGTGACAGCTCCGGAGCCGGATCGGTGCCGTTTGGGTAGCGGAAGGTGGTGGCCACCGAGCCGTCGTGCTGGCGGATGCGCCGGTTGTAGTGGACCTGCGGCACGCGGGTGCGCAGCACCTCGACCGTGCCCGGCGCCAGGCGGCCCACCGCCTCTGCGCATGCGGAGACCACCTTGGTGGTCATCTCGTCCACGTAGGCAGCGTCCGCGTCGTTGATGCCGTTCCATCCCACGTGCGGGCGATAGATCCGCTGCAGTCCCGCCGCCGGCGCGTAGTGGGTGTGCGAGCAGGCAAGCATGATGCGCTCCACCGGGACGCCGGTCCGCTCGGCGATGCGGCCGGCAAGAGCCCGCGCCGCCGCGTCATGCACGCCGACCAGGTCCAGGGTGACGATCAGCGCCGGCGCCCCGCCGTCGGCCTGACCCTCACCGGTCTGCACGGCGATGCAGCCGGCCAGGATCGGCTCACTGGCCCCCGTCGATGGCCCGTCGCGGTTGGCGTAGCCTCCCATCCAGACCGGCCGATCCGGCGTGATGTCCCGTGTTGCGCACCCGAACTTCAGCATGAGTCCATGGTAGCAGGTGGACGGGCCCCCGAGCTACGGGTCGACGCGTGCGGATGGCCGTAGGATGATTCCTCATGCGCAACTGCGACCTGATCTCCACCGCCGGCAGCCAGTCGGCGACCAACGAGGGCGGCAACAAGATCGTCACCGTGGGCCGCCGCACGCACGTGACGTGGCAGGACGTCACCCCGGAGGGCTACTTCAACCGCGTGCGCACGCTGGATCTCGACAGCGGCGAATGGTCTCCCACCTGCACCCTGGGCAGCGCCTACGACGACCACGCCCGCGCGGTGTTGGTGGCCGACGCCGACGGGTTTCTGCACGCGGTCCTGAGCGGTCACAACACGGCCTGCACCTACCGGCGCTCACGCGCGGCCAACGACGCGTCGGCGTGGACCGATCCGGAGGAGATCGCCGACGGCACCTACCCCTGCCTGGTCTGCAGGCCCGACGGGAACCTCTACCTCGGCATGCGCCACGGCGCTCAGAACGGCCTGGAGCTGTATCGCCGGCCGCCCGACGGGCCGTGGCACCACGTCGGCAAGGTCATCGACCGGCTGGCCGACTACCCCGGATACGCCTGCTTCGCCTGCGGCCTCCGCTTCGACGGCGACGGCGTGCTGCACCTGGTGTGCGACATCTACGAGGGCACCCACGAGCAGCGCGGCATCCACCAGGCGATCGTCTACCTGCAGTCACCGGACGGGGGACGGAACTGGCGCACCTGCCGCGGCAAGCCGGCCCTGACTCCGGCCCGCCCGTGCGGCATGGACGTGCTCTGTCAGAGCACCGGCCTGCGGCACGAGTCGATCCCTCCGCCGGTCCTGACCGCGCAGGGCAGCATCGCGCTGGACCCGGAGGGCACGCCCCATGTTCTCTACCTCTACCACCTGAACCGTGCCGGTGAGATGATCCTGGCATCGCCGGACGAGTCGGGCATCTGGCGCCAGCGATCGATCGACGCTTCGCTCCGGTCGGCTTACCCCGGGCACCGCGCCATGTTCTGCCGCGGCACCTTCACGATCGACGCGGACGGCGTCTTTCGCTCGCTCGTCACGCTGGTGCCCGCCGATCACTCCGGGTGGGACGGTCACCTGCCGACCCGGCCGGGACTGCGCGGGATTGCCGGCGGCAGGGTGCCGGCCGCCGACCCGGACGCCGACAACCCGGTCGTGTGGCTGGTCTCGCGCGACCGCGGCGCCACCTTCACCGTCCAGGAAGCGTTTCCGGCCGCCGCGGAGGCGCGATCGCCCAAGTACGAGCTTCCGGTGTCGGGCGTCCCGTGGCCGGGGGGGCCGCGGGATCCTCTACTTCGACCGCACCTCGCGACCGGTGCCGGGCACCCGGGAGGATCCCGGCTTCCAGAACCGCGTCTACTTCTGCCGGGAAACGGCTTGGTAGCTGGTTGACGCCGAACCGGCCCGGCCCTACCGTCACCGAATGCCGCTCGAGCTGATCGCCGACCGGCCCGGTCACGCCGTCCTGCGCGAATACGAGGATCCGCCGCTCGCGGCCGGCGAGGTGCGGATAACCACCCGGTTCAGCGCGGTGAAGCACGGCACGGAGTTCCGGGACTTCCGGTTCGACTCGGCCGACGCCACCGACCGCTAGGACCCGGATCTCAGGCTGCACCGGCGCGGAGAGCCGGCGGTGCCCCGCTTCCCCAAGAAGCTCGGCGAGGGATTCGTCGGCATCGTGACGGAGGTCGGTGCCCGGGGCCATGGCGTGCAGGTGGGCGACCGGGTCTACGCGCACGGCAGCGTGGCCGACACCCACGTCATCCCGGTGGAGCACTTCTCCCTGCGGACCGTGCCGCATGCGGTCTCCAACCAGAACCTTGGTGTACGACGAGGCGGCGATGTACGCCCTGGGCGGCATCCGCGACGGGCAGGTGCGGCTCGGTGAGCGGGTGGCCGTGTTCGGACTCGGCGCCATCGGGCAGATGGCGGTGCAGATGGCCAAGCTGTCCGGAGCGCGCTGGGTGGCAGCCAGCGACCCGATCGAGCAGCGCCGTGCCGCCGCAGCCGCGCGAGTACAGTTGGGACGAGCGGATCAAGCCCGAGGTGGTGGCGTTGCTGGAGGAAGGGCGGCTTCAGGCCGAGGCCCTGGTCGATCCGATCGTGCCGATGGCGCGCGCCGCCCACGCCTACCTGGCGCTGAACGCGCATCCTGAGCGCTCGATCAAGCTGGGGATCGACCACACCCTGAGCCCGGCATGAGAAGGGTCACCCAGAGCGGCCAGCCGCTGATCGAGCCGCGCCACCCGCTGGGCCCGCACGAGCCGCCGAGCACCCTCCGCTACCTGAACGACCACTACTTCGACTTCGAGCGGGCGCTGCCGTACCCGCAGACCGCCGACCGTGAGGCGTGGCTCTCCTGGCGAGGCCGCCTGCGCCGCGCGCTGCGCCGCACGCTGGCCCTGTCGCGGCTTGGCCCGGTGCCGCGCCCGCAGCCGGTCGTCCTGGAGACCGTCGAGTGCGACGGCTACAAGCGCCACAAGCTGGCGTACGAGACCCTGCCCGGCAACTGGGCGCGCGCCTACCTGCTGGTACCCGATGGTGACGATGAACCGGCCACCCCGCGGGCCGCGGTCCTGTGTCCACATGGACACGTGAACGGCCAGAGCCGCGCGGTGGCGGACCCGGAACAGGCGGCCGTCGCCAACGTCGGCGTCCCCTACGCGCACGAGTTCGCCGTCCGCGGCCTGGTCGCCCTGGCGCCCGAGCACGCCGGCGTGGGGGAGCGCGGCGGCGGCCCCGAGCACGACCCGGCGAAGAGCCCCGGCCCCTGCCATGCACTGTGGTTCCGGCTCAACCACGTGGGCCTGGACCTGACCGGCCTGCGCGTGTTCGAACTCATGGCGGCGCTCAACCTGCTGGCGGCGCGTCCCGAGGTGGACGCCCGGCGCATCGGCTGCGCCGGCCTGTCGGGAGGCTGCTGGCTGTCGCAGGTGCTCACCGCGCTGGACCGCCGCGTGCGGGCAGTGGTGCTCTCCGGCTTCTTCACCACCTTCGTGCAGACCGTCTGGCACAGCCACTGCATCTGCCACCACCCCTTCGGCATCGGCCGCCTGTGCGACATGCCCGACATCTCCGCCCTGATCGCGCCGCGGCCGCAGTTCGTCGAGTCGGGCGAGTCGGACACGGGCTATCCGTATCAGCCCGCCTTCGACATGGTCGCGGAGGCGTACACGCTGCTCGGCGCACGTGAGCACCTGGGGATCCACCGGTACGCCGGTGGGCACCTGTTCCACGGCGGCGAGTCGATCCCGTGGATGGTGCGGCAACTGAGTCGCTGAGGGCTGACAGCGGATGCCGTCGTCCTGGCGGCGCGCAACGAGTGGGTCCCCAAGGTGGACGTGCCGCCGCCGCTGCGGGAGTTCTTCGCGCCGGCCGAGGGCACCGACGGGAGCGAACCGGAGCGCGTGTGCACGGAACGCCGCACCGTGCGCTTCGCCCTGGCACGAGGCTGCTACACCATCGACGTCGACTCGGAGTTCGAGGCCACCGACGGCGAGCTCTACTTCGGGCAGGACGGGCACAGCTACCTCGGCGGTCGACCTGCCGCGGCTGTTCGACGAGTTCCGGAGCGTTTCCCGGCTGTAAAGGGGCGCTACGTCACGCGCGCGGCCCAGACCTCGTACAGACCCTGCTCGCTCGCCGACTGGAACACCGCCCAGCGGCTGTCGCGGGTGACGTGCACGTTGGTCTCGAAGCGGCCGGCCCTCATCTTCAGCCGCGGCATGCTGCGGAAACGGCAGATCGGGGTGGTTCCGACCACGTGATCGGGGTTCTCGGCGATCGCCTGGTGCGCCTCCGCCTCGGTCTGGAACTCCCGCACCTCCGGCCACAGCGTCCGTTCGGGCAGATCGAACTTCCAGATGACCTCGGTGGCGGAGGCACTGTTGTGCAGCCCGTCCCACGGGTGGGTCGAGGTGGGACTCGCGTCCTGCCCCAGGCTCTCGATGAGGCCGAGGTCGACGACGCTGAAGCTGCGCCCGTCGCCGGTCATGAACGACTCGTCGGGCGCAGGTGTCATATGGATGGAATTGCCCACGTGCGGGCGCCCGATGTAGCGGGTCGCGCGCTCCCGCTCGAGGTCGTTCACGTAGATGGCGTGGCACGCGAAGGGCCAGCCGTGCGAATAGACCCGCGCGCCGTCGGCGCTCCAGTGCTCGTGGGTGCCGCGCGAGCGCAGCCTTCCCTGCAGGTCGAGCCAGCGGCCAGTGGACAGGTCGACGATGCGCTGGCGCTGCATGTCGACCGGGCGCCGGTAGCGCTCGGTGAAGTAGTAGCCCTCCTGGCAGCACATGAAGAGTGACGGATCGACCGGATTGGGGTTGGGATGGCCGACCCAGAACCGGTCCGTTTCGACGATCGTGTCGACGGCCCCCGTCACCAGGTCGATCCGGTACATCAGGTTGGGGCCGGGCTCCGAACCCAGGATCGCCGACCGCTCCAGAGGCGTCGTGCCGGCAGGCAGGTCGCGGTCCTTCAGCGCCTCGTAGGCGAACGTGTAGCGGTCGTCGGCCGTGCACTCGGCGAACACGACAGGCGGCAGCGGGCGTTCGGGCTCGATGCGGGTCTTCGCGCCGTCGTCCAGGTCGATGCGCACGATCTCCGGCCGGTCGCCCGAGTGCTCCGCCACGTGCAGCAGATGCGACTGCGGCGAGACCGCCCAGCCGGCCAGGCCATCGCTGCCGTCGTCGAAGACCCGGTACTCGTGGATGCGCTCGGCGTGGCCGCTCTGCAGGTCGATGGCCCAGAGGCAGGACGGCCGGCGGCCCTCCGGGTCGTCGCCACGCAGCACGAGCAGGGCGCCGTCGCGCGTGAGCGCGGTCGACCGGAAGTAGCTAATGCGCACGTGCAGCCCCTCCTCGGGCACCAGGCGCACCACCTCGGTTCCGGTCCAGGGGTCCTGCCAGCGGCTGCCCGCCCAGTCGAAGGTCACCGGCAACGTGGCGACAGGGTAGCAGGTTGACGGACGGACGGTCCGCTCCTACGGTCGCTTGCGATGAGGAACGCTGATTCCCCCGAGGAGCGCTTCGCGGAGGACGGCTTCGTCCGCATCGAGCGCTTCTACTCGCCAAGCCAAGTCGCCGAGGTGCTGGCGGAGCTCGACCGTTACGTCGCCGAGGTGGTGCCGGCCATTCCCGGCACCGACGCCTACTACGAGGACAAGAGCCGGCCGGAGACGCTCAAGCAGCTCGTCCGCCTGGCCGATCACGACCGGTACTTCCATGCCCTGCTGCACCGCGGCGCCATGCCGCAGATGGCGGCGCTGCTGCTCGGCGAGGAGTCTCGGCCCATCAACCAGCAGATCTTCATCAAGCCGCCCGGCGGCCTGAGCAAGGCGACTCCGCCGCACCAGGACGGGTTCTACTTCCACCTGGAGCCGTGCTCCGCACTGACCCTGTGGCTGGCGCTCGACGACGTGGACGAGGAGAACGGCTGCCTGCACTTCGTGCGCGGCTCGCACCTGCGCGGCGTGCGCGACCATCAACGCACGCAGACCCTGGGCTTCTCGCAGGGGGTCCCCGACTTCGGCAACCGGAAGGATCTGGCTGACGAGGTGGCCTGCCCGGCCGCGGCCGGCGACCTGATCGCCCACCACGCGCTGACCATCCACCGCGCCGGCGCCAACCGGGCGGCCGACCGCCAGCGCCGCGCGGTCGGCATGATCTACTATGGCGCAAGCGCCCGCGAGCGCACCGAGGAGCACGAGGCCTACCAGCGCGAGCTCGCCGACGACCTCCGCAAGGCCGGGAAGATCTGATGGAGGGCCGCCGCAGCGACCGGCTTGTCACCTACGTTGAGATCGCGCCGGCGACCGACGCCCATCCGCGCAACGATTCGGCGTCGATCGTGCAGCTCGACGACGGCAGCCTGTTCATGGTCTGGATCGAGATGCATGCCAGCGAGCTCGGCGGCCACGACGAGGCGCCGTCCAGCATCGCGTCCATGCGCTCGACCGACGGCGGCCTGACCTGGGGCGAGCATCGCATCGAGCAGTCGCCGGGCGGCGACATCCACAGCGTCTACAACCCCAGCCTGATCGTCCTGCCGGGTGGCGAGCTGTTGTTCTTCTACCTGCAGTACCACCGACTGGTGTGGAACGAGCCGTTGCAGGCATCCGGCTGCCTGCGCCGCTCCGCCGACGGCGGGCGCACGTGGGGCGAGGAGAGCCGCATCTGGGACCACGAGGGCTACGGCTGCGCCAACCACACCTTCACGCGGCTGGACGACGGACGACTGCTGAAGTCGGTCGAGTACCTGCCGGTGTGGGGCTCCTACCCCGCGATGACCTCCCGGTCGGGCTGTTTCGTGAGCGATGACGACGGCCGGACGTGGCGGCCGCCGGCAAGCCTCGTGCAATTGCCGCTGCGCGGGACCATGGAGAACCACGTCGTCGAGACCGCGCAGGGCGGGCTGCAGATGTGCATGCGCAACCAGCTCGGCTCAGTGTTCCTGAGCCGCTCGACGGATCGCGGCGAGACCTGGAGCCTGCCGCAGACTTCCGGGCTGTCCTGCTGCGAGTCGATGCCGAGCCTGACGCGCATCCCTACGACCGGCGACCTGCTGCTGATCTGGAACCACTCGGAGTTCGACCCCACCTACGACCACTCCGGCAAGCGCACGCCGCTGACCTGCGCGGTGTCCACCGATGGTGGAACCACCTGGGGCCCACCCAGGGATCTGGAAGACGATCCCGTCATCGAATTCACGAACGTCGCCTGCTCCTACACGCGTGAGGGGAAGGCGGTCGTCACCTACCTGACTTCGCAGATGGAGAACCCGGAGCATCCGGGCAAGCTCGGCCGGGCGGCCATGTCGCTCAAGGGCGCCATCTTCGACATCGAATGGCTCTATGCCTGAAAGGAGCTCAAACGATGACTGAGACCGGGAACGAAATGACGCAACCTGCCATCAACACGGACCCCGGCGACGGGTACCGCCGCACCGGCTACGCGGTCGTCCGCGGCATCTTCGACGCCGACCGCGTCGCGCGGCTGCTGCCGATCTGCGAGCGGGTCCTCGCCCAGTGGCGGGAGCGCCCCCTGAGCGACAACCCGCCGGTCGACTCGCTCGCCAACCACATGCGCCACCTGAACAACCCCGCCTACCACCGCGGCCGGCCCGAGGACCTGGCCGCCGTCCTGGACGCCGCGGCGGCGCCGGCCGTGCTGGACGCGGTCGACCAGGCGCTGGGCGAGCCCTCCGTGTTCACCAGCACCAGCATGTACTTCAACCCTGTCGGCGAGCCGCTCGACGGCTTCTGGCACAAGGACGCGATCGGCCCGGAAGCCGACGATCCGCGCGACCACGCCACCGGCAGCGGCCTGCAGGTGCAGGTCGCGCTGGTCCCGAGCGAGGACCTGCAGGTCGTCCCGGGCTCCCACGTGCGCGACTTCACCGACGCGGAGCGGCACATCTGCGTGGACGACGACGGCGCCAACCGGCGCTCCCACGACATGCCGGGCGCGGTCCGCCTCGCCCTGCAACCGGGGGACGCCGTGCTGTTCAACCAGATCGTCATCCACCGCGGCCGCTACCACCGCGAGCCGCCCCGCCGTACCTTCATGATCAGCTTCCGCAAGCGGCGCGTGACCGAAGCCACGCTGGCCCGGCGCGGGCTCGATCAGTACAGCGATCAGCCGTGGTTCCTGGCCCCCGACTACCTGGACGGCACGGCGCCCGAGACGCGGCGCTACTTCTCGGAGCACACCGCCTTCTACGCCACGCAATGGCGCAGCAAGCTCGCCGAGATGCTGAAGTACCAGCACCTGATCCAGCACCTGCACGACACCGGCAGCCCCTACCCGTTCGCCCCTCGCGAAGCGGCCGACTTCGCCGATTAGCCCTCGGGCGGAGCGTCGGGAGCCGTTGACGGCGCTGAAGCGACGGCGACTCCGCTCGTCGCTCGAATACACGGCGCTGGCCGCGCCGGCACTCATCTACCTGCTGCTGTTTCACTATCTGCCGATGGGCGGGGTCGTCATGGCGTTCAAGAACTACAAATTCAACCGCGGCATCTTCGGCAGCCCGTGGGTGGGATTCAGGAACTTCGACTACCTGTTCACGTCCCAGGACTTCACGCTGCTCATGCGCAACACGATCGGCTACAGCGTCGCGTTCGTGGTCACGCCCACGGTGTTCGGCGTGCTCACGGCGTTGCTCCAGTACGAAGTCGCCAACCGATCGCGGTCAAGTACTACCGCAAGGAAGCCCGCTTCCTCAACGTACTGGAGCCGTTCCGCAACTCGGCCGCCATACGCGAGGTACACGCGTCGGGACCGGACGACATCGAGGTCTCGCTCGCTGACGGACGGGTGCATAGTATTGAGCTCACCGGCCTGGAGGCCGGCACGGATCTGCGGGTGTCGCTGAGGGAGCACCGAAACGGCGCCCTGGTCCGGGAGGAGACGACGACATGAGCGAATCGATCCCCACGGGAATGAAGATCGCGGCGCAGATGAGCGCCGAGCCCACCGAGTCCGACTTCCGCTTCGTACGGCAGATGGGCGTCGAGTACGCCGTGGCGTGGACCGGTCCCGAGCACGCCGGCTACGACTACTACGCGAGCCGGCGCGAGCTGTTCGAGAAGCACGGGCTGACGATCTACGGCTTCGGCAACTCCGGCGTACACAACCAGGACGCCATCGTCCTGAACCTGGCCGACCGCGACGCCAAGATCGCCGAGTACCAGCGCCACCTGCGGGCGCTCGGCAAGGCCGGCATCCCCTACACCACCTACGCCCACATGGCCAACGGCATCTGGACCAGCGGCCGCGAGGAGACCCGCGGCGGCGCGTCGGCGCGCGCCCTGGACATGGAGGACGACCCGTCGGGCAGGTGGCAGGACCGGTGCTACCACCTGCCGCTTTCGCACGGGCGCGAGTACTCGGAACAGGAGATCTGGGACAACTTCAGCCACTTCATCCGAGAGGTGGCGCCGGTCGCCGAGGACGCGGGCGTCCTGATCGGGATCCATCCCGACGATCCGCCGCTGCCGATGCTGGCGGGCGTGCCGCGTTGCATCTTCTCGAGCTTCGACGGCTACCAGCGCGCCATGGAGATCGCCGACAGCCCCAACGTCGGCATCTGCTTCTGCGTGGGCTGCTGGCTGGAGGGCGGCGACCTGATGGGCAAGGGGGCGATCGAGTCCATCCGCCACTTCGGCGCGCAGGGCAAGATCCACAAGGTCCACTTCCGCAACGTGAACGCCCCGTTGCCGCACTTCGTGGAGACCTTCGTGGACGACGGCTACGCCGACATGTACCCCGTGATGAGGGAGCTGCAGGCCGTGGGCTTCCGCGGCGTGCTGATCCCGGACCACATCCCGATCATGAGCGACGACGGCCGCGCCGAAACCGCCTACACGATCGGGTACATGAAGGCACTGCTGGCGCGTGCCGAGGCGGAGGTCTGCTCGACGCCCTGACGCACTCGGGCGCCCGAACGCGTCCGGCCGTCACGCCGTGCGGATCCGCTCAAGAGAACGGATCTCCTCTCCGATATACCAGGTATACATGGCAAAAGAGAGAATACGAGTTGCAGACGAAGTGTGGGTGGCCACGGCGCTCCTGCACAAACAGCATCCCGACCGCGATGACTTCACGGTCTCCGAGATCAGCCGGCGCGCGGCCGCGGAGGCGAACGGCGCGGGGCCGCTGCGCCCGGGCTTCGTGGTACATGCCTCCCAGCACTGCGTCGCCAGCAAGGCGCCCAATCCTGGCCGCTACCGGATGTTGATCGAAACCGAACGCGGGCGCCGCCGGCTGTTCCGGCCGGGCGACCCCTACCACCCCGACCGCCGGGGCGGAAAGAGCGTCCCGCGCACCGAAGAGCTCCCCTGGGGATACCGCAATCTGGTCGACTGGTACAGCTCCGAGTATGTGGGACCAGCCACCATCCCGATTCCGGTCGACCCGATCCTGTCCCTGCTCGACATCGGCAAGTCGCTCCGCTCGACCGAAGCGGCCGACACGCTGGTGCGGCGCCTCCGCGAGTCGAGCCGATGAGCCGTATCTTCTGGGACACGAACCTGTTCCTGTACTTGCTGCAGAGCTTCGGCGAGCCCTCCAGGCGGGCGGCGGATCTCCGCCGGCGCATGCTGGAGAGGGGCGACGAGCTGCTCACGTCGGCGCTGACGATAGGCGAGGTGCTCGTCCACCCCGTCGAGCACAAGAACGAGACCGTCCAGGCCGAGATCGAACGCGCGATTCCGGCCGGAGCCACCGTGCTGCCCTTCGACGCGCGCGCGGCCCGGCGCTTCGCGGAGATCCGCGCAGCATGGCAGATCTCCGCCTCCGACGCGGTCCAGCTCGCCTGCGCATCGGTGGCCAACTGCGACCTGTTCATGACCAACGACGACCGGCTGAACCACACGAACGTCGACGGGATACATTTCGTCCAGTCGCTGCAGCGCACGGTGCTGTGATGATCGATCTGGACGGGACGCGCACATGGACCTGCGCCGGCGGCGAGTGGCGAGCCGGTGACGACAGCCGCATGGCGCCGGTCGACGCCTTCGACGCCAACACCGAGTGCGGCATGCAGGGGTGCCGGTTCGCGTTCGCGACCGACGCGTCGTACCGGGACTTCCGCGCCACCTTCCAGGCATGCCACGACGTGGCGCACAGCGACGTCGGCCTGATCTTCCGCGCCCGCAACCGCTGCGACTTTACCCTCCTGCACTTCCCCTGCTGTGGCCAGGGATACCGCGCACAGCACTTCTGGACCGCGCTGTCGCGCATGGACGCGAGCGGCTGCCTGCGCGTCGACCAGCTCGCCATGGTCAACCGCGTCGCCTCGAGCACCCGGATCTGGCACGACGTGGAGGTGGAGGTACGCGGCGGCGAGCTGCGCGCGCGGATCGACGGCCGCGGCGTCTTCGAGCACCGCGGTCTGCCCGACGGGGCGGGCTGCACGGGGCTATTCGTCTTCGGGCGCGCACGCGTCCGCGCCGTGCGCATCGACGGCGAGCCGGCGCCGGGCGCCGGCTGGGACGACTCGGTCGAGCAGCCGGCCAACTGGTTCTACCCGGTCGAAGACGCCGAACACGGCGTCTGGCAGAAGCCGCAGACCTTGTTGCGAGCCGGTGACGGCGAGCTGGTGCTCACCTACAACGCCAGCCGGCCGGGACCCGCGGGCGCCACCAGCCACCTGATGACCCGGTCCGCCGACGACGGCAGGACCTGGAGCGCACCGAAGGTCACCGGCACCGTGGACGACGATCCGTGGACGGTGCGCGGCACCCTGCACCGGTTCCCCGACGGCCAGGTACGCCGGCTGTCCACGGACGCGGACGGCACGTTCGCGCTGGCCGACGTGTCCGATGACATCCGAACCGTCGGTTGGCCGCGGCCCCTCGACCTGGGACCGATGCCGGACGGCATGGCCGGCCTGCACATGGGTCCCCAGGTGTTCGCCAACCTCGACGACGGTACCGTCGTCATGTTCCTGTACGGCGGCCACCAGTCCGGGCCCGGTCACGAGCTCATCCATACCTGGGGCGCCGTCCACTGCCGCGCCTTCACCTGCCGCTCGACCGACAACGGCGCCACCTGGTCACCCCTGGTCAACATCGACCACGCGGTCAACGGCAAGGGGGAGCCGGTCCCCGGCTCCCTCGACCTCACCGAGGTGTGCGGCGCCGAGACGGCCGACGGGACGATGGTTGCGTTGATCCGGCCGGTCTACTCGCCCTGGATGTGGGAGACGTGGTCGTATGACGGCGGCCTCACCTGGACCCCGTGCATGCGCGGCCCGTTTCCCGGCTACGCGACTCCCAACATGCTCCGGACCAGCTCCGGAGTCCTGCTGGTCGCCCACCGGCTGCCGATGATGACCGTGCACGCCAGCTTCGACGCCGGCGCAACCTGGCAGGGGACGATCATCGACAGCTCGATCTGGGTCATGGGATCGATGCTCGAGGTGCGGCCCGACCTGGTGCTGTACGTGTACTACGACAGCTTCGAGTCCCGGATGCGCGCCCAGTACCTGAGCGTCGCGGACGGCGCGCTGACGCCCGTGCGGCGCGACCAGATCGACTGACCGCCTCCTCCCGCACGGGAAAGGAGCAACAGATGGACGCAGACACGGGGACGCGGCTCCGCATTGCGGACGGGTCGGGATGGACGTTTCTGGGCGACAGGTGGACGGAGGACACGGATGGCGCGCTGTGCCCGCCCGACGGCACCGCCGTCGAGCACCTGGCGGTGCGCGACGACGCCGTGTACGGCGACTTCGAGGCGACTTTTCGCTTCCGCCTGCGCGCCAGCAATCCGGTCCGGTTCCTGTTCCGAGTCCAGGACAGCCGCCGTTTCTACGCGTTCGACGTGCCGGTCGGCGGCCAGCAGTTCCGTTCGCGGGCGTGCTGGGCGGGCATGGTGGTCGCCGACGGCACGCCGCTGCAGCGCTATCTCGGCTTTGGGCTGGTGCCGGGGCTGTGCGCGGTGCTGGGGAGCTGGCACGAGGTCCGCGTGCGTGCAGCCGGCAGTCGCCTGCAGGCATGGATCAACGACATCCCGGCCGCGGACGTCCACGACGACACCTACCGGGCCGGCCGGATCGGCCTGGGCTCCATCCAGACCCCTTACCCCGAAGCGGCCCGGTTCGACGCGCTGCGGATCGCCGGAGCGCCGAGTCCGCCAGGCGCATGGGATGGGCTTGCGCCGGCCGCCCCCCACTGGATCACTCCGTGCCGGGAGGTCGACCCCGACACCTACCAGAGCTACGCGACCCTGCTGAAGAGCGGTCCCGGACGCGCGACGCTCTACCTTACCTTCGGCAATCCCAACCTCGGCGAGACCCGCCGGGCGGTCCTGATCCGTACCGAGGACGGCGGCAGGACGTGGGGAGAGCCGGAACCGGCTCCACGGGACGGCAGACTGGCCGGCGCGTTCGTCCGCCGCGACGGGACCTGGGTGAGCATGCGCGTCGACCACGATGACGCAAGCGCACCGTTGCGCTCCTACGAGTCCTCGGACGAGGGTCGGACATGGCAGGGGCCGACGGTGACGGCGATCGCCGGCGGCTGGCCTGCCGAGTGGCAGGCCGGAGGACCGTGGCCGCCGGTGCGGATGCGCGACGGATCCCTGGTCATGCCGATGATGGTGAGCCCTCCGGACGAGGCGATCCTGCCGACGCAGTGCCAGTACGTGGCGGCCATGGCTCTGCGCAGCGCGGACGACGGCCGCACCTGGTCGGCGCCGGTGGTCTGCGACGCGGATGCGCGCCAGCAGCACCTGCCGCCCGCGATGCTCCGTTACGCCGCGCGTTACTACGAGGTAGCCATGGACGAGGCCGCCCCCGGCGTACTGGTCGGGATCGGCCGGCCGGACCGTGACCCGTACATGTGGCAGCTTCGCAGCGAGGACGGCGGGCGCACCTGGCAGCCGGCCGCCATCGGTCACTTTCCCGGCTTCTGCCCGTCGCTGACCGCGACGCGGTCGGGAGCGCTGGTCGCCACCACGCGCTATCCCCACTTCGCCGCCCACCTCAGCCGCGACGGCGGACGCACCTGGTCGCCACCGGTCATCGTCGACTACGCGATCTGGGCGAACCAGCACGCGGTCGAGATCGAGCCGGACGTGGTGCTGGTGACCTACATGGGCGACATCATGGAGCACGGAAAGGCCGACAGCCGCATCACGCGACTGCGCGTGACAGACGACGGGATCACCCTGGACAACTGATCGTCTGCCGGGCCCCACCGGGCCCGAGCAAACGAAGGGCCGCCCTGCTGCCGAATGACAGCGGGCGGCCCCTGAGGCTGCGTCTTCGGACGCCGGACCCCGGCGCTCCCTAGCTGGAAGCGGCCTTGTACAACTCGATGAGCTCCTCGGCTCCGAGGTTCCTGATCTCGTCCTGGAACGCCGCGAACTCGCTCAGCGGGCGCTTGCCGGTGATGAACAGGATCGACTGCTCCTGAGCGTAGGTGTCGATGGCGGTCTTCAACTGCGCCTCGCGGTCGGCCTGTTCGGCCGTGAAGTTCGTGATCGGCTCCGGCCGCTGCGGGGTCGAGCCGTCGGCCACGTACTGGCGCGCCTCCACCTCGAACTGCGTGTAGTCCGGGTCGCTCTCGATCGTCATGTTGGCTTCCATGCGCGGGTTGTCGATACCGACGAGCTCGACGTTGGCCAGGCTGGTACGAACGCCGAACTTCTGCAGGAACCACTCATGGTCGGCCAGCGTGCCCTCCGGGTTGTACGGCGTCTTGATCTCCGGAATGAGCCACCGGTACTTGCCGTCGACGATGTCCCAGTACTCCCCGGGCGGGCCGAAGAAGACGCTGTAGCTGTTCTTCTCCACGGCCAGGAAGTTCAGCCACGCCATGATCTCCGGGATGTGCTCGGACTGCGAGGAGATCAGCTTCACATACCCGTAGTTGCCGTAGGGCATGGTGTTGCGTGACCGTGCGCGGGGCCCGCCCTCTACCAGGCTGGGAATGCGCAGGGCGCTGAACGTCCACTCCTTGCCCGGGCCATAATCAGGCAGCTTGAACTGCGTGACCGGGCTGAACCAGTTGCCCGATGCCGACCACCACCACGTGAAGAACGACTCGTGGTTGGCCAGCGACTGGCTCCACTGATCGTAGCTCATGGTGAAGGTGTCAGGATGCAGCAGCCCCTCCGCCCACAGGCGCGAGAAATACTCCATGAAGTACTCGTATTCGGCATCCAGCGGGCCGTACTGCCACTCGCGGTTGGTGTGGTTGTAGTAGATGCTCTCATCGGTGTTGAAGTTCGCCCCGGCCATGAACAGCAGCACCGACCGGTCACCGGTCTGCCACGCGTTGACCGGATAGGAGTCCGGGAACTCCGCCTTCAACGTCTTGAAGGCTTCGTACAGGTCCTCCCACGTGTCGCGCGGCAGGTCCATCTTCTCCCACAGGTCTTCCCGGTACGCCAGCGTCAGCGAGAACGGAATCGGATCGGCGTTGTAGATGGCGAAGCCGTACTTCTTGCCGTCCTTGGTGACCATGTTGGCGAGCGGCTCCACCTCATCCATCAGCTTCATGTAGTTGGGAATCAGGTGCGCGTAATCCAGGATGTTGACGAACAGACCCTGATCGCCAAAGGCGTCCAGGTCCGCCTTGCTGAGATTGGCGGCGCCGGGGTTGAAGATGTCCGGCAGGTCGCCCGTGGCCAGCATGACCTGATATTTCGCTTCGATCTCACCCGGCGGTATCTGGATGTCGTTGAGCTCGACATTGGTCTGTTCCTCCAGCCAGATGAAGCCGGGATGGCCGTCGTCGGCGAAGGCGTAGTGGCCAATCGTGGTGTGCTCCGCCAGCGTGTAGTCGACGGTTATCTTCTCCGCAAGCGGGAGCGTGACCTGGTCCGGGATGGCACCGGCCCCGCTGGCCTCCCCCTGGCCCTCCGCCCAAGCGCCCGACGCGGCCAGCAGTACAACGCCGAGCGCAGCAAGGGTGCGCGCGAATGTCTTCATCGTGATCGTCCTCCTGTGGGAAGCGTCGGAGCGCCTCCCGTTGACTGAATTGCCCTGCCAGTGTACCACAGCGTCATGGGAGTGTCACAGTGACGGAGAGGCTCCGTGGCGGGACGGAGAGGCTCCGTGGGGACTGACAGTCCGGTCGCGCCGGCATCCCCGCGGCGCGGACGGCTGGCGCAGGTCGTGCACGACTTCCCCCGCCAGAAGAGCCTGTACGTCATGACGGCGCTCGGCCTGGGGATGATCCTGGTGTTCCAGTACCTGCCGATCTACGGGATGCAGGTGGCCTTCAAGCGCTTCAACCCGGTCGATGGCATCTGGGGCAGTCCCTGGATCGGCCTGGACAATTTCGCCGCGTTCCTCACCGGCCCATACGCCGTGCGCCTCATCCGCAACACGCTTCTGCTGGGCTTCCTGTCCATCCTATGGGGATTCTGGCCGCCGATCGCGCTGGCGCTCCTGCTGAATGAGTTGCGACTGCCGGGCTACAAGCGCGTCGTCCAGACCATCAGCTACCTCCCGCACTTCATCGCGCTGGTGGTCATCATCGGCTTGATGAAGGAATTCTTCTCGTACGACGGCATCATCAATCGAGCGGTGGCGAGCATAGGCGGCGAGCAGACCAACTTCTTCATGGAGCCGGGCTGGTTCCGGCCGCTGTACATCGGTTCCGGCATCTGGCAGGGCGTGGGGTTCGGGTCGATTCTCTACCTTGCCGGGCTCGCGAGCATCAATCCGGAGCTCTATGAGAACGCGACATGCGAAGGAGCCAACCGCTGGCAGCTCGTCCGGTACATCACGCTGCCCGAGTTGCTGTCGCTCATGATGATCCTGCTGATCTTCCAGACAATCGGCATTGTAAGCGTCGGCTTCGAGAAGGTATTCCTGATGCAGAATCCCGGCATCTACGAGACGGCGGACGTCATTCAGACCTATGTGTATCGCGTAGGGCTGGCCGGCGGACAGATCGGGTACGGCAGCGCGGTCGGTGTGCTCGACTCGGCCGTGTCCTTCATCTTCGCAGCCACCGTGAACTATGTTGGCCGCCGGGCGACCGGGCACAGCCTGTGGTAGGAACAGCGGCATGATAGTGGCGCGGAACAACTGGTTCGACATCCTGAACATCGTCTTCCTGTTCGCGTTCACGCTATTGATGCTGTTTCCTTTCTATCATGTGTTCGCTCTCTCCACCAGTAGCGGACCCGGCATAGCCACCGGGAACGCCAATTACATTCCGGTCGGGTTCAACATTCATGCGTATCGGATGGTGGTGGAGAACCCCGAGTTGCTGCGCACCTACTACAACTCGGTCCGATACGCGGTCCTGGGCACGCTTATATACCTGCTGGCTACGTCCCTTGTCGCCTATCCGCTCACCATTCGCGGCTTCTGGTTGAACAAGCCTGCCACCATGATGTACGTCCTCACGATGTTCGTATCCGGAGGCCTGATTCCCACGTATCTGCTCTACCGGGCGCTCGGACTGCTCGACACGATCTGGGTGATGGTGCTCCCGGGAGCGGTGACTGTATTCGGCATCATCCTGTTCAGGACCAACTTCCGCGAACTGGGGGACGAGTTGCGCGAAGCCGCCTACATAGACGGTGCGGGCGATTTTCGCGTGCTGTTTCGCATCGTCTTGCCGCTGTCGAAGCCCGTCATCGCCACCCTTGCGCTCTTCCGCATCGTGGAAATATGGAACGATTTCTATACCCCTTTCGTGTTCATGAACGACGAGCGACTGATGCCGCTTACGGTGCTGATGCGCCGCCTTCTCATCACACTAGAGATCACAGACGTCAGCCGCGACCGCAGCCTGCAGGACCTGTTGCTGGAAGTCGAGCGCGACCCGGTGCCAATCCAGGCGTTCCGCGCCGCGTCGATCATCGTCATGGTGGTGCCGATCATGTGCGTGTACCCCTTCATCCAGCGCTACTTCGTCAAGGGCATGATGGTCGGCTCCCTCAAGCAGTAAGCAGTACAGCGCGAGGCCCGGTCTCTGTGAACCAATGTTCGGCCGCCCTTGGCCCCGGCGATACCGTCCGGCAACCCTGGATCCGCGACCTGACAGGTTGGTGGGATCAAGGACACGATCACTCCCAAGGGATCCGAGACTTCGTACAGCGCATCTGCCAGCAGGGGTGACTTGATACGTGATTTCCCGATAGGAGCGCAGTCGCCTCAGGGATCGGCACTCCCGGCCATGCTTCCCACTTCTCGCCGATCGGCCCATGATCTCCCGATGACTGCCAGGCACCCCTCGATATTTCTCGGTGCCGAGCCTGGACCCAGCCGGCGCTCCCTGGACCAGCTTCGGGACACGATCGCCAGCCCGTATGGAGCGCGCCTCTGGGAGACGGTCCGGCAGGGCGCCGAGGACTCCGTCGGGACCGATCCGCTGCTTCCGGGCACGGCGCTCCCCGGCCGGCCCGCCGAGCAGATCCGGCACGCCAATGCCGACAACACGATCTGCCAGGCGGTGGTGCGGCGTCTGCTGCGCGACTCCCTGGTCCACCTGGTCACCGGCGAGGAGCGCTATCGGCAGGACGCCCTGACACAGATCGAGGCGCTGTTCGACACGAAACGGTGGCCGCGGTGGCTGGACTTCGCCCACGAGATGTTCCAGGCCGACCTGCGCACCGGCCAGCTCGGCGCCGGGGTGGCGCTGACCTACGACTGGCTGTACGCGCACCTGAGCGCGGCCGAGCGGACGATGATCGTCGAAGGGCTCGACCGCTGCGCCATCCGGCCCTATCTGGCCACCGCCCCGACCGATCCGCACTGGCTGACCCGGCCGAGCAACTGGATGACCGTGGTGGTCGGCGGGCTGGGAATCGTCGGCATGGTGCTGGGGAGCGAGCACGACCGATCCGATCTGCTGGTGGAGATGGCGCAGCCGCGCATGGAGAAGTACCTGACCGTCCTGGGCCCGAACGGTGAGTTCAGCGAGTCGGTGGGCTACTCAGGCTCCCTGCAGTACCCGGTCCGGTACTTCGCGGCGCGCCACTCGGTGACTGGCGGACAGGAAGACCGGCTGGCCGCCCATCCGTTTCCGCAGTTCTGCCGATGGCTGATGCACGTTACGGTGCCGCCGGGCCACACGATCCCGTTCGGGGACTCCCACGCGCAGGGGCCGCTGCTGATCGGCTACTTCGGGCCAATCTCGTCGGCGGCCCGCGACGGGCTGCTGCAGTGGTTCATGGAGACGTACGGGATCGTGCACGATCCCGCGGCCGATCTGACCCAGGTCGACGTGGTGGACCTTTTGTGGTACGACCCCATGCTGGCCGCCACGCCGCCCGGCGGCGATGCATCGGATGGGAGCGACCTCCCGCTCGGCGCCGCCTTTCTGGCTGGGGGGGCCTGGTCGCCAGCCGCTCGAGTTGGAGCGATCCGGACGCCGTAGTCGTGCACGGCAAGGCCGGCCGCGAACCCATCCACGAGCACCAGGACGACGGGCAGCTCGTCATCCACGCCGGAGAAGCGCCGCTGATCATCGATCTGGGCTCCCCCTCGTCCTACCCCGCCGACTTCTTCGGCGAGTCCCGCGCGCGCTACTACAACGCCAGCGTCAGAGGCCACAACCTGCTGCAGATCGGCGGCCGGGAGATGCGGTTCGAGAAACCGCTCGAGGGCACCTTCCTGCACGCCTCCTTCGACGAGCACGGAGCCGCGTGGTCGATCGACCTCACCGCCGCCTACCGCGACGTGGTGCGGGTGCACCGGCACGTGATCCACCTGCTCCCGGACCTGGTCGCGGTGCTGGACGAGTGCGAGCTTGCTCGCGCGGAGTCGGTGACGCTGCGGTGGCACACCGCCGACCGCGCCGCTATCGACGCCGACGGCTGCTTCCGGGTGCAGGCCGCGGGTCCGCGCGGCCCGGTGCGCCTGCTCGGCCAGATCTGCGCGCTCGCAGGCTCCACCGCCACGTTTCGGCGCGGCGAGCATCAGTGCCACGCGCCCTACGATCGCACCCGGCTGGACGAGCCGCTGGAGCAGCGCCGGGAGAGCTTCGTGGCGGCCGAGACGAACGACGGCCGCTGGCGGTTGCTGACCCTGTTCCTGGTCGTGCGCCCCGGCAACACCCCGCCGGCGTGGCCGCCTGCGCGCGACGGCGACGCTTGGCGGATCGCGGATGCCGGCGCCGCGGTCACCGTTTCCGCGACGGACCTGATCGCCTCGGCGGCCGGCGGCAACGTGCGCGTGCCGCTCGCGACATGATGACGGCCGCCATGACGATGGAGCGCTGCCTGTCGGAGCTGGGGTCCGACCCGGGCGTTCTTGGCGAACGCCGGCGCGAGGAGCTCTCCCGCAAGGGCTTCGCCCTCTTCACGGGCATCATCGACGCCACGTGGCTGGAGCTGCTCCGCACCAGGTTCGAGGAGCTCACCGCCGCGGAGGGAGAGCGCGCCGGCCTGGAGGTGCATCAGGAAGCGGGCACGCGGCGGCTGGCCGACCTTGTGAACAAGGGGCGGGCCTTCGACCGCGTCTGGTCGCATCCCGTGGTGCTGGCGGCGGTGCGCCACGTGATCGGCGCGCCGTTTCGGCTCTCCTCCCTCAACGCCCGCGACGCTCTGCCGGGCGAGGGCCGGCAGGCGCTGCACCAGGACTCGGACTGCCGCGCCCTCCCGCTGACCGGCTGCAACTCGATCTGGATGCTCGACGACTTCACCGCCGACAACGGCTGCACGCGCCTGGTTCCCGGCTCTCATCGCCTGGGCCGGCCGCAGGACCTGCTGGACGACCCCACCGCACCGCACGCGGAGCAGGAGCTGATGGAGGCCCCGGCCGGCAGCGTGGCGGTGTTCAACTCGCTCACCTGGCACGGCGGGACGCTCAACCGCACAGGCAGCGCCCGGCGGCGCGGCATGCACTGCTTCTTCGACGTGCGCGAGCGACCGCAGCAGACCGACCAGCGCGCCTATCTGCGGCCGGAAACGGCCGCGCGTCTGACCCCGGCGATGCGATACCTGCTCGACGTCGACTGAACGGGCGCTACGCTTCGCCAGGCGGCACGCGCCAGCCGGCCCCGTCCGCGCGGGTCACGCGCAGCGAGCCCCGATCCAGCGCGACGGTGACGTCCCCGGCCCCGGTGAAGGGACCATCCGCCGTCGCCGTCCTTCCAGCGGACCGGCGCCGCCGGCCTGCCGGCCACCACGGAGAACAGCGTCAGCAGCACCACGCGGTCGGCATGCAGGGCCGCCTCGACGTAGGGGTGGCCGTCCTGGAACTTCGTGCCGTAGTAGTCCCGGTCGTACGGCGGCGGTACCGGTGGCGCGCCGCGGCGAAGGCGGCCTCGCCTGCCAGCTCGTCGAGCGAAAGCAGTTCGGGGTACGACCTCGCCGTCACGTGCAGCCGCGGGTGCTCGGGGCTCATCGGCTCAGACACAACCGATCAGGCCACCGCGATCCGGTACACCGTGTTGTCAGCCGTGAAGGAACGTTCGCGCGCAAAGTAGCGCGGCAGGTAGAGCAGGATGTCGCCCGAGCCCCGCTCCTCGCGCGCGTAGAAGTTGGACAGCGTGAGCCGTTCGAGCTCGCCCGGCTGGCGGTCGTCGATGGTCGTGACCGTGTCGCGCACGACCAGGCCGGTGTCGCGCTCCACCTCGGCGATCACGATCGTAGCGCGGGCTGTTGCCACGCGGGTTTTCAGCGCACAGGTTGCCGAGCCAGAACAGCCGGCCGTCCGAATGGTCGAGAAGTTGCGAACAGGCGCTGGGCGAGTGGAGCGGCGCGCCCGAGGTATCCGCCCACGGCTGCACCTCGCCGAACGTCCAGCCGCAGTCCTCGGAGATGGCGTACCAGCGATAGCCCGGCAGCTCCGGCCGCACGTCGTTGGAGCCGCGCATCACCATCAGTACGCGGTCCGGCGCGAGCTCGGCGATGGTCGCCTCCAGGAATCCACGCGTGGATCGCTCCGGGTCGCCGATCACGCGCTCGGACAGTCGCCAACTCAGGCGAGGGCCTCCGTCCACCCAGCGCCCGTGCAGCACCGCCGAGTCGTGGAAGGTGAAGCCGCCTCCCTTGTTGAGGAAGGTGCCGTCCGGACCCACCGGGCAGATCTGACACGGCACCAGGATGTCGCCGGCATCGCGACCGCCGCGCAGCGTCAGCGGCAGGCACGTCAGGTCGCCGAGCATCACCCCGTTCCGGCCGCGCCATACGCCGGGCAGCGGGTGGTCCGGGTCGAACGCCACGCCGTCCTCGTCGCTGCCGGCGTGCACGATCGGCTCGTCGACCAGGTCGGTACGCCCGCCGTCTTCCGACACCGCGTAGTGGAGTTGCCACTGCCGCATCCCCTCCAGCGGCTCGTCGGTGGGCAGCACTCCCTCGACGCGCACGGTGACGTACCGGTCGGTGGCGGGGTCGACGTGGCCGGCGCGCGGATACCGCCGCCACATGCCGCCGGCTCGCTGCTGACCGGTCGCCACCTCGGTCACCGCTCCCCAGGTCGCGCCGCCGTCAGCGGAGCGGCGGAACAGGGCGATGTCGGCGGTGTCCGAGCGCGAGTGATGGCTGTGCACGCTCACCAGCTCGTGGCCGGTGGCTCGGGTGTAGTAGGCGCCGCCGGTCACCCCGACGCCGGGTCCGGGGGACGGAACGAACACTTCTTTCGAGACGACCCTCATGAGGTTGACTGTACGCGACCGCCCCGCGCACCGCCAGGGATCGCCGATCCGCGCCGGGCGCCCACAGATATGCGGTTTCGTCGATTGACATGCTATGTGCATGTGTACATGCTATTCACATGCATAAGATGATCCAGATCCGCAACGTACCGGAGTCGCTGCATCGCAAGCTCAAGGCGCGCGCGGCGATGGCCGGCACCTCCCTTTCCGCCTATCTGCTCGAACAAATCACCGCGCAGGCGTCGATGCCTACGCCGCAGGAACTGACGGCTCGGCTCGAGCGACTGGAGCCGGTCACCCCACGAGAGGATGTCGTCGAAGCCTTGCGGCGGGCGCGTGACGAACGGTGATCGTGGTCGATGCCTCCGTGATCGTGGAGATGCTCCTGCGTACGGAGGCGGGCATCCGCGTCACACCCCACATCGAGGCGACGACCTCGACCGTGCACAGCCCTCACCTGCTCGATGCGGAGGTCGCGCACGTGGTCCGCAGGTATGCCCTGGCGGGAGACATCGACCAGGAGCGTGGCGCGGAGATGGTGGGCATCCTGCGCGACCTCGTCATCCATCGGCACGATCACCGGCCGCTCCTTGGCCGGGTCTGGGAATTGCGCCACAGCATCGGCGCCTATGACGCCCTCTACGTCGCGCTGGCCGAGGCGCTGGGCGCGCCTTTGCTAACCGCCGACAGCCGCCTTGGAACGGCGCACGGGCATCGCGCCGACGTTCAGGTCCTCTAGTCAGACATGCGGGTTGATCACCAAGCCGCCGTCGATCAGCAACGATTGTCCCGTAATCATGCGGGCGTCGGGTGAAGCCAGGAAGGTGATCGCCTTGGCCACCTCGAACGGTTCGACGACGCCCCCGAGCGGCGTGATCGCCTTGATCTTGGCTTCGTCCAGCACGCCTCTGGCCACCGCGTCATCCAGGATCGCGGTGCGCACCCAGGTTGGCGCGACGGCGTTGACGCGGATGCCGTGGGCTGCCCACTCCACGGCCAGCGAGCGCGTCAGCGCCTCGATGCCGCTCTTGGCCGCACAATAGGAGGCGCGCAGCGGGAACCCCAAGTGGGCGCCGACCGAGGACATGTTGACGATCGCGGCGGTGTCGGAATCGCGCAGCGCCGGGAACGCGGCCCGGCAGCACCGGAACGTGCCCGACATGTGGACGTCCAACATTCGGGACCACGACGCATCGGTCATCTCCGCCGCGGGCGCCCGGTCGGTGATGCCGGCGCAGTTGACCAGAACGTCCAGTCCACCCATCTCCTCGACCGCCGCGGCGATGGCGGCGTCCACCGCGGCGCTGTCGCGCACGTCGGCGGGCGCCGGAACCACCTTCTGCGTTGCGTCGGCCATCGTGGCCCGTAACTCCTCCGCCGTCTTCCGTGCCGCCTCCGCGTCGCGGTCCACGATCGCCACGGCCATGCCTCGACACAGGAACTCCCTGCAGGTCGCCAGGCCGATGCCGGCCGCGCCCCCGGTGACGGCCGCGGTGCGGCGCCTGCTACTGTCGGTCGCCATGTCAGATACTCTCCCGCACGGTACCCTCGACGCCAGCGTCTCCGATGGCAAGTACCCACCTGGCTTTCGATCTGGGCGCCGGCAGCGGCCGTGCGATGCTGGGCACGCTTGCTGGCGCCCGGCTGGACGTGGAGGAGGTGCATCGCTTTCCGACACCGCTGCGGGAGCATGGCGAGCGGCTCACCTGGGACCTGCAGGCACTCTGGGCGGAGATCCGCAGAGGCCAGCGCCGGCGCTGGCCAGCCTGTCGGTCGACTCGTGGGGGTGCGACTACGTGCCACTCGATCGCGACGGCGTCCCGCTGCATAGTCACTGCTGGGCGTCGAGCGGCAGGAGCCGCTGCTTTCCGACGCGTGCGGCGTTAGACGCTTGGACCAACTATACGTGCCCACGTATAGTTCCTCCATGGCACAGGTGACGGTATACCTGCCCCAGGACGTGCTGGATGCGGCGCGCAAGCGGGCAGAAGAACAGAACAGCAGCCTCTCGGCATGGCTCGCTCGCCTGGTTCGCCGGGAGAGCGTCACGGAATGGCCCAGCAGCCTGGTGGATCTGTTGCATCGCGGCAGCGCAGACTTGGTCGAGCCCGACGACCCGCCCCCCGAGGATGTCGAGACGTTGCGGTGACCTGGCTGCTCGACACCAGCGTCTGCATACCGCTGATCAATCGTTCCGATACCAACCTTACCGCGCGGCTGCTCGGCCACACGCCGGGATCGATCTGCCTCTGCAGTGTCGTCAAGGCGGAGCTTCACTTCGGGTGGTAGCTGCCGGCTTACGGCGCGGTCACTCCTTGAGCGACAAGTAGAACGTCAGCTTCACGCGCGGCGCGTCGCCCCGCACGTCGCAGCGCAACCACAGCCAGCCGCCGAAGTGGCGGACTCGGGTCCCAAAGTGTCCCAGTGTTGCCGATTGACAAGGGTGTTTCAGCACGAAAACGAGAACAGCCTGGCACGATCGATGTCGAATCGAATCGACATGACTCGACCCGGCGTCCCTTCCAAGTACGCGGCGCCAATCATATCGTCCGGAAGCTGAGATTTTCCTCCCCAGCTCATTGTGTGGTCGAGGCTGTCGCCGCTAACCGGATCGCTATCGCCCATCGTGAATCCTGGAACGGGTTTGTCTTCAACATCCAGAAGCTCGGCACGAATCGAACCGCCTGTGGCGTTGGCGTTGATACGCAGCTGACGATCGGCCCAACTGATCGGGTGGGTCTTCAACACCCCATGGATGTGGACCGGTTCGATCGCTGCCCAGCGATCGCGTTTGAGTGTGGCCAATCCGATCCCACGCTGCGTCTCGCCGCGACCCGCTTGATACAGAATGTAGATGTCGTCGCCGACCTGGATCGGGTTTGCCGGTGTGATGAGCAGTTCGTCCCAGGTGCCCGGTTCGCCGACGGTCAACATGGACTGGCGACCGGCCGGCCGACTCCACGTGCGTGCATCCCGGCTGAAAGCCAGTTGGCAGTGGATGTGCCGAAAATCCCTCGCTTCGCGGCGATTGTACTCGGGAAACAGAGTGCGCACCAGCGCGACGTATCCGCCCGAAACCTTGATCGATGCGCAGCGGTCAAACTCGGTACCGGGCGCATCATCGTCGTCGGGTACCAGCGCCATCTGCGGGTACGGGACTCTCTCAAGATCGCGTGCGATGCTGATGCCCATGGTTCGGAATTTCGGGCCAATGCGCGGACGCCACCACAGTATCCACGCGTTCAGGTCTTCGTCGAACCCGTGAACGGTAGGCCCGTCCATGCACAGCGCGTGGCTCATGATGGGTCGCGGCCGCCGGGTCCAGGAAAAGCCGTCTGGCGAGTCGCAGAGGTAAAAGCCGCGCCCGTTGGGATCGTCCTTCGGATCCGGACCGCCCGGCCACGTGATGGCTTTTTCACCCGGTTCTCGGGGGTGGCGTTCCGAGCTCAAGGACATGTAGCGGCGGTTGGGATCGCCGTCCCCCGGATTCTTGAACACGTTGGCGTTCGGGCCGTCACCGCCGGCCGGAGGAAATTCCACCAGGTTGTTGCGGGTGCTTCCCTGCCAAGGTACAACACCCAGCTCCGGCTTTTCCCAGGTCCGCGCGTCTGCCGAAACCGCGTAGGCGCGGCGATAGTTCCACCCCAGGTGCGGGTATTCGTCGTAGAAGCTGGGGTCGTGACAATGGTACCACAGCTTGAATACCTTTTCATCGCGGTCGTAAAGCCACCCGTTGTGCATCCACACGCCCTCTCCTTCCCAAGGCTTCTGGGCCTGGACGACAGGCTCCGGATGCTTCTGCGGCTCGCACAGCGCGCGCTGCACGCCCTCCATCCTGCGAATGTGCAGGTCGTCGATCAGCAGATAGGTCACCGGCGGGTAGAATCCGGTCTCCACATGCAGTTCCTGCCAGTCGCTCGTGCATGTTGCATCGGACATTTCCGTTGCCTCCGTGTTCAGGGGAATGCGACAGCGCCACGAATCCAGGACGAACGAATTCGGAGTGTGTTGCCGGGCTGCGTGCAGCGTCAACCGGCCGGCGGCCTCACGCGAACTACTCCTTGAGCGCCAGGTAGATCGTCAGTTTCACGCGCGGCGCGTCGCCCCGCACGTCGCAGCGCAGGCGCAGCCAGCCGCCGAAGTGGCGGACCTCCAACTGGTGGAGCCCGGTGCCGGGGACCGCCAGCGCCACCCCCTCCTTTTCGCACCAGCCCAGGCCGTCCGGGGACACCTGCGCCTGCACCCGGAACGTGGTGCCGGCATCCAGCTCTGCCACCCGCAGGAACCAGGTCGCCTCGCTCGCCCAGCCGCATTCCATGGGCTCGGTGTCGAACGCCTCCCCGTAGGTCTCGTTCTTCTCCAGGACCGCGGTATGAAAGCGGCGCAGCATCTCACCAGTCCACGCTGACCAGGACCGAGTCCAGGAACAGGAAGTTGCGCACCGGCAGGTGCGTGCGCACGTCGATGCAGAAGTTGAGCAGCCGGTCGCAGCCGTAGTACTCGTGGTCGTATACGGGCACGGGCAGATCGCGCAGATCCATCACCCGGTCGTTCACGCGCAGCTCGACGTTGCGGCGCGCGTCGGTGTCGAAGGTCCAGCTCAGGTAGTTCCAGTTGATCTTGGTGGGCACCTCGTTGTGGCAGAGGGAGAACGCGCCGCCGGGCACCTCCTCCCAGTCGTCGGGGTGCACGGTGTGGTAATCGGTCGGCGTCGGCATGCCGGCGAGCTGCATCTTCGTGGTCACCTGCAGCGAGGTCTTGTACATCCACGTGCGCACGAAGTTGCCCTCGAAGTCGGTGTTGACGTAGCGCAGCGCGCAGTGGTGGCGCTTGCCGTCCGGGCCGTCGTTGACGTCGTTGCTGAAGCAGAAGTCGCCGAACATCGCCTCCACCGGGTGGTAGTTGCCGTCCCACTGCTTCGGCCCGGTGAGCGAAGGGTCGAACACCGTCTCCGCCTTGTAGGTGAACCACGACTCCAGCCGCACCAGCCCGCGCCGCACGTAGCTGACTCGCTTGATGAGCTGGTTCATGTGGTTGACGCGGGGCCGGGTGGCCAGCTTCAGCGAGTAGACGCCGTCGAAGCTGCCGTGCGTGCCGATGTCGAAGAAGGTGCAGGTGGAGAGCTGCGACGGCCGCAGGTCGCGCACCAGCGGGCGGATGTTGTCGAGGTTGTTGTCGTGGTTGCCGCAGAGCTCGCACCAGCCGTTGATGCCTTCGTCGAAGTCGTCGAAGAACAGCACCCGCGGAAGCGGATCGAACTTGGCCAGCCGCAGGTCGCCGGCGGCGGTGCCCGCCGGACTCACGTCAGCCAACGCGGCCAGACCGCCTCTGCCAGGAAGAGCTGCGACTGCCGGGCGCCGCCCGCGCCCCAGGCCGTCCAGCGGTCGTCGGGCGAGAACACCGGGTGCGGATGGATGCAGCGCCACACCGTGTCGTGGCGCGCCAGCGGCCGCATCTCGATGAACGGGCCACGCTTGCGGAACATGCCGATCCAACGGTGCGCTTGCGGCCAGCGGTAGCCTTCCGGCCCGATCGCCTGTGGATCGCGGCGCGCCGACGAGAGGGGTCCCTCGGCGGCCTCCCCTTCCCCTTCGTCCACGAAGCGCTCCAGGTCGCCCCGTCCCTCGAACCACAGCGGGCCGGGGTCGGCGGCGTCGCCCACCCAGAGGTCGGCCTTCGAGTTGCACTTGAAGTGGATAGGCTCGCGGCCGGGGAAGACCCAGCGGCGGTCGACGCGGTTGACCACGTCGACGTCGATCATCTCCGCGCGCCGCACCGGGCTCACCGGGACGCCGTCGCGGTCGTGCTGGGTGTAGGTGAACAACTGCGACTCGACGTGATTGTTCGGCGCCGGGTAGTAATGGTTGACCATCTCGAACGGCTGCTGATCGAAGATCGGCAGCGGATCCTGCAAGGGCACCAGCCGCTCCAGGTCTACCCGCATGAACCACATCGTCTTCAGACCCGTGGGCTGCGTGCGCGTATAGCTTCCGAAGAACAGGTAGGACGGATCGCCCCGGCAGATGAACAGGTGGCTGTCGGCCGCGGCGCGGTTCTCGGCGCTCGGGCCGTGGTAGACGACCGCCTGCCGCCCCTCCTGCAGGTCGCAGAGCACCACCAGCGTCTCGCTGCCGTGCCGGTAGCGGTTCTCGCCCCGCGACGGCCACGTCGACGCGCCCTCCGGCCGGCAGCCCAGCACCAGGTAGCGCCCGCAGCTCGACAGGTCGGGGCCGCCCAGGGCGCCGCACCCCGGCGGCGATTCGGCGACGACCTCCTCACGCAGGGTCTCGATATCCAGGCAGCAGACGCGTTGCCCGCGGCTGTAGTAGATGCGCCCGCGCACCGGGTCGCAGGTGAGGCCCCCCGAGCCCGCTCCCCCTCCGGGCCGATTCTCGATGCCGGCCAGAACCGGAGGCTCCTCCGAGTCGGTGAGCTGCACGATCCTGCCGGAGCCGGGCTCCACCGAGTAGATCTGCCCCTTCCCCGACCGGTTTGAGGCGAACACGTACCGTTCCGAACCGCCGACGAACCCTTCCTGGTTGTAGTAGGGATGCACGTTGTGGCACGGCGCGTCGGTGAGCTGCACCACCTTCACGCCGGTCGCCGCTTCGCGGTACTCCCGTTTCTCAGACCGAAGAACGTCACCCTGTGCCATGCGTAGAACCCCTCGTTCATCATACCGTGTCCCGCGACCCGGCGCGGCGCACCGACTCGCCATCGGATTTGAGTGTCGTTGCCGGCGTGCGTATGCTATCGGTGGAGGTAGTGAACGATGCTGACTGAACAAGCGAACGTCACCCGAAGGCCGGCGCGATGCCTGCACTGCGGACGCGCCCTGACGACCCCGCGCGGGGTCGAAGCCAACTACGGCCGCGATCGCATCTGCAGCGCCTGTGCCCTGGTGCCGGCGACGACCTCTGCCGCGCCCAGCCACTCCGTACGAGCGCACGTCAAGGGGATGACCGAGCTGCAGAAAGCGGGCTGAGCGCCTGCGTAACGGCGGGAGGGGAGAAGCCTCCCCTCCGCGCCGATAACGTCGACTATCCGCCGACGACCGCCTCCCACTGGGCGCGTGCCTCATCGGCCTCGTGCGCCCACTCGGCAAGAATCTGGTCGCCGCCTCGCTCCTTGTACTCCTGCACGAACGCATCCCATTCGGTGGCTACATCCTTGTTGCCGAGCAGGAAATCGACAAACCACCTGGTCCTGACGTCGTTGAGCGCACTCTGGATCTGAGCGGCCTCATCGGACAGCGAGATGAAATCCATCCACTGCGGCAGGGCTTCCCAGGCTTCGCTCACGACGCATAGTTATAAATGAACCAGTGACGGCGGACGTTCTTGGTGACGTAGTCGCGACGGCCGGCGAGCCGTTGCCGCGTATCGACGACGATCATCGGCGCGTGGAGCCGTGCGTCATCGGTGCGCACGCGGACCGACGTCGTTCGTCCCTGTGGCGGACGGGGCTGGAAGGAAACGTGCGGGCGCAAGCCAGCGTAAGCACGTCCTCGATCGACGCGTGACGGATCGGATACGTTCTCCCGAGCCTTCCCCTACTCCACAGCCCTGTCAAGCTCGCCTAACGAGCCGGCGGGAGCGCTCACGTCATCCAGCGCGGCCAGACCGCCTCCGCCAGGAAGAGCTGCGCCTGCCGGCGGTCCCCGGACCCATAGGCCACCCAGCGGTCGTCCGGCGAGAACACCGGGTGCGGATGGGTGCACCGCCAGACCGTGTCGTGGCGCACCAGCGGCCGCATCTCGATGAACGGACCGCGCTTGCGGAACATGCCGATCCAGCGGTGCGCTTCGGGCCACCGATAGCCGGTCAGCCCGACCGCGTCCGGGTCCCGGCGCGCCGACGAGTCAGGACCCTCGGCGGCCTCGCCTTCCCCATCGTCCACGTACCGGTCGAGATCGCCGCGACCCTCGAACCATTGCAGGCCGGGGTCGGCGGCGTCGCCCACCCACAGGTCGGGCTTGGAGTTGCACTTGAAGTGGATGGGCTCGCGGCCCGGGAAAACCCAGCGGCGCTCCACCCGGTTGACCAGGTCGACGTCGATCATCTCCGCGCGGCGCACCGGGCTCACCGGTATGCTGTCGCGGTCGCGCTCGGTCAACGTGAACAGCAGCGACTCGACGTGGTTGTTCGGCGCCGGGTAGTAGTGGTTGACCATCTCGTGCGGCTGCTGCGGGAAGATCGGCAGCGGATCCTGCAGCGGCACCAGGCGCTCCAGGTCGACCCGCATGAACCACATGGTCTTCAGCCCGGTCGGCTGCGTGCGGGTGTAGCTGCCGAAGAACAGGTAGGAGGGATCGCCCCGGCAGATGAACAGGTGGCTGTCCGCCGCGGCGCGGTTCTCGGCGCTGGGGCCGTGGTAGACGATCGCCTGCCGCCGCTCCTCCAAGTCGCACAGGATCACCAGCATCTCGCTGCCGTGCCGATAGCGGGAGTCGTCGTGCATCGGCCACGGCGATGCGTCGTCGGGCCGCGTCATCAGTACCAGGTAGCGTCCACAGCTCGACAGATCCGAGCCGCCCAGCGGTTCGCACCCCGGCGGCGACTCGGCGACGATCTCCTCGCGCAGGGTCTCGACGTCCAGGCAGCAATAGTGCCGGCCGCAGCCGTAGTAGATGCGGCCGCGCACCGGATCGCAGGTCAGGCCGGCCGAGCCGCCGGTCCCGGTGTGCGGGTCCAGGCCTGCCATCACCGGCGGTTCCTCGTAGTCGGTGAGTTGCACGATCTTGCCGGAGCCGGTCTCCACCGCGTAGATCTGACCTTTTCCGGAGCGGTTGGAAGCAAACACGAACCGCTCCGAGCCGCCGATGAACCCCTCCTGGTTGTAGTAGGGGTGGACGTTGTAGCAGGGCCCATCGGTAAGCTGCACCACCTTCACGCCGGTCGCCGGTTCGCGGTACTCCCGCTTCTCCGAAGGAAGAACGTCACCCTGTGCCATGTGCATCCCTCCTCCGGTCATCATACCGCGCGCGGGCCGCCACTGAATTGCGCCGGAATCTTCTGGACGACCGGTCCGGACGTGGGCCACGCATGGCCGCCCTCGGACTGCGGCGGGATATACCGGCATGGTACCGTTCGTGCCCTTGCCAACGAGCGTATCCTCCTCTCCTGTCCCCTCGCCCCACGACACGGGCGCTTACCCGGCTCGTACGTATCTGTTCCTGGACGACCTTCACGTCGCCCGGGTGGACGGGGTGCGCCGGGTGACCGGCAGCGTCGAGCGCGTGGCCGACGGGCCGGTGCTGGAGCCGGAGGCCGCGTGGGAAGGCCTGGGTCTCATCGGCCGCAACTGCATCCTCTGGGACGCGGAGGAGTCCCGGTTCAAGTGCTGGTATCCCGCCTACGATCCGGCGCTGCCGGACGCGCCGGTGGGGGCGAGGCGGCGCTGGGCGTATGCCGAGAGCCGCGACGGCCTGTCCTGGGAACGGCCGAGCCTGGGCCTCACCGAGTTCGCCGGCTCCACCTCCAACAACCTGCTGCGCCTGGAAGGCGTCGGCGAGTCGGCCGCCATCCTGTGGAGCGTCGCCAAGGACCCCGCATGACCCCGACCCCGCGCGGCGCTACAAGGCGATCGGCCTGGACCGCCATCCGCTGCGGCCCGGCGAGCTGACCTGGACCGGCCCGCAGGGAGAAGACGAGTGGTGCCGCACCCACGGCCGGCACCTGGCATGCGGGGTGTACGTCGCCTGCTCGGCCGACGGGCTGACGTGGCACCAGCGGCCGGGCTGGGCCGGATCGGGCGCGCTGATCACGGACAACACGATCCTGCACGGCTGGGATCCGGCGACCCGGCGCTGGGTGCTGTGGCAGCGGCCGCGCATCATGCCCAAGCACCGGGTCATCGGCGTCAGCTTCTCGGCGGTGGACCCGGGTTGACCGCGAGCCGTTCATCCGCCCGCGGCAGCCCCTCGCCTGGGACGACGGCTGCATCATCCCCATCAATCCGCAGGTCGTCGGCGACGATGTGTTCCTCTTCTACTACGGCAAGAACGCCGGCCACATCTGGGGCGAGCCCGCCACCGACGGCATGTGCGTGACACGGTCGGCGTTCGGGCTCGTGAAGCTGCGCCGCGACCGCTGGCTGGCGCTGGCTGCCGCCGGCGGAGCGGAGGGCACGCTGACCACCTCGCTGATCGCCTTCGCCCGCCCCGAGCTGCGGATCAACGCCGATGCCGCCGGCGGTGCGATCGCCGTCGAGCTGGTGGATTGCCAGAGCGGGGACGCGGTGCCGGGCTTCACGCTTGCCGAGTGCGACCCGATGTCCGGCGACGGCCTGGACCAGGTGGTGAGCTGGGGCGGGCGGAGCGACCTGTCGGCGATCGTGGGCACCGCCCGGCGCCAGCCGCAGGTAGGCCGGGGGTTGCTGATCCGGGTGCGCCTGCGGGGCGACGCCCGGCTGTACGGACTGGCCTGCTGAGGTTAGACCGAAGTTCCAGGAGCGAAATTGCCTGAAGTCCTTGTGGTCAGGGTAGTTTCTCAATGGTGCAGGTTCCTGTGCATGGCTACATGCGGGGCGTGACCCCAAGCAGCTCGAAACAGCGCTGCTGAACCGGCGTCGGGTGCGTGTGCAGCGTGAACGTGCTGCCGCCCTCTGCAACCTGCATCGTGTTCGCCGTCAGCGTGCCCAGTTCAGTGATCAGCGTCCGAAAGCTGTGCACCGGCAACCCGTCCTCGGTGCGCTTGCTCGACGCCTTGGCCGCCGCGGCCGCCGATCGCTGCGCCGGAGCCACTTCGGAGACCCGCTTGCGCTCGGCGCCCTGTCGATCGTGATCGTCGAACAGCAACGGCGCCAACGAGCGCCGCATGTGCCACTCCACGTAGTAGGCCAGCATGCACAGCAGCACGTGCGCCCGCACTCGATCCGCGCGCCGGTGGTGAATCGGGCGCACCTTCAGGTCCACGGACTTCATGCACCGAAACGCCCGCTCCACCTTCGACAGCCCCTTGTAGGCGCGCACCGTCTGCGCCGCGTCGAGCACCTGCGGCTCCACGTTGCTGCGCACGATGTACAGCCCGTCCAGCGCCTGCTCGGCGTCGATCTTGGCCTCATCGCGCCGAAAGCTGAACGACTCGGAGGTGATCTCGGTCACGAAGTGCTTGCCCACCTTGTAGTGATTGATCACCTTGCCGACCCGCATGCCGATCTCGGCCTCGCCCCGTAGCGGCTGATGGACGCGCTGGGTGGCCTGAGCGATCGGGGCCAGCTTCTGCTCGGTGGCCTGTAGCAGCTCCTGGCGCTTGCGCTCCCGTTCGTCGGCCAGCAACGGGTTGCGGCACACGATCAGCCGCTCGCCCGGAAACTCCTCGCTGGTGATCTCGGCCAGGTCGCGCTCGTCGAACAACGACGGCGCCACCTCGCCGGCGGCCACCAGCTTGCGGATCGTCGGCGCGCGCAGCGTGGTGATCCAGCGCAGCCCCTCCACCTCTTGCAGGTCCTCGCGGATCCTCGCCGCGCTCAGCATCCCGCGGTCGCCGACCAGCACCACCCGCGTGAGCCCGAAGCGGGTGCGGATCTTGTCCACCTGCGCGCTCACCGTCTTCGGGTCGGCGGTAGAGCCAGGGAATACCTCCACCGCCACCGGACAGCCTTCCTGGGTGCACAGCAGCCCGAACACGATCTGCAGCGTGCCCGACTTGCCGTCACGGCTGTGTCCCAACTGCGCCAGCTCGCAGTGGCTGCCCTCGAAGTAGGTCGAGCTCACGTCGTAGAGCACCAGCGTGTGCTCGCTGAGGTGCTGTTCGGCCAGGCGGTCCTCGATCGCCGCCTGGCGCCCGACCAACCAGTCCATCGCCTCGTAGAGCTCGTTCTCATCGACCTCCCCCAACCGCAGCGACTCGCCCAGGGTGGACACGGCGCTGGGCGGTGAGAGCGCGCGGGCGGTGGCCAGTTTGGACTGCGCGTCGATGACGCGGGCGGTGATCATGGCGATGATCAGCTCGCGCGAGCGGCTGGCCTTGCGGGCGATGAGGGTATGGAGTCCGAGCTGCTTGAGGATGCCCAGCACGGCGGCGACGTGGCCGTGGGGCAGCGAGCGCGTGAGCAGCAACGCATCCGAGACCGAGGCGAAGGCGTGGCCGCCCTTGAGCAGGGTGCGCAAGCCGTCGACCAGATCAGGGGGCCATTTGGAGAGGTTCGCGAGCGTGCGCTTCTTGACCTTGCCGTGCTCGCGGTAGGACTCGCGGAGCAGGATGGCAGGGGGAGAGGAGCGGTTGGGGACAGACTCGATGTACATGACTACCGATCTGTGGCAACAGCATGCACACAAATCACGATATGTCAAGATCAAATAGCATGTATCTCGCCGCTATTCACCACCATCTACATGGACACGAAACGACGCCAATCAGCACGCAGATCACCTTGCAACTAATTTCTGTCAATGAAGTTACGAGAGATTCACGCTCTGGAACTTCGGGTTAGAGTCTGCCGGTGGCCAGCTATCGCATCGGCATCATCGGCCCCGGCCACAAGGGGGTGGAGTACGCGGTTGCATACCGTTTCCATCCGCAGACCGAGGTGGTCGCGGCGGCCGACCCCGACGCGGAGACGCTGGGCATGTTCTGCGACCGCTTCGGGGTGCCGGGTTACGCCGACTATCGCGAGATGCTCGCGCGCGAGCGGATCGACGTCGCCGCGGCGATCCTGCCGGTGGCCCCCAGCCCCGACGTCGTGGTGGCCTGCGCGCAGGCCGGCGTCCGGGCGGTGCAGTGCGAGAAGCCGATGGCGGCCAGCCTGGCGGACGCCGACCGCATGGTGGAGGCGTGCCGGGCGAACGGCGTCTCGTTGGCGGTGGGCGACTTGGACCGCAACCTGCCGGAGTACGGCACCGCGCTGGCGCTCATCGAAGCGGGCGAGATCGGCGAGGTGAGCTCGATCACCGCCACCGGCGGCAGCGGCACCGAGCTGTCAGGCGGCGGCTGTCAGGTGCTGAGCCTGGTGCGGCTGTTCGCCGGCGACGCCGACGTCGCCTGGGCGATCGGCTGGATGGCGAACGATGCGGAGAGCGACCACGACCAGGGGGGCGCCGGCTACTTCCGCTTCGTCACCGGTACGGAGGCGATCCTGCACCGCAGCGCCGACGCCCGCGGCATGGGCATCGAGGCGGCCGGCAGCCGCGGCGTGATCCGCGTCAGCGACAACGTGGTGCGAATGTGGCGCCGCGCGGACGAGGATCCCTGCGCACCGGCAGCCGATCGCGACTCGTGGCAGCGCCTGCAGCCGATCGACGGCGTGTTCCCTGAAGGGTCGATCCGCAACTGGGACAAGGGCAGCCGCGACGGCTGGGGGATTCCGGCCAACCGGCAAGCAGCGACCGTGCAGGAGCTCGTGACCGCGCTCGACGCGGGCGACGCCCCTCTGAGCGACGGCATCAACGGCCGCGCGGTGCTGGAGATGGCGATCGCCATCCGCGAATCGCACCGGCAGGGGTATGCGCCCGTGCGCCTGCCGCTGGCCGACCGCAGCCTACGTCTGCTCCCCAAGCAGACGCGCCTGCATCACAAGAAACCGCTCCGGGGCCGGGAGTGGTACCTCCGCGAGCTGCGCAAGCACCTCGGCACCGAGGAGCCCTGATTACGGTCGTGGTCATCGACGTGAGTCGTCCTACGTGAACGGTCCCAAGTCGGGGTCGCGGTCGCGGGTGAAGCTTTTGCCGATCAGGTAGTCGACCTTGAGCTCGACGTCGTGCAAGGCGCGCGGTGTGGCGAGCTCGGGATCCGCCTCGTCGAGGGTGACCTCCAGCGTGTTGCGGCCGCGGCGCGGCCAGCAATCGGCGGTCAGCGGAAACAGGTACCAGTAGCCTGCCACCCGGTGGCGGGTCCAGCTTATGTTGGCCGTCAGGTTGACGATGCGGCCGCCGGTCGCCGGCAGCTCCGCGCCGTTGAGGCGGATGGTCAGGCGGTCGCGCTCGCTGACGCCCGTCACCCGCACCCGCAGCAGGACCTGGTGGAGCCTGCCGGCGGCGTCCTGCCCCGGCAGGTCGTCGCTCACCACGAACGTCGCTCTTGCCGGACGGCCCGCCGTCAGCGGGGCCGGGAGCTGCCGCTCCACTCCAGGCTCCGTCTCCGGGTCGGGGAAGCGGCCGGTTGCCGTGGGGACGAAGTAGATCTTGTCCTTGGCGGCCATCACGTCGGGGTGCGGCAGCTCGCGCAGTATCTCGTAGAAGTCGGCGCCGTACGGCCAGGCCGCGTGCCAGTAGGCGAGGTAGAGGCCGTCCACCCCCTGGTCCCAGTAGTTCGCGGCGGCCGCACGCACCATCTCGATCGGCGCCGAAGCCACGCGGTCCGAGTCGACCAGGCGGAGCAGTGCGACATGTACCCTACCCCGCGTGCCGCGCGCGGCGGCCACCAGCGGGCGCAGGTCCATAGTCGAGTCGAGGATCTCCGGACCCCCGTAGGCTTCGGCTACCACCACGTCGACCAAGCCGAGGCGCAGCCATTCCGCGACGTCGAGGCCGGAGGCGCGGCACCCCTCGATGCTGGCCGGCACGCGCACGACCATCTCCCGCTCGGCGCCGCCCGCCTTGACCGCCGCGTGCACCCGCTCGATCCACCCGGTCATGATCCGCCGGCCGGCGTCGACGGCCTCCGGACGAAAGTACCAAGGGCGATAGGCGAGCTGCAGCTCGAACCCGTCCACGGGGTAGCGGCCGAGGGTCTCCTCGATCAGCGCGAAGCGCTCGTCGCGAACCTCGGCATGGGCGAAGTCCAGGCAGCGCGCGGCGGGGTGGTCGGGCGGCAGCGCGCCGTCCGCCCCGATCTCGAGATGGGCGTTGGCGAACCGGAACTCCGAGCAGCGCACGTCGTCGTCGCCACGGCCGTTCTGCACCAGCAGCGTCGGGTAGAAGCGCATGCCCTTGGCGTGCGCGCGATCGCAGACGACCCTCAGCGGGTCGTGCCCGGCGTCGATCAGCCCCTTGGCGTTGCGGTGAGCGCGGTGGAATATCATGTGCGGCCAGCTCGCCACGTTGTGGCCCCAGAGCTCGCCGACCTCGGTATCGTGCAGCACCGTGCGGCCGTCGCCCAGGCAGAACATCAGCGCGTCGACCGGCGTGCCCGCCAGCTCGTCGACCGCGATCTCGAGCTCGTCCGTCCGGATCGGCGGCTCGAGCTGGTAGATCAGCGGATGGCGGCCGTCGTTGTAGAACATGAGGCGCGGCGCGCCTCGCGTGCCGGGCTCCCCCGCCCGATCAGGCATCGGCGGCCGACCAGCGGCGTAGCGCATCCAGGCACTCCCGGCGCGGCAGCACGCCGTAGCCACCCGGTTCCTCGGCCGGGCCGCCGATCGGCTCGCCGCCCGAGTCGAGCGAGGTGTAGTGGTACAGCGAGTGCAGGAACGCCCCGCGGGCGCCCGCCTGCCGGGCCGCGCTCACCATGCCGATCACCTCGTCGACCGAGTACCGGTCCCAATTGCCCAGGTGGAACGGCCCGTAGTCGCGGTTGATGAAGCGGGCGTTGTCCAGCCACAGGAACAGCGGGAACCCCTCCGGCAGGGTGCGGCGGAACAGCTCCAGGGGCGGCGCGTCCAGGATCACCTCGTGCGGACAGGCGCGCTCCGAGCAGATCCCGTCCACCGACCCGTCGGCCGCCCAGCGCTCCCAGTCCTTGTACAGCAGCAGGTGCGGGCCCCCGGCCATCCTGCCGTCCCCGAACGCCACGCACAGCTCGTAGCGGTCCGGCGAAAGGCCCACCACGAACGGCTTGCCGGCGCCGTGCATCTGGCTGCCGGTGCGGGTGATCACCTCCGAGAAGTGCTCGCCCTTGATCCGGTAGAACTCCTCGGTGTCGTACGGTTCGTAGCGGATGTTCACGCCGTGCCGCTCGCGGTAGTCGGCGACCACGCGGTCGGTGAAGCCGAACGGCTCCAGGTGCTCGTCCCAGCCGGGGGTGTCGAAGCAGGCGTACCAGCTATGCGAGCGGGTCGACAGGTAGAGGCCGTCGATGCCGTAGCCCAAGAGCTCGCTGGTCATCGCCGCCAGCCGCTCCTGCACCTCCGCGTCGCCGAAATCGGGAATGCCGTGATAGAAGCGCGACCCGTCGCGCGAGCACCAGTACTTGCGCGGCGCGGCGTACCAGACCGGGTCCACCAGGGACACGTAGTCGCGGCGCACGCACTGGAACTCGTTCCAGTTGACCCAGCCCCAGATCGGCACGCCGTGCCGGCGCGCCGCCTCCACGGCGCTGGCCAGCGGATCGCCGATGTCGAGGATGTCGGCCACGCGGTGCCAGTACTGCGCCGCCGGGTTGTGCGGGTCGACACAGCCATGGTCGAACGGTGCCATCGCCTGCGACGGGTAGTAGGCGCGGCCGGCCGTGTTGCACCGGTACAGGAAGGTCAGCCCGGTGCCGGCCAGCATCTCGAACAGCCAGTCGAAGTAGTCGCCGTCGATCGGCCCGTCGTGGAACCGCGGCGGATCGGTGGGATCGTAGTTGTAGAAGACCAGGAACTGATCGGGAAGCATGGAGCATGCTACACGACGGCCGCGATTCTGGATCAGCTCCCGGGATTCGGAGACAGAGAGAGGGCGGCAATCAGTGTGCCGCCCTCTCCTGTTCGTAGACCCCTTTGGGGGTTCTGCGTACCGGTCAGCCTTCGATCCAGTACTGCTCCACGTTGGTGTAGCCGGGGCTCTTCAGGCGCCAGCTCTGGATGACCGTCTCCGGCACGTTGCGGAAGTTGTTCTTGACGATCGCGACCGCCGGGTAGCGGACCGTGCCGATCATCCACACGTTGTCGACGTGCGACTGGATGATGTTCTTGCCGATGGCGATGCGCTCATCCGGATCGGCGGTGGTCTGCATCTGCCCGTACCACTCCTGGAGCTGCTTGATCTCGGGCGTCGGCTCCTCGCCGGCCTCGCCGTTCGAGGCGTACCAGCGCGCGGACTCGGGCGCCCAGCCGTGCTGCGAGCCGCTCACGGGCACGTACCAGTTGGGGTCGATCGACCAGTGAATGCCGACGGTCAGGTAGGCGTTCACCATGAACTCACCGGACGCTCGGCGCTCGGACCACAGGCTGCGGTCCTCGATCGAGATCGAGGTGCGGATGCCGACCGCCTCCCAATGGTCCTTGATCAGCTCCAGCATGTCGGCTCCGCCGCCGGCCTCCTCGGCGCCGTAGGAGGAGATGATGATATTCAGCTCCTTCCCGTCCGGGCGCAGGCGCATGTTGTCGCCGTCGCGGGCGGTCAGGCCGATGCCGTCGAGCAGCTTGTTGGCGCCGTCCGGATCGTAGTCGATGTGCACGGGCGGCACGAAGAACGGATCTGCCTCGACCGGGACCGCCTGCCACGGAGTGGCGACGCCCAGGTAGACCAGGTCGCTGATCTCCTCGCGGTCGATGGCCTTGGACATGGCGATGCGGAAGTCACGCTCGTTGAACAGCTCGCGCAGCACCGCGTCCTCGTGGGTCAGGTTGAACTTCAGCGCGTCCGGGATCGGGTTGACCCACTGCCGCACCTGGTAGTCCTCCGCCGCCTCGTTCTCGACGAACAGCGTGAAGTTCCCGAAGCTCATGTAGCGCGACTGCATGTCGATCTCGCCCGCCATCGCCTTGAAGTTGGCGGCCTCGCCGCTCTCCACCACGTCGATCGCGATGCGGTCGATGTACGGGAGCTGCTGGCCGGCCGTGTCCACCTTCCAGTAGAAGGCGTTGCGCTCGGCGATCTGGCGCGTCACGCCGGTCGCCTCAGTGGCAAGCCTCCACGGGCGGATGGTCGGGAGGTCCTGGTTCAGCGTCACGTTGTTCAACTGGCCGTAGCGCTGATGCCACAGCTCGAAACCTTCGGCCTGGGCGGCCTCGTTGAGCTTGTCCTTGTCGGTGAAGTCGGCGTGGAACTGCTCCAGGTAGTGCCTGGGAGCGAAGATGCCGTCGCCGCGGAAGGTCAGCACCTCCTCGAACAGGCCGTTGGTGTCGGCGAACGTGAAGATGATGGTCTGATCGTCGACCTTGGTCAGGGTGGGCGGCACGGTCTTCACCGTCAGCCACGACGGGAACACCGGGGTGACCTCTTCGTTCGAGTAGACGTTCTCGAACTGGTAGACGATGTCATCCGCCGTGAACGGCGCGCCGTCGGACCACTTCATGCCCTCGCGCAGGTGGAAGGTGAACTGAGTCCCGTCGGGGCTCGCCTCCCAGCGGTGGGCGATGTTGGCGACCACGGCCGTGCCGTCGCGGGCGCGGCGCAGCAGGGGCTCGTAGCCCATCCGGTCGGCCAGGCGGTTGTCCGTGGGCCGCGTGGCTACGCGCCGCCAGGTGCCGCCGTACTGACCCACCGCTTCCGCGGGGGCTACCACCGCCGGCTCCAGCGGCAGGCGGTCGGCGACGGCGGGCAGCGTGCCGTCCGCCACCATGGCCTGCAGGACCGGCGCTTCGCTGTACTCCGTGATCGAGGCGCCGGTGTCACGCTCGAAGGCGGCGACCGTCGCCCACTGGCCCAGCGGGTACCCCACGCCGGCCTGGGCTACGCCCAGGGCGGCCGCTGCGGTCAGCAGGACAGCCGCTATGAAAAAACGAACATAGGACACGTCGAACTCCTTGTGGTTGGTGATGTCGCCTCGCGCCGCGCACGGGGCGGACGCCGGATGGTAGCGCGGTGCCCCGCGCGAATCAAGCCTTGTACGGGTCCGCCGCGTCGCGCAGGCCGTCGCCGACAAAGTTGAACGCCAGCACGGTCAGCACGATCGGGACCGCCGGCAGCAGCAGCCAGGGGTTCAGCCCCACCGCGGTGATGTTCTGCGCCTCCTTGAGCAGCACGCCCCAGCTGATCTCGGGCGGGCGCAGCCCCAGGCCCAGGAAGCTCAGCCCGGTCTCCGCCAGGATCATGCCGGGGATGCTCAACGTGATGGACACGATGATATGGCTCATGAACGACGGCAGCAGGTGGCGGCGGATGATGGGCCCCTCGCGTTCCCCGGCCACCAGCGCCGCGGTGACGAATTCTTCCTCGCGCAAGGCCAGGAGCTTGCCGCGCACCACACGCGCCAGTCCGGTCCAGCCGAGCACGGACAGGATCACGGTGATGGCGAAATACCGCTCCACCTGCGTCCACGTTTCCGGGATCGCAGCGCTCAGCGCCAACCACAGGGGGATCGTCGGGAACGAGCGCAGCAACTCGATGACGCGCTGCACGACGGTGTCGGTGAGGCCGCCGTAGTACCCGGATATGCCACCGAGCAGCAGCCCCAGAACCAGGCTGATCGCCACGCCGATCAGGCCGATCGACAGCGAGATGCGCGCCCCATACAGGATGCGCGACAGCATGTCCCTGCCAAGCCGGTCGGTGCCCAGCAGGAAGATGGTCGCCTCCTCGTCCACACCGAACAGGTGCAGGTCGGTCTCGAACAGCCCCCACCAGGCGTACTGCTGGCCGCGAGTGAACAGCTTGACGTAGTACCGCTGCGACCGGTCCTCCGTGTAGCTGCGGCGCAGCGAGCGCGGGTCGATGTGGCGGTCAAGCTTGTATACGAACGGCCGCAGCGAGAAGCCGCCCTCGCTGTCGTAGAAGTGTACGGCCTGCGGCGGCACGAAGGTGTGGCGGCCGTGGCGGTGCCGCGGGTCGTAGGGAGCGACGACCTCGCAGAAGGCGGCCAGCAGGTAGAAAAGCGCGGTCACCGCGACGCCGACCAGCGCGACCTTGTGCCGGCGGAACTTCAGCCACATGAGCCGCCACTGCGAGGCGACGAACAGCCGTTCCTCGGCGGAGTCGGCCGCGGACCGCCCGGTCGTGGGGAGACCCGTCGACGCCTCGCTCATGCGGTGGCCACCCCGTTCACGCCCCGCGCTGTTCGAAGCGGATGCGCGGATCGATCACGGCCAGCAGGAGATCGGAGACCAAGGTCCCCACGACGGTCAGGAACGCCATGAACATCACGATGGTGCCGGCCAGGAACATGTCCTGGGCAAGCAGTGACGAGAGCAGCAGCGGACCCACGGTCGCCAAGCTGAGCACGACCGCGGTGATCGTCTCTCCGGAGATGATCTCCGGCAGCAGCCACGCGACGCTCGACACGAGCGGATTCACGGCCAGCCGTACCGGGTACTTGAACAGCAGCCGCCGTTCGCCCAGTCCCTTGGCACGCGCGGTGATCACGTATTGGCGCGAGATTTCGTCGAGCAGGTTGCCTCGCATGACGCGGATGAGCCCGGCGGTGCCGGCAGTCCCGATCACGATCACGGGGATGATCAGGTGCTTGAGCAGGTCGACCGCCTTGCCGAAGCTCCACGGCGCTTCGATGTACTCGTCGGAGAACAGGCCGATGCCGACGATGTCGAAGTTGCGGTAGAGGACGAACAGCAGCACCAGCGCCAGCAGGAAGTTGGGGATCGACAGACCCAGGAAGCCGACGCCCGAGAACAGGTGGTCGGCGGGGGAGTATTGGCGCACCGCCGAGTAGATGCCGATCGGGATCGACATCACGTAGGTGAAGACGATGGATAACAGCGAGATCACCACCGTGAACAGGAGTCGTTCGCCGATCAGCGTCCGCACCGGCTTCTCGTGCTGGAACGACTGGCCGAAGTCGCCGCGCACGAAGCCCCACAGCCAGCGCAGGAACTGGGCCGGCAGCGGTTTGTTCAGCCCGTACCGCGCCTCCAGGGCGGCGATCTCGTCCTCGGTCGCGGTCTCGCCGGTGGCGGCAAGATTGGCGATATACGTGTCCAGATAGTTGCCCGGCGGCAGGTGGATGATGGCGAACGACACGACGGCGATGACGAACAGCGTGGGAAAGAGCAGCAGGAGCCGCTTGACGATGTACTGGGCCATGTGCGAGCGAGGCGGGCGGCGGTGCGGACCGGCCGTGGTAGAGTGAACGGCCTATGAGCGCCCCGTGTCAAGTTCCGCCGGAGGGCGTGAGCGAAGCGAACGTCACTCGAAGAGTGACCGTCCGCACCGCCGCCGAGCTGCATTCCCACTGGAGCGGCCCCCGCAACGTCCTGCTGGCCGGCGACTGCGTGCCGTTCAGCTACGAGCCGCCACCGGTGGCCGACATCGTCGACCGGTTGCGGCGGGACGAAGAGGTACGCCTGCGCGATCTGTCACCGGAGCGGCCGGACAGCCCCTACTACCGCGAGGACGGCTTCATCGACGAGTTTCGCGCCCTGCCGCTGGAGCGGGTCATGGAGATGCCGTTCGGGCTGTCCCACTTCAAGCTGACCAACTTCACCAGCCGCGGCGACCTGTTCGCCGGACTCTGGAAGGACGTGATGGAGCCGTGGCAGGCGTTCCTGGGACGCGCCGGCTTCACCTGGTACCGGTGCTACCCGATCGTCTTCATCTCGGGCGCGCACGTTCTCGGCCGCTACCACATGGACGTCTCGCACGTGGTCGCCTGGCAGATCCAAGGCACCAAGGTGTTCAACGGGCTGGTCGACCCCTACCGGTGGGCGCCGCTGGAACGCGCCGCCGACCCGGAGTGGCGCAAGGGCATGATCAGACCGGAGGGCCTGACCTCCACGGACGTGCTGAGTTACGCCATGCCGCCGGGAACGCTCCTGTGGAACCAGATCCTGACCCCGCACTGGGTGGACGCCGTCGACGGTCGCGGGTGAGACGGACGGCGAGGTTGCGGGAACCTCGGAGGTTGCGGCCAGCATCAACCTCTCACACGGCGGGCTGCGCCTGGAGGGCGAGCTGTCGCCGGCCGGGAAGGCGCTGGAACGTTTCTACCGCGAACGGCCCGAGCGGCGGTTCTGAGAGGAAGCACTTAACGGAAAGCGGCGCACCCCTGACGGATGCGCCGCTCGATCGAGGATGAAGCGCCCGCGCGCGAGTGCTCACCCCGATGGCCCGGATGCGACTACTGGATGCTGTCCCAGGTTGCCTTGGCATCGGCAAGCTTGGCGTTCCAACTGTCGAACAGCATCTTGCCGCCCGCCTCGTTGTACTCGGCGACGAAGGTGTCCCAGTCGGCTTCCACGTCCTTGTTGCCCAGCACGAACGCGACCCACCACTTGTTCTTGATGTCGGTCAGCGCGGCCTGGACCTGCTGCTCCTCCTCGCTGGGGGCTACCAGGTCCACGTACTGCGGCCAGCCTTCCCAGCCCTCGGCCAGGAACCTGTGCCAGAGCTCGTTCCCGGCCTGGAACTGGCACCACTTCGGCGGCTCGGGTCCCGTGCACGCCGCGCAGCCGCCGCCTTCCCAGACCGCCGTGAACGGCGCCGAGCACTCGACACCGTCGGGGACCGCCAGCGCCGCGTTCGTGCGCTCGGTGCGGACGTCCCTGAGGCTCTGGTAGGCCTCGAACCAGCTACCGGTCTCCGCGAACGGCACGATGCCGTTGTCGTAGTTGGATGTGGCCGCGCCCGGCAGGAACATCAGGTCCCCGGGGCGTTCCACCATGACCTCGGCGAGCGTCTTCCCCGCAACATCGGGGTTCCACGACTGGTCCTTGAGGAACTCCTCCGCGTCGAAGTCGCTGAAGTCATCCTTGGTGAAGTGGATGCCCCTGATCCCGAACCAGCGCGCGACCTGCCCTTCCTCGCTGACCCACCACTCGAGCAGGTCCAGCGCCCGGTCGGGGTTCTCGGAGAAGGCCGGAATGGCGGTAGCCCGGTAGATGTTCAGCGGCACCGCGTCGTCGTGCGCGCGGCCGCCGGGACCGCTGATCGGGTGCAGCCCCTGCGGGAAGTCCGCCAGCGTGGCCCCCGGGTTGGCGGTCACGAACTTCTCGAAGTGCGCCATGTAGCCGTCGGGCCGCGGGCCCTTGTACAGGCCGGACAGGTGCTTGCCGGCAACGAGCTGATCGATGTATTCGAACAGCTCGCCGGTCAGCCACCCCGGATAGAGGAGCTGCTCGCCGGCATGCTCCGCCACCGTCGCCCAGATCGCCTTGTTGCCCGGATCGACCGCCGCGTCATACCAGTTGCCGTCCGCGTCCTGGTGGTAGCCGTCCAGCTCCTGTCCTTGCGTCTGAAAGTACAGGTAGTTGAGGCCCTTCCAGTGGGTGCCCTTGTAGGTCGGCCAGCCGAAGCCGGTAGCGCCGAGCTTGTCACGCGCCATCCGCATGGCCGTGATCTGCTCGTCGTAGGTCGCCGGGACCTCCAGGCCGAGATCGTCGAGCATGAAGCCGTTGTAAATGATCGCGCTGTCAGTGATCGGCTTGAAGCGGTTGCCGGTCATGAGCGCGTGGTAGTTGTCGACTCCTCCGTTCTGCACGATGTTGTACAGCCGGTACACCGGATCCTGGAAGATCGTGTTGATGACCGGATAGCGGTCCGGATCGGCGGAGACCAGGTCGTTCAGGTTGGTGAGCAGCCCGTCGTTGATCCAGCTCTGCCAAGTCGGGATCCCCAGCCACGGGTGGCCGGGCCACATCATCACGATGTCCGGCGCGGTGCCGGCGGCCATCGATGCGACGATGATGTCTCCGCTGCCGCCGTACTCGATCCTGAAGTCGATGTTGAACTTGTCCTCGATGTAGCCCCAGACCCGATCCTGCGCGATCAGATCCGCGTCCCAGCCGGACGAGTCCCAGCCCCGGTACATCATGCCGATGGATACCCGTTCCATGTCGCCCGCAGCCCCTTCGTCCTGGGCGGCGGCAAAGACATGGACACCAGCAAGTACGAACGCTGCTATCAACAGAAGAGACAGCAGCCTGCGTGCGTTAGCCATGCGTTACCTCCGAAACTGAACGGTACCCGCTCGACGGGCGGTCGTCCAGATCTGTCTGGACCGATCCGGCGCGATGGGGCCTGCATCTCGATCTTTGATCGCCGTATAGTCCCGGCATGCACTCCCACATGAAGGAACACTTCGAGTCCGATCACGCCGAAAGCCACGTGCTGCGCTACCGCCGGCTGCGCGTCGAGCGGCAGGAAGTGCTGTTCGGCGACGCCGATCCACTGCTCTGCCGGCAGGGAGATGCGCTCGTGCTCGCGGGCCGCGGTGGGTCACTGGCGCACAGCGACGACGGCGGCGTGACCTGGTCACAGCTTGCCGATTTGGCGACGCCCGCGGCGGCGGGTGCCGCGGTCCTGGCCCTGACCGCCGGACGGGACGGGACGTTCCTCGCCGCCGTCCATCGGAGCGGAGCCGTGACGATCCTGGGCGCCGGCGAGCCCGCGGGACCGTGGCGGGTGGTCGCCACCCTGAACCTGGAACTGTCCGAATCCTCGCGCGTGTGCCTGACCGCCTTGGCCGACAGCGCGCTGCTGCTCTGCCTGCCGGGACGCATCCTGCGCTCGACCGACGGCGGCACGGCGTGGGAGCCCGCGGCCGAGCTTCCGGGCGGATGGGGAACGCTGCACCCGCTGCAGCTCGGCTTCGGCCGGCTGGTCGCCCCCGTCGGCGGAGCCGCGGGCGAGATCGCTCTGGGCGAATCCGATGACGGCGGCGCCACCTGGAACGTGCCGGAAGGATTCACGCCGCTGCCCGCACCGCTGGCGGAGCTTCCCGACGGCCGCCTGGTGCTGAGCTACGGCATGCCGCACTTCCCCTACGGCGCGCGTGCGGTCGTCGGTTCACCCCCCGGCGACGCCGGCACGTACTGGGGGGACGAGGTGTACGTGCTCGCGCTCAGCCGGTACGCCATCCGCGAGAAGGCGCGCCCGGTGCTGGCCGGCGCGGGCGTGAGCGCCGCCACCGTCGTGACCGCGGACGGCGCGATCGTGTCCGCCTTCCACCGCTGCGCGGCGCTGGGGTCGTATGCGCCCACCATCTACGGCCCCGGCATGGACGAGTGGGGCCGCCGGCCGGCGATCGGCGTGGTCCGCTGGACCCCGGAAGGCCTGGCCAAGCCGCCGCTGGTCTACCCCAATCTGTGGACCGACAAGATCGACGCCCGCGGTTACCTGGACAACGGCATGGTGCGCATGCGCCCGGACGACCGCTACGAGGGCGGCGACTATGTCGAGAACTTCGAGATGGTGGCCTGCCGGCGCGTGGCGGCCGAGCACCGTTACTTCGCCGGGGCCGGCGGCAAGGGCGCGGTCGTCTGCCGCCACCCCGACGGCCGCCTGGTCTACTCCAGCCGCGACTGCCGCATCCATCGCTCCACCGACGAGGGCCGCACGTGGAGCTTCCTGGCCCAGATCCCGCTGTCGGGACGCGATCCGGCGGTGTTCGGGTTCGGGGTGACCGGCGCCGGCACCTTCCTGGCGAGCTACGCCGCGCTGATCGATGACGCCGATCCGGCGCGCGGCACGTTCCCGACGCGCGAGCCCCGCGTGGCGCGCAGCGACGACGGCGGACGGACCTGGACGGACTCCGAGCTGGCGCCCCGGCCGACGCGCTACTGCGGTCAGGGCGACGGCAGCCGCATCGTGCAACTCGCCTCCGGCACCGTGATCTGCTTCTGCGGCAACGCCTGGAACGATGCCACGCGCCGGGCCGGATACGAGGGGGACGTCCTGCTGCGCTCGCACGACGACGGCAGAACCTGGGGCGACTGGACGGTGCTGCCGCCCGGCTGCTGCGAGTCGAACCTCCTGGAGCTTCCGTCGGGCGAGTTGCTCTGCGCGACCCGCTTCCAGCGAGAATACCTGCACCCGGACCTGTTCGACGCGACCGCCGGGCAGGGGGGCGGCCACGAGAGGTGGCCGGCGCCCTCGCTCAACCGGGTCGGACCGGGTCGCTACAAGAACGAAGCCATCATGTTCTCCGGCAACGGCGGCTACGACTGGACCACCCCGTTCCTGGTCACCCGCCTGCACATGGTGTCCGCGGATGCCGTCGGCCTGCCCGACGGCCGCGTCGTGCTGACCTACGACCACAAGGACGCCGTCGGCGGTCCCCGCGCGCTGGTCAGCCCCGACGGCGGACGGACGTGGGACCCGGAGCCCTATATCCTGGCCTACCACCCCATGGACGCTCGCACCAGCTCGGTGCTGCTGCGCGACGGCCGCGTGCTGACGCTGTGGGCCGGAGCTCGCGACGAGGGCGTCCACGCCACCACGTGGTCGCCCGAGTAGCAGGGCCTCCGGAGTGACGACGATGCCCTCTGCCACGCCCCCCGACACCAGGCCGCCGCGGGACTGGGAGCTGGTCTACGTCAGCGATCCGTCCAACGTGTGCAACTACGACTTCGACCCCGGCGACGCCCGCCCCCTGATCACCTCGCACCCGGCCAGGCCGGAAGAGCTCCGCACGTTCATCGACCACGTGGCCACCAGCGCCGCCGACGTGTTCGTGCAGGAGGTCTACAACGCCGGCTGGACGATGTACTTCCGCTCCGAGCGCTTCGAGTACGACGCGCGCCCGCAGCACCGCCGGTTCCTGCCGATGATGGACGACGGCATCATGCCCCTGCAGGTGATGCTGGAGCGCTGCCGGGAGCGCGGCATGCGCTGCCTGGCCGGGTTCCGGGTCAACGACAACCACGGCGCGCCGGACCAGGGCGGCATGTTCCTGCACCGCAACCCGCAGTGGAAGATCACCGACGTGCCGCCCGGCGGCGCCTTCCTGCCGGGCAACCGGATGGACTTCACGGTCCCGGAGGTGCGCGACTACCTCTACGGCGTCGTCGCCGAGGTGGCCTCGCGTTTCGACGTGGACGGCGTGCTGCTCACCATGCGTGACGGCCTCTACTTCCCCGCCCCCGGCGGCGACCGGAGCCCGGCCCGCGAGCGGCAACCGCTGATGACCGGCCTGATCGAGCGGCTGCGCGCGATGCTCGACGAGCACGGCGACGCGCGCGGGCGGCGGCTGGAGCTGGGCGTGCTGGTGCCGGAGACCCTGGAGGACTGCCATGTTCTCGGGCTGGACGTGCCCGCGTGGATCGGCGGCGGGCTGGTCGACTTCGTCGCTCCGATGGATTCGTCGTTCACGGACTTCAACGCCGCCTACGAGGAATTCCGCGCTCTCACCGCCGGGACTCCGTGCCGGCTCTACCCCGGCGTGCAGCCGTATTGCTGCTCGCGCGAGAGCTTCGGTCCGCCGGCGACGGCGGAGAACTACCGCGCGCTGGCGCACGCCCTGCGCCAGCAGGGCGCCGACGGCATGTCCGTCTACAACTTCCAGAAGCACTGGGGCGGGTTCCGTTCCGGCAAGCGCGGCGCGGAGACCGGCTGGCCTGCGTCCTTCCGCCTGCTGCGCGAGGCGCGCGACCCGCAGCGGGTGGCCGACGGCGTCCGTCACTACACCTACCGCTCGATGTGGGGCGGCTACCACGGCATCAGCCCGTCCGGCACCAACGTGTGCGGGACGGTGAAGGACCAGGAGCTCCTCCTGCCGCGCGAGCCGGGCAGTCCGTCGGCGAGCTACCGGTTCCGGCTGTTCGAGGAGGTCGAGCAGACCGCCAGCGCCACGTTGTTCCTGCGCGCCGTCGGCCTGGGATCGGCCGACCGGATCGCCGTGCGCCTCAATGGCACGGAGGTTCCGGCCGGGCAACTCCGCCGCGTGTACCACCGCGAAGGGCGCCCGGCGCAGGCGGGCAGGCCGCTGCCGCCGCACACCACCTGCGTCATCGACCTGGCCCCGGAGCTGGTGGCGCGCGGCGACAACGATCTCACGCTGACGCTGCTGTTCTCCGGGATGGTGGACGTCGGCACGGTGCCGGACCCGGATCCGATCGTCGTCGACGAGGTGGACGTGACGATCGTGCCAGCCTGAGCACGCACCGCTCGCCCGGCGGCTCGGCTACTCCTTGACGGCGCCGATCAGGATGCCCTTGGCGAAGTGCCGCTGCAGGAACGGGTACAGCATCATGATCGGCAGCATGGCCAGCACGACGGTCGCCATCACGAGCTGCCTGGGCGGAATCCAGCCCTCGTCCTCGATGAAGCGCTGCCCGGCCGCCGAGTCGAAGAAGACCGTCGGCCGCTCCAGCACCCTGCGCAGCAGGACCGCGAATGGCGCGAACGTTGCGTCGCGCACGAAATACAGCCAACTGACCCAGTCGTTCCAATGGTAGACCGCCAGGAACAGCAGGATCGCCGTGACCATCGGCTTGGAGATCGGCAGGATGATGCGAAAGAACGTCGTCGCCTCGTTGGCGCCGTCGATCACGCAGGCATCCTCGAGATCCTTTGGCACGGTGTAGGAGAAGAAATTGCGCATGATGATGAAATAACTGGTGTTGATGAACCCCGTGACCAGGACCAGCGACAGGGCGGAGCCGAGCAGACCCAGCTTCACCACCAGCAGGTACAGCGGGATCAGGCCGCCGGAGAGGAACAGGGTGAGGACGATCAGGACGTTGATCAGCCGCGTGCCGGGCACGTGGCGCTTGGTCACGGCGTAGGCCAGCATGGCGGTGACCACGACGCCGCCGCCTGCCCCGACGGCGGTCTTGACGATGGACACGGACATGGCGCGCAGGAAGAGCTGTGGAGCGCCGATGACGATGCCGTGGTAGAAGGTCAGGTCCGGGTTCAGCGACGGCAGCAGTATGAAGTCGGTGCGGATGAACTCGGCGTACGGCATGAGCGACACCACCAGCACGTACCACATCGGGTAGACGGCGACCACGGCGAACAGGCCGACGAATGCGACTGCGAACACGTCGAACACGTTGAAGCCCAGGCGGCCGCGGAGCATGCCCCGGGTCATCATTCGAAGATGCCCATCACGTTCATGCGCCTGATGCCGCGGTTGGCGCTCAGCAGCAGAATCAGCCCGAGCACGTTGAAGACCAGCCCGAGCGCGGTCGCCTGCTCGAACTTGCTGTTCAGAAGCCCGGTCCGGTACAGGTAGGTGGAGAGCACGTCCCCGACGTCGTACACGGCCGGGTTGTACAGGTTGTACATCAGTTCGAAGTTGGAGCCGAACAGGCCGGAAAGCTGCAGGATGAACAGCACGGCGATGGTCGGCGCGATGCGCGGCAGGTAGATGTGCAGCATCAGGTGACCGCGGTGCGCGCCGTCGCAGTGAGCGCTCTCCACCAGGTCGGGATTCACGCTGGACAGCGCCGCCAGGTAGATGATGGTGGCGAAGCCTGCCTCCTTGACGGTGTTGACGAACACGACGATGCCGCGGAAGTACTGGGGGTCCGTCAGCCAGTGGCGCGGCTGCACCCCGAACAGGCCGACCAGGACGTTGAACGGGCCGTCAGGCTCCGGGTAGAGCATGCGCGACACCAGCACGCCCATCACCACCCAGGAGACGAAGTGGGGAAAGTAGACCATCGTCTGCACCGTGCGCTTGTACCAGGAGACCCGCACCTCGTTGAGCATCAGCGCCAGGAACACTGTGAAGGTGAAGCCGAAGGCCAGGTTGTAGAGGTTGATGATCAGCGTGTTGCGCAGCGCGAAGTAGAACGGGGGTGTCTGCAGCAGGATCCGGAAGTTCTCCAGGCCCACCCACGGGCTCCGCATGATGCCCTTGACGATGTTGAAGTCCTTGAAGGCGACCAGCAGGCCGTACATCGGCACGTACTGGAACACCGCGATCCAGGCCAGACCGGGCAGCATCAGCAGGTAGACGAACCAGTAGCGCCGCAGGGTGAACAGGATCCGCTCCGGCATGGAGCGGGTGGTGCTCGACAGGCGACCCTGGAACTCTGCCACGATGTGCTCGCCGCCGACCCTACGTTCGCGCCCGGAGCCGGTCAACCGGCCGGCCGGCCTGCCACCGCCGGCCCGGTGAGGCTATGATCCGTGCGTCATGAGCACCTCCACGTCCACCTCCCCCGTACGCGCCGCCATCGCCGGCCTGGGCCGCAGCGGCTGGAGCATCCACGCCCGGCTGCTCGCCGAGCAGCCCGAGCGATTCACCGTGGTCGCGGTCCAGGACCACCTGGCCGAGCGCCGCGCCGAGGCCGAGCAGCGCTTCGGCTGCCGTTCCCACGTCGAGTTCGACGACCTGCTGGCCGACCCCGAGGTCGAGCTGATCGTGGTCGCGGTTCCGAGCCACCTGCACGCCACGTACGCGATCGCCGCGCTGGAGTCCGGCCGCCACGTGGTCGGCGAGAAGCCGATGGCCACCTCGCTCCAGGAGGCCGAGCGCATGGTCGCGGTCCGCGACGCCACCGGCCGGCTGCTGTCGGTCTTCCAGAACTGGCGCTTCCGTCCCGAGCTGCAGAAGGTGCTCGCCATCGCGGGCGCAGGCGAGCTCGGGCGCCTCGTTCAAGTGCGACTGGTCAACCACGGCTTCGGGCGGCGCTGGGACTGGCAGACCCTGCGGCGCTTCGGCGGCGGGTCGCTCAACAACACCGGCGCCCACCTGATCGACGCCGCGCTGACGCTGTTCGGCCCGGGCGAGCCGCGCGTGCTGTACGTGAGCGACTGCGTGCAGACCCTCGGCGACGCGGAGGACCATCTCAAGGTCGTCCTTACCCCTGACCCCGCGGACCCGGATGCCGCGAACGCGCCCACCATAGACATCGAGATCACCTCCACCTGCGCCTACGAGCAGCCGATGCTCCACGTCATGGGCTCCGAAGGCGGCCTGGTGGGCGGCAACGGCGAGCTGACCTGGCGCTGCGTGCGCCCCGGCAGCCGGCCGGAGCGCCACCTATCCACCGAGCCGACCGGGGACCGCAGCTACAACCGGGAGCAGGTCGACTGGGTCGAGCACCGCTGGACGCTCGCAGAGGCAAAGGCGGCCGGCGCCCCGGAGGCCGAGGGGGAGGCCCGTTACTACCGGGAGCTGTTCGGCGCCATCCGCGACGGCGGTCCGCTGCCGGTCACCGCCGAGCAGGTGCTGCGGCAGATGCGCATCATGGAAGAGTGCCGCCGGCAGTCGACGATCGACTGAAGTACGGAGCAGGCGCCCACCGGCTCCGCCGCGTCGACGGAGCGACCGAGCTGGAGGCGCTCCGCGCCGTCGTCGACCAAGTGGTCGCGGAGACGCGGGAAGGCGTTCCGGCCCGTCCCGGGTTCCCGCCAGCGTAGCGCGCTGACGGGCTGTGAGCGCTACGCGCTTCCCGCCCGGCGCGCGGCGCGGTCGACACGGGCGAACGCCGCCGCGATCTTCGCCGCCTCCGCTTCGCCCCACGACTCGCGCAACGGAATCGTGAAGTGCTCGGCAACCGCGGCGTGGGCGTTCGGACACGCGAAGGCGCGATCCGGGTCGCCCCGGTACTCGGCCGCCGTCCACGGAAAGCCGCTCCGCCGCCCGAACACCTGACGGTCGCGGTACCACGTGTAGGTGGCCGGCAGCGCGGCGTAGGTGGGGTTGACCGGCACCCCCTCCGCGGCGACCGCCGCGCAGAAGCGCTCCTTGTCCCAGCCTCCCGCGGGCCGGTAGCGCAGCCGCAGAAACCACCAGGACGCCTCGGCGCCGTCGGGCAGCTCCGGCACCTGCACCGACGGCACGTCGGAGAGGCGCTCGGCCAGCGCACGCACGAACGCGCGGCGGCACTCCACCGCCGCCGGCAGCTTGACGAGCTGCGCGCGGCCGATCGCGGCGCTCAGCTCGTCCAGGTTGAAGTTGAGCGACGCCAGGTAGTTGCGGCCCGCCGGCAGGGTGTCCCCGAACGGCTTGCCGCGGTCGGCGGCGCCGCGGATCGTGCGGTACAGCTCCGCGTCGCGGGTGAACAGCACGCCGCCCTGCCCGCCGGTCGAGTGGTGCTTGCCCCACATCGTCGAGAAGGTCGCGACGGTGCCGAAGCTCCCGACCGGCGCGCCGCCGATGGCGGCGCGGTGCGCCTGCGCGCAGTCCTCGATCAGCGCCACGCCGTGGCGCTCGGCCAGGCGGGCGATGGCCTCGATCGGCGCCGGCTCGCCGGCGATGTGGGCGACCACGATGGCGCTGGTCAGAGGACCGAGGACGTCCTCGATCTGCTCGGGGCCGCAGTTGAAGGAACCGGGCTCGGTATCGGCCACCACCGGGATGCAGCCCAGCAGCGGCACCGGCATGATGCCTCCGGGGTCGGTGATCGCCGGCACCACCACCTCCGTGAACGGCTCCACGCCGAGCGCCCGTAGCGCGACGTACAGGGCCGCGGTGCCGGAGTTGACCGCATCGGCGTAGCCGCCGCCGAGGGTCGCCGCGAACTCGGCGCAGTACGCCTCCTCCTCCGGTCCCCCGTACTCGATGGCGCCGCCGGCGGCGATCGCCCGATCGACGACCCTCAGCACGGCGGCGCGTTCCTCCGCGCCGATCAGGCCGCGCTCGGGCAGATCCGTCACCAGCGGCGCGCCGCCGTCGATCGCCAGCCGGTCGGTGGTAATGCTCATGCTCATAGGTCGATCAGTCTACCGCACGCCGCTCATGCGTAGCGGATGGCGGACGGTACCGGAAGCCGAAGTCTCAAAACTCATCGCGATGAGCCGTCTCGGGACTGAACGCGGGCACGCATACCGAAACGCGCGTGCCTCCAATCCGAGTCTCTTCATGCGTGCTCCTGTCGCGCTGGGGTGGGCATGTCAATCTGACCGGTGCCGACCCCGTGTGCTCTTCAGGCGATCGACGATCCGGGGGTGTCGGTGGGCCACGTCGTAACGCTCGGCGCGATCGTTCCACAGGTCGAAGAGCTCCGGCGCTGCCGCGGCGCGCTCGATGAGTTTCCAGCGGCCGTCCGTTCGCAGGCGCCAGTCACCGAACGCCGATTCGGCGACCGGCCGGGTGCGTCGGTCGCCGCCGCTCAGCAGCGGCCAGAGCGAGCAGGCATCCCAGCCCGACTGCGGCTCCGCCCCGGCGGCTTCGACGAACGTGGCGGCCAGATCGATCGTCTCGACCGGCGCGTCGCTCCAGCGGCCGGCGTCGACGCCCGGGCCGGACACCGCCAGCGGCACGCGCACGGAGCCCTCGTGCGGCTGTCCCTTGTCCCAGAGCCCGCGCTCGCCGAGCATCTCGCCGTGGTCGGCCGAGAAGGCGAACAGCGTGCTGTCCGCCTCGCCGCGCCGCTCCACGGCGTCCCGGATCCAGCCGACCCAGTCGTCGATGCCTTCGATCTTGGCCGCGTAGCTGCGCCTGATCGCCTGGTGGTCGTGGGGCGACGGCGTTGCGTCGGCCGGCTCCGGGAACGCGACACCGTCGTAGCGATCCAGCAGCTCACGGCAGGCGTCGAAATACGGGTGCGGGCCGGAGAAGTTCACCTGCAGGAACCAGGGCTGTCCGGCCGGCAGCCGGTCCAGGAGACCGAGCGCCGACCGGCCCGTGAAGTCGTCGATCTGGAAGAAGCGGCCGTGCGGGCAGGGCCATGCGGCGATCCCCTTCCCGTCCTCGTTGTGGCGCTGCCGCCGCTCCCAGTCCTCCAGCACCGTCACGGCCAAGCCGTGCTCGTGCAGGAACGCCAGGTACGGCTCGATCGGCTCGGTCCGGCCGGCGACGGCGGCGCTGTCGCGGTGGCCGGCGTGATCGAGGGTGTCGGTGAAGCCCATCCGCCCCAGGAAGCTGGACCAGCCGTAGCGGCCGTGCAGGTGCGAGCGCTTGTGCAGGTCGCTCTTGCCGCACATCGCTACCCGGTAGCCGGCCGCCCGCAGGGACTGCATGAAGGTCGGCAGCGCCGGATCGGCGTCTGCGCGGTTGTCGGCGACGCGGCAACGGCCGTAGCGCACGCCGGCGGCCAGGCAGGCGCGGCTGGGCGCGCACATCGGACTTGCCACCCGGCAGCCGCTGAAGGCCACGCCACGCGCGGCGAGCCGGTCCAGGTTGGGGGTGCGTACCGGCACCCGCCCCTCGTACCCCACCCAGTCCCAGCGGTGCTGATCGGTGAAGACGAACAGGATATTCGGAGGTGCCGCGCTCGGGGCTGCTGGCATCCTCACGCGTCGTCATCGACGATGAAGCGGGCGAGTCTCTGCGCACGGGCCGGCTCGAACGGGATCGCCGCCATCTGCTCGGCCGCCACGCGGCGCGCTCCGGCCTGCGCGAGCGCGAGCTGCTCCGGCGTGAGCGCGTCGCGGATGATGACCAGGCCGTCCCGGCGGAACACGGCCGCAGCGCCGGCCGGGTCGCCGGGAGCGAAGGTCTGGAGATCCAGCACGACGATCTCCCTCAGGCGCTCCCGCCCTTGCCGTCCGCGTACAGCGCCTGGCCGCGGTGCAGCCGCCGGGCGATCAGGGCCGTGCTCAGACCGCCCCGCCGGGTCGGACACTGCGCGGCCAGGTTGCGGGTGACGCCGATCATCAGGTGCTCCCGCTCCGGGCCGTCGCCCCAGGTGTGCCCCTGCGCGACCGCCGCCTCCAGCACCTGCAGGCTGTGGAAGTCCAGGTCCTCGCGCACCGTCGCGTAGGCCAGCGTGTCGATCAGCCGCTCCAGGGAGCCGCCGGCGCGCAGGTAGCGGGCGGTCAGCGCGTCCGCGTCGCCCGGCGTGCTGCGGCGGTCCATGGTGTCGAGCAGGCGCTCGATCAGCTCGTCGTGGCCATCGGGCAGCGCGTCCAGGCCGTCCCGCTCGCCCGGCAGGCGAGCCGGAGGCACGTTCAGGAACCGGTCGGCGTGCACGGACAGCGCGGCCTGGACGATCGCGGCGACGGTGCGGGACGCGGGGTTGCGCCGCACCGCGCGGTCCACGGCGTTGGCGAAGATGAAGGTGTGCTGGGCGCTGAACCAGTCGCCCACGTCGTTCGACGCCGAGAAGCGCGCCAGGCGCAGCCCCGCCGCGTAGGCGACCACGGCCGACAGGATGCGGGGGGCGGTTCCGCCGGCCAGCTCGTCGCCGGTCGCCGCCACCACCGCGCGGCCGTCATCGCCGAGCAGGACCGGAAGCAGGCGCCCGGCGACGTCGCGAGCCTGCGCGGCCTCGGAGGCCCCGTTCCCGCGCGCCGCGTCCCCGCCCACCGCCAGCAGCTCCGGGAGCCGCGACTCCAGGTCGCGGGCGGCGCTCACCAAGTCGACCGGGTGCCGCCAGGCGCTCCCCTCCTCCTCACCGCGCGCCGCGGCGATGCGGCCGGCCAGGAGCGCCACGTGCGTCTCCGCGTCGTCCGCGCCCACGTGGTCCATCAACTCGAACACCTTGTTGCAGGAGTCGAGCAGGTGCCCGCCCTCGGCGTAGAGCCGCTGCGCCGCCGCGTCGGACAGCAGGCCGGCGGCGTCGCGGTCACTCAGGGTACGCAGCGCCGTGGCCAACGTGCGCTCGACCCCGTCCGCGTGGCGGGCGCCGACGAAGGTCGCAAGCCAGCCGGACAGCTCGTCGAGCCTGCGGCCGTCGCCGTCCAGCGCCCCGCGCAGGCGGTGCGGCACCGCTCCCGACGCCTCGGCGGCGATCTGCCGAGTGGCGTAGAACAGCGCCAGGTAGCGCGTGTCGTCGCTCAGGTACGGCGCCAGGTTGGCCACGCAGGTCAGGCGTACCAGGCCCTCGCCCCAGCTCGCCAGCCTGCGCGTGGCGAACTCGGCGACCGTCGCGATCACGCCGGACGGGTCCCGGTCCTCGTCGAGCAGGCCGAGCAGCGCCTTGGCCTGGATCAGCCCCACGCCGATGTCGAGCCCGCGTTGCAGCCGGCCGGAATAGAACGCCGCGTCGGCGCGCTGGCGCGGGCTGCGCGCGACCAGCACCTGTCCGTCGGCGATGCGCACCTGGTAGGACGGCACGTCGTCGGCGAACAGGTCGAACGCGCAGCCCGAGACGAGGTCGAAGCGGGCGTGATGCCAGTGGCAGGTCAGGATGCCGTCGTGCAGCGAGCCGCGGTGCAGCGGGAAGCCCATGTGCGGGCAGCGGTTGTCCACCGCGGCGATGCGGTCGCCGTCGGCGAACACGGCGATGGTGACCCCGTCGCCCTCGACCAGGACGCCCCCCCTGGCGCGCACGGACTCGACCGTGCCCGCCGCGACGTACTGCCGTTCATCGACCAGCGTCTGCTCTGCCATGCGGCGAGTGTACGCCTTAAGCGAACTCGGCGCTCACCTCGCGCAGCGACGGCGTGCTGCAGCCGTCGAGCGAGGTCAGCGTCGCCTGGTACTGAAGCCAGCGCTGCGGGCCGGCGAACCCCACCACGCGGCCGGGTTGGGCGAAGGTCGTGCCTGCGCCGTCCGCGCCCTGCCACGGCGCCGTGGCCAGCTCCTCGCGCGAAACAGCCCACCGGAGTTGCAGCTCGACCGACGTGCGCGGCGGCGCGTCCGCGATCCAGTCCACCCGCACCGGGCGCCTGCCGGCCAGCTCGTACGGCGGCGAGCGGTAGCGCTCGCACGGCTCACGCGTGAATGCGTTGCCGAAGTCGCGCGGCGTGCTCAGGTGCGGACCCATCCCCGGCAGCCTCACCGGGTGGTCCAGATCGAGACCGTCAGGCCCGTTGTGGAACAGCAGCGAGTCGACCCGGTGGCCCAGGTCGGTGCGGTGGCACACGGTCAACACGTCGCGGTAGCCGTTGCCGGTCATGTCGACCACCTGGAAGGCGCAGGACGAGTCGCACGGGATCACCGTCGGATGCTCGTAGTCGATGCCGTCCGGCGCGCCCCAGTAGATGTGCGCCGGCAGCACGCGGCTGAACTGGGTCGAGTAGGCCGGCACCAGCAGGTCGAGGTGGCCGTCGCCGTTCACGTCCGCGACGGTCAGCAGGATGCTGGACGCGTCCGTGCGGTGGTACTCGCTTCGCTCCTGCGCGTAGCCGTCGGGTCCGCCGTGCAGGATGTGGAACCCCGACTCCATGCGCGTGTAGTGGCCCATGACGACCACGATCAGATCCAGCCAGCCGTTGCCGGTCAGGTCGGCGCAGTTGATCGCCGCGACGTTGCCGTCTCCGCCCAGGTCCAGCTCGATACGGCTCATCCGCTCGGTGGAGAAGTCGCGCGGTCCGCCGTGGTAGACGGCCAGATGTCCGCTCGGGTTGTAGAACACCACGTCCAGCCACCCGTCGCCGGTCAGGTCGGCCACGCGGGCGTTGCCCTTGCAGTAGGTGGGAAGCACGGTGGAGCGCTCGGCGGAGAAGCCGTCGGACGACCCGTGGTAGATCACCGAGGAGGCCGCCATCGTCTCCGGCTTGTCGTCGTAGGTGTAGGCCACACCTAGCAGGTCCAGCCAGCCGTCGCGGTCGAAGTCGCCCACCTGCACGTAGTGGAAGAACTGCCCGCGGCCGGGAAGGAACGTGCAGCGGTCGGGATGCAGGCCGTCCCGGCCGCCGTGGAACACGCGAAGGCCGTCTCGCCCCGTGCACACCAGGTCGGCATGGCCGTCCTGGTCGAGGTCGGCCAGGACGTAGGTGTTGGTGCCCCCCGCCGGCAGCTCCAGCCGCCGCCGCGGGTCGAAGCTGCCGCCGGGGCCGCCCGGGTAGACGTACAGCGGGAAGTCGGGATCGTTCTGCGACGGACCGGCCATCGTGTTGTTGAACACGATCTCCGGCCGGCCGTCGCCGTCCAGGTCGGCTGCCGTGCATCCCATCGCGCCCCTGGTGGGCAACGTGGTGACCCGGCTCTTGGAAAGTCCCTCCGGGCCGTTCCAGAACACGACCGACTCCGTCTCGTACGAGCGTCCGTCCTCGAGGCGCGAGGCGATCAGGTCCATGCGCCCGTCCCCGTCCAGGTCGGCGGCGGACAGCCAACTGCAATTCGGCAGCGGCAGCGTCTGCCTCACCCGGTCGAGCGCGTCGGCCGACCGGATCTGCACGCCCTCGCGAGTCACGACGAGCAACTCGTCGCGGCCGTCGCCATCGACGTCGGCACATGCCACCCGCACCGCACCTTGCGTGAACAGCGTCCAGTTGCCTTCGACCGGCAGGATCGTCCGGTCGTCCGGGGAGAAGCGTCCGCCGCGGTTCCAGTAGATCTGCACCTGGTTGCCGCCGGCGAAGATCACCTCCCTGGCGCCGTCACCGTCCAGATCGGCCAACTCCACCTGCATCGCGTAGTGGGTAGGCAGGCGCAGCGGGCGATCCAAGACGAATCCGACGCCCTGCCGGCGGTAGATGAAGGAGTCGGTGTCGTACTCGAACCCCTCGCGGTAGTTGGCCACCACCAGCTCCAGCTCGCCGTCGCCGTCCAGGTCCGCGCAGGCGACCGCCAAGGCGGCGACGCCGGGGATGCCGAACCGCTCGCTGGCGTCCTCGAACACGCGCGGGCGCGTTTGCTGAAAGACGTGCAGCGGCCGCGGCTCGCCGGCGTTGTGGTGGTCCACCCATGCCGAAGGGATGATCAGGTCGGGCAATCCGTTGCCAGTCAGGTCGGCTGCGGCGAAGTCGTAGGCACCGGCGGTGGGCAGCTCGACGCGCTCGCCGGTCAGGCCGCCGGGGCCGCCCCAGTAGACGTAGGACGAAAGCTCGGAGGTGACGCCGTTCTCGGCGTTGATGACCACCAGGTCCAGGTGGCCGTCGCCGTCCACGTCGACCGCCCGGCTCATCCAGCCACTGTCGTTGGGGAGCTCCCGCCTGCCCCATTCCCCGCCTGGAGCATGCGGCTGCGTGTAGATCCAGGTCGGCCCGCGCTCGTCGTATCCGTGCGAGTTCGGGAACACCAGGTCGACGTGGCCGTCGCCGTTCGTGTCGGTGCGATGGATCCACTCGACGGCGCCGGCGGCGGTCACGTACAGGTTGTCGCCGCCGTTGTCGAACTCGCCTTGCCGGAAGGCATCGAACCCTCGATGGACCCAGCGGGGGGAATCGTCAGCCATGCATGCTCAGCATGGAAGTCTGTCGGTTTGTCGCGCGGCGTCAACTGGCCTGCGGCCGCGGTGCCGGCGCGACGGAGCGGTCAGCGTTCGCGGCGGGCTGCCAGCAGAGCGCCGATGGTAGCCAGCACAACACCAGCGACGGCCAGTCCCCCCACCCGGTCACCGCGAACGGCGACACCCAGCACCAGCGCCACCACCGGGATCAGGTAGGTGATGAACGATGCGCGCACCGAGCCCGCGCGGCCGACCAGGGTGCCCATGATCCAGTAGGCGACGCCGGTACCCACGACTCCGACGGCCAGTACGGCAAGCAGGGCGGACCAGCCGACGGCGGAGCCGCCCAGCCCGTACAGGCCGTATGGTGCCGTCCACAGCGCCCCGAGCGCCACGACGCGGGCCATCGCCGGCACCGCTCCATAGCGCTGCTGCAGGGGAACGGCCAGGTTGACCGCCACGCCGTAGCACAGGGTCGCGCACAGTATCAGCGCGACTCCTGCGGCGCTGGTGGCTCCCGGCGCCGCGGTCGACCAGGCGATGGCGGTGACGCCGACCGATCCAATGAGCAACCCGGCGAGCCGTGCCGGCCGCGGCATGCGCCGCAGCAGCGTCGTGGCCAGGAGCGCCGCGAAGATCGGCATCGCCCCGTTGAGCATGCCGGTGAGCGCCGAGTTCACCCATTGCTGGGCCACCGGGAAGATCGTGAACGGCACCGCCACCCAGACGAACGACAGCACGACCACCCGCAGCCGGTCCTCGGCCGCCAGCGGCCTGCGCGCGGCGGGGACCAGCCACAGGGTCACCGCACCGCCCGCGGCCCGCAGGAAGGTGACGAGGCCGGGGCGGAACGAGTCGAGGGCGATGTCGATGAGCAGGAACGACGCGCCCCAGATCGTCGAAATCGAACAGAACAGCGCCCAATCGATCGCGGTGAAGGCTCCGGGGTTGGCGCTCTCCGCGGTCGTGAAGACCCGGCTACGGCCCATGTGCGGGCTTCAACGGAGTCCCAGCTCCTCCAGCAGCGGCGGTATTCGCTCCCTCTCCGCTTCGTCCAGCCCCCGGAACGGAGCGGACACCGTGTCGTGTTCGAGGACCCCCATCAGCTTCAGCGCACACTTGATCCCGGAGAAGCCGCAACCGGCGCTGCCGCCGGTCCGGATTCGGGTCAGCCGCGTGGCCGCCAGCACCTGGTCGAGGCAGCGCCCTGCGGTCTCCTCGTCGCCGCGTTGGCCGGCCTCCCAGGCGCCGGACACGCTGCGTGGCGCCAGGTTGCCGATGCCGGGGATGATGCCGTGAGCCCCGATACCCGGCATGGTCGCGCGCCACACGGAGCCGACGAACCGGTACAGGGCGAGGTTGCGCCTCCGGCAGAGCATGACGAGTTGCGCGAACGTCTCGCCGGCGCCGGTGCTGTCCTTGACCCCCGCGACGGTGCCGTCGGCGGCCAGCGTGGCGATAGTCTCCGGCTCGACCGTCACCTTGACGGTGCTGGGTATGTCGTACACCCACAGCGGCTGCGCAGAGCGGTCGGCGATCGCGCGGAAGTGATCGAGCAGCTCATCCTGGGTGTTGCTGTAGTAGTACGGCGGGGTCGCGGCGACACCCGTGACAGGACAGTCACGGAGCGCCTCCGCGGCGGCGACCGTGGCCCGCGTCGCGGGCGCGGATACGTTGCCGATCACGGGCACGCGGCCGGCCGCCTCGTCCACCACGGTCTCGATCACCAATCGGCGGGCCGGCGCGTTCAGGGCCGCGAACTCGCCCGTCGTGCCGGCCGCCCAGATGCCGTGGACGCCGCCGTCGATGACGTAGTTCGTGAGGCGCCGCAACGACGCCACGTCGACCTCCTCGTCCGGCTTGAGAGGCGTAAGAATCGGCACGACCACGCCGCGCATGTCCCAGTCGCCGTCTGCTTCGTTCATCGATGTTGCTCCTTGTCAGGATGAATGCGTGCACCGCCCATGGCACCTGAGGCTTTCAGGCGGTCGGCGGCGCCTCCCATCCGGGTTTCGGCGTCCCGATCATGTCCAGGTACTGCCGTGGAGTCATGATGGTGAGCCGGCCCTTGGGATAGTGTCGTGTGTTGCGCGTAATCAGCGTGTCGAATCCCGCCGCAAGCGCGCAATGGTACTGAACGCTGTCCTCGAAATCCCGGTACGGGGATGCGATTGCCGCGTCGATCTCCGCTTCGGTGACCGTGACGATTCCGACCAGGGTTCTGAGCCTTCCGATCCGGCCGAGAGCATAACGCGTGGTCTTGATGCGGCCGAGAACGTAGTGGACATTGGCGATCACCAACGGGGAGGTTCCGCACCTGAACCCCGCCCGACGCAGCCGCGAGAAGAGCTTGAGTGCCTCGGTGTGGTGCGGCTCCCTGCTGATGAACAGATCCAGGATGACATCCGCATCGAGGAAGGCACTACGCACGCAGGTACTTGTCTTTCAGATGCCGGTACTTGGCGTCTTCGAGATCCGCGACCTGATCCATCGGTATTTCATCGGCGACATCACGAACAAGCGGGTCGACATCGTCCGCATCCCGTTCGTCGCCGGTGATCTGCCGCAGATAGCTCGAAACGAGGTCCGAGAGACTCCTGTCGTGTCGGCGCGCATACCGCTTTGCCCTGTCGATCAGGTTCCCGTCCACGCTCAGAGTCAGTTTCACGCTGCCGGCCATACGTATCCATATACAGGATAATATACGTATGGTCAAGGCGGCTGCTTCCCATGGAGAGCGCGCCGATACCGTTACCGGCCGCTCATCCTGTCGATGCGGGGAATGCCGATCTCGTCAGCCAGCACGTCCAGGAGCTCGACGGTGGACGCGTCGAGCGGGACTCCGTCGCGGAGGCGCTCGGCGGCGTTGCGCGACTCCGGCTCGCCCGGCATGAGGACCTCCGTGAAGCCCGGCTGGGTCGCCGAGCTCTTCAGCCACTGCGAGTACTCGTCCACGATGGCCCGCATCGCGTCGGCGCCGCCGAGCGCTTCGGGGTCGATGGCGGTCAGCAGAAAGTGGTTGCGGAAGCTCCCGGCCATCACGCCGACATGCGAGCCGGACAGGGACCCGCCGAGCAGGTCCGCCATCACGGCAAGGCAGTAGCCCTTGTGGCCGTTCACGCCGCCGAACGGAAGGATCCCGCCGCCGCGATAGACGTCGTTCGGGTCGGTGCTCGGGTGTCCGCTGGCGTCGATGAGCATCCCCTCGGGCATGGTCCGCCCGGCGTTGCGGTACACCTGCACCTTGCCTTCGGCGGTCGCGCTGGTGGCGATGTCCATGACCACCGGCCCGTCGCCGCCCGGTATGGCGATCGCGATCGGGTTGGTGCCGAACCGCGCCTCGCGGCCGCCCCACGGTACGACGAACGCGGCATGCACCAGGCCGCAGAAGAGCTGTGCCACCAGGCCGTGCTCGGCGAGGCGCAGCACGTACGAGCCGGAGCGCCCGATGTGGGCGGCGTTCTTGACGCTGACGGCGGCGACGCCGACCGCCCGCGCCTTGCGCTCCGCCAGCTCCACGGCCAGGTACCCGGCCGGCGCGCCCCAGCCCGCGCGGGCGTCGACCACGGCCGTGCCGGCGGTCTCGGATTCGACGGCCGGCAGCACGGCGGGGTCGATCTGGCCCGACTGGACGGCGTCGTGGTACTGGCGCAGGCGCATGACCCCATGCGACTCGAGCCCCGCAAGGTTGCCGTCGACCAGGTGGCGCGCCACCACTGCCGCCTGCTCCGCCCCCGTGCCGGTGCATTCGATCACCTCCTCGGCGAAACGCTGGAGCTCGTCGGCGTGGTACACGGATGGTGTGTCGCTGGTGTCTGGCATGGAGTCCCCCGGGGAAGTGTGCGGCTCAGTCGAAGACAAGCACGCCGCGCTTGTGGCCGCCGGCGAGCATGTCGGCGTACCCCTCGTTGATCCGGTCGAGGGAATAGCGCCTGGAGATAAGCTCGTCCACGAGCAGCCGGCCGTTGCGGTAGAGGCCGTGCAGGCGGCCGAACTCGCGGCTCGGATCGGTGGATCCGAAGAAGGAGCCGAGGATGCGGCGCTGGTTGACGTGCAGGTCGAGGCCGGGGAATGAGGTCGTGCTCCCGTCCGGCGCCACGCCGACGATCACCAGCGCGCCGCCGCGGCGCATCGCCTGGTACGCAGCCTCCTGCACCGCGGGCGGTCCCACGGCTTCGAAGGCATACTCGACGCCCCGGCCGCCGGTCAGCTCCTTCACCCTCTCGTGCGCGTCCTCGCCGGCCGCCACGAAGTGGGTGGCGCCGAACTGCCGGGCGATCGGCTCCTTGGCCGGGTCGGTGTCCACGGCGATGATCGGCCAGGCGTTGCTCAGCCGAGCCCCCTGCACGACGTTGAGTCCCACGCCGCCGCAGCCGTAGACGGCCACGCTGTCTCCGGGCCGGATGTCCACGGTGTTGAGCGCGGCGCCGACGCCGGTGGTGACGCAGCAGCCGACCAGCGCGGCCACCTCGAAGGAGATGTCGTCGGCGAGGGGCACGCAGCTCTCGACCGGCGCGATGGTCTGCTCCGTGAACGTGGACAGCACGCTGAACTGACGCGCAGGCTCACCGGCAATGCGAAAGCGGGTGGAGCCATCCGGCATGGTGCCGTTGCGCCAGTCCCAGAAGGTCTCGCACAGGCCGGCCTCGCCCCGCAGGCAGTAGTAGCAGTGCCGGCAGGCGGGCGCCCAGTTGAGCGCCACGCGCTGTCCCCTGCGCAGCGTGGTGACGCCCTCACCTACCTCCTCGATGACGCCCGCGCCTTCGTGGCCGAGTATGACCGGGAGCTCCCGTTCCAGGAGGCCGTGCACGAAGTGCCAGTCGCTATGACAGAGGCCCGCCGCCTTCAGCCTGACGCGAACCTCGCCCGTGCGGGGCGGCAGCAACTCCACCTCGTCGATCGCGAAGGGGCCACCGACCCGGTGCAACACCGCCGACTTCATGGCCAGGAACCTATCCCCGCCGGCCGCGCCGCGCAACCTCGCCGGCCGACATCCGGACACGAACGCCGACGTGTCGGCGCCGCCGCGATCCTATTCGGGCAGCCAGGCCTTCGGGGCGATGCCGTCGACGTGACTCTTGACGTCCATGACCACCGGGCGGTTGGCCGCGAACGCCTTGGCGAGGGCGCCCTGCAGGTCGCCCGGCCTGCGGACCGTCAGCCCCATCGCGCCCATCGAATCGGCGATGGCGGCGAAGTCGGCATCCGGGAACAGCCACTGTTTGTCGGCGGCCGGCGAGCGGCCCTCGTAGCTCTCGACGCCGTGCTTCTCCTGGTTCAGCGAGTGATTGTTGTTCACCAGGATGACGACGTTCAGATGCTCCTTGACCGCCGTCTCGATCTCGGCGATGTGGTACCAGATGCCGCCGTCGCCGGTGAAGCACAGCACCGGCCGCTCGGGGGCCGCGCACTTGGCGCCCAGCGCCGCCGGCAGCCCCCACCCCAGGGAGCCCGCACAGCGGATGTAGCTCTGGGTGGGGTGCTTGAAGTCCAGCATGGTGCCGGTCCACACGCCCGAGTGGCCGGTGTCGGAGACCAGGATGGCGTCGGCCGGCAGGTGCCTGCTCAACTCGCGGCAGATGCGCTCGGGCCTGGCCGGTGCGACGTCCGAGCCCCAGTGCTCCTCGACGCTCTCCTTCCAGTCGCGGACGAGCGTGCGCACCTCGTCCAGCCAGGGGCCGCGGTCCGGTCCCGGCTGCGCCGCGTCCAGCATCGCCGCCAGCGAAGCCCTTGCGTCGCCCTGCAGCCCCACCTGCACCGGGTAGTTGCGGCCGATCTCGGCCGGATCGATGTCGAGCTGGATGACCGGCGTGCCCTGCGGCGGAACGCGGAAGTCCAGCGTGAGCTGCCCGCCGGTGTGGCTGCCGATGAAGAACACCAGGTCGGCCCGGCACAGGATGCGGTTGGCGCACTCGCGCGAGTAGTTGCCCGGCGTCCCCACCGCCAGCGGGTGGTCGGCCGGGAACATCGCCTTTGCGTTGAGCGCCGTCGCCACCGGAATCGACAGCTTCTCGGCCAATGCGATCAGCTCGTCGCGTGCGCCGGAGGCGGTCACGCCGCCGCCGGCAACGATCACCGGCCGGGCGGCGCCGTTCAGCACTCGGAGCGCCTCGGCGATCGCCGCCGGGTCGGCCACCGGCCGGAACGGCGGCACGCGGGTGAACTGCCGCTCCACGATCACCTCGGCATCGAGCTGGCCTTCGGCGATCACCAGCCCGCTGATCTGCTCCAGGTCGAGATGCGTCGGCCCGGGCGTGCCGCTCACCGCGCTGCGGAACGCCTGGCGCAGGTACACCGGCAACATGTCGGCCGCATGCACGCAGGCGCTGTACTTGGTGACGGCGGCGAACGGCGTAACGTGGTCGACCTCCTGATACGAGTGGCGCTGCTGGTGGAACTGGCGCTCGCGGCCGGTCAGCGCGACGACCGGCGAGCAGGCCAGGTACGCGTCCTGCAGGCCGGCCGCCAGGTTGGCGGCGCCGACCGACTGGGCCATCGCCAGCGACGGGCCGCGGCGGACGCGCGCGTAGCCGTCGGCCATGTAGGCTGCCGCCTTCTCGCCGTGGGGCTGGATGGCGGTCACGCCCAGCTTGCCCATCTCAAGGATGGCAGGGGGCATGATGTAGGGCATGTAGAAGACGTGCGTGAGGCCGTAGCCGTGGACGGTCTCGGCGACGAAGCGGGCGCCGGTCATCGTGGGCATTGCGATGTGATCGGGACCCTTGGCAGGCTTGCCTGTCAAGTATGCCCAACATCCTGCTCATCGTCGCCGACGAGCTGCGCGCCGACGCGCTGTCCTGCTACGGCAACCCGATCTGCGCGACGCCGCATCTCGATCGGCTGGCGGCTGCCGGCACGCGGTTCTCCGACTGCGTGGTCACCCAGCCCACCTGCACGCCCAGTCGAGCCTCCCTGCTCAGCGGCTGCTTTCCTTCCGTGCTGAAGTCTCGAATGGTGGGCTGTCACACGCCGGACGATCCGCGCTTCCTGGGACACGTGCTGCAAGCCGCCGGATACCGGAGCGTGTCGATCGGCAAGATCCACTTGCGGCCGCAAGGCGCCGAGCCTGAGGAGGTGGCCGCGGCCATGGAGGAGGAGGCGGGCGACGGGTACTTCGGCTCGCGGAGGTGGACCTGGTCAACGGCCACGGCGACCTCTGTTTCGGCCCCGACTATGCGGCCCGCGCGGCCGATCTCGGCGTCGCGTTGACCGCTGGTCGGCGAAACCGGCGGACGCACGGCCGGCAGCTCTCGCCGGGCCTTGGCCCGTACCGGTTCCGCCTGCCCGCCGAGCTGCACTCGTCGCAGTACATCGCGGACCGCGCCATCGAGATGCTGAAGGCCGCCCGGCACGACGAGGCGCCGTTCTTCGCGCACGTCAGCTTCCCCGATCCGCACCACCCCTTCACGGTGCCGGAGCCGTGGGATACGGCCTACGAGCGGGCCGCCGTTCCGGCGCCGATCCCGCACGGCGGCACCGACATGCCGTCGTGGTACGACCCGATCTACCGCGCCGAAGGGACCGAATTAAACCGCATCACGGGCACGCCGCCGCTGGACTACTCGCGGGTCGACGATGCGACCTGGCGGGCGTGCCGCGCCGTGTACTACAGCATGACGGCGTGCCTGGACCACCACGTGGGGCGCATCCTCGATCAGCTCGAGGCGAGCGGGCTCGCCGAGTCGACGATCGTCTGCTTCGTCGCCGACCACGGCGACTACCTGGGCGACCACGGTTTCGTGGGCAAGGGCATGCCCTTCGACTCGGCGCTGCGCGTCCCGCTGCTGATCAGTGGGCCGGGGATCGACGCCGGGCGGCTCATCGCCCCGCCGGCCTCCACGCTCGACGTCGCGCCGACCCTGCTGGACCTTGCCGGCATCCCCGAGCCGGAGGGAGTGCAGGGCATCTCGTGCGCGGGTGCCCTCCGCGGCACGGGTGCCTACACGCGGAGCGCCGCCCTCACCGAGAACGACGACGACCGCTTGCCGGTGCGGATGCGCACCCTGACCACCGCGGACTGGCGCCTGACCGCCTACGCCGGCGGCGCGGACGGCGAGCTGTACGATCGCAACGCCGACCCGGAGGAGACCCACAACCGATACGGTGACGCCGCGTTCGCACCGATCAGGCGCGAGCTGGAGGCGATGCTGTTCGAGGAGGTGCTCTGCGCGTGCGACCACGCCAAGGGCTCCCGACAGGAGCCAGCGCCGGCGGCCACTCACTGGATCCCGCGCCACAACCGGGCGCCTTAGCTCCGGACAGCCGGCGGAGACGACGCCCCCGAACGCCGACCTTGTCCCGCACGAGGCGGCGGAATAGCGTTGGGTCCGTGGAATCGCCGCTGGTCGCCAAAGGGTCGGCTACAACCTGTTTCGACGCGGGAAAACTGCTGTGGCAGCTCAATCACCCGAAGACGGGCGTACACTCGTGGTTCCACCCCCCGATCGAGGAGGACCGCGAGCCCGAGCACAGCGGACGCGACAACCTCGTCACGCTCGACCCGACGCTGCAGGCCATCGCGGCAGCCCGGGAAACCCAGGCGCCATGAAGGACGACACCGGACCATCCGGCCGACTGACCGGCAAGGTCGCGATCGTCGCCGGCGGCGGCACCCGCAGCGACACGGAGGAGCTCGGCATCGGGCGCGCCACCGCCCTGCTGTTCGCCCGGGCCGGCGCCAGGGTGGTGGTGGCCGACGTGTCCGCCGAGAATGCAGAGCGCACCTGCTGTGACATCATCGCCGAAGGCGGCGAGGCAACGGTGGTAGCGGCCGACGTCAGCGATGCGGCCGCGTGTCAGGCGATGGTCGCCGTGGCCATGGAGCGGTTCGGCGCGCTGCACGTGCTGTTCAACAACGCGGCCGTAGTCGGCAAGGGTACCGTGGTGACCTTCGAGGACGAGAACTTCGACCGCAACGTGGCGGTGAACCTCAAGGGACCGGCGCTCGCCACCAGGTACGCGGTTCCCGCGATGGAGCGATCCGGGGGCGGGTCGATCATCTACGTCTCGTCCATCGACGGCATCGCCGCGCCCTACTCGCAGACCGTGCCCTACTCCCTCACCAAGGGTGCACTGCACATGCTGACCAAGACCACGGCATCCAATCACGGACGCCAGGGCATTCGCGCAAACTGCATCGCGCCGGGTCACGTACACGGCGCTTTCCCCACCCGGCTGATGAGGCCGGGGGCGCGGGAACTCCGCAAGAACGCATCGCCCCTGGGCACCGAAGGCACGCCTTGGGACGTGGCGTGGCTGGCCGTGTTCCTGTCCAGCGACGAGTCGCGCTGGATATCCGGCGTGACGATACCGGTCGACGGCGGCCTGCTGGCGGTGGCTCCGCTGCGAGCCTACTCCTATCTGACCGACACGACGGTGTAGCGCTAACCGGTCGGGCGTGTCGGCGTGCCGCACGTGGCGATGCAGCCAGGCCAGCAGCCGCATACTGCGCGTCATCTTGTCAGCGTCGGCGGCGACGTCGTCGAGCCGGTAGCGATCGCGAAGCTCGCGGAGTCCGGGGTGAGCGTGGTCATACTCGAATTCCGGGACGGAGCCATCTTCCTCTGCGGCGAACCCGTCATACAGTCGCAGGAGGCCGCAATAGGTCTCGAAGCCTTCGCTCACGGGTTGCCCCACTGCAGGACAGGCGGACACGACCTGCGCTTCCAGCGAACCGCGGCCTCAGCGCAGTCGACACGGATGACCTCGCGCGATCCGGACTTCTCCGCGAGCGCCTCACTCTGGAGGGGTTTCATGAGATCGTCTGGTCCGTTTCCGGCCTCTCCGACGACCAGCTTCTGGCGCAGACCGACAGGTTGGTGCAGCTCGATCGTCAGCTCCAGGTCTTCCTCATCGACCACCTGCTGGAGATCGAGGCGCGCGCGCTGTACCTGCGCCGCGGCTTCTCCAGCCTGTTCGACTACGTCAAGCGCGGGTTCGGCTACGGCGACGGCGCCACGTATCGGCGGATCGGCGCCATGAAGCTGTGCGCGCAGATGGCAGGCACCGGTGAGCGGCTGCGCGACGGCTCGCTGACGCTGGACGCGGCGGCGCAGTTGCAGTCTGCCTTCGATCGCCGGGATCGGCATGCATGAGGCCGCCGGATTCCGAACTGTTCGAATTGCCGGCGTCGAACCAGTCGTCGCGGCGTACGACGAAGCGTACAACGCGCTCACCGGGACGCAGCGAGATCTCTGGCTCGATCTGCTGTTCTAGGTCAGTGGCGAGCCGAGCATGGTCGCTTCGTCCATCCATCTGCTCTACATCGGTCGAAGGGAGGGATGAGCCGCGACGGATTCGAACCGTCGACCCACAGCTTAAAAGGCTGTTGCTCTACCACCTGAGCTAGCGGCCCCACACAACATATGACCAGTGGCAGCGGCCATGGTCAACGCCTTCTCGCCTGATAGTACCCCATCAAATTGTAGCTTGGGGGTGCGTGCCACGGGACTCGATCTCGTGCGCGCTGTTCCAGCGCGCTTGAAGCCCGTGTCGCCACCTATTGTCACCCGTCGACATCAGTTTGATGAGGTACTACGTGGCCTCCGCCGGACGCGCGGCATCTCCGGCGCCCGATCCCGGATCGCCACCCATCACGCAGCGGCCGTTGAGCCTGCTGCCGCCCTCCATCACCAGCTCGGGGGTAGCCACGTCGCCCGTGACGTCCGCGGTCGAGTACAGCTCGACGCCGCGGCGGGCGATCACGTCGCCCTCGATCCTGCCCTTGCAGCGAAGCCGCTCCACCTCCACGCGTGCCGCCACCGTGGCGTGCTCGTCGACGTACAGCGTGCCGGAGACCGTGATCTTGCCGTTCAGGTCGCCCTTGACGATCAGCGCCCGTTCGAAGCTCAGCTCCCCGGTGAACTGCACGTCCTCGCCGAGAATCGTGTCGATCGTGCTCTCGTCGAATTCGGCGAGGTGCCGGGCCGACATAGCGCTTGCCACCCGGTCAGTCTGGCGCGTTGCCCGGTCCGCGACAAGGGCGGCCTGCGCTCCCGATGGGTACGGCGCTCGCCGCCTCGACGGCCGGGTATGCGCGGCTACCGGTCATCCGACGGGTCGTCCAGCCGCCTGGCGATGTTGAGAAACGCCTCCTCCAGCCGGGCGCGCATCTCCACGGTGTGACGATTGAACCGCTGCAGATCGGCGAAGAGCTGCCACGGATCGTTGCAGGTCTGCTCCACGATGGACAGCAGCCGCTGGTAGCCAAGCGGCGCGATGCCGGACTCGCGCAGACGCATCTCGGCGAGAACGCGCCCGACGTAGTGGGTGACACCCTGCGTGAACGCCGCCTCCCGATCGTGCGCGTCCGCGTCCATCACGACCACGTGCAGCTCGAGCCCGGCGAAGAAGTGCTCCCACCGGGCCAGAGGTTCCCGGTCGATGCGGACCGGACAGAGCACCATCGGCAGGCCGGCGATCGTTTCACGGCCCGAATCCGGGCCGAACATGGGATGCGTGCCGAGGATCCGCGCGTCGTCCGGCAACAGCTCGGCCATCAGCCGGCTCGGGTGGACCTTTACCGAGCAGGTGTCCATGACCGTCACGCCCGCCGGCAACCGGTCACGGATCCGGCCGAGCACCTGCTCTATCGCCGAGATCGCGACGCACAGGATCAACACCGGGCACTCCAGCAGCCGCTCCTCGGAGACCAGCTCGACGCCGGCCGGGGCGGAACGGCTGCGCCGGGAGTACGCCTTCACCTCCGCATGGTCCGCCAGGCGTTCCGCCCAGAAGGTCCCGAACCTGCCGAGGCCGTAGATGCCGAGCTCCAGGCCGTTCACGATTCGCTCGATCGGCGCTCGACCAGCACCGAGATCTGGTTGCTGACCGCGACCAACTCGTCCGCGCCGAGCGTCTCCGCACGAACGCCCGCTTCCACGCCCATGTGATGCACGACCGCCAACAGGTCGCGCTTGCTCAGCGGGAACGGTGATTCCCGCAAGAGATTGTTGCGCAGCGTCTTGCGTCGGGCCGCAAACGCCGAACGGACCAACGCAAAGAACACGGCCGGGTCCCGGACTCGATCGGCGTCCGCGCGCACGTCCATGGTCACCACGCCGGACTGTACCTCCGGCGCCGGAAAGAACGACCCGGGCTGCAGCGCACCCCGATTGGCGACGGTGTAGAACGCCTGGCAGATGGCGGAGAACGACGAGTAGGTGCGCGACCCCGCCGGCGCGCACATCCGGTCGACCACCTCTTTCTGCAGCGTGAACACCATGCGGCCGACCTGTGGCCCATGCTCCACCAGCGCGGCCACGATGGCAGCCCCGCTGCTGTACGGAAGGTTGCCGACAACCCGGCGCGGCGCGCCGTGTGCCGCGACGGCATGTTCGCGGGTCTCGAGGAAATCTCCGGCCACGACCCGCACGCTCGATCCCGAGAACCCGGACTCGAGGTGCCGCACCAGGCCATGGTCGCTCTCGAACGCCACGATGGCAGCGGCCAGCGGCGCGATCATCTCGGTCAAGGCGCCCAAGCCCGCTCCGATCTCCCAGATCAACTCGTCGGGCTGGGCGTCGAGGAGCTCCACGATCTTGCGCCGCGCCCCGCGGTTGATCATGAAGTTCTGCCCCCAACGCTTCTTCAGGGCGATGCCGGCGGCTTCCATCGCCTGCCTGATATCGGTGGGCGAGTCGTGATTCACGGGGCGTCGTTCATAGGGAGATCCCGGGGACGGCGGCGCTGAGCGAAACCCCCGTGTCGAGGATGATAAACGCCAGATTGAGGAGCGCGCCAGCGGCCTCGGACGGAAACGACACCGTGAGCTGACCGGCGACGCCCATGCCGAGCGCGGCCACCAGGAAGACCGTCACGGCGGGCATCAGCAGGGGCGCGAGCAGTACCGACCCCGGGTACAGAACGCCGAACGTCGTCAGAACGAGCGGCGCCGTGGCGACCTGGGCACCGACCGAGCAGAGCACGGCCCCGCCGATCCAGCGGACCGGCCCCGGCGGCAGGCGGGCGGCGATCCGGGCACCGGCCAGCACGCCCAGCAGAGCCAGAAACGAGAGCTGGAACGAGAGCTGCGCGGCGGCGCCGGGCTCGACTGCCAGCAGCATGAGCGCGGCCAGCGCGATGATCGGCACGGGACGCCGTTCGCGGTCGGTCACCGCCAGCAGCGATCCGACCGAGGCCATCATCGCCGCGCGGGCCAGCGCCGGGCCGCCGGTCGCGATCAGCGCATACGCCGCGGCGACCGCTGCGGCCACCGGCGGCCCGGCGCGCCGCGGCGCCAGCCGCATGAGCATGAGCACGCAGCCGTAGACGATGCCCACGTGGAGGCCGGACAACGCCAGCAGGTGAGACGCACCGGCCCGCCTGAACCGGTCGATCACGGCCTGGTCAAGGTACCGCCGGTCGCCGACCAGCACCGCCGTGGCCAGCCCGGCGGCCGGACCGGCCCGCGCGAGCGCCGCCACGACCCGCTCGCGGAGCGACGCCCGCAGACGCCAGAAACGCGATCGAAACCCGTGTCGCTCCAGGTGCGACGGCCGCCCGACCAGCCGCCCGCGCCAGCGCTCCGGCGGCGCTGCCAGCACGACCGACAGCACTTCTCCCCGGTGTACGGACTCCGCCTCCCGCAGAAACAGCTCCATTCGCTGGCGCGCCGTGGCCCGCAGAACTCCGTCCGGACGGGAGACCGAGGAGACCTGGACCGCAAGCGCCGTGCCGCCTCGCGCCAGGGGACGGCTGTCGTCCACCACCGCGCCGTGCACCACCAGCGGCCCGGAGGCGGCGAGCCCGACGTAGGCCGACCGTTCCTCCATCCGCATCCTCACGACCCCGTTTGCCGCCAGCATCGCCCCGAACAGGGCCGCCGCGCCGCAGGCGCGAAGCGGCGGATGCGCCCCCACCGTCCCGCACGCCCGGAGAATGCCGCCGGCCGCCGCCGCACCGGCGATGATCCCGATCGCCAGCGGCAGCACGGCCGGCGCCACGCTCAACGCACCCGCCGCGACTGCCGCGGCGACGAAGGACGGTCCCACCTCACCTACCGCAACGGCCGATCCGAACGTGCCGCTTCAGACGGCCGCGATCGTCCGGCGGTTTCCGGCGAAGGGGGGCGTTCGTATCATGTGCCCATGAAGGGAGCCGGAACGCGGGCGGCCGCGATCCTGGCCGCGGTGCTTTCGCTGGCGTTGTTCGGCTGTTCGGAGCGTGGCGACCCGCCCGGACCGGCCCGGGCGGTCGAAGCGGCGGATGCGCCCGCGGGCGGTTCCGCGCCGGCCGGGGCCCCCGCGGACACCGAAAAATCCGTCCTGGAGACGATGGCGGACCTGGGATTCGAGCCGGCCCGCAAGGAGGCGCGCGTCCCCTTCGAGCTGTCGGCGATGGACGGCACCACCCGCACCCTGGACGACTACGCGGGCAGCTACGTGCTGCTCAACTTCTGGGCGACCTGGTGCGCGCCGTGCCGGATCGAGATGCCGGCCCTGGAGCGGCTGCACCAGGAGCTCGCCGGGCGCGGCCTCCGGGTCGTCGGTGTCGACATCGGCGAGGAGACCGGCGACGTCCGGCGCTTCGTGGAGGAGACCGGCATCACCTTCGAGATCGTGATCGACCACGACCTGTCGACCGGACGCGCGTACGCAGCCCGATCGCTGCCGATGACCTACATCCTCGATCCGGAAGGCACGATCGTCGCGCGGGCGATCGGCGTGCGCGACTGGGACTCCGAACCGATGCGCAGCATGTTCGCCGCCCTGGTCGAGGACGGTTGATGCCGGGGCAGGTTCCGTAGTATCAGTAGCCGCCGACGTTATGGGCCGCTGCTCCGTTGATCCGAGATCCGACCTCTCCGATGTATGACCACGGGCGACGCTGACAGCCACGGGCCCACCGCCACGCGCCCACCGGTCGACCTGTTTCAGAGGTGTCGCGACTATCAGGCGTGGTTCGACGACCAGGTCGGGCAGATCGGCTTCTACCCCTACTTCGCCGCCATTCAGGAGGTAAGGGGCACCACCGCGGTGATCGACGGCCGCGAGTTGTTGATGATCGGCTCCAACAACTACCTTGGGCTATCCTGGGACCCGCGCGTCCGGGAGGCGGCGATCGCGGCGGTGAAGCGCTACGGCACGAGCTGCTCCGGCTCACGCTACCTGAACGGTACGCTCACCCTGCACGAGGAGTTGGAGGCGGACCTCGCCGACTTCGCCGGCAAGCAGGCCGCGCTCTGCTTCACCACCGGCTACCAGACCAACTTGGGCGCGATCTCCTCCCTGCTCGGCAAGAACGACCACGTCTTTTCCGACCGGTTGAACCACGCATCGGTCATGGACGGCATCTTTCACGTTTCGGGCCTGCGCCTGGGCACCGTCAAGGTGCACCGCTACGCGCACAACAGCCCCGAGGAGCTGGAGCGGGCGTTGAGCTCGGCACCGGCCGAGGCCGGGAAGCTGGTGGTCACCGACGGGGTGTTCAGCATGGAGGGGGACATCGTCCGCCTGGACGAGATGGCCGAGGTCGCCCGCCGGCACGGTGCGCGCATCTACCTGGACGAGGCGCACGCGATCGGCGTGATCGGACCCACCGGCCGCGGTACCGAGGAGCACTTCGGCCGGCCGCTCGCCGACCTGGTGATGTGCACCTTCTCCAAGTCGTTCGGCTCCATCGGCGGCTTCGTGGCGGGAGACCGCGATGTCGTGAACTACATCAAGCACCACGGCCGATCGCTGATCTTCAGCGCCAGCATGCCGCCGGCCAACCTGGCGGCCACGGCCGCCGCGCTGAAGATCATGCGCGACGAGCCCGAGCACGCGCAACGCCTGCAACGGATCGCGGCGCGCATGATCCGCGAATACAAGGCCCTGGGCTTCAACGTCGACGTCGCCGAGACGCCGATCGTGCCGCTGATCATCGGCGACGACCATCTGACGTTCCAGTTCTGGCACGCACTGTTCGAGGCCGGGATTTACGCCAACCCGGTGGTCAGCCCCGGCGTCCCGCCCGGCAAGGCGCTCATCCGAACCTCTTACATGGCGATCCACACCGATGAGGAACTGGATCGGGTGGTTGAGATCACCTCCACGGTGGGACGCCGCCTGGGGATCATCTGACCGTGATCTTCCCGCCCGTCACGGAGCTGATCCCGCATCGGCCCCCCTTCCTGTTCCTGGACCGGCTGGAGCAGGCCGACGCCGACCTGGTCGTCGGCTACAAGCAGTTCGCGCCCGATGAGCCGTTTTTCGCCGGCCACTTCCCGTCGTATCCGGTCGTGCCGGGGGTGCTGCTGGTCGAGTGTCTGGCCCAGTGCGGCGGCGCCGGCATCGCCGCGCAGAGCGACGGGTCGGCGCGTGACGGCGCCGGCTCGGTCCTGTTCCTGGCGTCGGTCGAAAAGGCCAGGTTCCGGCGGCAGGTACGGCCCGGCGACGAGGTCCGGCTGGAGGTCGCCACCATGCGCAGTTCTCCCGCGATGATCCGCCAGAGCGGCAAGGCGTTCGTGGGCGAGGAACTGGCCGCGGAGGCAACGTGGCTCTGCCTGCGCGGACCCGCTGAAGCCGGAGCGTAGCCCCAAGACCGTCACCCGAGGCTCGGGCTACGATCAGCCGAGGGTCAGCTCGATGCTCTTGAAGAACCGGTGCACGGGCCGCACCGAGTCACGGTTGCCGTACGCCATGATCATCGGGAACATGCCCGTCTCGCCGGCACTGTCGCGGACGAAGGCCGCCGGAAGCGCCACCTCCAGCGTGGTGGCTCCGTCGGCCTCGCTCACCGCGTGGGCGGTCGCGACCGTATCGGCGACGTCGTGGTGCCTGTGACCCTTCCCCTCCTGCTCGGCGAAGAACACCGTCCCGTCCGCTTCGACGTAGCTGAACAGGATCCGCGCCCCGTCCATGACGTCGGAACCGAATCCGACGGCTACCCAGCCGGTGGTGGCCGCGACGGCCGCCGCGTGCAGCGTGTCGCCCACCAGCGCCAGGCTGATCACGATGCCGTCGTACTGCAGACTGACCCCGTACTCGCCCTCCGTGACGGCGCCGTCGACGACCGGCGCGGCCTCCTGCGCTACCAGGACGCCTGCATCCTCCGACGCCGCGCCCCCGTGATCGTCGTCGTGCGCGCCCGCGGCCCAGGCGAGGCCTGCCAACAGCGACACTGCGATCCAACGCATGGCGCCATGCTTACCGCAACCGGCCACCGCACGCAACCGCCGGCGCAGGCTTTCCACCCGTGGCTCCGGTAGTCGTCTACCTCACCGGCTACCGGCAGCACGCCGGCAAGACCGTCACCAGCCTGGGCATCATATCCCAGCTCCGCCGCGTGCTGGACCCCGCGACGATCGGCTATCTCAAGCCGGTGGGCCAGGAGATATCGACGCTCCGCGACGGCATGCACGTGGACAAGGACGTGCAGCTCCTGTCGGTGTTCAGCTCCCTGCCCGGATTCGAGCCCCGGCACCTTTCACCGGTCCGGTTCACGTCGGGATTCACCCGCACCTACCTCGAGTCGGGAAATCGGGAGGCGCTGACCCGAACCCTGGAGCGCCACATCCTCGAGTCCGTGGCATCGCTCGCCGACAAGAAGGTGATCATCGCCGAGGGCTCCGGACATCCGGGTGTCGGCGCCATAGCCGGGCTGTCCAACGCCGACGTGGGTAAGCTGCTCGATGCGGAGGTCGTGTTCCTGTCGGAGGGAGGCATCGGGCGCGCCATCGACACGCTGGAGGTCTACCTGTCGTACTTCCTGCACAAGGGATGCCGGGTGCGCGGCGTGATCTTCAACAAGCTGATCCCGGAGAAGATCCCCACCCTGCAGCGATACCTCACCGACGAAGCGCTCAACAGCCGGTTCCCTGGCTTCGGCGGCACGTTGCGCATTCTGGGGTTCATTCCGACCGTCCAGGACCTGCCGCAGCCGTCGATCGATCTGGTGCGAACCTCGCTGCGCCATGCCGAACCGATCGGCGATCCGCGCCATCCCACCTGGCAGCGTCCCTGCCGGACGATCCGCGTCATCTCGCTCCCCGCGCAGTTCCTGCGGCCCGCGCAGGCGATCCGCAGGCGCGACCTCGTGGTCATCAGCGCCAACTCCACGCCGCGGATCCGCAGCATCATCGCCTACCACCGGCAGCTCGGAGCCACCCGAGGGATCGGTGGGCTGGTGCTGACCTGCGACGAAGGCGAGTCGCTGGCCCCCGACCTGCGCGACGAGATTATCGCCGCGGGCCTGCCCGCCGTGCTGATCCGCGGCGACTCCGCGGCCATCGAGGCTCGCCTGTTCTCGCTCTACGAGAGCACCAAGCTGCAGGTCTACGACGTCGACAAGGTGCGCGAGGTCGAAGAGCTATTCAGCGCCTCCTTCGACGTGTACCGCTTCCTGGAGGTCTTCGGCATCGAGTAGGCGACGTCGGCGACCGTCCCGTGCTGCCGCAGGGCTGGGGACGGTCGGTCGCCCGCATCGAGGCGATGCGCTTCGCCGGGCGCCGGCTCACCGTGAACGCGGAGCCCACCGGCGCGGAGGCGGAGCTGCGCGTGCAGGTGGTGCGGGGAGACACCACCCCGCCGGCCGGCTCCTTTCCCCGGCACGACGGCCCGCCGATCGAGGGACTGACCTTCGCCGCTGCCGTCCGCTGAGCGTGGATGCGCTCGACGCGCCGGTCACCTGGGACGGCGGCGCCAGCCTCGGCGCCTGGGCCGGCACGCCGGTCCGGCTGCTGTTCCACCTGCGCCGGATGAGGGTCTACGGCTTTCGTTTCGTGGCGTGACTCCGCGCTAACCGGCCGGGACCAGCCGGCCGTGCGGATCATGGTGTGCCGGGTGCCCGGTGCCCGCCTTGCGGCGCGCTTCGCCCTGCTCGTAGCGGTTGGGCATCTCCACGGCCCGCCAGCGCAGGAACGCCGCCTCGTGCCGGTCCCGGCTGGCAGCCGAAGGCGCTGCCGGCACGTCGATCCGGCCCACCGTCAGTGCATCCACCCGGCGCTCGCACGCGACCACCTCGCCCCTGCTGACGATCAGCGTCACGCCGACGTTCGCCTCCACGATCGGGACGCCGTTCTCCCTGGCGCGCGCGAGCACGGCCTTGTCCTGGCTGCGCGAGCGCGATCCGTAGGACGGGATCAGCAGGTAGCGGGCTCCGTCCAGCACCGGAATGCGGGCGATGTCAGGGTTCCAGCGATCGTTGCAGATCAGCACCCCGCACTTTCCGAACGGCGTCTGAAACGCGCGCGAGCGCCTGCCGAGGCGGTTGAACCACCAGTCGTCGTGATAGCCCTCGGCAAGCTGCATCTTGTGGTAGGTGCCGCGGATCTCGCCCGCGCCGTCGATGAAGACCGCGCAGTTGTAGACGTCTCCTCCTGAGCGCTCGGCAAGGCCGAACGCCAGGCACATGCCGAGCTCGCGGGCGAGCGCCCGGAACCGGCCAATCTCCGGTCCCTGCAGGCTCACGGCCGCCTCGTGCATCCGCTCGGCCGGTTGGACACCCTCGATGATCGGCATGACCACGTAGCCGTCGAGCGCCCCTTCCGGGGCGACGGCGAGCTCGGCGCCGGCGGCGGCGGCCCGGCGGAACAGTCCCTCCAACCGGCCGGCGTTGGCAGCCACGTCGAACTTGCGGGGCTTGAACGAACATGCTGCGACCCGGACCTGTGTGAACATGCCGCCCACGCTACGCGCCGGCTTTCGCCGAATCAAGCGTGGTGCGCTTGCCAGCGCGGCCGCATGCTTCCAGAGTTGCCGTATGAGCCAGCGAACGGAATTCGACCCGCTCAGGCTGCTGGACGCCCTGCACGCCGGAGCCGAGCGCGACTGCGCCTTCAACGCCGCGACCCCCGACGCCGCACGCGCGTGGCAGGCGCACGCCCGGCGCGCGCTATACGGGCACCTGGGGTTTCTGGACCGGCCGGCGCCGGCCGTGGAGGCGGAGCTGGAGCAGACCGTCGACCGCGGCTCCTACGTCCGGGAGCGGGTGGTGCTGCGCACGTGGCCGGACGCGACCATGCCGGTCTACGTGCTGGTCCCGAAGGGCCTCGACGGACCGGCGCCGTGCGTGCTGGCCCTGCATGGGCACGGCTATGGGGTACGCGACATCGTCGGCCTGTGGGAAGACGGCTCGGAGCGGTGGGAGCCGGACGGCTACCACAAGGATTTCGGCTGCGCCCTGGCCGAACGCGGATTCGTGGTCGCGGCGCCGGAGATAAGCTGCTTCGGCGAGCGTCGCGCCGACTACGCGGCGCTGGCCGGCGAGCTCACCGGCCCCGAGCCGTCGACCTGCCACAACGCCGCCACCTACGCGATCATGCTGGGCGGTTCGGTGATGGGCCTGCGCGTCTGGGACGGGATGCGCGCGGTCGACTACCTGGCCACCCGGCCGGAGGCGGACATCGCGCGCCTGGGGGCGATGGGGATTTCCGGCGGCGGCGCGCACACCTACTTCTCCACCGCGTGCGACAACCGCATCCGCGCCTGCGTGATCTCCGGCTACTTCTGCGACTGGCGGCAGAGCATCCTGACCTTCGCGCACTGCACCTGCAACTTCGTGCCCGGCCTGCTGGGTCACGGTGAGCTCAGCGACTTCGCAGGGCTGATCGCGCCCCGCCCCTGCCTGATCGAAGCGGGCCGGCGCGACACGATCTTTCCGATCGACGGCGTGCGCGTGGCGGCGGACCGGGCGCGGGCGGCGTGGCGCGCCTTCGGCGCCGAGGACGCGCTGGTCACCGACGAGTTCGACGGCCGGCACCAGATCAGCGGCCGGCTGGCCTACGACTTCCTGGCCCGCCACCTCTGACCGAGCGTGGCCAGGACGGCCTTCAGAGCCGGTAGAGCTCGCCGAACTTGGCGTTCAGGTAGTCGGTGAAGTAGCGCGCGTCGAGCGGCTCGCCGGTCACCCGCCGGCAGATCTCGTCGGCCGGGTAGACGCGGCCGTGGCGGTGGATCCGCTCCCGCAGCCAACTGAGGATCGCCGCGAACCGTCCGCCGCGCACCTGCTCCTCCCAGTCGGGGAGGTCGCGCGCCATCGCGGCATGGATCTGCGCGCTGTACAGGTTTCCCAGCGTGTAGGTCGGGAAGTAGCCGATGGCGAACATCGACCAGTGGATGTCCTGCAGCACGCCGTCGGCGTCGCGCTCCGGGACGATTCCGAGCAGCGCCCGCGACTCCTCCCGCCAGGCGTCGGGCAGGTCGTCCACCTGCAGGTCGCCGTCGACCATGCGGCGCTCGAGCGAGAAGCGCAGCAGGATGTGCAGGTTGTAGGTCACCTCGTCGGCCTCCACGCGGATGAAGGACGGATGCACGGCGTTGATCGAGCGGTAGAACCGGTCGAGGTCCACGTCGGCCAAGGCTGCGAAGCGCGGCTGAAGCTGCGGGTAGAAGTGCTCCCAGAACGACCGCCGGCGGCCGATCAGGTTCTCCCAGAAGCGCGACTGCGACTCGCAGATGCCGAGCGAGGTGCCCGAGCCCAGCGCGCTGGTGGCAAGCTCCGGGGCGACTCCGAGTCCGTGCAGCCCGTGGCCGCACTCGTGGATGGTCCCGAACACGCTGGCGGATAGCAGATTGGCGTGGAAGCGGGTGGTGAGCCGGCCGTCGGCGGCGCCGAGCGTGGTGGAGAAGGGATGCGCCGACACGTCCAGCCGGCCCGTGTGGGATGAAAAGCCCAAGGCGGCAAGCAGGTGGTCGCTGAACGCGCGCTGCGCGCCCACCTCGTAGTCGCGCCGCAGCACCGCGTCGTCGATCGTGACCGGCGAACCGGCGATCCGTTCCAGCAGGTCGACCAGCGGGCCGCGCAGCGCGTCGAGCACGGCCGTGAGCTCGGCGGTACGCATCCACGGCTCGAACGCGTCCAGCAGCGCGTCGTAGCGGGTGTCGCCGAATGCCAGGTGGTCGGCCTTCTCGCGGGTGAGGCGCAGCGTCTCCTGCAGGTCGTCCCGGAACACACTGAAGTCCGACGCCGTGCGCGCGGCGACCCAGCTCGCGTGATTGACGCTGGCCTGGCGGGCGATCGCCCTCACCAGCTCCGTCGGCAACCTGGTCTCGCGGTCGTAGGAGCGCCGCAGCTCGCGTAGAAACGCGCGATCGATCTCGTCGAGGTCGGTGCGCGCCTCCCCGGCAGCGATCAGATCGCCCATCTCGGGCGAGGTCTGGCGCTCGTGGACCTGCCCCTCCAGCAGCGCAAGTTGATCCGACCGCTCCGCGACCGCCCCCTTCGGCATGTACGTCTCCTGATCCCACTGCAGCAGGCCGATGACGTGCTGCATCAGGTGGATCTCCCGATCGAGCGTGCGGAGGCGGTCCAGCGCCGGCGCGCGGCTGTCGTTCACGAACCCGAGGTTCAGTTGGCGCTGTCTACGCGCACGTAGCGGGCGTAGCCGGTGGGCAGGGTGATCTCCTGCCCGGTATCGTCCTTGCGGAACACCACCTCGGCTTCGGAGATGCCGGACACCGTGATCCTGGTGCCGGGCACGAGGTGGTCCTGGTCGAGGCGGCGCATCAGTTCCTCGTTCTCCTCCGCTTCCTCGGTGATGCGCAGGATCGAGGTCCGCTCGCCCGCGTGCACGGTCGTCAGGCGCGGCGCTTCGAGCAGGCGCCGCTCATCGGGCGAGCCCGGAAACGGATTGCCGTGCGGGCAGGTGGTCGGACGGCCGAGCCGCTCGAAGAGGTGCGCCTCCAGGCGCGCCGACAGCGAGTGCTCCAGCTTGTCGGCCTCTTCATCCACGTCCACCCAGTCGAAGCCCAGCTCGTCGACCAGGAGGCGTTCCAGCAGGTAGTGGCGGCGGATGGTGCGCTCGGCCTGCCCGGTGCCGCGCGGAGTTAGGCGCACGCCGTCGTCCGGGTCGAGGACGAGGAGCTTGCGCTGCTCCAGGCGTTTGAGGGCCTGCGACACCGCGGCGGCCGAAACCCCGATCCGCTCGGCGATGCGGGCGCCGACGACCGGCCGCCGCTCGCGCAGCATCAGATAGATCTGGATGAGGTATTCGTTCGCCGTGGCCGACGAAGAGCTTTGGGCTTTTGCCATGATTTCCGGGGTACCGCCGGCACGGAACCGTACCTACAGGGTAGCCCGGAGCCCCCACCTGGTCAAACCGAGCCCGGCTGGACGCCCGTTTCCCGGCGGTGCGCGACCTCGCCGGCCTTGATCACGACGCGCGGAGCGCGCAGGGTGCGGAGGTCCTCCAGCGGATCCCCGTCGAGCAGCAACAGGTCGGCGCGCTGGCCGGCGGCCACCTGCCCGACTCCGTCCAGCCGCAGGTGACAGGCGGCCAGGCTGGTTGCCGAGCGGAGCGCCTCCGCGTTGCTCAAGCCGGCCTGCACGTAGGTCAGCAGCTCGTCGACCAGGGCGTCGAAGCGGGTGTCGATCGCCCCGCAGTCGGTGCCGGCGATCTGCGGCACGCCCAGCCGGTGGAACAGCCCGGTGTTGGTCAGCCGGCCGCGCAGGCGCGCGACCGCGCCCACGTCCTCGGGGTTGTAGGTGCTGCCCTGGCGCTCGAACTTGGCGGCGTTCTGCAGGGCGCAGTACACGGTGGGGACCACGACGATGCCGCGGTCGCGGATGCGTTGCGCGACATCCGGATCGTAGCGGTACCGGCCCGGCGGCTCGGCGAAGGTGGCATGCTCTATCATCTGCAGTCCCGCATCGATGGCGCGCCGGATGCTCTCGGTGGCGTGGCAGTGCGCGGTGACGTAGGTGCCGTGCGCCGCGGCCACCTCGACCGCCTCCCGCATCAGCTCCAGCGGCAGGTCCGCCTCGTGCGGGCGCGTGCCCGGCGTCAGGCCGCCGCCTGAGGCCATCAGCTTGACGTAATCGCCGCCTTGGCCGATCTGCCGCTCGACCGCGGCGCGCACCTCCGCTCGGGAGCTCACCTCGATTCCCCCGAGCCAGTGGCAGTGCCCGCCGGGGCGCATGAGCGCGTAGCCGCAGCAGATCACGTGCGGGCCGGCCACCCGCCCCGCGTCGATCTCGCGCCTCAGCTCGAACATCGGCTCGGCGGGAGCGGCCAAGTCGCGCATCGTGGTGATGCCGGCGGCGAGCGCGACGCCGGCGTTGCGCACGGCGACCCGCCAGCGCTCGGCCCCGTCGATGGCGACGAAGTTCTGGCGCGGCGTGCTGCTGCCGTCCAGGAAGAAGTGGACGTGGGTGTCGATCAGCCCCGGGCACAGATAGCGGCCGCGGCCGTCGATGGTCGCCGCGGCGCCGGACTGCGGCAGCGCATCTGCGCCGACCTCGGCGATGACGCCGTCCGCGACCCGCACCGATTGCGATGGATGGATCGCCCCGGTGGCCACGTCCACCACGCTCACGTCCGCGATGTGCAGATCACTCATGGTCGCGTCCCTCCCCTCGGTCTCCCCTCCCGAGTCGATCATTCGATGATGGTATCGGCCCACAGCCGCTCCAGGAACCGTTCCCACGGAAGTATCCGGATCCCGTCCTGCGTGCGGCGTGGAGCGCTTGTCGTACAGACCACGATCGCGTGACGGGGATGATGCTCCTCGACGTATGCCCGCAGCGGCGCGAGGTCCCGCGATCCCGGGTCGGCGCCGCCCATGACCTCGATCGCTACCTCTCCCCTGCGCCCGATGACAAAGTCGCATTCGAGTCCCGTCTTGGTGCGCCAGAAGCGAATCGGGACGTCGCGCTCGCGGTAGGAGCGGTACGCGAGCAGCTCCATGAGCAGGAAGTGCTCCAACGCGCGCCCGAAGTCCTGACCCGCGGGGCGTTCGATCCGGCGGCCGGTCAGGTGGCCGGCCACGCCGACGTCGAACAGATAGAACTTCGGGGCGCGGGTGATCACGGCGCGAGAGCGCCGGCCGCTGAACGGCTCCACGAAGACTCCCAACAGCGTGTCGACCAGTATCTGGAAGTACTCCCGCACGGTCTTGGAATCGACGCCGCAGTCCCGCGCGACGTTGCTGTAGTTCATCAACTCGCCGTGGCAGAAGGGGAGCGCGTCGAAGAACCGGGAGAACGCGGCGACGTTGCGAGTAAATCGGAGGATACTCCGAAATGGTTCGGTCGGTCAGCCCAGGCGGTCGAGGATGTTGCGCGTGATGCGGTCCACTGTTGGATCGCCGCCGCGCAGGCCGTTGCTCCACTCCGTGCAGCCGGCCGTCACCACCGTGCCACCACGGGTGTAGGTCCCCATCACGGCCAGCCCCGGCTGCGGGAGCGTGCCGCCGCCGTCGCCCAGGATGGCGCGGCTGGCCTGCTCCAGCGAGGCGTCCACCCGGCCCAGCGCCGCCGGCGCCGTGGCCAGAATGCGGAAGGTGTCGGGCGTACCATCCCGATGCGTGGGAAACGGCAACCCGTCGCGCCACTCGACCTGGCAGCCGTCGCACTCGTAGCCGACGATGCGATCGCGGGCGCCGAAGCTCTGCCCACGCTGCAGGCCGGTGCCCGCGAAGGCCCAGTGCCCGGGCCGGTGCACCGTGTAGGAGTCTCTCGGACTTGCCGCGTGAGCGGCAAGTCCGAGAGACTCCGACGCGCAAGGAGGGGATGGGCCAACAGCGGAGCCGCAGGAGACGGTGTTGGGGCGGCAGGCGCCCGGCCCCTCGTCCATCATGCCGAAGAAGCGGTGGTAGCCGCCGTAGGCGAAGCTCACACCGGTGAGCCCGTTCTCCGGCCTTCCGATCAGCCGATGGCACCACATCGTGGTCAGCGTGTCGTGCTCGCCGCTCGCGAAGTGCGGGTCGCGGGTGTGGTCCTTGAAGCAGACCAGGGCGTGGCCTTCCTCCTCCGAGCGCACCTGCCACCAGACGCAGTTTCCGGAGAGGAAGGCGACGTTGCCGCCGCGGCCGATGTAGTCCTCCAGGTGGTCGCGCATCGGCTTCGACCAGTACTCGTCGTGGCCGACCGACAGCACCAGGCGATACTCGTCGAGAATCTCCGGGTGGAACTCCAGGTCGCCGTTGACCGCGTAGTCGATCCGGTAGCCGGCCCGTTCCGCCCACGCCACGAACGGTCCCTCCCAGTTGTGCCAGCAGCTCGCCCAAGAGCTGAACGAGTCGTACACGTCGATCCGGCCGGGCTGCCGGTGCAGGCCCAGGGTGACCTCGGCCTGCTGCAGGTTCCAGCAGTCCGCCACGCGGGCAGGCCGCAGAAAGGTGGGACGGGCGGTGTCCACGCCCCGCTCGGTCAGCGCGGTCGCCATCTCGTCCGTCAGGGTGCGGCCGTCGGTGGTGATCTCCAGCTCCCCCCGGATGGCGAAACGGTAGTCCCCGATCGGCTCGAACCCCGCGAACGGCCGTTCGAACGACACCCGCGTCGCCGGTCCGTCCGGCCCGTAGTACAGCGTGGAGCCGCCGTAGCGGTTGTAGGCGTTGTCGGTGTTGGTGGTGCGCTGCAGCAGGATGCGGGCGGAATGCCCCGGCTCCGCCGAGCGGACCACGAACCCCATCGCTCCGCGGACGGGGCTGCCGTCCGGGGCCTCCCCGCGCAAGGACACGCGGTAGTAGCCGCTCGGCCACTCCGAGCCCACCGCCAGCTCCAGCGCCGGCGGCCAGCGGCAGCCGTGCGAGGAGGCGTCGTCCGGCACCGGGTGCTCGGTGCCGGCGATTCCGTCCCGCCGCCAGACCTCCTCCTCGCCCTCTCCCACGCGCGCAACGGCCAGCGAATAACTGGCCAGGCTGGTCGAGACGTGCAGGTCGAGCCGCTCCCCCGGCGCGACGCTCTGTCGCGCCGGGTAGCCGTGCAGGTAGTGGCGGCTCGGCTCGGCTGGGGTCACGTCATCGAAGACATCAACTCGTGCAGCTCCCTGGCCGCGGGGTACAGCAGGTGCCAGTCGCCGCCCGCGCAGAGCCAGGAGACGCCGCCGTCGATCCAGTGGCGAAGCGCCTCGGGATCAGGGCCGATCGACTGTCCCATCGGCACGCCCGCGGCGCGCGCCGCGTCGAGCATCCGCTGAATGGCGGCGACCACGTCGGGATGGCCGGGCTGTCCCAGCAGGCCCATCGTGCCGGACAGGTCCATGGGGCCGGGGACGATGCTGTCCACGCCGGGGATCCGCAGGATCTCCTCGATCTGGTTCACCGCGTCGATGTGCTCGATCTGCAGGATGACCAGGATCTCGGCGTCGACGTTGGCCAGATAGTCCTCGGTGCTGCGCGCGCTGAAGCGCACGCCGCGGATCGGGCCGAAGCCGCGCACGCCGCGCGGCGGGTAGCGGCAGCTTCGCACCGCCTGCTCGGCGTCGGCCACGTTCGAGATGCGCGGCATGATGATGCCGGCCGGGTGCATCTCCAGGAACGGCTTGACCACCACCGGGTCGTTGGACGGCACGCGGATGAACGGCGCCATGCCCACGCCGCGGCAGGTGCGGACGTGATTCAGGCAGTGATCGAGCGTCATCGCCGAGTGCTCCATGTCGATCCAGACGATGTCGAAGCCGACCTCACCCAGCAGCTCGACCACCGTCGAGTCGCTGAGGGTCACGTTGGTGCCGATGCAGACCTCGCCGCTGGCCCACTTGTCGCGGATCTTTTCCAGTTGGTTCACGATGGCGGAGCATACCGGCTTGGCGCCGGCTTGATCGACACGTGCGGCGCTGCCACGCTCGATGGGCAACGTGAAGCTGATCAACGGAGCGCTGGCCGGCGCCGCGGCCTTGCTGCTGGCGGCATGCGGCGGGCTGGACGACGGTCTGTACGCGCGGATCGTCACGGATGAAGGCCGAATCCTGGTGCGCCTCCACGAAGAACACGCGCCGCTGCCGGTCGCCGCCTTCGTGGGGCTTGCCGAGGCAGCGCTGGGGCCGGCTCAGTTCTATGACGGATCGATCATCGAGATCGCCACCGAGCAGCTCGTCATGGCCGGCGGCGTAGCCGCGCGAGGTCTCGCGGCGCCGGACTGGGAGATTCCCGACCAGTTCCACCCGGAGCTGCGCCACGACCGGCCCGGCGTGGTGTCGCTCCTTACCGAGAGTCCGCACACCGGCAGCAGCCGCTTCGTGATCACCCGGCGCGCGGCCCCGGAGCTGGACGACGTGTATCCGGTGTTCGGAGAAGTGGTTGACGGGCAGGAGGTGGTGGACGCGCTGCGCCGCGGCCAGATCCTGAAGCGGATCCGCATCGTGCGCGTCGGGCCGGCGGCGCGCGCCTACCGAGTCGACGGCCCCGGGATCGCCGAATTGCGCACGCAGGTGGCCGAAGAGTTGCTGCGCGCCGTCCTCGAGCGGCACGAAGAGGTGCTCGACGAGTTCCGCCGCCGCTGGCCGGACGCCGTCGCCACCGAGTCCGGACTGCTGTACGTGATCCACAGCCCGGGCGAAGGGCCGACGCCGGACTTCGGAGCGAAGGTCCTGCTGCGCTACACCGGCAGCCTGGCGGACGGCACCCAGTTCGGCACGTCCGGCCTGGAGCCGATGGAGTTCACGATCGGCGCGGTGGTCCAGGGCCTCGAGGAGATGCTCCTTGAGATGCGCCGCGGCGCTCGCCGCACCGTGCTGATCCCGCCCGACCTGGGCTACGGAGCCATGGGCGTGCCCGGCACCGTGCCGCCGCGCGCCTTCCTGATCTTCGACGTGGAGCTGGTCGACTTCCGCAACTGACCAGTTCAAGCAGCCGCGTGCTGCTCAACCCTTTCGCCGCGCCGGCGAGGATGCTGGCCGCAACGTCCACGACGTTGTCGAGGATCGTCGTCAGGTCCTCATGAGAGTGGGACGGCGACATCAGGGGGCAATGATTCCCCGCACCGGGTCGAGCCAGACGCGGCGGAAGCGCCGGCTCCAGTCGACCGTGACCAACTCGGTGACAGTCGCGGAATCGGCGCGCAACACGTGCACGGTGGAACCGAGCGGTCCGGTGTGCATCGTGGCCGGCGGAGTCATCGCGGTTGCTCTCCCATCGAGTCCCTCTGGACTCACCCGAGCTTCGCGCAATGCGCGCGGAGCGGCAAGATCCGGACTTCCGCAACCGAGGCAGAAGCCCTGCTATCATGGAACGCGGACATCGCAATGCCGGTCGTCGCGCTGTTTCACGGAATCAGGATTCTCTTGTATTGGGACGATCACGGCCCGCCGCACTTCCATGCCGAATACGCGGAGCATGCCGCGAAGGTCGACATCCGCCGCGGCGTGGTGATCGCCGGCTACCTGCCGCGCCGACAGCTCCGGCTGGTCCTTGCCTGGGCTCAACTGCACGAGGATGAGCTGATGCAGAATTGGGAGCTGGCACGCGACAAGCAGCCGTTGCGATCCATTCAGGGGCTCATGTGATCGACGATCCTCACTACATGCCCGAGGTGGTGCAGGTGATCGCCGCTCCGCCGCCCGGCTATCGGATCGTTCTGTACTTCGACGACGGCTCGATCCGGCAGTTCGACGTGACCCCGTTGCTGGACGGCCCGGTGTTTCAACCCCTCAAGGACCCGGAGCTGTTTCGTCGCTCGCTTACGGTCATGAACGGCACCGCCGCCTGGGACATCGCTGGTACACGGGACGAGTGGCGATGCGTCGACCTCGACCCACTGGTGCTGTACCGGGACTCGGTCGAGATCGACGAACCGGACTGGGTCCTGCACGGCACGTAGTCAGCGCCCAACCGCCGGCGAAGCCGTTCGTAGACATCGCCCCGTTGGGCGATGGTGAGGATCAGTATCACCAGCCGGTCATCCTCCGCTCAGACGCCGGAACCGGCACGCGCGCGGTACAGCGGCCCGGTGCCGTGGGCTTCGTACGCCGCCACGGACGCCGGGACGAAGACCGCGTCGCCGCGCCGCAGCGTGAGCGTCCCGCCCGACCAGCGCAGGTGCGCGCGGTCGCCTATCAGCAGCAGGATCTCCGGGCCCTGCGGCGCAAATCGCCCGTCGGCCTCAAGGTCGATGACCGACAGCCGGAACTCCTCGGCGGGAGCCGGGTAGACGCGCTCGGCGGGACTCGCGGGCCGCGGCACGATGCGCTCGGGCGCCGCCGGCCTGAGGGCGCTCGCGGCCAGCAGCTCGTCGGCGTCCACGTGCTTGCTGGTGAGTCCGGCTCGCAGCACGTTGTCGGAGTTGGCCATCAGCTCGATGCCGGCGCCGCTGACAAAGGCATGGAGCCGGCCCGGCGGCGTGTACAGCGCCCCGCCCGGCTCGAGCTCGACGAGGTTGAGCAGCAACGCGGCGATCACCGTCGGGTCGCCGGGGTAGTGCTCGGCCAGCTCTGCGAGAAGCGCGCCCTCGGCCGTGTCCCGCGCCGCGCCGTCGACCAGCCGGCGGTGCAGGATGGCTCCTGCCGCTCCATCGAGCGTCAGCGTGGCGCGAAGCAGCCGCCGGATGGCCTCGGCGGCATCCTCACGGCCAGCCGGCGCCGCCAGCTCCCCAACGCCGGCCGCGGTCAAGGCGCCTTCGATCTCCTGAAGCGGCCGGACGCCCGACAGTACGACCATCGGTTCCAGCGCCACCATGACCTCCGGCTTGTGCCCGCGGTCCCGGTAGGAACGGTGCGGCGCATCGAGCGGCACGCCCGCACGCTGCTCGGCTTCGAACCCGCGTGCAGCGCGTGCGCGGGTGGGGTGTGCCTGCACGGACACCGGTTTGCCCAGCGCCAGGACCTTGAAGAGAAACGGCAGCGTCGCGCCGTGCCCGTCCAGCGCGGCGCGGCCGAGCGTTTCGGCCGGATGCTCGGCGATCAGGCGGTCCAGCGCCATCCGCCGGGCCCCGACCCGCGCCACCGACGGCGCCTGAGGATGCGCCCCCATCCACAACTCCGCCTCAGGCCGGCCGCTCGGCCGGCGGCCGAGCAGGCGGCCAAGCGCGGATCGCGACCCCCAGTCGTAGTGTCGGATCGGGCACTCCAGGGGAAGGATTCCGAGCATGCGGGAGTGTACGAAGACGCCGCATCGAGAGGCCACCGGCCCCTTGCCGCCGTGCGCTGATTTCGCCCACCCTCACCGTCGCCCGCATGGACTCAGACCGCGCCCAGGCCATCGACCAAGCCGTGATCGACGCCCTGTCGTCCCGGTCGGCCGATGACGAAGCCGCCGGCGGGCGCCCGCGCCGGTCCGGCGACGACCTCGTCGACAAGCGTTCGGGGCTGCGGAGCATCGACTTCCTGGAAATCCTGGAGTCCCAGTACCAGGCGCGCCACCTCGACCTGGAGGCGCGCCGGCTGCGCAGCCGCGGGACCGGCTTCTACACGATCGGCAGCGCCGGCCACGAGGGGAACGCGGCGCTGGCCGCAGCCCTGCGCCCCGACGACCCGGCGTTCGTCCACTATCGGTCCGGCGGCTTCTTCGCGCAGCGTGCCAAGCAGGTAGCCGGCCACACCCCGGTGTTCGACGTGCTGCTGTCCCTGTGCGCCAGCTCCGAGGATCCGATCGCCGGCGGCCGCCACAAGGTATTCGGCAGCACGGCCCTGCGGATGCCGCCGCAGACCAGCACGATCGCCTCGCACGTGCCCAAGGCCATGGGGACCGCCTTCGCCATCGAGCGGGCCAAGCGGCTCGGGCTCGTACAGTCCCTGCCGTTCCCGGAGGACGCCATCGTGGTCTGCACCTTCGGCGACGGCACGCTGAACCACGCCTCCGCGCTGGCCGGCATGAACGCCGGCGCCTGGGCGGCCTATCAGAACCTGCCGATCCCGATCCTGTTCGTGTGTGAGGACAACGGCGTCGGCATCTCGGTGCAGACGCCGCCCGGCTGGGTCGAACACGTCTGGCGCTCCTACCCGCGCATCACCTACCTGAAGGCGGACGGCTGCGACATCGTCGACACCTACCGGCAGGCGCACGCGGCGGTGGAGGTCTGCCGGCGCCAGCGTGTGCCGGTCTTCCTGCACCTGGAGCTCGTGCGCCTGCTCGGCCACGCCGGGGCGGATCTGGAGATCACCTACCACTCACGCGAACGGATCCGGGCGGCGGAGGCGCGCGACCCGGTGCTCGGCAACAGCCTGCGCGCAGTCGACTTGGGTCTCGCTCCGGCGCGGGCGCTGCTGCAGTCGTACCGGGAGATCGGCGACCGGGTGCGCGCGGCGGCGCGGGAAGCCGAGCGGCGGCCGCGCCTGAAGAGCGCCGCCGAGGTGGCGGGGCCCATCGCCACGCATCGGCCGTTGCAGGTGATGCTGGAGGCCGCGCGCGCCGACCACGCGGAGGAGCGCGTCGCGCTGTTCGGGTCGGAACGGCGGCTGCCGGAGCGGCAGGGACCGCAACACTTCGGCCGCCTGCTGAACTGGGGACTGCTCGACCTGATGGCCAAATACCCGCAGATGGTCCTGTTCGGCGAGGACGTGGGCCGCCGCGGCGGCGTCTACGGGGTCACGACCAGGCTGGCCGAGCGGGCCGGCTCGGCGCGCGTGTTCAACACCTTGCTCGACGAGCAGTCCATCCTGGGGCTGGCCATGGGCGCCGCCCACGTCGGCCTGCTGCCGGTCCCGGAGATCCAGTATCTGGCCTACTACCAGAACGCCCAGGATCAGATCAGGGGCGAGGCGGCGACGCTCTCGTTCTTTTCACAGGGCGGTTTCCGCAACCCGCTGGTGGTCAGGATCGCGAGCTGGGCATACCAGCGGGGATTCGGCGGGCACTTCCACAACGACAACAGTATCGCCGCGCTGCGCGATCTGCCGGGCGTGCTCATCGCCAGCCCGTCGCGCGGCGACGACGCCGTGGGCATGCTGCGCACTGCCACGGCGGCGGCGGTCACCGACGGACGCGTGGTGCTGTTCCTGGAGCCGATCGCCCTGTACCAGACCCGCCACCTGCACGAGGAGGGCGACGATCTCTGGCGGTTCCGGTATCCGCCGCCGGGGGATGCGGTCGAGATCGGGCGCGCGCGCGTCCACGCCGCGGACGATCCGGATCTGACCATCGTGAGCTGGAGCAACGGTCTCTGGCGATCGCTGCAGGCGGCGCGCATCCTGTCCGAGCGGCACGGCATCGCCGCGGAAGTGATCGACCTGCGCTGGCTGGCGCCGATCGACACCGAGACGGTGGTCGCGCATGGGACCCGCAGCGGACGCATCCTGATCGTCGACGAGGGACGTGCCACCGGCGGTGTGAGCGAAGGGCTGGTGGCCGCCGTCGTCGATGCGACCGCCGACGCGCCGACCCGGCCGGCGATCCGGCGCTACTGCGGGGAGGATTCCTTCATTCCCCTGGGACCGGCCGCCGAGTACGTCCTGCCGTCCACGGACGGGATCGTCGCCCGCGCGGTCGACCTGGTCCGCCCGGACCGGCGGCAGGCGCCGGCGCCTGAGGCAGCCGAGCCGGCGACCGGCCGGAGCGCGACGGCGACGACGGCAGCCTGGTGACGACCGGCGCCGCCGCGTGCAGGCGGGTCGTCGTGATCTGCCCCGGCCGCGGCAGTTACGGACCCGCCGACCTGCGCTCCCTGTCCCGGCCGCTGCCGGGCGCATCTCGGGAAGCATTCCAGGAGGTCCTGCAGGCGGCCGACACCCGCCGCGGCGACGCCGGCGACCCGACGCTGTCGGCGCTCGACGGCGCCGAGCGGCTGACCGCCGCCCACAGCGCGGGCGAGCACGTGTCGTCGCTGATCCTTGCCTGCACCGCCGCCGACTTCCTGCGCGTCGACCGGGAGCGCTGCCGCGTGGTGGCGGTGGCCGGCAATAGCCTGGGCTGGTACTCGGGGCTGTTCTGCGCCGGGGCGCTGACGCTGGCGGACACCATGCGCCTGGTGGAGACCATGAGCGGCATGGGCCGCGACGGCTTGATCGGCGGCCAGATCGTCTACCCGGTCACCGACGATCGGTGGAGGGCCGACGCGGATCTCACCCGGCGAGTCGACGCCGCGCTCCGCGATGCGCGGGCGGCCGGGCACCGGGTGGGAGACTCCATCCGCTACGGCGGCTACCGCGTCCTCTGGGGCGACGACGCGGGCATCCACGAGCTGCGCACCCGGCTGCCGCGCCACCAGTCCGGCGAGCGCACCTACCCGCTGCACCTGCACGGCCACGCGGCCTTCCATTCGCCGCTCCTGGCAGACAACGCACGCCGCGCGATGGAGTCCCTCCCCGACACGGTCGACTGGCGGGCGCCCGAGGTCCCGCTGATCGACGGCCGCGGCCGCCAGTGGTCGCCGCTCGCCACCGACGCCGCCGCGCTCGCCGAGTACACGCTGCGCACGCAGGTGACGTCGACCTTCGACTTCACGGCCAGCGTGCGGGTCGCGCTCCGCGAGTACGCACCCGATCTGCTGGTGTGCCTGGGCCCCGGCGACGCGCTCGGCGCCCCGGTCGCGCAGGTCATCATCCAGGAATGCTGGCAGGGCATCGACGACCGCGCCGCCTTCCTGCGCCGCCAGCAGGACGACCCGCTGGTCGTCTCGTTCGCCCGCGAAGAGCAGCGGCGCCTGGCCACGGACGCGTAATCCTCGACGGATCTATCGACAGCCGATTGACTTAATCGTCCCTTCGTGAAAGTCGGGTATCGTCGTCGGCACGGTGCGGATCCTGATCGTCTACCCGTTCATCCAGCGCTACTTCATCAAGGGCGTGCTGATCGGATCGATCAAGGAGTAGCCCGCGCGCCCGTCGGACTCGCGGTCGGAAACAGCCGGTCCGCGTTGCCCCAGAAGATGTCCTCGACCGCCGAGTCGCCGAGCCCCAAGCCCCAGCACGCCCATTTCAGCGAGCGCAGGTGCTCCAGGCCGACCAGCGCCGGCACCACCGCGCCGTCGCGCGCCCCCCAGATCGGGTTGTCGGCCTCAAGCACCGCGAAGGAGCTGCCCGCGGCCACGTAGCGGCCCAGCACGTGGCTGCACGGGTAGTCGCTGCCGTACAGCAGGCGGTCGTGGCCCATGATACGGATGATCGCCTGGTGCGCGGTCGGCTCGCAGTTGACGCTGGTGTCGAAGAACAGGTTGTCCAGATCGGTCAGCTCGGGGAGCCCGGCCAGATTGTTCTCCGGCTGGAACCCGCGCGCGGAGTGGGACAGCACCAGCCGCATCCCCGGGTAGGTGGTGCAGTAGTGACGGATCCAGTGGATGTTGGACGGATGGCCCACCGCCCGCTCCTTCACCAGGTGCATGTTGATGATCCAGCCCTCCTCGTCCGCGACCCGCACCAGCGGCTCCGGCATGTACTCGGGAATGTCCGCCTCCCAGGTCGGCTTGCGCGCCGCGTAGGTGTGGTAGGACTTCAGCCCGATCGCGCCGAGCCGGCGCACCTCGGACCGCACCCATTCCGGGTCGTCGTCCGGCCTGGCGAAGAAGTAACTGCAGCAGGTGCCGCCCGAGCGCCGCGCCTGTTCCGAAGACCACGCATTTGCCGACGCAACGAGGTCGGACGTGAATGAGAACGGGATGAATGCCGCCTTCACCTCCCTCCCCGGGTGCAGCAACTCGCAGCCGGGCGCGACGTCCTCGAACCGCGTCGGGATGGCGATGCCGACCGCGCCTTCGATGGTCGCCTGCGCATCCCAGATCTCGAAGTGCGCGTCGAACACCCGGTCGGGCACGAAGGAATGCAACTCGCGTTCGAACAGCTCGCGCGAGCGTTCGACGATCTCCTGCTCTTCGGTGGCCATGGAGCATAGCAGGCCGCGCCACCGCTTCGCTGTCAACGCACGGCGATGGCCGCCAGGTTGCCGACGTGCCGATCCCCAAGCGCTGAATGCCGTGCCGGTCGACGCCGGCGTACGCCATGTACCAGTACCCGCCCCGCCAGCCGGACGTCGCCGTTCACGTCTTCGGCGGGTCTTCGGCGTCGTTGTCGGCGCGCCGGATGACGATGTTGTCGTCCTCCAGATCCACGCGCACGCGGTCGCGCCCGGAGATCGACAGCGCCTGCAGGTGATCGCGCGGGATCTGCAGCCGGCCCACGCGGTCGACGACGACGTACTCCCGGTGCGAGTCCGCCTCCTCCATGTGCAGGGCCGGCCGCGCGACGTGCGGGTCGCCGCCTTCCCAGCCCGCAGCATCGCGTTGGCGGATGAACTCGCTGGAGGTCCGTCCGTCACGGATGGCGACCACGCGGCTCACCGACTGCGCCACGGCGCGGTCGTGGGTGACGATGACCACGGTCACGCCCAGGTCGCGGTTCACCTCCCGGAACGTCGCGAGCAGGTGGCGGGCGGTCTGCGAGTCGACGTTGCCGGTCGGCTCGTCGGCCAGCAGCAGCGGCGGCTCGTTGGCCAGCGCCACCGCGATCGCCACCCGCTGCTGCTCGCCGCCGGAGAGCTCCATGAGCCGGTTGCCGGCCCGGTGGTCCACGCCGACCTGCCGCAGCAGCTCCAGCGCCCGCTGCCGCCGGCGCCCGCGGCGGCGCGCCAGCAGCATCGGAACCTCCACGTTCTCCGCCGCGGTCAGGTACGGAACCAGGTTGCGGGCGCTGTTCTGCCAGACGAAGCCGACCGTCTCGCGCCGGTAGCGCACCAGGTCCTGGGGACTGAACTTGAGCAGGTCGGCGCCGCCGACCTCCACCGTCCCCGCCGACGGACGGTCCAGCCCGCCCAGTATGTTGAGCAAGGTCGACTTGCCACTGCCGCTGGAGCCGATGATCGCCATCACCTCGCCCGCTTCGATCTCCAGGTCCAGTCCCTGCAGCGCGACCACCTCGACCTCGTCCGTCTTGAAGATGCGAACCAGGTTCTCGCAGCGCACTCCTGCGCCACGGATGGCAGCACCGGCAGCGGTGCTCATGGGGCGGCCCCCGGCACGGCGGGATCCGGCTCCACGACGCGGCCGTCGCGCAGCGACACCCGATGGTCGGCCATGTCGACGATCGCCGGATCATGGCTGCTCATCACCACCGTGACCCCCTGCTCACCGGTGAGCTCGCGCAGGATGCCGACCACCTGCAGGCCGGTGTGCGTGTCCAGCTCCGCGGTCGGCTCGTCCGCGAACAGCACCTGCGGGCGGTGGGCGAAGCCGCGCGCGATCGCCACGCGCTGCTGTTCGCCGCCCGACAGCTCGCCCGGCCGGTGGTTCATGCGTGTGCGCAACCCGACCATAGTCAGGCACTCCCTGGCGCGCTCCTCCCGGCCGTTGCGGTCGGCGCCGGCGATGCGGAGCGCGAACTCGACATTCTCCAGCGCGGACATGGCGGCGATCAGCGCCACCGACTGGAACACGAACCCCATGCGCAGGCGCCGCAACTCGTCGCGCTCGGGCTCGCTGAGCGCGGTGATGTCGGCGCCTTCCAGCAGCACGGCGCCGCTGGTCGGTTGGTCCAGAGCGCCCAGGATATTGATCAGGGTCGTCTTGCCCGAGCCTGACGGCCCGTGCAGGACCGTGAGCGTCCGCGCCTCGATCGAGATGCTCACCCGGTCCAGCGCCGTGACGAGGCCGCTGCCCGCCCGGTAGCTGCGGGTGACGTCGACCGCCGTGATCATCGCCCGCCGGCGGCGGCTTCCCCCGCTCCGTCGCTCAGTCCGTACGCCTCCCAGGTGTCTGTCAGATCGACCACCGCACCGGTCGAGCGCGCTTCGTCGATCCCGAGGGCGGTGATGCAGGCGACCAGTCCCTCGCGGCCTCCGGACATCATGGGCCGGCCTTCGCGCAGCCGCCGGAGGCAGTCGCCGAACTGCGAGTCGTCGCCGCCGCCGTGCTGGCCCGCGCGCACCACCTCCGTTCGCTCCCACGGCAACCCCTCCCAGTCGCCGGTGTAGCGGATCGGCGCGTACTGGAAGAAGCCCCAGTAGATGTCGCCCTCGATGCATCCCCGCTCACCGACCAGGTACATGCGGCGGCTGGGGCTTGCCGCGTTCTGGTTGCTGTGGAAGGTGGCGCGGATGCCGTTGGCGAACTCGATGATCACCACCTGGTTGTCGACGATGTCCTGCGCCGAGTTGAAGCAGCACAAGTCCAGGTCCTTGCCGCGCGTCAACTCCGGCTCCCACTCCGGCTTCGGAGGCAGCGGATCGAGCTCCAGGCGGTGGGCGCAGTCCAGGTCGCAGTCGCGGCAGTACAGCGGCGCATCGGAGCGGGGGGTGAAGAACGACCGGCCGCCGAACGACGCCACGCGCCGCGGCAGCGAATCGGCGAACCAGCACAGGATGTCCAGATCGTGGCAGCACTTCTCCAGCAGATAGGTGCCGGTGAAACGGCGGAACCGGCGCCAGTCGCGGCGGAAGAAGGCTCCTTGCGCGAACGGCAGGTTCTCGTTCGCTTCGATCGACATGATCGGACCCAGGTCACCGTCGTCCAGGCGCTGCTTGATCCCCCGGTAGAACGGCGCATAGCGCAGCACGAAGCCGACGATCAGCTCGCGGTCTGCCGCCTGCGCGGCGCTCCAGATCGCCCGGCAGTCCTCGGCCGTGGTAGCCAGCGGCTTCTCGCAGAACACGTGCTTGCCGTGTTCGAAGGCCGCCACGGCCGGCTCGCGATGGGCGTGATCGGGAGAGCCGACGATCACCAGGTCGACATCGTCGCGGCTCACCACCTGATCGATGCCGTCCACCACGGCCGCGTCCGGGGCGTGCTCCCGTTGCGCCTGCAGCGCCGCCTGGGGGTTCGGGTCGTACAGCGCCGTGATCTCGACGTCGTCGGCGCGCGCGGCGTGTCGCAACAGCGAACGGCCGCGGGCTCCGCATCCGATGGCGCCGACGCGGAACGGTGAGTCAGCCATCCTCGAACGCGCATCGTGCCATGCGCCGGTCACCGGTGACCATCGCCGGAGCGACGCCGGTATCGGCCCGCTCGGTCAGGGAGCGAGCAGTTGCATGGACGCGCACTCCACCACGCACGCCCGGCACTCCTGGCCGTGCAGGGTCTTCAGCTCGGCCAGTGTGTCGTGCCAGGTCGCATGCGAGTTGCCCTCGATGCGGGCGACGCCGGCGTCGAACTCGGCGATCCGCTCGATGTGGGTCTCGTGCAGCGCGCGGATGCCGCTCAGGCCCACCGTCACCGTCTTGTAGCCGCCGCCGAAGCCGGCGAAGTCGTGCGGGGTGATCCCGCCGATGCTGATGCGGAAGTCGCAGTCCAGGTAGCTGCGGTTGATCGCGATCGGCACGCCGTTGCTGGTCCGGCCCAGGTCGGCGAGGTTGTCGTACGGGTTGTGGTAAACGACCTTCAGCCGCTCGGCGAGCGGCACGCCGATCTTGCGCACCACGTCGCCGCGCACCGGCGTACGGTGGGCGGCGTACGGTGGGCGCCGGAGGCCACGAACACCTGGATGCCGTCTTCCGGAACGCCGGCGGCCAGAAGCTCGTCCACCACCTGCGGCAGGAACTCGTGCACGGGCGTCGGGCGGGCAATGTCGTCCACGGCGATGCCCACCCGCCGCTTGCCGCGCGCCAGGAGGCGGAGCGGCTCGCTGTCCAGGGGCGCGGCGATCCTTTCCGCTATCGTCGCCGGCGGCGCCGGCGTCGCACGCATGCGCAGCGCGTCCACGTGCCATGCGTCCGGGAACGACAGCTCCAGCTCGCCGTCTTCGAACCAGGCGTTCCAGGGGATCGTGACCGTCATGCCGCTTATCAGACCGTCGGGACCGCTCCGCCGCGCTTCATCTCCGCCAAGGCGTCCTCCATCACGTTCAATGCCTCGTCCAGATCGGCCGTCGTGTGCTGCACGGAGAAGCCGTGGTGGATCGGGCCGCCGCCGTAGTCGTGCAGGTAGACGCCGCGGTCGTAGCACCCCTTGATGAACCGCAGCATCACCCGCTTGTCGTGACAGAGGCAGTCCTCGTACCGGGACGGCGGCGTGGTGCGCCCGAAGATGACGGTGAACCGCCCGCCGGACACGGGCGCGATCATGTTCAGCCCATGGTCGGCGATGATGCGCTTCAGGCCGCGATCGAAATGGTCCTCCAGCGCCTCCAGCGTGTCGTAGAAATACGGCTTGCCGGTCTCCCGCACGAACGCCAAGGCCGCGAGGATCGGCACCGGGTGGGCGTTGAACGTCCCGGAGTGCTGCACCGGGCCGACCGGCTGAAAGAGGTCCATGATCCGGGCGTCACCGGAGAACGCGGACACCGGCAGCCCTCCGCCCAGCGACTTGCCGATGGTGGTGACGTCGGGGGTGACGCCGTACTCGGCCTGCGCGGTCAGGTGGCGCGTCTTGAACGCCGACTGGATCTCGTCGAAGAACAGCACGATGCCGGCCTCGGCAGTGAGCTCCCGCATGCGCTTCAGGTAGGCGGGTTCGGGCCGGATCGCCCCCCAGTTCCAGTTCACGGGCTCCAGCATGAGCGCGGCCGTCTCCTTGCCGTGGCGCTCGACCGCCTGCTCCAGGGCGTCCACGTCGTTGTGCGGGATAGGGACGATCAGGCGCGCGAACTCGCGCGGGATGCCCGGGGACTCCAGGTACGGCTGCGTTCGATTGCGTGCCAGCCGGTCGGCCGGCGGATGGCCGCCGATATAGATCAGCTCGTGGTAGCCGTGGAAGTGGCCCTCGATGCGGATGATCCTGTCGCGGCCGGTGTGAGCGCGGCAGGCGCGGATGAGGTGCAGCGTCGCCTCCGATCCGGAGGAGCAGAACCGCACCCGGTCCGCCGACGGAACCGACCGGCACACCAGCCGCGCCAGCTCCTCGTGGTGGGTCGTTTCGTAGACGGAAGGGAAGCCGATCCGGGCCGCGGCCGCCAGGGCGTCCGCGATCGCAGGATGGCCGTGGCCGAGCAGTGCCGCGCCGTGGCCGCAACACAGGTCGATGAAGGTGCGCCCATCGATGTCGGTGATGCGGCTGCCCTCGGCACGCGCGACGTACATGGGCGTGCCGAGCGCCTGGTTGACCCGGGTGGAGGAGTTGACCCCGCCGGGCATCACCTCGGAGGCGGCGCGGAAGTGCTCGGCGATCAAGGATCGTTCGGCAATCGAGCCGGATGGGGTTCGGGCGTTCATATATGGTAACGATGCAGCGTAGCATTCACTCCCCCGAGCACTCCACGGCATGCCACGCCTCGAGCACGATTACACGCAGGAGCCGTACGAGATCCATACGATCGCACTGACACCGACCCGCGACAGAGGAGGATGACGATGGCCAGGACCGGAGAGAACGACCACGGCGCGCAGCATGACCCGACGGCGCTCGGACGCGGCTTCAGGCGGCGCGTGCGCGGCGGGCCGCCGCTGCTCGGCGCGATGGCGGTCGAGTACCTGCGGCCGTCGCTGGTCAAGATCTTCCGCAACGCCGGCTTCGACTTCATCTTCGTCGAGAAGGAGCACGGCATGTTCGAGGGCAGCGAGCTTCCCGACTTCGTGCTCTCTGCCCGCGACAACGGCATTCCGGTCATCTCCAAGGTCGGCGAGCTGAACCGATCCGAAGTGGCGCGCCTGCTGGACGCGGGGGTGGTGGGCATCCAGCTCCCGCGCACCGAATCGGCCGAGCAGGTGACCGAGCTGGTCGATCTGGTCAAGTACCCGCCGCTCGGCAGCCGCGCCGGGGCACCCGGCTACGGCGGCGCCGACTACACGTACCCGCAGGACGACGCCGACTGGCTGCGGCGCAGCAACGAGGCGACCGCCGTGATCGCCCACATCGAGACGATGGACGGCCTGGAGCGCGCAGCCGAGATTGTCGCGACGCCGCACCTGGACATGGTGTACGTGGGCCCCTACGACACGGCGATCTCTCTGGGGCATCCTGGCGAGTACGATCACCCGGACATGAAAGCGGCGCTCGGCACCGTGCTCGACCTGTGCCTGCAACATGGCGTTGCGTTCGGCACCACGCCATCCGGGCCTGACCAAGCCGCCGATTGGGTCGGCAGGGGCTGCCGGTTCTTCGAGCTCGTCGACGAGCTGGCCCTGCTGCATGAAGGCGCGCGGGCGGCCGTGGCCGCGGTATCAACCGGAGCCGCGGTATCAACCGGAGTAGAGTAGAGCCACCATGGACAACGGCCACACCGGCACCACGATTCCCCTGAGCGACGAGCAGGTTCGGCAGTTCATCGCCGACGGCTACGTGATCCTGCAGCCGTCGCTGCCGCGCGAGCTGCACGAGTCCATCCGGCGGCGGCTCGACAAGTCGATCCCCGACCGGGCGGGCAACCCCGGCAACAACATCCTCCCGCTGGTGCCGGAGATGCGGCACGTGCTGAAGTCCCCGGAAGTGCACGGCGCCCTCCAGACCCTGCTGGGACCGGACTACCTGGAGCACCCGCACCGTTTCTGTCACGTGGAGGAGCCTCCGGAGGATCCCGGATTGGATCGCGCCGCAAAGCTCGCGGCCAACTGCCACCAGGACTCCTACACCCCGCTCGCGCGGCCCCGTCACCACCTCATCCGCTATGCGCGGGTCATGTACTACCCGCAGGACACGCCCGATTCCCTGGGCCCCACCCACGTGATACCGGGGACACACCTGAACACCACCCTCAACGAAGCCGAGCGCGGGCGGCCGCTGGCGGTTTCCGGGCCGGCCGGCACGGTTTCCATCACCCACTTCGACGTCGGCCACGCGGCCGGCATCAACCTGAGCGGACAAAGGCGGTTCATGGTCAAGTTCATCTATCAGCGTGCGTCGCTGCCGCAGCCAGACGGCCGGGCGGGACCCGCTCATCTGTGGAGCGACCCGGAGCGCTACGGTGGCGACCGGATGTCGCTCGCCTGGTCGCATCTCTGGGACTGGCTGCGCGGCGCCGGAGACCGCTACGCGAGCCTTCGCAACGGCGCATTGCCGCACCGCCAGCCGCGCGTCGGCGTGAGCGCGCTGCTGTCCGCGTTGGAGCACGACCGCCCGGACGCGGACCGGGTGGCTGCAGCCGAAACGCTGGCGATCCTGGGAGAGGATGCGGCGCCGGCGGTCTCCGCCCTGATGAGCTGCCTGAATCGCCGTCCCGACCCGGTGCGGGTGGCCGCCGTCTACGCACTGGGAGCGATCGGCGGGCCAGCGGTCTCCGCGCTGATCGAGTCACTTCGCGGCCGCGGCGACGCCGCTTCGATGATGCGGACACGGATGGCCGAGCAGCATCGCCGTCACGGCTCGATCGAGAGCGCGCTGCGGCTCGACGACGCCGCCTATGCCCTGTCCGCAATCGGCACCGCGACGGTCCCTCCCCTGCTGGACCTGCTGGAAAGCGGGGACGGGTGGGCGCGGATTAACGCCGCGTTCGCGTTGGGCGAGATGGACCGGCAGGCGCTGGCAGCCGTCCCGGCGCTGATCGGCGCGCTGGACGACCCGTCCCATCTCGTGGTGCGAACGGTGGCCGATGCGCTGGGCGCCATCGGTGCATCTGAAGCGGCAGCGCCGCTGGGAGCGCTGTTCCGGCTGAACAGGACCGCATGGGAAGAGGAAGAGATGAGAACCTGGAGCGTGCGCGACCAGGTGCGCGTGAACGCCGCCACGGCGCTCGCTCGCCTGGGTCCGGCCGCGTCCGCCGCGCAGGACGACCTGATCCACGCGCTCGACGACCGCTGCGGTCAGGTCGCGACCTACGCGGTGGAGGCGCTGCGGCGCATCGGATCCCCGGCGGCGCTGGCCGCGGCGATCGGCCTGCTGACCACAGAACGGTGGGACCCGTCGATCGCGCCGGCCAACGAGTTCTGAAGGGAGGCGACCGGGATGCGACTGAGGGACAAGGTGGCGATCGTCAGCGGCATCGGCCGTGCCTCTGCGCGGTTGTTCGCCGCCGAAGGGGCAGCCGTGGTGGCGATCGACATCGACTCGGCCGGCCTCGATGAGACCGCGAGCGCCGGGGACGGCCGCATCGTTCCGATCGCCGCGGACGTGGGCGCCGCCGACCAGGTGGAGGTGGTCGTCGAGCGGACGCTGGGCGAACATGGCGCCCTGCACGTCGTGTTCAGCAACGCGGCGATTCTCCGGGACGGCTCCGTCGTCGATCTTCCGGAGGAGGACTGGGACCGCATGTTCGCCGTGAACGTGAAGGGCGCGTTCCTGCTCGGCAAGTTCGGCATTCCCGCCATGATCCGCTCCGGCGGCGGCTCGTTCATCATTACCGCCTCCGCGAACAGCTTCTACGCCGAATCCGACATCGCCGGGTACTGCGCCACCAAGGGAGCCGCGATGCAGCTCACCCGCGCCATGGCGCTCGATCACGGCCCCGAGGGCGTGCGCGTCAACTGCATCTGCCCGGGGTGGATCGAAACGCCGATGTCGGCGCCGTTTCTCAACGAACGGCCGGAGAGCCGGCGGTTCGGAGAGCAGATCGCGCCGCTGGGCCGTATAGGGGTCCCCGAGGACATCGCCCGGGTGGCGCTATTCCTGGCCGGAGACGAATCGGGCTTCGTCACCGGGGCCGCGTACAACGCCGACGGCGGCTGGACCGCCGGCTTGGCGAAGGCCGTCGCCCTTGTCTGAAGGGCGCATGCCGGCCGCCGGCAACCCACCTTCAGGACAACGCCAATCGACCAGGTAGCGCTTCCGGCCCTGATCGGCGCCGGCATCTCCCTCGCCGCCAGCGTACTGATCGTCGTGACCCGACGCTGGCACGGCCGGCTCAGCCTGGACAGCCTGAGCGGCCCCCAGAAGGTCCAGCGCACCGTGGTGCCGCGAATCGGCGGCGTCGCCGTGTTCGCCGGCTACTGGGCGGCCACGCTCGCCGCGCCGCCGCCGATCCGGGGCGAGCTGGCGATCCTGGGCGTCTGCGGCCTGCTGGCTTTCGGGGCCGGTCTCGCCGAGGACTTCACCAAGAAGGTCTCCGGCACCATGCGCATGTCCGCGACACTGCTCGCGGGCCTTCTGTTCAGCCTGGTCACCGGCCACGTGGTCGCCCGCGTGGAGATCGGCTTCGTCGACCACTATGCCCTGGCGTACCCCTGGATCGCGATCCCGTTCACGGCGTTCGCAATGGCCGGCATCGCCCATTCGGTCAACATCATCGATGGCTTCAACGGCCTGTCGGCCGGCGGCGTCCTCATCATGCTGGCCGCGTTCGGCGTGGTCGCCCTGCAAGCGGGCGACGACGAGCTGGCGGCACTCGCCCTGCTCGTCGTCGCCGCCGTCGCCGGCTTCCTGCTGGTCAACTTCCCGCGCGGCCCGGTCATCATGGGCGACGGCGGCGCCTACCTGGTCGGCTTCCTTCTGGCCGCCGTCGGCGTCATGCTGCCGCAGCGCAATCCCGAGGTGTCCCCATGGATCGTCCTCGTGGTGCTGGGCTACCCGGTGTCGGAAACGCTGTACTCGATCCTCAGGAAGACCCTCCGCAAAGGCGATGGCCCCGGCCGCGCCGACAAGGCCCACCTGCACCACCTGATCTACCGCAACCTGCGCCGCGGCCTGCGGAGTACCACAGCCGCCCGCTACGCGAACCCCGCCGTCGGCGCCCTCCTGTGGGGAGCGATGGCCGCCAGCCTGGTCTTCGTCCGCGCAGCCCCGCACACCCGCGCGTGGGCACTGCCCGCCCTCGGGGTGCAGGCAGCGCTCTACCTGGGCGCATATCGCGTTGCGGTACACGCGCTGCGACGACGCCATCCACGGACGACACAAAATTGATCGACCGGGCATATGCTCCTGTGAATCGCGCTCACAGCTCTATGTCTGGTGGTGGCTCCTCCCTTATCGTAACGACATAGACTCTTGAAGCGAACGCGCGTCCACGCCCTCTATCTTGAGCTTATAAAGCCTTTATGAACTGAGTTCTCCACCAGGAATACAGGATATCCGGCGCCGTCAATCGGGGACACTCCAATCCCGTTCGCTAACACTTCCTCGACCGGTGTCCCCGATATAGTCATCTCAGAATATGGCACAGCCGTGACAAAAAGGTACAGGGAGGGCTTCCTTTCAACTGCGCCATATGGGTTCATGATGCCATAGACAGCGACACCGAGGGTCGCTGCGCCAATTGCCACAGGCAACACGTTGGTGAGCAAGCGATTGCGAGATCGATGACTGCGGAATCTCCACGCATTGCCGTAGGGTGCCCGGTTCGGCCCCATCATTACAACCTGAATGCCGGTTCCGTCTATGGAAGGGGTGGCACGCCTGCAACCAAGGTATCATTGTGCTCGGCATCTCAGTATTTCAAACCTATGGGCTGGTCACGATCGTGCCGTTTTCTCCGACGGCGACGAAACGGGTTCCGCTCCAGGTTACCGAGTGGAGGAGGCGCCCTGTGGGGGCGGGAGTGACCTCCGTCCAAGTTGAACCGCCGTCGGCGCTGTGCATGATCGTCCCTTCGCCGATCGCCACGAAACGCCCGTTCCCATAGACAGCATCCCTCAGGTAGATCGGGACCGTGAGCTCGCTGGCCTTGACCCACGTGTCACCGTCCGCACTCGCCACGACCGTATTGCGAGGTTGCTCTTGTTTGAAGGCGATCGCGATGAAGTGGCTTTTTCCCGCGGCGACCACCGAGAACCCGTACGGCACGGCGGTGTCGCTCGCTGCCATCCACGTATCTCCATCGTCGCTAAACACGATGGGTGCCGGTCGTCCTTCGGTACTCAGCCCGACGGCAACGAAGCGCGTGGCGTTGGACGTAACGCGGAGAAGCCTGTCATCAGGTTGCGTTGCCGTGTCGCTCGCGGCCGTCCATCGATCACCATCGGTGCTGTAGACGATCGCGCCTGCGTTACCAACGGCGACGAAATGGCCATTGGCCCAGGCTACGTCGACCAAGCCCTCCTCCGTAGCAGAAGCGCTCGCCCGCGTCCACGTCACGGCGTCAGCGCTGTGCGCGATCGCGCCGTCGCTTCGGACGGCGACAAAGCGGCCGCCGCCCCACGCTATCCACCGCACCTCTTCGTCGGTGCCAAGCGTCTCTGTCCAACTCAGACCGTCGGCACTATGCACGACCGTGCCGTTGGCGCCGACCGCGACAAAGCGGCCGCCGCCCCAGGACACGTGGAGAAGTTCAGGCAGCGACGCTCCGCCCGTATCCGCCAGAATCCAATTGGCGCCTTCGTCTTCATAAACGATCGCTCCGTTGAGCCCGCTATCGCCGTTCCCCGCTATTCCGAGAAGAGTGTGATCGGTCGCGGTGTCGCCGGATTCCGTCCAGGTAGTGCCGTCACTACTGGACACGATCGTGCCGCCATTGCCGACCGCCACGAACCGGGTGCCGCTCCAAGCGACGTTCCGCAACGAAGCCCCGGTAGCCGTAGCGGTCGCAGCCTCCCAGGCCATCCCGTCGGCGCTGTGTACGATCGTTCCTCCGCGCCCGACGGCAACGAAGCGCGTGCCGCCCCAGGCTACTCCGTCAAGAGGCACCGTCGTCGCGGTATCACCGACCTCCGTCCAGTTCGCGCCATCGTCGCTGTACAGGATCTGGGGTTCCGAGCCTTTGCGTCCGACCGCGACAAACCGGGAGCCGTTCCAGGCGATACCGAACAGACGGTCGGACCCCATCGAAACGTTCGCCACCTGCCAGGTGTCCCCATCGGCACTAGACGGATTCGGGTTTCGTTCAGGTTTCTGCTGGACGGGGCGGGTGGCGATGCCCTCTAGGCGGATTGCTCCTGTCGCGGTGCCTTGCGACAGACCTCGGGCTGGAGGCTACGAAGCGAGCTGTGCGGATCGTGTGCGGCCGGCGTCGGCACAGGGTCAGCGAGCGAGGGGAATCGAACCCCCGTCACGAGCTTGGGAAGCTCGGGTAATGACCATTATACGACGCTCGCGTTGTAGCCACCCATGCTACCACGAGCGTGGCAGGTCAGTCGATGGCGAAACGCTCGGCCGGCCGGCGATCGACCTGCCGGTCCAGGACGGTCAGCACCAGCGCCGCGTCGCGGTGGGTGATGAACGGGACTGCGAGCGGGCCGCCTTGGGAGCGCGTCTCCAGCAGCACGACCGGGTCCGGCTGGGCGGGGATCTCCGCGGTCAGCGTCAGGTCCACCAGGATCGGGTATTGCTCCACCTCGTACTCGTACATGCCGAACACCAGGTCGTCGCTCTCCGGCGCGGGGCGGGTGATGCCCACCTGCAGGACGGTGCTGTGCGGGACCTCGGCGCCGCCGTCGGGCGACTGGAAGACCACCGTCCCGGGCAAGGCCTCCGTGCCGCCGGCACGGACCGTGAACACGAAGGTGTGGTTGCGTTCGGCCAGCGCGGCGAGGGCGGCGACGTAGGTGGTGCCGATGAGGTAGGGAACCTCCACCAGGTCGCCCTGGGGGCCGCGGCTCACGGTCACCAGGATCGTCAGGCCCTCGGCGACCTCCGCGCCCGGGTCCGGGCTCTGTCCGAGGATGGTACCGGCCGGCCTGGGATCGTTGATGCGTGGGCCGTCCTCGCGGATCCTGATCGGCGACTCGCCGGTGGCCGACAGCGTCTGCAGCTCCAGGCGCACCTGGTCGATGTCTCTGCCGAGGTAGTCGCCGACCTCCGGGACGGCCCGGCCGCGGCTGACCACCACCGTGACCGGCCGGCCGGCCTTGACCAGGGAGCCGGCCTCCGGGGTCTGCGCCACCACGTGCCAGATCGGCGCCTCCGACGTGAAGCGGCCCTCCACGCGGGCGACCAATCTCTTTTCCTGGAGCTGCTCCATCGCCGCCAGCAGGTCCTCGCCGACAATCGCCGGCACCTGGGTCTCCTCCTCCCCGCGGACCATGGTGAAGAACGTGACGGCGGCCGTCGCGATCAGGACGGCCGCCGTCAGCAGCGCCAGCGGGAACGTCACGACGGTGGTGCCGCGCGGGGTCTCGCTCACGTGAGCCGTACTCCTGCAAGGTCGCCGAAGCCGTTGGCGAACGACCTCCAGTCCATCGCGCGCCGGCCTTCGAGCTGCAGCTCGGTGACGCCCAGCGTGCCTCGCGCCGTATGCACCAGGATCCCCTGATGGCCATCCACGCGAGCGACCTGCCCCGGCACGCCCGGTGGCAGATCTGCGCCCAGGCGCGCGGCCAGCAGACTGAGGCGCCGCTTGCCCAGCCGGCAGTGGGCGCGCGGCCAGGGATCGTACGCGCGAACCATGCGCTCGATGACGACTGCGTCGTGGGCGTGCCAGTCGATGCGGGCGTCGGCGGCTGCCACCTTCGCGCAATAGGTGGCCTGCTCCTCGACCTGTGCCCGCTCCGGAACCGTTCCCCGTTCAAGCCCGGCCAGCACTTCGACCAGCAGGTCGGCGCCCGTCGCCGCCAGCGCCTCCGTCAACTTTCCGGTGGTCTCGGTGCCGTCCAGGGGATGGATGCGCGTGGCCATGATCGGCCCGGAGTCAAGGCGCCGCACCACTCGCTGAATGGTGACGCCGGTCTCCCGTTCCCCGGCCAGGATGGCCGCCGGAATCGGTGCGGCGCCGCGATACCGGGGCAGCAGCGACGGATGCACGTTCACGGCACCGCGCCGGAACCGGTCGAGAAACCGCTGAGTGAAGAGCACGCCGTACGCGGCCACCGCCAGGACGTCGGCGCGCAGGCGGGCCAGCTCCTGCGTGGAGGCGTCATCGAGGCGCTCGGGAGCGATCACCGGCAAGCCCAGGCGGTCGGCCTCGTGCCGGACCGGCCCAGGGGTAAGACGGCGGCCGCGCCCGGCCGGACGGTCCGGAGCCGTCAGCACCCCGCAGACCTCGAACCGTTCGGCCACTGCCACCAGCGCCGGCACCGCAAACCGGGGCGTGCCGGCGAACAGCACACGCATGATCACGCCGCTATGTTGCGGCAAGAGGCTCCGTCGCGTGCGCCAGGCGGACATCCGCCAGTGCGCCGAGCCGGGGTATCCGCTCCGTGCGGCCGAGGATCCGCAGCATGTGCCAGCCGGTCACCTGGTTGGCGCTCGGCACCGGCTTGCCGACCTCCTGCTCAATGCGCGCCAGGCACCCCGCCAGCCGCTGGCCGCTGCAGCCGATGAAGATGGCCTGGGCGCCCGGCCGGTCGTCGGGCCAGACGCCACCGATGGTGAGGCGTTTCACGCCAGTCCCCAGCGCTCCAGCGCAGCCCCTTCGAGACGGCGAAAGGAGAGCCGTTCACCGATGGCGCCGGCCCGCCAGACGTCGTTGCCGGCGACGGTGAGCTGCTCCAGGTTGCGCACGACAGTGGCGAAGACGTTGCACGTCAGGCACCCCTCGCTCGGCGACAGCAGGATGTTGTTGCGGTCGTAGAACAGCGCCAGGTCCACGACCGCCCGCCCGCCCAGGCTGCGCTGCGCGTCCCGGCCGGCAGGTGGAAGTAGCCCACGTCGCCCCTGGCAGGCACGATGGTGCCGTTCTCGGCGCCCGGCGGCTCGGCGGGAAACGCCGGCACCAGGGCGTAGATCTCGTTGCTTGCGTACTTGGCGTGGTACACGTCCCCCTCCTGCGGGAGCGCGTCCCACACGGCGCGGCAGGTGTGCGGCGCCTGCTCGTCGAGCAGCGCGGCGACACACGCGAACCCGCGCTTGCGCAAGATGATCTCGGTACCTCGGCATGCGCTCGCTCACTGGCGCGGCGACCCGCGATAGTCGGCGAGCAGCGCCGCGCGCTCCTGCTCGTCCAGGTGGTCGATGAACAGGCGACCGTTCAGGTGGTCCAGCTCGTGCTGGATCGCGCGCGCCAGCAATCCCTGGGCGTTCAGGCGGAAGATGCGGCCCTTGAGACTGGTCGCCTGCACGCCCACCCGGACCGGACGGGTGACGTCGGCGCGTATGTCGGGGATGCTCAGGCAGCCTTCCTCCGCGGTGTCCTCTTCGATCGAGGTCTCGACGATCTCCGGATTGATGTAGACGCGCTCGCGGTCGTCCCGGACCTTGGTGATGAACACGCGCAACGGCCGGCCGACCTGCACCGCCGCCAGCCCGATCCCCTCCTCCGCGTACATCGTCTCGAACATCGCCCGGACCAGGTCGCGTACCTCGTCCGGGTCGGTCGGCTCCGACCGCACGTTCAGGCGGGGGTCAGGGTACGTGACCAACTCCAGCATCCTCCCCGATTCTACAGCACGGCCACGGGGTCCGGATCGAGCTCCAGGTGCACTCCCGGCTCCAGCCGCAGCCCGCCCACGAGGCGCCGCACCGCGGCCAGGATGGGTCGCATCGCCGGCGCGCGCACCAGCAGGTGATGGCGGTGGTTGCGCGCCACCTTGGCGATCGGGCAGGGCGCCGGCCCCAGCACGTCCACGCCCGCGGCCGCCATCGCAGGCTCCGCGGCCAGCGCCTCCGCCAGCCGATCGATCGCTTCGGCGACCCTTTCTTCGTCCCGGCCCCGAACGACCAGGCGGACCAGGCGCACGAACGGTGGAAAGCGCTGATCGCGGCGCGCGGCGAGCTCGCCGGCCATGAACTCCGCGACGCGGCCGGCGGCCGCATGGGCGATCGGCGCCGCCTCCGGATGGGCGCTCTGGATGTACACCTCCCCGTCGGCGGCGGCCCGGCCGGCGCGGCCGGCCACCTGCACCAGCAGCGCGAAGGTGCGTTCCGCGGCGCGAAAGTCGGGCAGTCGCAGCGACGTGTCCGCATCGACCACGCCCACCAGCTTGACTCCGGGCAGGTCCAGCCCCTTGGCGACCATCTGGGTACCCACCAGCACGTCGATGGAGCCGTCGCGAAGCCCTTCGAGCAGCTCCGCGAACCTGCCACGGCCGCGAACCGAGTCCGCATCCGCACGCTCGATCCGCGCATCGGGCAGGACCCGCCGCAGCTCGACCTCCACCCGTTGCGTCCCGAATCCGGCGTAGCGGACGTCCAGCGAACGGCATTCCGGGCACGAGCGCAGCGGCCTGGTCCGGTAGCCGCAGTAGTGGCAGACCAGCGCTCCCGACGGCCGATGCAGGGTCAGCGTGACCGAGCAGCGCTCGCAGGTCATCGCGTAGTCGCAGGAACGGCAATGGAAGAAGTGGGAGAACCCGCGCCGGTTCAGGAACAGGATGCTCTGCCGGCCCTCGGCGTGCACGCGGCGCAACGCGTCGGTGAGCTCCGGGCCCAGGACGCCGCGGTTCGGCATGCGCTGCACGAGGTGGATACGAGGGGGCGCGCCGCCGCCCACCCGCCGCGCGAGGTCGTAGCGCCCGATCGCACCGGACTGCATGCGCAGGAACGCCTCCGCCGAGGGGGTGGCGCTCCCCATCACCAGGCGCCCCCCCCCCACGCGGCAGCGCTGTGCCGCTACCTGGCGCGCGTGATAGCGCGGACTGGCGGAGGCCTTGTAGGAGCCGTCATGCTCCTCGTCGATGACGATCAGGCCGAGCTCGCGCACCGGAGCGAACACCGCGCTGCGCGCCCCGACGGCGATGCGGGCGCGGCCGTGCTGCAGCCGCCGCCACTCCCTGAGGCGCTGCGACGGCGTCAGACCGGAGTGGATCACGGCGACCAGGTCCCCGAAGGCGCCGGTGAAGGCGGCGACCACCTGGTGGGTCAGGCCGATCTCGGGAACCAGGTAGATGACCGAACGGCCTTCGGACAGGGTGCTGCGCGTCGCCTCCAGGAACACCGCCGTCTTGCCGGAGCCGGTCACCCCGAACAGGTAGGAGGTGCCGGTCGCCTGCCCCAGAATGCCCTCGAGCGCGGCGCGCTGCGCGGGCGTCAGCCGATGCGAGTGGGCGACCGCCGGCTGCACGGCGTCCTGCAGCGGCGACTCGCGCCGCCCGCCGGGGACGATCGCGGCCAGCGCCTCGCCGAGGGAGCACAGGTAAGTGTCCGCAAGCCAGCGCGCCAGCGACAGCATGCGGCGATCGACCAGCGGCTCCCCGTCGACGATCCGCGACAGCGGGCGAACCGTCACCCCGGCCGGCGGCCGGTCCCGCGCGGCGACGATGAATCCGGTCAGCGTTCGCCTGCCGAACGGCGCGGTGGCTCGGGCGCCGACGGGCGCGCCGTCGACGTCCTCGGGCAGCCGGTAGGTGAACCTCCTGTCGATCGGCAGGTTGAAGGCCAGATCCACCAACCTGGACACGCTCAGGCTCCCGGCATCTGCATGTTTCGCATCTACGTCTGGTCGAGAAAGGCGCGCAGCTTCTTCAAGTCCTCCCAGACCGGCGCCCGGAGCGACGAATCGCGCAGCACGGCGCTGGGATGGTAAGTCACGAACAGCGGCCGGCCACGGTGCTCATAGCGTCCGGACCGATGCTCGGCCAGCGTGCGGGTCACGCCCAGCAGGTGGTTGGCGGCCACCCGGCCCACGGCGAGCAACGCCCGCGGACGCAGCACGTCGATCTGGCGCGCCAGGTACGGCATGCAGGCGGCGACCTCGTCCGGGTTGGGATCGCGGTTGCCCGGAGGCCGGCACTTGACCACGTTGGCGATGAAGCAGTTCCTGCGGCGGTCGAGCTCGATCGCGGCCAGCCACCGGTCCAGGTACTGGCCGGCCGGCCCCACGAACGGCCGGCCGCTACGGTCCTCGGCCGCGCCGGGCCCCTCGCCGATCACCATCACCTCCGGGTTTGGCACGCCCTCGCCCGGGACGGTGGTGGTACGGCCCTCAGACAGCCTGCAACGCCTGCACCCGGACACCTCGTCGCCGATGGCAGCCAGCGCCTCCACGGTCGATCCCGGCTGCGTCAGCGGAGGATCCGCGGGCGCGGTATCGCCGCCAGGCTCCCGAGCCGATTCCTCCGCCAGTGTGCGGGATCGGAGCACGGGGACCGCGTACTCCCGCTCGCTGCGCGTCTGACCGTCGAAGTAGTCCTCGGCAAGCCGCAGCAGTCTCCAGTACTCGGCAGTCACGTCACTCATCGGCGGGACCCCGTTCACGATCATACGGCAGCGCGCCGGCCAGCGGCGGGTCGCCGGCGTAATACACCCGCTCGAGGAACAGCCCCCAGGCCGGCGCGGTCTGCCCCACCCGCTCCCGCCGCGGCGCGGCGAGCAGCTCCGCCACTCGCGCCCGCGGCGCCGCGTTGTCTTCCCTGCACTCGGCTTCCAGCGCCAGCATCGTCCCCACCAGGCTGCGCACCATCTTCCAGAGAAAGGACTGGGCGGCAATGCGAAACACGATCAGAGGTCCATCGGCAAAGAAGGACGCCTGCACGACCCGCCGCAGCGACGATCCGGACGCGCCGGCGGCCGCGAAGGTCGCGAAGTCATGCTCGCCGACCACCGCCGACGCCATCCGGTTGAGCGCCTCCAGCCGCAGCGGCCGGCGCACCCACAGCGTGTACCGCCGCAGGTGAGGAAGTTGCCGGCCCGGCAGCAACTGGTAGCGATACACCCGCAACCGCGCGGAGCGCCGGGCGTCGAAGCCGTCCTCCTCGTCCCGCGCGTCGACCACCCGCACGTCGTCGGGAAGGTAGGAATTGAGCGCGCGCGGCAGGACCTCCGGTGTCAGGCTCTCGATCCCGGTGCGGAAGCTCACGACCTGGCCGAGCGCGTGAACGCCGGCATCGGTCCGGCCGGCGGCCCGGACCGGCACGCGGCCGCCGTGCATGCGGGCGAGGGCCTGCTCGAAAACGCCCTGCACGGTCCGGGGCGCAGGAGTGCGCGACCTGTCCTGGATCTGCCAACCGGAAAAGTCGGTCCCGTCGTAGGCGACCGTTGCTCGAATGGTGCGCGTCAAGCGATGCGGCCGGTCAATCGCCGGCGTGCGGTGGGTTGCCCTGGATGATCACGACCGCGATGGCCGCTTCGTCTTCGTGCGACAGCGACACCATCACGTCCGTCCCGCCCGCCGCCGCAAGGGCCCTGCGCGCGGTGCCGATCACGCGCAGCACGGGCCGGCCGCCGGGCTCGTTGGTCACGATGATGTCGCGCAGCGCCATGCCGCGCAGGCCGGATCCCAGCGCCTTGCCGAACGCTTCCTTGGCCGCGAACCGCGCCGCCAGCGACAGCAGTCCGCCATCCGCCCTCCTCCGGCACTCTGCCAGTTCATCGGGATGGTAGAAGCGCTCGAACAGGCCGGGCCACTCCTGCCAGCGACGCAGGCGCCGCGGGTGGACCACGTCGATTCCCAGCCCCAGGATCACCGCAGGGTCCCTCCGATCACGGCTTCCAGCACTCTGACGGTATCGACCGCGGCAGCCACGTCATGCACGCGAATGACATCGGCCCCCCCGGCGAGGGCAAGACAGCCGCCAACGATCGACGCGGTATGCCGACCATCCACCGGCCGGTCCTCCAGAACCTTTCCGAGAAAGGACTTGTGCGAGAGTCCGATCAGCACGGGCCGGCCCAGCCGGCGGAACGCGCCGACGCCACGCAGGATCGCCAGGTTGTCCTGGACCCGTTTGCCGAAGCCGATGCCGGGATCGACGATGATCCGGTCTTCGCGGACGCCTGCCGCAAGCGCACGGTCGATCGCGGCCTGCAGCTCGGCCGTGACCTCCTCGATGACCGCGTCGTAGCGGGGAGCACGCTGCATGGTGCGGGGCGTGCCGCGCATGTGCATGAGCACCACGGGCACGTCCCGCTCGGCCGCCAGCGACCGCATGTGCGGGTCGGCCAGCGCGGACACGTCGTTGATGAGATCCGCGCCGGCATCGAGGGCGCGTTGGGCAACGATCGGCTTCTGCGTGTCGATCGAGATGGCGACGTCACAGGCGGCACGGAGGCGCTCGATGACCGGCAGCACCCGCCGGCATTCGTCGTCCGCAGAGACGGGATCGGATCCCGGCCGGGTGGACTCGCCGCCGACGTCGATGATGGCGGCGCCGCGAGCGGCCATCGCCTGCGCTTGCCGGCACGCCTCTCCGGCGGAAGCATGCCGGCTGGCCGGAAAGAACGAATCGGGCGTGCGATTGATCACGCCCATCACCGCCTTGCGGCGCAGATCCAGGACACGTTCGCCCTTCCCCGGCCTGGCGCCTCTACTCCAGAGAATCTGCATGGTACGGCCCCGCATCGGCGACCGCGGCCGACACCCCATCGACAGGTTCGGCTGCACGGTCGCGGTCGGCCGCATGGTGACGGTCGGGCACACGCGGCAGGCTCATCTCCACACTCGAAACAGGGCTTCCGTCGGACAGGCCGCTGACGCGCCAACCCGACAGAGTCCTATCTCTTCTTGTGGCGATTCTTGCGCAGTTTCTTCTTTCGTTTATGCGTAGCGATCTTGTGCCGCTTGCGTTTACGACCGCAAGGCATCAGCGCTCCTGTTGGGGGGTGTCGATGGGATAGTGCGGAGTATCGGCAGAACGTCAACTGCTGTCAACAGAACGACTCCGGCGACTCTTCGCTCAGGGATTGCCGATCGAGGACCGCAGTGCCTCCCGGTCATCGGCATCGATCCAGCTCACGCCGGGAAGCGACCGAAAGAAGGTCATCTGGCGCTTCGCGTAGCGTCGCGTGCTGCGTCTGATCGCATCCCACACTTCCGCCGTGGCCGTTCCGCCGGCCGCGGCGAGCTCCCGGTAGCCGATGCCGCGCAGCCCCGGGCACGTGGGGTCGTAGCCGCGCGTCAGCAGCTCGCGGACTTCCTCCGCGAATCCAGCGGCGCGCATCGCCTCCACCCGCGCGTCGATACGGACGACCAGCTCCTCGCGCGGGCGCTGGAGCCCGACCAGGCGGAAGCGGCCGGGATCGGCCGGTCGATCGGGCACCCGGAACGACGAGAGCGGCCGGCCGGTGGCGGCCAGTACCTCGAGCGCCCGCACGATCCGGTACGTGTCATTGGCATGAATGCGGCGAGCGGACTCCGGGTCGGCGTCCTGCAACTCGCGGCGCAGCGTCTCTTTCCCTTCCCCGTGCAGCCTCAGGGTCAGCCGCGCGCGGATATCCGGGTCACCACGCGGCGACTCCGGCAGTCCGCACACCAGGGTGCGCAGGTAATACGCGCACCCGCCGGCGACGATCGCGCGGCGTCCGCGGGCGGCGATGTCGGCCAGCGCGGCATCCGCGTAGCGGACGAAGCGGCCGGCGTCGAACTGCTCGTCAGGCTCGGCGATGTCGATCAGGTGGTGGCGGAACCGTTTGCGCTCGGCTCGGGTCGGTTTTGCGGTGCCGATGTCAAGATGGCGGTACACCTGCAGGGCATCGGCGCTGACGACCTCGTCGTGCTCCCCCGCCACCGCAGCGATCGCTGCCGACTTGCCCACGGCGGTCGGACCGAAGATCACCGGCACCGGCCGGCGCATGTCGCAGGAGGCTCAGTGGCCCGGGAGGCCAGGTGGCCGGGAAGGCTGCGCGTCGACTACAGGTTTGTGCGCTCTATCTCGTAGCGGACCTTCTTGGTGAGGATCTGCTTGACGGCGGTGGACACCACCTTGCCGCCGTTCTCCTCCACGTCCTCGTCGGCGGCAAGGCTGAGCTGGTTGGCCCGGCGCATGGACGCCGAGCACAGCTCGTAGCGGTTCGAGTCGTCGGCTATCAACAGGTCAAGAGGCAGAATCATCGCCGCATAGCGTACGCCATCGAGCGCGCCGCCGGCAAATCACCGGCGCCGGCACATCGGATCAGTCGAGCAGGCTGCGGGCGCGCAGCGCCTCGATGATCTTGCCCACCACGGCGTGTTCGTCGAGCTCCTCGGTGTCCACGACCAGGTCGGCCTGCAACGCGTCATCGATGTCGATGTCGTACAGTCGCAGATAGCGATTGCGATCGCGGCGATCGCGCTGATCGGTGGCGGTGAGCGCGGCCCCATAAGACATGACTTCCCGTGACGCGATGCGCGCCGCCCGCGTCTGCTGGGTCGCCTCCAGGTAGACCGACAGGTCCCGGTCCTCGATCAGCCAGATCGCCAGCCGCGTGCCGAGCACGCATCCCCCGTCGGCAGCGAGTTCCATGAGTCTGCGATCAAGGTCGTGATCGACCGACTGGTCGTAATTGGCGCGTTCCCACAGTTGCTCGAAGCTCACACCGCGCTCGCGTGCCAGGTCGCGCAGGGTGAAGTTTATGTGACGCAGGCCCAGGCGCTCCGCGACCATGCGGGAGACGGTCGAGTTGCCGCAGCCCGACTTGCCCGAGATCGTGATCACCAGGTCACCACCGTACTCACTCTCCGAGTGTGATTCGCTCCGCTCATTCGACATTGCGTAACTGCTCGCGCATGCGCTCGACATTCTCCTTGACCGTCAGAACGTGCCCGTCGACCTCCGCCGCTGACGCCTTCGCGCCGATCGTGTTGGTCTCGCGGAGCAACTCCTGGCAGTAGAACTCGAGCTTCTTGCCGTGCGGGCCCTCGGCGGCGGCCATCCCCGTGCGCATGCCGACGAGGTGAGCGCGCAGGCGGCTGAGCTCCTCGGCGACATCGGAACGAGCCAGCAGCAGCGCGACCGCCGGCACTACCCGGTCGGCGACGTCATCGGCGGACAACAGCCGTTCCATGCGCGCCTGCACGTCCCGCTCCAACCGTTCCTGCCACTCCGCCGCCAAACCGGAGAGGGCTGCCGTCTCCTCCTCCACCCGGTCCAGGCATGTGGACAGATCGGCCTCCAGCTCCGCTCCCTCCCGGTCGCGTTCGGCGTCCAGGCGTTCCAGACAGCACTGTGCGACCTCCAGCACGCCGGCATGAGTCTCCGGGTCCGGTCCGCTCCCGTCGGATCCTGTGTCTACCACTCCCAGGCCAAGCCGGCGGTCGGCCTCCAGAATGTCCCGTACGGTTATCTCCTCGGGTGCGCCGGCCGCGCGCGCGATCGAGCGGAGCAGTTCGGCGGCCGCGCGCGCCCCCTCGGTGCTCACCCGCGGCCGGGCTGCCGCCCCGGTCATGCGGATCTGCAGCTCCACGCGCCCGCGCGACACCCGGCCGGAGACCAGCGCCCGCAGCGCCGACTCCGCGGCGCCCAGCTCCTTCGGCACCGACACGCTCACGTCAAGAAACCGGTTGTTGTAGCTGCGAGCCTCGGCGGTGACGTCGACGCCGTGCACGTGCCGCTCCGCACGCCCGAAGCCGGTCATGCTCTTCATCGGGTACGGTCTGCCCGCAGCAGGTGTTCGCGTAGACGTGCTCCGAGCTTCCAGTTGTCGCCGGCTCCCATGGTCACGAACACATCTCCGGGACCCACGGAACGCTGCGCAAGCTGCACGGCATCGCCGTCGTCAACGCCCGACGTGTACGCGACGGACGGATGGCGGCGGCTGACCGCCAGGAACAGGTCCTCACCGGAGACGCCGGAATCGTTGCGTTCGCGGGCCGATGCATAGATGTCGTGGAGTATGACCCGCTCGGCGTCGCCGAAGACAGTGGCGAATTCCTCGAGCAGCCGGCCGGTACGGGAGTAGGTGTGCGGCATGAAGTCGACGACCAGCGGCCGGTCCCCGAAGAAGCGCCGCAACCCGCTCAGGGTCACGCGGATCTCGGTCGGGTGGTGCCCGTAGTCCTCGACGAAGGTGACGCCGCCTGCCTCGCCGACCACCTCGCTGCGCCGACGCGTCCCCGAGAACCGGGACAACGCGCCCGCCACGGAAGCCGGCTCGGGCGAGCCTCCGCGGTGACGGCGATGCAGGGAGGTCGCCGCCGCAACGGCCAGGGCGGCGTCCTTGGCGGAGTAGGCGCCCGGCACGCGCAGGGTGAGCTCTCCAGGTACCGCGGCGAGCCTGAACACGGTCCGGCCCGCTGCCAGGGTGACGCCGTCCATTCGGAAGGCGCCCGGAGCCGTGCGTCCCACCGGGGTGCGCACCACGTCGGCGCGCTCACCGGCGACGGCCGCCGCGACCGTGGCCGCGCCGGCGTCGTCGGCGTCGTAGACCAGCTCACCGCCGGGCGGGAGCCGCCGGCACAACTCCACGAACGCCGCCACCGTGTCGTGGTGGTCGGCGAAGTAGTCCACGTGCTCCCACTCGACGCCGGAGAGCACGATGCGGTCGGGGTGGTAGTGAAGGAAGTGGCGCCGGTACTCACAGGTTTCGGCCGCCAGGAGCTCGGTGCCCCGGTTGAGCGTGCTGCGGTCGCCGAAGCTTGCTACCGGGCTGCCCACCAGCACGGTCGCCGGCAGCTCCAGGCCGTCCAGCAGCGTCCCCAGCATTGCCGTGATCGTGGTCTTGCCGTGCGTGCCGCACACCGCGACCGCTTCGCAGTGCGCGGACAGCCCCCCCAGCGCCTGCGGATAGTTGGCGAGCGGCAGGCCGGCGTCCCGAGCCGCACGCAGCTCCGGGTGGCGAGCGGGGTCGTAGGCTGCCGAGTAGACGACGAGGTCGGCACCGCGCACGTTGCCCGGGTCGAACGGGAGCACCGGCACGCCGATCCGCTCCAGGACCGGGGTGGTGAAGAACGGTTCGTCGACGTCCGAACCGGTGACGATAGCGCCCCGCGCCTGAAGCACTTCGGCAAGAGCCGACATTCCCTGTCCGGCAACGCCGACCAGGTGCACCGCGAGCCCGCGGACATGGTTGAACCGGGAGGCGATGGCATCGTCCGGGGCCGTTCCGCCCCGCTGTCCGGACTCGCGCCGTTGCAACTTATCTCCTAGGGGAGTCGAACCCCTGTTGCCGGGATGAAAACCCGGTGTCCTAACCGCTAGACGAAGGAGACAGAAAGAATTAGCCGATGCGCTCAGCAGCGCGCCGACGGAGCAAATGTGCAACCCGCGCTCATGTTCTGTCAAGCTCACGATCCCCGTTTTCCCGGAGAACCGGCCGCCCTTATGTCGCGTTCGTATTGGAGGTTCTCACCATGAGACGATTAGTCCGCGCGCTCCGGGGCATGCCGCTTTCCTCAGGAAGTCCGCACGCCCCCTATCCTTCCGCGACGGACCTCCATGCAGGTCATCCACGCCTTCCCGAACTTCGCCAGCGGCCGGTAGCCGACCGTGCAGCCCGGCATCTCTGCGCGCACGCGCGCTTCGAACAGGGCGGCGTTGAACCACTCGACGGCCGAGCCGTCGTACTTTACGGTCGTCCGAAAACGGCCGGCATACTCCCGAGGATCGGCGATCATGATGTCGACGACCTCCAGTACGCCGCTCTCCTGCATCAGGCCGATCAGGGTCATTCCGCTGTCGATCGCGTCGCCGGACAGCGCCATCCGCCCGTCCGCCAGGCATCGGAGCAGGCTGTCGGGCACGGCTTCCGTCGGAGGCGGGACCAGCCGCTCGCCCATGCGCAATCCGCGGTAGAGGTCCTGCCAGAGACGACAGGCACGTTCCTCTCCCACGATGGCATGCAGGCGCTCGGGCAGGGAGGCGGACGGGCCGTGGAGCGCCTCGCGCAGGAGTCCGCCGCTGATGCCGTACCGACCGGCGAGCGCTCCGGCCTCGGACGCCGGCAGGTGCAGCAACCCCTCCACCAGGTAGCAGCGCCCTTCGAGCCACTCGACATGGTCCGCCGGGAGGTTGTCGAACAGGCTGCCGACGTGGGCGTGCAGGATCCGGCCCCGCCACGGATCGAGGACTGCCTCCGGCGAGCTCAGGTCGAATTGCAGATAACCGATGCGAAGGGCGCCGTGCCGGTCGCCGAGCGCGGCGCGGACTCTTCCCAACACCTCGGGCGACAGGTCCGCCAGCAGGCACCACACCCCGTCCAGGTCGACCCGCCCGGCCGCCGCGGCGCGGCGCAGCTCCTCCACGAACAGACGCGGCCCCTCCACACCGGAGGCACCGACGCTCAGATACGCCAACTCCGCGCTTCCGCCCGACTCCCGGCGGCCGCGAACCATCCGCAGCGACGTACAGAAGCGCTCGGCCCGCTCGCGCACCAGTGGCCGGATCAGGTCGGGAGACCCGCCGACGGCGTCGCGGTAGTCGCCTCCGCTGGCCGCCATGTATCGGTCGGCATGCTCCCAGAAGGCGCGGTTCAACCCCCAGATCGGACTCTGCCGGTACGGAACGAAGGCACCGAACGGCAGATCTCCGATACCCTCGTCGGTGATTCCGCCGGCCAGCACGGTACGGAACGAGTCGGCCAACTCGTCGCCGCCAGCAGCCTGCGACAGGTCGACTACCACCTCGATCTCTTCCTCGGGGAGGTATCGGCGCACCGCCACGGCCGGCCGGAACCGGCCACCCGCGCCGGATGCCACCCAGAGCGAGCGCGGCTCCTCGATCCCCAGGGCCCGGCACGCACGGCGCAGAGCCGACCGGCCCGCGCGCACCTCGGCGGTACGCCGCTCCAGGCCACGCTCGACGCGTATCAGCCCGGGCGCCCGTTCGCGGCCCGGGCCGCCAGCGCGACCAGCGCGTCCCATCGATGCAGGCTGGACTGCGCCGCATTCCTGGCGTTGATCATGTCGTGCTGCCTGCGGACCGAGTCCGGCCACCGGCTCTTGATGTACGACATGACCGCGATGATCTCGTCGTCGGTCAGCGTCTTCTGATAGGCGGGCATGGCGGAACGGTAGTCGCGCCCGGCGTACCGCTGCATGCCGTACTTGGTCAGCTCGAACAATACCTGATCGGGGTGATGCCACGTATGTCCGGTCGCGTCATGCGGAGGAGCGGGCATCAGTCCGTCAGCGCCACGCTGCTGCCAGTTCGGCTGTCCCTCCAGGTTGGCGCCGTGACACTCCGCACATGCCGCCCGATACAGGTACCTGCCCTCTTCGACGACCCGGCGGTCGTCGGGCCGGAACAGGGCTCCCGCCGCGGTCGGCGACGGATCGGGCTCGGGCCAGAAGAGCACGAACGCACCCACCCCCGCACCGGCCAGCACCACCAGGGCGCCCGCCAGGACAATCAGCCGCCTCATGTTCCCGTCCCGCTTGCCGGAGTCCCGGCCCCGCTTCATCGCCTGATCCACGGCGCGCTCGCCAAGTCGTCCAGGATCGGGCACTCCGGACGTTCATCGCCCTGACAGCGCTCCACCAGGTGGTTGAGCGTGTCGCGCATGCCCTCGAGCTCCGCGATCTTGCGATCGATGCCACGGACATGGCTCCGCACGATCTCCCTGACGTCGCCGCTGGCGCGGTGGGGATCGTCGTAGAGCGCGAGCAGCGTGCGGCAGACCTCGATCGAGAAGCCGAGCGATCGCGCCCGCGCCACGAAGGCGAGCTTGTGCCCCTCCGCCTCCGGAAAGTCCCGGTAGCCGTTCTCCTTCCGGTCCGGGGTGACCAGGCCGATCTCCTCGTAGTACCGAATCGTCTTGGCCGGCAGACCGCACGCCTCCGCGACTTCGCCGATGTTCACGACTGCACCCCCTCCGGAACCGATAGAACACATTCCAGTGACTGGAAGGTCAACCCCCCTCAACCGGGCATGAGCCGGCCGCGATTTGCGGATGGCACGCGTCGGTGGTCGCTGCAGCCGGAGTCGGCCAGGCTGCTCTCCTGTCGAGTGGATTCACGAGGTAATGCGGCGCCGACGCTCCTGCCGGACGGTATAGTGTAGGCGTGCCAAACAGAGCCCGCGACTGGCTCGCACAGTCTGAGCGCAACCTGGACCAGGCGGTGGCCTCTCAGACGGAGAAGCGCCACGAGTGGGCGTGCTTCGCCGCCCACCAGGCCGCAGAGCTCGCGGTGAAGGCGCTGCACCTGGCTCGTGGCCAGGAGGGGCACGTCCTGACACGGCTGCTGGCCGATCTCCCCGATTCGGCGGGGGAGAACCTGGTAGAGCGGGCACGCGTGCTGGACAACTACTACGTCCCGACCCGGTACCCGAACGGACACGCTGAGGGGCCACCCTTCGAGCACTACGGCCCCCGACAGAGCGCGGAGGCAATCGAGCATGCCAATCAGATCGTTGAGTTCGTCCGTACTGCGCTGGCCTGACGCCGACCAGGTTCACGCCGCCGTCGTCGCCTGGACCGCGCACACCTGCCGCCAGTCACCGGATGTGCGCGCCGTCGGCTACTTCGGCTCCTACGCGCGGGGCGACTGGGGCGTCGGCAGCGATCTCGACCTGTTGGTGCTGGTTGACGGCGACGCGAGCTGGCACGGCAGGACAGAGGATCTTCCCGTACCGGCAGAGGTCACGGTCTTCACCGAGCGCGGCTGGCACGACCGGCTGGCCCGCGGGGATCGCTTTGCAAAGACCCTGGTCGCTGAGACCGTGTGGGTCACAGAACCGCCACCAGGGAGGCGATGAGCCTGGCTCAGCCAACCTTCATTCCGTCTCGAGTTCCTCTTGACCTTCCGGTTCCTGGAAGGTTGACGCTAGAGACCCCATGACGACTACCGATCCGGTCTGCGGCATGACCGTCGATCCCAAGGCGGACACTCCCACGCTGGAGCATGCCGGGCAGCGGTACTACTTCTGCTGCAAGCACTGCTTGCACCGCTTCGCGGAGGATCCGGAGCAGTGGCTGTACAGCCGATCGGCGCCGCAACCGGCGGCAGCGGTAACGGCGGGCAACGGCTACACCTGCCCCATGCATCCCGAGGTCGTGCAGGACGAGCCGGGAACCTGCCCGCACTGCGGCATGGCGCTGGAGCCGGTCGCGCCGGCGGCGGACGACGGCCCGAACCCGGAGCATGCGGACTTCCGCAGGCGGCTGCGGATCGGCGTCCCGCTCGCGCTGGCGGTCTTCCTGCTGGAGATGGGCGCGCACGTTGGCGTACCCGTGGCGGACTGGCTGGGCGCCCGCCTGCACGCATGGATACAGCTCGTCCTGGCAACGCCGATCGTCGTCTGGTTGGCGAGCCCGGTGTTCGAGCGCGGGTGGGCGTCGGTCGGGAACCGCAGCCCGAACATGTGGACGCTGATCTCCCTGGGGACCGGAGCGGCCTACCTGTTCAGCGTCGTGGCGGTGCTGGCGCCGGGCCTGTTCCCGCCGTCGATCCGCGGCGTACACGGACTGCCGCCGGTCTACTTCGAGGCTGCGGCGGTCATCCTGATCCTGGTCCTGCTCGGCCAGGTGCTGGAGCTGTCGGCGCGCGAGCGCACCGGAGACGCCATGCGGGCGCTGCTGGACCTGGCTCCCGCCAGCGCCAGGGTCGTCCGTGACGGCCGGGAGGAGGACGTGCCACTGGAACAGGTTCGGCCCGGTGAGCAGCTCCGCGTCCGGCCCGGTGAGCGCGTTCCGCTCGACGGCGTGGTCCTCACCGGCCACAGCTCCGTGGACGAGAGCATGATCACGGGCGAGCCGATCCCGGTAGAGAAGACGGCGGAGGACGCGGTGACCGGCGGCACGTTGAACGGGTCCGGCTCCTTCGTGATGCGCGCCGAGCGGGTCGGCGCCGACACCCTGCTCGCCCGCATCATCGATCTGGTCGCGCGTGCCCAGCGCAGCCGCGCACCGATCCAGGCGATGGCGGACCGGGTCGCCGGCTGGCTGGTCCCCGTGGTCGTCGCCGTCGCCGCGGTCGCATGCGTCGCGTGGCTGCTGCTCGGACCCCCGCCGGCGCTGTCCTTTGCCGTAATCGCGGCGGTCAGCGTCCTCATCATCGCGTGCCCGTGCGCGCTCGGCTTGGCCACGCCGATGTCGATCATGGTGGCGACCGGCCGGGGCGCCCGTTCCGGGGTGCTCGTGCGCGACGCGGAAGCCCTGGAACGGCTCGCGGAGGTGGACGTGCTGATCGTCGACAAGACCGGTACCCTGACCGAGGGCCGGCCGTCGCTGACCGACGTGGTCCCCTCCCCGGATTTCGAGGCCGATCGGGTCCTGGCGCTGGCCGCCGCGCTGGAGCGGGGGTCGGAGCATCCGCTGGCGGACGCCGTCGTGGCCGGCGCCGCCGACCGCGTTATCGAGCGCCTCGACGTCGATCCCGATCGCTTCGCCGCGGTCGCCGGCAAGGGGGTCCGCGGCCGGGTCGGCGGACACGAGGTTGCGCTCGGCAACGCGGCGATGATGCGGGACGCCGGGGTCGATCCCGCACCGCTGGAGCAGGTCTCGAACACGCTCTCTGCAGCCGGGAAGTCCATCCTGTTCGTGGCCGTCCACGGGGAGCCGGCGGGCCTCATCGCGGTTGCGGACTCGGTGAAGAAGACGACGCCCGGGGCCATCGCCGCGCTGCACGCCGACGGGCTGCGGATCGTCATGGCGAGCGGCGACAACCGGCGCGCCGCCGAGGCGGTCGGGCGCACGATCGGCATCGACGAGGTGCACGCCGAGCTCGGACCGGAGGAAAAGGGCGAGCTGCTCGATTCCCTGCGCGCCCGCGGCCTGAGGGTCGCGATGGCCGGCGACGGCGTGAACGACGCGCCTGCCCTGGCCGCGGCGGACGTCGGCATCGCCATGGGCACCGGCACCGACGTCGCGATCGAGAGCGCCGGAGTCACGCTTGTGCAGGGAGACCTCGACGGCATCGTTCGCGCTCGCCGCCTCGCTCGCGCTACCATGCGCAACATCCGCCAGAACCTGTTCTTCGCCTTCGTCTACAACGCCGTCGGCGTGCCGGTGGCCGCCGGTGTGCTGTACCCGATCTTCGGCGTACTGCTGTCGCCGGTCATCGCCGCCGTGGCGATGAGCCTGTCGTCGGTGTCGGTGATCGCCAATGCGCTGCGGCTGAGGTCGTTCGAGTGACCCGGCCGTCAGCCCCCCTCCGCTGCCTGTCGGTTGTCTTCCTGCTCGCGGGTGCCGGGATGGCGTGGGCGGATGACGTGGTGGCGACCATCGGCGGGGAGCCCGTGCAGCGCGCCGATCTCCTGACGGTGGCGTCGTTCTCCCTGGAGGAGACCGAGCTCGAGCGCCTGCGCTGCCAGGTTGAAGCGGACCGGAGCCACGCCGAGGTGCTGCAGACGTTTCTCCGGCAGCTCGTGCATGAGCGCCTGCTCGACCTGGAGGCCGCCCGCACCGGAATGACCGTGCAGGCGATACTGGGGTCGGTATACGAGTCGGTGCCGTCGATCGAGGACGCCGCGGTCGAGGCGTTCTACAAGGAGAACCAGAGCCGCATCCCGTACGCGCTGGAGGCCGTGGCGGGTCAGATCCGCGACTTCCTCAGGCAGCAGGCGGAGCAACAGGCCGAGGTGGAGTTTCTGGGCGTGCTGGAACAGCGGTTCGCCGTCGACTACCGGCTCGAACCCTTCCGCGTGGACATCGCCGCAGACGGCTTCCCGACCCTCGGACCGCAGGATGCGCCGGTGACCATCGTCGAGTTCTCGGACTTCGAATGCCCGTTCTGCGCCAGGGTCCAGCCGGCCCTGCAGCGCGCCAAGCGCGAGTACGGGGACAGGCTGCGGCTGGTCTACCGCCACTACCCGCTGGCCGACATCCACGCCAACGCGCAGAAAGCCGCCGAGGCCTCGCTCTGCGCCGGCGAGCAGGGGCTGTTCTGGGAGATGCACGACCTGATGTTCGCCGAGCAGACCACGCTGTCGGTGCCCGATCTCAAAGACAAGGCCGGGCGGATCGGTGTGGACCGCGCGGCGTTCGACGCGTGCCTCGACTCCGGACGCCACCACGAGGCGGTGCGAGACGACATCCGCGCGGCCGCCGCGGCGGGCGTCTCGGGGACGCCCGCGCTGTTCGTAAACGGCCGGCCGCTGGCCGGCGCGGCCCCCTTCGAGACGATCGCCGCCACCATCGACGACGAGCTGGAGCGCTTGGGCGCCCGCTGATCCCGCGGAGCCGTCACTCCGTGCCGGCCACCCTGCACCCGTCCGCCACCAAGCGGTCCTCCGGTCCAAGACCGGCTGCCGTGAGGACCCGCTCCAGCCGTCGCCAGGCGAAGATCGGCATCATGTGCACGCCGGCCACGCCGGGAGTGGCGCGCAGCCGCCGGAGCAGCTCGACGGTGTAGCGCATCCCCTCCTCGGCCGCTCCGCCCCGCGCATCCGCCTTCCGCAGACGGTCGAGCAGGGCGTCGGTCTCCGGGTGTGATCGGGTGAAGCCGACCAGGAACAGCCACGTGCGCAGCGACAGTGGCGAGGTGATGACCGGCACGCCGCAGACGATCGGCGCCGTCACGCCGAGCCGTTCGACCTCGGCCAGCCAGCGCGTGAATCGGCCCCACAGGAACGGCGGCTGCGTCAGGATCACCTCCGCGCCGGCGTCGATCTTGCGCTGCATGCGGCGCGCGCGCGCCGCCGGCCCGGGCAGGATCGGGTTCTCGACCGCCCACAGCGGCTGATCGGGATGCGCACGCCGGATCGCGCGCAGGATGCGGAACGAGTTCTGCGGCAGCAGCCAGCCCAGCTTGACGATCCCGAACAGGCGGCGCACCAGGCCGCCTCCGGACAGCACCAGCAGCGCTACCGACCCGCCGGCGCGTGCGGCAGCGACCCGCCGCGCCACCATGCCGGCGGTCCGCAGGCTGGCCGACACCGTGAACACCGGCTCGGCGCTCTTCGCCAACGCCCCGGCGATGCGCCGCTCCAGCGGCTCGCGCGGACCGCGGGCGGCCGGCTTGCGCCGCGCCAGAAGGTCGCGGAAACGGCCGACCAGCGGCAGGTCCGGCAGCGTCACCGCGTCGACCAGCCCCTTGTCCAGCATGCGCCGGTAGGATCGTGCCTGGCTGGCCTGCGTCTGCTCGACGGTGATCACGAAGCGGCCGTCCGCGAGGCGTTCGAGCACCGTGCCGAGGCGCGCGCGGCTGTCGCCCGTCGGTTTCTCGTCCTTCGCCATCAACCGCTCAGAGGTACGGATACAGCTTCGTGGGGTCGTAGCCGGGGATGAACAGGTCGTGCGGGCGGCCGGTGACGAGCTCGCCGCCGCGGACGAAACCCTCCGGCCGGTCGCGCAGCACCTCCACCAGGCGTGCCCGCCACCGACCCAGCTCCGCGCCGCCGGCGGGCGCCAGGTTGTGCAGCTCCGCCGGGTCCTCGTCCAGGTCGAAGAGCTGCTCCCGGCCCGTCTGCGAGTACCAGATGTACTTGCGGTGGCCGTCGGTCAGGTAGTGCTGTCCTAGGTCGTAGGCGTACTGGCCGGCGTGCTCGCCGTGCAGATACTCGCGCACGGTCTGCGCCTCACCGCGCATGACCGGCAGCAGGCTCCTGCCGGTCACCGAGTCCGGGACCGGCGTGCCGGCGATGTCCAGGATGGTCGGCATCAGATCCTGCAGCCCGACCGCCGCCTCGGACACGACGCCGGAGCAGAGCGGATCGCGCTGTGGGCCGCTGACCAGGAACGGCACGCGCGCCGAGCCCTCGTACGGCCAGCACTTGCGGAACATATGGTGGTCGCCGAGCATCTCGCCGTGGTCGGCGGTGAACAGGAACACCGTGTCGGCCAGCTCCGTCTTCATCACCTGCAGCAGCCGGCCGATCTGGTCGTCGATGAAGTTGATCATCCCGTAGTAGGCCGCCTGGCTGCAGCGCCGGTCGTGCTCGTCCAGGTCGATGTACCAGGCGTTGGGATTGACGCCCTTGCGCGGCACCGGCTCGCCCGGCATGTCCAGCGCCCAATCGCCCACCGGCGGGACCGGCAGGTCGCGGTCGATGTAGCGGTCGTAGTAGTGGCGCGGCGGCGTGAACGGCGGGTGCGGGTCGATGAACGACAGGTTGAGGAAGAACGGCTGCGCGTCGTCGCGGTGCTCCAGGAAGTGGATGGCGCGGTCGACCACCCAGAAGGTGTGCAGCAGCTCCTCCGGCAGGTGGTGAGGCCGGCCGACCCAGGCGTTGGAGGCCACCCCGTGCGCGTAGCCGGCGTGCTGATCGCGCACGCCGCGGTCGGCCAGCCACTCGGCGTAGTCGCCGGTGTTGCTGCTGTCGGCGATCTGCACGTGCTCGAACCCGTAGCGCCAGCGGCTCGAACCGCGGCCGCGCACGTGGCTCTTGCCGATCATCTCGGTCTGGTAGCCGGCGGCGGTCAGCTCGCCAGCCAGCAGGTGGGGCGGCGCCCAGTCGGGGTCCGGCCCCATGCCCACCGCGCCGTTCGCCGCCGGCGCCGTGCCGCTCATCATCGTGCGGCGCGCCGGCACGCAGCTCGGGCACTCGGCATAGGCGCGGCTGAAGCGCGCTCCCGTGGCGGCAATCCAGTCCAGGTTGGGGGTCTGCAGCACCGGGTGGCCCTCGATGCCCAGCGCATCGCCGCGATGCTGGTCGGTCAGGATCAGTACGATGTTGGGTCGGTCGCTCGCCATGGCGCGGGTAGCTTAGCTCATCGGTCCGCTGATACCTGTGATGTGACCGCCGCCTGACGGCGCTGGCGCAGCGCCTCGAACAGCAGCGCCGCTCCCGCCATGGCGACGTTGACCGAGTCGGCGCGGCCCAGCATCGGGATCGAGACGGCGGCGTTGGCACCGGCCAGCCACGCATGATCCAGGCCGAACTGCTCGTTGCCCAGCACCACCGCCACGGCGCCGGTGAGGTCATGGTCGGTGTAGCAGCGCTCGGCGGCCGGCGTGGTGACGACCGTGCGCACCCCGCGCGCGGCCAGCCAGCGCCGCGTGGCCTCGGCCCCGGCCTGCGCCGCGGGTACCGTGAACAGCGCGCCGACGCTGGCGCGCACGACGTTGGGATTGAACACGTCGGTCACCGGGTCGCAGACGATCAGCGCGGCGGCACCCACCGCGTCGGCGGTGCGCAGCAGGGTGCCCAGGTTGCCCGGCTTCTCGATCGCGGTGGCGACCACGTAGAGCGGGTCGGCCGGCGGTTCCGGCAGTCCGTCGATCGTCCAGTCCGGCATCGGCGCCACCGCCAGCAACCCGTCGGGCCGGTCGCGGTACGAGAGCTTGGCGAACACCTCATCGTCGGCCGGGACCAGCTCGGCGCCGCAGTCCCCGCGGGCGCGGTCCAGCAGCGCCGGCTCGTTGACGCCCAGGTAGAACGCGGGACAGTGGTAGACCGTTTCCAGTGGCAGCCGCGCCTCCACGGCGCGCAGCAACTCCCGGTAGCCCTCGATCAGGAACGCCCGCTCGCGATCGCGCGCCCTCCTGCGGCGCAACCTCACCACGCGCTTGACGCCGGCGTTCTGCATGCTGACCACCGTCGGACGATCCACGGGACAAGTATGAACCCCAGGCGCCCGCGCCGTGCACGGAAGCCAGCGCTACACTGGCTGCCATGGCACCCGTTCGCATCCATCCCGACAACCCCAAGCTGTTCGAATTCCGCGGCCGCCCGCTGGTCCTGCTGACCGCGACCGAGCACTACGGCGCGGTGCTCAACCGGCCGTTCCGGTTCGAGCGCTACCTGCGCGACGCCGCCGCCAACGGCATGACGCTGACGCGGCTGTTCACGCTGTTCCGAGAGCTGCAGACGCCGATCAACCCGGCATCGACCTGCAAGCCCGCAAGCCCCGACTACGTGGCCCCGTTCGCGCGCACCGGTCCCGGCTTCGCGCTCGACAGTGAGCCGCGCTTCGACCTGGACCGCGACGATCCCGAGTTCTACGAGCGCCTGCACGGCTTCATCGGCCTGGCGGACGAGCTGGGCGTGGTGGTCGAGGTGGTGCTGCTCAGCAACACGTACGGCGACCCGGTGTGGCGGCTGAACCCCCTGCACGCTCTGAACAACGTCAACGGGCTGCCGCCCTGCCCCTCCCCCGAGTACCTGAGCATCCGACACCCGGCGCTGTTCGAGCGGCAGCGCGCGCACGTGCGCCGCATCGTCTCCGAGACTCGCGGCTACGACAACGTCATCTACGAGATCTGCAACGAGCCGGGCGGCCGCGCGGTGCCCACCGAGGGGCCGCTGGTGGACGAGGTCAACGCCTGGCTCGACGCGCTGATCGCGGAGGTGCGCGACGCCGACCACGAGGGCGCCGGGCGGCACCCGATCGCCGGGCAGGAGGCGTTCGTGGACAGGCCGTTCGTGCAGACCATCGACCGCAGCTACGACGCGATGGACTACGACGTGGTCAACGTCCATCCGCTGCCGGGCACGCGGCTGCGCGGCGCCGACCATCACCTGGGCGACTTCATGAGCAAGCAGCTGCGGCTCGCGGCGTTCCGGGACATGACCCTGGCCGCGCACACCGAGTCCAAGCCGCTCAATCACGACGAGGACAACGTCGCCAGCCAGTACCGTGACCCGGACGGCTGGACCGTGCACCGCAAGCGCGCCTGGGTGTCCGTGCTCTGCGGCGCCCACTACGACGTGATCGACTTCTCCATCCAGCCGTTCCTGGAGGAGGGCACGCCGGACGCGCAGCAGCACCTGCGATCCTGGTTCCGGCACTTGTCGGCCTACGTGCACGGCCTGGACCTGGTGCGCAGCCGGCCACTGCCGGAGGCGCTGCGCTCCGCGCCGCCGCACACGGTCGCGGTGGTCTTCGGCGTACGCGGAGCGGACTACACGGTGTATGTCGCCGACGCGCGCGAGTACCGGGGCGTGCGCGACCTGGAGGATCAGGCCCCCGCCGAAGGTTCAGGCGAGGCCGGGACGGCCATCGGCGGAGCGCTGGTGCTGGATCTGCCGGAGGCGACGCTCGCCGTGAGCAGGTTCGACCCGACCACCGGGCGATCCGTCCCGCTGGAACGCCTGCAGGGAGGACCGGCCACCCGCATCGCCCTGGAGCCCTTCCGCCACGACGTCGTCATCCACGCCACCGTCGACGGAGCATGACGCAGGTCCTGCTCGTCTCCCTGCGGGACGACGACCGCATCGCCCGGCTCGCCCTGGACGAATCCGGTGCGCTGGAGCCGCTGGCGCCGGTGGCCGCGAGCGGCGGGCCCGCGCCGCTGGCCGTCGATCCGCGGCGCCGGTTTCTCTACGTCGGGCAGCGACGCTCCCGGCAGATCTCCAGCTACGCGATCCAGCCCGGCGGCGAGTTGCGGCTGCTCGGTACGATCAGCGTCCGCTCCGACCCCAACTTCATGCGCACCGACCGCAGCGGGGCGTTCCTGCTCTCCTCCTATTACCGCGGCGAAGGCGTGCACGTGCATGCCGTCCGCGACGACGGGTCGCTCGAACCCGCGACGGTCGAGTGGCGGGACACGGCGCTGTCGGCGCACTCGTTCCAGACCGATCCGGGCAACCGCTTCGCGTACGCCCTGCACATCGCCGCGGGCGTGGGTCCCAACGCCATCTGGCAGTACCGGTTCGACGCGGCCAGCGGCCGGCTCTCCCCGCTCGACCCGCCGTTCGTGCACGCCCGCAACGAGGCCGGCCCCCGACACTGCTGCTTCCACCCGCGCCTGCCGCTGCTGTACGCCTGCAACGAGCAGGGGTCGAGCGTGACCCGCTACCGCTACGACCCGCGCACCGGTGCGCTCACTGAAGAGGACACCGTGTCGATGATTCCTTCCGGCTACACCGGAACCACCGGCTGCACGCAGATCCGCATCACGTCCGACGGCCGCCTGCTGTTCGCGCCGCTCGGCGGCCACGACAGCATGGTCAGCTTCGTCGTCGATGACGACGGCGCTCTGCGCGTGAGCGGCCACGCGCCGACCGAGGCGGGGCCACGGGCGTTCGGTCTGGACGCCGGCGAGCGGTTCGTGCTGTCCACTGGCACCGCCTCCGGCGGGCTCTCCGTACATCGGATCGGCGACTCCGATGGCCGGCTGACCCGCGTCGCGCGGGCCCCGCTCGGCGCCACCCCGATGTGGGTCACGGCCGTCCCCACCGAGCCGTAGCGGCGTGCTCCGCGTGCGCCAGCGGTGATCAACGGGTATGCTGCATGGGGCTCCGCGGTAAAGGAGAAGGCCTGAAGCTGATTCTGAGCGGGTGCGAGTACGCGGGCACCACGACCCTGGCCATCGCCTTCCATGAGCATGCCCGCGCCCACCTGGGCATCGACGGGCCTACCCTCACAGGCGGCGGGGGGCAGTTGCGGGATAGGACGGCTCCTCCTCGCCCCCGTACCGCACCCGCACCGTAGGCAGCCGCACAGACCAGACGGCGCATAGCCCGGAAAACTCACGAAGGGGATAGACACGGGGTGGCACTTGTGGTTATCTGTATATGACAGCAATAAATACAAAGCCACAAGGAACCACCCCGTGGAAACACACTGTACCGCTTCTACCAGAGCTTGGTCCCTGCTGGCACCGAGAAGACCTATCTGTGTCCTCTTACCAGCAATCCAATCGTCGATGATCCAATCCTGAACGCCCACCTTACCATCATCGAAACGAACGCGTGTACGTTGGCGCTGCGCTGGTAGCGTGTCGGTGTCGGTCATTTCGTCTACGCCAAGCTCAAAGAGCTTCCACCCTGTCTGCGCCCAGCGACGACGGCTATGGTCACCATGACCGTCAGGACTACGCGCCTCATCATCGGCTCATCGGTGCCTATCCGGCGCCAGCGCGTCAAACCCGCGCGTCCCGTCTCGGCCAACGCCGACACCACAGGTCGCGGCAGGCGGCGGCCACGGCGCGGTCGTGCTCGGCATGGGGCGAGCCGATGGTGTACACCCGCGCCGAACCGGCCCGCCGCTTCTACGGTGAATTCCAACTGTGATGAAACGCGGGCGCCTGCTCGCCCGTCATCTCTCATGCCCCGCCCTCCGTGTCCCCAGGCCGAGCGGTGGACCGTCGCCGTGAGCAGATCCAAAGCGGCGGCTCCCTCACCGCGCGCCCTCATCACCGGCAGCGGAAGAACAGCCACTCCATGGGACCGGTTCGACTTGTCCCTCCCAACCCGCGGTCGTTCGGTTTGCGTAGCTTCCCCGGTGGTTCAATAGGTAGAGCAGCGCAAGTTCCTGATACCAGAGCGACAACCACCATGCATCGGACGTCGCCGCACTGCCGTCCGCCCCGAACACGACCTTTCTTCGTGTTTCGTTGGAGTGGACGAATCCGTTCCGCAATGCTACTATCGCCTCACACGAGTCGGACTTTTCCGTGTTCGCGGCAAAGGTGGTCAGCGCCTTGAACCGGGACGGAATGTCCGCTGTAACCTTGAGTGCTTGCAGCAGGACGCGGAGCTTCTTCGCAGCGCTAAGACGGTCGTGTTTCGCAACTGACATCTGATTTTGCCCAGCGACGACGAGAGCGCTCAGTAGTTCGAGTGCCGCCATCCCCAGAACGAGTGAGCCTTCCATGCCGCTCGACTGCGTGTTGCAGTGGCGGTACCAGTGGAGCGCAACGACCAACGACTCCCGGAGGGCCTTGTCGTTGTGCTTCTGACAGAACGCGTCGAACATTTCCGTCAGGAGGGAACCACTTTTTTTATCGAACCAGGAGGATTGACTGGAGGTCCATCTGTCAACCACTGGCCAGCAGAATTGTCGCCAATCGACCTCTCCCGTAGTCCCGTACCCCCAACGAATGGGAATACTGCACGCAGCCCCGCGCGCGAACGTCAAAAAGGCGGTCAACGACTTAAGAATCGTACTCGCGCGCTCCGCGGTGAATGCGGACCCGTCGACCCTCGTCAACCGACCGACATGCGTGAACCCGTATCCGCCGGAACTCTCCAGGCCCTTGTACACGTCAGCGGCACCGGACACCGCAACGAGGTCGACCTGCCAACCATCGTGTTCGAGGCTGGCCGTCGAGCGGGTAACCACGCCTCCTCGTTTTAGAAGTTGTTGGGCTTCTTTCCGTGCGTAAGTGAGCGTCATCGGATCGTCGGGCGCGGCGAACAGCTCTGGCGTGATGACGTCGGTGAAATTGACGAGTTGGAATCCAACGGTCACGAGGGGATCTCGTTCGCAGCCCGATTCCAGCTTACTGACGAATACGCGGACTCGTCGGCCATGCGGCCCGACGGATAACGATTTAACTACCACGTTGTTTGTTTCGAAACCCGGCAACTCCAAGGTTACGGAATTGAGATCAGTCCTCAGCGCATCAGTTCCGATGTCGATGTCGATTTCGATGCCTGGCGAAGGTAGCCAGATCAAGCGGGCCGAACCCGGTCCCTCGGAGAGTTGGTCGTCGACCCATCGGAGCCCAAATCGACCCTGATGCAACAGGATCGGTTCGTTGACGTCTTTCTGTGGATACTCCTGGAACATGTTCCTCTCAACGTTTTAGATGCTTCAAGCTTCCAGCGGACACATGGACGGCGCGAGCGAACGCCTCCAACTGCTTCAGGGTAGGTTGAGTCTCGCCGCTCTCCCATTCGGGCAGCTTCTTGAACTTCACTGCAAGAGCTTCCCGCAATGCCGGCGCGCTCACGCGCCCAGTGCAGAAGCTCGGGATTTACGTGAACGCGGATCATGCCACGATCTCTTTTCAGCATCCCGGAGGCGTATTTCCCCCGACGTGAGTTTCGGGAGGAGGAGGTCGCGGATTTCAGCCAGCGTTCGCACTTCCTGGCGGTTTAACAGCAATCGATCAAGGAAGAGACGAACCATCTGATCAAACGAAGAAAACAACCGCGAGTCTGCAACCAGCACCTCGCGAGACAGCAAGGCCTTCGGCGGAACGCGCTGATGGCTCTTTGATGTTCCGGTGACCATAGCGGCCATTTCCCCCCTGAATTCTGGGCTTCTAAAGAGGCAGTACAGAATGCTGCTGGTCGCCGGTGAAAGAGGTGTAAGGGCCAGGAATTCGGTAGATGCGACTTGAGGTATTTCTTTCTTTGGGTTGGGCAACCATACCCTTTCAATCTCCGGATTCAATTTGGAGAGAAGAACTGCCCCATCCGCCACGATTGTCTTATTACTCTTGATTGAGCCACCGGTATCGAGGGACGGCTCGTTCGCCGCATCGTAAGATGGGATACTGTAGTGCTCGAAGATACACGCAGGTTCGGTGCTAGGCGAAACCGTCGCGCGGTGATGATGCACCAGATCGCTTAGGGTGTTCCTGTCCGGCAATCCCCGGTTTCGGGAGAGCGAGTCAGGGGAAGAGCGTCTCGAGGGTGGACAGGACCTTTGGGAATCAGGAATCAGACGCAGACGAGCTTGGTTTTGACACCGCTTGAGGAGCCGGTTTCGAGGTCATCGGCGATATGTTCTGGGGTATCGAGACATCGAGCTCGCACGAGTCCCATCAATGTACCTGAGAAATTGTCAAAGAAGGACGACCGACTCCGGCCAGATTGCCTCAAGTGGGCAGTAAACGGACCAGCCGCATCAGGTTGTGGGCGAACACCGCCGAGTGCACGTACGCCTGAAAATGGTCCCAGCCACTCCAGTTGCAGCGTTCCAGGCCAAAACAGCGCTTCAGATACGAGATTCCTGCTTCCGCACCGGCCCGAAAGCGCTTCAACTGACCGTAGATCCATGCCGACGGCGTCATGTCGGTCTGCTCCAGGCCCCGTTTCTTGTGGAACATCATGTGCTCCACGCCCAACTTCTTGGCCTCCGTCAGATTCTCCCGCGACGCATATCCGCCATCGAACGCCGCCCGCTTCGGCGGCTCGCCGTAGAACTCCGCATGCCGCCTCAGCATCGGCAGGCAGCGCGTACTGTCGGCCGGGTTGCCCGCCTCGACCACCACATCGAGCACCAGCCCGCTGCGCCCTGAGCTCAGGTTGATCTTGTGGCCGTACTCGGTCGCACGCCCACCCTTGACGATGATGTCGGTGTGCGGCTCAAACAGGCTCACCACCTTCTCACTGGCTGGCACCGTTTCGCCGTCGAACACGCGTCGCTTCGTCTGGTCGACCACCCGCGCGACCAGCTCCAGGCAGGCGCCCATCTCGGCCCACCAACTCCCGGCCCACTGATCAGTTACGCAACACACGCGCGCTCGCGCCGCCGTCGCGTAGCCGGTCGTCTGCGCCACCAGCCTCAGCAGCCGCCGATAGGTGGCCGCCGGCCGCCGCGCACCGCGCCCCGAGCGGATCTCCTGCTCGCGCCGCTTGGCAGCGCGGCAGTGGTCGCGAAACGACACCCCCGCCAAGCGCCCGCGCGCCTGGCGCAGCAACCGCGTCAGGACCCGCACGCCGTCGTACAACAGCCGGCTGTCCGACGGTGCCAGGATGTCCGTGTCGGTGACGGTGCTGTCGATGCGCACCTGAGTGCCCGACTCGATACCTCGCAACTTGGCGTCCTGCAGCAGCACGCCCTCGATGCTTCTCCAGGCCTCGGCGTCGATCGCCTTGATGCCGGCGTGCAACGCCGACTTCTTCGGCACCTCGTACGGATCGACCCGTGCGAAGCGCTGCATGGTGGCCGAATCGTGCAGGGCGAACTCCAACGCGCGGTACGAATAGCCCATCAGGTGTTTGAGCACCGCGCAGCGCAGGATCGTCTCGCAGGTCAGGCCATGGCGACCCCAGGCGACCGAGCCGCCAACACAGCGGCCAACCACCTCGAGCAATTCCGCGTGCTGATCGAGCCATCCGGAAGCACGTTCCAGCTCTTCGGCGACGGGATGGACAACTTCGGGCGCTTGGAATACGCTGGGCTGGATGATGCGTGTGGAGCGCATCTGACCTCCGGTGTTTCGGCTATCGTTTAGGACTTCACCAACGATGGTAGCCGAAACACCGTTTCTTTGTCCGCCCCCTTTCGATCCTCAACTCAAGCCCTTCAAACGAGTTGCGAGTTACCGGACAGGAACTAGGGTGTAGATCTGCCACCCCACGGGCTTGTCCTCATCGTCCAGCGCGTCTGGGAACAGGTCGGCGATCTCCTTCGGAAGCCCGGTGTCGCGGCCCTCCATCTTGGCCCGCACCGGATCGAAATCCACGAACCAGGACCGGAACAGCGCACGCGCCATCGCCTCCAGCGTCGCATTCATCCGGCGGTTCAGCTCGATCTTGTCGTCCAGCGTGCCGAGAATGTGCGCGATGGCGCGCTGCTCGGGCAAGGGCGGAAAGGGGAACTTTAGACCGAAGTTCCAGGAGCGAAATTGCCTGAAGTCCTTGTGGTCAGGGTAGTTTCTCAATGGTGCAGGTTCCTGTGCATGGCTACATGCGGGGCGTGACCCCAAGCAGCTCGAAACAGCGCTGCTGAACCGGTGTCGGGTGCGTGTGCAGCGTGAACGTGCTGCCGCCCTCTGCAACCTGCATCGTGTTCGCCGTCAGCGTGCCCAGCTCAGTGATCAGCGTGCGAAAGCTGTGCACCGGCAACCCGTCCTCGGTGCGCTTGCTCGACGCCTTGGCCGCCGCGGCCGCCGATCGCTGCGCCGGAGCCACCTCGGAGACCCGCTTGCGCTCGGCGCCCTGTCGATCGTGATCGTCGAACAGCAACGGCGCCAGCGAGCGCCGCATGTGCCACTCCACGTAGTAGGCCAGCATGCACAGCAGCACGTGCGCCCGCACTCGATCGGCGCGCCGGTGGTGAATCGGGCGCACCTTCAGGTCCACGGACTTCATGCACCGAAACGCCCGCTCCACCTTCGACAGCCCCTTGTAGGCGCGCACCGTCTGCGCCGCGTCGAGCACCTGCGGCTCCACGTTGCTGCGCACGATGTACAGCCCGTCCAGCGCCTGCTCGGCGTCGATCTTGGCCTCATCGCGCCGAAAGCTGAACGACTCGGAGGTGATCTCGGTCACGAAGTGCTTGCCCACCTTGTAGTGATTGATCACCTTGCCGACCCGCATGCCGATCTCGGCCTCGCCCCGTAGCGGCTGATGGACGCGCTGGGTGGCCTGAGCGATCGGGGCCAGCTTCTGCTCGGTGGCCTGTAGCAGCTCCTGGCGCTTGCGCTCCCGTTCGTCGGCCAGCAACGGGTTGCGGCACACGATCAGCCGCTCGCCCGGAAACTCCTCGCTGGTGATCTCGGCCAGGTCGCGCTCGTCGAACAACGACGGCGCCACCTCGCCGGCGGCCACCAGCTTGCGGATCGTCGGCGCGCGCAGCGTGGTGATCCAGCGCAGCCCCTCCACCTCTTGCAGGTCCTCGCGGATCCTCGCCGCGCTCAGCATCCCGCGGTCGCCGACCAGCACCACCCGCGTGAGTCCGAAGCGGGTGCGGATCTTGTCCACCTGCGCGCTCACCGTCTTCGGGTCGGCGGTAGAGCCAGGGAATACCTCCACCGCCACCGGACAGCCTTCCTGGGTGCACAGCAGCCCGAACACGATCTGCAGCGTGCCCGACTTGCCGTCACGGCTGTGTCCCAACTGCGCCAGCTCGCAGTGGCTGCCCTCGAAGTAGGTCGAGCTCACGTCGTAGAGCACCAGCGTGTGCTCGCTGAGGTGCTGTTCGGCCAGGCGGTCCTCGATCGCCGCCTGGCGCCCGACCAACCAGTCCATCGCCTCGTAGAGCTCGTTCTCATCGACCTCCCCCAACCGCAGCGACTCGCCCAGGGTGGACACGGCGCTGGGCGGTGAGAGCGCGCGGGCGGTGGCCAGTTTGGACTGCGCGTCGATGACGCGGGCGGTGATCATGGCGATGATCAGCTCGCGCGAGCGGCTGGCCTTGCGGGCGATGAGGGTATGGAGTCCGAGCTGCTTGAGGATGCCCAGCACGGCGGCGACGTGGCCGTGGGGCAGCGAGCGCGTGAGCAGCAACGCATCCGAGACCGAGGCGAAGGCGTGGCCGCCCTTGAGCAGGGTGCGCAAGCCGTCGACCAGATCAGGGGGCCATTTGGAGAGGTTCGCGAGCGTGCGCTTCTTGACCTTGCCGTGCTCGCGGTAGGACTCGCGGAGCAGGATGGCAGGGGGAGAGGAGCGGTTGGGGACAGACTCGATGTACATGACTACTGATCTGTGGCAACAGAATACACACAAGTCACGATATGTCAAGATCAAATAGCATGTATCTCGCCGCTATTCACCACCATCTACATGGACACGAAACGACGCCAATCAGCACGCAGATCACCTTGCAACTAATTTCTGTCAATGAAGTTACGAGAGATTCACGCTCTGGAACTTCGGTTTAGAGACTTGATCAACTGGCCACTGAGGTTCTGCTGAGCCGCACCTGTTGAGAGGTGTTATCCGCGGCCGCGCGTGTAGGAGCTGATAGAACAAGTAGCGATAATCGGCCTGCCCTGGATCCACGATCATCGCACAGCAGGCTTGGTTGCACGTCATCGGACGTCGCAAGATGCCAAGCTTACCGACTGTCGGGGCGCCGCCGTACATCGCCATAAGAACGGTGTTCTGGGGCAGCACTTTGGCCGACGACGAGGCTAACGCCTCCTCCGTTATGTGCTCCTCAGAATCATCGAGCCATCCGTCCTGCAGCTCCTGTGTCTTGAGCCACGGCCAACAGCCATCCTCGTAGAATGAAGGCCGCCGTCGGCTTGGTGTCCCGCCGCTCGTCACACGCAGACACACGTCTTCAATCGACCGGGCGGGCCATGAATCCGTGCGACAACTTCCGCTGCCATCAACCAGGATCGCGTGTTCTGCCTCGACGAGGCTCAGAAACTTCTCTGACGCACTCGCCCAATCCACGATGTCCACGCGAAATGGCAGGTCGGCGTCCGTGAAGGCGGCTCGCAGATCCGCCATTTGCGCGAGGGTGAGCGGCTCGTCCGTCATCAGCGCAAGGTCGAGATCGGAGGTTTCGCGCGCGTTCCAGGTCACCCGTGATCCGAAGGCGCGAAACCTCCAGGTCAGGCACATGCCGACCCAGAATGCGCCGAATCGTGTCGAGATCCGCGGGTCGAACGTCAATCGGTGTCACGGGTTGCGCTTCTGAAGCTCATGGAGGAGGAAACGCACGTCGCGCAGGAACTCGTCGATCACCGAGACCGTCTCCTCGGCCCGGTCCGCATCGTACGTGTGGGACGTCTTGTTCCTCAGCTCCCGATAACGGGTGTAGGGCAGGGCGTCACGAACGATCCCGGCGTCGGCCGCGTCGCGCATCCGGTCGGCGAAGTCCATCTCCCGCAAGGCGCCGGGATTGGCGACGATCTGGGCCAGCTGTCTCTGGATCATCTTGACCGCCAGCTCGTAGGTGAACTCGAACGCCTGGATGGTGGCGGCTCGGAACTGCTCCCGCAGACCGGAGTCCGTGCGGGCAAGATCGCCGTGCAGGTAGTCGAAGCTCCTCTGCAAATGAGCGACCGTGTCTTCCAGGGCCGAGTAGTCGAGCTTCATTCCGACGACTCCAGACTGAACCCCAAAGCCGTCAGGTTCTTGGCGATGGCGGCGTCGAGCCGCGTTCCCTCCGCTTGCTGCGCTTGCAGATCCTCGACCAACCGACGCATCTTGTCCTCGAACGGCTCGCCGTCGTCCGGCTGCGGCTCCGCGCCGACATAGCGCCCTGGCGTCAGCACGTGGCCGTGCCGCCGCACCTCGTCGACCGGGGCGCTCTTGCAGAACCCGGGCACATCCTCGTAGGCGTCCGCGCCGTCACGCCAAGCGTGGTAGGTACCGGCGATACGGGCGATGTCGTCGTCGGTCAGCTCGCGGTGCGTGCGGTCCACCATGCGGCCCAGCTTGCGGGCATCAATGAACAGGATCTCGCCGCGTCGCGGTCGCCGCCGGGACAGGAACCACAGGCAGGCCGGAATCTGCGTCGAGTAGAAGAGCTGTCCCGGCAGTGCCACCATGCAGTCCACCAGATCCGCCTCGATCAGGTTCTTCCGGATCTCTCCCTCGCCCGACTGACTCGACGACATCGACCCGTTGGCGAGCACGAAGCCCGCGATGCCGGCCGGGGCCAGATGGTGCACCATGTGCTGCACCCACGAGAAGTTGGCTTTGCCCTTCGGCGGCACGCCGTAGCGCCACCGCTTGTCGTCGGCCAGCCGCTCGCCGCCCCAGTCCGATACGTTGAACGGCGGGTTGGCGAGGACGTAGTCGGCCTTCAGGTCGGGGTGACGGTCGTTGTGGAAGCTGTCGCCGTGGGCGATCTGGCCCTCGATGCCCCGGATGGCGAGGTTCATCTTCGCGAGCCGCCACGTCGTGTAGTTGGACTCCTGCCCGTAGATGCTGATGTCCGCCTTGGCCCTGCCGCCGTTCCCGTTGCCGCTGGCGTGGGCGCGCACGAACTTGACTGACTGCACGAACATCCCCGACGAGCCGCAGCAGGGGTCGTAGACCCGGCCCCGGTACGGCGCCAGCATCTCGACCAACACGCTGACGATGCAGCGCGGCGTGTAGAACTCGCCGCCCTTCTTGCCTTCGGCACTCGCGAACTGCGACAGGAAGTACTCGTAGACGCGGCCCAGCAAGTCACGGGACCGGGCGTCCTCGTCGCCGACCCGGATGTTGCTGACGAGGTCGATCAACTGGCCAAGCCGCCGCTTGTCGAGGGCCGGCCGGGCATAGTCGCGCGGCAGCACGTCCTTGAGCGCCGGGTTGTCGCGCTCGATGGCGGCCATCGCCTGATCGACCGTCAGGCCGACTGTGGGCTGCCGCGCCTGCGCCCGCAGATGCGCCCAGCGGGCCTCGGCCGGCACCCAGAAGACGTTCTCGGCGATGTACTCGTCGCGGTCCTCGGCGGCGTCCTCGCCCCACTGCGCAAGCACGGCCGCGTGACGGTCCTCGAAGGCGTCGGAGATGTACTTGAGGAAGATGAGGCCGAGGACGACATGCTTGTACTCGGCGGCGTCCATCGAGCCGCGCAGCGCGTCGGCCATCGCCCACAGCTTGGCCTCGTGGCCGATGGTGGCCGCGGTGTTCGGGACCGCCCCCGCGTCGCCTGCGTGCTTCCCGGACCGTCGTCGCGCCATGCCATGATCCCCGTCGAACGATCCCCGTCGAACGAATCTGGACTCGCGAGCCTACGGGCGGGCTCCCGGCCACCCGATAGCGTACAACCAGCCGCCAGCCAGCCTCAACGCTGCGGGCCGTGCTCGCTGCTACCGACGGACGGCATCGTCGGACGCTCAGCGTTCTGCACGGGCTCACCGGCGTCAAGGCGCTCGCAACGCTCGCCCCCGCTGCCCTGAGCGCTCCGGCAAACCGCTATGCCTGGCACCACTGGCAGGCCCGACCTGACCTTCCGGAACCGGGGCTACTACGAGATCTGGGCGCGCGCGTTCGACGACACCCGCAGCGCGCAAACGTTCCGGCAGCCGTGGAACCCCAAGGGCTACCTGGGCAACGTTATCCACCGGGTTCCGATCCTGGTGGCCGCATGAGTATCATCGGCACCACACCATCCGGGAACAAGCACTGACATGAATGGATCTCCCCTCGCTCCGGTGATCGCCGGAGCCGCCGGGCCCGAACTCGGCAACCGCCTGATGTACGAATACGTGGCCCGCCACGGGCCGCGGCTCGCGCTGCCGGACACGGCGGCCGAGTGGCAGACCCGCGCCGCCGAGCTGCGCGCCCGCTACCTGGAGCTCTACCTGCACGGCCATCCGCCGGACCTGCTGGCCGAGCCGCCGCGGGTGGTCTGGGGCGACACGCTCGAACCCTCCCCCGAGTACCGCATCCGCAAGCTGCGCTTGGAGGGCTACCCCGGCGTGTGGGTGCCCGCGCTCCTTTACGAACCGGCCACGCCGCTGGGCGGCGAGCGCTCGACCCCCGCCGTGCTGGACGTGAACGGCCACGAATCGCGCGGCATCGCCGTCGAGCACAAGCAGGCGCGCTGCAGCAACCTGGCACGGCGCGGACTGCCCGCGCTCAGCCTGGAGCTGCTCGGCCGCGGCGAGATGACCAACCTGGCGCCCCACAACCACCAGCAGCTCCTGGACCTGCTGGGCCAGGCCGGCGCCGGGGTGTTCTACCTCACCATGAAGCGCGCCCTGGACCTGCTCATCGATCACGAGCTGACCGATCCGTCGCGCGTGGCCATGACCGGGCTGTCCGGCGGCGGCTGGCAGACCATCGTGCTGTCCGCGCTGGACGAGCGCGTGGCGGTGAGCGTGCCGGTCGCCGGCCACATGCCGGCGGCCGACCGGCGCGACCTGGCCGACGTGGGCGACGCAGAGCAGTTGCCGGCCGGCATGTGCACGATCGGCGACTACGACGTGCTGTCGGCGCTGGTGGCGCCGCGCCCGGTGCTGTTCATCTTCAACCGCTACGACGACTGCTGCTTCCAGCCGCACAAGGCGGCCTCCGGCACCTGCGAGGCGGCGCGCGGCGCCTACGAGCTGCTGGGCGTGGCCGACCGCTGCGCCATGCACATCGGCACCGATCCCGGCCACAACTACGACCTGGGCAACCGCCTCGCCTGCTACGCGTGGGTGAACCGCCACTTCGGCCTGGACGTGCCCGAAGGCGAGCTGCCGTACCGGGACGAGCTCTACCACGAGCGCGACCTGTGGGTCGGGTTGCCCGAGGAGCGCGCGACGTTCGCGACGCTCGCCACCGATCGCCTGCAGGAGCTCCGGCGTCGCGAAGCGGACCAGCCCCGCGAACCGACCCGCGAGGACCTCGACCGGGTGATCGGCTACCGCGACAGCTCCGTGACCACCGCAACCACGCAGGCGAGCTGGGTCTGGGTGCGGGACGAGCTGGGCGTACGCGTCGAGGAGATCACGCTGCAGGTTGACGGCTACTGGCCGCTGCCCGCCCGTCTGGCCGTCCCGGACGGCGCCGCCGGCGCCATCGTCAGCATCGGCGCCCCCTTGTCGGGCGCCGCCGGCGACCCGGAGTCGTGCGCCCGTGAGACGGGACGGACGTTCCTGCACGTGGACCTGATCGGCGCGGGCCTGCTGGCCGCCTCTCAAACCTACGCGCTGCTGCTGCGGGCGATCGGGCGCCCGGTCCTGGGACTGCAGGTGGGCCAACTCGCCGCCGCTGCCGCCTGGGCCCGCGATCGCTTCGGCGCGCCCGTCCAGGTGCAGGCCGCCGGCCGGGTCGCCTCCATGGTGGCGTTGCTGGCCGCCGCACGCGATCCGGACGCCTACGCCTGCGTCACCACCGACGGGCTGCCCTACTCCCTGGACGACCTGATCGAGTCGCACGTGGACCCGAACGGCGCGGAGTATCCGCTGTACTGTTTCGGCATGCGCGAGATCCTGGACATACCCGACCTGATCGAGCTGGCGGGCGAGCTTCCGATCACCGACCGCCGCCACGGCCCCCTCACGGTGAGCGCCCGATGACCCGCTACCTGGTGACCGGCGCGGCCGGCAACCTGGCGCGCCTGCTGGTGGAGCGCCTGCACGCCGCCGGCAAGGAGGTCACGGGCATGGACCGCGAACCGCCGGTCGTCCCCGGCGTCCGCTTCGAGCAGGCCGACATCACCGACCGCGCCCGCATGGCGAGGCTCCTCGACGAGGTCCGGCCCGAGTGCATCCTGCACATGGCGTCGCTGTTGACCCTCTCCTCGGAGGCCGACCCGCCCACCGCCTGGCAGGTCAACGCCAACGCGTCGGTCGAGCTGTTGCGCATGGCCGCCGAGCGCGGCGTGAGCCGTTTCTTCTTTCCCAGCACCCTCGCCACCTACGCGGGCGAGCTCCCCGACCCGCTGCCGGAGGACCAGCCGCAGTGGCCGTCGACCATCTACGGGGTCACCAAGGTCGCGGTCGAGCGCATGGGCGTCTACCTGTGGCAGACGGCCGGCCTGGACTTCCGCGCCGTGCGGCTGCCCGTGGTCGTGTCGCCGTACGCACCGCCGGGCGCGGTGAGCGCCTATCCCTCGCACGCCTTCCTGGCAGCGCGCCGCGGCGAGGCCTTCGCGTACCCCGCCCCCCCCGACCTGCGCGTGACGACCATCTACGTGCGGGACGTGATCGACGGGATCCTGGGGCTGGTGGACGCCGACGGCACGCGCCTGACCCGGCGGGTGTACAACCTGCACGCCTTCTCGCCCTCGACGCAGGACTTCGCCGACGCGGTGAGCAGCCGCGTGGACGGGTTCCGCTACCGCTTCGAGCCGCACCGCGACGTGATCGCCATGCTCGGCACCATCCCGTCGGCCATGGAGGACGCCAGCGCGCGGCGCGACTGGGGCTGGAACCCCCGCTTCGGCCTGGACGCCTGCGCCGACGACCTGGCGCGGCTCATCGATGCCTGACCGCGACGCCGTCGGGGCACGTGCGGTATCTTGACCCCATGAGCAGCGTTGCGAAGACGGCGCCGGGGGATGAGCTGTTCGACAACCAGAGCATTCCCGCCGATCGCGACCGGTAGCGTCCCGGAAAGGCAGCGGAGCGTTCGTTCGATGGTACGCGTCCAAGGACTGATCAAGAGGTACGGGACGGTCCAGGCCCTGCGGGGCGTGTCCTTCTCGGTCGACCGAGGCGAGGTGGTGGGGCTGCTCGGCCCCAACGGCGCCGGCAAGACCACCACGATGCGCATCCTCACCGGGTACCTGCCGGCTACCGGGGGCCGGGCGCTGGTGGACCAAGTCGACGTCGCGGCCGATCCGCTGGCCGTCAAGCGGATGGTCGGCTACCTGCCCGAATTCGCGCCGCTCTACGCGGAGATGCTCGTGCACGACTACCTGCACTACACGGGCGCGGTGCGCGGCATGCGCAAGGCTGACCGGCGGCGCCGCATCGGCGAGCTGGTGCCGCTGTGCGGGCTCACCGAGGTCATCCACCGCCCGTTCCGGGAGCTGTCGCGCGGCTACAAGCAGCGCGTCGGGCTGGCGCACGCCATGATCGGCAACCCGGACCTGCTGGTGCTGGACGAGCCGACCGCCGGCCTGGACCCCAACCAGATCGCGGAGATCCGGGCGATCATCCGCGCCGCCGGGGAGCGCAAGGCGATCATCTTCTCCACCCACATCCTCAGCGAGGCGGAGAGCACCTGCGACCGCATCGTCATCATCGACCGCGGCACCGTGGTCGCCGACGGCACCGCCGCCGAGCTGACCGGCGGCCGCTCGCTGGAGGAGCGCTTCCGCGAGCTGACCACGGCCGAGGTCGAGCCGGGAGACAGCGACCCGACCCCGGACGCAAGGGCCTCACGGCGCCGCGCCCGGAGGAAGCTCCGCTCATGAGCCGCGCCTCCCTGTCGATCATCGGCCGCGAGCTGCGCGCGGCGTTCCTGGCGCCGATCGGCTACATCGTCGCGATCGTCTTCCTGGTGATGACCGGCTGGCTGTTCATGCAGCCGTTCTTCCTGGGCGGGCGCGCCGACCTGCGCCAGTTCTTCGAGCTGCTGCCGCTCACCCTGGCGCTGATGGTGCCGGCGGTGACCATGCGCGCGTTCGCGGAGGAGTTCTCCACCGGCTCCTACGAGGTGCTGGCCACGTTGCCGGTAACGCACCTGGACGTCCTGATCGGCAAGTTCACCGGCGCCGTCGGCTTCGTCGTGCTGGTGCTGGCGCCGACCGTCCTGTACCCGATCGTGATCTCGCGGCTCGGGGACCTGGACTGGGGGCCGGTGGTCGCCGGCTACATCGGCGCCGTGCTGCTCATCGCGCTGTACTGCTCGGTGGGCATGCTCGCCTCCGCTCTGACCCGCAACCAGATCGTCGCCTTCGTGATCGGTTTGGCGATCTCGGTGAGCCTGGCCCTGATCGACGACCTGCTGATCTACGTGCCGGGCAGGATCACCCAGGTGGTGCAGCACTTGGGCGCGGACTACCACTTCCGCAACATCGCGCGCGGCGTGCTCGACTCCCGCGACCTGGTCTACTTCCTGTCCGGCATCGCCGTCTTCCTGACCGGCACCGGCTTCGCGCTGAGGCGCCGGCCATGAAGAAAGGCTCCGACGTACGTTCCCCGTGGCGGCTTGCCGACCGCCTGGTACCGCCGCTGCTCTGGCTGGGGGCGGTGGTGCTCCTCAACGCTGCCTCCACTACCCTGTTCTTCCAGGCCGACCTCACCGAGGGCAGGGTCCACTCGCTGGCGCCGCAGAGCATCGAAGCGGTCAGCCGCCTGCGCGAGCCGCTGACGATCCGCGCCTTCTTCTCGACCGACCTGCAGGCGCCGTTCAACAACATCGAGCGCGCGGTGAAGGACCTGTTCGATTCCTACGCCCAGCACGGCGGTGAATTCTTCAACAGCACCTTCCACACGATCGGCGACGGCCCGGAAGCGCAGGACACCGAGATGCTTGCGCGGGACTACCTGATCTATCCGATCCAGGTGGAGCAGGTGGACCGCACGGAGGTCGTCGTGCGCTCCGTGTTCTCCGGCCTGGCGATCGTGCACGGCGACCTGGTGGAGACGCTCGGCGCCCTGACCACCACCGACGGACTGGAGATGCGGATCACGGAGGCGATCGGCCGCCTCACCGAGCGGGTCAGCGTGCTGCTGGCGCTCGAGGAGGACATCGCCGTGCGGCTCTACTTCTCGGGCGAGCTGGCCGCGATCAGTCCCGGGCTGCAGGCGCTGCCGGCGGCGGTAGGCGGGATCGTCGAGGAGCTGGGCGGCTCCTACTTCGGCCGGCTGGCCTTCACGGCCGTCGACCCGTCGGTGTCCGGGCTCGATCCGATGGACGCCCTGCGCCTGCAGCTCACGCCGCTGGGCTTCCGCACCGCCGACGGCGAGGAGCGCTTCGCCTACGCCGGCATCGTCCTGTACTCGGAAGGGAAGACGCTGACGCTCAACCTGATCGAGACCACGCCGCAGGGGGCCCGCGTGGCCGATCCGGAGACGATCCGGCGGTCGATCGACAGCACGCTCAAGGGCCTGCTCGGCAGTCAGCCGGAGATCGGCTACCTGGCCGACTTCGGGACCCCGCCGTACCGCGGCAACCTCACCGAAGGGCGCCAGCCGGTGATGACCGACCTGGCGGACCTGTTCGGGCTGCTGTCGCGCGACTACCAATACCGGGGCCTTCTGCTTGCGGATCGCGAGATTCCGCCCGACCTGCGCACGCTGCTGATCGTCTCGCCGCACGAGCCGCTCAGCGAATGGGCGCTCTTCCAGATCGACCAGCACCTGATGCGGGGCGGCGCACTGCTGGCGTTCGTCGACACCCACTCCATCTTCACCACCCAGACGTTCACCGGCGGCAGCTCGCTGCAGATCCCGCGCCAGACCGGGCTGGAGGAGTTGCTCGCCCATTACGGCGTGGGCGTACGCCCAAGCTACGTGCTCGACGACGAGCAGGCGTTCGTGCAGGTCCAGCCGAACGAGCGCGGCGGCGTGACCGAGAGCCGCATCGCCTTCGTGCCGATCGTGCGCCGCTCGGAGATGGACACCTCGTGGCCGCCGCTGCAGCGGCTGGACGACGTCCTGGTGATGAACGCCTCGCCGCTGGAGCTCACCGGCGCGCAGCCGGACGTGCGCTTCGTGGAAGCGCTGCGCAGCTCCGCCACCGCCTGGGAGGTGCCCGGCGGCACCGACCTGATCGACCCCCGCGCCACCACGCCGCCGCCGGCCGAGGAGCGGGCCGCAAGCCTGCTGGCGGCCTACGGCGAGGGGCGGTTCACCAGCTACTTCGCCGACCGCACCCCGCCGGTGCGGCCGGTCGACGAAGACGAAGGCGCGGACGAGGAAGGGGGGACGCTGCTCACGGGCGACGCGGTGCAGGCCGCGCCGCAGGTGGTTCCGGAGAGCGCGCCCGGCGCGCGGCTGTTCGTGATCGGCACCTCCACCATCCTGGGCAACAGCTTCATCGAGGCCGGGCAGCAGAACCCGAACACGATGCTGATCCACAACCTGGTCGACTACCTCAGCGGTCAGGAGGACCGGGCGGCGCTGCGCGGCCGCGGATCGCTGGTGCGCCGCCTCGGCACCCTCTCCACGGATACGCAGAGCGCCGTGAAGACCTTCCTGATCGCCGGGCCGCCGGCCCTGGTGGCGCTGGCCGGGGCGGCCCTGTGGCTGTGGTGGCGCCTCCGCCAGCGCGGCATTCAGGCGCGCTTCGGCCCGGCGGCGGCAGGTGCCCGGGCAGGCGGGAGCGCGTCGTGAGCCTGGCCGTTCGCGTGCTGCTCCGCTACGCGCTGCCGCTGGCGATCATCGCCGCCCTGTCGGTCTACCTGGTCGTGCGGCGCGACGACCGGCTGCACTACGAGCTGCCGGTCCTCCCACCGATGGCGGAGGCCGCCGTCGACCGGGTCGAGGTCGAGCGCGGCGAGACGCGGGTGGTGCTGCAGCGCACCGACGACGGCTGGCTGATCCACGGCCGCGGGTATCCCGCGGAGCCCAGGATCGTCGACGGCATGGTGCGCGCGGCGGCCACCCTCACCCTGAGCGACCTGATCGCCGAAGAGCCGACCTACGGGCGCTATGGCCTGGACGAGACGGAAGCTATCACCGCCACCTTCCTGGAGGGCGCCGACCGCCTGCGCGTGCTCCGGATCGGCAAGCGGGCGCCGACCTACAGCCACACCTACGTGCTGATCGACGACGACCCGCGCGTGTACCAGGCGACCGGCGATCTGACCCGCGCCTTTTCGACGCAGGAGCAGGTCCTGCGCGACAAGTCGATCCTGAGTTTCGAGACGGCCGACATCTCCGCGATCTCGGTCCGGACCGCGGCCGGAACCCTGGAGCTGCGGCGTGGCGTGCCGCCCACGCAGGAGGAGTCGGTGACCTGGAGCGTTGTCGGCGGCGGTGATCGCGATCCCGAGACGATCAGGCGGGCGCTGGACCGCCTGGCGGGGATGGTGGCCACCCGCTTCGTCGAAGCCGTCCCGGAGACAGCGCCGCTGGTGGACGTGGAGTTTCGCGGTGCCGAGACCTCGCACCGGCTGACGATCTACCCGAAGGCCGAGGCCGCGCACGTGGCGACCTCGTCCGACATCGACGGCCCGTTCGTGCTGCTGCCGGTGCTGCTGAACGACGTGTTCGCGGCGCTCGACGTGGTATCCGAATGAGCGACACGACTCGGCACGGAGCCGCGACGGACCGCGAGCACGCCGAGCGCATGCGCGAGCTGCAGGCCGAGCAGCGGGGCCGGGTCGCCCGCGCGTCGAACCCGGACCGCGGGCTGGTGCTGGTGCACACCGGCAACGGCAAGGGCAAATCGAGCGCCGCCTTCGGCGTCGTGGCGCGCGCCCTCGGCTGGGGCAAGCGCGTCGGCGTCGTGCAGTTCATCAAGGGCACCTGGAAGACCGGCGAGCGCCAGTTCTTCAGCCGCTTCCCGGACCTGCTCGAATGGCGCACCACCGGCTCGGGATTCACCTGGGACACCCAGGACCGGGAGGCGGACATCGCCACCGCCCGCTCGGGGCTCGCGATCACGCGCGAGATGATCACCGGCGGCGACCTCGACCTGGTCGTCCTGGACGAGATCAACGTGGTGATGAGCTACGGCTACCTGCCGGCGGACGAGGTCCTGCAGTGCCTGGAGGCTCGCTCATCCCGGACGCACGTGATCCTGACCGGCCGCGGCGCTCCGCCGGAGCTGATCGATTACGCCGACCTGGTGAGCGAGATGGTGGAGATCAAGCACCCGTTCCAGGCCGGCATCAAGGCTCAGCGCGGCATCGACTTCTGATCGTGCCGCCGGCAGCGAGCAGCCGCCCGATCCGCTGAAAGAGATGCCCTCCCCGCGCGCGCGACCGGTTACTCGCCGGCCGCCAGCGCCTCTTCCTCGGCCTTGATCGTCTTCGCGGCGGTGGCCCCGGCCTCGTCCTCCCGGCGGAGCTCCTCGATGCTGCGCACCGGCAGCCGCGCCGCCCCTTCCCAGTCACGGGTCGGCAGGCGCGGCTCCGAGCGCAGCCGCTCGCGGGCGGCGGTGATCGCCGTGCCGTACTGGGGCAGCCACTCGGCCTGGGCGATCAGCAGGTCGTCGACCATCTGCGCGATCTCCGGCGGCGTGCACACCGCGCCGACCAGGGGATCCAGCATCATGGACTGCACCAGCAGCCGTTCGTCACCGCGCATCGCGGCCTCGACCGCAAGCCGCTGGACGGAAATGCTGGCGTTGCAGACGGCGGCGCAACCGAGAGGAAGGTCGCCCACCCGCGGGATGTGCAGGCCGGTGCGGTCGACGTAGCCCGGCACTTCGACGCACGCGTCATCCGGCAGGTTGGTGATGCAGCCGCGGTTCTCGACGTTGAAGTGGCCACGGTAGACGCGTCCCGTCTCCAGCCCCTCCAGGATGTAGGAGCCGTGCTCGGTGGAGCGGTTCCCGGGCGTGTACCGCTCCGGCGGTTCGGCCATCCAGCGGGGGAAGTCCTCCTCGAACCAGTCGCGCCGCTCGCTCGACACGCGCAGGTAACCGCCGGTCTCGCCCAGGATCCAGGAGCTCATGTCGATCCAGTCGCGGATCTCGTCCGGGCGCTTGCGGAACCACGGCACGTACTCGCTGAGGTGGCCGTTGGACTCGGTGGAGTAGCAGCCGAAGCGGCGCAGCATCTCGATCCGCACCTTCTCCGTCTCACGGTAGACCGGGTGGCGCTCGTACGCCTCCAGCAGCTCGCCCGAGACGTCGCGGCCGCGGTGCAGGAGCTGGATGTACCAGGTCTGGTGGTTGATGCCGGCCGCGCGGTAGTCCAGCTCCCCGGCGGGAATGCCCAGCGCGTCGGCGATCTGCGTGTGGCCGCCCTGCACGCCGTGGCACAGGCCGACCGTGGGGACGCCGCCGTAGCGGTTGGCCGCCCAGGTGAGCATGGCCATCGGGTTCGAGTAGTTGAAGAACCGGCAGTCGGGCTCGGCCGCCTCGCGGATATCCTGGCAGAGCGCCAGGATCACCGGGATGCCGCGCTGGCCGTACATGATGCCGCCGGCGCACAGCGTGTCGCCCACGCACTGGTCGATGCCGTAGCGCAGCGGCACCTCGATGTCGGTGGCGAACGCCGGCAGTCCGCCGATGCGCGCGGTGCAGAACACGTAGCGCGCTCCGCTCACCGCCTCCCGCTGGTCCAGGGTGCCGGTGAGCCGCACCCCGTCCAGGCCGTTGGCCTCCAGGTCGCGCCGCACCAGGCGCTCGACCATGGACAGGTTCTGCTCGCTGATGTCCATGAAGGCGAGCTCGATGCCGGCGAACTCGGGAACGGTGAGGATGTCCCCCACCAGCTTGCGCGTGAACCCGATGCTGCCGGCGCCGATGAACGCGACTTTGAACGCGCTGGTATCGGACGGACTGTTATCAGTCGACATGCGGGTATCGTGCGCCGCCCCGCCCATGCCGTAAAGAGCGCGGACTCGGATCAGGTGACGGATTCGCCGACCGCGCGGCAAATCTCCTCAGCCGACGGCATGGCGCGCTGCGCCCCTTCACGCTTCACGCACAGGCCCGCCGCGGCGACGGCCCGTCGCCGCGCGTCGATCGGTTCCCGGCGGTTCGCGATGGACGCCGCGAACACGCCGGCGAAGCAGTCCCCCGCCCCCACCGTGTCGATCGCCTGCACGGGCGCCGCGGACTGTCGATGCACGCCGCGCGCGTCGGCCAGCACGGCGCCTTCGGCGCCGAGGGTCAGCAGCACCTGAGAACAGCCGAGTTCGGCGACCGCCCGGCGCGCCCACTCGGCGGCCGACTCGCCGGAGCGTTGCGCCGACAGCGCCTCCAGCTCACCCGCGTTGACGACCAGGTAGTCCACTTGCGCGATCGCGGCCCGCTCAGCCTCGCCGACCGATGTCAGCGCGGGAGCGATGTTCCACATCACCGCAGCACCGCGTTCGCGCGCCAGCGCGATCGCCGCCGTGGTCACGCTCGGATCGATCTCGTTCTGCAGCAGCACGACGTCGTTCGGTCCGACCCCGGCGCAGAACGCCTGCACGTCCAACCGAAAGGCGCCGTTGGCGCCGGGAGCCACGGCGATCTGGTTCTCGCCGCGCGCGTCGACGTAGATCAGCGCCACCCCCGAGCGCTCCTCCTGGAGCACCGCCACGTGCTGGGTCTCCACGGCGGCCCCGGCCAGATCATCGACGCGCGCCCTGCCGTACGCGTCGTCGCCGACCGCGCCGTGCAGCACGCAGGACGCGCCGGCGCGCGCTGCCGCTACCGCCTGGTTCGCACCCTTGCCGCCTGCGGTCTCCGCAAACCGGGCGCCGCCCACGGTCTCTCCGGGCTCCGGCAGACGCTCCACGTAGGCGACCAGATCGGTATTGATGCTCCCGACGACCAGGACCCGGCCGGCTGCTGGCACCGTGGATCTCCCGAATGGGCGAATTCAAGCCCCGTCGATGATCGCCGCCGGTGTGGTGTATCCGGCGGTGACGTGTGCGGCCACCCACTCGGGCGGGTCGTTGCGAGGCAGGGTCAACGCCGGTTCGCCCTTGCAACTCAGGCGATAGAGCAGGCGCGCGTCGTCGATCGAGTCGATGTTCTCCTTGAGCCGCGGGACGTTGTGCATCGTCATGTAGTTGTCCCACAGCGTCACGTCGCCCGGCACGTGCGGGTGGTCGTAGCGGAACTGCGGTTGCAGCACATGCGCCTCCAGCTCATCGAGGAAGGTGCGCGACTCCGCGGGGGACAGCCCGTCGACTTCGACCGGCGGGCGTATGCGCGGCCGCGAAGCCCAGACCGGGCTGTGCAGCGCCTTGATACCGGAGCGCGGGTTGGTGCGCACCAGCGGCGCCAGCCAACCGTCGTCGCCTTCGTTCAGCCGGCGGCGCACCCGCGTTCGCTCCAGCAGCTCCTGCCGCTCCGGCGGCAGCGCGGCGAACGCCGCGGCGGTGTCCGCAAACGCGGTCTCGCCGTTCGCAGGGAGCGCCGTGCGCAGCCGCATCAGTTCCGGGTCGGAGCCTTCGAAGTAGCGGCTTGCCAGCCCCTCGCCAGGTTCGGGGCGCGGCATCCACGTGCCGCCGGGCGCATCACGCCGCACCGGCATGTGATGGACGAGGAACATCGACACGTAGATCGGCAGCGGCTCGTACTCGATGTCGGTATGCCAGGCACCGCCCACGCTCGTGGTGACGCTCCCCGGGCGCTCAGCGCCGCCCCGGAAGTTGGCCACCACCAGAACCGCGGGCGACTCGTGCGGGAGGCACTGCAGGCGGCCGGGGAACGCCGCGTTCACCGACGCCGCGCGTCGCTGGGCGAATGGCACGGTCTCGACCGGGCCATCGGAGGCTCCGTCGGACTGGGCCGGCTTGCCCCCGCGCAGGAAGTTGGTGGGATGCGGAACCGGCGCCCCCCAGTGGTTGGCGAAGCGCTCGAAGTCGGCCAGCGAAAAGGAATCCAGATCCTGACCGGGAATGCACACGATGCGGAACTGGCTCAGGGCATCCAGAATCAGGGCCACCTGATCGGCATCGAGCCGCCGCCGCAGGTCGACACCGAGCAAGCGACGCCCCGCGCCGCTGGCGACCAGTGGCCCCTGGCTGCGCGCCTGCGGCCCGAACCGTCGGCGCAACTCCCGGTCGAACTGCACCGGTTCCATCAGGTCGCCGCCGAGCCGTTCGGTCGCCGCGCTCAACGCCGGCTCCTCTGCAACGATGGTACCGTACCCATGAATCTGCCCAGACCTTACCTTCATTCGCGGCGGGGGCACCACCATCGTGTGACAGGGCTCAGACGTCCGGCACCGACAGGCTCTGCCGCCCGATCCGGTTGACGCTGCGCACCGCCTCGCGTTTACATGCTGCTGGCGCCGCGGCGGGGACTGGTGGACCGGGCAGAAGTGCGCCGGCTGATCGACGACCTCGTGGGCTCTCACGGCTTCCGCATCGGGGTCGAGCTGTATGCGGCGGTGATTCGCGAAATCGATGCAACGACATGACAGTACGAGGCAGGCCGCTCTACTACGGGTGGGTGATCGTCGCCGCGTTCTTCGTGCTCAACGCGGCGGGGCAGGCCAGCGGCACGCTCAACTTCGGCTTCTTCGTCATCCCGATGACCGACGAGCTCGGCCTCTCACGGCAGGCGATCGGCTGGGCGCAGACCATGCGCCTGTGGGCCAGCGGCCTGAGCGGGATCCTGATCGGCCGCTGGCTGGACCGCCACGGACCGCGCGGGCCGATGCTGCTGGCGATCGTCGTCGCCACCGGCGGGCTCTTGCTGCTGGCCCGCGCGGAGTCGCCGGCAGTGCTGTTCGGCGTGCTGCTGGGCCTGGGCATCACCGGCTGGACGGCACCGGCCGGCGGCGCGCTGATCGCCACGGTTCCGGTGTCCAAGTGGTTCATCCGGCTGCGCGGGCGCGCCACCGGCATCGTGCAACTCGGCTTGGGCGTGGGCGGCGCGCTGTTCGTGTCCCTGACCCAGGCGCTCATCAGCAACCACGGCTGGCGATCGGCCTGGGTGACCCTGGCGTGGCTGTCGGCCGCGACCGTGCCGCTGGTGCTGCTGCCTCGCCGCCAGCCGAGCGACATGGGACTCGAGCCCGACGGGGGGCCTCCGTTACGGACCGGACAAGCCCATGCCGACCGCGCCTTCGCAACGGGCTCTCACGATTCGTCCGAGTCGGTCCAATGGACGCTGCGCGCGGCGATCCGCACCGCTACCCTGTGGAAGCTCAGCGCCGCGTTCGCGATCCTGGGGTTCCTGCTGGGCGCGGCCAGCGTGCACCGCATTCCGCACTGGATCGAGCTGGGCTTTCACCCGAAGACCGTGTCGCTGGCGTTCGCCATGGACGCCGGCGTGGCGACTGTCATGGCGCTGGTGGCCGGCTTCGTGGTGGAGCGCCTGGACGCCCGGATGGTGGGACTGGTGTCGTGCCTGTCGTTCTGCGTGGGGGTCGCGCTCATGGCGGCGGCGCAGCTATGGACGGCCGGGCCATGGACGCCCTTGCTGTTCGCGTCGACGGTGACGTTCGGCTGCGGGGTGGGCACGTACATGGTCGTCCAGGGGGTGATCTGGGCTCAGTACTACGGGTGGCAGTTCGTGGGCACGATCCGCGGCGTGGTGCTGCCGTTCATCTTCCTGGCCAGCGGCCTGGGCGCTCCGCTCGCCGGCGCCCTGCGCGATGCCTCCGGGGATTACCGGGGCTCGTGGCTGCTGGTGAGCGGGCTCGCTGTCGTCGCAGCGGGGCTGATCCTGATCGCCCGCCGGCCGCGGACTCCGCAGTCCGGCGGCGACGGATGACGTTCGGTATTGACGAACAGGACCTCACCGTCCGTCGTCGCCATAGATCTCGTCCCGGCGCCACGGTCCCGTGTAGCCGGTCCTGACCGTGTTGAGCTGCAGCACGCCCCCATCACCTTCGACCGGTGCCGCAACCGCGCGCGCGACAGTCGCATCGGGGCTACTGCGGAGCCGCTTGCGCAGCAGATGCCTCCATCCCGAACCGTTCGGCGGCCTCCAGGGTCTCCCGAACGTCGTCCCAGGTCGTGGTGTGGTTGATGATGCAGAGTCTGAGCGCGAACCTCCCATGGAGCAGGGTCGACGACAGGAATGCCCGTTCTTCCCAGAACATGCGGGCGAGCACCTTCCGGTTGATCTGTTCCAGTTTCTCCTTCTCCGGGTCGGCACCCACCGGGTTGATCCGGAAGCACACGATCCCCAGGGATATCGGAGTCAGCATCTCCAGAATCGGGCTTTCGCGAACATAGCCCTCGGCGCGCACGGCAAGCTTCATCCCCTTCTCCACCGCGCGCCGGAATGCCGCCATCCCGAACGTCTGGATCGACATCCATACCTTCAAGGCGCGGAACGAGCGGCTCAGTTGCAGGCCGCGATCCGAGATGTTCGGGTGGTTCGCACCCCATACCGTGTCCTGAAGAATATCGTGGTGCACCTCGAAGGCGTGCTCGAGGGTACGGGCGTCCTTCACGAGCAAGCCGCCCACCTCGTACGGTTGGAACAGCCACTTGTGCGGATCGAGCCCGACCGAGTCGGCCCGCTCGATCCCACCGAGGAGCCGCTTGCCCCGCTCGGTCACCGCCGCGAAGCCACCGTAGGTGGCGTCGACGTGCAGCCAGATGCCTTCCGACTCGCAGTAGTCCGCCACCGCCGGCAGCGGATCGATGGCTCCCGTGCTGCTCGCTCCAGCGTTGGCGCATATCGCGATGGGGTCGAGCCCCGCGGCGCGGTCGTCGGCCACTGCGCGCGCCAGCAGTTCCATGTCCAGGCGGAACTGCTTGTCGCTTGGCAGCAGCCGGATGCGATCCGGCCGGACGCCGATGATCCTGGCCGCTCGCACGAGCGCGCTATGGCTCTGGTCGCTCATGTACACGGTCGCCCGCTCGGGGTGGCCGGCCGCTTCGCGCGCCGCCACGAAGGCGTCGACGCTGGCCGCCGAGCCCCCGCTCGTCAACAGACCGCCCGCGCTCTCCGGGTAGCCGATCCAGCGGCGAAACCAGTCGATCACCACCAGTTCGACCTGGGTCGGACCGCTCGCGACCAGCCAGGTGCAGGCGTTGATATGGTGCGCGGCGGCCATGAAGTCGGCCAACACGCCGGGCCAGGTGGGCGACGAGGGGACGAACCCGAAGCACCGCGGATGATCCAGCCGCGTAGCGAACGGGAGAATCCCGCGCGCCGCCTGCTCGATCACCTCCATCGGCGGACGGCCCTGCTCCGAGGGTTCAGCCATCAACTAGTGGTCGAGTGCCTCCTTGAACTCCCCGTCCCAGGCGCGCTCGGCGGGCAGGCCCTCGATGCGTTCCACCAGTAGCTCCGCCGTTCTGCGTGCCAGGTCGAGCATCACTTCGGGGGCCATGGTCAGGTCATCGCGGACCTCGTCACCGGTGTCGGCGAACGGCGCCTCGGCTCCTCCGATATCACGATTCATTCTCTTCTCCTCCGGCAGGGGCGTAATGCGGGCTGCTTCTCCGGGACTTCACCGCCGGGTGCCTCCGGGCGACGCTCGACGCGACCTGCGGTAACCCTCGGTCACGATCCCAGACCGTCCGACGAGACTAGACCATCACTTGCAAGTAATCGTCAACAGAATGGGCAGTTTGTCAGTGCCGTAGCACAGCCAGGCCCGTTCGCCCGGCGCCTGCAGCTCGCCGCCGTCCGACGCCGTGAGTCCACAGCGTGTCCGACACGGTGGGGCTATCTCGCGCCGGACTCTGGCGGGTGCTCGAGCTCGCCCATGACGTAATCCTTGGGGGAGAGCGCCTCGAACGGCTCCTTCTCATTCGGCGTCCCGACGATGGTCACCATCTGGTCGTTGCCGGAAAAGGCGCACCAGCGCACGCCGTTGGTCAGGACGTGCAGGACGCCCGGGTGATGGAAGATGGGAAAGGTCTCGTGGCCGGGCCGGAAGTAGAAGACGCGGCCCTGGCCACGGTGCCAGACCGCGCCGCTGCGGAACACCTCGCCTCCCTCGAACCAGCTCACGAACAACAGCTCGTCCGGATCGGGGATGTCGAAGAACTCGCCGTACATCTCCGCGTTGGGGATCTCGATGAAGCGCCCGCAGCCGCGGGTGATCGGGTGGTTGGGGCTCACCACCCACAGCCGCTCGCGCTCGGCCGCCTCCCGCCACGTCAGGCTGCAGGTGGTGCCCATGAGGCGCTTGAAGATCTTCGAGTAGTGGCCGGAGTGCAGGACGATCAGCCCCATGCCGCGCAGGACCCGTTCCTGCACGCGGTCGACGATGTCGTCGCGCACCTTGGCGTGGGCGGCGTGCCCCCACCAGATGAGCACGTCGGTGGTGTCCAGCACCTCCTCCGTGAGCCCGTGATCGGGCTGGTCGAGGGTGGCGGTGCGCACCTCCAGCCCGTCCTGCGCACGCAGGTGGCCGGCGATCTGCTCGTGGATGCCGTCGGGGTAGATGCTGCGGACGAACTCGTTGTCGTGCTCGTGGACGAACTCGTTCCAGACGGTGACGCGTACGCTCATGGTTTCAGATTCCTCCTGGCACGGCCTGCCCGCACACTAGCGGCCACGCGCGGTTGCCGGTCAGCTTGCCGTTGCGAATGTGGTAGCCCTCCGCCGTGACCTTCGCGAAGCGGGTCGCGTCGGGACGGGGGCGGTCGAACTCGCCCAAGCGGGCGCGAGCGTCGATGTAGTGCAGCGCCCAGCCGCATCTGGGCTCGGCGCTCTCGTTGGGGCCGGTGGCGTGCAGGACCCAGCGGTCGTGCACGGCCAGGTCGCCGGGCTCGAGCGTGACGATCTCCGCCGCGTCCAGCAGCTCTCGCGAGAGCCCCTCCGGCCCCAGGTCATCGAAGTCGAAGCGGCCGTAGCCGGCGGCCTCCGGCCCGGCGTCCAGCGGGATGTAGTGGAACGGCCCGTTCTCCTCGGTCACCGCGTCCAGGGCGAGCCAGCACGTCACGGTGCGGCGGTCGAACTGGAAGAAGCCGTCCTGGTGGAAGCGGTTGGCGCCGTGGTAGGGCGGGTCGTCGTTGAGGGCGCCCTTGGCGAAGATGTGGTCGAACCAGAGCCTGGCGTCGGGGGCCAGCACCTCTCCGAGCACCTCGGAGATGCGGGGATGGACGGCCGCCCGGGCGAATGTTTCGTCGCAGTCGGCCAGCCCGTTGATCTGGCCGGAGAAGGCAGCCCAGGCGGTCCCGTTCGCTACGGCCTGCCGGCGCTCGGCCGGATCGACAGGCCGGCGGCGCTTCGGGTAGATCCGGTTCTGGCGCCGCAGATGGCGACGGGAGACCTCGATCTCGGGAAAGTCGGGGAGCCAGCGGCGGACCTCGTTGAATTGCGCCGTCGGGTCCGGTGCGCCCGGCATCGGATGCTCGGCCTCGATCCGCTCGGTCTCCTCCCGGTAGCGGCGCTGGTAGGCGTCGTGGTCGGCCACGATCGCGTCGGCGCGCTCGTGGAGCTCCGCCACCTCGGAGGATTTGAAGGCTGCCCGCACCACCATGAATCCCTTGCGCGCGAACTCCCTGTCGGCGACCTCGTGCAGCTCCATGCGATGTCCGCCTCCTGCCCGACTGTACCCGATCAGCCGGCGACCGGCCGCTCCCACGTGGGCGCCTCGTCCGGGGTCGGCGAGTTGGCGAAAGTGCCGCGCGCGATCACGGCCGCCCGCCCGCCCGCGTCCGCGACCTTGCTCCGCTGGTCGGCATGCGCGCGCGCGTCGGCCTCCTCCGGGTCGACGATGGCGCGCAACCGCCGCTTGAACGCGCGTACGGTCTCGGCGTGCTCGGGCCGGCCGGCCAGGTCGTCGACCTCGTCCGGGTCGGCGGCCAGGTCGAAGAGCTGCGGCCTCATCCCCATGTAGTGGACGTATTTGAAGCGGCGGTCGCGCAGCAGGTAGACCGCGCGGCGAAAGCCCACGGCGTGGTGCTCGGCGAACACCGTCCGGTCGCGGTCCTCGGCGGCGGCCATGGCGAGGAGGTCTTCTCCCGGCAGCGGCTCGTCGGAGCGCCACTCGTCCGCGAGCGGGCAACCGGTCGCGCTGAGGACGGTGGGGAAGCAGTCGACCAGGCTCACCGGGGTGGAGACGGTGCGGCCGGCGGGCACGTCGGGGCCGGCCATGATCAGCGGCACGGCGGCCGACTCGTCGTACATGGTCAGCTTGCCGGTCAGCCCGCGCGCGCCCATCGACTCGCCGTGGTCGGACGTGTAGAGGACGCGCGTGCGGTCCTTGACGCCGCAGTCGTCGAGCGCGGCCAGAACGCGGCCGATCTGTTCGTCCAGGTGGGTGCAGGCGGCCAGGTACGCCCGCCGGTAGATCGAGAGTTGCTCCACGGACAGCGGTTCGTTCAGTTTCAGGACGTCGCGCACCCCGTCGATCGCCGGGTGGTCGGGCCAGTCGGCCGGGTCCTCCTGCGGCATCGGCCGGATCGCGCCGGGGTCATAGCGCTCGAAGTGTTGCGGAGGCCCGACGTAGGGCGGATGCGGGCAGACGAACCCCACGAACAGCACCCACGGACGGCGGTCGCCGGCATGGGCGTGCAGCCATTCGATGGCGTTGTCGGCGTTGCGGACGTCGTAAGCCAGATAGCTCGACTCTCCGGGGCCGGCGTCCAGTACGCCGGCGCGCGCGTTGCGTACCGGTGGGTCCTCGCGCAGGCAGCCGAGCACGTCGCCCTCCCCGTCCACCACGTGCAGGGGCTCGATCTCGCGCGCGAAGCCGTTGTCGTCGCCGCCGCGGAAGTGCAGCTTGCCGATCGAGTCGCAGGTCATTCCGCGCCGGGCCAGGTGGTGGCCCCAGCTCGGCACGCGGCCGTCGTATCCGTGGGCGTTGTCCCAGTAGGCGATGTCGTGCACGTAGCGGCCGGTGGCGAGCGAGGCGCGCGCCGGAACGCACAGCGGGCAGTTGGTGTAAGCGGAGGTGAACCGGGTGCCGCCGGCGGCCAGCCGGTCCAGGTTGGGGGTGATGCCGTCGCCGCCGTAGCAGCCGGTGCCGCGCAGGTTGTGCTGGTCGGAGAGGATGAACAGCAGGTTGGCGGGTGGGACGGCGTGGGATTCTGGCACTGCGGGCGTCGCGCTCAGGCGCTACTATACCGCCTCCATGGCCTCCTTGAACCGAACCGTGCAGATCCGCGGCGATCTGGCGCGGCAGTACGACGACGTCTACAGCGACACGGCGCTCGACGCCATCGCCGCCCTGGCCGAGCTCAACGAGCCGCGCCTCGAACTGATGCGCCGGCGCATCGCCCGCCGCGCCGAGCGGGCGCGGGAACGGCGCCGCATCGACTTCCTGCCGGCCGGCGCCACGATCGCCGGCACGGACCTCACGGTCGCGGACGCCCGCGCCGGGCGGTTCACCGGCAGCGCCATCCCTGACGACCTGCAGCGGCAGTGGATCCAGGGCACCGGGCCGGGAGCCAAGCCCGGCGCGCCCCTGCCGCGCAGCATTCGCAACGTCGCCTACGCGCTGCTGTCCGGCGCCGACGGCTGGATGTTCGACGGCGAGGACGCCCTGGGGCAGGTGACGACCATGTCGCTGGAAAACCAGCGCAACCTGCGGCTGGGCATCGCGCGCGCGCCGGAATTCGTCGCTGCCGCCGAGGGCGTCGCCGGCGAGATGAACGCCTGGTCGGCGGGCTTCCTGCAGCGTTCGGTCATCGACGACTGGCGCGCGCAGCTCGACTTCACCACCATCATCTTCCGGGCGCGCGGCCTGCACCTGGACGACCGCCACGTACGCATGGCGGACGGCACCGGCCTGTCGGCCTCGATCGTCGACGCCGTGCTGTACGTGGCGGCCAACCACGCGCCTCTGCGCGCGCGCGGCGCTTCCGTCGTCCTCTATCTGCCCAAGATTCAGACCGCGGAGGAGGCGGCCTTCTGGCACCGGCTGCTCGGCACGCTGGAGGGCCACCTGGGGCTGCCCGCCGGCACCGTGAAAACCTATGTCCTGGTGGAGCAGCTCGAAGCCTCGTTTCAGTTGATGGAGATCCGGGCGGCGCTCGGCGAGCGCTTCGTCGGCTTCAACACCGGCCGCTGGGACTACATCAACAGCGTCGCCGACGCGATGGCCTGGGACGACCGCTTCGTCAATCCCAACATCGACGCGATCACCATGACCTACGGCTACATGCACGCCTACGAGGACCGCGTGCGGCGCGCCGTGAACACCGCGGACGCGGCCGGAGGATGTGCCCTCTGGCAGGGCGGCATGGAGCCCAACATCCCGGTCGGCTCGGCGGACGGGGTGGAGGCGTCGATGGCCAGGGCGGTGGCCGGCGCGGAGCGCGAGCAGCAGGCCGGCGCCAGCGGCAAGTGGGTCGCCCACTGGAAGATGGTGCACATCGTGCGGCCGGTCTGGGAGCGTGCCGGCGAGCCCAACCAGCTCGGGCGGGACTTCCCGGCGCTCACCTACACCGGCGCGGACGCCGACGGCCTGCTGGAGCTGGAACCCGCGCCGCGCACGATCCGCGGCGCGCGCGACCTGTTGAGCGTCGCCCTGCAGTACGGCAACGCCTTCGGCCAGGGCATGCAGGCGGCGGCGCTGAAACCGGCCGACCACTTCGGCGACGACGACGTGCTCTACCTGATGGAGGACATGGCCACCGGCGAGATCCGCCTGAGCATCCTGTGGGAGTGGCTGCACAAGGGGGCGGCGCTGACCGATGACGACCCGGAGCTGGGCGTGGACGCCGGCACGCGCTTCGACGCCCGCATGTTCGCCCGCCTGCTGGGCGAGGAGTACGCGAAGCTGCTCGCGGCGGCCGACCGCGACGTGCACGAGGACTCGAAGATCACCACGCTGCCGATCGCGCGCGAGATCGCCGACACCTACGTCGGCAGCCCGCTCAAGGCGCCCTGGTACATCGACTTGCTCAACCTGAACCTGAACAACCACGACCTGGCCGAGGCACGCGAGCGCATCCGGCGCTACGTGGAGGAGTTCGCGCGCGACGGCACGCGGATCACCGGGAATCTGGACTTCGCCTGATCCGTGACCGTCTATCTGGCCCGCCACGGGAGACGGTCTGGAACGCCGAGGGGCGGTACCAGGGCCGGCTCGATTCGCCGCTCACCGACAGGGGCCGGGCGCAGGCGCGCTCGACCGCGGAGACGACGTGCGGCCGAGGGGTCCAGCGCCTGCTGTGCAGCCCCCTCGGGCGCGCGCGGGCCACGGCGAGCGTGGCGGAGCGTGCCCTCGGCCTGGTGGGGGAAGTCGACGCCGACTTGGCCGAGTCCGACATCGGCCGCTGGGAAGGCCTGACCCGGGCCGAGGTGGAGGCATCGTATCCCGGCGAGTTGGCCCGGCGCGAGGAGGACCGCCTGCACTACCGGCCGCCGGGTGGTTGAGCCCGACGCCGATGGACGACCGCATGATCATGTTCGCCCACGACGGCCTGACCTTCATGTACCGGGTCGGCGGGATCGCCATCGACGATGGACGGATCCTGGTAGAGCACGCCGTCGGAAAGGGCTTCTGCTTCGTGCCCGGCGGCCGCGTGGAGTTCGGCGAGAGCGCCATCGAAGCGTTGCGACGGGAGGCGACCGAGGAACTGGGGGAACCGGCAACGGTCGGCCGGCTGCTTATCGCCGCCGACAACCTCTTCGAGCTCGACGGGAGGCGCTATCAGGAGGTGAATCTCTATTTCTTGATCAAGCTGAACGACGACTCACCGATCCTCGGCCGTGACGGCAAGTTCGAAGGTGCCGAGTCGAGCATCGTCCTCGAATGGATCTCCATAGATGACCTGAAGCATGCGAATCTCAAGCCGACGTTTCTGCCGGAGCACATCCGCACCCTGCCGAACGCGCCGCTCTACATAATCCGCGACGAACGCGAGACGCCGCCTCCGTGACACGGGCGGGCAGTCACGTCCGGCTCCTCCTGGGCACTCGTCATCTCGTGGCCCGTTCGCACATTTCGGCCGGCAAACGGAGACCCTCGATCCCTCGGTGAGATGAAGCGCCACCGCCGCGGACCCCGTGTATGGGTGTGAATGGAACAGTGCGACCACGCCAACGGCATGTCCGCCCGAACTCTCACGATCCGCGACCTGCCGGCGCACGAGCGGCCACGGGAACGCCTGCGCCTGTCGGGGGCCGGCCAGCTCTCCAACCTGGAGCTGATCGCCATCCTGCTGCGCACCGGGATCACCGGACAGAGCGTCATGCAGCTTTCCGCGCGGCTGCTGTCCGAGTTCGACGGCCTGGCCGGGCTCTCGCGAGCGTCGTTCGCGGAGCTATGCGCGCTCGACGGCGTGAGCGAGGCGAAGGCGTGCCAGGTGCTGGCGGCGCTGGAGCTGGGCCGTCGAGCGGCCGGCCCCGCGCCCGCCGACCGTCCGGCGATCCGGGACCCGGAAGACGTGTACCATCTGCTGCGGGCACAGATGGCGCACCTTGAACAGGAGCAGCTCCGCGTTCTGCTGCTCAACACCAAGCATGAAGTGTTGCTCGTGCGAGAGGTCTACCAGGGAACCGTGTGCGCGGCCTCGGTCCGCGTCGCGGAGGTGCTGCGGCCCGCCATCCGCGAGAACTGCCCGAACGTCATCGTGGTCCACAACCATCCGTCCGGGGACCCCACCCCGAGCCCGGAAGACACGTCGGTCACCCGCCGCATTCGCGAGAGCGCGGAGCTGCTGGACATCGCGCTGCTGGATCACGTGGTGATCGGGGCGCGCGGATTCGTGAGCATGAAGCAGCGCGGACTGGGGTTCGACGGCGCTGGCGGCCTGTGACGCACGCGGGCAGCGTCGCCCGGCTGCTGTTGGGAACCTCGAATCCCGGCAAGGTCGCGGACTGGCGCGCCATGCTTGGCCATCTGCCCCTGGAGATCTACGACCCGGTCCAGTTGGGACTCACCGTCGACGCCGTCGAGTCGGCGGATACCGCTGAGGAGAACGCCCGGATCAAGGCGCTGGCGTACTTCGCAGCGTCAGGTATCCCGACGTTCTCCCTCGATGCAGCGCTGCGGATCGAGGGGCTGCCGGCCGAGCGACAACCCGGCGTTCACGTGCGCCGCATCGGCGGCGCGGAATCGGCGACCGATGCAGAGATGGTCGACCATTACAGTGCGCTCTTGGAGAATCTGGGAGGCCGCGCTGCCGGCGAATGGACCCTCGGCATCGCCTTGGCGCCCGACCCAGACCATGTGTACTCCGAACTCCTGACGAACCGGACGGCGTTCGTCTCCTCGCCGAGCCGGGCGCGGGTTGGGGGTCACCCGCTGCAGTCTCTACAGATCGATCCGGCCACCGGCGTGTACTTCGCCGAGATGACGCCGGCCCAACACGCGATCCGGCTCGGCGAGCGGTCGCGCCGGATCGTCCGCTTCATCACCCGCTACCTCCCCGGCGCTGTCAGGTGTTCGTAGAGGGTTGCGCTCGTTCCTCCCTTGCCGTCGCACGATGCGGCACGCCTCCGGGTTCGTGTGGATGAGAGGGGGCGTGAGGCGGCGGCTAGGTCGATCGGTCCCCCGGCATCGGCGCGCCGCAAGAAAAGATCGAGGATTCTTGCCGCAGGGTCTTGACGGGGGCTATGGGCCTGCGAGATGGCACGCCACCGCACGAACGGCCCCCTTCCGGCCTCCCGGAAGCTCAGGCACCGATCCTGAAAACCTGAGATTGCTCTGTCGAGCTCATCATCGCCATCGGCACGAAGACCCATGAAGGAGCACTTCGACACGACGGCCCGGCCGCTACTGGAGGGGGTGCCGCCCGTCCTTCCCGACGGTCCGATCCGTGCGTTGGTGCTCGGCTCCTTTCCGAGCGTCGCGTCCCTGGAGACCCGGCAGTATTACGGACACCCTCAGAACCGGTTCTGGCGCGTGCTCGCCCACTGCCGTGTGACCGGCGATCACGCTGCGCCGTACTCGGAGCGTGTCGCCGCGGTGCGGTGCCAAGGCCTGGCGATCTGGGACCTGTACGCCCGCGTGCGGCGGCAGGGGTCGGGCGATGACCGCATCCGGGACGCCGAGCCCAACGCGGTGGGAGCGCTGCTGGCCGAACGAGGTCCGTTTCCGATCCTGCTCAACGGACGCCGCGCGCGAGAGTGGCGGCGGCACTTCGGCGAGCTGCAGGCCGAAGTCGCCGAGCTGCCGTCGACCAGCCCCCGGCCGCTGCACTGGAACACGCGGGAATCCCGCTCGGCGGCGCTTGCCGAGTGGCGCGCCGCGCTGCACGCCGCGGGAATCCCGACACCGCTCAAGGCCCCAGACTCCTCCAGATGAGCATCGTTTGGATGTGCCGAGATCGGCGATCTCCTGGTTCTGGAACGGGCACGAGGGCGCGGGATCGGGCGGCAACTCATGGAAGCGGCGGCGGAGCTCGTCCGTGAACGGGGAGTCGGCCAGGTGGGGCTCGAAGTCACCGCCGTCAACCCGCAGCAGAAGGCCGCCCGTGTCCTGTACCGAAAGCTGGGCTTCGACGAATCGTCATTTGGACCGTTCACTTCGGGCTACACCTACTGGGACGGCGACGGCAACCCGCACAGGGTCGAGGAGCTCCATTGCTACCTGGTGAAGGAGTTGTAGCGCCGACTACGTGGAGCCATCCGGCATCGACAGTTCCCCGGCTCGCTCGATCAGCTCGCTCAGCACGTCCAGATCGACGTCGGCGAGCGTACGGAAGCTGATGCTGCTCCTGCCCACCTTCGCCTTGCCCAGCCGATCGGCGTACGCCTCGGCCAGATAGCGCCTGCCGTCGGCCGCGTTCACGTACACGCTGTAGTAGTTCTTCTGCCGCGCCAGGCCGACCAGGAACCACTCCACGCGCTTCTTGTCGGAGCGCACGTACAACATGTCCCCGTAGCCGATGATCGTCTGCTCGCTGCCGCCCCAGAAGACGCCCGCCCACAGGCAGGGGTAGTGACCGGGCAGCGCCGCCTTGATCCGTTCGTGCAGCGCCGTCATATCGGCGCCCGTTTCCGCCGGCAGCGACGCCAAGTACTCCTCCGGAGGCGTGTCCACGCGTTCCATGGCCGCTACTCTACCCCGCCGCCGGTCCGTCGAGCGGCGGCAGCCCGAGCGCCCGGACCGCCCACGGCAGCGCCGTGAGGAGCTGCTGCCTCTGAACCACCCGCACCCGCGGAGCCGGCGGGATCACCGGCTTGCCGGCCCGCTCGGCGAAGAATCCGCTGATCACGGCCGCCAGCGGCCCCGCGTGCGGCAGAATCTCCTCAGGAGCCGGTCCGCCCTCGGCGTGCAGGCTCGGCAGCCAGCAGGCGATGTCCACCTCCCGGTGGGCCAGCACTGTCTGGTTCCAGTCGACCAGCAGCGCGCGTCCGTCGCGAAAGCAGATGTTGTCGCTGCGTACGTCCAGGTGCGTCGGGCACGGCCCGTCGAGCTCCGCGCCCTCGGCGGCGGCCGCCAGCACCGGCGCGCTGTCGCGCACCCAGTGCTCGGTCGCCAGCCCCAGCGACAGGAACGCCGCCGGCTCAGCGGCGACGCGCCGCCAACAAACGGAGAGTCTCGGATCATCGACGACGAGCGGCGTCAGCGCGCTCCCCCCATCGGTCGCGTGCAGCCGAGCGAGCGCATCGAGGACCTGATCGACCCGCCGGTCGTCCCACGGAGGAGGCCACCCGCACCCGCTCAGATCCTCCAGCAGCAGCAGCGGGCGCTCGCCGTCATCCCAGCCGAGCACCTCCGGCATGAAGTCGCCGTCGATGCACCCGTACACCCGCTGCTCGTCCCGGAGCCATCCCGCGGTCAGCTCGTCGACGCCGATCTTCGCGAATACCCTTGCGCCGTCCTCCAGGGTCACGATCCAGCGCTCGGCGGGCGTGTAGCCGCCGGGAGCGTGGCGAAAGCCGGCGGGACGCCGGCCGGTCAGATCGCCGATGCGCGCGACATCGGCGGTACGCGGTCCTTCCATGGCGAACTCTACCGGCGCGCTGCGAAGCCGTCACCCCGCCGCTCACGCCGCCTCGACGACGGTGCCGGCCACGAAGCGCTGTCCGCCGTCGTTGAAGTAATAGACGATGAGCACCCGTCCGTCGCGCATCACGGCCGCATGCGGATAGCCCAGGTCCAGCGTTCCTCCGTCCCGCCGGATCACGTGCTCGGGAGCCTCGCCGGGAGCGCCGCATTCGGGCTCCAGCACGCGTACCCGGATGCCGTAGGGCTCGCGACGGTACCCATAGACCAGCAGGACGTTGCCGGACGGAAGCGTGAGGGCGAAATACGGATAACCCCACACCTCCTCGCGCTGCGGCTCGCTCCAGGTGCGGCCCTTGTCCGTGGAGCGCACCGTCCACAGATACCCCCCGCCGTGCCGCTCCTCCATCTCCGAGCGCACGAATCCGACCAGGTCACCGGCCACGGTCTCGATGACGCTCCACTCGTTGAAGGCCATGCCCGCCCTGCCGGGTGGACTCGGCGCGGCCAGGCCGCGAAACTCCCATGTTCTTCCGCCATCGCCGGAAGCTACCAGAATGGAACCTACTCCCCGCCCCTGCACCGGCAACACCAGGTCGCCGTCGGCCAGCTCGATGGGAAACCCGCGCAGGTGCACGGGCGCGTGCAAGCCCGAATGGAGCGGCGGAAAGCCGGGAATCTCGCCGACCCAAGCCGGCCCCTCCCAGTCATCGCCCCGGTTGGCGGACCGCCAGACCTCGGTACCGGCGCTCAGCGACGGCCAGTGCGACTGCTTCCGTTGCAGACTGTCCGCCATTTCGCTCTGACCGTCGGCACGAAGACCGGCGATGAGGGCGGCGACCTCCGAGCTGACTCCGTCGACCAGCAGATCGCGCGCGGCGTACGGAACCAGTTCCTGCCGGTGAGTCACGAACAGCAGGGTGCCGTCGCGCATCAGGCCGGCGACGGCGCACTGGCCGCCGCCCATGAACACCCGCGGTGGTGACCACGACCGGCCGCCGTCGGCCGAACGGATCAGGCACTGCTCCGTGGTCGGATGGACGTGCATCATCACCTCGGGCGTCCAGCAACGGTGGCGGCGAAACACGACCCGCAACTCCCCGTCCGGAAAGCAGGCCACGGCTGGCCCCGGGCCGCAGTAGTAGCGATCGTCCCGGTACAGGACCACGTCCTCGATCTTCTTCAACATGAACCCTGTCCCGTTGCGCTCACCTGCAGCTTGATCGCGGCATCGTTGTCAGCCGCCGCGATGGCGCCCGGAACGTCGTCGAGGGATGCGACCGAGGAGACCAGCGACTCGATCTCGATCCTGCCGCTCGCCACCAGCGTCGCCCCCACGGAGAACGCGTTGCTGCCCAGGCGGAAGCTCCCGGTGATCTCCAACTCTCGGGTCATGACGAGGTGCAGCGACGCGCTCGTTCCAGCTCGTCGGAGACGGTATGGTCAATCTGCGGCGCCTGGAATACACTTGGTTGTTCGGTGCGTGTCGTGCGCATTGGGCTCTCCGGGGTGTTTCGGTTGTTTCGTGGATTTGCACCAGCGATGATAACCGAAACACCCTCTTTCTTCAACCCACCAAAACCCTCAATTCACGCCCAATCAACAATTTGCGAATTTACGGACAGGAACGAGCCGGTCTTTCAGTGCCACCCGCTCAAGTGCCCACCGGTGCCCGACGGCCACGACGTGATCGTCCCGTGCGACACCGACGCCCGCATGGAGTGGGAGTGGTACTACATGCGTGAGATCAGCGGCTCCGACGCGGGGCGAGACGTGGAGCAGGCGTTTCACCGACCACCGCGTCTCCAACGCCGTGGAGGCCGACCCGGCCATCGCGGAGCTGATCGACCATCCGCGCCACGTCGGCTACGCCTACGACCTGTACGGCGAGATGCTCAAGATCATCCGAAGCGACATCTTCGTGCGCCCGCGCGACACCGACAGCAACATGTGGCACCCGGACAGCCCGCGCGCCACCCCGTACCAGGTGTTCGCGCCGGAGTTGCCGCTGCGCATGAGCGTCGGCTACTGGCTCACCGACCTGCCTCACGAGCGGATGGGCAACTTCGTCTACCTGCCCCGCAGCCACCGGCAGCAGTACCTGGACGGCTACTACTCGCATGAGCCCGCGCCCGGCGAAGAGATCCTGCCCGCCTACGACGGCAACCTCTGGCACCGGGTCGAGCCCAACCACACGGACGTGGTGCGCAGAACATCTTCATCGCCTACTGCCCGTCGTGGGTCTGCGCCGGCGACCGCCTGCTGTCCGACCGGAGTGGCTGGCGACCCTGAACCGCGAGCAACGCATCATCATGCGCAGCTACCCGCACCCGCACGACTACACCAATCCGGCGGCAGACGACTTCCCGCTGTTCCTGGACCGGGAGACCGGCGCCGACACCGACGCCGGCGTGCCGGACCGCATCCCGCTGCGCCTGCGCAAGCGGCGGACGGCCGCCGAGCCCTTCATCACCGAAGGCCGAGGAGGAGACCGATGAGCGACAACAGGCTGCGCGTCGCACCGCGCGGATTCACGGACCAGCAGTGGCGGGAGTTCCAGGAGCACGGCCTGATCCGGATCGAGGACGCGCTGTCCGAGGACGAGATCCACCACTACCTGGCGGCAATCGACCGCGTGGCGGCGGCCGATCCGAGCTACCGGCCGGGCCAGTCGCTGCGGAAAGAGAACGCGGTCGAGCTCGATCCCGCGATCGCGGAGCTGATCGACCATGACCGCCACGTCGGCTACGTCTACGACGTGTTCGGGGAGATGCTGAAGCTGCTGCGCAGCGACCTGCGCATCCGCGCGCGCGGCACCGAGCGCAACGCTTGGCACCCGGACAGCCCGCGCGCGCTGCCGTACCAGGTGTTCTCGCCCGAGCTGCCGCTGCGCATGAGCGTAGGCTACTGGCTCACCGACCTCCCCGCGCCGCGCATGGGCAACTTCGTCTACGCGCCGGGCAGCCACCGCAGCCAGCACCTGGACCAGTACCACACCCACGACAGTGCGCCGGGCGAGGAGATCCTGTGCGTGCCGGCCGGCACGCTGACCATCTACAACGGCAACCTCTGGCACCGGGTCGAGCCCAACGAGACCGACGTGGAGCGCAAGAACTTCTTCCTCTCCTACTGCCCGAGCTGGGTCACCGCCGGCGACCACTATTTCTCCGACGACGGCTGGTTGGCCAGGCTCACCCGCGAGCAGCGGATCATCATGCGCAGCTACCGGCATCCGCACGGCCTGACCAACCCGGACGCCGAGGACTTTCCGCTGTTCCTGGACCGGGAGACCGGCGCCGACAGCGATCCCGACCCGCAGACGCACGTGCCGCTGCGCATCCGCAAGCGGACCACCGCGGCCGAGAAGCGGCTGGCCGCCGCCGGCCTCGCCTGATCATCCCCACGACGGAGGCACACCAATGCGAGCGATCTTCACCGGCATCGAGTACGCGGGAAAGACGACCCTCATCAACCTGCTCGGCAGCTACTACGAGGAGCGCGGCCTGCCCGCTCACTATGACGACCACTTCAGCCTGCCCGACCGCACCTTGAGCCAGGAGTCGCGGAAGCTGCTGCTGGACGCGCCCGACGACATGAAGGAGCGCTACCAGCGCATGCAGATCCAGTTCCACATCGAGCTGATCGAGTTCATCCAGAACCCCCTGTTCGGCGGCTGGTTCATCGAGGAGGCCGTGTACTGCGACATCTACGGCGATGATCCCGACAGCCCCTACTACCGCCGCTACCGGCACATCAAGCAGCGCGTCTACGAGGCGCAGATCTTCGAGCGCCGCCTGCCGGACGTGGTCCTGTTCCACCTCACCGCCGACGACGAGGCGATCCGCCGGCGGATGACCGACGCCCCCCACGAGCACCAGGTGATCCGCAAGCCCGACATCGCCCGCATCAAGGAGCGCTTCGCGGAGGAGGTGGAGAACTCCCTGTTCCGGAAGGTCGGCCGCGTCGTCACCGTCGACACCACGGGCCGTACCCCCGAGCAGTCCCTTGACGAGATCCTGCTCAAGTCCGAGCCCATGGTCACCTTCGGCGAGCTGGCCCTGCGCGCCCTCCCCGTCCCCGGCGGCAAACAGCAGGTCGTCTACCGCAACGGCGTCCGCGCCCTGGTCCCGGCAACCGGCTGAACGGACCGGGGAGGACTTGCGCCCCGGTCAGACCACCTCGACGTTCAGGACCGCGCGCCGGATCGCCTGCTTCGGGAGACCGTGGGTGCCCATGTCGCGGGTGAAGTCGGAGGCCGAGTAGATCACGTGCAGTTTGCCTTCGCGCCGCATGGTCGACGTGTACGAGCAGCCGGCCGTCGAGCTCCAGGAGGCAGGGAAAGTTGACGATCTCGCCCGTGTCCTCGACCCAGGTGTCGATCCGCTCGACACGCACCGAAACCGTCCTTTCGTCCCGTCGACAGGTCGCCTCCGTGATCATTCGCCTGCCTCCTTTACAGCCAGCGCTTGAACCACTCCACGGCCCACTCGAAGTACTGCATGGTGAATACGTGATGACCGGGCGGCCGGTGCACGAGGAACCGCTCCGGCACACCGGCCTGTTCATACACCCCGCTCACGTAGTCGACGAACTCGTCGACGCCGTCCGCGGGCATGTCCTCGTCTTCCAGCGGCGCCACCATCATGAACGGGCGCGGGGCGACCGCCGCCGCGATCAGTTGCGGGTGGTCGAAGTAGCGCAGCATGTGCGGGACGAAGCAGAACGAGGAGTGGCGCCACACCAAGCCGTGGTCGATGTTCGCCCGCAGAGTCCCCAGCCCGCCGGCGATCGGCGCGGCCGTTTTCACCCAGGGGGCGGCCACCATCCCCAGCCACGACGTCCAGCCGCCCAGCGACATGCCGGTGAGCCCGATGCGGCCGGGGTCGACACCGTCCAGCGCGCCGAGCACGCGCGTGGCGCGCACCGCTTCGTCGGCGACCACGGCAACCTGCGACCGCCCGAACGGCAGCAGCAGCCGCTGCTCCTCCTCCCACGCTTCCACGGTGCCGCGGCGAGCCGTCGCCCCCTTCGGGGTGAAGGTCAGCACCGCGAAGCCGCGACGCGCCATCTCGCGCCCCCAGCCGTACAGAGGCCCCTTGTTCGGGGTCTTGCGGTGGTACTCGGGGTGCGCCACGTCCTCAGCCGTGCTGGCGGTGCCGTTGGTGCAGATGACGCCGGGCAGCGTCCCGTCAGGTTCGGCCGGGAGGATGGCGATGGCGTGTACGGATTCGCCCAGGCAGTTGCGGAAGGTCAGCCGGGTGAGCGCCAGGCCGTCCTCGACCACGGTGGCGGCTGCGGTGACGTCCACCTGCTCCGGGATCGCGTCCAGGCCGATCAACTCCCGGAACCTGGCCGGGACCTCCTCCAAAGGCAGCGGACTGGGAAACGCCGGCTCGATGCCGGCCATGCGTGACGCCATCGGCGAAGTATACCGGCTCGACCTTCCGCTTCGCCGGTAAGAAGGGCAGGCCGCGGGGTGTCCTGACCAGCGTGAGCGAGGACCTCGTCGGAGACACCGTGATCCGCGTGGAGCGCGACGCCGCGGGGCTGGTCACCTTCACCGACCTGGCCGACGGCAGCGTAGCTGGCCAAGGAGCGCGACTCTGGCTCGCCTGGTACGCGTTCTACCCCGACACCGAGATCTACGCACTCGCGGAGTAGCGCAATCGCCGGGACCCATGCGGTCCATCGTGCTCAAGTCACGATTGCCGGCTGACGATCCATAGATATGCACATGACAGCTCGGCGACAGAGCCAGGCGACGGTGTGGCGCAGGCGCGTGGCGCTCCTCGTTACCGCGCTGGTGGTGATCACCGCGGTAGCGCTTGGCGCCATCAACATCTGATCCCGGCAGGCTGACCAGACCGCCGACGCACCTCGTCGCGGCACGCGGGCGAAGCAAGACCCTGGCCGGCGGCGCCGTCGAATGACCCCCACGCACGCTGCGCCGCGCGCCCCGATGTGGCACGCTTTCCGCGCGATGGATCGCGCAGCGTTGCAGGCCCGCCTGGCAGGGCCGGTCGCCTACCCACCCACCCCGTTCACGCACGACGCTCCTGAGGCTCCGGTCGATCTGGACGCCTTCCGCCGCCTGATCCGCCGCTTGGTCGGTCACGGCGTGCCGGCCATCACCCCGTGCGGGGGGACGGGCGAGTGCTTCTCGCTGTCGATGGACGAGTGGCAGGCGGTGACCGCGGCCGCCGTCGAGGAAGCCGGTGGCCGCGCGCTGGTGCTCGCCTCGGTGAGCGGCTCGATCGGCCGGGCGATGGCCCAGGCGCGAGTGGCCGAGCGGCTCGGCTGCCCGGCGGCGCAGATCACCATGGTGGACCCGATGTTCGGCATGACCGGATCCGGCGCCGAGCGCTACAACCGCGCCGTCGCCGGATCCGCCGACATCGGCTTCATGCTGTACCGGACGCGGGCCGTGCCACTGAGCGTCGAGTCGGCGGGGCGCCTGGCCGGGCTCGGCAACGTCGTCGCCGTGAAGGAAGAGTCGGGCGACATCCAGTGGTTCCGCTCCTTCATGGCCGCCCAGCGCAAGACCCCGCCTGATCGCCGGCTTGCCGGCGTCTGCGGCGGCGAGGGACTCTTCCCGTACTGCGCCCTGGAAGAAGCCCGAGCCTTCTCCACCGGCGCCGTCAACCTGGCTCCGGCGCTGTCGATGGATCTGTGGCGCGCAACGAGCGACGGCGACCGCGAACGCATCGGCGCCATCCAGGAGCGGCTCGCGCCGCTGGCCGCGCTGCGCGCCAGACCGGGGCGGTCGATCCCGGTGGTCAAGGAAGGACTGCGCCTGCTCGGGGTCTTCCCGTCCAGCGCATGCCGCCCGCCGCTGTCGGCGCTGGACGCCGGGGAGAGCGCGCAGGTGGAGGCGATGCTCGGCGAGTGGAAGGCGTCATGACGGACTGGTCCTGACAGCCACGGCCACCCAGAGCGAAGGCGTGAGCGTGACCTCCGCGCGGAAGCCGTGCTCGGCGAACAGCGCCTCCACCTCTTCCTTGCCGTAGTACAGCTTGACGATCCGATAGGTGCTGCCGTTGGCCAGGTCCCGCGCCTGTGCCCCGTCCGCACTGGTCTGCTTGTCCGGCGACGCAGCCGAGTCCACCGCGAACGCCCGGCCGCCGGGGCGAAGACAGTGCCGCAACAGGTCGAAGAAACCGCCGAGCCGCTCGTGCGGCACGTGCGACAGCCAGAACGTGAACGACACCAGGTCGTAGCGCTGCACGGGCCGGTACGCGAACAGATCCGCGACCTCGAACACCACGCGCGGGTCGTGCCCGACGCGATCGAGCGCCAGCTCGATCACCTCCGGGGAGGCATCGACGGCCGTCAGGCGGCGCGCCTGCCGAAGCAGGTGCGCGGTCCAGAGCCCGGTGCCGCAGGCCAGCTCCAGCGCGTCGTCGACCTTTCCCAGGGACTTCAGCCTGGTGCGTGCGGCCTGGATCTCCGCCTGCCACTGCGCCCGGCGAGCGTCGCCTTCATTGTAGCGGCCGCGCTGATAGAACCAGTCGTCGTACTCGGGCGCGCGCCGGCGGTAGTACTCGACCTGCTCCCGGAGCAGGCGTTCCTCATCACTCACAGGCACCTCCTTCCGCACATACGATACCCGGCGACAACCGCTATCATCCCGTCGATGTCCATGCACCGCCGATTCGTGGTCGCGATCGCGCTGCTGGTCGGGATCACGGTCGTCGCCACGCTGGGGTTCTCGCTGATCGAGGGCTGGCCGCTCGGCGACAGCCTGTTCATGGCGGTGATCACCATCTCCACGGTGGGCTACGGCGAGGTGCATGAGCTCTCACGGACCGGCCGGCTGTTCACCTCCGGCCTGATCGTGGTCGCGGTCATCACCATCTGGTATTCGGCCACCGCGCTGGTCGCCTACCTGCTGCAAGGGGCATTCTTGCCCGGATGGAGGAGGAGACGCATGGATCGAGCGATCCGCAGGCTCAACGGCCACTATATCGTGTGCGGCGCCGGCAAGTTCGGACGGGAGGTAGCCGCCGAGCTCGCCAGGGAACAGGTGCCGTTCGTAATGATCGACCTGGATCCCGACCGCTGCGAGTGCGCCGGCGACGACTCGCTCCTCTTCGTACAGGGCAACGCCGAGGAGGACGAGACCCTGTTGGCCGCGGGTGTCGAGCGTGCGGCCGGGATGGTGTCCGCGCTGCCCAACGACGATACCAACGTGTTCGTCGTCCTCTCCGCCCGGCAGCTCAATCCGGCGCTGAAGATCGTCTCGCAAGCGACCGAGCGGCAGACCATCCGCAAGCTCACGAAGGTGGGCGCGAACAGCGTCGTGTCCCCGTACCGCAGTACGGGCCGCCGCCTGGCGGACTCGCTGCTGCGCCCGTCGCTGACCAGGTTTCTGGACGAGGTGCTCGATCGCGAGCGCCGTTCCCTGCAGATCGACGAGGTGGCCGTGCCGGACGGTTCACCGCTGGCCGGGAGCACCCTGCAGGACGCACGGATTGCCGATCACGTCGGTGCCATGGTCGTGGCCATCCACACGGTGGATGCGATCCACGGCGAGGAGACAAGTTCCACCGCCGACACCGCCACAGCGGTGGCGGGTGTCACGGTCCGGCCTGGGGACTCGCTGGTGGCGGTGGGCACCGACGCGCAACTCGCCCGACTGCGCGAGTTCGTCAACGGGACGGCATGACCTGGACTGACCGGAACGGTCAGCCCAAGTTGAGCAACTCCCGCCCGTTGCCCCCGAACACCGCTTCGCGCAGCTCCTGCGGGAACCGCGAGGCCGTGGGCGTGGGCTCGTCCCAGTCCCAGTGCGGGAAGTCGCTGGCGTAGACCAGCACCTCACCGGCATGCATCCACCGCAGGAACGCCGCCGCGTCCTGCCTGCGTTCGGGAAGCTGCAGCGGCTGGGTGCCGACGCGGATGTGCTCGCGGAAGTACTCGCTCGGCAGGCGCTTCACCCACGGCGTGTACTCGCGGGTGGCCTTCCAGTCGGCGTCGAAGTGCCACAGCAGACCCGGGATCCACCACGTGTCGACCTCCACGAACAACCACTTGAGGGTGGGATAGCGCTCGAACACCCCCTCGCAGATCAGGCTGGCCGAGTGGGCTTGGGCGATCTGCGGGCGGGCCATGCGCATCTCCAGGTAGTACGACGGGAAGCCGGCCGCGGTCGGAGGGTTGGTCGGCCCCTGCCCCTCGCACCCGAAGTGGGTCACGATCGGCAGGCCCTGCTCCGCGGCGGCGGCATGGATGGGGTCGTAGCACCGGTTGCCGAACGGCGCGCGCGCGCCGGCCGGCATCATCACCGCGGCCGCCGACGGGTGGGGCCCGAGCCGCTCGATCTCGGCCGCAGCCGCCTGCGGGTCGTGCACGGGCACGGCGATGGTCATCAGCAGCCGCGGGTCCTTGGCGACCCAGTGCTCGAGCGTGTAGTCGTTGAACGCGCGGCAGAGCGCCGCGGCGTAGTCCAGGTCGGGAAGCCCGGCAGCCGAGTAGACCGACGATCCGGTCAGCAGCGCCGCGTCGATCCCGTACGCCTCCACGTGGTGCTCGACCGTGAACTCGGCCAGGTCCGTGTCCGACTCGACGGCATGGTCGACCCGGAATGCCAGGCCGCTGTTGTTGCGCATGTTCGTATACGGGTACTTGGGCAGCATCGGGCCGAAGTCCCTGATGCTCTCCACGTAGCGGCGCGGCAGGTACGGGAAGATTTCCTCGATCTGACGCCACACGTGGTGGCAGTCGCAATCGACCACGTACCGGGCCACCTTGCGCGCGCGAGCGGGCGCGACGTCCGCTGCCTGTGCGGTCGTGACCGCCGGCCGATTGGCGACGGCGGAGTCGGTGGCGGTAGCGCTCGGTGTCATCGCCATGAACCCTCCCTCTGCTGGTCTTCCTTAGGGCGCGTGCAGTATGACCTGATCGCCGCGCACGCTCACCCGGTAGGTCTTCGCACAAAGGCGCGGGGCGTGCAACGCGCAGCCGGTCTTCAGATCGAACTCCCACTGGTGCGTGGGACAGTGCAGGATCTCGCCCTCGCGCTCGTAGCGAAAGCGGCCGGGCGCGTCGCCGGTGACCAGGGGTCCGACGAATCCGCGGGTGAGCTTGCCGCCGCGGTGTGGGCAGAGGTTCCGCAGCGCGACCAGCTCGCCTGCCACGTTGAACACGCAGACGGCGTGCCGGCCGCCCACGTCGACCTCGCGGCGCGCGCCCGGCGGCAACTCCTGAAGCTTGCAGACGGCCACCTCACGCGGCTTCGGGCGGTCGGCGGGCATGGACGCGGAGCCTTCCGGTCCTGACGCTATCCGTCGAGCGGGGGGCGCACCGCCTTCACCGCTCGCTCTGCCCTCACAGCCGCAGGTTGGCGCTGACGGTGGCGCTGTGCTCGGTCGCCGCGGCGATGTGGGCTCGTTCGTGCTGCGCCTCCAGGTTCAGGGCCAAGCCGTCGGTGAGCGTCAGGCGGCTGCCCCACCGATAGGTCGACGTGCCGCCGTCGGCAAGAGTAACAGCCCCGTATGGCGTCAACAAGCCGGGCACACCGTCCACCTCCAGACCCTCGTAGCCCAGCTCGGCGTCCACGCGCCCCTGGCGGGAGGTCAGCTCCGCGGTCGGCACGGAGGCGATGGATTCCATCGGCTCGAAGCTCGGCGTCACGTTCAGGAACGGCCCGAAGCCGTCGCGGTCGGAGGAGATCCGAACCAGCCCGCCGGCGGTCCACTCTCGCGAGGTGTCGTCGAGCGGAACCAGCGCGCGGCCGTGCGCCTCCAGCGTCAGGCCGACCGACTGATCCTCGTAGCGGAAGCGGCCGCCGAGCTCGACGCCCGCGCCGCTGGCGGCCTGGCCGCCGTCGTACCGCACCCCCGCTTCGAGCGTCGGGATCATGTACACGCTGTCGTTGAACGGCTGCTCGTAGGTCCCCTGTAACATGATGCGGCCGCGCCACGTGTTCATCTCCAGGTCCGGCATGTCGCCCCGTGAAGAGTCCACCCTGAAGTGACTCAGGGAGCCTTCCCCTCTGACCGCCACGCCCACGCGGGAGCCGGGATCGTGCCCCGGGGTGTCGATCAGGTTGACGTTCCATCCCAGCGCGCCACTCAGCAGCGATGAGGATCCGGCATGGGGACGCGCGACGCCCGGCTCATCCCTGTCGGCCATCTCCGCTTCGCCGATGCCGTAGGTTGCGGTGGCCCACCACCATATCCCCGGGAACAGCACCCAGCTGAAGTACGGGGATGCGCTGATCATGCGATGGTCGAGGAGACCGCGCTGGCCGTCCACCTCGAACGTGGTGGTGGCCTGCGACGCCCCCGCCGTCAGACCGAGCAGCAGCTCGCGGACCGGCCGGATGTCGAACCCCAGGTGCCCGGTGATCACGTCGCCGTCCCAGCCGACCTCCGCACCCTGGCCGCTGCCCATGCTCCGGTAGTCTCCACCCGCGGTGAGGCCGAATCCCCAGAGCGTACCGACCGCTCCGTTGACCTCACCCGCCTCGCCGATCAGCAACGGCGTACCGTCGTACGAGATCAGCCTGCGATGGCTGAGCTTCGGCAGGCCGTACTCCACGATTTCGGACGACTCCAAGCGTTCCATGGTCGCCTGCAGCGAGCCCACCGTGTCGACGCGACCGGATACCGCATCGACGATGCCCCAGGTCGTCGACTGAGCGATCTTGGGGGCGATGGCGTTGCCGGCCGTCGAGTACCGGTCGTGCCGATCCGTTTCCTGCGCACCGGCCGCCACCGCTCCCAGCAGCACCAGCGTCATGATGATAGCCAGCGGCGCCGGCCCACCAAGGTGCGTTCGAGTGTCGTCACGTGTCATCGAGGTCTACCTCCTGGTGCCACGGGTCTATTCCCAGTCCTCATTTTCGGCACACCCGAGCCAGCGATTGACCGCCTGCGAAGCGCGGATCATGCCCATCCGCGCGCGCGTCGTCGAGAGTGGTCAAGCGGACGCTCACGCCAGATAGTCGTGAGCGATCTCCGCGTAGCCCTCCGTGTAAGCGCACTCCAGGTAGCCGGCCGCCCCGCAGCTCGCCGGCGCGAGCGCCGTCAGGTCGCAGTCCGGGGCCGGTTCCAGCGTCACCGTGCCTCGCCCGCGCGCGGAGAAACGGACTGCCAGGTCCTGCATCGTGCCACTGCAGTCGATGAGCTGCCTGAGTGCCGGGCCCGGGCCGTCGGCACGTGGGATCACCTTCAGCCGCCATGACGGCGCCAGCGAGGGCAGCTCGCCGGCCGGGACGACCTGGTCCGCCGTCGAGGCGATCCGCATGACCCGCACTCCGTCCAGGTGCGCCTCGGTCACCATCGTGCGCCCGTGCCGCCGCACCGTGACCTGTGCGAACACCTTGGGCGTCCCGTAGATCTCCCGTCCGGCCGCGATCCCGGCCGGACCGTTGTGCAGCACGTGCGAGCAGAACCAGCCGGCCGTGTCCCCGAACCGGCAGCCGAGCATCAGGAACGCCTCCTGGAAGCTCCCGTAGCTGGTGCAGAACCCCACGTCGATCCCGGCGGCCATGCACGCGCCCTGCGGATCGGCGGTCAGCGGCTCCGGAAGGAAGCGGTGCACCGCCTCCGGCGCCGCGCGGAACGGCACGAGCTGCAGCGTGACGTTCCGGTAGTGCGCCGGCGGCGGCGGGTAGGCCCGGAACGGGGTCAAGGGATGATCAGCAGCTTGCCGCTGGTGGCGCGGGACTGGATGTCCCGGTGCGCCTGCGCGGCATCGCGCAGCGGATACCGCTTGTGGACGCGCACATCCAGCTCGCCGGCCGCCATCCAGCCGAACAGGTCGTCGGCGCGCGCCTGCAGCTCGCCCTCCTCCTGGACGTAGTGCGTGAGCGTCGGCCGCGTGACGAAGTACGATCCCTCGTTCAACACGTGCGGATCCAGTGAGGTCACGGGACCGCTGGCGTTGCCGTACAGCACCAGGTAGCCGCGCGGCGCCAGGCTGCCCAGGCTCTGCTGCCACGTGGCCTGAGCCACCGAGTCATAGGCGACCTGCACGCCGCGTCCGCCGGTCAGGCGCATCACCTCGTCCTTGAAGTCCACCTGGTCGTAGCGGATCACCTCGTCGCAGCCGGCCCCGCGCGCCAGCTCCGCCTTGGCGTCGGAAGAGACGCAGCCGATCACGCGGGCGCCGCGGCGCTTGGCGATCTGTGAGAGGAGCAGCCCCACCCCGCCGGCCGCGGCCAGCACCAGGCAGGTCGCCGATGACGACAACGGATAGGTGGAACAGGCCAGATAGTGGGCGGTCAGGCCCTGCAGGAACGCGGCGCCCGCGGCCTCGGTCGTGATTCCCTCCGGGATCGTGACCAGGTGCGCGGCCGGCACCAGCGCCAGCTCGGCGTACGAGCCCGGCGTCATCACGTAGACCACCCGGTCGCCGGCGGCCACGCCCGTGACCCCGTCGCCCACCGCGTCGACGACGCCCGCTCCCTCCACGCCGGGCGTGAACGGCATCGGCATCGGGTAGAGGCCGCTCCGCTGGTAGGTGTCGATGTAGTTGACGCCGGCCGCCTCGACCAACACCCGCACCCGGCCGGCGGCCGGCTCGCCCGCTTCGATGTCCCGGTAGGCGAGCACCTCGGGACCGCCGCTCTGCTCGATCACTATCGCCTTCATGGCGCGTGATCCTACTTCATCGCCTGGCCGAACGACGTGTCGATGCCCGTGTAACCGTCCACGTAGCGCTTGTGCCGCGCCGGCAGCGCGTCCACGAACGCCCGCGCCGTCGCCGGCAGCTCCCAGGGCGCGTCGATCACGTCGCTCTGTTTCCGGAATCCGACGCCGCAGGAGAGCCGCGTGCGCTCCTCGCGGTTGGGAAAGGCGCCGTGGAAGGTGCGGTCCGCGAACAGGATGCAGTCCCCGGGGTCCGTGAACAACGGCACCAGGCCGGGGATGTCGAAGTCTGCGTAGCGCTCCTCTTCGGCCGCATCTTCGCGGACGAACGTGTACTGGTCGGCGGTGAGCCTGAATCCTTCCGGGCCGGTCCAGTCGACGCGGTTGGAGTCCTCTATCACGCACAGGCCGCCGTGAATGGGGCGCGAACCGGTGACGTAGAACCAGGTCCCCGATGGCCAGGATCCACGATTGAGCACCTGCCCGCTGTCCCGCGGCGGATCGTCGGTCTGCCCGCGCCAGTCGGTGTGCCAGGCCACCGTGGCCGAGCCGGGCCGGCGGATGATCGCCGCCGAGCGGTTGAGGCACATCTCGCCGGTGCCGAGCAGCGCGCGCGGCAGGTTCATGAAGCGGTCGTGGTCGAGCAGCGCCCACGCCGCGGCCGCCTCGTCGAACCAGGCGTGATAGGTGCGGCTCTCACCCGGGCCGAGCGCGCGGTCCGGGTCAACCACCCGCCACACCTCGCTGCACAGCACGTCGACCATGGCGGGAGACAGTACCTCCTTGGCGACGCAGAAGCCGTGCTCGGCGGTGCAGGCGACGATCCGGTCGAGCCGGTCGGCGTCGAATTCGTACTGGTAGCCCAGCTTCGGCTTGCGGACATCCGCGGCATCGATGGTCATGGTCGCATCCTCCTGCTCGTCATTCGATCGGATCGAAGAAGGTCACGTCGGCACCGAAGTCGTCCATCGCCGTGACCGCATCTCCGCGAAGACGCACGCGTATGTCCCCGGCCGGGTTCCGCATCGTCATCTCCTGTTCCGTGAGAGGATACGCGATACGGATCGCCCGGTCTGTCGCCGGCGCCGCGAAGAACAGCCAGCCGCCGGTGTGGCGCGGCCGGTCCGAGCCGGAAACCTCGATCGCCTCCGGGCTGACCCAGGGAGGGAGGCGCACGAACAGCGGTCCGGGGCGCTTCAGCTCGACGCTCAGCGCCGGATGCGTGTAGGGCGATCGGACCCTGATCTCGGACGTCTCGTGATCGAACAGGAGATTCACCCGGTGCCCGGCCGTGTCGTGACGGGTCGCCTCGCGGTAGACCTCGCAGAGCGAGCCGACCACGCCGCCCACGATGTCGGAGTTGAACTTGACCTCGGCGACACCGACCGGGTGGTGCCCGTAGGGCGCCGGTAGTCCGAACGATCCGGCGATCCTGCGGGCGACGTCGCGTTTGCCGTCGGAGCCCTCCGGATTCGCCGGCTCGCGGATGAACGAGACGTCGCGCAACTGGCTGGGCAGCAAGTGGCAGCGCAGGATGCGCTCCGCGTCATGGTAGTAGTCGAGGTGGCCCCACCGGCCCAGGATCAGGGCCGTCTCGACGATGTCGCCGGTGTTGTTGGCCTCGCCCCTTCCGTAGTTCCTGCCCGGATTGGTGGTCTCGATCGACCAGCCGACCTGGTCCCGGATGTGCCGCAGGCCGTTGTCGTAGAACGCCTTCACGCGCGCCAGCAGGGGCGCGTCGCCGGTCAGGTCGGCCAACTGCGCCAGCGACGACATCGTGCAGGTGGTCGAGTGCCCGTGCAGGCCGTGAGCGGCCAGGTACTCGCCGTTCTCCGGGAAGAACTCCGCGACGGCCTTGTCCTTCAGGACGATGGCAAGGTCCAGCGCCGGACCGTACCCGGTGGCCCGGAAGTACTTCACCAGCGGGCCGATGGTTCGGCCGAGTCCGTTCAGGAAGCTCGACGGCTTGACGATCGACAGCCCGTGCTCGTCCTGCAGGCGCGCATAGTCCCATCCGTCCGCCGGGTCCCACGTGCGGAAGATCGCGTCGATGGAGACCTCGGCCAGCTCGCGCGCGCGGCGGGAGTCGCGGAACCTGACCAGGGCGTACAGCGCGTGGAACCCTTCGCGAATCTGGGTCGGCAGGAAGTTGACCAGCGGCCCGCCGATCCGCTGCCGGTTCAGGGGCAGGGGCACGGCTCCCTGACAGGCGAAGAACGCGGCGCGGGTGAGCGTGTCGATCCGCTGCTCGTCGATGCGGATGCCGAGGGTGTCCTCGGCACTCAGCAGGGCGTTGAGAAACCGGCCCGGGACCTGTGCCTCCGAGTGGTGGCAACTGAAGCTCATCCGGGCGTCGGGCAGGGCCAGGATGTCGAAGAACGGGATGTCGCCGTCGTCCGCGTTGAACAGGCGGCACATCGTCCGGCAGCCCAGGCGGACGGCGCCGGCGATATCGGTGGTGTTGACGTCCTTCAGCTTCGCCATCAGCCGTCGCCGTAATCGATGAGTGTCGCCATGCCAGCCGGCCTGGCGCCGTGACCAGTAGGCGTCCGTGAGCCGGGTGGTGACAGGCCCCGGCGTGCCCGCGCCGACCGGCCGTCCATCGACCGTGGTCACGGCTATCAGGCCGCCGGCCGTCGATGTCACGAACACCTCATCCGCGGCATGGACGCGGGCCGGCGGGATCGGCTCAGTCGCGCACGCGATGCCCATCTCCGCGCACAACTCCAGCACGGTGCGGCGGGTGATCCCGTCCAGGACGCCCGCGGCCGGCGTCGCCAGCCGGCCCTGTTCCACGATGAACACGTTGAACCCCGGCCCCTCGGCGACATCGCCGTTGCCGTCCACGACGATCACCGTCTCCGCGCCAGCGTCGTACGCCTGCATCAGACCCAGCTCGAAGTCCAGCCAGTGGTAGTGCTTGACCGTCGATTCGATCGTCTGCGGCGGCACCCGCTGGATGTCGCTGATGTGGGCGCGCAGTCCGCGGCGGCGCTGCTCCTCGGGCGCCAGCCAGACGTACGGCAGGCAGAACGCATGGAACTGGTTCGCACACCCGCGGATATCACGGCTGCCGGCCGGCAGCCGTCCGCGCGTCATCACCATCTGCACGTAGGCCTTGCGGAAGCCCGTACGGCGCACGCACTCGGCCAGGATCTCGTTGCGCTGCTGCCGGTCGTAGGGACATTGCATGCGCAGCCGCGCGATGTTGCGCTCGAACCGCTCCTGGTGGTCGTCGAGCCGGAAGAACGATCCGCCCCACACCGACACGGTGTCCTGGTTCGCGTCCGAACGCAGGAAGCCCAGGTCCAGGATCGGGATCCGCGCCTCGCCGATGGACCGGTAGCAGCCCTCGATGAACGCGATGCCGTCCTGGTACGTGCCGGGCACGATCAGATGCGGCAGGTCTGGGCGCCGTCGACGACCACCGACTCGCCGGTCACGTACCTCGCCTCGTCGGAGGCCAGGAACAGCGACAGGTGCGCCACGTCCCACCCCCCGCCCTGCTTGCCGGTCGGGCACAGGCTGTCGCGCCGCTCCATCATCGCCTCCACGTCGCCGCCGTACGCGTCGGTGAGCGCCGCCACCACGAACGGCGTGGCCATCATGCCGGGCAGCACCGCGTTCACGCGGATTCCTTTGGCCGCGTACTCGACCGCGACGTCGCGGGTGAAGGCGATTACGCCCGCCTTGGACACCGCGTACGGCAGCGACAGCGCCGGCAGCGTCCGGATCGCGTTGATCGAGGAGATGTTGACGATCGCGCCCGAACCCTGCCGCTCCATGTGCGGCACGACCACCTTGGCCATCAGGAACATGCTCTTCAGGTTGACCGCCAGGGTGGTGTCCCACGCCTCCTCGGTCGTCTCGGCCAGGCCGCCGGCGATCTCGATGCCGACGTTGTTGTGCAGGATGTCGATGCGGCCATAACGCTCGACGCACGCGCCGGCGATCGCGTGGCAGGCCGCGGCGTCGCTCACGTCGGCCTGGAAGGTGGACGACTCGCCGCCGGCCTCGGCGATCATCCGCCGGGTCTCCTCGGCAGGACCCGGGTCGCGGTCGACCAGCAGCACGCGCGCCCCTTCGCGGGCGAACACCAGCGCCGTGGCGCGGCCGTTGCCGATGCCGGGGCCGACCGAGCCGGCCCCCGTGACGATCGCGACCTTGTCCTGGATACGTCCGGCCATGGGGCCAGCTTAGGCCGTGAGCGCTTCGCGCGGAACCGCGGCAACCACCGAGTAGTTGGGGTCGCACACGTTGCCGACCCGCAGCTCCAGCACCTGCGTTATCCAGATCAGGGCGTCGGTGGGGTCCATGCCGTAGTCGGCGGCCACCCACCTGACCAGCTCGGTGGTGGCGATGCGCGTGGCGTCCTCCAGCGGGCGGGCGCTGCCGATCACCATCAGGTGCGTGTCGTTGGTGACGCGCGGCCAGTCGATCGCCTGCCCCTTGATGACCTCGAACCGGCAGACCAGGTTGACCGGCACCTCGCAGGCGACGCCGCCGATCTCGCCGTGGCCCTGGGTGGCGTGCCCGTCGCCGCAGAAGAGCAAGCCGCCGTCGTTGCGCACCGGCAGGTGCAGGGTGTTGCCCGCGCAGGTCTCCGGGCAGTCCATGTTGCCCCCGTAGCTCGCCGGGGTGAGCGCGTTGATCGCCTCCAGCTTCGGGGCGGTGCCGATGGTGCCCATGAACGGCGACAGCGGACGGCTGAGCTTCCCGAACCAGACGCGGCCGTCGCGGATCGGCACCTTGCGCACCACTTCCGGCAGGGCGTCGGTGAGCATGGCGGTCGCCGTCGTGCCGGTAAGCAGGCCGAAGCGCGGCACCAGCCCGGTCATCGCCCAGTCGCGGGTGATCTCGATGTCGTCGATGTGCACCAGCAGGGTGTCGCCCTCCTCCACCCCCTCGACGTACACAGGTCCGGTCTGCGGATTCAGGTAGGGGTACTCGCACACCTCGGCGTAGTGCTGGGACTCGTCGATCAGGCGGTTCTCGAAGCAGTCCACGCAGTGGATGCGCACCTGCTGGCCCGGCTGCACGCGGGCGACCACCTCGTGATCGGCCGAGTAGGTGTACCGATAGGAGCCCGGCTGCTGGCGAACCTCGACCACGCCGGCACGATACCACGACCCGCGTCGTCCCGCCGCCGGCCCGGGGCGAAGCGTCAGCACCGGATCGTGCGCTTACCCTGTCGATAGCCCACGAAACGCGCCGGCCGCACGACAAGCTGTTCCGCGCCGTGTTCGGCGCTCCCACGGAGGCGGCCGGCCTCCTGCGCGCCTACCTGCCCGAGCCTCTTGCCGTCGAACTGCAGTGGTCCCGCCTAACCCTCCAGGACACTACCTTCGTAGACGAGCAGTTGCGCGACAGCGAGTCCGATCTGCTCTTCGCGATCGACCGCGCCGCCAGCGACCCGCCCGCCTGGCTGTAGCGACCTACCGTCACCCGTCGACATCAGTTTGATGGGGTACTACACGCGCAGGAGCGGTTGCAGGTTGGCCAGGACCGCGTCGAGCTCGCGATGGTCCTCGTCGTCGAGCTGAGGGCTGCCCGGCACCCGCGTCGCGGTGGAGCCGAACACGCCCCGGCGCACCAGCACCTCCTTGCAGGCGGGCAGGCCGAGGAGGCCGAGCAGGTTGATCAGCGGCAGCAGCCGGTTGAAGACCTCGCGCGCCCGCTCCCGGTTGCCGGCCTGCCAGGCATCCCAGATCTGCACGTGCACGTCGGTCAGCTCCGTGGCTGGCATGAAACCGGTCGCCCCGCGGCGCAGCTCCGAAAGCATCCAGCGGCCGTGCGCGCCGCCGAACACGCCGCTGCTCACGGCGCCGCAGCGTGCGACGAGCGCGCTGATCTGGTGCGCGCTCGGATCGCTCTCCTCCTTGACGTACTCGACGTTCGGGATGTCGCGGAGCAACCGCTCGATGAACGCGGCGTCCATGCCGGCGTGGGTATGCTGTATGAACACCGGCTGGCCGGCCGCCTCCGCGATCGCGCGGTAGTACGAGTGCAGCTCGTCCCGGCCGGGCTGCCCGGGATACGGCGGCAGCGCGATCACGGCATCCGTGCCGCAGCCGGCCGCGTGTGCGGCGTGTTCGGCCGCGGCACGCGGATCCGGGGCAGCGACGCCCGCCACCACCGGCACGCGGCCGCCGGCCTGCCGCACCACCACCTCCACCGCGGCGCGCCGCTCGGCGTCCGCCAGGTACTGGAACTCGCTGCCCAGCACGGGAAAGACCAGCCCGTGCGTGCCGGCCTCCACGCTGAAGTCCACCTCCCGCGCCAGCGTCGCCATGTCGATCGAGCCGTCCTCGGCGTACGGCGTCAGCACGACCGGGAAGATGCCGCGCATCGGCTCACTCATGTCGGTCCGTCCAGCCGTGAGATCTCATCCTGCGGGAAGGATGGCAGGGGAACGCGGCGGTCGCCAGTGCGAAGGATGACCTCGTGACCCTGATGCACGGCGCCGATCACCGTCGCCGGGATGCCGGCCTCGCGCAACGCCTGCGTGGCGCCGCGCGCAACCTCGGGGGTGGCGGTAAACAGCAGCGCCCCCGACGCCAGCAGGCCGAGGGGGTCGATACCGAGCGCCTCGCACAGCGCCCGGGTGGCCGGCTTCACGGGAAGCCTTGCGGCCTCGATCTCGATGGCCACCCCCGAGCAACGCGCCAGCTCGTGGATCCCTTGCGCCACGCCCCCTTCGGTGGGGTCGTGGGCGGCATGAATGGCGAACCCGCGCAGGACCCGTCCCTCTGCCACCACGCTGATCCCCGGGCGGTCGAGCCAACCTGCCACCGCCGCGTACCCGGCGCCGAGGATGGCGCGCGCGTCGGGCCGCTCGCGGGCCAGGAGGGTGCTGCCCTCCAACGCCACCCACTTGGTCAGGACCAGGGCATCGCCAGCACGCGCGCCCGCGCTCGACCATGGCTCGCCCGCCAGCGCCCCGACCGCGGCGCCGGCCACCACCGGGCCGGCCACGGCGGCGGTCACCTCGGTGTGTCCGCCCACCCAGGCGATGCCGGCTCCAGCGGCAGCGGACGCCAACTCCGCGAACAGCGCCTCCAGGGCGGCGCGATCGGTCCCCGGTGGCAGCAGGATGGTGGTGGTGAAATACCACGGCTCGGCCCCCATCGCCACCAGGTCGTTGCAGTTCACGGCCACGGCGTAACGGCCCACCTCGGTGCCGGCCAGGGTGATGGGATCGCTGGTCAGCACCAGCCGCTCGGCGCCGGTCACCACCGCCGCGTCCTCGCCCACCTCCGGGCCGATCAGGACGCCTGACTGCGGGCCGGCGCCGACGGGAAGCAACGGCGCCAGCACCTCCGGATCGAGCTTCCCAACGGGCAGCGCCGGACCGTCGCCCGGCGCCGGTTCGCTCACGCCGGCTCGCCGTCGACGCGGTGCTCGGAGATGTAGCCCCAGTCGATCCGGTAGCCAAGGCCCGGATGCTGCGGCACGCGCACGCAGCCGTCCGGGTCGAGCGGGTCGCAGAGCTCCTCCAGGTAGGGCTCCGGGGTCTCATAGTCGACCCCCGGCGCCAGCAGGCCGCGCTCGTAGTAGCGGCACGTGTCCTCGCTGGTGGCGCCGAGCACCTGCAGATTGCCGAAGCCGGCCATGTGGATCTCCAGGCGCACGCCGAACGCCTCGCACAGCGCCGCCGTCTTCAGGCAGCCGGTCACACCGCCGCGCAACACGTCGATGCGGCTCATGTCCGACGCGCCGCGCCGGATCCACTCGGCCCGCGTGTACAGGCTGCCTGCGGCGATCTCCGGCGCCAGGATCGGGATCTCGAGCTCTGCCGACAGTTTCTCGTAGGCGGCCACCTGGTACTCGTTCATCGGGTGCTCGTACCAGACGAAATCCAGCTCCTGCAACCGCCGCCCGACCCAGATCGCATCCTCGTACGTCCGGTAGGTACCCCACACGTCGAAGCTGAGCTCCATGTCCGGCCCCACCGCGTCGCGCACCGCCCGGCAGCAGGCCACGTCGTGCTCGACGTGCGACGGCCGCCCCGGATCGGCCCGCCCGGTCTCCGGGTCCCAGAAGTAGTAGGGATGGATCTTGTAGTGGCGGTACCCCTGCCGCTTGCACGCCAGGGCGTGCGCGGCATACACCTCGGGCGGCCCCACGTTCGGGTAGGTGCTGGCGTAGGCCGGGACACGGTCCCGGCAGCCGCCGGCCAGCTTGCAGACCGGCACCTCGAGCGCCCGGCCCTGCAGGTCCCAGAGCGCGTTGTCCAGCACGCTGAGCAGGTGCTCGGGGATGTTGGCGACCCACATCCAGCGCCAGAAGCGCTCGCGGTCGAACGGATCCTCGCCCACCACCAGGTCGCGTATGCGGCCGGTGAGGACCGCGCGGTCGGCCGCATCCAGGCCGGCCTGGTCGCCGTGGCCGGCGCCGCCGAAGTAGCAGCCCTCGGCTCCCTGATCGGTGATCACCCTGGTGACGGTCTGGACCGTGTTGGTCTCCGGCCGCAACTCCCCGTTGTGGAATCCCCGCCGCGGGACAGTGAAGGGAATCACCTGAACGTCGCTGATCTTCATCTGGCACGCTCCTCGCGCATGCATATGACTCCGCTCCCGAGCCCGGGGTCAAACGAGGCCGCCCGCTGGCCGTCGGCACGAAGGTGACCGTGAAGTCCACGGATCGTGTCGTCGCCCGAGCTGCTCGGCCCCAAGGACGCCGAGATCAACGCCTGAGCCGCTCGCGGGCCAGTGCGGCGCCGGCCGCGAGCGCGCGCAGCTTGGCGCGGGCGACCGGTGGCGACAGCGGCACCAGCCCGCAGTCCGGGGCCGCCTGGATCTGCCCGGCCGGCAGGTGGGCGGCCGCGGCCAGCAACCGCGCGGCCACCTCCTCCGGGCTCTCGACCTCATCCGTGCCGTTGCTGATGCAGCCGTACAGCACCGTCTTGGACGGGCAGCGGCGCAGCAACTCCGGGTCGAGCCCGGCGGCGGCGAACTCCAGGGCGACCTGCGCGACGCGGCTGCGCTCCAGTTCGGCCAGGATCGCCGGATAGCTGTCGACGATCGGACGCGGCACGCCGGGCATGGGGTAGCTGTAGCAGACGTGAACGGCGCTGGCGGCGTGGCGGATGCCGGCGGCGGCGCGGTCCAGCGCCTCGATTCCCCACGTGCGCACCTTCTCCGGGTAGCGGCTGAACACCGGCTCATCGAACTGGATGACCGCCGCGCCCATCCTGTCCAGCTCGCGCGCCTCCTGGTCGAGCGCCGCGGCCACCGCCATCGCCATCGCCTCCTCGTCCCCGTAGTGCTCGTCCAGGGTCGAATCGACCACGGTCATCGGACCGGGTAGCGTGACCTTCACGGGCCGGTCCGACTCCGCCAGCAGGAACCGCAGGTCGTCGGCCAGGATCGGCGCGGTGCGGCGGACCGGCCCCACGCACCGCCCCACCTCGGCCAGCCGCCGGCGGTTGCGGGTCCACTTGCGCGCCAAGGTCGTGTAGTCGAAGCCGGCCAAGCGGGCGGTCACGTAGGTGAGGTACGAGGAGCGGCGCTGCTCGCCGTCGCTGATGACATCGATGCCGGCGCGGATTTGGTCGTGGACCGCCAGCCGCACCGCGTCGTCCTGCGCGTCGCGCAGGGGCCGGCCGGTCAGGCGCCAGCCGGCACCGCTGCCGTGCAGGCGCGGCGCGGCGTCTCCCAGCGGCGCTTCGCCCACCAGCCACGCCGGCCTGGGCATGGAGCCGATGACGGTGGTCTGGAACGGCCTGCCGGCGCTCATCGCACGCAGCCCACCACTTCCGGTTCACCCATGGATGCGCCTAATGTACCTGCTCGCAGTGCACAAGATCATCCTGGACACCGACATCGGGGACGACATCGACGACGCGCTGGCGCTGGCGTATGCGCTCATGTGCGGGAAGATCGAGGTGCTCGGCGTCACCACCGTGTTCCGCGACACGGCCCGCCGGGCCGAGCTTGCCTGCTGCGTGCTGGAGGCGCTGGGACGCGGCGACATCGCGGTCTACGCGGGCCTTGGCAAGCCCCTGCTCGACCCGGTCGGCGAGAGCCGGGAGGCGATCGCCGCGCATCGGCCGCGCCAGATGCGGGCGATCGAGCGCTATCCGGCATCGACCCGGCCCGCCGCCCGGCGCGCCGTCGACTTCATCGTCGACACGGTCATGAGCGGCGACGGCGACGTCACCCTGGTGCCGATCGGACCGCTGACGAACATCGCGTGCGCCTTCGCGCTGGAACCGGGCATGGCCGACAAGGCCAGGATCTGCCTCATGGGCGGGTGCACGCACCGCGCCCAACCGGAGTGGAACGCGCTGTGCGACCCGGAGGCGGCGCGCATCGTGTTCGGGACCGGCGTGCCGATCACGATGGTTGGCCTGGACGTGACCGAGCGCTGCCGCATGAGCTGCGACCAGGTGCGCGCCATCGGCGCGGTGGACCGACCGATCAACCGGCTGTGCTTCGAGCTGATCCATCTCTGGGGTGGTGACGATCCGGAGCCCCGGCCCCTGCTGCACGACCCGCTCGCCGTCGCCATGGTGTTCGATCCCACCTTCTGTGAGACTCGGCCCATGCGGATCGAGGTGGAGACGAGGTCCGAGCGCCTCAATGGCGCGATAGTGCCGGCACGAGGCGGTGACGCCGAGCCCAACGCCGAGGTGTGCGTGGCCGTGGACGCACGGCGCTTCCTGGACCACTTCGAGAGAACCCTGACGTCGTGAGCCGGTCCCTCGACCCGTCCGGCGCCGCGGATGCGCTGATCCGGGCCGCGCTGGACGGCGACAATGCGCGGGCGGTCGAGATCCTGGACCGGGTTCCCGAGGTACGGCGGGATTCCCTGGCGTGCGCTCTGTTGGTGGCCGACCCGAGAGCGGCGGAGCGACGGGCTGCACCAAGCCGCTTTCGAGGGGAACGCCAAGCTGGTCGAGGAACTGCTCGCGCGCGGCGCCGACCTCAGCCTGCGGGACGCCGTCCACGACGGCACGCTGGGCTGAAGCCGGCGGGACGAGGACCTCGCGAAACGCCTCGCCGCTCGGTCCGGATAGGTCGGATGGGCGATACTGGACTCGAACCAGTGACCCCTAGCATGTCAAGCTAGTACTCTAGCCATCTGAGCTAATCGCCCTGAGCCGCAACCCTCCGCACGCGGCGGCCCGATGTCAAGAGGCCCACGAGATCGCGCTGATCTCCGCCGCCAGGTCCACGTCCTTCTGCGTGATCCGCCCGCCCGCGTCGTGCGTGTTGAGCCGGATTCGCACCGTGCTGTAGACGTTCCACAACTCGGGATGGTGGTTCGCCGCCTCGGCCGCGAAGGCGATGCGGACGATAAACGACACCGCCTCGCGGAAGCTCCCGAACTTGAACTCCCGCTGCAGCGCGTCGCCGTCCCGGCTCCAGCCGGCCAGCCCCTGCAGGGCTCCCTGGATCTGATCGTCGGAGAGCGCGGTTGCCATACCCGAAGCCTACCCCCACGCCTGGCGGCTGTCCAACCAACGCAGTTCGCCTTGACGAAGCCGCGGCGAAGTAGTATGTGTTGCGGGCACTGGGCGTCAGCGTCCAGTCCGATCCCCTGTAGCTCAGTTGGTAGAGCGGGTGGCTGTTAACCACCAAGTCGCATGTTCGAGTCATGCCGGGGGAGTTCATCCTCCGAGTCGAAGCCCCTACATGCGTAGCGGATTACAGACATGCGCTTGAAAACCGCAGCCACCAACCTTCTTCTCGCTCTCACAGCCGTACTCCTGGCCTCGCTGGCGACTTCCGGCTGCAGCACGACTCCCGCGCAGAGAGCCGCCGCCCCCCAGGCCACCGCGATCACGCACCCGGCAACCGTGCGCGTCCAGGCCGAAGGCAGCGCGGAAGCCGTACCCGACATCGCCGTCCTGGGCATGAGCGTGGAGACCAGCGGAACATCGGTCGCCGGAGCCAGAGTCAGGGCCGGCTGGGTGACTCGAACGGTGATCCGCGAACTCGAACGGCACGGAGTGGAGGCGGAAGACATCCAGACCAGCCGGTTCAGCATCGACCCCGACTACGAATACACCAACGACGGTGGACGCCGCCTGAACGGCTACCGGGTCGTCCACGGGCTGACGGTCAGGTATCGGGACCTGGATACCGTGGGTGCCGCCATCGACGCGTTGTCCACGGCTGGCGGCGATGCGCTGACGTTCCGCCACATCGCGTTCACCCACGCCGACCCGAAGCCGCATCGGCAGGCAGCGCGCCGCGACGCGGTGGACCGGCTGCACCGCGCGGCGCGGCAGTTGGCGGAAGCCTCGAACCGCGAGCTGGGTCCGTTGCTCGAAATCAGCGAAGAGGTCTCACCGGACTACGGCCCATTCGAGAGCTTCTCCGCCGGCGCCGTCATGCTGAGATCCGCGGCGGCCGACACGCCGATCAGCGTCGGCAGCGACGTCATCCGTGTTACCGTGCGCGGCGTGTTCGCCCTGCGCTGACTCTACGATATGCGGAAGTTTGGCGGCTCGGTCGCCTGGGGTCGCCATGGCCTGACCTGCGAGACGATCTTGCGCTGCGCGGTGCTCAAACACCTGATGGGCTATTCGTACCGCGTTGGAGTTCGCCCTGCACGATTCGGCCACCATGCAGCGCTTCGCGCGGGTCGATCCGCACGAGGTGCCGAAGAAGTCGGCGTTGCAGGACGCCAAGTTGCGAGGTATCGAGTCCGGCACTCAGGTGCGCATCGACAGCACCGTCACCGACACGGACATCCTGGCACCGTCGGACAGCCGGCTGTTGTACGACGGCGTGCGGGTCCTGACGCGGTTGCTGCGCCAGGCGCGCGCGCTTGGCGGGGGTGTCGTTTCGCGACCACTGCCGCGCTGCCAAGCGGCGCGAGCAGGAGATCCGCTCGGGGCGCGGTGCGCGGCGGCCGGCGGCCACCTATCGGCGGCTGCTGAAGCTGGTGGCGCAGACGATCGGCTATGCGATGGCGGCGAGCGCGCGTGTGTTGCGTAACTGATCAGTGGGCCGGGAGTTGGTGAACCGCGTCACCGGCATATCGTCATCGAAACAGCGGAGTCCGTTGTCCGCTGGGCTCAGGATCAACACCGAGTCAGATCGGGCCCACCGCTCAGCTCTTCATCAGGCGCTTGACGTAATCTCTGACGTCTCCCTCCACCACCCCGAGGTCGTTGCGCATTTCCTGCAGCACGGACCGAAAGGAGCCTTGCTCTTCCTCGCGGGTTATGCTGCGGCTCTGCTCGACGGTGGACACGAACTCCGCCAGTGAGTGTACCAGCTCACGATTGCCGACGAGGGCGGTCATCCGCGCGTAGTTGCGCATCTCCTCGATCTCATGATCGTCGATCACGCCGTCATCGTCGGCTTTCGTAACGCACGCAATGGTGTCCTTGTACAGCTCGAGCTTCTGCCGAAACAACTCGACCCGGTACTCGCGTTCGGTTTCCGAACGGACCTGAAAGTGAATCGTCACTCCGACCGAAGCCACCACCAGGACGACGGCGATTATCGCGGCGAGCAGCTCGATCGTCAGGTCGCTGACGTGTTTAGAGAACAGCACATGGACGAGTATGGAAGCGGTGATGATCAATGCTGCCGCGAGCACCACCACGGTAAACGTGGACGCCGAATTCCTGCCTGATGACAACGTGTACTAGCCTCCTGATCCGACTACGGAGTAATCCATCGAGGTCATCTATAGCTTTTCCCTCGGGAAGCTAGAGATGCTCGACATGATCCGTACTCAGCACGTGGTGAATCAACATCAGGGCGCGCGTCAACTCTCCACTCGTGCGGTTCCGAGAGGCGTAGGCGATCCCGGCGTGGCGCATGGCGCGTGCTGCCATACGACGGAAAGTCGCGATCCTGGGTCACCATGACTCGGCCATCATCCGCAGCCACCCGCAGGTGCACTTCGTCCGGCGCTCCCAAGGTTCCGGCCTCCGGGACCGTGAGCACATCGACGCCATGGCTGCGCAGGCCCGCTACTACGGCCTTTGAGATGTGCTCATCCGTGTAGAATCCTGGCCTCGCCACTTTGCTCTTGCTGGCGAAGCTTCCCGGCTACCTTCGAATCACTCTTTCGCCTGCACGCCTCGACGTACTCTTGCCCGAGCTCCATCACCCGATCTATTTCACTCCGGTGGTCATGATAGTAGGCAAGAGCGGCATGCACTTCAGCCAGAGTCAGGTCGTATTCGTCGGCGATCTGGACGGCATCTCTACCTTGGTGCTCGTGCCAGACGACGATGTTCTCCACCGTGATCCGGTGCCCCGCAATGCGCGGCTTTCCACCTACGATTCCGAGCGTAATCTCAATATGTCGATCCAGAGTACCCATCGCGCCCTCTTCATGCTGCCGTCTGTGGACGTTACCGCGGCGAGTCTCGAAGGGTCAAGCCGATCTTACTCCATCGGCCGATCCCCGGCTCTCCTACGACGGCGACGGGAGGCTGCTTCGCTTCGACCTCCAAGCGTACTCGCTGGGCATCGCCCACGACGTTCAAGCCCTGCCTCGGCGTCTCCATTTCGCGACTGGAGATAGAGCCTCGCCCCGCGGATGAAGCCCTGCTCGCCCCTGCGGACAGCGCCCACCCCTGCTTGCGGCCACGGACCTCCGACCCCTGCCATCCTGCGCCGGAAGTCATGGAAGTGGTGGAAGCAGGATGTTCTGTCGCACCGAAGCACGGGCGACATCGCGGCGGGTGGCGGTGGCGAGGGCCGCTGGCAACTCATGGGAGGCACGGCAAGTACGCCGGCGTGACCGGCACCTGCACCTACGCCACCTCGTACCTGACGCAGGACCGGGTGGTGACGGTGGGCACGTGCGCCTGGGAGAGGGCTGAGTCGGACTGAAGCCGCAATAGAACCGCCCTGGCGTGGCGGAAGCGCCCGCTCACGCCCTTTCCGGCGGGCAGATCGCGGCGATGGCCTCGAGCTGCTCGGCGTCGAGATCGCCGTCCGCGGCCGCCGCGTTGGCGCGCGCCTGCTCGGGGCTCTTCATCCCGGGAATCGGGCAGGTCACCGCGGGATGGGCCAGCGTGAACTGGAGAGCCATCTCCAGCATGCTCTGTCCCGGCCGCAGGACGCTCCGCAACCGGGACGCGACGTCGAGCCTGGACAGGAACGTCTGTCGCCCCGCCCCGCCCGCGTTCCAGCCGCTGCGCACCATGTCGTCGAACCGCGTGGTGTCGTCGAACTTGCCGGTCAGCAGCCCCTGCGCGATGGGACCGCGCAGCAGCACCCCGATGTCGTGGTCCCGGCAGTGAGGTAGGATGTCCCGCTCGGCCGTGCGGTTCAGGATCGAGTAGTTGATCTGGCACGCCGCGCACTGACCGTTCACGTCCAGGGCCTTGAGCGCGGCCAGGTCGTTGGTGGAGATCGCGTAGTGGCGGATCTTCCCCTGCTGCTTGAGAAGCTCGAACGCCTCCACGAAGATCTCGGGATGCTCGGGCGAGCCGACGTGACACTGGTACAGGTCGATGGTGTCCATCCCCAGCCGGTAGAGGCTGGCGTGGCAGCACCCGATGATGCTGTAGATGCTCTTCAGCCCCGGCGGGTCGTCCTGGCGGCGGCCCCAGTTGCCTACCTTGGTGGCCACGTAGCCGGCGCTGCGCCGGTCGGCGAGCGCCTTGCCGAGCACGATCTCGCTCTGCCCCAGGCCGTAGGAGTCGGCGGTGTCGAACAGGTTGACGCCGGCATCGAGGGCGGCGTGCACGGTGCGGATCGCCTGCCGCTCGCTCACCTCTCCCCACTGGCCGCCGATGCCCCAGCAACCCATCGACACCACGCTCACGTCCCATCCGGTCTTCCCCAGTCGCCGCCGTTTCACGGCTGGTATCATAATCCGACGTGGCCGATGCACTTCCGGCGAACACGCTGCGACGCGCTGTCGTCGCAGTGCTGGCATCGGTGGCCGTCGTGTACGATCTTGCGACGAAGATGACGACCGAGCAGGTGACCGAGGCGCAACGCGCGGCCGATGCGTCTGTCGAAACCTGCCTGATCGGCTCGTACGAGGTCTGGCGCCAAATGGCCTTTACGGCGTCTTGGCCAGCCGCGCCCGGGGAACAGCGCGTATTCGGAGGGAGCTGGTGGTATCCGGCCGTTCGCTGGTGGTGGCGGATGCGCGCCATGATGGAGGGCTACCGTTGCCCGCCGGGGTCGGTGGTCATCTTCACCGAGAGCCTCGTCCACGCCGCCAACGACTGGACCAACCCGGACAACCCGCGCTGCGCGGTGTTCAACTGCTACAACTCCGCCTGGGCGCAGTGGCATCGGGTCGGGCTCGACCACGAGACCATCATGCGCATGCCACCCAAGCGCCGCAGCCTCTTCCGGGGGGTCTGGCAGATCGGCGGCAACCCGACCTACAGCGCCGAGAACCGCACCCTGTGACAGAGCGGCACTCGCGCCCGTCGGCGCTCATCATCACGGACCTGCGGGTCACCTGCCTCACCGGCACGCCGTTCAACAGCTCCCTGATCCGCATCGACACCAACCAGGGGATCAGCGGCTACGGCGAGGTGCGGGACAACGCCAGCAAGACCTACGCCCTGATGCTCAAGTCACGCCTGCTCGGCGAGAACCCGTGCGACGTCGACCGGCTGTTCCGGAAGGTCAAGCAGTTCGGCCATCACGGCCGGCAGGGTGGCGGCGTCAGCGCCGTGGAGATGGCGCTGATGGACGTGGCGGGCAAGGCGTACGGCGTGCCCGTCTACGCCCTGGCGGGAGGCAGGTTCCGCGACCGCGTCCTCTGCTACTGCGACACCACCCCCTCCCCGAGCGGCCGCGAGATGGGACGCCGGCTGAAGCAACGCATGGAGATGGGCTTCGGCTTCCTCAAGATGGACCTCGGCATCGGCCTGCTCGACGACCGCAGCGACTGCGTGATCGCGCCGCCGGGGATGCTCGAAAACCACGGCGTAATGCATCCGTTCACCGGTCTGCAGATCACCGACCGGGGCATCGACCTGCTTTGCGAGTACGTGGCCGCGGTGCGCGAGGAGGTCGGTTACGAGGTCCCGCTCGCCGCCGACCACTTCGGCCACCTGGGTCTGGAGTCCTGCATTCGCCTGGGGCGGGCGCTCGACCGCTTCTCGCTGGCCTGGTACGAGGACATGCTCCCCTGGCAGCTCACCGATCAGTACCTGCGGCTGGCTGAGGCGGTCGCGACGCCGATCTGCACGGGCGAGGACATCTACCTCAAGGAGGGCTTCTCCGACCTGTTCCGGGAGCGGGCCATCGCCGTGGCCCACCCCGACCTGGCGACGGCCGGGGGCATCCTGGAGACCAAGAAGATCGGCGACGCCGCCCAGGATCGCGGCATCGCCATGGCCCTGCACATGGCCATGACGCCGGTCGCGGCGCTGGCGGCCGTGCACTGCGCCGCCGCCACGGAGAACTTCCTGGTCCTCGAGAACCACTCGGTCGACGACCTGGAGCGCTGGAGCAGCCTGGTCGAAGGTCTGCCGGTCCCGTTGATCCAGGACGGGCACATCGCCGTGCCGGAGGGCCCCGGGCTGGGCTTCACGGACCTGAACGACGAGATGCTGCGCGAGTGCGCCGATCCCGACGAGCCCGGCATCTTCGAGCCCACCCCGGAGTGGGACGGAGAGCGCTCCGGCGACCGCCTGTGGAGCTGATGCGAGTTGCGCATCTGGGACATCCATCCCGGTTACCTGAACCGGGACAGCCTGCTGGGCGAGCACCGCGAGCTGCACGGCATCGCCGCGATCCTCTCCCAGGGTCTGAAGGGTTATGCCGCGCATCCGGAGACGCGGCGGTGGGCCAGCCTAGGCTGGGCGCTGCGCCAGCGGCACCGGCTGCTCGCGGCGGAGATGTCCTTCCGCGGCTACCGGGACCGCACGCCGGTGCGGCTGCGCTCGGAGCCCGGGCGCTGGCCGGAGCGATTCCTCGATCCGCCCGGCCGGCAGTTCGAGCTGCTCGCCGACAAGTACTACGGCCGGGAGCCGGGGCGCATCCCGCTGCCGCGCACGTCACACGAGCTCTGGGCGCAGCACAAGTACTCGGTCCTGGCGCGCTCGCAGGCAGTGTACCGCGACCTGGGCCAGCGGGTGGCTCGCCTGCGCGGACGGGAAGGCTTCGACGAGCTGGCTCTGGAGCTGACCACGCTGCTCCGCGAGGCGCCCGATCCGGGCAATCTCAGGAACGCCGTCCAGCACCTGTGGGGCTACTTCGACTTCAGCACGTCGAAGGAGTCCGCCGAGCGCGTGTCACTCCGCAGGGCCTTCGGCATCGTGCAGCGCCGCTGCCGGAGCGAGCCTCAGCCCTATCTGCTGACGCAAACAGCGCTGACCGAGCTCGCGGTATGGGCTCGCCTGACTCCATGACCGGTACGCCGGACGCCGACGCCTCGCCTTTCCGGGAACAGACGTACCGGGATCACAGAGCCGATACGTTCGGTCGGCCCAGCTCGGAGATCGTGTCTCTGGCAGAACGACTTCCGTCAGGGGCGTGCGTCCTATCGGACTGTCAGGGACCGCTCGATCTCGCCGCCTCGGACATAATCCGGCTGTGCCGACGCCGCCGCACGCGCCTGCTCGACCAGCTTCGGTACCGGGTCTACGAGGTGCGCCCGGTACCCCGCGGCGGCGGACACGGAGCCAGCACGCGTAGCGGCCGGGCCCGCCGCCAACATCCAGCACCATCCCCCTCCCCGGCGGCGGCGGCGCCAGCAAGCGCCCGATCAGATCCTGCATGCGCGCAACTCCAGCGCCCCGGAGCCGCGCCCCAGTCGACCCCGTTCATCGTACCGCTCGTAGTACGACAGGACGTCGCGGTCTATCGGTGACTCGCTCATTCCTGCCGTGCGGACCGCTACACGCCGACCAAGGCCGCCAGCGGAACGGTCGGCCCCAGGAACGCTGACACCGAAATCCCACGGTGCAGCCTGGTCCAAACGGGCTGTCCCGGTCTCGCCTTCACCGTTTGCTTGTCCAGCCGGTGTTGACCCCTTTCCCCGATCACCGCGTAGCGGACCTCAACATCCGACAGAGCGCCGCCTTCGAATTCGATACTGCACAGCGAGCGCAGGTATTCCAGAAACGGTAAAGACCGGCGCAGTTGCTCGCGCGGTTTGTGGTCCTCATCAAGGGTCTTCTTCAACTCGATGAATGCAGCTCTGTAGGAGGCTCCCTTGTCAACGACGATGAGGTAGTCACACCGCTGATCCCAGGGACCTTCCTCCAACCCGGAGAGGCGCCCGAGCCTGTGGACGCTGATCGTCGTCGCCCGATGCGTAATCCCCGTTACGTCGACCGACATGTTCGCACCGCGTTCGCGCAGAGTTACGCGACTCGATACGACACAGCGCATCCGATCGGCGCGAAGGATCGCCTCCAGTTGATCGTTCAGACTGGAGTTCACGCTCCGTCGGTTTCGAAGATCCGTGATGAGATCTCGTTGGTCACACGATTGATGTCGTCTATGGTGCTGTCGAAGTTCGGCATCTCCATGCCGTACCGGTCCACGTTGCAGGCAGTCAAACCATCGTTCTCAGCCACATAGGCTCGAATCCGGCCCGGATCGAGAGCATCTTCAGGATCGTACTTCAGTTTCTTGAGCACGTCCTGCTTGTCGTCGAAGTCGCTGCTGAGCATGATCAGGTTGTTGAGTTCCTTCACGAGGTAGTCACTGTGCGTAGTGATCAGGATCTTCAGCCCCGCATGTACGCACCGAACCAGCAAGCGGGCCATCAGAATCTGGTTGTTGGTATCGAGATGACTCTCCGGCTCATCGATAATCAAGAAATGATTAGGCCCTGCAACATGCTGTAGAAAGAAGTAGAGATCAGACAGCCCACGCGCCGAGGAGGACGCCAAGTGCAACGGGATGCTGAATCGCCGCGCACCACGAGCGGTCGAAGTGAGAGCAATGCCGTCACCGGAGCTCTTGTAGTACGCTCTCGTTAGCCGCCTCAGTTCAGTCGGTAGTTGGTGCTCCGAGAGCTCACTCTTTGCGCCTCGGAGATCAGGAATACTCCGCGTGTAATCGATGTTGTCCTTCACGGGCAATGCATACCGACTGGCCGTCCTCTCTATCAGAAGGAACGGATCCGAATCGTTCGGTTTGGTCTGCTCATTCATCTTCTGCAGGAAATCAACCAAACTGTTCTTTGTGAAGTCAAGCTCCCGATAGAAAAGAGAGATGCCGAATCGCTCTGACGTCAGAACGAGCGGCTCAAGATCAAGTTCCGGAAACAGAAATCTGACGTACATTCTCCTCAGAATAAATCTGGTTCGATGCACATTAATGGATTGTCCTTCAGGTACGTCGACGGACATGACCAATCGGTCGTTCCGTACGCTCACTCGAAAACGCTCTCCGGATGATAACCGAATATCCACTGGCTCCAGATTCTCTTGCAAGCCCGATCTCACTTCGACCAAAGCGCCTTCGAAATTACTTTGTCGAGTATTGAATACCTGAGACAATCCAGACTCTGCGAACAAGCGGGCAGCGGCCATGGCGAAGGCCGATCTGTGCTGTTCGAACTGTTCACGACTGACGGGTTTCTCCGCATGGCCATCAACCGAGGTCGCTGAGATGATCGATGTGATGTCCAGCGGTTGCTCTTCTCGACGGGTGTCGTAACGCTTCAAATGCTCAAGAAAGCCGTAGAGGGCGTAGGAGAGGTAGGTTTTGCCGGTGTTGTTGCGGCCGGCGATGATGGTGAGGTCGCCGAGTTCGAGGTCGGCCTCCTTGATGGGGCCGAGGTTCTTGAAACGAAACTTCATGGTGTCGCCCGCCTGAGGAAGGGTACCGCGACCCGCCCGTACGCCGCTACCCGGATCCTGACGCGGGGGTTGGTTGCTTGCGGAGGGTGACCTTGAAGTAGTCTTCGGTGGCGTCGACTGCGGGGTCGGTGCGGTTGTGGGCACGGGTCAGGGGGATAACCTTGCGGCGGACTCCCATGCTACGGTGCTCCATGAAGTCGTAGTCGTGCAGGATGTTGACGATGTCGGGTTCCGCGGCACGCGCAGGCCCTTGATGGCCTTCTCTACCGTAACGCCGTTGGGCAGGGAACCGGGTCTGTGCACTTCGAGGCGGTCGGCGAATACGGTGAGCGGAGGCTCCTGCCCCACCGTGCGCGGAGTTGCGGCGGCTCCGATCGGTGGGGCCCAAACGGAACCAGTGGAAGACCCACGGTTAACGCCCGGATTTCGAACTGACGCACACCCCCGCTCCGTCCTCCAAGCCCAGCGTCCACAACACAAATGCGTACTCGTCGGCTACCTCGTACAGCGAGTCGAAGCGCCCCGAGGCGCCGCTGTGACCGGCGCCCATGTTGGTTCTCAGCACGAGCGGGTTGTCGTCCTCCTTGAGCGTGCGCAGCTTCGCCACGTACTTCGCCGGTTCCCAGTAGGTCACCCGCCAGTCATGCAGGCTGCCGGTCACGAACATGGCCGGATAGCGCCCCGGCTTGAGCTGATCGTAGGGCGAGTACGAGCGTATGAGCTCGAATGCGTCCCTGTCCTCGATGGGATTCCCCCACTCCGACCACTCGCTCGGGGTCAGCGCCAGCGACGTGTCGAGCATGGTGTTCAGCACGTCCACGAAGGGCACGTGCGCGACGGCCGCTCCCCACAGTCCGGGCGCCTGGTTGACGGCCGCACCCACCAGCTCGCCACCGGCGCTACGGCCGCAGATCGCGATCCGGCCCGGCGCGGTGAGGCCCTCGGCGATGAGATGTCGGGCGACGTCCACGAAGTCGTTGAATGTGTTGGTGCGGCGGGCGAGCTTGCCGGACTCGTACCAGTGACGGCCCAGCTCGTCGCCGCCGCGCACGTGCGCGATGGCGAAGATCATGCCGCGGTTCAGCAGCGACAGGCGTGACGGCGAGAAGAACGGCGGCACGGCGTTGCCGTAGGCTCCATATCCGTACAGATAGAGCGGGGCAGTCCCGTCTCTTGGTGTTCCCTTGCGGTACACGATGGAGACCGGTACGCGCACGCCGTCTCGCACCGGAGCCATGGCGCGCTCGGTGACGTACGACGACGGGTCGTACCCGCTCGGGATCCGTTGCACCTTGCGTTCCCGCAGGGCGCCGGTTTCCAGGTCGCAGTCGAACACGGTGTTCGGTGTGACCAGCGACGTGTAGTGGAGGCGAACAGTCCGTGCCTGGAACTCCTTGTTGGCGCCGATCTCGACGCTGTACGAAGACTCCGGAAACCGGACGTGGGAACTCGTTCCGGCCCGGTCGATCAGACGGATCTGATCGAGTCCGTCCAGTCGTTCCTGCACGGCGATGAAGTCCGCGAAGGCGGCGAAGTGCCGGATGTAGCGCTGGTCCGAGCCGGCTACGAGCGTCTGCCACGTGGACTCGGAGGGATCGTCGTCAGGCGCGGTGACCAGCCGGGCATTCTTGTGGGTGTCGTTGGTCTTGATGACGAACCGGTCGCCCTGGTGATCGACGTGGTACTCGTGTCCGGTGCGGCGCGCCGAGACGACGCGCGGCTCCCGGAACGGCTCGGCCGCCGGGACCAGGTACACCTCGGAGGTTTCGTGATCGCTTGAGTCGATCACCACGTAGTCCTTCGACGCGGTCGCGGAAATACCGACGAAGAAGCGCGCGTCCGCTTCCTCGTAGACAACCTGGTCAGACGCTGCCGGCTCACCGATGGCGTGCCGGCGCACCTGAAACGCCCGTCCGTGCCTGTCCACGATGGCGTAGAAGAGCACCGAGTCGTCCGCGGCCCATACGATGCGGCCCTGGGTGTCGTCGATGACGTCGCCGAGCAGCTCCCCCGTGGCGAGGTCCTTGACGCGCAGCGTGAAGCGCTCGGCGCCCGACGTGTCGGTGCTGTAGGCCAGCAGCCGGGCGTCGTTGGATACGGCGAGCGCGCCGAGCTGGAAAAAAGGGACGCCCGCGGCCAGCGAGGGCTCGTCGAGGATGACGCGCGCCGCGCCGGGCGGCCCGTCCTCCGCGCCGGCGTCCTGCGCCGGCCAGCGCGACCAGATGCGGTACTGGCCGCCCGCCTCGAAACGCGCCTGATAGTAGAACGGACCGTCCTTGATCGGCACGTCGGCGTCATCCGGTTGCTCGCGCGCCTTGAATTCCGCGTAGAGCGTCTCGACCAGCTCGCGGCGCGGCGCCATGACCGCTTCGAAATAGTCGTTTTCCGCTTTCAGATAGGCGAGCACGGCCGCGTCATCGACCGTCGGGAAGTTGTCATCCTTGAGCCAGCGATATGGATCATCAACCATTGTGCCATGGGCGGTGTAGGACGATGGTCGCGCTTCGGCTACCGGCGGGGCCGGCGCGCCTGGTCTGTCGGTTTCGTTCATATGGTTCCTGCGATCGGCGTTACAGTGTCAGGTCCCGATCGCCAAGATCTCCCGGCCTAGGCGCATGGAGCGGGCGGCGTCGGCGACCGTGCACTCGGGCGGAGTCTCGCCGCGCACGATGGCGGCGAACAGGCGCAGCTCGGGCGCGTAGCCCCAGCGCTCGAACTGCGAGGTCGCCGCGGTCGGCAGACTGCTCATCGCGTCCCAGCGAAAGACCGTGGACACGTCCTGGCCCGGGGCGCTGCCCCCGGTTGACGGCGCGGGCATCTCCGCCCTGCCCTCGTAGCTCTTGCCGGCGGTCAGGGTGACCTGCTCGAAGTCGCTGCAATGCAGCATGCCGGTCTCCGACTGCCACTCGATGCAGCACCAGCGGCCCAGAATGTGCATGTGGTTAGAGGCCTCCAGGACGGCGATGCACGGCGCGCCGCCGCAGGCGCCGGCGCCGTCGAAGGTGGCGACGTAGTAGAAGCGGCCGCCCGCCTCCGCCTTGCGCACGTGAGGCCGGTACAGCCGGCCGGCGAGGCAGGCCAGCAGGTCGGCGGCGGCGTGCACGACGTAGTGCTGGAGGCGCGCCGGCGAACATCGTCAACGTCGAGCGCCGCTCGAGATCCTGAAGACCTTCCGATCGTTCACTCGGGCGCGGCCGGCCGCGCGGTGGCCCAGTCGCGGGGCAGCAGGGCGTCGATGGAGTCGATCGAGGCCGCGAAGGTCACGTCGTCAATCCGCAGGCTCGATGGGATCGCCTGCCGGTCCGCAAGCTCGCGGCTGGCGAGCTCAAGGGAGGCCGTCCAAGGCGGCTCGATCACGAACGGCCGCACGGACGGCGGGCCGGCGACCACCTCCGCCACGGCCTTGCGGATCATGTGGCGCGCCTCCGCCGGCGCCACGGTGATCGACGACTCGTGCGCGATGTCCTCCTTCACGATCAGCGTGCGCAACTCGGGCCCGAGCAGGGCCGCCGCCTCCTCGCACGCACAGCGGCCGCCGGTGACCAGCCGCACCGGCACGCCGTGGCTGCCGGCGATCAGGGCCATCATGCCGATCTCGCCCAGGGTGATGCCGTTGACGCTGAAGCGCTTCCAGACCGCCGAGCTCATCGTGTGGGCGAGCAGGCCGTTCGGCGTCCCCGCCATGGAGTGGTAGCCGAGCAGGATCACCCCGTCGAACGACCCATCCAGCCCGTCCAGCGGATTGGGACGGCCACGGCCCATCACGTAGCGCGCCCCTTCCGGCAGCCGCTCGGCAATGAAGTTGTCGCCGCTGCGGTGGCCGTCGAGCACCAGCACGTCGCCGGCGCCGCCGTCCCGCGCCCCCAGCACTGCGGCCGCAACCTCGTCGGTGAGCAGGCGGCGCGAGCGCTCGAAGTCGGCGTCGCGGCCGTCCGGCGCGGGCCGGCACTCGTGCCAGCCGTTGATCCCCGCCACCCCCTCCATGTCGGTGATGACGTAGACCTTCCGTCCGCCATTCTCCACTATGCGACCGTACGTCATGACCGAAGAACAACGCTACCTGTTCGACGCGTTCGGGTACTTCATCGTGCCGGACGCCGTCACCGGCGATCAGATCGAGGAGCTGCGCGCCACGCTGCGCGTGCCCTCCGAGCAACTCGACCCCGCCGGCCGGCCCGCCGGGCCCCTCCACTGGTCTCAGGAGTGGCGCGACCTGCTGGACCTGCCGGCGCTGAGCCCGATCCTGGAAGAGTTGATCGGCAACCACGAACGCCCCGTCGACGGCGATGCGTCCCTGCCGACGTTCCGCATCGACCACGTCAACGTCCACACCCACGTGCGGCAGGGATTCCCCGGCGGCATGTTGCACGGCGGCTGGAAGACCGCGGGCGGCTCCCAGTTCTTCCGCTACCACGACGGCCGCTTCTTCAACGGCCTGGTCGCGGTCGCCTTCGAGCTCCACGACACGAACGTGAACGGCGGCGGCTTCTGCTGCATCCCCGGCACGCACAAGGCCAACCTCCCGCTGCCGGCACAGTGGCAGGACCTGAGCAAGGGCATCCACCCCAGCGTGCAGCGCGTGCCGGCGCGGCCGGGCGACGCGATCGTGTTCACCGAGGCGCTCACCCACGGCACGCTGCCGTGGACGGCCGACGCCGAACGGCGAACCCTGTTCTACAAGTTCTCCCCGCACGGGACCTCGTGGAGCGGCGCCTATTTCGATCCCGACGACTTCCGCGACTATCCGGACATGGACGACCGCAAGATGGCGATCCTGGAAGCCCCGAACGCGCGCTACGCCACCCGCCCGACCCGCCCCGAGCCCCTGGCGCGGAACTCCGGCCGCTCGTGAGCGGCCGCCTCGCCTGAATCCACCGGAGCCGCCTGATGAACCTCTGCATGATCGGCCACGGGATGATGGGCGTCTGGCACTCGGAAGCCATCGCCGCTGAGTCCCGGTACGTCCTGGTGGGCCGCCGGCCGGAGCCGACGGCGGAGTTCGCGGCGCGCTACGGCTACCGCCGCTGGACCGTGGACCTGGAGGAGGCGCTTGCCGATCCCGTCGTGGACGCTGTCATCGTCGGCAACCCGAGCGAGTTGCACGCGCAGACGGCGCTGCGCTGTCTGGCGCACGGCAAGCCGACCCTCGTGGAGATCCCGATCGCGATGAGCTATCCGGAGTCCGAGCGCGTGGTGCTTGCAGCCGAGCGCCGCGGGCTCCCGCTCGGCGTCGTCCACCCGATGCGCTTCCGCAGGGAGCGGGCGGAGTTGCGCGAGCGGCTGGCCGCGGGCGAGGAGCACATCCGCCACTTCCACGGCCGCTTCTTCATCCATCGCCTGAAGAACGTCGGCGCCACCGGCTACCGCCGGAGCTGGATCGACAACCTGCTGTGGCACCACACCACGCACCTGCTCGACCTGGGTCTGTGGATGCTGGCGGTCGAGGGCTCGCCGGTGCGGGCGGTGCAGAGCTTCATGCCGGCCCCGGATCCGGGCACGGGCATCCCGATGGAGGTGGTCCTGCTGGTGGAGACCGAGGCCGACCAGAGCCTGCTCTGCTCCGGCTCCTACTACTCGCGCGAACGCCTGTACGACACCATGATCGTCACCGACCGCGACTCCTACCGCCTGCAGATCCTGGAGAACACCCTGACCACGGGCGCCGGCACGCGGCGCATCAAGACCGAGCAGGAGAACTGCGCGCGCTGCACGGTCGACTTCGTGACCGCGCTGGCCAAGGGGCGGCCCCCCGCGGTGCCGGGCCGCTCCGTGCTCCCGACCATGCGCATCCTGCAGGACGTACAGAACCGCTGGGACGCCGTGCACGGGCGGCGGTCGCTGCCGGGCCGGCCGCTGGACCCAAACGCGGAGGCGGAATGATGGCCGAAATCCTCGACCCCGAGCGTCCGATCGTCGATCCGCACCACCACCTGTGGAGCGGCGACGGGCGCGGCCCCTACCTGCTGGACGACCTGTACGCGGACGTGCGCTGCGGCCACAACGTGGTGCAGACGATGTTCGTCGAGTGCCGGACCCACTACCGCCGCGGCGGCCCCGAGCACCTGCGGCCGGTCGGCCAGACCGAGTGGGTGGAAGCGATGGCGCGCGCGTCAGCGCACGGACCCGGCCCGGAGATCGCCGGCATCGTCGCCTTCGCCGACCTGACGCTGGGTCCGCGCCTGGAGGAGGTACTGGACGCGCATGCCGAGGCGGCCGGCGGCCGTCTGCGAGGGTTCCGCTACTCCCTGGCGCACGGGACGCACCGCGCGGGCACCGAGAACACGCCGGGGCCGGCCCCCGCCGGGCTGGCGGCGGAGGAGCCGTTCCGCGACGGCGTCCGCCTGCTCGGCCGGCGCGGGCTGACCTACGAGAGCTGGCACTTCCACTACCAGATGGACGAGTTCATCTCGCTGGCGCGGAGCGCCCCGGACACGCTCATCATCCTTGACCACTTCGGCACGCCGCTCGGCGTCGGACCATGGCGCGGCCGGCGCGCGGAGGTCTTCGCGGAGTGGAAGGCGCGCATGGCGGAGGCTGCGGCCTGCCCGAACATGGCCGCCAAGCTGGGCGGCATGGCCATGTTCGACAACGGCTTCGGCTGGGACGAGCGGGCGGAGCCGGTCACCGCAGAGGAGTTCACGGCGGCGCAGCGCGACTACTACCTGCACGCCATCGACTGCTTCGGCCCCGAGCGCTGCATGTTCGAGAGCAACTTCCCGGTGGAGAAGGCGTCGGTCTCCTGCGCGGTGCTCTACGACGCCTTCAAGCTGATGACCGCCGACTTCTCCGAGGCCGACAAGGACGCCCTGTTCAGCGGCACGGCCCGCCGGATCTACCGCCTTCCGCCGGTCGAGTCGTAGCGAAGGTCAGCCGGGGGTGCCCGCCGAGTCGGGCTCGGCCCTCCGGGCGCCCGCAGCGTGCGGCTCGGCGCCTACGGCATGCTCCACCGCGGCGGCGAAGACCTCCACCTCGCGGGCCGAGGTCAACCGCACGAAGCGGATGTGCGACCAGCGCGGATCCGACTGGTACGCCAGCATGCCCCGCCGCTTGCGGGCGTGCTGGGTGACGATCCAGGCGAGCAAAGACTCGTGCTTCTTCCAGACCAGGAGCTGCGGCCAGAACCGCTCGTAGTTCGTTCCCCACAGCAGTTCGCGCGACCGCCAGCGCCGCCACGTGCGCCTCAGCACCCGCCGGAGCAGGAGCGGCATCGGCAGATCCAACCAGATCACGGCGTCCAGGCGGTCCCAGAACGCCCGTTGCGAATGGCTCATGTAGGAGCCCGCGACCACCCATCGCTCCCCGCCGGTCGCCTCGCGCATCCGTCGGTCGAGCTCACCGGGATCGGTGTCGTGAAGCGAGACCCAACCCGGCTGCCAGTTGAGGGCGTCCAGCTCCACGAACCGCTGCCCCGTCGGATTCGCCGTGCAGCCAGCGAAGGCCGCCCGGCCACCCGCGGTCGGCCATGGACAGGACGGCGCGCGTGTAGTTGTTCACGCCGGTCACCGGGTAGTCGTACCGCGCCGCATCCCGTACGTGGTAGTTGGCGATCCCGGCCGCCGTGAACTGCTCCGGGTTCGTGTACCACGCTTGCGGGCCTGCGTGCCGCTCCACCAGGCCGGCATCGTTCATGAGCTCCCAGGTGTTCGCGGGCGCGCCGTCGCCCGTGCGATAGACGACGCCACACATCGAGTCGACCGCGCCCCACTTCCCGGAACGACCGACCTCCACGATCACGTGTCCACTGTAGGCGGCCCGCAGATCGAACAGATACACCATCCGGCACGGAAAGCCGGCAACCTGATACAGCGCACACCCGACCCGTGCCACGTCCGCGCACCAGTCGGAACCCCGTTCGACGATCTGTTCTTCCGTGCCTCCGAACCTCATCGCCGCCAGTCCGCCGGCCGGGCTCCTGTCAGCCAGGCCGCGCGTCAGCTCCGCGATGGCGGCGACCCGTTGCTCGGGACCGCCTGCGGACATCCCCGCCCGGGCAAGGAAGCGCTCCAGCGCCGGACGAGCTCCCGCGACACAGCCGGCCGACTGGATAGGGTAACCGTCATAGAGGTCGCCAGCGGTATCGTCGCAGAGCCGGATCATGCTCGCCACGATCTCGCGATCGACGCTGGCAGCGCCATGCGGATCGTTGTCGAGCATGATCCGGTATGCCCTGCCGAACGCCTTCGGTCCGGTGAGTGCTGCGAGGTTCATCGTGCGACTCTCTGACAAAGCCGAGGCTCAGTCGAGGTACGGCCGCGCCTGCGTCTCGAACATGCGGGCGTACAGACCGCCGGCGTCCATGAGCGACGCGTGGTCGCCGCGTTCCACGACGCTACCGCCATCCATCACCACGATCTCGTCCACGAAGCGGGTCAGCCCCAGGCGTTCCAGGATGAGACGCTTGGTTCCGGCCACAACGCTTTGGACTCGCTCGTTCATGCCATCCGTGCGATTCGGCTGCCCGCTAGAGTCCGCAGGCTTCCTCGGTCAGGTAATCCCACTGGTGCACGTAGGTCTTGCCGTCGATCGCCAGCCGATGAGCGTGCGGCAGATCCTCGGCCCAGGTCATCTCGGTACCGCCCGTTCGGTGCGGCGGCTGGTCCAGCTTGCCCCACCGGTTGCCGTTGTATCTCCGGAACAGGACCGTGCGGCCCTCGCGGCTCAGGTAAGCCAGAACCAGCGTGTCGGCTTCGGTTGCATCCGGTTCGATTTCGAAGACACGCATGCACGCGAACTCACGTTCGCCGATACGGATGTCGAACAGGCCGCTCGCGAACATGTCGGGAGCGTCCGCACCCCGTTCCAAGGTTCCGTCCGGCCGCTCGGTCAGGTAGCCCTTGTCCTCGATCCGGCGAGCGAACGAGCCGAAGCTGCGCTGCCAGCTCTCGTCGAGAAAGGTCTGTTCTCGCGTGCCGTCGCCCTTCCAGGTGGACTCATACGCCACCCACTGCACCTCGGTATCGTCCAGCCGGCCCCAGACCCTGGTGCGTCGATACTCGTCATCGGGAGAGTGATTAAGCGGGACCAACCCCGTCCGATCGCCATACGCCCGTTCGTCGACCTCGATCTCCACGCACTCCCGTCCGTGAACGATCGCCGGGCGGCGGGCCACCATCGAGTTGACCTCGGTCAACTTCGGCGCCGAACCGTCGCGGGTCTGCTCGTATTCGGCCCAGCGCACCCGTTCGCCGATTTCCGGCACGATGAACCACCACGCCAGCTCGCGAAGGTCGATGGAGAACGGCTGCCCCGTGCTCCTGGAGACCGTGATCTCCGGGCGACGCTCGGGAAACGGCAGCTTCGCGGGGCTCCTGTCGTCGACACTCATCGCAACAACCCTCCTCGTCTTGGTGATGCCCAGTTCTCTGCGCACGCGGTCGCGACCGTGGGACAGCCGGCGCTTGACCGTGCCCGGCGGACAGCGATGGCGGGCGGCTATCTCGGCGATGCTCATGCCGTCCAGGTAGAAGGCACGCAGCGCCAGCCGCTCCTGCTCCGGCACTGCCTGCAACGCGTCGACCACATCCTCTGCCGACCGGCGACGCCGTGCGTCTGCGACCCCCAGGCGGTTCACGGTCAGCGCAAGCTCCTCCGGCCCGGCGATCCGCTCCCGCCGTTGCCTTGAACGGAGGTGGTCGCTGCAGCAGTTCCGAGCCGCCTGGTAGAGCCACGCGCGTACGTTCTTCGGCTCCTGCACCCGCAGCCCCGACCACGCCCGCATGAGCGTCTCCTGCAGCACGTCCTCGACCTCGTCGCCCGATCCCACCCGATCGCGGACCAGCGCACTCAACGGCCGCTCGTAGCGCCGGACCAGCGCGACGAAAGCGTCCTTGTCGCCGCTCCGGATGCTCCGGGCGAGATCCTGATCGGTGTGGTCGGTGCGATCCGTGCGAGGCTCCATCGGTCCTGTCCGGCTTCATCTCACAGGGCGCGGTTCAAGGGCAAAAGGTTCACTCTTCGAGTGAGGTTCGCTACGCTCACTGCCCCGCGCGCGACCGAATCGGGGTAAGCTGGTCAGCCTGACCCGGAGGGAACCACGCATGTCGGGACTGACCGAGCGACAATTCGCCTTCTTCCGCGATGAGGGCTACCTCCTCGTCGACGACGCCATCGACCCGGCGGTGCTCAAGCCGTTCTGCGCCGAGCTCGACGCGAACATCGACGCCTTCGCGCACACCGCGATGGCCGACGGCCGGCTGTCCGACGCGCACGCGGACGAGCCGTTCGAGCGCCGGTTCCACGCGCTGGCGCTGCAACTCGACGACCCGGCCCCCCTGCTGGACCTGGGCCGCGGCAAGCAGCGCACGCCGGGGATGTTCCGGATCTACACCTGTCCGTCCCTCCTCGACATCGTCGAGTCCGTGATCGGGCCGGAGATCCTGGCTCATCCGCAGTTCAACGTCCGCGCCAAGCGGCCCCATCAGGACGAGGGCGTCGTGCCGTGGCACCAGGACCTGGGCTACCTGCAGCCCGACGCCGAGGCGACCTTCATGGTCAACCTCTGGATCCCGCTGGTCGACGCCACGCGGGAGAACGGCTGCATGGAGGTCATCGCCGGCAGCCACCGCGCGCCGCTGATCAGCCACGAGCGTGGCATGGGACCGGCGGGCAACTTCAAGGGCGTCGTCGACGAGCAGCTCCCCGACGGCGAGCGCGTCCTCTGCGCGGTGCGCGTCGGCGGCGTGCTCCTGACCCAGCACAAGACCATGCACCGCTCGATACCGAACGTCTCCGACCACATCCGCTGGAGCCTCGACCTGCGCTACTCGCACCCCGACCTTCCCACCGGCCGTCAGCAGGTGCCGGGGTTCATCGCCCGCAGCCGGAGAGACCCCGCATCCGTCTGCCCGTCGGCCGAGGAGTGGGTGCGGATCTACGAATCCGCGGCCGCGCCGGCCGGCACCTGAGCGTCCGGCGCGGCCGGTCAGTCCGCCTCCACGACCTTCTTGAGTTGCTTGAGTTGTACGCCGTCGGCGCTGCGGATCGCCCGCCGGATGAGCGGCGACATCACCAGGAGAAGCAGCCCGCGGAAGCGGCACTCGGCGACCAGCGTCACGCGGGTAGCGGCGTCATCGGCCGGATCCAGCTCGTACGTGTAGTCCGCGGTCACTCCGCCCTGCACAGATCGCAGCACGATCGACCGCCCAACATCGCAGCGGGCAATGACCGACGTCCGCTCCGCGTTTCGGGCATGGAAGCGGATCTCCGTGCCCTCCGCGGTCTCGCCCCGAGCCTCCATCCGGTCGACGCCGGGCATCCACCGGTGGGCGTTGCTCCAGTCGGTAAGGGCCTCCCACACTTCCCCTGCCGGTCTCTCGATCGTCTCCTCGACGACGAATGTCGGTGCCATCGGTTCCTCCCCTTTACGCTCACGGGACGCGCGCATCGCCCTGTCGATGAACCGGAACCGAGGACGATCGACGCCGCTTTCCGATTCGTCCTCGGACTCTGCCGCTGCGATTCCGTGCTGGATCTCCGCCAATCCGAGTCGGTCAGCGGCCTCCCTCACCCGTTCCGGTCCTTCGAATTCGCCCACGTGCGCCTTCAGCTTTATTCCTGCCGATCGAGCGCGGTCATAGAGCGGGACCACGGAATCGAGTGAGCATCCAGCTTCATCGCCGTACAGATCGATGGACTCGAACATGCCCGAGTCGATCGCTTCGCAGATACGCGCCTCAGCCCCAGCCAGCGCTCGACGTTCTCGATACGGGTACCGAAGTAACAGTGGTAGTGGTAGTGGTAGTGGTCTTTCGGCAGGCCGCGCAACGCTGAAAGGTACCCAGCCTCAAGTGCCTGAGCGAATGATACCATAGCCACCGCGTATAGGGCCAACCGCCGAGGCGGCTGAGCGGCTGTTATATAGCGCCCGTCCGGGCGGGGAATCGAAGCCAAGCCCGGCTTGGGTTAACAATCGGAGCCGGAAGCGGAGCTTCAAGGGCAGCGCTCGGGCTTGAGAGGTCCCTGAAAACGTCCCCTCCCTTGGCAGCCAATTCACGACTCGCAGGCCGGATTCGTGGCGAGCGACAGTCCGGCGAAGCAATCCTTATCAAAACGGGATCACGATATCCTTGTCCATCTTAACTCCAGCGACTTCGGCAGCGAATTCAATGAACCGGCGCTTTCGAGAATTACTGTTGTGAGTAGCGATCACCCATCCTCCCGGCAACTTCTCGTGATCAGGCCAGCGCTTCTTGTCGTGCGGATAGAGCTCTTCGGGTGTTCGGCCGATGAGACGCCGCTTTCTACCTTGAGCGCGTGGATCGCGTGCACAACGCTCGAGAAAGGAAGGGTCCTTGTTCGCCAGCTCTCGAAGCACGATGGCCAGCGCTTTGTTGGCGGTCGGGAATTGGTACCTGTTGCCGACGATGTAGAGTGTCTTTTCCTCGGCAAGCGGCACCCTGCTATCCGGAGATACAGGGCTATCCGGAGATACAGGCGAGATGGTCTCTCCTGCACGTGTCTTCGACACAGTGGTCACGCCTCTCTTGGCACGGCTTGAAGGTGCTACAGCGGTTGAGTCGTCTTGTGCGGCAGTACTTCCGGACTGCGGTGCTGCGGGTACCACGGCAAGTCGAGTACTCAGGAATTCAGCAGCATCGTCTGGGTTCGGACGGTACCCTACCTTGGATTCCACCGCGTTTAGCAGAACCTCGATTAGTGCCTCGGCTCTTTCTTCCACCAATTCTCGCCAGACTTCAGACATGGCCCCTGTCGCTTGCGTGCGTTTGCTAAGCGTGTCGTACTCGGCTTGTGCAGTCTTGAGCGATTGGCCGGAAGTTACGTTCTCATGAGCGAGATAGCGCCGAAACGCTTCCGTGGCTTCGCTCGCCGACCGATCAAACAGGTCAAGTCGATGAATCCGTCGATCCTCGTAGTCACCCTGCGCAGCTGGAAGGTAGAAGTTCCAGAATCTGCCATCGGTGAGAACTACGAAAGGCACGCCACAGTGGAACGCATACTGTAGCGCCTGCCTCACGGCGCCGTCCGCTCTGCCCACCTGCTTGACCTCGATAACAATCGCCGGCTTCGATCGCGGATGACACAGTGCGAAGTCCGCTCGTCCGTCTCCTGTCTGGTATTCGGGCCAGACCACAGTGGGATCATACGTGTCCCAACCCAGTTCCCGAAGTAGCCTAAGGACGATTCCTTGCGAGATCGCCTGCTCGTTCGGATACCCGTTCTTGCGTAACCTCGTCGTTATGTCGGCGAGCGTTGTTCCCAGCGACATGGCGTGCTGAGCATGGTAGACCGACACCGTGGCGTCAAGCGGGCCAAGGGGCAACCGGCTGAAGCCCAGGATGCCGTGGGTACGATGGTACCGCCCCTCCGCCTACCTGCCATGCCGAAATCTCCCGCGCTACTGGCGTTGTGTAATTCGCAACTATCTTCGCTCCTGATCTAAGTCCGTGGTCGGCCAAATAGAGCATCGCCTGAAGACCAACGGGCCACTCTCTGTGCCTGCACGCGGCAGGTTCTATAGTGACCTCCCATATCGGCCGATGACGCGCGCAAGGCGCTGCACGGCAGGTTTCAGCTCGTCTTCCGGACCGCCGGTCGACAGCAAGGCCGACATGCCAACGGGGGCCGCTGACGGAGAGGGCCCGTGCGCGGCGGCTTTGCCCACCTGGCCGACATCCTCGGCGCGCCCTGATGCGTGGACACTGCGCGCCTCCTCCGCTACGGTGCGGGACCGCGACCGAGCCGCAGGAGGAGTTGCCGTGAAACTTGGATTCGTCACGTACCAGATCGGTGCCGAGTGGGACGTTCCCACGCTCATCAGCATGTGCAACGCCGCAAGCATGTCCGGCGTCGAGCTCCGCACCACCCACGCGCACGGCGTGGAGGTGGAGCTGAGCGCCGCCGAGCGCGCGGAGGTGCGGCAGCAGTTCGCCGACGGCGGCGTGGAGATCGCCGGCCTGGGCAGCGCGTTCGAGTACCATGCCGTCGATCCGGCGGTCGTGCGCGAGAACATCGACGGCACCATCGCCTACGCGAAGCTCGCCGCCGACCTGGGCTGTCCCGGCATCAAGGTGCGCCCCAACGGCCTGCAGACTGAGGCGGGCATCCCCGAGGAGAAGACCCTGGAACAGATCGGGCTGGCCGTCCGCGAGTGCGCGCAGGCAGCCGCCGACCTGGGCGTCGCGGTCCGGGTCGAGGTGCACGGCCGCGAGACGCAGGAGCCGCGCCGGATGCGCACCATCATCGATCACGCCGACCACGACAACGCCTATCTCTGCTGGAACTCTAACCCGGGCGAGCCCGTGAACGGCTCCATCGACGAAGCCTACGGGCTGCTGCGCCACAAGATCGGACTCGTGCACATCAACGAGCTACACACCGACTACCCGTGGCGCGACCTGTTCGCGAGGCTCCAGCGCGACGGCTACACCGGATACACGCTGGCCGAGATCCAGGGCAACGCCGACGGGGAGCGCCTGCTCCGCTACTACCGGGCGCTCTGGGAAGCGTACCAGCCCCCGTCTACCGCCTGATCGTCTCCGCACGCACCATGCCGGCGTAGAACTTGTAGCGCTGGTGCTGCCGCAGCCCCAGCTCTTCGTAGAACCTCGCCGCGGGCGTCGTCCTGTTGGCGATCAGGGAGATGGAGGCCTTCGTGCCGAGCGAGTCGAGCAGGTGGCGGATGAGTCCGCGACCGCGCCCTGACCGCCTCCGATCGGCCCGCACGAACAGCTCCTGGATGTAGTAGTTGACGCGGTTCCGCCAAGGGTAGCGGTAGCCGAACATCGCTCCGGTCACCTCCTCGCCGTCGAGCGCCAGCAGGCAGTGCTCGGGGTCGAACCGCCAGAACCGTTCGAGATAGGTGAGCGCCTGTGCAGCACTCCAGGACTCCCGGTACGGCGGCTCGGCGAACACCTCGCGGAACAGCCGCGCGCAGTCCTCCAGGTCCTCCCGCGCGATGGGACGTATCACCGGGTCATGGAACGTCAGGCGACGGAGTCCCTCGCTGCCGCAAGGGCGGCATAGCAACGTTCCGCCGCATCCCAGGGATCGTAGTCGGGACGCTTCCAGATCATGGCGCTCACTTCGGCGGTTACCGCGATGTCCGTGCGGTGCCCAACCACCAGGCGGAAGTACTCGCCCAGGTCCAGGCTCCCCTCGCCGGGAAGCTGGAAGACGACGTTGCCGTCGGCGTCGAGGTACCCATCCTTGACGTGGATGTGCACGGCGTGCGGCAGGCACAGGTCGACGCTGTGCCGGAGATCCATCCCCTGCACGTGGAAGTGGCTTATGTCGAAGTTGATCCGCAGGGCCGGATGATCGGTCCGCTCCATCAGCCAGACAGCCTTCTCCGGGGCGTCCAGGGCGCCGCCGACGTGCGGCTCGGCGGCAAGGACGACGCCGTGATCGCGGGCGATGTCGGCCAGCTCCAGCAGGCTGGCCGCGATCCTCTCGCGCCCTCCGTCCCAGGGCGGGTGCGGATGCGCCGGCGGCGAACTGACCACCGCCGGCTCGTCGTCCAGCCACAGGTCGCGGGCCAGGGCGCAGATGGCCCGGAACCGCTCCAGCAGCGCCGGCCGGCCGGCGCCCTCCTCGCAGAGGGGCAGCAGTGCCATCACCGCCGACAGGTCGAACCCCAGGTCGCGAATGGTGCCTGCGAGCCGCGTGCGGTCCTCGCGGTCCATCAGGTCCGGCGCCGTCGACCAGCCCTCCTCGCCCATGATCTCGATCGTCTCGTAGCCGAGCGCGCGCAGCCGCGGCAGCGCCTCGTACACGTCCAGCTTCTGCATGGCGTAGGTGCCGTATCCCAGCTTCATCGGACTGCTCATGCCGCCTCCTCCATGCGCGTGCGCTCGGCGTGCAGCAGGGCCATCCAGTGCTGCATGTAGCGGCCGTGGTCGTGCCACGTACGGCCGGACACCAGGTTGCCGTCGACCGCCCACGGCTCCTCGGAATAGATCCCGCCGCACACCTCCAGGTCGAACCGGCACTTGGGCACGCACGCCATCGTCCGCCCCTTCACCACCCCGGCGTAGGCCGGGATCTCCACGCCGTGGCAGACCGAGGCCACCGGCTTGTCGCGCTCGAAGAAGTGGCGGGTGATCCGCACCAGGTCCGGGTCGTAGCGGATGTACTCGGGCGCCCGGCCGCCGGAGAAGAAGAGTCCGACGTACTCCTCGGGCCGCACGTCGGCGAAGGCCACCTCCGCCTGGATGGTGTAGCCCTCGTACTCGCGCGTGATCTCCCAGCCGCTCTGCGGGATCTCGTGCAGCACCATCTGGTAACGCCGCCGCTCGGGGCCGGCGACCACTGGCCGGAACCCTTCCTCCTGCACGCGCAGGAACGGATAGAGTGTGTCCACCGTCTCGGTGGCGTCGCCGACGATGATCAGCACGCCGTCTGCTTCCGTTGCCATGCGAGCCTCCTCCGCGCTCTTCGGAGCCGAAGCGTACTTCAGCGCCGAAGCGGATGGCGAGCGCGCCCGCGGGCGGTGGACGGCCCGCGCCCCGCGGCCTATCGTCGGCTGGCGCACCACCACCCGATCATGAACATCCTGATCACCGGCATCACCGGCCGCATCGGCGCCAACATCGCCCGCCACTTCCTGGACCGCGGGCACGCCGTGCGCGGCTTCGTCTGGCCGCAGGACCGGCAAGGCGACAAGCTGCGGCAGCTCGGCGCGGAGATCGTCGAGGGCGATCTGATCCGCTACGCCGACGTGACCGCCGCGGCCGACGGCCAGGAGGTGATCCTGCACCTGGGCGCCGCCTTTCAGGCCGGCGGCCCGTTCACGCCGGAGCAGTACTTCGACACCAATGTCAAGGGCACCTTCAACGTGCTTCAAGCCGCCTCCGGGCTGGGCTCCAGACTGCGGCACGTGATCGTCTCCAGCACCGACGCGACCATGCACAAGTACCCGGAGGACGGCATCGAGGAGCCGATCGGTGTCGACACGCTCCCGCTGGACACGACCGGCTGGTACGGGTACAGCAAGATCCTCACCGAGCACCTGGTGGACCGCTACGTCCGGGACGAGGGCATGCCGGCGACCGTGTTCCGCTACAGCTTCGCCTTCGGCGCCGGCGAGATGCTCAGCTTCCCGCAGTTCCACCTGTGGACCTTCATCGATCAGCTCGAATCGAGCTCCGATGAGGATGCGCGGGAGGTGCTCGCTGCCATGCGTGCCGTCTATGCCGGCGAGCCCCACCTGATCGTCGCCCGCGACCGCCGCGGACGGCCGTGGAAGAAGCACACGGTGGAGGTGCGGGACATCGTGCACGCCTACGAGCGCGCCACGGGCAACGCGAACACCTTCGGCAGGGTCTACCAGCTCGCCTCGGGCCGGCCGATCACCTGGGACACCGTCGTCCCCTACCTGGCCGAGCGGCTCGGCGCCCCCTGCTCGACCTTCGACCTGCCGGTCACGCCCACCTACTACGAGCACGACCTTTCGGCGGCCCGCCGGGACTTCGGCTACGACCCGCCGTTCTCCTTCCGGCAGATGGTCGACGACGCCGTCCGTTTCGTCCGCGACGGCGCGAGCGACATCATCGCCACGAAGCTCTGAGCCGCCTCCCCACGCTGGTCCCGACGCTGGAGGTCCAGCGCGGGCTCTACGACATTCCGCGCGGCCCGCGGCGCTTTCGCGCCTACCTGGACGCGATGACCGACGGGCGCGGCGACCTGAAGCTGCCGCTGCCCCTGTTCAATCCCATGGGCTCCGACCACGTCGTGACCGTGCTCGACCGGCTCATCGACGCCGGCGCCGAGGCGACGGCGCGCAGGGCGCTGACGCGGGTGGCGGATCGACTGCCGGAGGACGCGCTCGGCGGCGTGATGCGGGTGGCGCTGGTGCTGGCCGACGACGCGGGCGGCGGCTGGACCGACCGCTGCCTGTCGGATGAGCAGGTACGCTTCCAGGGCCGGGCGCTCCGCACGCGCGGCTGGGCCGTCTGTGTGCTCTGGACGGGAGATCCGCCCCACGCGCACGCTCCGGAACGGATCGAGGCCGCCGCGGCGGAGGCGGCGTATCGCCTGGCCTATCAGCGCAGGCACGGCGAGCCGCGGCTGCTGCGCGACCGCCTGCTGCAGGAAGGGCTGGCGGCCCGCTTCGGCGGGACACCCGAGCATCGGCTGGATCCCGCCGCGCTTTCACGCACGGCCGAGGTGATGGGCAGGCACCTCGACTCCGATCGGCTCGCTACCTGCTTCGCCTGCCTCTACGGAGACGATGCCGCCCGCCGGGCCGGATACGATCCGCTCCGACTCCCGCCCTGGGCCGGCTTCTCCTTCGGCGCCGAAGCGGTTGCGAACGCCGGTTGCGATCCCGTACGCGCGCTCGCCGACGGCACAGCCACACCTGTGCCGATGCTGCGAGGCAAGACCACGGGCGCATGCTGAACGGACGCCACGCGGCCGCTGATCAGTCCTGCTCGGCCTTCTGGATGAACTTCTGCTTGGCGAAGTCGCTCACGCCTTCGGCCGCTTTCGCCGCCTGCTCCCACTCGCCCCGCTTCTCGTGATAGTGCATGGCCTTGTACGGCTCGGAGTCCTCCGCCAGCTCGCCCGTGGTGCCGATGTTCGGGGAGGCGAAGGTGTGGGTGGAGTAGTCGCGCGGCGCTTCGGCGCCGCAGTCCGGGCACGGTGTCCGGGCGGCCTCCGGGCTGTCCGAGCTGAACAGCAGCTTCTCGAACAGCCGCTCGCAGGTCTTGCATCGATATACGTATACCGGCATAGATGTGGTCTCAACGCGACCGGCACCATCATATCAGGGCCGGCAGGTCGGGCGTCACCACCAGCTTGGACACCTTGATCGCCATCGCTTCGAAGGGGCAGCAGTGACGCCGAGCCCGCCCGGCCCCTCTCGACGTGGAAGTACCAGCCGGGCGATTCCAGCCGCTCGGCGACATCCTCCAGCAGGGAGTCGACGGCCTCGTCCGACACTTCGACGTTGCAGAACGTGAACTCGCCCCGCGCTCCCTCGCTCTCCAGCCGGCCCTTCGCCCGTCCCGTCACCTCGACACGGTCCCAGATGCCCCTGTCGCTCCGCAACGACTCCGCGATCAGCACTCCCTTCCACTTCATCTCGCTCACTCCGGACGACTCAGGACTCACGCGCCCTGCTCCGCGGTACCGTTCACGGCGCGCTCTCGAGCTGTTCGACATCGCCGAGATCCTGATGGCGTCCGGCTATCAGCAGATCTATATCGCGGGTGAGGCGTGGATATCCATGCAGGACTACAACCATGCATCCGCACAGAGCATACGGCACGTGGGCTCGGCTCAACGCCTCCACGACGCCGAAAAGATCCTGCTTCAGGTCCATTGACAGACGCTTAATTCCCTACTTCCAGTCTTGTCAACTCGCCATGATGAACCGCCGCATGCGATGATCGGCGCGTGCGCGGTTCCGTCGCTCGATCGTCCCTGGTCGCCGCCTCCGCCGCCCTGTTCGGCGTCATGCTGCCCGCCGCCGCCGCCGCCGGAGGCGACACCGAGCGGCTCCGGCTGAACGTGTACGCCGCCTCCTCGCTCACGGACGCCTTCACGGAGATCGAGCGAGCGTTCGAAGCTGCCCACGCCGACGTCGACGCGGCGCTCAGCTTCGCCGGGAGCCAGATCCTGCGGCTGCAGATCGAGCAGGGCGCGCCGGCAGATCTGTTCGCGTCGGCCGATCGCGAGCATGCCCGTGCACTGCACGACGCGGGGCTCCTTCGCGGCGTCCGATCCTTCGCGGTCAACGAGCTGGCGGTGATCGTGCCTCCGGACAATCCCGCCGGCATCGAGTCCTTCGGCGACCTGGCCGCCGCCGAACGGCTGGTCATCGGCACCGCGAGCGTCCCGGTGGGCCGCTACACCCGTGCGGCGCTGCGCCGCTCCGCTGCGGCTCTGGGCGCGGAGTTCGAGGCGACCGTGCTGGCGCACGTGGTCTCCCTGGAGAACAACGTGCGGCTGGTGCGGGCCAAGGTGGAGTTGGGCGAGGCGGACGCCGGCATCGTCTACCGCACCGACGCGGCGGCATCCACGCGCGTGCGCATGATCCCGATCCCCGCCGCCTTCAACGAACGGGCCGAGTACGTCATCGGCATCGTCCCCAACGGCGGCGCCGCCGAGCCGGCCGAACGATGGATCGCCTTCCTGCTCTCCCCGGAGGGCCAGGCGATCCTGCACACGCACGGGTTTCTGGCCCCCTTTTGACATTACGCGACAGGTGGGATGTACAATCTGCAATGAAGACCACGAGGCGGCGGGTTTCTGCCACGGCTCGGGTTCTCCATCTCCGAGGAAAGACCGATGCGCATGACCCTGTTGATTGCCGCGCTGCTTGCGCTGTCGTTCGGGCTCGTCCCGCTGGCGGCGGAGGTAACTTCCTGTAGAGCCTATTGCGACAGTTCCGAAAGGAACTGCGCATACAAGGACGCCGGAGAGTTGGAAGACACCTACATAGTGAACAGATTCATCCGCTCCGTCGCGGCGGGGAACCAGCGCGTATTGGCAGAGATCGTCTCGTTTCCGCTACCGAGAAACCACCCGCTTCCAAGCATTCAGACAGCGCAGGAGTTCGTGCAGCTCTATGACGAGATGATCGATGAGGAGTTCACCGGGACGATCGCGACGTCAGACCAATACGACTGCGGCCGGCAAGGATGGCGTCCCCTCTCGATCGTACGCAGCGATGCGGACGAACCCGAGCAGGGAGGAGTCCCACTCGTGTGGTTCGATGCCGATGGCAACGTTGCGAGGATCTGGCATGAGACCGAGATCGCGAGCCAGAAGCGCATGCAGCTCGTGGAGGTAGAGCGAAGCCAGTTGCATCCAAGCCTGCACGAGTATGTCTATCCGGTCCTGGAATGGGAGACCTGCACGTATCGCGTCAGGATAGATGATCTTGGAAGTGCGTTCAGATATGCTGCCTGGAGCGTCGATCGATTCCGAAACGACGAGCCGGATATCGTGATGACGAACGGTGAGCTTGTCTCGGAGGGCACCGAAGGACATCGCTATTTTATTTTTCAGAACAGTGAGTACAAGTACCTCGTCTACGCCGGTTCTCCGTACTACCAGGATCTTGACGGATTCGTCCAGGTCTTCAGGACCGCCGTCGAACCGCTCTTGGACGAGAGGGGAGACAGGAGAACGACAGTGGAGGACTGGCACGCGCGCGTCCAGGACGTGCTGAGAGGTCTGTTCCATGAAGAACCACTACTGGACGAGCCCGTCGTGAATGTAGAAGACAGAGGGACCAGAGGCACCTACATGCGGATTTCCTCATGCGCTGAGCGAGAAACCTGACGATCTTCCTGATTCCCTGATGCGTCCGCGAGCCGCGTCCGATGTCGGCGTCGGCACTGCGCCGTTCCTGCTGGCGGTGCCGATGCTGGGCCTGCTGGTGCTGCCGGTGCTGGCCCTGGTCCTGGCGACCACGCCGGCCGATCTGGCCGCCGGCCTGCGCCATCCGCTGTTCGCACCGGCGCTCTGGCTCAGCGCGCGCACCAGCATCGTCGCGCTGTTCGCGGTGCTGGCCGCCGGCACGCCCCTGGCGTGGTGGCTTGCAGCGGCCCGCGCCGGCCCCACGCGCGCGGTCGAGCTGCTGATGCGGCTGCCGATCGTGATCCCGCCCGCCGTCGTGGGCATCGGCCTGCTGGCCACCTTCGGCCGCTCGGGCGTGCTCGGCCCGCTGCTGCAGGCGCTGGGTCTGCAGGTGCCGTTCTCGGCCGCCGCCGTGGTGCTGGCGCAAGTCGTGGTGGCAGCGCCGTTCTACGTCCAGTCGGCGGCCGCGGCGTTCCGGCGGGTCGACGCCGACCTGCTGATCGTCGCCCGCACGCTCGGTCAGCGGCCGGCCGGCGCGTTTCTGCGCGTGACGCTGCCGCTGGCCATGCCCGGCCTGATCGGCGGCGCGTCGCTGGCGTGGGCACGCGCGCTGGGCGAGTTCGGCGCCACGCTCCTGTTTGCCGGCAACCTGCCGGGGGTGACGCAAACCATGCCGCTGGCGATCTACACGGCGCTGGAGTCCGACGTGCGTGTGGCGCGGTCGCTGTCGCTGTCGCTGGCGGTGCTGGGACTGGGGCTGCTGCTGGCCCTTCGCCTGCTCCCGGAGATCTGGACCCGGCGCCGCAGAGCGGCGCGTGCCCAACCCGCCGCTGCGGCCGCGACGGCCACGCCCCGGCAGGAGCGGCGCCCCGGCCGGCCCGAAGCCGCCGCGGAGGACGCTGCCGATTGGCAGGTGCGGATCTCCGCCCGCCTGGGCTCCTTCCAGTTGTACGCCGACCTGCACGGTGGCGCCGCCCCGGTCGCTCTCATCGGCCCGAACGGCGCCGGCAAGACCACCCTGCTGCGGCTGATCGCCGGCGTCCACCGTCCGGACGCGGGGCTGATCAGCGTCGGCGGCGAGGTGCTCTACGACTCCGAGCGCTCCCTCATTCGGTCCCCGGAGGAACGCCGCGTGGCCTACGTGCCGCAAGGCTTCGGGCTGTTCCCGCACCTGAGCGTGGCGGACAATGTCGCCTTCGCCCTGCACGCCGCCCACCCCCGCCCGCTCCGCGCGGAGCGCCGCCGCGCCGCCGCCGAGCTGCTGGCCGGCATGGGCGCAGCCCACCTCCTGGATCGCCTCCCGGAGTCCCTCTCCGGTGGCGAAAGGCAACTCGTCGCCCTGACGCGCGCGCTGCTGGTCGACCCGCTGCTGCTGCTGCTCGACGAGCCCCTCTCCTCACTGGACGCGCAGGCGCGCCAGACGCTGCGCGCCCACCTGGCCGATCACTTGGCCAAGCGAGCTCGGCCGGCGATCGTCGTCTCCCACGACGCCCGCGACGTGCTGGCCCTGAACGCCGACGTCTACGCCATCGAGGACGGCCGCATCGTCCAGCACGGACCGGCCGCGCGGATCGCCGCCGATCCGGCCACCCCGTTCCTGGCCGAGTTCTTCGCGGGCTGACCGGCGGCCTTCCTTCGGCCCGGCTCCACCGGCGCTTGATTCACCCCGCCCCCGGCGCGCAAGGCGCCCGCCAAACGGCGCCTCCGGCGTCGTTTGGCGGCCCATCCCCACCTCGCTGGTAGTCTGCCGGCTGGCCGCTTACGCGGCAATCCGGCAGACTACCAGCACTCACCGATGGCCCGCACCACGCTCCGCATCAGCGAACCGATGCCGGCGCCGCACTGGGCGCTGCTCGAACGGCAACTGCTCGACGCGATCACGGACGCCTACCTGGAGTTCTGCGACCGCTACTTCGACCCGCGCGGATACCTGCTGTGCGTACCGCGCTGGGGCGCGCTGGACGGCGCCGACGACGCGGCCGAGAACGTCGACGGCCTGACCGATCTCTACGCGCTGGGCGCGCCGCAGGTACTGCTGGACCGCTACCGCACCGGCATCAACGGGCACATCCGGCAGTACACGGAGGCGCGCTCGCCTTCCACCGAACTGGCGCGGGACGGCATGTATTTCCGCGAGTTCCCGACCAGCATGGACTGGCTGCACAACGGCGAGGGCTACCACCCGCTGTTTCAGGAGGGGCTGTGCGACCCCGAAGACGCCATGTGGCAGGCGCGCATGCGGCGCTTCGCCGGCTTCTACCTGGGCGACGATCCGTTGGCCCCCAACTACGACCCCGAGCATCGCGTCATCCGCAGCCTCATGAACGGCAGCCGGGGGCCGGTGACGCGCCGCGCGGAGCTGGCCGACTGGGCGGGCGAGCCGTTCGAGCCCGGCCGCTTCAGGCCCAACCGCTGGCACCGAACCTACGAGGACTACCTCGAGCACTTCTCCACCTACCGCAATGTCGCCGGCGACAACCCGTGCAACCTGAGCGCCACGGCGATGGCCTTTCAGACCTACCTGTTCTCGGGCGAGGAGCGCTATCGCGACTGGATCCTGGGCTACGTGGACGCCTGGGTGGAGCGCATGGCCGCCAACGACGGCATCATCCCCTCCAACGTGGGTCTGGACGGCGTCGTCGGCTCCGCGGCCGGCGGGCGCTGGTGGGGCGGCACCTACGGCTGGAGCCACACGCTCACCGGCGGCCCGGTGGTGCGCCACACGCCGCGCCACCTGGGCCGCAGCATCCACGGCTTCGCCATGGCGATGATGCTCACCGGTGACCGCGGCTACCTGGAGCCGTGGCGGACCATGGTCGACCGGATCAACGGCCTCGCCCGCACCGAGGACGGCAGGACCGTCTACCCGCAGATGCACGGCGACGACGGCTGGTACGCCTGGTCGCCCGAGCCGTTCCAGCACGCAGCGAGCGAGCTGCGCTACTGGAGCCGTCCCGTGGGCGACCTGGGCGGCACTCCGTGGCTGAGCTATCTGGCAGGCGAGGATCCCGACTACCCGGTGCGGGTGCTGCAGGGCGAGCTGGCGCGCGTGCGCCGGCAGCTCCGGGAGATGGACGAGGATCTCACGACGCCCGACACGCGCATGTCCGAGAACCCCAACGGGCTGAACCCCGCCAACGCGCAGGCGCTGGTCGAGCTGATGGCCGGCGGGCTCGGCGACGGCCTTGCCTCCGGCATGCCGCTGCACGCCTGCGTCCGCTACTTCGACCGCGGCGCCCGCCGGCCCGGGCTGCCTCCGCAGGCGGCGGCGCTGGTGGAGGGGATGACGGACGGCTCGGTGGACCTCACCCTGGTCAACCTGGACCCCGGACGGCCATGCTCGATCGTGGTGCAGGCAGGAACCTACGGCGAGCATCGGTTCGGGCACGCCGAGACCGGCGGCGCGACGCTGCCGGTCGGCGGGTCGGCGGTCGACGTGCACCTCGATCCGGGCGCCGGCGCGCGCATCTCGTTCACACTGGAGCGGTTCGCGGAGCGCCCTACCCTCGCCCGGCCCTGGTGAATAACCTGCCTTGGTGAAGCACATGCAACGAACGGCGGACGCCGTGATTATCGGCGGCGGCATCATGGGTGCTGCCTGCGGCCACTTCCTGGCCAAGGCCGGCATCGGCTCGGTGGTGCTGCTGGAGCGGCGCACCCTCGCTGCGGTCTCCACCGGCCACTCGGCGGCCAACGTGCGCTGCTCCTACTCCAACAAGGTGACCGTGGAGCTGGCGCTGCGGGCCATGGACATGTTCGAGAACGACCGGGAGGAACTGGGCGGGCCCACCGGGTTCCGGCGCACCGGCCAGCTCATCCTGTACGGACCCGAGCACGTGGAGATCGGCCGGCAGGTGCTGGCCAACGAGGACCGGTTCGGCACCGGCACGCGCGAGATATCGGTCGACGACGTGTCGGAGATCGCGCCGCAGCTCTCCACGCACGGAATCGCAATCGCCTGCCATCAACCCAGGGCCGGCTACGCCGACCCGGTCCGGACCACGCGCACCCTGGTCGAGGCGGCGGAGCCGGCCGGGCTGAGCGCGCACGAGGGGGTCGGCGCACGCGGCATCGTGACGGCCGGCGGACGCGTCACCGCAGTGGAAACCGATCAGGGCCGCATCGACACGCCGCTCGTGGTCAACGCCGCGGGGCCGTGGGGCAGCCTGGTCGGAGCCACCTCGGGCCTGGGATACTCCATCCGCTGGAGCCGCGAGTCCGACCTGGTGATGGAGCTTCCGGCCGGCTTCGGGGAGCTGCCCATCGTCGCCGACCCGATCTGCCACATCTATTTCCGGCCGCACGGCGACGACGGGCTGCTGGTGGGACTCGACTACCCCAAGGAGCTGGAGCCTCTTGACATCGACGACTACGACACCGGCCTGGATGACATCACGCGCGCACGGATCGAGACCGGTCTGTTTCTCAGGCTGCCGCAGCTCCGCGGCGCGCGGCTGGTGAAGGGATGGGCGTCGATCTACACGATCACCGACGACTGGCACCCCGTGGTGGGCGCGGAGCCGGAGCTTGCCGGCTACTATGCCTGCTTCGGCGGAAGTGGGCACGGCTTCAAGCTGGGCGCCCCGATCGGCGAGTCGCTGGCGGCCGAGATCACCGGCGGGACGCCGCGCATCGACCTCCGCGCGCTGCGGCCGACCCGATTCGCCGAGGGCCAGCCGATCACCTCCGCCTGGGGGTCAGGCAACCGGGCATGAGCGACCGCGCTCGGCCAGAGCTCGATCCCGAGGTCCGCGAGGGCGCGCGCCGGCACACGACCGGCTCACCGGGAGCACCGCCGGTGGCGCCGCCCCGCTCGACGATCCGGCTGGGCGTCATCGGCTACATGCGCCCGGAGAACGCCCACCCATTCTCGTGGTCGGCGATCGTCAACGGCAGCTACAACGCGGACGTGATGCCGCTCTACGCCAACAAGCGGATCGCGACCTACCTGGGTGCCAACCGCGACTCGCTCGGCATCGACGGGGTCCAGGTGACCCATGTCTGGACGCAGGACCGGGTGATCTCCGAACGGATCGTCGCCGCCAGCCGCGTACCGCACATCGCGCACGAGCCGCGGGCCATGGTGGAAGCGGTGGACGCCGTTCTGATCGCGCGTGACGATCCGGAGAGTCACGCCGCTCTGGCGCAGCCGTTCCTGGATGCGGGCATGCCGGTGCTGGTCGACAAGCCGCTGGCTGCCACCGAGTCCGACCTGGCCTTCTTCGCCGATCAGGCGCGCGCCGGCCGCCTGATCATGTCCTGTTCGTCGATGCGCTACGCCCCCGAGGTGCGCGTGCTCAAGGAGGCGGCGGCAACGCTCGGCCCGGTGCGCCTGGTGGCGGCCGTCGGCGTCAAGGACTGGGTGAGCTACGGCGTGCACGTCCTGGAGGCGATCTGCACGGTGCTCGACGACCCGCGCGCGCTGCGCGTCCGCCTCGACTCGTTCGGGCACGGCGAGGTCGCGGAGATCGAGTTCGACGGCGGCGCCATCGCGACCATCCATCAGCTCCGCAACACCGCGCCGACGATGCAACTGCACCTGTACGGCGAAGGTGGCTCCCGTTCCGGGGAGCTGGACGGGCTGTTCGCCGCCCATCGCGGCATGCTCCAGCAGTTCATCCGCTCGGTCACCGAGGGCAAGGCCAGACTGCCGTTCGAAGTGACTCGCAACGTGATCGGCATCCTGCTGGCCGGCTTGCAGAGCAAGGACCGGGACGGAGCCTGGGTCAAGCCGGCCTGATTCGTTCTCCAACTCCGCCAAATGGCGTGGTTGAGAAGCGACTCTCAATTATGTCGATGGAAGTTCGAGCGGTTGGATCGCCTGGCGACCATCGTGGTCCGTGCTGTACAACTCATCGAAGACACGACTTGATCGCGTAAGAAGAACGAACCCGCCAATCAGGTCTGCGTGGCCACCTCGGCGCGGGGTCTGACCCTGGTCGGATCGGTGAGGCGGGCGAAGCCGGGGCGGGCCACCAGCCCCTCGATTCGATCGGTCACGTCGCCTGCGCGCAGGGCGTCGGCGATCTCGGCGAACACCGGGTCCATGGCCTGCGCGTACTCGTCGATCACCTCCTCGGTGTGAGGCAGCGACACGAACATGCCGCCGGTGGACAGGAAGCCGCGCTGCAGCATCAGGCGGATGTAGAGCGTCACCAGCTCCTGTGACTGCTCGTGCTCGAAGCGCACGTGCGGGTGCTCGTCGATGTCGCCCTCGCGGACCAGCGGCACGCCGTGCCGCGCCGCGGCGCCCAGCACCGCCGCCAGGTAGCGGCGGCCGATGTGCCCGCAGTGGGCCGGCAGATCGATGCGCATCATCTTCTGGAGCACCGCCTTGGCTGCCACGAAGCCTACTCCCTCGGTCCAGTAGGTGCTCGAAATGAACGACCGGTAGGCGCCCTCCATGCCGGCGGCCGAACCGATGACGGCGGCCATCGGATGGCCGTTGCCGAGCGACTTGGCGAAGATCGCCAGGTCCGGCTCCACGCCGTAGCGCAGGTGGGCGCCGCCGCGCGCCAGGCGCCAGCCCAGCGAAACCTCGTCGAACACCAGCAGGGCGCCGACGCGCCGGGTCTCGGCGCGCACGTGCTCCAGAAAGCCGGGCGGCGGGTGATGCATCCGGCACGGCTCCATGACCACGCCCGCCAGGCGGTCGCCGTGTTCGGCGATCAGCCGGTCGAAGGCCTCGACGTCGCCGTAGTGGAAGGTCAGGTTGGTGCCGCGCAGCTCGGGCGGCACGCCGACCGGCTCCAGGCCGGTGGCCAGGTGTCCCTCCAGCGCGTCGTCGCCGCCCACGTTGGCGGCCAGGTACCAATCGTGCCAGCCGTGGTAGCCGCAGATCGCCAGCAGCGAACGGCCCGTGGTGGAGCGCGCGATGCGGGCGCCGATCGAGCAGATCTCGCCACCCGACCGCGCGTAGCGGACCTTCTCCGCCCACGGATGGAGCTCGCACAGCAGCTCGGCGACCTCCATCTCCTCGCGCGAGTTGAGCATCGAGTAGCTGCCGAGCGCCACGCGCCGCATGACCGCGCGCGTCACGTCGGGATCGCGGTAGCCGAGCGCGGCGGCGCCGATGCCGTGATGGCCCACGTCGCGGAACCGCCGGCCGGACTCGTCCCAGACATCGATGCCGCGCGCCTCGCGGAAGTACGGCGGCCATGCCCCCGGCGCCATGTTGTCCGGGTTCTTGGACTGGAGCTGCGTGCCGCCGGGGATGAGCTCCTTGGCGCCGGTGAACAGCCGCTGGCCCAGATCGGGATCGTCCTCCTGGAAGCCCAGCAGACGCATGGTGTTGTCGTGGAAGATGTCGGCGAGGTCGCGCTCGTCGAGGTTCATCAGGTCGGCGGCGGTCAGCACGGCGCGGATCCCCTCGATGCCGACTTGCGCCGGCGTCTCGTCCGGGAAGTCCCACCGCTCGACCCGGTCGGTGACCACCCAGGCGAAGTTGGTCCCCAGGCTGATCGGGCGGCCGCGCTGATGGGAGATCGGGTAATCGGTGCCGAACAGCAGGCGGCGCGGACCGAACTCGCGCAGGACCGCCACCAGCGCCTCCGGCTCGCAGATGGCCGAGGTGTCGAACCAGACGTTCTCCAGGCCGCTCAGGGAGCCGATGCCGGCGACAGTGTTGGGCGCGTAGAACCCGCGCGCCGCGTGCGCGAGAACCAGGCGGGCGTTGGGATAGCGCTCGCAGTGCTCGCGCACCTCCCGCTGGTTGACCGGATCGGCCAGCGCGGCATCGCGCATCAGGTGCAGCGTGATGAACCAGCCGCGCTCGTGCGCCTGCTGCCACACCCATTCGGGCAGGAACTGCGACGGCGCCGCCTGCCGCGGGTCGCCGGGGCCGGTGGCGTAGCACCAGTAGACCTTGAAGCCGCCGATGGCGGGCTCCGCCAGCGCGTCGATCCCGGCCGGGTCGCACTCCGGCGTGGCCAGCAAGGCGGCGCGGATGCCGTCGTGGCCGCGCGCGGCCTCCACGACGAAGCGGTTGACCTCCGCCGTGTCCGACGAGCGGTTGGGATACGGCAGGATCAGCGCGCCGTGCAGACGGTCTGCGCCGCCGACGAGGGTGCCGACGTGCGACCGCCACTCGTCGATGCCGCTGTCGGCCGGGCCGGGCGCGATGAAATCCGGGACCGGATCCAGGTGCGCGGTGCGGTAGATGTGCGCGTGTCCGTCGGCGATGCGCTCCGGCAGCCGGCCGACCAGCTCGGCCAGCAGCGAGCGGTCGGCGTCGGTCTGGTGCCAGCCGTGCCGTGGGGGTGTGCTGTCCATGCGGTATCTCACGCCCGAAACCCGCCAGGCGTCAACGGGAGCCGCTCGCGCGGGCGCCGCCGGCCACCGTTGACCCTGCACCGCCGGCCACGGGAAGCTGACCGCATGAGCGAGCGGCGGATCGACCGCAGCACGGCGCGGGCCGTGGAGGTGTGGCTGACCGAGGGCGCGCACGGCGTCTCCAGCGCCCTGCTCGACCTGCCGGGCGCCGCGGTCACCGAGATGATGATGATGTGCAACCCGGTGCGGGACCACGGCCCGGCCGAGTGGCACCGCGACATGTAGGGGCACGCGCATGGCGGACCGCTTCACCACGGAGGAAGCGGAGCGGATGTTCACAGGGTTCGACGAGCTCCCGGACTTCACCCTGGACGACTCTACCGAAGCTGGCGAGCGGCGTAACGCCCGCGATCGGAACGCTCGATGCTGAAGGCCGGTGACCCCGTCAGGGTGGTGGTGTCCAACATCGACGGGACCCCACGGCGTTCATGGACCGCCGAGATCGAGGCGATAGGCAAGGATTCCGTGCGCACGATCACCCGCATCGGCAATCCGGTCAGCGGCCCCAAGGGCGGCTGGGCCAACAAGTCCAACGGCCGGGCGTTCTACTGGTTCTCCCGGCCCTACAACCTGGTGGAGATGTACAACGAGGCCGGAGCCCTGACCCAGCTCTACGTCCATATCGCGAGTCCCGCACGGCTCGTCGACGGCGAGCTGCGGTACACCGACCACGAGCTGGACGTGGTGCGCCGCCGGGGCAGGGCGCCGTTCACGATCGACGCGGACGAGCTGGAGCAGGCGCTGGCCGGCCACGGCGCCGCGGCAGAGTTGCGCGCCAACTGCTACCGGGCCGTGGACGAGGTCACCCACCTGCTCTGGTCCTGGGACCCGCGCGGGCCGTTCGCGACCGTGCGCTGACCGTGGCGTGAGAGTTGGCGACCGCATCAGGATCGCGTCCCGCGACGTGGTCGGGGAGACACGCGTCCCGGAGTTCGGGACGCGTGAACCGGGGAGAGCGTACGTCGCGTACCCGGGGATCGCTCTTGGCTTCGGCGGCCGAAACCAACTGGCGGTCCGCCGGATCGGCGATGTCCTCGAAAGGGTCGATCGGGGGATAGGCGAATCGAACAAGGCGATACGCCCTCGGCCAACGAACGCGGCTCAGCGGCGGGATCACCACCCGGTGAGCTCCGCGTCGAGGTAGGCACGGACAGCCGCCAGACCCAGGACGGATCCGGCCAGCAGGCGGTCGAGCGCGGGCTCGCCGCCGAACGCCCGGTTAGGCTTGCGAAGCCACCGGTATGCGCTTGACGGATCTGGGAACAGGCTACGCAGGTTCTTGTGAATGCCCATCAGCATGGACAGACGCTCTCGCGTGTCGCGCGAGATGCGCGACGGTTCGACCTGACCGGCTTTCCAGCGGGCGTAGGTCCGAGCCGCCGGCCCTCCCAGCAGGATTCAGCCCTGCCGGTCGGTGATCCCCCAGCGCTCGCCCAGGTTGAAGAAGGCGCGCAGCATGGCGCCGGTTTCGTCATCTGTGATGCCAGCGTCGACGGGCCGCGCAACGCGAGACTCGCTCCTATCGGCAACCTTTTCAGTCATGCGTGCTTGCTCTTGAGCGCACACCGCTACCGCTTCGGCCATGCCAAGTCGACGGCGAACCGGGCGATCGGCACGAGCGGCAGCTTCCGGGCCTGGTGCTCGGTGAACCACTCGCAGCGGTCGGTCGATCCGTCCCGTTCGGCACGGACGTCGAAGCTGCCGGGCGTCACGTCGTAGATCAGGCCGACGACGTGGAACGGGTCGTACGGACGCTCCGCGGTCCGTTCGAAGACATGGGAGAAGACCGCGGCGACGCGGGAATCCCGGATGTCCGTGATGCCGGATTCCTCCTCGAGCTCGCGGAGGACCGCGTCGTCGGGGTCCTCGCCCCACTCCACCCCGCCCCCGGGCATAGTCCAGAGCCCCTCGTCCAGCAGGCCGGGACCCAGGCGGGCCAGGAGCAGCCGACCCGATGGGTCACGGCACAGCGCGTACGCCCCGAGATACCTGCCCCGCCCCGCGTCGTCGGCCATGGACGCAGTCCGGGATCAGTCCCAGTCGATGCCGGCCGAGCGCGAGATCGCCGTTACCGCGGCCACCGCGGCGGCGAACCGGTCGGCGGGAAGGTGCTCGATGTAGGCGTGGACGCCCGGCCGGGTCGCCTGCAGCCGGGCCAGGTAGGCCGCCTGGTCCAGCATGCCCACGCCGATCTCGGCCTCCTCGAAGTGGGGCAGCAGCGCCTCCACCAACGTGAAGTCCTTGACGTGCGCGCTGACCGTCCAGCGTCCCAGGCGGTCGAAGCTGTCCGCGATCAGTGCGCCGGTGTCGTAGGCCTGCTCCAGGCTGCCGATCAGGTTGACCGGGTCCTGGTTGAAGCCGAGCGCGGGCGAGTCGACCGCCGTGATGAACGCCTCGATCCGCGCAGGCGAGTACAGCGGCGACACCACGCCGCCCTCGACCGCCACCAGCACCCCCTCGCCCTCAGCCACGGCGCACACCTGCCGGGCGCTGTCCACCAGCCGGTCGAACACCTCCCGCGACCGGTTGCGCGGATGCGGCAGCCAGGCGCCGCGCGGGTTCAGGCTGCCCGGCCGCAGGTAGGTGGTCGGAGCGCCGAGCAGCCGCGTCAGCCGGCACATCTCCTGAACGAACCGCACCGTGCGCTCCCGCTCGGCGCCGTCCTCGCTGACCAGGCCGCCGCCGTAGTTGCCGGCGGTCTGGCCTGCGGCAATGCCGTGGCGGTCCAGGATCTCCCGGAAGCGGGCGGCCTCCCCCGGTGTGACGGAGTCCGGGTCATCCGTGCGCGCGTTCAGCGCACGCAGCCCCAACGCCGCGGCGGCAGCGGCGGTTTCGTCGGTCAGGGCGCGAAAGTCGCCCGCGTGATAGCCCGCGGCACCCAGAAGCATGGTCCCTACGGTACAATGCAAACGGCGCGGCGAGCGCGACCGAGGAGGTGTGCCGATGTCGTCGTTACCAATCTGGCCGGGGCAGGGACGCGTCCCGTACGTTCCGTTGCCGCGGCGGGACCCGGCCTACACCGGCAAGATCGTCGTCACCCAGGAGGACGGCATCGTCGAGGATCTGCCGTACGGCCGGTTCGTCAAGCTGCTGTGCGAACAGACCACGGGCGACGAGCGCTTCACGGTGGGCGAACGAATCATCGCGCCGGGAGCGAGCAGCGACCGGCTGGAGGCCGACAGCGAGGCCGTGCACGTGACCGAAGGGACCGGCACGCTGCGCGTCTGGCTCGACAAGCCGCCCGGGCGGCAGATGGACATTCCCCTGCAGCCGGGGCTGGAGGTGGTGATCACCGAGGGCACGCGGCACCAGTGGGTCAACGACCCCGGCGCCGAGATGCTCACGGTGGTGACGATCTCGCACGAGCCGTTCCCGGCGTACCCCCACCACTACCCGGCGATCTTCCAGGCCGGTGAGGGCAACGAGATCCACCAGCACGACAACCGCGTCGAGGGCTTCTACGTGGTGTCCGGCCCCGGATCGATGGTGATCGCCAACCCCGACAACACCGACGTGCAGACGGTGGTCGTGCCACCGCGCGCGGTCGGCTTCAAGCCGCTGTACGTGTACCACCGGCAGTTCAACCACGCCCCGCACGGCGGGGACCCCTGCTATTGGATTCACAGCATGGTGGTGTTCACCCACCGCGGCTCGCGCATGCCGCAGATCCACGTCCGCCAGCACGAGCCGGACGGCATGACGCCGCGCTGGGAGCATCCGACCACCTGATGGGCCAACCATCGGCCGGCGGAGCCCGAGAACGCCGGTACGCATGAAGGCGTGGATGTCGCTGAATGGCGGCCATCGAGATCAAGCATCTGGTCAAGACCTTCACGGTCACAAGACGCAAGCCGGGAGATCCCCTACGAGGACCCGCAGGCACAAGCTTGTGGTAAGGTGCGTTCTCCCAAATAGGATGGATCGAACATGGCGCAAGAACAGAGCACCTCGCTGACCTTCGCGGAGGAGATCATGCTGCTCCTCCTGGACGACCAGAGTGGGCGCTTCGAGCACCTGTCAGGGTCGACGATACGGTATGCCCTGTCCGGCGCCGTGCTGATGGACCTGGCGCTGCTCAACCGGATCGACACCGACCTGAACGAGTTGGTGCTGCTGGACTCCACGCCGCTGGAGGACCCGTTGTTCGATCCCACCCTCGCGGCCATCAAGCATGCCGGGCAACGACACGACGCCCGGTACTGGGTCGAACGGATCGGCGACCTCTCCGACGACATTCGCGAGAACGCCCTCGACCGGCTCGTGGAGCGCGGAATCCTGGAGCGCAAGGAAGACCGGTTCCTGTGGGTGTTCCGGTCGCGGCGCTACCCGCTGATCGGCGGCAAGGCCGAGCGGGAAGTGAAGCAGCGGATCATGGGCGTGCTGTTCAGCGACGAGATCCCCGAGCCGCGCGACATCGTCATCATCTGCCTGGCCAACGCCTGCGGGATCTTCAAGAAGCTGCTGTCCCCGCGCGAGCTCGAGCGTGCGTCCGAACGCATCCAGCAGGTGCGCAAGCTCGACCTGATCGGTCAGGCGGTATCCACCGCAATCTGGGAGATCGAAACCTCGCTGGCCACCGCCATCATCCCGTACATGTAGGCATCCCTTACCTGCAGGCCAGGGCGGCGGAGATCGTCAGCGCGTCATTACCTCGCCACGGACGTAGTCCCCCTCGTCCGACAGCAGGAACCGCGCCACCTTGGCCACTCCGGCCGGGTCCGCCAGGACCTGGTTGCGCGGCTTGCCGCTGGCGTCCATCGCCTCCTCGGCGCGGCGCTTGAGCGGGGTGTCGACGCTGCCCGGCATCAGCAGGTTGAGCCTGATGCCGTCCTCCGCCAGCCGCGGGGTCAGCGCCTTCGACAGTCCGTAGACGCCTCCCTTGCTGGTCGCGTAGGGCACCGATGAGCTGCCGGAAGCGATCCCGGCCCCCGATCCGAGCAGGATCACCACCCCGGAGTGCGACGCACGCAGCGCGGGCAGCGCGTGCTTGACGCAGAAGAACGAGCCGTAGACGTTCACTTCCACCGTGCGCGTCCAGTCGGCCGGGTCGATCTCTTCGACCGGCACGGCCGCCGCCTGCAGCACGCCGGCGGCGGTGACCAGAGCGTCGATGCCGCCGATCAGCTCCTCCGTGGTCCGAGTCAGCGCGCGCACCTCTTCCTCGCTGGTGACGTCGCAGCGCACGAAGTGGGCGGTGCCGCCCGACGCACGAACCGACTCGACCGTGCGTTCGGCATCCTCGACGTTGACGTCGGCCACGACCACCGCAGCCGGCGGCGCGCAGGCGATGGCGATGGCGCGGCCGATGCCGGTCGCCCCGCCGGTGAGCAGCAACCGCTTGCGGATCTCCATCGGTCGTACTCCCGCCCTACACCGGCACGCGGGCGTACGCGGTGACGTGCGGCCGCAGCATCCGGAGCGTCATCTTCTCGTACAGGTGTGACTGCTCGATCAGGCGCTCGGTCTCGCCTTCGCTCCGACCCATCGTGTAGGTCGCGTCCCGTTCTTCCGCTGCCATGGGTCCGGCAGTGTATTCGCCGCTCTTCGCCGATGGAAGGACCGGTATACTCGCGGCCATGGCCTCCTACCAGAACCGATGCCGCGCCAACCACGTCGCCGAGTGGAGCTTCCGGTCGGACGTCGAGCGCGCCGACCCGTTCAACGAGATCACCCTCGACCTGATGGTCACCGGCCCGGACGGGCACGAGCGGGCGGTCCCGGCCTTCTGGGCGGGCGGCTCCGCGTGGGGAGCGCGCTATGCCTCCCCCACGCCGGGCACGTACCGCTGGCGCACCCGCTGCTCCGACGCCGGCGATGTCGGCCTGCACGGTCTTGCCGGCGAGCTCGAAATCACCGCGGACGGCGACGAGCCCAATCCGCTGCTCCGGCACGGCCCGCTCCGGGTGGCGGCCGACCGCCGCCACCTGGAGCACGCCGACGGAACCCCGTTCCTGTGGCTGGGCGACACCTGGTGGATGGGCCTCTGCCAGCGGCTGCGGTGGCCGGACGACGTGCGCGAGCTGGCCGCGGACCGCTCCGCCAAGGGATTCAACGTCATCCACCTGGTGGCCGGGCTGTATCCGGACATGGACCCCTTCGACGAGCGCGGCGCCGGCGACGGCGGCTTCCCCTGGGCCGAGGACTTCTCCACGATCAACCCGGCGTACTTCGACGCCGCCGACGTGCGCATCGCCCACCTGGTTCGCAGCGGCATGGTGCCGTGCGTGGTCGGCTTCTGGGGGTACTTCCTGGACGTGGCCGGCGCCGATGTCCTCAAGGCGCACTGGCGCAACGTGATCGCCCGCTGGGGCGCGTACCCGGTCGCCTGGTGCGTGGCCGGCGAGGCGCTGATGCCGTTCTACACGAGCGAAGCCAACCGGGAGATGAAGCGCCTGATCTACCGCGGCGAGCCGTGGCTGCCGGCCGACCGGCGCGCGGTCTGGTCCGACATGTCGCGCTACATCAAGGCGACCGACGGGCACGGCCGGCTGCTGACCATCCACCCGACCCGCTTCGGCACCGACCAGGTCGACGATCCGGCCACGATGGACCTGCACTGGCTGCAGACCGGCCACAACGGCTATCCGGCCACCGCGCAGGCGGTCGACATGATGGAGAAGGCGCTGGCGGCCGAGCCGCGCATGCCGGTGCTGGACAGCGAGGGCAACTACGAGATGATCCGCGGCACCAACCGCGACGACATCCAGCGGTTCCAGTTCTGGTCCACCATGATGGTGGGCGCGGCCGGCTACAGCTATGGCGCAAACGGCATCTGGCAGGTGGACCGCAGCGACCGCCCGTACGGCGCATCGCCGCACGGGACGACCTGGGGCGGACGCCCCTGGGACGAGGCGATGTCGTTCCCGGGATCCACGCAAGTCGGCGTCGGCAAGCGGATCCTGGAGCGCTTCGCGTGGTGGCGCTTCGAGCCGCACCCGGAGTGGGTCGAGCCCGCGCAGGGCGCGGAGGACCGCCACCAGCCCTACGCCGCCGGCATCGACGGCGGCGTGCGGGTGATCTACGTGCCGTGCGAGGTGATGAAGCCGGTTGCCGCGTGCCGGTTGGAGCCGGGCCGGACGTACCGCGCGGAGTTGATCGACCCGTCCACCGGTGAGGCGCATGACCTGGGCGAGGTGCGTGGCGACGCCGAGGACCGCTGGGCGATGCCGCAGACGCCGGCCTTCCACGACTGGGTGCTGGTGCTGACCCCCTCGGGATCGTGAGCCTGCCCGCGTGACGGCCGACGCCGGCGGCCGGAGCGCCGGCCTGCTCGACGCCCTCTACTACGGCCATCGCGCGCACGCGCTGGTGCACGAGATCACCATGGACTCCTTCGAGAGCGGGCGCGATGCCGGCGACGCCATGCGCGCCGACGCGCGCATCCGCCACCACCTCGACGCGGACGAGCTGGAGCGGCTGCTCGACCCGTCGAGCACCTCGTCGACATCACGTCGCCGAGCTCCAGGTCGATGTCCATGAGGTTCACCTCGTGGAACAGCTCGCAGCGGTCTCCCACCGCCTGCCGGGCGACGATCAGGTGGTAGCTGTCGGCGCCGTCGCGGCAGGTGGCGTACACGCAGTGGCTGCGCCGGCTCCGTCCAGAACCGGGCCAGGTCGCACGCGCACGCGGCGAGGACAACCGCGAGAGGCGGCGGAACACGCTCCCAGGCCCCGTTTGACCGGCCCGTCATATAATCGCGATTATATCGGCGGACGTGCCATGCTTTCTTTCAAGGTGACGACCGTCGGCTCTTCCTCCGGCATCATCCTCAGCAAGGCGGCGCTGGCGCAGTTGCGGGTGCGCAAGGGAGACACGCTCTTTCTGACCGAAGCTCCGGACGGCGGCTTCAGGATCACCGCCTACGATCCCGACTTCGAGCGCCAGATGGCGCTCGCGGAGGACATCATGCACGACGACCGAGAGGTGTTGCGAGCGCTGGCAAAGTGAGCTCCGATGAGCCTGGCGCGTGGCGCTGGGTTCAGCCGGGCGTCGTGTTCGCCGTCCATGACCGTCAACTCGCCGAGCATGGCGGGATGGACGGAGTCCGAGACCCGGGAGCGATCGAGTCCGCTCTGGCCCGCCCGTTGAACCTGGCCGGCTACGGCGCGCCCGATGCAGCTGCGCTGGCAGCGCCGTACGCGTACGGCCTCGCAAAAAACCACGTCTTCCTCGACGGCAACAAGCGTACCGCCTGGGTCGTCGCGCGCCTGTTCCTGGCGGACAACGGCCTGAGCCTCGCCTTCGACCCGCTGGACGCGATCCAGACCATGGAAGGCGTCGCCGCCGGCCGCATCGACGACGCCGCGCTCGCCGACTGGTTCCGCCGTCGCATCAAGACGTAGAGTTGCCCGGTCGCGGTCGGCGGGGACGAACGCCTCCCTTCCGCCTGCGCCGATTGCGGAGGAGTTGCCGATGGCTGGAGCGGTGGGCGAACGGACGATAGAGGCGCTGCGAGGGTTCGACAGCCCGACCGTCATGAACGCGGTCGAGCGCTTCGCGGTGCGCGACCGCACGGCCGGCTACGCGAACCTGGACCTGAAGTGCCTGTTCCCGGAGCGGCCGCCGCTGGTCGGCTACGCGTTCACGGCGATCGCGGACACCACCACGCCTGCCGACCCGCGCCCGGACCGGCTCACCGAGCTGTTCGAACGGATCGCGGCCGCGCCGCAGCCGAGCGTGTACGTCGTCAAGCACGTCGGCCAGGACCGGCTGCGCTCGTGCTTCGGTGGAGACATGACCGCGCGTGCCCTGCAGCATCTGGGCGCTGCCGGCATGGTCACCGACGGCGGCGTGCGCGACCGCGCCGGGATCGAGCGGCGCGTTCCCGGCTTCCAGCTCTTCGCTGCCGGGCTGGTCGTCTCTCATGGCATCCCGGCGATCATCGACTTCGACGTGCCCGTGGAGATCTGCGGCCTCACGATCAATCCGGGTGACCTGCTGCACGGAGACGAGAGCGGACTGCTGACCATCCCGGCCGAGATCGCCGACCGCGTCCCGGAGCAGGCGCAGGCAGTGCTGGACGTGGAGGCGCCGCTGTTCGAGCTGCTGGAGCGCCAGGACGTGTCGCTGCAGGAGCTGCTCGACGCGTACCACGTGCACTGACCATGGACCACAGCGCCTACGACTGCGCGCCCACACTGACCGACTCGCAGGTCCTGGAGTTCTGCAAGTACGGGCACCTGATGCTCGAAGGGGTCGGCCCGGAGGAGATCGACGCCCGCTGCCGCCGCTGGCTGGATGACCATCACGCCGGCGACGGGCCGGCCGAGCTGCAGGAGCTGCTCGAAGAGGAGTGGTTCTTCGAGGGCGTGGTCCGCAACCCGGAGGGCGCCGGCGCCACGGGACACGACCGCTACACGGAACGGCTCGCCGCCACGGATCTGCAACGCGTCATCTATGTATACGGGACCCAGGACGTCCTCGTCGGGCGGCTGACCGAAGACGAGGTCGCGTTCCTCGAGTCCAGAGGCGCCACGGTCATCCCCATCGAGGGCGACCACATTTCGATGTTCGAAAAAGTGGATGCCGCGCAGGAAATCTCCAACGCCTTGCGCGAATAGTCCGGCGGACGCCAGCATGCAACCACAGGAACGCGGCGCGGCTCGTAGCGGCCAAGGATACCGCATGCTCGACGGCATCCCGGTCTGGGGCGAGCCGGACTCCGGAGCGGTGGAGCAGATGCGCCGCTGCGCCACGCGGGCCAAGCGGGCGGCGCTCATGGCCGACCACCACCTTGGCTATGCCGTGCCGATCGGCGGGGTGGTCGCGTACGCGGGCCGGATCAGCCCGTCCGGGGTCGGGTTCGACATCTCGTGCGGGAACAAGGCCGTGCTGTTGGACGCCGACGCCGCGGAGATCCGGCGCAACATCCGCCCCATCATGGACGACCTGTGGCGGACCCTGTCGTTCGGCATCGGGCGCAAGAACCCGGAGCCGGTCGACGACGAGTTGTTCGACGACGACCCGGCCTGGGACATCCCCGCGGCCGCCACGCTCCGCGACCTGGCGCGCTCGCAGCTCGGCACGATCGGCTCCGGCAACCACTTCGTCGACCTGTTTGCCGACGAGAAGGGCCGCGCCTGGGTCGGCGTCCACTTCGGCTCGCGCGGCCTCGGCCACAAGCTGGCCACCCACTTCATCAAGGCCGGCGGCGGCACCGACGGCATGAACGTCGACCCGGTCGTGCTGCACGCGGACAGCGACCTGGGGCGGGAATACCTCGCCTGCATGCACCTGGCCGGGCGCTACGCCTACGCCGGCCGCGACTGGGTGTGCGCGCGTGTCGCCCGCCTGCTCGGCGCGCGCATCGTCGAGGAGGTGCACAACCACCACAACTTCGCTTGGCAGGAGCGCCACTTCGGGCAGGACCTGTGGGTCGTGCGCAAGGGGGCGACCCCGGCCTTCCCCGGCCAGCGCGGCTTCGTCGGCGGTACCATGGGAGACATCTCGGTGATCATCGAAGGGCTCGACGGACCCGAATCGGAGCTCGCCCTGCGCTCGACCGTCCACGGCGCCGGGCGCGTCATGTCGCGCACGCAGGCGGCCGGAAAGTCGCGGTTCAAGCGCGGGCGACGGATACAGCTCACCGAGGGCAGGATCAGCCGGAAGATGATGCAGAAGTGGCTGGACCGGCGCGGCGTCGAGCTGCGCGGCGCCGGCACCGACGAGTCCCCGCACTGCTACAAACGGATCGAGGAGGTGCTGCGCTACCACGACGGCACCATCCGCGTCGTCCACGTCCTGGAGCCGATCGGCGTCGCCATGGCATCGGCGGACGAGATCGATCCCTTTCGGGACTGACCCGCAGAGAGGACCCATGCGCATTCGCGACGTCACGATTTGCGCATTCGAAGTCGACACGGTCACGCCGCTGATCGACATGGCCCGGGTCGGACACGGCAGTACTGCCCGCTGGCATCCCCGCCACGGCTCGGGCGGCGCCACTCGGTCACGAGCGGAGCCGGCCGCCGGAGCGAGCCCGTGCACGTCATGCACGTCCTCACTGAAGACGGGCTCGAAGGCGTATGCACCGTCGGCGACGTCCGCTACCGGGTCATGACCGAGCGGGAGCTGGCGCAGCTCCGCGAGCTGGTCGCAGGCGAGGATGCCGCCGACCGCGAGGGGCTGGACGCCAAGCTGCACCGGGCGGCGCGGTTCGCCTTCACCCGCCCCGGCTGGGGCGCCGAGTGGGACTGGCCGTATTTCCTGCGCCGGCGCGTGGCCGTGCTGTAGGATCGGCGCATGGAGATCGTCGGATACAGCTATTCGTTCGGGCCCATCACCGGCCCCAGGCCGATCGACAACGCCAGGGCCGTTCATTGGTTCCACGAGCGCGGCATCACCTCGCTGGAGCTCTACGACCCATGGATGGAGGACGAGGACGAGGTCCTCCGGGTCGAGGACGCCATCGCCGCGACGGGAATGAAGGTGCTGATGTGCGACGTCAACTGCCACGTCGGCTTCCGCGACGCCAGCGAGCGTGCGGCCGGCACCGACCGCTTCCACGAGCGGCTGCGCGTCGCCGCCCGCCTGGGCGCCGGCTCCATCCTGATCCTGCCGTCCATGCCCGACTGGGACAGCGACCTGACTGCCGACGAGTTGCGGGAATGGCTGTACGAGGCTGTGGAGAACAGCCTGCGGGTCGCGCGCGAGCTGGGCCTGATCCTGCTGGTCGCCAACCTGGGGTTCCGGGGCGACGTCTACGGCGGCTCGGAGTGGGTGATCGACGCCTGCGAGCGGCTGGGCGACCAGGTGCGGACCGTGTACGACGTGGGCAACTTCGTGATGGCCGGATACGACCCGGTCGCGGCGCTCGACCGCGTGTTCCCGTACACCGTTCACGTGCATGTCAAGGACTGGGTGCCGCTGGATGCCGAGCTGCCGGGAGCCTCCTGGAAGGGAACCCGCGACGGTCCCTGGTTCAAGGCGGTCGACCTGGGCGAGGGGGTCGTGCCGCTGCCGGCGGCGGTCCGGCGCCTGCGCGAGCTCGGCTACGACGGCACCGTCTCCCCCGAGTACGAAGGCCCGGAAGAGCCCTACGCCGTCATGGACCGCGCCCTCACCTACACCCGCGAGGCGTTCAAAGCCTGGGTCGCGACATGAGGAGGCCCGCAGCGCAACTTCGGTACGACTCTGACGCAGACGTCATCTTCCTCACTTGTCGTCCGACGTCCCCACGCCTCTATCCCAACAACGAACTTTGCGAGGACATCAGCCAGCTCTGCTCCTTCGCTATCTGGCTCGCGTCTCCGCGCTCCCGGAAGGCGCTCCACGGGAAAATCCCGCGCGTCCCCAGCTCACTGATCCGCCGCAGGTCCTCATCCTGGACCCCCAACAGAGCATCTACAACGTGGCTTGCAGAAGCGCCGTAGGCCGCGCATATCGCTCCCAAGCGTTGCCCGAGGTCCGGCTCCTTCTCGAAACCCACCTTCCGCCAGAAGTCGGCGCCGCGCAAAGGAACGACATGCCAGGCGAGCTGGGCGATGTCCGCGAGTCGTGATCCCGGCTCCGCGAAGTCCCAGTCGATCACGCCCGTAAGGGTCCCGTTTCGCCAAACGGTGTTCCAGGGTCCGAGGTCCCCGTGCCGGATGATGTCGCCCGCCTGCCATGTCAAATCCGGCACGTGCCAGACAGCGTCCTCGCAGGGCACGAAGTCCTCCACAATTTTGTGATATCTGCGCAGGAAGTAGCCCATCTGCTTCAGACCGGACTCGCACTTCAGCACTTCGGGCCATGGCCTCAGTGCGACGCTCCCTTCGATGAAGCTGACAAACTCTATGCGACGCTCCTCGTCAATACTCCGAGGAGCGGGCACCCACCGGAATCCATGAGACGTCAGATAGCCCAAAAGCGTATGGACAGATCTGGTCCACGGATGCAGCGGCCTTTGAACGGAATCCCCATCGAACGTGACCCGGTTGATCGAGCCTTGATCATGGCGCTGACTCATGCGTTCAGCCCGCATCGCTCCGGTGGTGCCTGAACCAGGGGATTGCGAAGCGCGTCCTGTTCGCTCACGGGCTCCCGGTCGCGGTGCCGGCGGCGGGTTCTTGCGGAACTCCCGGCTGCGCCGGCTTGTCCGGGTAGGTCTGCATGAACATGCCGGTCCCGCAATTCCAGCCGAGCTCGCTCTCGATGACGCCGCCGGCTTCCACGGCTCCCGACCCGACGCCGGCCGCCCGCTTCCACAGAACGTCATCCACGTAGATCGCCACCGTGGCGTTGCCGAGAGGCCGGCTGTTGCGCACTCGCAGCCGGACGAACGTCTCTCCGCGAACCCGCTGGGTCAGGCTCCAGGGCGTCTGCGCACGTCGGTAGCTCCGGAAGTCGGTTTCGCCACTGTGCAGCTCGATGTCGGCCATTCCCGTGCTGGACGTCACCTCGTAGCGCACGTTGACCACCGTCGGTCCCCAGATGCAGTTGTGCGTGACGTCCGTCACGCAGGATCCCAGCAGCAGCGCCAGGCCGATCATGACGGCGGCCGGAACCGCTGCCCGCGGCACGTGGTCGGTGGGGCGTCGGAGCACGGCGATGCTCGGCAATCTCATCCTGTACCAAACGTACCCGATTCGGTCGGTCGAGGCACTCCCGGCCCGACTCCGGCAGGCGCCGCGGCGGAGTTTCCCTTCGCGGGCATGGGCGCATACCATCCGAGCATGCGCACAGACGGGAGGATCATGAACCGATGGCAGCCGTGAAGATTCGAGCCGAGGCGCTGGAGGCGTTCTGCATCGAGGCGATGCGGCGCGCGGGCTTGAGCCAGCAGGACGCGGAGCTGTCGGCCCGCGTATTCGTCACGACCGACACCTGGGGCACGTTCACCCATGGCACGCGGCAGATCCGCGGGCTGATGAAGAACGCCCGGCGCGGCCGGCTGGTCGCCGACGCGCAGGAGCGGATCGTCGCCGAGGGTCCCTCCTGGGCGGTCGTCGACGCGCGGGACGGCATGCCGCCGGCCATCTCCTTCCGGGCGGTGGAGATCGCCATCGCCAAGGCGCGCCAGACCGGCATGGCCTACGTGGGCGTGCGCCGCTCCAGCCACTACGGCGCCGCCGGCTACTACGCCAACATGATCGCCGAGCACGGCATGTTCGGCATGTCCATGTGCAACGTGGAGCCGTGCATGACTGTGCCGGGCGGCAAGAGCCGCATCCTCGGCACCAACCCCATCGCCTGGGCGGCGCCGACCGGGACCGAGCGTACGATCATGCTGGACGTGGCCACCAGCGCGGTCGCGGCGACCAAGATCTTCGCGGCCAAGAACGAGGGGCGCTCGATCCCGGACACCTGGTTGGTGGACGAGGACGGCGTTCCCACCACGGACCCGACCATCTTTCCGGAAGCAGGGGCGCAACTCCCGATGGCCGGCCACAAGGGCTACGGGCTGGCGGTGTTCGTGGAGGTCCTGACCGCCGTGCTCACCGGGTCCGCGATGATGAGCGGCGTGCATAGCTGGGTGTCCGACGATCCGGAGCCGTCCGACCAGGGGCACGCCTTCATCGCCATCGACGTGGGCGCGATCATGCCGGCCGCCGAGTTCCACCAGCGCATCGGCGCCATGAGCGAGGAGATCGCCGGCGCGGAGATGGCCCCCGGCCAGCGCATCTTCCTGCCCGGCCAGATGGAATGGGAGCAGCGCGAGCGCGCACTGCTGGAAGGCATCGAGATGCCCGAGGACGTCCTCATCAGCCTGCGCGGCCTGGCCGAGGACTCGGGCATGGACCCGGCCGATTACGGCATCGACCTCGGCGGCTGAGGCGGTCGCCACGTCCGGGGCAACGCTCGTCGTCGTGCCGTCCGAGCTGTTGCACTCCAGTACGCGAGCGCCAAAACCACTCGGGAGATGGCTTGTGGACAACATCCCACGCGGTGCGAACCTCGATGCTACGGACCGTCGGGAACCCGGACGGGAGACACCGTTCCGCGACGGCCGGACCGAGTGAGCGAAGCGAACCTCGAAGCGACAGCAGAAAGCCCGCGAGCGCCAACGCCCTCACTCGGGCGATCGGCGACGCCGCTTGCGGGCCGTGCCGTGGGCGGGACCGGCGATCGAAACCCACAGGCCGATCATGAATCCCAAGTTGTACCAGTTGCCGTTGTTGTGGACCTCGTACAGGTGCACGCGTTCCGAGAAGAGCGAAATCACGAAGGTGATCGGTGCGATCACCCCGTGCCAGATACCCAACCCGAAGCCGGCAAGCCGGCCTTCGTCGTCGGCTAAGCCGACCAGCGAGTTGGGGCCGGCGGCGCAGCTAGCCAGCACCAGCGTGGCAACGAGCACGACAACGACGATCACGATGCGTTTCAATGTTCACCTCCACGCAGGGACAGCAGATGGAACGCGACGATTACCAACGAGTGGGAAATGCGGCCATCGCGTATCAGGTCAGGGATGCTCGCGAGAGGGGCTGAGTCGACCTCGATCTCCTCGTCGCCGTCGCCGCGCGGGGTCCACCGCGCCGCACGGTAGCCGGCCTCTTCCAGCAGTTCCCGTTGAGCGGCCTCGTGCGGTAACTCGCCGGGATCGACCACGCCGCCGGGGATCTCCAGCGTCGGCGCGGCGATCCCGAAGCGCCACTGGCGGATCAGGACCACGTGCCCGTCGTCGCGTATGGGGATCACGTTCACCCAGTTTCCGGTATGGATGGCGACGACGTCCCGACGGTCCTCACCGGCGGCAATCTCCTGGCACTCGACGTTGAACAGCGGGTGCTCGAGCGCCATCTCGCCTGCGACCCGCCGCCACGGGCCTTACGGGCGAGCCTTTGTCGCCGCTCCCGGTCTCCTGGCCGGTCATTCCCGCGCCAGCGCCACGCGCGCCCCGGCTGTGCTCGCCACCCGGCGTGACGCGTCGGCTCGCAGGAGGGCGACGTCGCCGCGAGCCATTGTCACGGTCACGCCGTCCGCCGTCAGCTCGACGGCGCCGCTGAGCACCAGCAGGTGCTCGTTGGTCAGTGCAGCTCCGTCCAGGTCCGAGGGGGCCTCGCCGGTCCCCAGATCGACCACCCGCAGCTCGCTCAGCGGACAGCGCGGGCCGCGATCCAGAAAGGGACCCGAGTTCTCCTCGCCGCCGACGATGATCGGCGCGGCGAGGGCGCGAGGTTCGCCGTCGGCCGCCGGCACCAGGTGGCCCTGGCGCTGCCGGACTTCCAGGCGCGTCACCAGCGCGTTGTTCTGGAACTCCGTGAACATCTGGAAGCGGTGCACGACGCCGCGCGGTGTGTAGACGGCGGTGTTGGGCGTGATCGGGTGCACCCGGTCACCCAGCCATACCTCGCCGTCCCCTTCGGCGAACAGCCAGAACTCGTCGCCGTCGTGATAGTGGGGCTCCACCCCGGACCCCTGGGGCTCCGGGTCGTAGCGCCTGAAGACGCTGACCGGCGTCCACGCCTCCGGATAATGGCCGCCCGTCCAGTAGCCGCGGTTGACGCTCTCCGAGACGATGACGTGCCGCTCGCCGCGCAATACCACGCCGTCAGGAAGGCCCGAAGTGCTCGCCCCACGACTCGGCGAGCGCCTTGCCCTCGTGGTCGAGCATCCGTCGCTCGTCGGCTGTCAGCTCCCGTACGCGGTGCGCCCAGCGCACGTTCTGCTCGATCTCAGCCTCGCTGAACATGCCGATCACGGCGATGGCCACGCCGGTCTGCTCCAGCGCCCAGCGCATCGCCGGTTCGTGGTCCACTGGCCCCCGGACGGTGAGCGCCGCCGGCGTCGGCTCTTCGTAGTGCATCTTCGTGGCGCCGCCGTACACCTTCATCGCCGCGATCCCGACGTCGCTCTCGTGCGCGACCGGCAGCACCTGCCGCTCCCACCTGTACGTGTGCTGGTCGCCGTAGTTGACCGGCACCATGATCACGTCCACGTCGTGCTCGGCGAGCGCCCGCGCGGCCTGCCCCGGGTGGGAGTGGCTGGTGAAGCCGATGAAGCGCGCCATGCCGGAACGCTTGGCCTCCTGCAATCCGGCCAGCGCGCCGTCGCTGCCCAGCACCAGCTCGGCGTCGCGCGGACCCAGGTTGTGGACATAGGCGATGTCGACATGATCGACGTCCAGGTCGCGCAGCGACTTCGTGAGCGAGTCGAGCGCCTCCTGCTTGGTGTCCACCGGAGCCTTGGTGGCGACGATCACCTCGTCCCGGCGGTCGGCCAGCACCTCGCAGAGCTGCTTGTGCGCCTGGCCGTAGCCGGGGGCGGTGTCCAGGTAGGTGACGCCCAGATCGATCGCCCGGTGCAGGAGGCCGATCGCCTCGCTGTCGGAAAGGCCCATGCCGCCCGGCGCACTTCCGTAGCCCAGGATCGGCACCTCCAGCTCGGTCTTGCCCAGCCGGCGCGTCGGCAACGGCGCGGCCGCCGGCGGCCCCTCCGCGTCCAGCCGCTCCTGCACGAGCGGCCGTTCCTGTACGAGCGTGCCCTGCTGTCCCATAGCTTCTTCCCTACGGCTCAGTCGGTTTGTGCGATCACGTCCAGAAAGCCTTGCGCATCATCGCCCGAAAAGAAGACCAGGATCAACTGCCGGTGATGTCGCCGGTGCGCACCTCCAGCCGGCCGTCGAGCAGCGTCCGGTTTTCCATCGAAACAAGGCTATCACACGGCCGGCGATTGACGGTGGCCGTGGCTGATGGAATGGTCGTCCCCCAAGGCGAGAACGCTCCCATGCCGCAGTACCGGCCGATCGACGTGACGCGCTGCAGGGCCGTCCGGTCTATATTCGCTTCCACCTGCGCGCGGCCAGCATCTGGTCGTTCCGCGTCGCGTGAGCGCACGAGAGAGGAGGACGACATGCGGTCAGCAAACGAGATGAGGATCGCCCTGGGCCAGTTCAGCGACCTCACCGACGAGAAGCTCGCCTTCATCAAGCAGGTCGGCGCCGACGACTTCCTGATGAACACCCCGAACCTGCCCCGCACCGGCCGCTGGGAGCTGGACGACCTGGTGGCGCTGCGCGAGCGCGCGGACGCCGCCGAGCTGCGGCTGATGTGCCTGGAAAACGTGCCGGTGAGCTTCTACGACAAGGCCATGCTGGGCCTGCCCGGCCGCGACGAGCAGATCGAGAACATGCAGGCGACCATCCGCAACATGGGCCGCGCCGGCATCCCGATCCTGGGCTACCACTGGATGCCGAACCAGGTATGGCGCTCGCCCGAGCGCGAGCGACTGCGCGGCGGCGCGCTGGCGACCCGCTTCGACCTGGCCGAGCACGGCGACGCGCCCCTGACCCACGGCCGCGTCTTCGACGAGGACGAGATGTGGGCCAACTACGAGCACTACCTGGGCGCGATCCTGCCGGTCGCCGAGGAGGCGGGCATCACCCTGGCCCTGCACCCGGACGACCCGCCGGTGCCGTCGCTGGGCGGCGTCGCCCGCATCTTCCGCAACTTCGAAGGCTTCAAGCGCGCCATCGACACCTTCGACAGCCCCAACCACGGGCTGGACTTCTGCATGGGCTGCTGGTCGGAGATGGGGCCTGCCGGCGTAGTCGACGCCGTGCGCCACTTCGGCGGCCGGAAGCGGATTGTCTACGTGCACTTCCGCGACGTGCAGGGCGAGGTGCCGTGCTTCAACGAGTGCTTCATCGACGAGGGCAACCAGGACACCTTCGCGGTGGTGCAGGCGCTGCACGAGGTGGGCTTCACGGGCTTCATGATCACCGACCACGTGCCGGCGATGGTCGAGGACACCGACTGGGGCCACCGCGGCCGCGCCTACGCGATCGGCTACATCCGCGCCCTCATCGACGTCGCGCGCCGCGCCGCCTGAGCGTCCGGCCGGGCGCCGTCAGATGCGCGCCTGGTACTCGTAGAGCGTGCGGTAGCGGCCGTCCGCGGCGATGAGCTGGTCGTGGGTGCCGCGCTCGACGATGCAGCCCTCCTCCACCACCAGGATCTGGTCGGCGCGCCGGATCGTGCTCAGGCGGTGGGCGATCACCAGCGTGGTGCGCCCGACCATCAACTCGGCCAGGCTCTGCTGGATGAGCGCCTCGCTCGCGGTGTCCAGGTTCGAGGTCGCCTCGTCCAGGATCAGCACGCGCGGGTCAGCCAGCATGGCGCGCGCCAGAGCGACCCGCTGCCGCTGGCCGCCGGACAGCTTGACGCCGCGCTCGCCGATCAGGGTCTCCAGCCCGTCGTCGAAGCGGTCGGTGAATTCGTCCACGTGCGCGGCGCGCACCGCCCGTCGCAGCGCCTCCTCGCTCGCGTCCGGACGGGCGAACAGGATGTTGTCGCGGATGGTGCCCTCGAACAGGAACTCGTCCTGCAGCACCACGCCGAGCTGGCTGCGGTAGCTGTCCAGGGTGACGGTCGTCAGGTCGTGGCCGTCGACGGTGACCGTGCCGGTATCGGGGACCAGGAAGGAGGCCGCCAGTCCCGCGATCGTGGTCTTGCCGGAGCCCGAGGTGCCCACCAGCGCGGTCATCGTGCCCGCGGCCGCCCGCAGGCTGACGCCGTGCAGCACCGCCTGGTCCTCCCGGTAGCCGAAGGAGACGCCGTCGAAGACGATGTCGCCTTGCACGCGCGGCAGCGCCACGGTGCGGTCCGGCTCGTGACCCTCCGGCGGATTGGCCAGCAGCTCCTCCGTGCGGTCCAGGCCAGCGAACGCCTCGGTGATCTCGGTGCCGATGCGGGTCATCTGCACCACGGGCGCGACCATCACGGCCAGGTACAGGCTGAAGGAGACGAAGTCGCCCACGGTCATGGCGCCGCGCAGGATCAGCGACGCACCCACGGCCATGATCAGCACCGCGGAGAGCCCCATGATCAGCGCGCCGCCGCTGGTCAGCAGGCTGGTGGCGGTCAGCGACTTGCGCACGTTCTGGAAGATGCGCTGCACGCCGCGGGAGAAGATCTCATCTTCATGCTTCTCGGCGTGGAAGCCCTTGATCACGCGGATGCCGCTCAGCGACTCGGTGAGCCGGCCGGTGACCTCCGCGTTGATGGCGCCGCGCTCGCGAAAGACGGGGCGGATCGCCCGGAACGCCCGGCCCGACAGCACGCCGAACAGGGCGATCGGCACCAGCGTGAACAGCGTCATCGGCACGCTGATGCGCAGCATCAGGATCAGCACCACCACGGAGGTCAGCGCCCCGCCCACCAGGTGCGCGAGCCCGGTGCCGATCAGGTTGCGCACCCCCTCCACATCGCGCATCACGCGCGAAGTCAGCGCCCCGGTCTGGTTGTCGTCGAAGAAGGCGACCGGCAGGCGGATCAGGTGGCGCTGCACGCGCGCGCGCAGGATGGAGATCAGGTGCTGCGCCTGCACGCTGAGCAGCCGCGTCTGCAGGAACGAGCTGGCCGCTTGCATCACGACGGCGCCGCCCACGCCGGCCAGCAGCAGCGGCAGCAGCGACGTGTTCTGCTGCCCGATGACGTCGTCGATGAGCACCTTGGACGCCCAGGGGAGCACCAGCCCGGCCAGCTTGTTGACGCCGATCAGGACCAGCCCGAGCAAGAGCATCCAGCGCCGCGGCCAGATGATGGTGACCAGCACGCGGTGGATGCTGGCGCGCGACACCGACGGGCGCGCCTTGTTCGGGCCGTCCATCGCGCCGGGGTTGCGGTTTCGCGTTGCTGTGGTGGCGGCATGTCCGCTCATCGGCATCGCTCCTGGTGCGTCACGGGTGCAGGGTACTCCGGTAAGATGTACTCGTGCGGCTGAGCGAAGACCAGATCCGGCAGTACCGGGAGACCGGTTACCTGCTGTTAGAGGGACTCCTCGACACCGCGGAGGTGGAGGCGCTGCGCGCCGCGCTGCCGGAGGTCATGGCCCGCACCGGGCCGGAGGTGATCCGCGAGCAGGACGGGGCCGCCGCGCGGCTGGTGTTCGGCACGCACCTCTACTCGGAGCCGTTCCGCCGGCTGTCGCTGCTGCCGCGGCTGCTTGCGCCGTGCCGGCAGTTGCTGGAAGACGAGGTGTACCTGCACCAGAGCCGCCTCAACCCCAAGGAGGGCTTCGGCTCCGGAGCCCGCTGGGACTGGCACCAGGACTACAGCGCCTGGCAGCGGGTCGACGGCATGGAGCGGCCGGACTGCATCATGGCGTCGGTGTTCATCGACGATTGCCCGGTGGCGCGCTCGCCGCTGCTGGTGATCCCGCGCTCGCACCGCCACGGCTTCATCGACTCGATCGAGCTGCACCGAGACGTCAAGGGCTACTCGCTGTACGAGCTGGACCGCGACACCGTCGCCCGCCTGGCCGGCGAGAACGGCATCGAGCCGCTGATCGGCGCCGCCGGCACCGTGGCGTTGGTCGACTGCAACCTCATCCACGGCTCGGCCAACAACATCTCGCCGTGGCGGCGCGCGATCCTGTACCTGATCTACAACGCGTGCGGCAACGCCTGCACCAACGGCGACCGCCCCTGGTTCCAGAACCAGCGCGACTTCACCCCGCTGCAGGCGATCGAGGACACCGCCCTGGCCGCGCTCTGAGCCGGCTCCGCGGCTCGCTTGACAACGGTCGGCAGGCGGGCCGTATGTTCTGCCCGTGCCAAAGACCGCCGCCAAGGCCCTGGTGATCGTCGAGTCGCCGGCCAAGGCCAACACCATCGCCCGCTTCCTGGGCTCAGGCTTCGTGGTCGAGTCGTCGATCGGCCACATCCGCGACCTGCCCCGCAGCGCCGCCGACATTCCCGCCCGCTACAAGCAGCAGCCGTGGGCGCGCCTGGGCATCGACGTCGACAACGGCTTCAAGCCGCTGTACGTGGTGCCGCCCGACAAGCGCCGCCAGATCCGCAAGCTGAAAGACCTGCTGGCCAAGGCCGAGGTGCTGTACCTGGCCACGGACGAGGACCGCGAGGGCGAGGCGATCGCCTGGCACCTGTACCAGGAGCTGAAGCCGCCCAAGGGCATGGACGTGAAGCGCATGGTGTTTCACGAGATCACCCGCCCGGCCATCGAAGCCGCGATCGCCGAGCCGCGCGACATCGACCGCCGGCTGGTGGACGCGCAGGAAGCGCGGCGCATCCTGGACCGCCTGTACGGCTACGAGGTGTCCCCGGTGCTGTGGAAGAAGGTCCAGCCGCGCCTCTCGGCCGGTCGCGTGCAGAGCGTCGCCACCCGCATCGCCGTCGAGCGCGAGCGCGAGCGCATGGCATTCGTGGTGACCGGCTACTGGAGCCTGACCGCCACCTTCGGCGTCACCGGTCCGGTGGACGCGGATGCGCCGCGCGACTTCAGCGCCGGGCTCGCCACCTTGGACGGCAAGCCGGTGGCCTCCGGCTCCAGCTTCACCCAGGCAGGCGAGCTCAAGCGCCCGAACACCGTCCACCTGGACGAGAGCGCCGCACGCACGCTCGCTGAGGGGCTGAAGGAGACGGAGTTCCGCGTGCGCGGCGTGGAGCGCAAACCGTACCGCCGGCGGCCGGCCGCGCCGTTCATGACCTCCACCTTCCAGCAGGAGGCGGGCCGCAAGCTGCGCATGTCGGCCGCGGCGGCCATGCGCGTGGCGCAGTCGCTGTACGAGAAGGGCTACATCACCTACATGCGCACCGACAGCACGACGCTCTCGCAGGCCGCCCTGAACGCCGCGCGCGACGCCATCGCGCAGCGTTTCGGGGCCGACTACCTGCCGGACTCGCCGCGCCGCTACGCCAAGAAGGTCAAGAACGCGCAGGAGGCGCACGAGGCCATCCGGCCGGCCGGCGACCGCTTCCGCACCCCGGAGGAGTTGCGCGGCTCCCTGTCGCGCGACGAGGCGAGGGCCTACGAGTTGATCTGGAAGCGGACGGTCGCCTCGCAGATGACCGACGCCATCGGAAGCACGGTGCAGGTGCGGGTGGCCGGCGCGGCGGCCGACGGGCGCGACGCCGAGTTCACCGCGGCCGGCACCACGATCAGCCACTACGGCTTCCGCCGCGTGTATTCCGAGGGTGCCGACGCCGAGGGCGGCGCCGCGGCGCGGGCGAGCGGCGATACGGAGCGGCCGCTGCCGGCGGTCGCCGACGGCGACCGGCTCGGCCTCGAAGGGCTCGAGCCGGCTGGCCACGAGACCTCGCCTCCCGCCCGCTACACGGAAGCCTCACTGGTCAAGCGGCTGGAGGAGCTGGGCGTGGGCCGGCCGTCCACCTACGCGTCGATCATGAACACCATCCAGGACCGCGGCTACGTGTGGAAGCGGGGCACCGCGCTGGTTCCCACCTTCACCGCGTTCTCGGTCGTGCGGCTGCTGGAGCAGCACTTCTCCGACCTGGTCGACTACACCTTCACCGCGCGCATGGAGGACGAGCTGGACAACATCGCCACCGGTGACGAGGACGTGCAGCCGTGGCTGCGCCGCTTCTACTTCGGCGCCGAAGTTCCCGCACCCGCGGACGACGGCGCGCAGGACGGCGGGGAATCCGGCAGGACGGCGTCGGAGCCCGAGGCCCCGGGCCTCAAGGCGATGGTGTCCGACCGCCTGGACCGGATCGACGCGCGCGCGGTGAACTCCGTGGCGATCGGCACCGACGGCAGCGGCGCCGGCATCGTGGCGCGCGTGGGCCGCTTCGGTCCGTACGTGGAGCGCGGCCCGCAGCGCGCCACCATCCCGGGGGAGATCCCCCCCGACGAGCTGACCGTGGAGGCAGCCCTGGAGCTGATCGACAAGCCCGACGACGACCGCGTGCTCGGGGAGGATCCGGACACCGGCCTGCCGGTGATCGCCCGCGCCGGCCGCTTCGGACCGTACGTGCAGGTCGGCACCGCCGGGGACACCGGCAAGAAGAAGCCGAAAACCGCGTCGCTGCTGCGGTCGATGACCCTGGACGGCATCGAGCTGGCCGATGCCCTGAAGCTGCTGACGCTGCCCCGGACGGTTGGGACGGACCCCGCCGACGGCACGCCGATCACCGCCCAGAACGGACGCTACGGGCCGTACATCCAGAAGGGGTCGGACAGCCGCACGCTGGAGTCCGAGGAATTGATGTTCACCGTCACCCTGGACGAGTGCCTGGCGATCCTGGCGCAACCGAAGGGACGCCGCCGGCAGGCGGCCGCCCAGCCCCCGCTGCGCGAGCTCGGCGCCGACCCGGCGACCGGCCAGCCGATGGTGATCAAGGAGGGCCGCTGGGGCCCGTACGTCACCGACGGCCAGACCAACGCCTCGCTCCGTACCGGCAACGCGGTGGAGACGATCACGCCGGAGCGGGCCGCCGAGCTGCTGCAGCTCCGCCGCGAGCGCGGACCGGCCAAGCGGCCGGCACGGCGCAAGAGCGCGACAAGCAGCAAGCGCACCACGCGGCAGAAAAAGGCCTCCTGACCGTCGTTTGACACCGGTCGCGCGGGGCCACTAGGCTCAGCCGCGAACAGTCACGAAAGGCAGACCTTGCCCGGTGCCTTCGGAAACGAAGGCCGAACAGGGAAAGCGGTGAGAATCCGCTGCGGTGGCGCCACTGTGACCGGCAAGCCGCCCGCTTGATGCCACTGTCCCCACGGACGGGGATGGGAAGGCGCGGGACAGGCGATGATCCGGGAGCCAGGAGACCTGCCGGGCAAGGCTGAGTGGCCGCTCTCCGCTCAGGGAGCGCCTCAGGTCGAGCCTTGTCCCGGTTCACGGCGGGACAGGTCCGTTTCGGCGGCGAACCTCGAGCGCAGAGCGGCAAAGGAGCTCTGGTGCGGGGAAAAGAGGCGATTCGCTCGCCGAACGGATCACGGTCGCCGGTCGTCGCGCGGCTGGCGGGCGGCGGCGCGTTGCTGGCCGCCGTCGCCGCGGCCCTGATCGTCACGGCCGCCGCTGTCGGCCCGTACGCCATCCCGCTCTCCCACACCGCCGCCATCCTGCTGGAGCAGATCGGCATCCGCATCCTGGATGCCACCGACGCCGAGCGCGCCATCGTCGAGTCGATCCGGCTGTCGCGCATCACCCTGGCGCTGATCGTCGGCGCCGCCCTGGGCGTGGCCGGCGCCGTGATGCAGGGACTGTTCCGCAACCCGATGGCAGACCCCGGCATCATCGGCGTGTCCACCGGCGGCGCGCTGGGCGCGGTGGTGGCGATCGCCCTGGGGGCGCAGGCGGCTACGCCGCTGGCGCTGCCCGCCATGGCATTCGCGGGTGCCGCCGGCGCCCTGGCGCTGGTGTTCGCGGTCGCCTCGGCCGGCGGCCGCTTCTCGATGGCGGCGTTGCTGCTGTCCGGCGTGGCGGTGAGCGCGTTCCTGGCCGCGATCATCTCCGCCATCGTGCTGTTCACCGCCGATCTGAGCGCGCAGCGCGAGATGATCTTCTGGCTCGCCGGCGGCCTGGACGCGTCGCGCTGGACGCACGTGCGGCTGGCCGCGCCGCTCGTGCTGGCCGGCCTGGCAGTCGCGGTGCTGCTGTCGCGCGACCTGAACCTGCTCATGGTCGGCGAGGAGGAAGCGCGCGCGCTCGGCGTCCGCGTGGCGCTGACCCGCACCGTCCTGCTGCTGGCCGCGTCGCTGATCACCGGCACGGCGGTGGCGTTCTCCGGCACGATCGCGTTCGTGGGGCTGATCGTCCCGCATGCACTGCGGCTCATCACCGGCGCCGACCACCGCGTGCTGGTCCCGCTGAGCGCGCTCGGCGGCGCGGTGTTCCTGCTCGCGGCCGACACCGTCGCCCGGCTGGCCGTGGCGCCGGCCGAGGTGCGCGTCGGCATCATCACCGCTCTGGTCGGAGCGCCGTTCTTTCTGTTCCTGCTGGCCCGCCACAAGGCGCGGGCAGGACTGCTGTAGCGAACCCAAACCATGCATGGAGGAATCATGGATACCTTGAGGAAGATCGTACGGATCGCCGCCGCCGGACTGCTGGCGGCGTTCGCACTGGACGCGGCCGCGCAGACGCCGCCCGACTACCCGGCGGTGCCGGGCATCGTCGACGTGGCGAACCGCGGCTGGCCGCGGGCGGTCGAGACCACCGAAGGCGTGGTCAGCCTGGAGGCGCCGCCACAGCGGATCCTGGCCCTGTCCCTCGGTCACGACGAGATGCTGCTCGCCATAGTCTCGCGCGACCGCTTCGCGGGGGTTGGGCCGTTCACGGCGGACCCGACCTACTCCAACGTCGCCGACCAGGTGGCCGACATGCACACCGTCAAGCGCGGCGTCGAGAACGTGCTGGCCGCCAAGCCCGACATCGTCGTGGTCTCCAAGTACACCAACGCGGACCTGGTCGCCCTGATCAAGGAGGCCGGCGTACCGGTCGTCCGCTCCGCGCTGGAGAGCTCGGCCGCGGGCAACATTCCCAACATCCTGCTGCTCGGCTACCTGCTCGGGGTCGAGGAACGCGCCCTGGAGCTGGTCGCCGAGATCGAGCGCCGCCTGGCCGTGGTCACCGATCGGGTACCCGCGCCCGGCGACCCGTCCCGGCCCGCGGTGCTGTCCATCGCCCGCTGGGGAGAGACCACCAGCGCGGCCGGCGAAGGCTCGACCGAAGGCGGCATCATCGAGACGGCCGGCGGCGTCAACGCGGCCGCCCGCGACGGCATCGCCGGCCACCAGTCGGTGAGCGTGGAGTCGATCGCGGCCATGAACCCGGACGTGATCCTGATCACGCAGCCGGCGGACTCGGGCGGCACCGACCTGCGCGACGAGCTGCTGGACGCCCGCGCGCTGGCCGAGGTGCCGGCGATCGCGGACGAACAGGTGATCTTCGCCGATCCCCGCCACTACACGACGCTGTCGCACTGGAACGTGCGCGGCATCGAGGAGACGGCGCGGCTGCTCTACCCGGACCGGTTCGGGGACGTGACCTTCGGCGACTTCGAGCCCTACGGAGGGTCGTGACCCTGGGTCCGCGACCCGATTCCGCCACGGCCGCGAGCGAGGTCGCACTGGCGGCGCACGAGGTTTCTCTGCATCTCGGCGGGACCCCCGTGCTCCGCTCGGTATCGTTCGCGGCGTTCGCGGGCCAGGTGACGGGACTGGTGGGCCCGAACGGCGCCGGCAAGAGCACGCTGTTGCGGGTGATGGCCGGCGTGCTGCGCCCCGACGGCGGGTCGATATGGCTGGGAGCGGCCGACCTGTCCGAGCTCCCGGCGCGGGATCGCGCGCGGCAGGTCGCCTACCTCCCGCAGCACGAGGCCGCCCACCCCTTCACGGCGCTGGAGACGGTGCTGATGGCGCGCTACCCGCACCTGAGCCGCTTCGCGCTGGAGGGAGCCGACGACCGGCGGATCGCGCGGGTGGCCATGGCCCGCACCGAGACCGAGCGTTTCGAGCACCGCCAGCTCGACCGCATCTCCGGCGGCGAGCGCCAGCGGGTGCTGCTGGCGCGGGCGCTCGCACAGCAGGGACGTGTCCTGCTGCTCGACGAACCGGTGGCCAGCCTCGACCTCCGGCACCAGCTTACGGCGATGGAGACGCTCCGCTCCGAGGTAGCGGGCGGCGAGGTCGCGGCGGTGGTGGCCCTGCACGACGTGTGGCTGGCCAGCCGCTACTGCGACCGGCTGACGTTGATCTCGGACGGCGAGGTCGTGGCCGAGGGCACCCCGGCCGAGGTGTTCACGTTGCAGCGCTTCCGCGAAGTGTTCGGCGTGGAGGCGGTGGTCGAGCACGAGAGCGACACGGGCATGCCGCACGTCCGCCTGATGGGCCCCACGGCGTCCCGTTCCGAGCGATGACGATGGCCGAGCCATGACGCTGGCCGAGACCGTCACGCGCATCGAGCCGGCGGACGCCGCCGCCATGCGGCGCGCCAAGGCACGCCACCTGACCCTGACGAAGCCGCCCGGCAGCCTGGGCCGGCTGGAGCGCGTGTCGATCCGGCTGGCCGGCATCTACCGCACCGAACGGCCCGCCATCCGGGGGGCGGCCGTGATCGTCGCCGCGGGCGACCACGGCGTGGTCGCGCAGGGCGTGACCGGCTATCCGCAGGCGGTCACCGCGCAGATGGTGCGCAACTTCCTGGCCGGCGGCGCCGCGGTCAGCGTCATGGCGCGCCTGTTCGGCGTGCGGCAGATCGTCGCCGACGCCGGCATCGCCGCGGACGCCCTGCCGGATCATCCGGACCTTCGCTCGGTGCGTGCCGGACGCGGCACCGGCGACATCGGCCGCGGCCCGGCGATGTCAAGGGAGCAGGCGCAGCGCTGCCTGCAAGCAGGCGCGGACCTCGCCGCCGAGGCGGCAGACGCGGGAGTGGACCTGATCGCCACCGGCGACATGGGAATCGGCAACACCACCGCGGCCAGCGCCATCACCGCCGCGATGACCGGCACCGCGCCGGAGCACACCACCGGCCCGGGCACCGGCCGCACGCCGGAGGAGCTGCGCCGCAAGGTGGAGGTGGTGCGCCGGGCGCTGGAGTGCAACGATCCCGATCGAGGCGACCCGCTCGGCGTGCTGGCGAAGGTGGGCGGTTTCGAGATCGGCGTGCTGGCCGGCGTGGTGCTGGGCGCCGCCTGCCGGGGCCGCACTGTGGTGCTGGACGGCTTCATCTCCGGGGCAGCCGCCCTGCTCGCCTGCGGCCTGTGCGGGGCCGCGCGCGACTACCTGATCGCCGCCCACCGCTCCGCCGAGCCGGGCCATCGCGCGGTGCTCGCGCACCTGGGCCTCGACCCACTGCTCGACCTGGAGATGCGGCTGGGTGAGGGTACCGGCGCCCTGCTGGCCCTGCCCATCGTCAGGGCCGCGGCCGCGTGCCTGGCGGAGATGGCCACCTTCGCGGAGGCCGGCGTCTCGGATTCAAGATGAGACCCCCTCGATTGCTGGCCTCATTCAGAGCCGCGATCGGCTTCCTGACCATCCTGCCGGTCTCACCGCGTGACGCGGCCTCGCCTCCCGATGCGGCCGGCTCGCTCGCGCACGCCGCTGCCTGGTTCCCGGCGGTCGGCCTGCTGCTGGGGGCAATGCTCGCCTTCCTCGACCTGGCACTGCGTGCGCTGCACCTTCCGGTGCTTCTGAACAGCGCCCTGCTGCTGGCCGCGCTGGCCGCCCTCACCCGCGCCCTCCATCTGGACGGCTTCATGGACACCTGCGACGCCCTGCTCGGCGGCTTCGACCGCGAGCGGCGTCTTGCGATCCTGCGCGATCCCCACGTGGGGGCGTTCGCCGTGGTCGGCGTGGTCTGCCTGCTGCTGGTCAAGCTGGCGGCGCTCACCGCGCTGCCGGGCGGATACCGGACAGGCGTCCTGATCCTGTTCCCCTGCCTCTCCCGCGCGGCGATGGTGCTGGCGATGGAGTGGTTCCCGTACGCGCGGCGCGAGGGGCTCGGCACACCGTTCGCGAGTGAAGATGGCCGACGCCCGCGGGCCGGCCTGCTGCTCGCGGCCGCAGTCGCCCTCGCCCTGACCGGGCTGCCGGGGCTGGCCCTGGCGGCGATTGCCGCCGCGGTCGCATGGACCGTCGGCGCGTGGGCGACCCGGCTGCTCGGCGGGGTGACTGGGGACATTTACGGCGCGGTGAACGAGATCGCCGAGGTGGCCGTCCTCGGGCTCGCCGTGCTCGTGCTCGCGGGATAGATGGAGATGGCGCTGTCCCGATGGCCAGGCGAGTGGGGCCTGGATGCCGGCGCGCTGCTGCTGGCGGTGGCGCTCGACCTGGCGTTGCGGGAGCCACCGGCGGCGCTCCATCCCGTCGTGTGGATGGGCAGACTGATCGCGTTCCTGGAGCGCCGTTCTCCGCCGGCGGACCGGCCCGCCGCAGCGCTGGCGGCCGGGCTCGGAATAGCCGTTCTGGTGCCGGCCGCCTGCGGCGCGCTGGCATGGCTCGCGGCGACGGCGCTGCGCGCGGCCGGCCCCCTCCCCTACCTGCTCGGCACGGCGGCCCTGTTGAAGACCACGTTCGCGGTAAAGGGACTCCGCCGCGCCGTGGCCGGCACGCGGGACGCCCTGCAGAGCGGGGACCTGGAGCGTGCGCGCGACAGCCTGCGCAGCCTGGTGAGCCGCGACGCGAGCGCGCTCGGCGGTCCGCAGGTCGCCATGGCCGCGATCGAGTCCGCGGCCGAGAACACGACCGACAGCTACGTCGCTCCCTGGCTGGCTTTCGCGCTGTTCGGCCTGCCGGGCGCGTTCGCCTACCGGGCCCTGAATACGCTGGACAGCATGATCGGCTATCGCGGCCGCTACGAGCACCTGGGCAAGGCCTCGGCCCGGCTGGACGACCTGGTCAACCTGCTGCCGGCGCGCCTCGCGGCGTTGCTCATGCTGGCCGCCGGAGCGCTCCACCGCCTGCCCGCACGCCGCGGCTGGCGGATCGCCCTTCGCGACCACCGGCGCACGGCCAGTCCCAACGCCGGCTGGACGATCGGCGCCTGCGCCGGCCTCCTCGGCGTCGCCCTGGAAAAGACCGGCCACTACCGCATCGGCGGCGGTTTCCGCGACCCGTTCTGGCACGACGTCGCGGCCGCCGCGCGGCTGGCGTACGGCGTCGCGGTGCTCGCGGTGCCCGCGGCGCTGGCAGTGACCGCCGTCCGTGGACTGCTCTGGGGATAGCCTGGGGACAACCTGGGACTACGCGGTGGACCCTTCCCGGCCCGCCGCCAACTTTCTGCCGGTGCGCGTGGGATGCCGCGGCGGTCCTCCCGCGCCTGCTCCGGGAGCATCGCGTGTGTGTGTGCGAGACTGCGCGTCGTTCGGACTGCCGGAGCACGTGCGCATCGGCGTCCGGCGCATGGAGGACTGCCGGCGGCTGGCCGGCGCGCTGCAGGAGGCTATGGCGAACAGCGATGGGTAGATGGTTTCTGGTACGGCACGGCGAGACGGACTGGAACGTGGAGGGCCGCGCGCAGGGCCAGATGCACGTGCCGCTCAACGACAAGGGACTGGCGCAGGCAGAGGCGATCGCCGCGCGCCTGCGGCCGATGCCCTTCACGGCCGTGTACGCGAGCGACCTGCGGCGCGTCACGCAGACGGCGGAGCCGATCATGCGCGGCAGGGACGTTCCGCTGGTCACCCTGCCCGCGCTGCGCGAGCGGGGCTTCGGCGAATGGGAAGGCCTGACCTTCACCGAGATGGAGGCGCGCCACCCGGAGCGCTACGCAACGCTGTTCACCGGGGACGACACCGCCTCGACTCCGGGAGGCGAGAGCGAGAGGCAACTGTACGAGCGGGTGGCCGCCGGCGTGGACAGCCTGCTGGATCGGCACGGCGGAGACGACGGCGACCTGCTGGTGATCGCGCACGGCGGATCGCTGTCCGCGGCGATCGTGCGCCTGCTGGGACTGCCGTCCCGAAGTATGGAGCGCTTCCTGTTCGACAACTGCGGTCTGTCCGCCGTCACCGTCTACGACGACGGCTCCGCGGCGCTCAACCTGCTGAACGACACCACGCACCTCGGAACCGCGCCTTGAACGGCGAGCTCATCCTGCTGCTCGGCGGCGCCCGCTCCGGCAAGAGCGCCGCCGCGGAACGGATCGCGCAGGCCGGCCGCCGCGTGCTGTTCATCGCCACGGCAGAGGCACTGGATGAGGACATGGCCCGCCGCATCGCCGCCCACCGCGAGCGCCGGCCGAGCGGGTGGGACACCCTGGAAGAGCCGCTCGACCCGGCCGGCAGGGCCGCGCCGATCCTGAACCGCTACGACACGGTAGTGCTCGACTGCCTCACCCTGTGGGTCAGCAACCTGCTCCTTCGACATGAGGATGACCCCGGCGCCGAGGAGCTGATCCTCGATGCCGCTGGAAGACTGCTGGACCTGGTCGAGAACTCCACGGCCACCTGGATCGTGATCAGCAACGAGGTCGGCCTGGGCGTCGTGCCGCCCTCGCCACTCGGACGCGCGTACCGCGACGCGCTCGGCCGTGTGAACCGGCTCACCGCCGCCCGCGCCGGCCGCGTCTACCTCATGGTCGCCGGGCTGGCCCTGGAGCTGAACGCCCTGAACGCGCAGCCGCTCACGTTGGGCCGGTAGCAACGTTCGGCCGGCGCGCCGCCCCGAACAGCGCATCCAGGTCGACCGCCGCGGACAGCGTGTCCGCCACCGCGTCCAGGGCCGCATCCACGGTCGCCTCGTACTGCAGGGATGAGTCGGCGCCCGTCCCGACACGCTCCAGCCACGCGCGCCGATACGCGTCGTTCGCGAAGAGCCCGTGCAGGTAGGTCCCCTCGACCAGTCCGTCCGCGCTGCGCGCCCCGTCCGCGCCCGACTCCAGGTGGAACATCGGCCGCGCCAGACCCGCGCCGGCCGAGCGTCCCGTATGGATCTCGTAGCCCGCCACCGGAGCATCGCTCAGCGCGCATCGCCCCCGCGCCGGGCGGACCGTCTTCTCGGCATGCATGGTCGTCTCCACGGCGAGCAGCCCCAGCCCGTCGGCCGACCCGGCCGGCCCGTCCACCCCCGCCGGGTCGTGCACGCGCCGACCCAGCATTTGCAGGCCCCCGCACACGCCCACCACGCGCCCGCCGGCCCGCGCGTGCGCCAGGATGTCGTGGTCCCACCCCTGCTCCCGCAGGAACGCCAAGTCGCCGATCGTCGACTTGGTGCCGAACAGCAGCACCACGTCGGCGTCGCGCGGGATCGGCTGGCCAGCCGGCACGAACGCGAACTCCACGTCCGGCTCCAGGCGCAACGGATCGGCGTCGTCGTAGTTCGCCATGCGCGACAGCACCGGCGCGGCGACCTTCACCCGCCCGCCCCGTGAGACGCCTGCCGGCGGCAGAGACGCGGCATCCTCGGCCGGCAGGAGCAGCGCCGCCGGCTCCCACGGAATCACCCCGAAACAGGGCCAGCCGGTATGCCGCTCGATGATGCGCACGCCGTCCTCGAACAGCGCCGGGTCGCCGCGCAGCTTGTTGATCAGGAACCCAGCGATCAGCGCCCGATCCTCGGCGTCCAGCACCGCCCCGGTCCCCACCACGGACGCGATCACCCCGCCGCGGTCGATGTCCCCGACCAGGCAGACCGGCGCCTCCGCCCGCCGCGCGAACCCCATGTTGGCGATGTCGCCGGCGCGCAGGTTGACCTCCGCCGGGCTGCCCGCGCCCTCCACGATCACCAGATCGAACTCGCCAACCAGCCGCCCGAAGCTCTCCATGACCGCGTCCATCAGCCGAGCGCGCCCCGTCCGGTAGTCGGACGCGTGCAGCATCCCCACCGGCCGCCCATGCACGAGCACCTGCGAGCCGCGGTCGGTCTGCGGCTTCAGCAGCACCGGATTGAAGTCCGTCCGCGGCGCAAGCCCGGCCGCCCGCGCCTGCACCGCCTGCGCCCGCCCGATCTCGCCCCCGTCCTCGCAGGCCGCGGCGTTGTTCGACATGTTCTGCGGCTTGAACGGCGCGACCCGAATGCCCCGCCGCCTCGCCGCCCGACACAGCCCTGCCACCACCACCGACTTCCCCGCGTCGGACGCAGTCCCCTGGATCATGATCGCGCGAGCGCTCATGCCGAACCGCTCGCTCCAAGGCCAATGATGGGCCCGCACCGATCACGGGTAGAGAGCGCCACTGTGCTTTCACCAATCGCGACGAGTCGAAGGCGTGTTATTCCGTACTCAGACTGGAGGTTCGTTCTAAAAAAGAACCTGCACTCATTTGGCCATCTCAAGCTCTGCACGTTGACGACGACTGGGTCAAGGCTGCAGGATCCAATAAGATGATAGACGAATCATGACAAGTAAGCCGGTGCCCACTTGCAGCGAGGCGTCGCCACCAGTCCCGCCCGCTGCGCCTTGCGGGCGCCAATGTGCTCGCCTGCCTTCACGAATCAGTAGGTGCCCAGATCCGCTTCGGCAGGCACACGGCCGTCGTATGCAGCAAACATCCTGTCGACGCAGGCCTCGCCGAGGTTTTCGTTCAGGAGCTTGCCGCCGAGAAACGGGGGGTTGCCGATCACAACGTTGGCCTCCGGCCACTCGGGTTCACCGCCCTCCGGCGTCAGGATCGCGTCGCGGCACTCGATGTTCTCCAGCGGCTCCAGGATCGGATCGCGCGATCCGGTAAACCCGTTGCGGCGCATCCACTGGATCTCGCCGATCCACACCGACACGCGGGCGAGCTCGGCCGCATAGGCGTTGATCTCGGTAGTGTGTCACTTTACCTCCCCGGTTCGGTGCGGCCGACCCGTGTACCACGGATCGGAAACTGACACACTACCCGGCCAAGCGAGCACGATCATGTACACGAGGCGCTGAAACAGCGACAGGCTCCGGTAGCTGCCCAACGGGCCGATGATCGTGAACGTCAAGACGACGAAGACGAGCGTGATGAGTGAGAACGCGAGCACGCGGGGACTCAGCAGTTCGCGATACGCGAATTCCCATCACCTCGGATCGCTCGCCGCCGTGGCGGTCCGCTGGCGACTGCTGTTTCGAGGCCCCTGTGTGTTCCATGAAGCGCGTGTCTCAACGCGCAGCAATAGACCGCATTCTTGCGTCCGTCAACATCGCTCGTTTCGCACTCGAGCTGGCTTGATTGCCACTTGCGAAGCTGCCGGCAGCAGCGGCCAGCACCCAAGGTTATATCCAGTTATATCCACGGGTTTTTCGGACGCAGGTGCTCACTTTCGCTTCCAATATGCGATCGAGAGCCGTTCGCGAAACTGCATTGGCGCTTCGCGAAGGAGTCGTCGGTGTCCACTCACGCGATCCGGCGGCGCGCTGCCACCTGAGCGGTTCGGGAGACGAGCCGCCGGATGGCGCCCCCCATCCCCATCAGAGGGCGTCGTTAGGACTCGTCGACGGTTACATGGTCGACGGTTACATGGTGGCGCGGCGGGCACCAACCTGTTCCGGGAGACGTTGAGCGTCGGCGTGATCGGCGCGTGAGGGATCACCAACGGACGGCTCCACCTGGAGCCGCACGCGCCACAGCCAAGCTGCGGCGGAGCGACCACGTCTCTGCCGCGGCCGGCGCCAATCTCCGGTTCGAGTGCGCCCCCGGCATCGCCTCCGACCTGCTGGGCCGGGGCGGCGCCAAGGACACATGTTCGCGCAGTTCGCCGCGCGCGTTACATGGAGGAGCCGGACATGGAGGAGCCGGCCGCTCCCTCGTACATGCCCGGGTCGGTCCGGCCAAGCAGAGCCATGCCGACCTTGTTGACATACGCCAACGCGTCATCGCTCAGGATCTTCTCATGGCCCGAGCCCGGGTAGTGGGCGCAGTAGGGGCTCATGGGATCGGCCGTGTTGCCGTCTCCCGCGGCGATCCGCATCAACTGGCAGTTCAACGACTCCCACCACGCGCCGACACTGTCGAAGCTGAGGTGGCCGTTGATCTTGGTCGCAGCCACGTCCACCAAGTACGTGGTGGGGAAATCCAGATCCGCGTGCATCTTCTTGGCCGCCGCGGCCTGATCCTCGGTGGCCATGTCGCCGTGCAGCGCCGCCACCCTTTCGTCGGGGGTCAGCGTGTCCCACCAGCGAACCGCGTACTCCGGCGACATCACCATCTGATCGGCGTGCCCGGAGACGGCCGCCACCAGCATGATCCCCGCCGCGGCCGCCGCGAGCATGAGCGTCTTGTTCTTCGTCATCGAGTCCTCCTGAAGCAGCAAGGTAAGCATTCCGGATTCTCCGGACAACAGACCGGCGCGCGCTCATGCTTCGAAGAAACGCGGCAGCCAGCGGCGGTTGGCGGCCAGCAACTCGTCGGCCAGCTCGCCGATCTCGGCGAAGTCGGCGGCGGCGCACAGCGGGTCCAGCGACAGCGCCTCCACCAGCAGCTCGCGGTCGCCCCGCAGCGCCGCCTGCACGGTCATCTCCTGCACGTCGACGTGCAGCCGGCAGAGCGAGCCCACGGCACCCGGGAGCTCGCCGCACGACTGAGGTTCGATCTGCTCGCCGGTGACCGTCGCCAGGGTCTCCACGACGGCGTCGCGCGGGAGGTTCCCCACCTGGCCCCGATTGGGCAGGTTGAGGATTGCCGTGGTGCTGCCGCCGGTGAGAATGGCGTTCATGACCTCGGTCATCTCCTCGCCGCTGCGGGTCCAGTCCATCCGCTCCGTGCCGGCCGCGATCCGCTCGACGCGCGCGCGGTTGTGCTCGCGGCGGTGGCGGCGCGAGTCGACCGTGGTCTTCTCCACCGCGTAGCGCATGGCGTAGCCGTTGCGCACGTTGCACAGGTGGGGCCAGAACTCGACCAGGTGGCGGTCGCCCGCAAGCGGCAGATAGCCGAACGTCCGGCACAGCGCCAGCTTGGCGGCGTGCCGGTTGCTCAGGCTGTACGGAGCGCCTGCCGGCGCCAGATCGCGGTGCTCGCTCGCGAAGCGGCGGATGTCCGGCAACACGTCGCGGCCGTTCAGCTCGGCTTCGATGATCCAGATGAAGTGGTTGATGCCGGCCACCGTGTAGCGCAGCCCCTGCTCCGGCAGCCACTCGTAGAGCTGCTCGACCACGTTGAGCTCCGCCGGCGGCTGCAGGTCCAGGATGGCGGCGGCCAGCGCCGGGAATGCGTGGAACTCGTGGCAGAGCCCGACCACGTGCACGCTGTCGGCGGCCAGGTTCATGGCGCGCGTCACGGTGCTCATGGGGTTGGTGACGTTCAGAAGCCAGCCGCCCGGGCAGTACCGCTCCATGTCCTTCACGACCTCCGCGGCGACCGGCACGGTGCGCAGGGCGGCCGAGATGCCGGCCGGCCCCACCGTCATGGAGACCGGCTGCCGGATGCCGTAGCGAATAGGGATCTCCAGGTCGTATTCGAAGGCGTCCATGCTGCCGGGGCTGAAGGTGGTCATTACGAAGTCGGCGCCGCCGAGCGCCGCCGCCCGGTCGTCACACACGGAGATGCGGTAGTCCTTGCCACGCTCCGCGTTGAAGCGGGCCAGCATGGACGCCACCGCCTCCGTCCCTCCGCGGTCCGGGTCCACCAACCGGATCTCGCCGCCGTCCACGGCGTCCAGCAGGTAGACGTCCTTCATCAGCGAGATCATCCACTGCGAGCTGCCGCCGCCGATGACCGCCAGCACCATCGTCTTGCTCATTCCGAAGTCACCTCACCGCCGCCATGGTGGCGACACTCGTCGCGCAAAACCAGCGTCTCCGCGGCGTCCAGTGGGCCGTCGCGCTCGGCGGCGAGCGCGTCGGCCAGCTCGGCGCGGTTGCGGACGCCGATCGCGACCGTTGTCACCTCCGGGAGCGACAGGGCGTACCGGTAGGCCAACCGGGCCGCCGGTACGCCACGCGCCCGTGCCAGACTTCGGAGACCGGCCGCGCGCCGGTAGTCGACGGCGATGGGATGGTCGTCGTCGACCTGCTTGTCGAGCACGTCGGCCAGCGCGCCGCGGCCGACCGCGCGGATGCCGATCACCGGAACGCCTGCAGCAACGGCCGCCGTCGCCACCGATCCGGCCGGCGGCCCGCGGAACGGCACCTCCTCGCCGGCCGAGCTCAGCACGTTGGCGATCGCCTGCACGGCCGCGGGCCGGGGACGCGCCAGCAGCGCCTGCTGCACGGTTACGGGTGCGCCGATGCCGCTGATGCCCCAGGCGCCGATGCGGCCGTCCGCCACCAGCCGCTCGAGCGCCGGTCGCACCTCCTGCAGGTAGTCCCGGAACGGCAATCCCGAACGGCCGGCACCTTCCTCTCCGTCAGGCAGAATCCAGCAGTGGGTGAGCAGCAGATCGACGCGCTGCAGCCGCAGGCGCTCCAGGCTGGCGTTCAGGCTGCGATCGATCAGGCCAGGCGCGGCGCCCGGAGAAGGCCGGTCCAGCGGCACCTTGGTCGAGATCCGCACCCCGGCCGGCAGCGCTCCGCCGAACGCGGCGCCCACCGCCCGCTCGGCGCCGCCGTCGCCCGGAGCCACGTCGATGTGATCGACGCCGGCATCGACCGCGGCGCGGATGGTGGCGACCGCCTCGTCCAGGTCGGGGGCGTGCCCCCAGCCGCCCATCAGGCCGGCGCCGCCCAGGGTGAGCACGCTCACCTCGCCCAGCGCGCCGAACGGACGTCTCGTCATGACGGTCCGCTTGCTGGCGGCGCGGCGGTGCCACTACCCTCGCCTGCATGCTGTACGAGCGCATGGTCGAGCGCGAACGACAGGGAACGCCGGTCAGGATCGGGCTCATCGGCATCGGCACCTTCGGCTCCCAGATCGCCGGCCAGATCCGGCACATGCCCGGCATGCGGCTGGCCGTGATCGCCGACCTGCGCGTGGAGGCGGCCGCGGCGGTGCTGGGCGCGGGGGCGGACGATGAACCGCTGCGGGCCGTCTCCGCCGATCAGGTCGCGGAAGCCGTGGCCGCCGGCACGCCGGTGGTCACCGGAGATGCGCAGGCGCTGATCGACAGCCCCGTCGACATCGTCATCGAGGCGACCGGACTGGTCGAGGCGGGAGTGCGCCACGCCTACCGCGCGATCCTGGCCCGCAAGCACCTGGCCATGGTAACGGTCGAGGCCGACGTGCTGGTAGGCTACCACCTGCGCAGGCTCGCCCAAGCCGCAGGCGTGATCTACAGCCTGGCCTACGGCGACGAGCCGGCGCTTGCCGCCGAGCTCTGCGACTGGGCGCGCACTCTCGGTTTCCGGCTGGTAGCGGCCGGCAAGGGCACTCGCTTCACGCAGAGCTTCCGCAAGATGAACCCGGATGACGTGCCGGGCGTCTACGGCTTCACCGGCAAGGACTACAACGCGCAGATGTTCGGGTCGTTCCTGGACGGCACCAAGCACTCGATCGAGGTGGTGGCGCTGGCCAACATGACCGGGCTGCAGCCCGACGTGCGCGGGCTGCACTTCCCGACCGCCGACCTGCGCGAGATCCCGGACGTCCTCGCCTCGAAAGAGAACGGCGGCATCCTGAACCGGGAGGGCGTGGTCGAGGCGGTCAGCGCGATCCATCCGGACGACACCTTCGTGGAGCGCTCCATCCGCGGAGGCCTGTTCGCCATGATCGACGGACCGACGCGTGAGGTCAACGAATCGCTCGCCTCCTACGGCGACATCACCGGCATGATCATCGGCAAGCGCTCGGGCTACGCGATGATCTACCGGCCGCAGCACTTCGTCGGACACGAGATGCCGCTGGGGCTGGCGCGCATGGCGGTGCTGGGCGACGACGTGGGCGCCCCCACCTGCCGCGCTGCGGAAGTGGTGGCCGCCGCCAAGCGCCCGCTGCGGGCTGGGGAGACGCTCGACGGCGAAGGGGGCTACACCGTCTACGGGATGGCCGAACGGCACGAGGCCGCGCGTGCCGAGAACCTGGTGCCGATGGCGCTCACCCACGGCGCGGTTGCCACGTCGGACATCGCCGAGGACGAGATGATCAGCTTCGACAACGTCGCGGTGCCCCCCTCCCTGAGCCTCAGCCTCTGGCAGGTGCAGGAGCAGTGCTGCAAAAAGCCAACGATCGAAAAATAACCCGACAGGAAGATGAACACACTTCTCCCCTATGTCCAACGCCTTGAGCACCACATCGCCACACAGCGCATGCCATCGATCGACTGGCAATCCTGGTCTTCCGACTGTCTGAACGGCGGGCCGTCAACAGAACTTCGACGGACCGCGCGCTCAGTTCATTGAAGAACCAAGGCACCGTCTTTACCAGTGCAGCGCTCGCAACCACCGCCACGGCCAACCTTCCATTGACAATCAACGACGACCACACCTTTCTCGATCCAACCTGCGGCGCAGGCGATCTCCTGCTGGCAATCGCCCAGCGTCTGCGCCTGAAGTCCACGGTATTCGCGACTCTCCACTGCTGGGGCAATCAATTGATCGGCTGCGATATCTCCCCAACGCTCGTCCGACTAACTAGTGGACTGTAACGATCATTCATGGATGTGTCGTGACGGATCAACGTAATGCCACTTCACGACCCGCGGATTCTTGTTGTATTCGCGGATGTATCGCATCAGCTTGCTCTTCAGATCCGCCACCGAACTGAACACTCCGCGGGTGATCACGTCGCGCGAGATCTTCGCAAACCACAGCTCCACCTGGTTCAGCCACGATGAGTAGGTCGGCGTGAAATGCAGCCGCACCTTCGGATGGTCGCTGAGAAACTCCTGCACTCGCTTCGTCTTGTGCGCCGACAGGTTGTCAGCGATCACGTGAATCTCCTGACCGGCCGGCTGATGCGCCACGATCTCGCGCAGAAACGCCACGAACTGCTCCGAGGTGTGCCGCGTGGCGGTCTTGCCGAGCACCTCGCCGGTCTTCGTATTGAACGCCGCGTAACAGCGCCAGCGTGCCGTGCCGTGCGACCCGCAAAGCCTTACGCCGGTGGCGGCCGCCCACCGGGATTTTATCCGGGATTCAGTAGAAACTCCGTTATGTATGGCGCTGTAGCGGCTACTGCGTAGGTCGTCCGAGCTCGGCTACGCGGTTACGTCGTAGAACGCCTCCGCGTTGGTGCGGAACAGCTTGACCTCCACCTCCGGGTCGAGGGGGCCGAGCAGCTCGCGGTGGGTGGCGAGCATGCCCGCGTAGTCGGTGGTCAGCAGCGCCACCGGCCAGTCGCTGCCCCAGATCAGCCGGTCGGGTCCCAGCTCCTCCAGGTAGAGCGCGGTGTACCGGCGCATCGCCTCGATCGGCCAGCCCTGCTTGGGATTGTCGAGGTACTCCTGGATGCGGGTCACCTGCGGCGACAGGGAAAGCTTGCAGAACGCGCTCGTGTCGCGCGCGATGCGGCGCATCGCCTGCTCCCAGGCCGGCTCCAGCGTGCCGTCGAAGTCCGGCTTGCCGTAGTGCTCGATGATGCACTTGAGGTCGGGCACCTGCTCGATCGCGGTGGCGATGCCGTCCAGGTGGCGCACCAGCGGCAGGAAGTCGTGGATGAGCCCGCGCCGCGCCAGCTCCCTGAGCCCCTCGATCACCGCCGGCTTGGTGGCGATGCCGGGATCGGGATGCGCCTCGAAGTTCATGCGCATGCCGCGGAACTTGGGCAGCTTCTGCCACTCGTCGAGCTTGCGGCCCAGGCCGGGGTCGTCCAGGTCGGCACGCAGGATCATCCCGCCCACGAAGTCGAACTCGGCGGCGAAGTCGATGATGGTCTGGTTGTCGACGTCAGTGTCGCCGGCCTCGACGATCACGCAGCGGGTCACCCCGACCGGCCGGGAGGCGGCCTGGTGCTCGACCGGGGTGTAGTCCTGGTAGAGGACGTCCCAGTCGGAGTCGAGCCAGCTATTCGTTTCCCGCCACCAGAAGTGGCAGTGCGTATCGACTATGCGGTCCATGCGGGCAAGATAGCAGATTCCGCGGCCCGGCCGGCGCTCAGGCCGCGAACTGGAACGCGTACAGCCGGGCGGAGCGCAGCCGCACGTGGAGCCGCACCGGCCGGCCCGCCAGCTCGGCCGGCAGCCGGTCGCGGCCGCCCCAGCCGATCACGCCGTCGAGCGCGTCGGCGCGCAGCGGCCGGCAGTCGTCGAAGCCATACCCTTCGACCGGCTCGCCCGATTCCACGGACACGAGCTGCGCGGTCAGCTCCGCCTCCGGCCCCAGCGTCTCCAAGTTCACCTGCAACTGCGACCCGGTGAACGTCAGGGGCCGGGTGATGAACTGGCCCCGCTCCGAGCCTGCCTCGATGCCGATGATGCGGTCGCGCTTGAAGGTGACGCGGCTCACGCGGCTGCGGGATTGGTAGCCCAGCTCGATCGGCTTGGAGCCGCCGTGCGGGCCATCGCCGGACCGGTAGTAGAGCGCCAGCGTGTCGTCGTCGACGGCCACGAAGCCGGGGGCGACGGAGACGATGAAGCAGTCGTACTCGCCGGGCGTGCCCAGCGGGACGAAGGTATCGCGGTTGGCGCGGAACCAGTTTCGGTTGTCGCGGCTGGTGCAGACCTGCACCTCGAAGGTCCCCTCGTAGTGGCGGTAGAAGGACGGAAACATGAAGTGCACGTTGGGCGAGTACGGATAGCGCGCGTAGGCGCTGTTGTAGATGTCGGTGTCCATGGTGTCGTGGAAGTCGGCCTGCAGCGCGATCCCGGTGCTCTCCCAGGTGCGGTAGTCGACCGACTCCAGGCGGCCGACCGCGCGCCCGCGCCCCTCGCCGCGGATGCGCACGCCGCCGGCGGACAGCGACGCGTGCTCGGCGATGGCGCGGTGATAGACGACGTAGCGGCCCAGGGTCCGGTCCCAGCACGCGCTGTTCTGCGAGTCGCAGTACTTGCCCAGGAAGTTGTCGTAGTAGCGGGTCCAGGAGAGACCGTCGGGCGAAGCGGCGCCGCGCAGCATGCCGACGTTGTGCGTGAACGGCAGCTCGTGAACCTCCGGGCCTGCCCAGTCGGTGTAGATCAGCTTGTAGCGCTCGCCATCGAGCGCGTTGGGGTCGATGAAGACGTTGCCCGACTCCGGCGAGACGCCGTTCAGGCGACGACGTTGTTGCGGGTGGAGCCGGCCACCTCGACCAGACCCAGCTCGCGGCGCGTGAACTCCACGCCGTCGTCGGACTCCGCGTAGCTCAGGAACAGGCCGCGGCGCGCCTCCTGATGATAGGTGTTGTACCACATGCGGTAGCGCCCCCCGTCCTTCAGGACCGTCAGCCAGGCCGAGCTGTCCTCCCACGGCTGCTCCCCCTCGAACAGCGGCGCGCCGTGCTTGTCCACGCTGCCCAGGGTCCAGGCGATGTTGCGCGGGTACTGCTCGTGGCCGCGGCCCATGGCCAGGAAGAAGTCGTCCACCAGGAGCTGGCGGTCGTCGCCGACCGGCACCGCCTCCGCGCGGCGCGGGTCCACGTGCGTGTTCACCGCCAAGTTGAAGTTGTCCATGTCGTGAGAAATGACTGCCATGAGGCGAGTATACTCGGCCCCATGCAGACCCATGATTGCGAGCCGACGCTGACCGACACGCAGGTCCTCGAATTCTGCAAGAACGGCTACCACATGATTGAGGGCGCCGTGCCGCCCGAGGTAAACGAGCGCGTGATCGCCGCCATGGACGAGCAGTGGGACCGGGGCGGACGCCAGATGCACTCCTTCACCGAGCAGGGCTGGTTCGTGGAGTCGGTGCTGTGCAACCCGGCGGCGGCAGGCGCCGCGCGCTCGCTGCTGGGCGCCAACTTCGCGCTCCCCAACTGGGCCACTTGGTTCCGGGAGGCGAGCCCGGTGGCGGCCAACCAGTGGCACATCGACGGCGGCTCGATGTTCGACGGGCAGCTCAACACGCTGAAGTGGTTCTATTACCCGACCGCCTGCCCGGAAGAGATGGGGCCGACCGAGTTCGTCCCCGGCTCCCATCACGTCACCAACCAGGTCCGCTTCATGGCCCACTACGACTCGATCCGCGGCACCTGGAAATCGACCGCGCCGGCGGGCAGCATCTACTTCACCGCCTACGCCACGTGGCACCGGCGCGCCCACGCGACCGCCACCGGCATGCGCCACATGCTCACCGCCACCTATCACCGCACCGCGCCGCCCACGCGCGACTGGATCCGCGAGGCGGACTTCGACTTCGCCACCGCGAACTACTGGCTGGAGGAGCCCCGCTTCGGCGAGCAGTACCGCAGCTCGCGCGACGCCGCCCGCCAGTTCATGTGGCTGTGCGGGCTGGGCGACAAGTTCGCGGTGCGCGAGGGCCCGGTCTGGCCGATGCCGGCGGTGATCTCGGGTCGCCCGTTCGGCGTTCCGGCCGGCGTGTAGGCAAGGCTGGCCCGTGATCGACGTACGCAACGGCAGCACCAACGGGCCGGTCGCCGAGGCGGTCCTGTTCGCCTTCGACGAGTACAGCCTCCGCTACACCACGGGCCTGAAGCTGGACTTGGTGCCCGGCAAGGAGCCGGGCGAGTCCAACCCGATCGTGGTCGGCCGCGGCCCGCAAGGCGCCCCGGACGACGCCGGCGTGCGCTACTACGGCGCGGTGGCGGAGGTCGATGGCGAGCTCCGCATGTGGTACGAGAGCAGCGGGTCGCTCGACGAAGGCGGCCGGCGCGTCTGCTACGCGGTCAGCCAGGACGGCGAGCACTGGGAGAAGCCGTCGCTCGGCCTGGTCGAGTACGGCGGCAGCCGCGACAACAATATCGTCGACCTGTTCGGCGGCGATCCGGTGATCAGCGCCGCGCCCGTCATCCACGACCCCGACGATCCGGACCCATCGCGGCGCTTCAAGATGTGCATCGAGTCGGGGCTGTACGGAAACGGGCTGGCGGTCGCCTTCAGCGCCGACGGGCTGCGCTGGGAGGTGCCCGACTGCAACCCGGTCGGGCCGCCGATGGAGATGGCCGGCCTGATCAGGTGGGGCGGCTGCTACTACGTCAACGGCCAGGACGAGTTTGGCTGGCACGGCTCTCAGTGGGGCCGGGCGCGCAAGCTGGTGACCTTCGCGTCCTACGACTTCGAGCGCTGGACGCAGGCGTCGGCGCTCGGCTTCCGGCGCGACAACCTGCCGCCGCGACAGGTGATGCACAACTGGAACACTGCCGAGGAGGTGCACCTGGGCACCTGCTGCTGGGACCGCGGCAACGTGATCGTCGGCGTGTACGGCATGTGGCACGGCACGCCGAGCGGCAACCGCCGCTTCATCACCATGGACCTGGGGCTGCTGGTCAGCCAGGACGCCCTGGACTTCCGCGAGCCGGTGCCGGACTTCCTGTTCATCCCGGCGCTGGAGGAGCCCGGCTTGGCGCCCGGCAGCGCACCGGCGCTGATGCAGGGTCAGGGGATGCTCAACCGCGGCGACCGCACCCTGTTCTGGTACGAGCTGTGGGCGGGCAGCGACGTGCGCCTGGCGACCTGGGAGCGCGACCGGCTCGGCTCGCTGTCGGTCTTCCGCGAGAAGACGCTGCTGCCGCTGCCGGCCCCGCACGCGCTGAGCTGCGCGCTGGAGCCGACCGGCGATACCGCGGTAAGCCTCAACGTGAGCGGCCTTGGGCCGCACTCCCAGATCGCCGTCGAGCTGGTCGACGAGCGCTTCCGGCCGATCGCCGGCTATTCGGGCAGCGATGCCGCCGTCATCGGCTCCGACGGGCTGGACTTGCCGGTGCGGTGGCCGCCCGGCGCGACCGTGCCGTCACGGCTCGGTCCGTACCGGGTCAAGCTGGACTTCCGCGGCATCCGCGCCGAGGACGCCCGCCTGTTCGCCGTCTACATCCGCGACGCCTGAGGACCCGCCATTCCAGGAATCCTCAGCTCACTTGGGGAAAAATGTCTCTTTTCCGCAGCATAGTTGCGGAAAACGGGAAGCCCCGCGAAGCTCCGGCGCGACGGCGTCAACCCGCTCAGCGGTCGCGGCGCATCCGGAGCCTGTTCCCGTTCGTGTCCGCCGAAGTGCCGGACTGGGACCTGATGCGCGCGATCAAAAGCTGATGAGATACATCCGCGAATACAACAAGAATCCGCGGGTCGTGAAGTGGCATTACGTTGATCCGTCACGCCACATCGGTCCATGAATGCTCGTTGCGCGAGCAGCGCGGCGAGCGGCTGCCGTCCTGAGAGCGTGAGGTTGCGGTACGGGCCGCACTCCCAGTCGTCGGGCGGCCGGTCCGCCTCGGGATCATCCAGGTCGACCCGGTAGCCCAAACGTCTCCCGCACGTCGACCGAGAAGCCGGGCAACCCCGACGAAGCGGCGTGCTCTCCCGGTCGGAATACGCCGTGTTCCCGGTACTCTCCGTCCGCAAGGACGAGCACGGTCACGGTCTCGTCCATGGGGTTGGCGATCCAGTACTCGGGGATGCCCGCCTCCGCGTAGTCCATGCGCTTGTCGACGACGTCCCGGTCCGGATTGTCGGGACTGATCACCTCCATGACCACGTCTGCACCGAGCCAATAGTCGTCCCGACAGCGAGGGTCCCCGGCGTCGCGGACGAGCAGCAGATCCGGCTCGCGGAACTTGCCGTCACGGATCCGCAGACGCAAGGGGGCGTAGAACACCTCGCCGCCGATTTCGCGAACGAGAGAATCCAGGGCCCGGAACAGGAACCGCGAAATCGCCTGGTGTCGTTGCGTGGGCATGGGCAGAAACTCGATGCGTCCGTCGGTGAACTCGATCAGGCGATTGCCGTCATTCGTCAGCTTGAGGTACTGCGCCTGGGTCCAGTACCCCTGCAGGGCGGACAAGTCGGCGAGCGTGCAGTCGTCGTGCGTGACGACGCGCAGTCCGTCGGCCTGTTCAGAGGCAACCGCGATGGCCATGTCAGCTTCCGCTCGGAAGTGTCGGCGCGTCCGATTCCTCTGTCAACAACGGGCCGGTCATCCGAGCCGCGCACTCAGTCCGGCAGGCGGAGCTCCTCCAGGTCGATGGGCTCCGGGTTGATCTGTCCCGATCGCCGATGCTCGGCGACCGGCTCGATGACCGGCTCCCTGCCCTCCACGTCGCGGATGCAGCCGAGTAGCCGCTGCCGGAGCAGGGCCGCCACCTCGGCATGCCTGGGGTTGCCGGCCAGGTTGCAGAGCTCGTAGCGGTCGGCGCGCAGATCGTACAGGAATTCCTCGACGTAGCGGTCGGCCGCCGGCACCTGGCCGCCGTCCAGTTCCGGCGCACTCACCGAGTACTTCCAGCGCTTCGTGCGCAGCGCGCGGCCGACCTGGGATTCCGAGATCTGCACGAAGACCTGGTCCGGCCACGCGGGATCGACCGGCCCGGCGCCCGCCAGCGGCAGCACCGAACGGCCCTGCATCGCAGCCGGCACCTCGATCCCGGCGGCGTCCAGCAGCGTCGGCGGCAGGTCGATCAGGCTGACCAGATCCTCGACGCGGCCGCCGCCGTCGAAGCCGGGGCCGCCCAGCGCGGTCGGCACGCGGATCGCCGACTCGTGGCAGGCGCGCTTGTACTCGCCGTTGCGGGTCTTGAAGTGGTTGCCGTGGTCGGAGGTGTAGAGCACCACGGTGTCGTCGGCCATGCCCAGGCTGCAGAGCGCGTCCAGCAGGCGGCCGAAAGCCTCGTCCAGCCGCTTGACCATGCCGTAGTAGCCGGGCAGGTGCTGCTGCGTCGATCCGCCGAGCGCGGCCAGGTCGGGCGGCACCCAGGCGCCGGTGTAGCGCTCCTCGTAGCCGTCGGGCGCGGGGTAGTCGTCGCGGTGGTTCTGGTGGTGCGGCTCGATGAAGGACAGGAACAGCAGGAACGGCCGGTCGCGCGGTCCGCCGTCGCGGCCGTCCAGGTAGCGGATGGCGGCGTCCGCCATGGCGTCGACGCGGTAGCCGGGCAAGTCCACCGGCTTCTCGTCGCCGTCGTACAGGGTCGTCCGGTATGCGTCCGAGGTGTACTCCAGCACGTTGGAGGCCAGCCAGTAGTCGTACCGGCCGCGGTGCTCGGCCGCCACCGGGCCGATGCAGCCGCGCGGCGCCAGGTGCCACTTGCCGACGTAGGCGGTGTCGTAGCCGGCGCCGTGGAAGTGATCGGGCAGCGTGGGCAGGGCCGGGTCGAGGGTGATCGCGTTGCGGAACACGCCGGTCTCGGTGGCGTACAGGCCGGTCTGCAGGCAGGAGCGGGCCGGCCCGCACACCGGCTGGCAGGTGAAGGTGTGGGCGAGGTGCGTGCCGCGCGCGGCGAAGCGGTCGAAGTTGGGCGTCAGGCCGGCCGGGTTGCCGTGGATGCCGGCGGTGTCCCAGCGCTGCTGGTCGGTGAAGAAAACGATCACGTTCGGGCTTGCGCTCATGTTCCGGGGACCTCGGCTCAGGCGAAGTTTCGGGCGACATCGTAGCCGCGCGTGCGCTGCGGCGGAATTGGCGGCGCCGGCGACAGCAGGTTTGGCTGCTCCCGGCAGCGCCTCGCCTCGGCGTCGAGGGTGGTGACCTCGTGCCCCCGCTCGCGCGCCAGCCGCAGCAGCAGGTCGATGCACTCGCCGTCAGGATCCTGGCGGCGGATCATCGTCCACGGGTGGAGCACGAAGCAGCAGAACGACAGGCCGACCTCGCAGGCGGCGTCCAGCGTGCGCCGGTGCACGGCGAACTCCTCGGCCGGAGTCTCCACCAGACGCCGCGGGCAGGCGAACGGCGACGGCCAGCGCACCGCGTACTGCAGGCCGCGCCCGTAGTCCTTGACCAGCGCGTCCTGCCAGCCATGCCCTGGCAGCTCCAGCAGGTCGTCGTAGCCGTCGCCGGCGTAGCTGAACGGCCCGTGCAGGTCGCCGGGCAGCGAGTCCTCGAAGGCCGACTTGAGGTAGGCGGAGCTCCACTCGCAGCCGGCGGCGCGCAGCGCGAAGAGGTTCTCCGGGCAGCCGCGAAAGCCGCAGCCGGCCCCGGAGCGGGGGCGAAAGCCGCGGCAGGGCCGGTCGAACCGGTCGCGGATCGCCGCCACGCCGCGCGCGGTTTCCGCATGGATGAACTCACCGGCAGCGACCACGGGTTCTTGCAGATCAGCCGCGAGTGACTCCAGGTGTGGCTGTTGACGTCGTGCAGATCCGGCGTCTCGTCGAGCAGGCGCCTGAGCGCCGGCCCCTCCGCGCCGGCGGCCAGCTCGCCCACCACGAACAGTGTCATCGGCGCGTCGAACCGCCGGTGCACGCGGGTGATCACCCGCAACGCCGGGATGCACAGGCCCGGCTCCTCGGTGTCGTACGTGAAGACGACGCGCATCAGGCGAACAGCGTGCCCGGGTCGAAGTCGGCCGCCCGGCTCGGCGGCAACTCGGGGGCGGCGAGCGTTGCCGGGGCGGCAGCAGCGAAGCGGCCGGCCAGCTCGTCGAGAGTGGTGAGCGCCAGACCCTCCGTGGCGGCATGGTCGATCAGCAGGTCGACGACGCGCGCTCCCGGGTCCTCGGGCCGGACCGTGGAATCGGCGTCGAAGGCCAGGCAGCAGTACGGCAGGCCGGCGTCACGGGCGGCGGCGATCGTGGCGCCGTGCACGGCGAGCTCCTGCTCCGGCGTCTCCACCAGCCCGTCCGGATAGGCGAAGGGACTCGGCCAGCGCACGATGCGTTGCTGGGCTCCGGCGTCGCGCTCCTTGAGGGCCGCGTCCGGCCAGCCGTGCGAGGGGAGCTCCAGCAGGTCTGGGTACCCTTCGTCGGCATAGCGGAACGGGCCGCACAGGTCTCCGGGCGCGGTGTCGCCGTAGGTCGAGCGCACGTAGGCGGACGACCAGCGCAGGCCGGCGTCCCGCATCGCCGACAGGTTCGCGGCCCAGCCCCGGAAACCGGCGCCTGCCCCCTCGGCGGGACGCACGCCGCGGCAGGGCCGGCCCAGGGTCTCGCGCACCGCCAGGGCGCCGCGCGTGATCTCCTCCGCGATCAGCCGGTCGGACGGCTGCGGGATCGACCACGGCGGCTTGCGCAGCACGCGCGCATGACGGTAGGTGGCGCTGTTCACGTCGGCCAGGTCGCCGGCCGCCTCGATCACCGGCAGCAGCACCTCGCGCTCGATCTCGGCGACCCGGCCGGCCACGAAGACGGTGGTCGGCGCACGCCGGGCGCGGTGCGCGTTCAGGACGGTGGCGAGCTTGCCGGCCGCGGCAGCCGTGGCGGCGGTGTAACTGAGGACCAGCTCCATCGGGACCGGCGGCTACGGCGGCTCGGGCTTGCGCAGCACGGGCCGGTCGCCGTGCCACTCGATCTCGGCGACGTAGATCCCCTCCTCCAGGGTCTTCTCGTCCTCGTAGGAGCCGCGGTAGCGCAACACGCCCGCGACTCGGTTGAGCTTGCGCGTGTGCTCCTTGCGGTCGGTGGTCAGGAAGGTACGGCCGTCCTGCTCGACGATCTCGGTCGCGTGGTACGGCCCCAGCAGGTAGGCGCCGGTGCCCACGTCCCAGGTGTTGCCGCGCGCGGCGACGAACCCGTCCGGCGACGGGCTGACCGCGTGATGGAGCCCCTCGCCGTAGGTGTAGAACAGGTGCCACATGCCGTCCCGGTGCAGCACGAACGGCGACTCGATCCCCATGGTGCCGCGCAGCGACGGCGGCAGGGCGAGCACCACGCCGTGGTCGTCGATCGTCCGCCAATCGAGGGTGCTGGCCAGCGCGATGCAGGCGTATCCGTGCCGGTCCATGGCAATGTAATAGAGAAGGTATCGGTCCCCGAAGCGCACGACGTGCGCGTCCTTGCAGGTCGATCCCTTCTTGCACCACGGCGGCGGCCCCCACGCCGGGTTGCCCTCCCCGGCCGTCCACGTCTCCAGGTCCGGTGACCAGGTGAGGCTGAAGCCCACGAACGGCGTGCCGTCCGGCCCCCCGCCGCGCACGCCGTAGAGAAGTCCGTAGCGGCGCGGGCCGCCGGGGTCGAAGTCGAACACCTGCGCGTTGGAGCGGCTGGCCAGGTCGAAGCGGCCCTCCGGCTCGAACAGCAGCGTGTCGCGGTACCGCAGGCCGAACAGGTCGGGACCCACGGCGTGGCCGCATCCCGGCTCCAGGCAGACCTGGTTCGCCTTCTCGTAGTCGCCCGCGCGATAGGCGGCGATCCACGCCTCCGTGTTCCGCATGTCGCCGGTCACGTAGTACAGGTGCAGGTCGCGGCCGTCGTGAAAGAAGCAGTGGTCGACCTGGTAGCTGCCGGACGGCGGCGCGTAGGCGTGCACGGTGACCTCGTCGAACCCCTGCGTGTCGGACGCGAAGAGCTGCTTGTGCAGGGTGAGAAACCGTTCCTCGAACGCGGCCGGCGCCAGGCTCACGCCGAAGTCGGGGTCGAGCGGCGTGGAGCCGTCGGGGACGCGGTCGGCGGTCATCGGGCGGCTGCCGTGACGGACGTGGCCGCTACCAGCGCACGCCGCGAAGCTCCAGCTCCTCGGCGCGCAGGCAGGCGACGGTGTGGTCCGAGCCCTCCTCGAGGGGCTGCAGCGCCGGCACCTCGGTCTTGCAGCGCTCCTCCGCGTACGGACAGCGGGTATGGAACGGGCACCCCGGCGGAGCGTCCGCCGGATCGGGCACGTCGCCCTCCAGGATGATGCGCTCCATCTTGGCGCGCGGGTTGGGCACCGGGGCGGCCGACAGCAGCGCCTCGGTGTACGGGTGCAGCGGGTCGCGGAAGATCGTCTCCGTCGTGCCCATCTCCACGATGCGGCCCAGGTACATCACGCCGCAGCGGTCCGAGAAGTGGCGGACGATGCCGAGCTCGTGGGTGATGAACAGGTAGGACAGCCCGTGCTCGTCCTGCAGCTTCTGCATGAGGTTGAGGATCTGCGCCTTCACCGACACGTCGAGTGCCGAGGTGGGCTCGTCGGCCAACAGCAGGCGAGGATTCATCGTCAGCGCGCGCGCCAGGCCGATGCGCTGGCGCTGGCCCCCGGAGAACGCGTGCGGGTAGCGGCCCATGTGCCGGGCGTCGAGCCCGACGTCCTCCAGCAACTCGCCCACCCGCTCGCGGAGCCCCTCGCCGTCGGCGACGCCGAAGTTGCGCAGCGGCTCGCCGACGATGTCGACCACCGTGAAGCGGGGGTTCAGCGACTGGAACGGGTCCTGGAACAGCATGCGCACCTGCTGGCGCAGCAGGTTGAGCTGGTCCCGGTCCACGTCCGTGACCTCCAGGACGGAGCTGTCGCGCGCGTGGAACCGCACCTGGCCGCCGGTGGGATCGACCGCGCGCACGATGCTGCGCGCCGTCGTCGACTTGCCGCAGCCGCTCTCGCCCACCAGGCTGACCGTCTCCCGCTCGCCGATCTCGAAGCTGATGCCGTCGACGGCCTTGATCCACCCCACGTGCCGGCGGAAAAACCCCTTGCGGATCGGGAAGTAGGTGCGCAGGTCGTCCAGGGCGAGGACCGCGGCGCCGGTGGTGCCGCGCTGCACGGCGGTACGCGCGGCGGCAGTCCCGTCCCCGTTCTCCCCTTCCGGCGTGCCGGCCGGTTGCGCACCGGGACGCCGGTGGCGGCCGGTGGCCGCGCTCGACGCCGCGGGCTCGTCGGCCACGCCCGTGTCCGGCTCCGCACCCAGCTCGATCTCCTCGGAGTGCAGGAAGCAGCGGGCGTCATGGTTTTCCTCAAGCTCGACCAGGGCCGGCACGTTGCGGTCGCACACCCCTTCGATGAAGTGGTCGCAGCGGTTGCGGAAGGCGCAGCCGGTCGGCCGCGAGTACGGATCGGGGACGGTGCCGCGGATGCTGGCCAGCGCTCCCCGCTCGTGCTCGGCGCTGGGCAGCGATCCGATCAGCGCCTGCGTGTAGGGATGCCTGGGGTTCTCGAACAGGCGGGTGACGGTCGTGCGCTCGACCACCCGCCCCAGGTACATGACCACCACCTCCTCGGCGATCTCGGCGATGACCGCCAGGTCGTGGGTGATGAACAGCATCGACATGTCGAAGCGCTGCTGGATGTCGCGCATCAGCTCCAGTACCTGCGCCTGGATGGTCACGTCGATGGCGGTCGTGGGCTCGTCGGCGATCAGCAGGCGTGGATGGTTGATGAGCGCCATGGCGATCATCACCCGCTGCCGCATGCCGCCGGAGAAGTTGAAGATGTAGGAGTCCAGGCGGGTCTCGGCGCGCGGGATGCCGACGTCGCCGAGCATCTTGACGGCGATCTCGTTCGCCTGATCCTTGGACATCTCCGGGTTGTGGACCAGCACCGCCTCGCGGAGCTGGTTGCCGACCGTGTGCAGCAGGCTCAGCGCCGCCATCGGCTCCTGGTGGATGTAGGCGATCTGGTTGCCGCGGATCTGCCGCAGTCGCTCCGCCTTGGGAAGGTGATCAGTCAGGATCTCCCGCTCGCCGCCGTTGTCGCCGTGCAGGATGACCTGCCCGCCCTCGATCTCGCCCGGCCAGGTCTGAATCTGCAGGATCGACTGGGCCAGGACGCTCTTGCCGCAGCCGCTCTCCCCCACCAGGCCGATGGTCTTGCCCTTGTCGATCGAAAAAGACACCCCGTCAACGGCACGGACCACGCCCGCCTTGGTGCGGAAGTAGGTGCGGAGGTCGTTGATCTCCAGGAGGGTGTCAGCCACCGATCGTGCTCCGGCAGGTACGCGGCACGACGCGCGACGCCGTGAATGCTCCCATCAGGGCCATGATCGTAGAAAACCCGCGATAAGGAGTCAAACTGCAGGCGGCGGCGTTGACATGGATTGTATTACACTGCACCTGTCACTGTATGACGATGCTCAGTTTTCGCGTGCCCGACCAGGATGCGGCAGCGGCGGGCGAATGGGCCGTCCGGCTGGGGATGAAGCGCTCGCGGCTTCTTCGCGAAGCGCTCCATAGCTGCCTGCTCCGACTGCGGGCCGAAGAGGATGCCAGGCGGTGGCTCGAGAACCCGCCTGGCGAGGACGAATCGTCGCTCTCCATGGTCGCCGACTGGGGACCGGCCGAGGACTGGAACGACTGGGACGATGCGGCGCGGTGACATCTGGTTCGCCGCGACGCCGGGTGGCGACCGCCCGGTGCTGGTCCTTACCCGCGATCCGGTCGCGGCGCGCATCGGCGCGGTGGTGGTCGCCGCGCTGACGCGAACCCGCCGCGGGCTGGCATCGGAGCTCGCCCTGACGCCCGGTCACGACGGCGTGCCGACCGACTGCGTCGTCAACTTCGACAACGTGCATACGTTGCCCCGGCACTTCTTCCGGCGCCGGGTCACCACGCTCTCCAAGGCGCGGCTGACGGACGCGTGTCAGGCGTTGCGTGATTCGTTTGACTGCTGAAAGCGCTGCCGCAGGAAGCGCCCGAGCAGGAGCGCCGCGGCTGCCGCCACCATGAGCGCGGGAACGGTGATCACGGCCGGCGTGAGGCTGCCCTGCTCCACCTCCAGGGCGACCAGCAGGGCGAACGCCGCCTGCACGACGCTGCCGCCTCCGAGCGCCACCCCGATGGCCATCGCCGCGCGGGAGTAGACGGTGCCGAACCGGTGCGACCAGACGTAGCGGAACGAGACCCACACCGCGTAGGCCCAGCCACCGGCCAGCACGATCATGATCAGCGATCCGGCCGCCGACCGCCGCGTCGTCGACCGCGTCGCCGGCTCGCTGCCGGTGTCGACCGCCGCGAATACCACCGGGCTCACCATGTCGTAGAGCAGCACGAAGAAATAGGTGGTGGTCAACGCGACAAGCGACGACAGGATGCGTCCCGCGATGCGCTCGTTACGCGTCGCGGGTGCGCGCGAGCGTGGAATCTCCACCACGGCAGTGTATGCCGCGGGCCGGGACCGTAACCACCGCGCGGGCGCCGCGGATCGCTTGCGGCGCCTGCGCGCGCCGACGATGCTATGCGACGAGGCAGCGATGAAGATCACCGGCATCTCCACCCACATGACGGCTCTTGAAGCACGCTCGCGCGCGCTCGTAAAGGTGCACACCGACCAGGGTATTCACGGCTGGGGCGAGGCGTATTCCACCGGACCCGACCTGAGCGTGGCGCCGATCGCCGACTACCTGTTCGAGCTGGTCGGCGGCGAGGACCCGCGGCGGATCGAGTACCTGATGATCAAGATTCACCAGCAGTTCCGGTTCCCGCCGGGGGGAGTCGGGCTGGCGGCGATCTCCGCCTTCGACCAGGCGCTCTGGGACATCGCCGGCAAGGAGGCCGAGTTGCCGGTATACCGCCTGCTCGGCGGCGCCGCGCGCGACCGCGTCCGCGTGTACCACGCGATCAAGGGGCGAGACGGGGCGGGGGCCGCCGAACGTGCGCGCGGGCTCCACGACCAATGGGGTTTCACGGCCTTCAAGACCAGCCCCTACCTGCTCGACCCGGACGCGGACCGGTGGGGCCGCGTGTGCGCCGCGGCCGCGCGCTACTTCCAGGACCTGCGCGCCCACACGCCCGAGGACTGGGAGTACGCGTTCGACCCGCACGCGCGCATCCTGGAGCCGATCCGGGCGCTGCAGTTGGCAAACGCGCTGGCGCCCTTCGATCCGTACTTCTACGAAGAGCCGCTGCGCCCGGAGCACATCCCCGCCTGGGCGCGGCTGCGCGCGCAGATGCAGGTACCGCTGGCCACCGGCGAGTGCCTCTACGGCCGCTTCGAGTTCCTGAGCCTGCTGGCCGCGCAGGGCGCCGACATCATCCAGCCGGACGTGTGCGTCTGTGGCGGGCTGCTGGAGATGCGCAAGATCGCCGCCATCGCCGAGGCGCACTACGTGCCCGTCGCCCCGCACAATCCGATGGGACCGCTGGCAACCGCGGTGAACGCGCACTTCGCGCTGGCGACTCCCAACTTCAAGATCCTGGAGTACGTCCTGCCGAGCGAAGAGACTCGGCGCAGGTTCGACGGGGTGCTGCTGCCGGCCGGCGGGTACCTGCAGGTGAGCGACCGGCCCGGGTTCGGCATCGAAGTGGACGAGGACGCGATCCGGGACGACCCGTACCGCCACTGGGAGCGCCACGCACCGACCCGTCCGGACGGCTCGACCGGCTACAACTGAGCCCGCCGGGCGATGGTGATGATCTCCGGGCTCGTGTCCACGAGGGTGCTCCGATCCCAGTCGCCAAACTGATCCTCGATCGCGAAGCCCCCATCGGCAAGGAACGCCGCCAACCTATCAGCATCGAGGAACCGCAAGACGGCGCAGCTCGGCTCCGGTTGGTTCCAACCGGCGCTCGTGTAGGTGCAGGTGAATCGAACGACATCGCCTGACACCGGTGCATCCACCCTGGCCTCGAAACGCACCATGACGCCATCGGGGCCGACGAAATCGACTCCGCGGTCGGGAGTCCAACGCTCCCACTCCCGAGCGAGCGGGTTGCGGGTCTCGAACGCGAAGACGCCATCGTCGGCGAGCGAGGAGTGAATCGAGGCGAGCGAGGCACGAATCTCGTCATCCTCGACCAATTGCTGAAACGCATGACCGGTCATCACGGCCAGGTCGAACTCCCGCTCCCATGCGACCGTCGTCAGGTCGCCGAAGACCCACTCGATGTCCGCGCGTGTCCGGGCCATGTCGAGCATCCCGCGCGCCGGGTCGAGTCCGACCAACCGCCCCGCGTGCCCCGTCTCTCGCGCCCGATGCAGCAGCGCACCCGTCCCGCAGCCGACGTCGAGAACGGCCTTCGCCGCCATCACCAACGGCAGGTAGAAGCGAAAGTCGGCGCGGCACTCACGCCCGCAGAGGGGATCGTAGAGAGCAGCCAGCCGCGGCTCGGCGAATTGGCGCTCGACCACCGGGATTATCGTACCAGAGAGCCGCGAGACATGCCGCGGTCCGATCCCGTCAGCTCGTCGCCACGCGCAGGCTGCGCAGACGGTTAATGGCGGAAGCGATCTCGAAACGGCGGACCTGCGCCCGGTCGCCGAACCCCGGCTCGGCCAGTTCCTCGATACCGCCGGCACGCATCCTTGCGTCGAGCTCCGCCATAACTGCGGGAAGATCGCGGCGGCCGTCGCACAGTCCGCGCGTGAGCCACAGCAGCACGTCGCCGATCATCCGGCACTGCGCCGGATCCACGATCTGGTACAGCAGGCTGACGTCGATCTCCTCGCGTCCGAACTCGATCGCCCGCGTTCTTACGGCGCGCACCCTTTCCGGCCGGCGGCCTCGACGGGGATCCAGCCCGTCCGGCAAGGGAACTCGCGGCGCGGCCGGCGGCCATGCATCGGGCGCGCGCGGCCGCGCCTCGCCCAGCGGATGTGCGGCCGCGACCTCGCGCGCCCGAGCCGTGACATCTCGGGGCTGGTAGCCGTCCAGTTGGATGACGCAATCGGCGACGTCCAGGTAGTCGCCCGCCCCGCCGACCACCACCACTGACGATACTCCGCGGCTCTCCCAGAGCTGGCGCACGCGGTCGATATAGGGAGTGATCGGCTCGCGGTCACCGGGAACCAGTCGGCGCATGCGCGCGTCGCGGATCATGAAATTGGTAGCGGCCGTGTCTTCGTCGATCAGCAGGCCGGACGCCCCGACCTCCAGGGCCTCGACGATCGCCGCCGCCTGCGAGGTGCTGCCCGAGGCGTCGTCACTGTCGAAGCTGCGGGTCTCCCGCCCGAGCGGCAGATCGCGGATGAACGGGCTGAGGCACACACCCCGCACAGAGCGGCCATCCTCGGCGCGCACGGTCACCAGCTCTTCGGCGGAGACGCACCGCTCGCGGCCGTCGCCGGGCACGTGGTCGTACATCCCCAAGGCAAGCGCCTGCAGCAGGGTGGACTTGCCGTGGTAGCCGCCGCCGACGACCAAGGTGACGCCCGCACGAATCCCCAGCCCTCGAAGCACGCCGGCGTGCGGGGCCCGAAGCGTGACCGCGAGGGCGTCGGGCACCGTCAACGGCAGCGCTTCCGGCAGCGGACGCGCATCCACGCCACTGCGGCGCGGCAGCACGCTTTCTTCGGCAAGAAACGCGATCAGACCGTGCCCCGTAAGCTGCGAGCGCAGCGCGACCTGGTCCTCCACCGCATGCACATGCAAACGCAGCGCGCTGCGGTCGAGCCCGTCTGCGACGGCTTCGATCGCGGAGCGCAGACGCCGTGCCAGCAGGTCGGCGGCAGCGCGACCGAGAATGCGCCGCCCGGCCGCAGGAAGCCCCGCGCACAGACGCAGCCGCGCGCTGCCGTCCGCGTCCACCACGACACCGGTTCGGTCCAGCACCTCCTGACCGGCACGCGTGATCTCCAGCAGCCCGCTCTTGCCGCTGCCTGCCCCGCCCGCAGACCGGGACAGTGCGGGACCGAGCGCCCGCTGCAGAAAGTCGGCCGTCGCGCGGCGTGCTTCCCTGCCGCTGCGCGCCCACTCCGGCAGCCTCAGAGCGGCGCAGGGTACGTCGACGCGCAGTCGACTCGGCGCAGCGAACGGATCGCCCTGTACATGGTCTACCTGCAGGGTGCAGCCACCCAGCGGATAGCGGCGCCCACGGAGGTCCCGGTAGTGGCCGTACGGCCGGCCGTCGATCCTGATCAGATCCCGCTCAAGGGTATCGGTCATTGCACACAGACCTCCGGACCTCACCGCGCGGGCTCGGCGCGCAGGGACGATCCGATCATCCCGCTCCGAATCGAGCCGGCCGATGTATCGACCCTGCTACGGTCTGAGCCGCCTTGTCCACCGTGGCGGAACGCCGCCACCGCGCCCTCGGACATGATCCTGGCGCATATCACACATTTTTTCGCGAGTCCATATTGTGAATCGCCTTCCGCGAATGACCGTTCCACACCGATTTCACGCATGGCGATTGACATTCGCGCACGAAACCGATCTGGAAGGAGCATCAATCTTGAACGACGCCAGGAACACCGCTCCGCCTCGTGAAGACGAACGGACGAAGCCCCTGCTCCATGCGGGTCGGTTTCTGCAGCGGGCATACGGCGAGGTGCTCGACCCACCCGTTAACGCCGTTACGAGCCAAGGGGCAGGGGTGATCCTGATGCGATTCGCGGACGCCGTCGCCGAGCTCGGAGACACCGGGATGCAGGTGCACCGCTCGTACTGGGTGGCCCACGACCACATCACGCGGTCTATCGGCGTGACGAGCGGACGTTCATGCGCGTGACGGGAGGCCACGACGTGCCGGTGAGCAGGAGTCACCTGTCAGCGGTGCGCGCACTGGCTCGCGAGGGACGGCATCCGACGGCGAGCGGGGTGACGGAGCCATCCGGAAGCTCACTTCAACCGCCCGCCAGGAGCGCCTCCACCTCATCGGCAAGCCCGGCCAGCTCGCCCAGGTCCCGCAGTCCGGCTACGGTCGCGCCGCGCAGCGGCACGCCGTTCTGCCGTGCGTCGCGCTCCCGCCCGTGCTCGATCTCTCCCGGCAGATAGATCCGCTCGACGCCGGGCGCCCGACGGGCCCCATGCACCTGCCCGGCCAGGCGCGCCATGCGTTCCTTGAACTCCGCCAGCGGCAGCAACGGCTCGATGTCGATGGCGATGAAGCTGTGCGCCTGGTTGCTGCGCCCTTCCGGGTCGCCCACCCAGTCGCGCATCTCCGCCATGATCGCCGCCCCGCCCAGCACCCCGGTCAGGCACTCGATCAGCACCGCCAGGCCGGAGCCCTTGTAGCCGCCGACCGGGACCAGTGACCCGCCCTGCCGGACCGCACCCGGATCGGTCGCGGGCTCTCCGTCTGCGTCGAGCGCCCAGCCCTCGGGGATCGGGCGCCCCTCGCGCGCGGCGATCGCCAGCTTGGTGCCGGCCACCGCGCTCATGGCGATGTCCAGGTAGACCGCCCGACCGTCGGCGCCCGGAACGGCGCATCCCAACGGGTTGTTGCCGACCGTGCGCCCGGCTCCACCGGCGACCGCCATGTACGGATCGGCGTTGGTCATCGCCACGCCCACCATGCCGGCGTCGGCAGCGATCTTGGCGTAGTACCCGGCGGCGGCGAAATTGTTGCCGTCGCGGGCGACGACGAACGCCACGCCGTGCCGGCGGGCCCGCTCGATCGCGAGTTCCATGGCGCGGCAGGAGATGAGAGGGCCGAGCCCCCCATCGCCGTTCAGCACCAGTGTTGCGCCCACGTCGCGCTCGACGGTGATGCGCGGCGCAGCGGTCATGCCGCCGGCCTTGATGTGGCGGATGTACGGCGCGAGCAGCGCGACGCCGTGGCTGATGCCGCGCATCTCGTTGGCGACCATCACCCGCGCGACGATGGCAGCGTCCTCGCCCGGGACGCCGGCCGCACGCAGCGCCCGGGCACCCAGATCGCGCAAATCCGCTTCAGGCACGCGCGGTTCGTTTCCGATGTCCGTGTTCATGCGCACTCCTCAGCGTCCGGTGCCGGCAAGGTAGGCCAGCAGTGACGGTACGTAGCGGGTCTGGCTGGCCCAGTCCTTTCCGAAGCCGGAGTGGCCGGAGTCCGGGGAGGCTTCAGGCAGATCGCCGAGATCGCGCAGGCCACGCTCGACGATCTCGCGCAGCTCGCCGTCGCCGTTCAGCGCGTGGGCGTAGGCGATGCCCTCGACCACCTGGCGGGTGAACCCGGCCTGCGGACCACCGCCCCGGTGCAGGCACGGCGTGTAGCGGAAGTGGCCGCTGTCGGCGTCGTAGGTGCGGCGGATGAGCCAGCGCACGCCGCCCAGGATGGCCTCCGCGACCCGGTCGTCGCCGGTGAGCTCGTGATACCGGCGCAGCCCGGACAGCAGCACCCCGACCATGAAGCCGGCCTCGCCGCGCTCGCGCGGCGGCTCGCACCCGCAGTGGCCCTCCTTGAGAACGCGCTCCCAGCCGCCTTCGGGCTCCTGCCGCACGAGCACCCGGTCGACGATCAGCGCGGCGGCGTTGAGGTAGCGGGGCGAGGCGCTCATGCGCGCCAGCGCGGTGAGGTGGATCAGATGCCAGCCGCACTCGCGGCAGTTGGCGAAGTCGTAGTGCTGGATGCCGCCGGCGAAGTCCTTGAGCCCCGCCCCGAGCAGCCAGCCGGCGGTGCGGTCGAGCGACTCCCGCAAGTTCTCGTCGCCGGTCAACAGGTAGTGCAGCACCGGCCCCTCGACCCAGGTGTGCGACGGCACGCTCGAGGAACCGCCCATCTTGCTGCGGAAGTACGGCGGCAGGTAGCCGCCGGCGTGGCCCGGCATGTGGGTGTACTGAGCGCCCACCTGAGTGGCGTCCGTGGAGGCGTTGACGGTGTCCACGTCGGTCAGGTGGCGCGCCGCCTCGGCGCCCAGGATGGACCACCGAGGATCGCCGCCGCGCAGGAACTCGCTGTAGTGCGCGAAGGGCGGATCGTACTCGTTGTTGCCCCACGACCAGGCGCTCTCGCCGTACCAGTCGCCGAAGTTCACCCAGCCGTACTGGCGCCAGATGTCGCGGTCGGCCATCCACTGCTCGTACCCGGAGTCCAGCGCACGTTCGTAGGCACCCGGCACGCCCGTATCCTTGGCAGCAAGCGGGCCGAGCACGCCGCATCGGTTGAGCCACTCAAGGGACGGACGCACCGCCGGCGGCTGCTCGAACCACGCGAGCAGCGCCTCGTCACGCGGCCCGCAGGCCAGCAGGATGTCGCTGGTGAGGGCCATTCCCGCCTTGAGCAGGTAGCCGTCGTCCCGCAGCCAGAAGTAGATGCGGTGCCAGCTCTCCTCGTCCGCGGGCCGGTCCGCTCCGGCCGACGCCGGCAGCAACTCCACGGCGATCTCGTCGCCGCTCACCCGGACGGCCCGCGGCCAGGTCTGCCAGAACCGCCGCAGAGCCACGGTGAGCGTATCCGCGGATCCGCCTTCGGAATCGGCGGCGCCGCACACCGTGACGTGGCCGGCAACGCGGCCGGCGACCTCGCGCGGCGCATCGCCGTTCTCGACGCGGTAGGCCTGATCGTGGTCGTGGAGCAGGCGCACGGCCCCGCCCTGCGAGAGGTCGGCGCCATCCTCGGGTCCGTCAGGCCACCGGACCGCACGGTTGCCTGCGCGGCTGATGCACAGGGACGCACCCCGGACCGTCAGCAGCGTCGCCTGCTCGCCGTCGGTGCCGGCAATGGCGTCCCGCGCGGTGGCGGCGCCCGCCGGGATGTCGTCGGCGGTCCCGCCGGCGGCCGGCGGCAGGTGCGGGGATGTGACCTCCAGGCGGTGCACGATCCGGACCGCCTGCAGCCCGCTGTAGACATGCACGCGGACGGTGCTCGTCAGGTGCGCGACCCCGTCCCTATCGAGGTGATCGAAGCGATAGCGGATCACGGAGCGCTGCCACCCCTCCTCTTCGAGGGAGAGGTCCCGGATCGGCCCCTGGCGCAGATCCACGCCGCTGCCCAGCGTGAGCGTGGCGGCGCTGCCGGCATGCGCCGCGCGCCACGAGCCGTCGCCGGACCGCGTCTCGATCACCGGCAGCGGCTCGACCGCGCCGGCCGTCACGCTCACGCGCAACGAGCCCCCGGACACGGTCACGGCGCCGTCGCCCGACGTGCAGCGCAGACCGCCGTCCGGCCGCGCACCAGCGGCCGCGGGACCGATGGTCACGGAGCCGGCCAGATCAGCGTCCGGCGTGAGCGCCCGCGGCAGGCGCCCGTCAATGAGCATCCAGCTCGCCGACCCGTCCGGCCAGAAACCGTGCGGCCGGCACTGCACCGGCGTGGCCGTGCCTGCCGATTCCCAGCTTCCTTCGGCGGCGCCCATCACCCGGCCCCTCGGCAGGGGCACCCCGAAGGTGATCGGCTGGTCGGCCAACGCGGCGCCGGCGAGGTTGTACAGTTCCACGGGGACCCTCACCGGGCCGGCGGCGGCGCCGGACTCGCCGGTCACGGCTGCTTGCGCCGTCTGCACGAGCCCGTCCGCCTCGGTCGCGCGGACACGCGCCCGATACCCGGCCGCGGGCGGCTCCGGCAACCCGTTCACGTCGATCGAGTGCAGGCTCAGCGACTCCTCCTCGGCCGCCTCGGCGACCGGTTCGCCGGTATCGGCGCGGGTCACCGTGACGCTGCAGCGGGACGCCGGCCAGGTCGTGGCATCGACGGCCACCGTGAACGAGCCGTCCGGGCTCATCCCCAGCCGCGCGGTCAGCCGGTCGATGCGCGGCCGGTAGCAGGTGGGCTCCGGGCGCGCGCCGAGCAACAGCACCTGCTCCAGGCGGTACGACGCGTCGCCGGTGCCGGTGATGCGCAGCACCTCCATCTCCCCCCTGAAGTCCACGGGGCGGTCCACGACGTAGAGATGGCGCCGGTTGTCGTGCCGGAACGGCGCGATGCGGCCGATCGTATCGGCGCCCAGAGTCACCTCCAGGGGACACTCGCAACCGTGCTCGTCGTACATCACCACGCCGATCCAGCGCCGTCCGGTATGGTCGTCGGTGCCGTCGATGGTGTCCCAGAAGCGGTGGGTGAGCGTGGCCGGCAGACCGGCGCGGGCGAAGCTGCGCGGCCGGTACACGCTGCGGAAGGGATACTTGCCGGTCAGCCCGATGTCGGGCACCAGGCCGTCCAGGTTCTCGGCGGCGTCGGCGCGAAAGGCAAAGGTGCCGGGCGCGGTGGTCAGGGCGTCGATCCGATCCGGCTCGGCGACGTCGATCAGCGGCAGTTGTTCCATGCCTGTTTCCTCTGTGGGTACGTCACGGACGCGGCGCCGCCCGGATCAGGACGCCCACGCCCGCTCCACCAGCACGTCATCCATCGGGTAGTGGCGGGTATTCAGACAGTACAGCTTCCCCCCGGTAGCGCGCACCGTGGCTGCCAGCATGGCATCGTTGACGTCCACTCCATGCGAGGGGTTCCAGCGGCGGTAGAGTGCCGCCGCAGCATCGACGATGTCCTGATCCACTGGCGCTGTCTTGAACTGCGAGAATAGCCCGAGGGTCGCCTCTTCTTCATCCGGGCGCATGAAGAAGAGGACCTCCGCCCTCTGCAGCGCGCCCACCCAGAGCTCGTACACCGGATTCGCACGGAGACCCGAGATGAATCCACCAGCGGCAGGCAGGCCGCGCAGGTGCCAGATCAGCACGTCGGCATCGACGTAAGCCCTCATGTCCGGTGCCGATGCATCGAGTCCTCGAAGGCGGCTCGCATGCGCCGGCGCAGCTCATCCGGCGCCTCGGATCGACGCCAGGCACCGAACGACGCATCGATGGGGTCCGCCGTGTGCTCGATCGTCTCGCTGTAGAGACGGATCGCGTCCTCGACGATGCGCTTCTTGGGGATGCGGAGCGTGGCGGCAAGATCATCCAGGGTGTGCGCAACCCCTTCGTCGATTCTTGTCGACAGGACCGTATCCATACGTAAGCATGCTGATGCAAGGTCCTGGAACGAGTCAACGGATCGGTGCAAGAGGTGGACGCGAATGGAGCGCTGCGCCACGGTGTGGCCATGGGCACGGACACCGGCTTCGCAATACGGCGCGCGGGTGACAACGACGCGCTGGGCAATATGGTCATGGAGCAAGCCACCGGCCGCTTGCTCGGCGGGGTCGGCCACAACGACCTGCGCGCGTGGTGTTATCCGCTGAACACCCCGCGCGGCCTGGGCGTGACGCAGGAGTACGCCTTCGATCACGCGTTCCACAACGGCGTGTTCGTGGCCCAGGCGCGGGTGGTGTGCGGCGGCGTGCTGTCCAACTTCTGGGTGGTGCATCCCGACTGGCGCTCGCCGGACTCTCACGTCTACAACCACCTGGGCCGGATCCGCTATCGACAGCGCGCCGATATCACGCCGCTGGAAACCGGCTTCCGCTTCACGTATCGGAGCACCTGGGAGGGCTGTAACGGAGCGCCGGTGCTCGACGAGGTGCGGCACTTCGATCTGTACGCCGCCGACGACGCCACGATCTGTGACCTCATCTCCCGCAAGACCGCGGCCTACGGCGAGTTGCGCTTCGAGGCCAACAAGCACGGCTCGATCGGGGTCCGGGTCCAGCCTCAGCTCCTGCCGCCGTTCGAGGGCGAGATGGTCGCCGGCGCGGGCGCGGAGCTCCACCGCGGCACCGCCGACGAGGTCGCGTTCGGCAAGGAGCGCGACTTCGTGGCGTACGAGGCGGAGCCGGCCGGCCTGGGGCGCTTCGGCGTCTGCCTGCTGGTCCTGAACAACACCGCGAGCGCCCGCCGCACCGGGCCGTGGTTCGTCCGCGACTACGGGATGGCGATGTTCAACGCCACCATGGACGACGACGTGTCGGTCGCCGATGGCGAGACCTGGGAGACGGCACTGCGCGTCGCCGCGTATGACGGCGCGGTGTCGGCCGAGCGGTTCTGCTCCTGGAAGGAAGCGCGGAGCGGCGCCCGGTGAAGACCACCGTCGTCGGCAGCTATCCCGTCCCCGAGTGGCTGAAGCAGTGCCAGGATGAAGAGGCGCTGGCCGATGCGCTGACCGTGGTCATGGACGCCCAGCGACGCGCCGGCGTCGAGGTGATCTGCGACGGCGAGCTTGGCCGCTGGGACCTGCAGCGGCGCGCGCCCGGCGGGATGGTGGAGCGCTTCGTGCGCCCGCTTGCGGGCGTGAGCACGGAGCTCACACGAGTGCAGCTCGAAGCCTGGCGGGCACGAGACGAGATGGCCTTCCGCAGCGCCCCGCCCGGCGTCGTGGTCGGGCCGCTCGGCGACGGTCGCCTGAACCTGAAGCGGGACTGGGACCGCGCCCGCGTGCTCACCGACGCACCGCTCAAGTTCACGGTGTCGAGCCCCTACCTGATCGCCCGGACGGTGGCGGACGCCCACTACGGCGACCTGGAGTCGCTGGCGATGGCGCTCGCGGAGCTGCTCGCCGGCCAACTTGCGGGCATCGGCGCCGCCGTCGTGCAGGTGGACGAGCCCAACCTGCCCGGCTCGCCCGGCGACGGCCCGCTCGCGGCCGCCGCCATCAACCGGATGCTCGACGGCGTCGAGCCCGGCACCGAGCGGGCCGTGCACCTGTGCTTCGGCAACTACGGCGGGCAGATGATCCAGAGCGGCGACTACGGCCGGCTGATCGACTTCATGAACGCGCTGCGCTGCGACCACCTGGTGCTGGAGACCACCCGCCGCGCGCCTGAGGACCTGGACCGCCTGGCCGACGTGCGCGCCGGCATCCGCCTGGGACTGGGCGTGATCGACGTCAAGGACCTGCAGGTGGAGACGCCGGGCCAGGTGGCGCGCCGCATCGAGGAGCTGGCGCAGCGCGTCGGGGCCGAGCGCATCGCCTACCTGCATCCCGACTGCGGCCTGCGGATGCTGCCGCGCTCCGCGGCCGACGGCAAGCTGCGGGCGCTGGTCGCTGGCCGCGACCTGTTTCTGCGCTCCGCCTGACTCCGCCCCTTGACGGGGCTGCGCGCATGGGGCCAGCATTCTGCCCAATCACCTTTCTATCCTTAAGGGGGATACCTATGGGTAAGTTGACCGGCATCGCCGGTATCGCACTGGCACTGCTGCTCGCGTTCAGCATGACCGCTTGGGCCGAAGGCTCCTCGGAGGAAGCCGCGGCTGCCGAGGACATGGTCATCGCCGATCCGAGCTGGACCACCGACACCAGCCCGATCACGCTGACGTTCTTCTTCGACGCCATGGCGGGCAGCGACAGCAACCTCAACGAGCACTACGGCGACGACGAGCTCACCAAGATCTTCGTGGAGGAGAACGGCGTCGACTTCGACATGACCTTCGCGCCCGACAGCGACCAGACCATGCTCAACGTGCTGCTCGCCTCCGGCGACCTGCCCGACATGATGCGGCTGAGCCACAACCTGCAGCAGGCTACCCAGCTCGTGCAGCGCGGCCTCGTCCACGACCTGGATGCGCTGAGCCAGAAGTTCGCGCCCAAGTACATGGACAACTGGGACAGTCGCATCCGGCTGTACTACCGCATGCACTTCGACGACATGGGGTTCTACTTCCATCCGTCCTATTACGTGACCGACGAGCAGATAGAAAGCCCGCTCGTGCTCAAGGCGATGCAGGGCGTGACCGTGCTCAAGGAAGTCTACGAGCACCTCGGCGCACCGGAGATCAACAACACCGACGACTACATCGACCTGCTGCGCCGCGTGAAGCAGGAGTTCCCGGAGCTGACGCCCGTGCAGTCGCTGCGCGGCCCCTCACCGGACAAGGACGGCAATCCGCGGGTGGTCGAGCGTTCGCTGCCGCTGGGCGGTCTCAACCAGCGCTTCTTCCAGCGCGATGACGGCGTGTGGTACAAGTACTGGGAGCACGAAGACTTCGTGAAGGTGCTGCAATTCGCCAACACCCTGTACAACGAGCAGCTCATCGCGCGCACGGAGTTCACGGAGAAGCAGCCGCAGCTCTGGGGCAACATGATGACCAAGATCTTCTCCGAGCTGAACCAGGACGCCGACAACGCGGCCGGCATCCACAACGCCACGGATTTCAAACAGGCTCGGGCGCCGTTGGCAGAGAAGCTCGGCGTGGAGAGCCTGCGCTTCATCATGCTGCCGGCATTCACGATCGAGCCGCACATGAAGTACGAGATCGACGACCTGCGCGGCGGCGTCGGCGGCTCCGGAGTGATGGTCACCACGCAGGCGGAACGCCCCGACCGGGCGATCCAGTGGCTGGACTGGCTGGCTCAGGAGTCGACCCAGAAGCGCATGATCTTCGGGATCGAAGGCGTCCATTCCGACCCCAGGGACTTCAGAGGGTACGACATCCCGGTGACGAGGCAGTATCTCAAGGACTTCCAGGCGGAGAATCCGGGACCTCAGCTTTTCCGCGCGAAATATGGACTGGGATCGATGTACCTGTTCCGCGACAAGTACACCGCCGAGCAGGGGGGCTGGCCGAATCTCGACGAAATCGGGCAGCAGATCTATGACACGGCGCTCGCCAACTATACCGACATGATGAAGTTTCGCGGCGTGGACAACTACACGGCCGGTTCCGAGGAAGAGAAGATCGCCGCGACGATCAAGGACTACTACAGCACGCAGATCTTCGACATCATCTCCGGACCCGCCGACGCCGTGCAGGCCGGCTACGACGAGATGATCGCCACCATGCATGACCTCGGCCTGGACACGCTCAACGCCTGGTACACCCAGGTACTGAACGGACACGCCGAGCGCGTCGCCAAGTACAGCGTCGGCCTGTAGAAGGTCGACTCGTCTACGACCTGACGAGGGGTGGTGCCGCGCGTAGCCGACGCGTGGCGCCGCCCCTTTTGCGAATAGTGCGATGAGTGAGCTCACCCAACGGACCCTGACCAGGCATCTCACGCGCAGGCGGCGAACGTGGGCCGACCGCGGCATCCACATGCTGCACCTGATGATCCTGCCTTCGCTGCTGGCCACCATCCTCTTCAACTATCTGCCGCTGTACGGGATCATCATCGCCTTCAAGCGCTACGACGTGTTCACCGGCATCTGGGCCAGTCCGTGGGCATTCAACAACGGCTTCGAGCACTTCATCGACTTCTTCAAGGCGCCCAACTTCAGCGTGGTGCTGCGCAACACCCTGGTCATCTCGGCGCTCAAGCTGGGACTGCTGTCGCTGCCGCCGGTGCTGCTGGCCCTGATGCTCAACGAGGTGATTCACCGCGGCTTCAAGAAGACGGCTCAGACCGTCTCCTATCTCCCGCACTTCATCTCCTGGGTGGTGGTGGGCGGCATGATGTACAACTTCCTGCGGCCTACCCCGGAATCGCCGTTCAATGCCTTGCTGCTCGGCCTGGGGCTGATCGGCGAGCCGGTGGACCTGATCGCCGACAAGACCTTTTTCTGGCCGCTGCTGGTCCTTTCCGACTTCTGGAAGGAGGTGGGCTGGGGGTCGATTATCTATCTGGCCGTGATCGCCGGCATCGACCAGGAGATGTATGAGGCGTGCGAGATCGACGGTGGCGGGCGCTGGACCAAGGCCATCCACATCACCTGGCCGCACCTGCTCGGCACCTTCATGATCCTGCTGATCCTGCGTTGCTCGCAGATCATGCAGGGCACCGGCGACACCTTCGACCAGGTGTTCGTGCTCGGCAACCCCTTCAACCGCGGGGTGTCGGACATCTTCGACACGCTGATCCTGCGGGTCGGACTGGAGCACGGCCGCTACTCCTACGCCACCGCCGCCGGCCTGTTCAAGTCGGTGATCAACCTGGCAATCCTGCTGACCGTCAACAACCTCAGCAAGCGGCTCACCGGCAAGGGGCTGTTCTGATGGGTTCAAGAGCCCAGCACGGGATCCTTGCCCACCACCGGCGAGTCACGCCGCTGATGTACGCCGGGATCTACGCGCCGCTCGTGGTGCTCGGCATCTCCATCATCTATCCGTTCTATTACTACCTGATCAACTCCGTGAACATCCAGCTCCACGCCGGTCCCGCGTATCTGCTGCCCCCGGACCTCACGCTCAGGAACTACCAGGTGATCTTCGCCAACAATCGCCTGCTGACCGCGTTCACGACGTCGACGGCCCGGACCTTGATCGGCACCGTGTTCACGGTGTTCAACTGCGCGATGTGCGCATTCGCGCTGCGCAAGCCCAACCTGCCGTTCCGCAACTGGTACCTGGTGATCTTCGCCATTCCGCTGTTCTTTTCCGGCGGCCTGATTCCGATCTACCTCAACCTCCGGTTTCTCGGGCTGCTGGACACCTTCTGGGTCTACATCTTTCCGCAGCTCTTCTCGTTCTTCTACGTCATCATCATGATGACCAGCTTCAACGACCTGCCGGTCTCGCTGGAGGACTCGGCGCGCATCGACGGCGCCGGCTACTTCCGCATCTTCGTGAGGATCTACTTCCCCATATCGATGCCCCTGATCGCCGCCATCGCCCTGTTCGCCGGGGTCGCACAGTGGAACTCCTGGTTCGACACGCTGTACTTCACCCGTTCGGAATCCCTGGAGACTCTGCAGGCCGTTCTGCTGCGCGTCGTCAAGCAGAGCAGCCTGGGCAGCTTCGTCCAGGAAATGGCGGCCCTGCAGGATGAACAAATCACCAACCATCTCAATCCGGAGGGCGTGCAGTTCGCGACCATGCTGGTCACGGTCCTGCCGATCGTGATGGTCTACCCGTTCCTGCAGCGCTACTTCATCAAGGGCATCCTGATCGGCTCCATCAAGGGTTAGCGCCCCAAAACCGTCGCCTGCGGTTCCGCTTTTGGCCCATCCCCACCTTCCCCTGAGAGTCCGCCGGATATGCCGCTGACGCGCCAATCCGACGGATTCTCAGGGCACCCCATGACCCGGCCGACACTGGCGGTGTACCTGGGCATCTACGTTCCGATCCTCATCCTGGCGCTGGGCATCCTTTATCCGCTCTATTACTTCGCTCTCAATTCCCTGAACGGCGGGCTCATTTTCGGTCCGGCATGGCTGCTCGCGGAGGATCTGACCCTGCGCAACTACCGGATCATCTTTGGCAACGGGCGGCTGCTGAACGCCTTCCTGATGTCGGTCAGCCGGACGGTCGTGGGCGCCGCGGCCACGGTGCTGACCTGCGCCATGTGCGCGTTCGCGCTGCGCAAGCAGGAGCTTCCCTACCGTAACCTCTATCTGGTCCTGTTCACTGTCCCGTTGTTCTTCTCGGGCGGCCTGATCCCGATCTACCTCAATCTGCGGGCACTGGGCGTGCTCGACCGGTTCGCCGTCTACATCCTGCCGAACCTGTTCTCCTTCTTCTACGTGATCATCTTCATGGCTCAGTTCAACCAGATCCCGGTTTCTCTCGAAGAGTCGGCCCGCGTGGACGGCGCCGGCTACGCGCGCATCTTCAGGGCGATCTACCTGCCCATCTCGACGCCGGTGATCGCCGTGATCGCGCTGTTCGCCGCGGTCGCGCAGTGGGGCTCCTGGTTCGACACCGCCTACTTTACGCGCTCGGATTGGCTGGATACGTTGCAGGGGGTGCTGGTCCGGGTCATCAAGCAGGCGAACATGGCCGACTTCACCACGGAGGCGGCGCGAACCATGGTCGATGAATCCAGCTCCCACTACCTGCACCCCGACGGCCTGCAGTTCGCGACCATGATGGTGACGATCGTTCCCATCGTGCTGGTCTACCCGTTCCTCCAGCGCTACTTCATCAAGGGCATCCTGGTGGGTGCGGTGAAAGAATGAGCGGCGCGATCCTCACTCGCAGTTTGAGCGCAGCGAATCTCACTCGAAGAGTGATCGGGTTCCTGTTCGCCGCCATTCTCGCCTGCGTCTCGGCGGTGCCGGGGCTGGCGCAGATCTTCCACGACGTGACGGACGCCGCCGGCATCGACTACGTGCAGTTTCGGCGGGGGGAGGACATTCCGGCTGCCATGCAGAGCTACACGACCGGTGGAGTGGCCGCCGGCGACTACGACGGCGACGGACTGGTCGATCTGTACGTGACCCGCCTGGACGACAGCGACATCCTGTACCGCAACCGCGGCGACGGCAGCTTCGCGGACGTCACCGCTGCCGCCTTCGGCCCCGACCACCTGGCGGAGCTGCAGTCCAACGGCTCCGCCTGGGGAGACATCGACAACGACGGAGACCTGGACCTGTACGTGACGAGCCTGTTTTCGCACCGCTTCCACCTGTTCGTGAATGACGGCGCCGGCAGGTTCACCGAGGAGGCCGTGGCGCGCGGCGCGGCGACCGAAGGCGACGACCTGCACTTCGGCTTCAGCGCCACCTTCGGGGACTACGACCTGGACGGCTACCTGGATCTGCACACCACCGAGTGGCGATTCCTGCGCCAGATGACCGTGGGAGCGCAGAGCAACGCGCGGCTGCTGCGCAACCTGGGAGCGGAGGCGCCGGGCAGCTTCGAGGACGTTACCCGCTACGCGGGCGTCTCCCAGCACCGCGTCATCGCGGTCAACCCGCTGGCCGAGGGCCAGAGCCTGACGTCCACCTTCGCCCTGCTGGACGACGACCTCTATCCCGAGCTGGTCATCGTCGCCGACCACAACGCCAGCCAGCTCTACTGGAACCGCGGCAACGGACGCTTCGTGCACGGCACGACCGGGGCGCGGGTCGGCACCGACGAATACGGCATGGGGTCGGCGGTGGGCGATTACGACGGCGACGGCCGCATGGACTGGTTCGTGAGCGCCATCTACGAGGAGGGGGTGCCCTACCGCGACGGCAACCGGCTGTACCGCAACATCGGCCGCGGCTTCTTCGAGGACGCCACCGACGCCGCCGGCGTGCGGGACGGCTCCTGGGGATGGGGCACCACCTTCCTGGACTACGACAACGACGGCGACCTGGACCTGGTGCTGGCCACCGGCGTGGACTACGCCGACGAGGTCCCCTACACCGCCAACACCACCGGCTTCGAAGACGACCCGATGCGGCTGTGGCGCAACGACGGTCGCGGCCGCTTCACGGAGGTGGCACAGCAGGAGGGGCTTACGGCCACCGGCGTTGGCACCGGGCTGGCGGCCTTCGACCTGGAGCCCGACGGCGACCTGGACCTGCTGGTCGTGCACAACAGCGGCCGTCCGGTGCTGTACCGCAACGACACCAACCGTCAGGGACAGGTGGGACCAAACCGCTGGCTGCAGCTCCGCCTGCAGGGCACGGTGTCCAACCGGCAGGGGGTCGGCGCGCGCATCACCGTTACCCCGCGCGCAGCCGAGCTGGATCGGCGCCTGGTGCAAGTGCTGGGCGGCAGCAACAACTACCTGGGCCAGAACGAGGCGATCGCCCACTTCGGCGTGGGACCGGATCTGCAGCACATCGCCACCGTGCAGATCGAATGGCCGAGCGGCGTGCGACAGACCCTGAACGAGGTGGCAACCAACCAGCGGTTGACCGTCAGGGAGCCGGTTCCGCCGGCTCCCTGACCTCCGAAAGAGCGCTATCTTCGCCGCTTGTACCAAGCAGCCTGCGCGCTGAACATTTCGTGGTAAAGCCCGCGCCGTTTGAGCAGCCGCTCGTGCGTGCCATCCTCTACGATGCGGCCGTCCCGCATCACCAGGATCCGGTCGGCCAGCCGTGCCGAGCCCAGTCGGTGCGTGACCAGGATCGCCGTGCGGCCGGCGGCGATCTCCATGAACCGCTCGTACACCGCCTGCTCCTCCAGCGGATCGATCGACGCGGTCGGCTCGTCAAGCAGGATCACGTCGTGCTCCCGGAACAGTCCGCGGGCGATCGCCACCCGCTGCCACTGCCCGAGCGACAGGTCGCGCGTCCCGAACTCCCGCGACAGCATGAGATCGAGCCCTTCCGCTCCCTGCCACAGCTCCGCCGGCACGCCGCCCCGTTCGAGCGCCCGGATCACCTCCTGCTCGTCCTCGGCACGGGTCGCGTCGGCCAGGACGACGTTCTCCCGCAGGGTCATCTGATAGCGCTGGAAGTTCTGGAACACGGCGGAGGTACGCTCGCGGATATCCTGCCTGGTCGCGTCCCTGGTGTTGACGGTCCCGCGGATCACGTTGCCGCCGGTCGGAACGAAGAGCCCCAGGATCAGCTTGGCCAGCGTGGTCTTGCCGGCGCCGTTGGCGCCGACCAGCGCCACGGTGGTGCCGGGCGCCAGGTCCACGCTCACGTCGTCGACGGCGGCCGCGTCCGCTCCGGGGTAGGTGAAGGACACGTTCCGCGCCGTCACGGCCCCGCCGGTCGCCCGTCCCGCACGATCAGCGGCGAGCCGGCCTTCGTCGCGATCCAGGAACTCGACCAGGTGGGATGCCTTGATGCTCTGGCGGTACGACACCCCGAACCCCTCCATGATGCCCTCGGCCATGAGCATGAACCGGCTCATCGCGTAGACGACCACGGCAAACGCGCCGACCCCGATGCTGCCGCCCGCCAACAGCAGCGCCGCCAGCACGAACGAACCTCCGTACCCGATCAGCATCGCGACCCCGAGCCCGAGATCGATGAGCCCAACCCGAAGGTCCTCACGCCAGCGTGCCGCACTGAAACGGCTCAGCACCGCTCGATACCGCCGCAGCAGCCAGGATCCCGCGCCCAGGATCCTCTTCTCCTTGAAGTACTTGCGGTCGGTCAGGCAGCGCTCCAGATACTGGAACTCCCTCTGCAGCGGCACCGTCCTGCGCTCGAGCCGGTAGTACCGGCTGCCACGGATGAGGTCACCGGCGATGCGGGGCACGAAGACGAATGGAACGACCAGCGCCAACGATGGGGCGAGCGAATGGAGATAGACGCCAGCCGCCGCAAGCAGCATCAACATGGCGATCGGATCCAGGAACGCCACCAGCATCCTGAGCGCTCCCTCCGGTCCCGTCTTCGCCTGCTCCAAGCGCTCGTGCGCATCCAGGGTCTCGAAGTCGACGACCTCGAGCCGCGCGGCTTTCCGGTTGAGGTCCTCGGTCAGCACGCCGGTCCCCTTGCCGCCGAGGAATGCGGCAAGGGGACGATGTACCGCCTCGACGAGCTCCCGCGCCAGGATCGCCAAACCCACAAGAACGATCGCGCCGGCGATCTCGGCCAACCGTTGGTCGGTCAGTGCCGTCAGGACGCTCTCCAGCAGGTGGAATACCAGCACTTCGGTGCCGACGAACCCCAGGTCGACGACCGCGATCGCCAGCAGCGAAAGCGGTGCCCTGCGGCCGACAAGCCACGTCACCCGGGCGAGAAGCCGGAAGTACGAAACGCGGCTACCCCGCGTCATACCAGTGCCTCTGCGCGGTGAACATCTGCTCGTACAGGCCGTCCTGGCCCATCAAGTCCTCGTGGGCGCCGGATTCGACGACCGCACCGCCGTCGACGACCAGGATCCGGTCCGCGATCCTGGTCGAGCCCAGGCGATGGCTGATGAACAGAGTCGTCAGCCCGGTCGCGGCGCCCGAGTAGGACCGGTACAGCTCGCTCTCGGCCAACGGGTCCAGAGCCGCCGTGGGCTCGTCCAGGATGCGCACCGGCGCGTCAGCCGCCAGTGAACGCGCCATCGCGAGCCGCTGCCACTCACCACCCGACACGTCCACGCCGCCGCGCAGCACCTTGCCGAGAGGAGTGTCGTATCCCTTCGGCAGCCGCAGAACGAAGTCGTCGTCGAGGCCGGCACCCGAGAGGCTTTCCCGCACCGCGTCATCGTCAAGGCGGCCGGCCGCGGCGACTTCGACGTTGTCGCGGACCGTGAGCGAATAGCGCGCGAAGTCCTGGAATACCACGCCGAACAGTCCGTTCAGGGCTTCCTGCGTCCACTCGGTGATCGGGGTGCCGTTGATCAGAATCCGCCCTCCGTCCGGGCGGTACAGGCCCATCATCAACTTCGCGATGGTCGACTTGCCGGACCCGTTTGCGCCGACCAGCGCGTAGTGTCGGCCGGCTTCCAGCACGAAGCTGACATCCGTCAGGACCGGCTGCTCGGTACCGGGATACGTGAAGCTCACTCCGGCGAACTCGATCGATCTGAAAGTCTCCTCAGGCGCGCGCCGCGTGAGCGGGCGCGCCGTCTCGGCCATCGCCGAGAACGCGGTCAGGTCGACGAAGAACTCCCGGTGTTGGGAGAGCCGCCAGGTGATCTGCACGAACTCCTGGGTCACGACCCGTTCGGCCTGCAGGAACGCCATGACCGACGCGACGTAGAACGCGATGTCGATTACGCCCGTCCGCAATGGCCGAAGTAAAGCGAGCATTGCGGCGATGACCACCGCGATCGCCGGAAAGGCCGCTCCCTTGTAGCGCACCCACAGGCGCACGATCCAACGGACGGTCAGCCGGCGCACTTCGTCGTAGACGACACGCCAGCGCGCGATGACGTAGTCACCGAAATCGAAAAGCCCCCGCTCCAGCGCGGCTTCCCTTCCCTGCAGCACCTTCTCTGACAGGTAGTCGGCGCGGCGCCGCCGGCCCGACAGCCTCCGCTCCAACTCGTAGTGGCGGCGCCCGCTGTGGACGCCCAGCAGCACGAACGGAACGGTGACCGCGACCGCCGCGGGGACGATCCACCAACCCAGCCGTGCCAGCACGGCGGCGATGCCGATGACACGCACGGCCAGCGCCGCCAGGCCCACTCCGTCGTCGAACGCCTGCTTGACCGGTCCACGTTCCGGCGCCGGCCGGGATTCCGCTTCCGCGCCCGCCGTCACGCGCTGCAGCAGGTCCCGAGTCTCCCGGCTGTCGATGTAGCGATACTCCAGGCGCGCCCGCTTGCGGGTCAGATCCGCCCTGAAGCCGCGCCTCAGGCCCGCTTCGATGCGGGCGTCCGCCAGCGAGCGCACGACCGATTCGACGATCTGCACCGCGAACAGCGCGGCCAGCGCGATCACCGGCGCGGCGATGGCCGCCGGCGGCAGGTTCCCGCCGGCCACGTCGAGGGCGGTCGCGACGAAGCGCTCGGTCGCCAGCACCAGCAGTGGTCCGGTCGCGGCACCCGCCGCCAGCGTCACCGCGGCTCGAGTCACCGCGGCCAGCGGCGCGTCCTGGAACACGATCCAGGTCCCGCGTACGAGCCCGTAGCGGCGACCGCAGAAGCGGTGGTGAACCGCCGGCTCTTCATTGCACATCGATCAGATGGAAATCGTCGCCGCCTCCTGCTACGGCCAGCGCCGGCTCCTGCAGCCTGCTGAAACTCGGAGGGCGCTCACCATCGGGGCCTTCGGGACAAGGGCGTATCATGCCCTCAGGAGATAACCATCATGAAGTACCGTTTTGCCCAAATGACCATGCACGAGGTCAAGGACGCGGCCCGACAGGATCGCGTGGCCGTGCTGCCCGTGGCAACCTACGAGGACCACGGCGCGCACCTGCCGGTCGACACCGACGTCGTGCTGGCGACCCGCATCTGTGATCGGGCCGTGGCCCGTATCCCGCGGGAGGCCATCCTGGTGCCGGCCGTGCCGCACGGCTACAGCCCGCACCACATGGACTACCCGGGCACGCTCACCATCGGCTGGGACACGTTCATCCGCTACGTGCGGGACGTGTGCTGCAGCCTTGCCCACCAAGGCTTCGCCCGCATCCTGATCATGAACGGGCACGGCAGCAACGCCTCGCCTCTCGACCTGGCGGCGCGCCTTGCGAACGTCGAGTACGAGAGCCGTATCCTCTGCGCCTTCGCCAGCCACTGGGACCTGCGGCGCGTGAAGGAGGTGGCGCGGAGCCTGCGCGACTCCGACTTCAACGGCGCCGCGCACGCGGGCGAGTACGAGACGTCGCTCTACCTGGCGCTGGAGCCCGACCTGGTCGACATGTCCAAGGCCGTGGACGAACGGACGCCGCTGCCACCGAGCTTCAGCATCGACCTGCTGGAAGGCGCCCACCCGCGGGGGTCGGCAGCTCGGCTCATGCCCCACTGGAGCAGCCTCACGGCCAGCGGCGTGATGGGGGACGCGACGAAGGCGACGAAGGAGAAGGGTGAGCTGTTCCTGGAAGCGGCCGTCGAGGGCCTGATCGAGCTCATCCGGGAGCTGAAGGCCACCCCGATCCCGGTCCGCCGCGACGGGCACGGCGGCACGCCGCCGCGATCGACGGCGTGGACCTGAGCCGCCAGGTCAGTAGTCCAGCCCCTCCGGCACCCCGTACGGCCGCGCGATGAGTGCGTGGTTGTCGGAGTTGGGCACCGGCCACCCCTGGCCGCCCAGGACGCGGAACTCTTCCGCCTTGCCGCACAGCCAGCAGAACATCTCCGCGTTGTCGATGGTGTCCCGGTGCTGCTGGCGGTAGGTGAGCGGCTCGCCGAACCCGTAGTCGGCGGTCGCGAAGTCGAAGCCCTCCTCGCGGATCCAGTCGCGCTCCGGCGTCACGGTGCGGAAGTAATTGTACTTCAGGTTGTTGCGGACCCCCGAGCCGGTCGACGCGCTGCGGCGATGCCAGATCGAGTAGACCGTCAGGAAGATCGTCCCCGCCGGCGCGGTAGTGTAGTGCGACCCGCGGATCCCGCCGTAGTGGCCCATGTAGTTCTGCGGGAGCTGGCCGTTGGTGTAGAGAAAGTGGGAGCCGGGCAGCATCTCCGTGGGACCCATCTCGCGCGGGACCTCCTGCGGGTAGTAGAAGACCTGCAGGTACTTGAGCGCCGGGCCGTGCGGGGAGTTGCCGTCCCGGTGCCACTGCTGCCGCGGCATGGGACAGGTCACCCGGTGATTGCTCATCAGGACCGGCAAGCCGAAGTTCCTGCCGAGCAGGGAGCGGACCGCCCCGGCGGCGTCGGGCTGCAGGATGACGTTGTCCGTGAACCAGTCGTGCTCCAGTATCTCGCTCGGCTCGCTGCCCCTGGTCTCCACGAACTCGACCGTGCGCCGGTTGATGTCTTCGCCGACGACTCCCTCCAGCATCAGGAACCCCTTCTTGCAGAACTCCAGGACCTGAGTGTCGGTCATGGTCGGATCGCAGTCGTGCAGCCTCACGTTGCCTCCCTCCACTTCTCCAGGATGAACTCGCAGCCCAGTCCATAGGTGCGCCGGTCGTCGAGCAGGATCGCCATCTCCGGAAACTTGACGATCCGCCACCCGTCGGCCAGCGCGTCGCCGACCGTCTGGTACGGCCAGACGTCCGGGTCGTCCGGGCCGTCGCTGACCTCGCCGTCGACGAACATGCTCATGCCGATCACCCTGCTCGTGACCGAGGTCTGCTCCGCCTGCAGATAAAGAAGGTCTTGACGGCCTTCCGCACGCTGGTCGGCCAGCTTCGCGATGCGCAACAGGCTCTCCTCGCGGAGCGCATTGCGCCGCAACTCGTCGAGGCACACCTCCAGCTGACGCCTGATCTCATCCCTCATGTCGGCCTCTTCCCTGCCGAGTCCACCCACGACCAGGACCTCCGCGGGCAACACCTCCAAGGCTCCCAACCGTTCGCGCGCGAACACGAACTCGGTTACCGGCCGGCGCGCGGACAACGCGCCGGCCGGCATTATCGAATCAGCGACTCGACGTCGGACCGGCCTTACATCTTGCTCCACTTGCAGTCGGCGATCGCGACCAAGACATCGCCTTCCAGATACTCGGTGTCGTATGAGCATCTGCCGGCAATGCCGGCGTACTTGCCGGTGCCGCCCAGCAACTCCCAGGTGCCTGTGCCGCCGCCGCCGGCGCCCACATCGCCCTGTTCCCTCACGGCCCTCCAATACTGGATGTCCCCGGACGTGTCGGTATCGACGCACGGCGCCTGCAGTGACAGCGAGCCATCCGAGCTGCTGGAGAACACCAGGCACTCCGAATAGCTGTTCGCACCTTCCATGAACGGGCCGCCGCTGCTCTCGATGATCGTCGTGGTTCCCGTAATCATCCCTCCGGTGAACGTCGGCCCACCGTGATCGATGGTGATGTAGTCGCGATGGTAACTCTTGACGGTGCGGAACGTTCCGCTCTCATCGGCGTATGCGGCCTGAGCGGCCAGTATCGTAAGCGTCGCGGCAACTACGGAGACCGCACCCTTCTTGACGAGCATCGCTTTCCTCATGAGCTTCCTCTCCTTCGTGGGCCGGGTCTTCGCCCGGCCGCGATATGACGAACTTTAGTCCGAAGTTCCAGGAGCGAAATTGCCTGAAGTCCTTGTGGTCAGGGTAGTTTCTCAATGGTGCAGGTTCCTGTGCATGGCTACATGCGGGGCGTGACCCCAAGCAGCTCGAAACAGCGCTGCTGAACCGGCGTCGGGTGCGTGTGCAGCGTGAACGTGCTGCCGCCCTCTGCAACCTGCATCGTGTTCGCCGTCAGCGTGCCCAGTTCAGTGATCAGCGTCCGAAAGCTGTGCACCGGCAACCCGTCCTCGGTGCGCTTGCTCGACGCCTTGGCCGCCGCGGCCGCCGATCGCTGCGCCGGAGCCACCTCGGAGACCCGCTTGCGCTCGGCGCCCTGTCGATCGTGATCGTCGAACAGCAACGGCGCCAACGAGCGCCGCATGTGCCACTCCACGTAGTAGGCCAGCATGCACAGCAGCACGTGCGCCCGCACTCGATCCGCGCGCCGGTGGTGAATCGGGCGCACCTTCAGGTCCACGGACTTCATGCACCGAAACGCCCGCTCCACCTTCGACAGCCCCTTGTAGGCGCGCACCGTCTGCGCCGCGTCGAGCACCTGCGGCTCCACGTTGCTGCGCACGATGTACAGCCCGTCCAGCGCCTGCTCGGCGTCGATCTTGGCCTCATCGCGCCGAAAGCTGAACGACTCGGAGGTGATCTCGGTCACGAAGTGCTTGCCCACCTTGTAGTGATTGATCACCTTGCCGACCCGCATGCCGATCTCGGCCTCGCCCCGTAGCGGCTGATGGACGCGCTGGGTGGCCTGAGCGATCGGGGCCAGCTTCTGCTCGGTGGCCTGTAGCAGCTCCTGGCGCTTGCGCTCCCGTTCGTCGGCCAGCAACGGGTTGCGGCACACGATCAGCCGCTCGCCCGGAAACTCCTCGCTGGTGATCTCGGCCAGGTCGCGCTCGTCGAACAACGACGGCGCCACCTCGCCGGCGGCCACCAGCTTGCGGATCGTCGGCGCGCGCAGCGTGGTGATCCAGCGCAGCCCCTCCACCTCTTGCAGGTCCTCGCGGATCCTCGCCGCGCTCAGCATCCCGCGGTCGCCGACCAGCACCACCCGCGTGAGTCCGAAGCGGGTGCGGATCTTGTCCACCTGCGCGCTCACCGTCTTCGGGTCGGCGGTAGAGCCAGGGAATACCTCCACCGCCACCGGACAGCCTTCCTGGGTGCACAGCAGCCCGAACACGATCTGCAGCGTGCCCGACTTGCCGTCACGGCTGTGTCCCAACTGCGCCAGCTCGCAGTGGCTGCCCTCGAAGTAGGTCGAGCTCACGTCGTAGAGCACCAGCGTGTGCTCGCTGAGGTGCTGTTCGGCCAGGCGGTCCTCGATCGCCGCCTGGCGCCCGACCAACCAGTCCATCGCCTCGTAGAGCTCGTTCTCATCGACCTCCCCCAACCGCAGCGACTCGCCCAGGGTGGACACGGCGCTGGGCGGTGAGAGCGCGCGGGCGGTGGCCAGTTTGGACTGCGCGTCGATGACGCGGGCGGTGATCATGGCGATGATCAGCTCGCGCGAGCGGCTGGCCTTGCGGGCGATGAGGGTATGGAGTCCGAGCTGCTTGAGGATGCCCAGCACGGCGGCGACGTGGCCGTGGGGCAGCGAGCGCGTGAGCAGCAACGCATCCGAGACCGAGGCGAAGGCGTGGCCGCCCTTGAGCAGGGTGCGCAAGCCGTCGACCAGATCAGGGGGCCATTTGGAGAGGTTCGCGAGCGTGCGCTTCTTGACCTTGCCGTGCTCGCGGTAGGACTCGCGGAGCAGGATGGCAGGGGGAGAGGAGCGGTTGGGGACAGACTCGATGTACATGACTACCGATCTGTGGCAACAGCATGCACACAAGTCACGATATGTCAAGATCAAATAGCATGTATCTCGCCGCTATTCACCACCATCTACATGGACACGAAACGACGCCAATCAGCACGCAGATCACCTTGCAACTAATTTCTGTCAATGAAGTTACGAGAGATTCACGCTCTGGAACTTCGGTTTAGTCCATCCTCCGGGGATGGGCAACATCCGATCCAGGACGTTCGTCGACCGACGTGGGGAGGCGGACTATGCTCGCGGCATGACGATGCTGAGCGTGCACGAGGCGGTGCCCCAACTCGCGCGGCTGGTTGACCGGGCACACGCCGGGGAGGAGATCGTGATCGCCAAGGCGGGTGTTCGCTGCGTCCGGCTCGTGCCACTGGCGACGCCTCCGCCGCGCGAGTTGGGGCGGCACCGCGATCGGGACGGCGCGGTGCCGGACTCGTTCGTGCAGCCGCTCGACGATGCCGAGCTCACCGCTTGGGACGGGGGCCGATGAGGCTCCTGCTCGATACTCGCACGCTGCTGTGGGCCTGGGCAGAGCCCGAGAAGCTCAGCAGCCGGGTGCGCGGACTGCTCGAGGATCCGCACAACAAGGTGTGGGTCAGCGCCGCGAGCGCCTGGGAGATCGCCACGCAGCACCGGCTGGGCAACTACCCGGCGGGCTGCCAGGTCATCGAGGAGTGGGACGACCGGCTGGCTCAGGACGGCTATCGCCAACTCACGATCGCCGGCGCACATGCGCTGCGCGCGGGCGCCCTCCCCCACGCCCATCGTGATCCCTTCGACCGGATGATCGCCGCGCAGGCGATGGTTCAGAAAATCAGCGTCGCGACGCCCGATCCGGCGATCGGCGCGCTCGGCGCCGACACGATCTGGTGACGGCGGGCCGCGCGGCGTCGAGCTGTTGACAGCGCACGAGGTGACGGAACAGCGTGCTCCCATGGACGCGGACAAGCTGGCTGACGAGCTGCAGGAGTGCGTCCGGCTTCTGGAGTCGGACCGGCTGCCGGCGGAGCGCCTGCGCGCCTGCGCGGAAGCAGCTCGCGCGATGCGCGGCAACGGCCACCGGCAGGATGTCCTCTACCTGTGGACGCTGTTCTCGTCGGTCACCTCCAAGGTCAACGGCATGGCCCTGGTCGAGGACGGCGAGGTCAAGGCGTGTCCCGAGGATCCCGAGGACTGGCCGTACCAGAGCGTGCTGAAGGCGATGAACGACGGCTGGCGCATCATCAGCTTCCCGAACATGGCGCTGATGATGGACGAGTCGAAGACCTACGGCCTAGGCAACGAGTTCATCCTGGAAAAGCTGCGCGACGCGCCGGCCGAGGAGTAGACCGATGGCGCTCACCGGCGAACAGCTCGATCGATTCCGTGCCGACGGCTACCTGCCGCTCGGAGCGGTGATGAGCGCCGGAGAGCTGGAGGCGCTCAGCCGCCGCACGGACGACCTGACCTCCGGCCGCGTCCCTCCGGGCCGGGTCGGCTTCCAGCTTGACGAGAAGTGGCACCACGCCGGTTACGACTCCACCGGCTACGCGTACGCGGGCGCCTCCGACGGCTACCGCAAGATCGGCGGCCTGGAGTGGGATCCGGTCTTCTACCCGGTGATCACCGGTCCGGCGATGCTCGATGTGATTCACCAGCTCGTCCCGCAGCCGCTTGCCATCCACCGGGCGATGATCCTGATGAAGCCCGCGCACGGCGGCACCGCTCTCGGCTGGCACCAGGACACGGGCACCGGCTTTCCGGTTCCCGGCACTCCCTATTTCACGATCTGGACCGCGCTCGACGACGCCGGTGCCGACAACGGCGCCATGTACATCCTGCCGGGCAGCCAGCATTCCGATGCCCAGCATTCCGATGCCCAGCACTTCGATGCCCAGCACTTCGATGCCGACGGCCTGCCGTGGCAGGAAGTCACGGCCCGCGCCCGTTCCCGGGCGACCGCTCAGGAGAACGACGGGGAGAAAGTGGTCCTCACCGCCGCGGCCGGCGAGTCCTATCTGCTGAACCCGCGCGTGCTGCACGGCTCCGACCCCAATCCGACCGACCGGCGGCGGCGGGCCATGAACGTGATCTACATGCCGGCCGGCGCTGCGATCACCCCGGACCCGGACGGCAGAACGCAGCAGGAGCGGCGCCGCATCGAGCCGGCGGTGGCCTGAGGCCGAGCCGTCCGCGATGGCCCAGCGCTCCTCGTCCACGTCTCCGAACCTGCTGCTGATCGTCACCGATCAGCAGGCGCGCTCCACCCTGGCCGCCTACGGCAACGACCGCATCCAGGTGCCGCGCATGAACACGCTGGCCGAGCGGAGCACCGTCTTTCGCCGCGCCTACTGCGCCCAGCCGGTGTGCGGTCCGGCGCGCGCCTGCCTGTTCACGGGCACTTGGCCGCACTACAACGGCCAGGTCACGCTGGGCCGGCATCCCATGCACGACCACATCCGATGCCTGACCGATCTGCTCGACGATCGCTGGGTCTGCGGGTTCTTCGGCCGCAGCGGCAGCCACCGCTATGCCGACGGGCCGGCGCCGCGCGCCTGCGCCATCGACGAACTCGACTTCAATGACATCGCGCCCGATCATCTGCTGCGCGCGCACGGCCTCACGCCGGTCGACGGCGTACGCTTCGGCAAGGCGGACCGGCCCGCCATCCCCGAGCACCTGGGCGGCCCGTCCAACATCGCGGCCAAGGCGTGTGACTTCATCCGCCGCCACGCGGGCAGGCCGTTCGCCCTCACCCTCTGCTTCTACGAACCCCACGACCCGCTGTCCGGACCCCTGGACGACCTGCATCCGTTCGACCAGGTGCCGCTGCCGGACAACTGGCACCATCCGCCCGGCCCGGATCAGCCGCGCAAGGCGCTGCTGGAGCACCTGTCCGTGCTGCACCACCGCAAGGACGGCATCGCCCTGCGCTCCGAGCTGGCGTGGCGCCTCTTGATCCAGCGCTACTGGGGCCTGTGTACGCAGGTCGACCGAGCGCTCGACCGGGTGTTCGACCAGCTCGACGCCTCGGGCGCGGCCGATGACACACTGGTGATCCTCACCGCCGATCACGGCGAGCTGGCCGGCAGCCACCAGCTCTTCGGCAAGAACCTGATGTACGAGGAGTCGATCGGCGTGCCGCTGCTGGTCAGCCGGCCGGGGCAGCGCCAAGCCCGGCACGTGCACGCGCCGGTCGGTCACGTGGATATCGTGCCAACCGTGCTCGACGAGCTGGGCGTCGCCGCGCCCGAGCACCTGCAAGGCACGTCGCTCACCCCGTGGCTGGACGGCACCGATCCGCCGCCGCGGCCGGCGTTCGTGGAGTGGACGGACATAAACTACCTGGTCCACGAAGACTTGAAGCGCGACCCGCTGCCCGACTACCTGGCCGAGGTGACCACGCGCGAGGCCGGGCTGGCCGACCTGGCCGACGCCGTGCGCTGCATCGTCACGCCCGAGGGGTGGAAATTCTGCCTGAGCCCCGCCGGCCAGCACGAGCTCTACGACCTGAACGACGATCCGGGCGAGACGGCCAACTTGGCCTTCCGCCCGGAGCACGCCGAACGCTGCCGCGACCTCACCGCCCGCATCCGCGACTGGCAGCTCGCCACGGGTGACTCCGAGCTCGACAGCACGGGGGCAGCGCACCATGCCGGCTGACACCGCCACGCCGCGCAGGCCGCGCGTGTTGCTGCTGCCCGGCCGCGAGCACAGAGAGAAGGTGTTCACCCCCGAGTCCTGGGCGCGCCTGCAGGAACGCTTCGAGGTGACCGGCAACGAGGGCGAGAGCGACCTGACGGAGGGGGAGGTCTGCTCCCTGATCGGCGGACACGATGCGCTGATCACCGGCTGGGCGGCCCCGGCTTCCGGCGGACCGCCGGCGATCACGCCCGCGGTGATGCAGGCGGCCGACCGGCTGCGGATCATCGCCCACTCGGCCGGCTCGGTGCGCCGCATGCTGGACCAAGTGTGGGACCGCTACATCGTCCCGCGCCGCATCTGCGTGTGCACGGCCACGGTGCCGATCGCCCACAACGTGGCCGAGACCACGCTGGGCCTGATCATCATGAGCGCGAAGCGGCTGATGGAGCACGCTCTGCACGTGCGCGGCACCGGCGGCTGGCGAACGCCTGCGATCCCGGTGGGTGAGCAGTACCTGACCGGCGCCACCGTCGGCATCGTCGGCGCCAGCGACGTTGGCCGCGAGGTCATCCGGGTACTGCGCCCGTTCGCGGTGCGGATGCTGGTCTACGACCCGTTTCTGACCGCGGAGGGAGCGGAAAGAATGGAAGTCGAGAAAGCGCAGTTGAACGACCTGTTCGCCCGCTCGGACATCGTGTCCCTGCACGCGCCGAGCATCCCGGAGACCGACCGTATGGTGGGCACCGAGCAGCTCCGCCTGTTGCGTGATGGCGCCGTGCTGGTCAACACCGCGCGGGGAAGCCTGATCGACCACGACGCCCTGATCCGGGAGGCGTCCACCGGCCGGATCCGGGTGGCGCTTGACGTCACGACTCCCGAGCCCCCGCCCGCCGACAGTCCGCTGCGCGCGATGCCCAACGTGATCCTGACGCCGCACGTGGCCGGCCACGGCCGCTACGGCCACCGCCGCATCGGCGATGCCACGGTAGCCGCGCTGGAGGACTTCTTCGCGGGCCGGCCGGTGACCGGCGCCATCGACCCCGCCCGGTGGGAGCGGCTGGCATGACAGCCGCTCGGCTCCTCCCGGTGTGCGACGATGGTACCGATGTCGGCCGCCGATGAGATCGCCTCGGCGGTCGGCTCGGAGCTTGAGCGCTTTCCGCACCTGACCTTCGCCGTTCTGTTCGGATCGGCCGCTTCCGGCAGGCTGCGACCCGGTGAACTCGCGCGACTCACGCGAACGTGGCTGAGCCCCCCGGAGGACCCCTGCGAGACGTAGCTCTATCGCTGGACGAGGCGATGAGCTATGGATCCGCTTCCTCCACCGCGTCCAGCACGGTGCGGCGCACGAATGAAGCGTCCTGCAATGCCTTCTCCGCATCCTCCCGGCGATAGAACGCGTTCGGCGTCAGATCCTCGCTCCCATAGAATGCCAACTCGCGGTCACGCCGCAGCGAACGCGACACGCCGCTCAGTCGATCCAGGTGCGACAGCGCCGCCGCCGGCAGGCGATCGCGGTTGTCCTCCAGCACGGGACTCACGTCGTGCAGGCGCGGAACCTCGATGCGGACGTGACGAAGCAGCGCCTTGAGACAGATCTCGACCACCTCCTGTGACTCGCGCACGACATCCGCCCAACTCGATTCCGCCAGCAGTACCTCGATCGCCTTGAGCCTGCTGGCGGCGCGCTGCAGGTAGTCGCTGGTGAGATCAGAGTTGTACATCCGGCTCCCCGTGCACCCAGTACGGGGTTCCATAGGCGACGCGCCAGCGCACCTTCCCCGCCGCTATCCGCTCCCGGGCGCCCGCCAGGCGGCGCGTCAGGCCGGCGTCGCGCTGCCAGAGCACCTGGCCGTGCAGCGCCGCCTCCAACCACAGCGATCCGCCGCCGTCAGCAGGTGGCAGATGGATGAAGTGCGGACTCACCACCGGATCCCGCGTGCCGCGATCGATGCGCTCATCCCAGGTCCGGTACAGATCGCGTGAGAGCGCTGTCGCCGGCGTCATGACCAGCACGACATCCCAGTCGGAGTCCGGCCTCGCGGTGCCCTGCGCACGGGAGCCGAACAGGATCACCCCGACGATGTCCGGCCGATAGGACTTGGTGATCCGGGCCAGCATCCCGTGGTCCGGCAAGGCCGCCTCCGTGGTCGCCCCGCCGGCTTCCGCATCCACCGCAGCCGCAAGTGCGGCACGGCACAACTCGTTCAGTGACACGCCCAGCCGATCTACCAGCGCTCGGGGGCGATCCGGAACCGACGCCGCCTGCCGACTCGGTACGTCTGAAAGTCGTCATGGTCGATGGTGAACACCGTCGTGATCCCCTCGCGATCCGCGGCATGCACCAGCGTTGCGTCCGCGAAGTCCATGGGACGGTCGGCGTAACGCTTCATCAGTTCATCGAGAGCCGGAAGATCGTCATCGACGATGGGAAGAACGGTGATCGCATCCGACCTGATCAGTCCCCATGCTGGAGCCAGCTCTCCCGAGTGGCCGAGCAGGTGAAACAGCTCGGCGAGAACCGCAGCGGTCGTCCCGAGCGGGAGACGCAGGCGCTCGAATGTCGCGACACATCGTTCGTGCCACTTGTCGTCCTCATCGAGGAAGGCGAGCAGAGCGCCGGTGTCGGCAAGTCCCTCAACGCGCACGTCGATCCTGCAACGCCGCTCGCACGCGACTGCTTGCCTGTTCCGCTCGATTCGGATCGCCCCCCCGGATCGATCCGGCGCAGCGGAGCGCCTGGTTGCGCATCCGGAGCTGGGAAGCCGCGTCGTCTCCATTCGCCGAGTTGCGCGCAAGCCAGTCGGTGACGATCGTTCGCAGCAAGCTCGCGACGCTCGTGTCTTCGGCACGAGCAGCCCTCTCCAGCGCCTCTTTCAGCGCCGCGTCGAGCCGCCAACTGTAGACTTCGTTCTTCTGCATTACACTACAGCGTAGTGCACCGTCCGGATCCCGGCAAGGTCAGGCTGCCGGCATGCGTGGTCGTACATCTGCAAAGGTACGAATGAGGGCGTTACTCGCCTCCGTCTCCGCCACCGCCGGAGTCACCTCCGCCCGAGTCAGCGCCGCCGAAGTCACCGCCCCCGGAGTCTCCGGAGCTGTATCCGCCCGCGACGCCACCCCAGCCGCTCCCGTGGTGATGCCGGGCATGCCCGAAGAGGCCGACACGATCAGGACGTTCAGCGCTCGCGCGTTGTTCCCTGGTGCGATAGTCCTTCCTGCCCGCACGCTTCCGCATGAGGACGGCCCGTACCGCGACCAGGGCGATCATGAGCGCCAGCACCACCATCAGCTCGACCATGCATACCTCCTGTTCCGTAAAGGACAGTACGCGATGTTTGCCGAGCGTCCCTCAGCGATTGCCCTCCGCTGGCTGATAGCGGCGGATGCCGCGCACCATCAGGCCCCAATCGTCCTCCGTCTTGGCCGCGACCGGCGCCTGCTCGGCGCGTTGCCGGTCGGCGACGTTGGCGACGTCGATCACGCAGAAGTCGTCAGCGCGCCGGTAGCGCTGGATGAACACCGGGCGCGGCCGGTCCGAGCGGTTGTCCGGCGAGCCGTGGATCGTGCAGGTATGGAAGATCACGGCATCCCCGGCCCGGCCCTCGATCGGTACGGCGCGCTCCCACCACACGGGATCGTTGAGCGCGAACCCGGCCCAGCGGTCGTCGTCGTGCCTGATCAGCCCCAGTTCGTGCGAGCCGGGCACCACGTACAGGGGGGCGTTGCCCATGTCGACGTCGACCGCGTAGCTGAGCACGGCCGTCGGGCTCTGCAGCTTGTGCTCGAAGTAGTACCCATCCTGGTGCAGCGACTTGGGCACGCCGGTCCTGGGCTGCTTGTAGACGCATTGGCCCCACTTCCACAGCTCGATGTCCGGCCCGATCAGCGCCGCCAGCAGATCCAGCAGCTCGGGGTTGACCAGCGAGCGCAGGAAGGCGCCGGAGATCATGGCGTTCAGCCGCAGCGTGTTGACGACCATGCGTCCCGGATCGCTGGGGTCGGCGTTGAACAACGTGCCGTCCGGCGTCGTCACGGCGTTGGCGTGGTGCTTGGCCGCCGCCGCCTCGGGAAGAAGCGCCTGGCTCTGCTCCAGGATCGCCTCCATGTCCTGCAGCAGGTCCGCCACGTAGTCGTCGGACAACCCGCGCACCACCACGGCGCCATCCCTGCGGTACGCCGCCGTCATGGCGTCGGCGTCCACCTGCCCTGCGGTGAAGTCGAAGTCTTCGACGGACGTGGTCGAAGGCGAGAACGACGCGGGCGTCAGGACTGGGGAATTCATCCGTCAATCATGCCGGTATCGACCTTGTGCCGCCACCGACGCCTCGGTCACTCCAGGAGATCACCGAGTCGTCAGCAGCTTGGCATCAGAGCATTCCAATGTCTCGGATATGCTCTATGGGCCTGGAGTTGCGGACCATGACGTCCAGGTACTGGCGCGGCATGTATTCCGCTTCCTCCGAGCCTCTGTCGGCTTGCCGTTCCAGATAGCGCATGACCGCGGTGGGTGGCGCTCCCCTGGCATACATGCGGGCTACTCGGTGTGCGACCGAGGATCGAGGCGAGACAGCTCGGGAGCGGACTCGACGCGGTGCGCCGCCGGCTGGGCGGCCGGCTTCGTCTCTGGCACCGCGCCTCGCGTCTCGTCCCCGCAGCCCCGATAAGATGCCGCAAGCAGGGGGGACGACCATGATCAGACCATTCGGCGACGGGCGCGACCGGTACTTCACGGAGCGGCTGGGAATGTTCATCCACTGGGGGCTGTACGCGATTCCGGCGTGGCACGAGCAGATCCTCTGGCGGTCCGACATGAAGCGGCGCGACTACGAGCAGCTCGTCCACCGCTTCGACCCGGACCGCTTCGATCCCGACGAGTGGCTGGTCGCGGCCGAGAGCGCCGGCATGAGCTTCGTCGTGATCACGACCAAGCACCACGACGGGTTCTGCCTGTGGGACACGAAGCTGACCGACTACTCGGTGATGCACACCCCCTACGGCCGGGACATCCTGGCCCAGCTTGCCGAGGCGTGCGCGCGCCGCGGCATCGCCCTCGGCTTCTACTACTCCTGCCCCGACTGGCATCACCCGCACTACCCGAACCTGGGGCGCCACCATGAGATGTTCGGTCCGCGCCCCGGCGACCGGCCGGACCTCGGCGCCTACTGGGAGTTCGTCCGCGGTCAGGTACGGGAGCTCTGCACCAACTACGGTCCGCTGCGCGACTTCTTCTGGGACGTGAACGTGGCCGAGCACCACGACCCGAGCCTGAACGAAATGGTGCGCGAGCTGCAGCCCGGCATCCTGATCAACGACCGCGGTCCGAGCCGGGGCGACTACGTCACCCCGGAACGCCATGTCCCCGAGGCACGCGAGTTCGACTCACCGACGCAGGCCGTGCAGGCGCTCGGCCGCGAGAGCTGGGGCTATCGCGAGGACGAGGACTACTACAGCGACCGCCACATCATCGAGAGCATCGACCGCGTGTTGGCGATGGGGGGCGACTACATCCTCAACGTCGGCCCGAAGGCGGACGGCAGCCTGCCGGCGGAGAACCTGGGCACGCTCGCCCAGGTGGGCAACTGGTACCGCCAGGTCCGCGAAGCGTTCGACGGCACCGTGCCCGCCTCGACGGTGATCGAGGACGATGCGATCGGTATGCACGGCGGCGCGCGCCACGTGCCTCGCGACAGCCTGCTGGTCACGCGCAAGGGGAACACCATCTACGTCCACCTGCCGGCGGCGCCGCAGAGCACCGGCCTGATCCTCAAGCCGCTGCGCGTGGCTCCCGAGCGGGCGACGCTGCTGAACGACGGAAGCGAGCTCCGCGCCACGGTCGAGACCACGCCGTGGCACTGGCAGGAGCCGCCCTACCTCCGCCTGAGCGGCCTGCCGGTCAACCGCATGACCGACACCGTGATGGTGATCCGCCTGGACTTCGGCAACGACGTGGTCGCGTGAAGTCGTGCATGCCCGAAATGCTGATCCGGGCCCGCCGCTGGTGGTCGTAGCAGTAATAGTTGCTCACGTGAGAAAAGTAGCTTCCGTCGTAGAACACTCCGATTCTCGTCAATTTCGTGTCCATTGCACCTCCTACAATCTTCTGATGAGAGATCGGAACGCGCGCTCAGCGGGCGTAGATCGCGTACAGTTGGCCGTCCTCGGGGCGGATGCCGGCGAAGGTGACCTGCAGGCGCAGCGATCCGGCGTCGGCCGGCACGGGGCGCTGCCAGCGGACCGGCTCGCGCAGTCCGGCGGCCGGCGTGGACTCCCGCCGGCTCTGCTGACCCGGCACCAGGTCCTCCTCGCCTTCTCCGGCTCCTTCCAGCCCGGTGAGCACCGCGGCGTCGGCGCCGCTGAAGCCGGGCAGCGGATGGAAGCCCTCGTCCAGAAGCTCGAACCGCAGCTCAGTGTACGGGCCCAGGCCGCCGACGTTGGCACTGAACTCGGTGGCGCCGGCCAGCGGGCAGGTCACCAGGTGGCCGCCCTCGCCGCGCATGGCCTCGAAATAGCCGATCCGGTCGCGCTCCCAGGTGGCAAGGCGCACCTCCACCGGCAGATTCCCCCACGCCTCGTACCACAGCATGGTCTTGTCGCCCCAGTTGACCATGCCCTGGCCGTGGCTGACCGTCGGCGGCTTGCCGACCACGGCGCCTGCCTCCTCGTAGGAAGGGAGGATCGGGAAATCCTTGATCGGCTCGTAGAAGTGCAGGGCGTCGTGGCTGACCAGCAGGCCCAGGTCCATGGAGATGAGCTGGCGGTCGCTGCTGGGCGTGCCGTGCCAGATGTCGTAGATGCCCAGGATCACGTTGCCCCGGTCCCAGAGGCCGGCTCCCAGGTGCACCTCCTCGCTCTGGTTCCACCTGGCCTTCGGCGCCGAGGAGAGCGGGTCGTAGAGCAGCGGTTCAGGCGGCACCATGTCGCGGCGGAAGCCCAGGCAGGACGCCTGCGTCCAGGTCTCGAAGTCGTAGGAGGCGAAGGTCGCGAGCACCCGCCCCGTGGTGTAGTGCGTGCCGCCCTGGCCGTTGACGTAATAGCAGCCGTTGTGGCGGAGCAGCCCGGTCTGCTCCAGGCCGGGACCGACCGGGTTGTTCGGCGACTCGGTCCAGTTGAGGCCGTCGGCCGAGTAGGCGACGGCGAACTGGTTGCCGTACGCCTCGCTCTCGAAGACAACCTTGAAACGCCGCGCCGGGTCCGGGTCGTTCGGCTCGTACATCACCGGCAGAGCGGCGAAGTCGCAGCGGCCGGCGCGCAGGTTGACGATGTTGTTGTGCGTGCTGCCGTTGAACTCGATCAGGCCCAGGTCGGGCTTGTCCCAGTTGACGCCGTCCGTGCTGGTGGCGTAGCAGCAGCGGAGCTGGCCGCCGTTGCTGCCGTCCGCGTCGAGGGTGCTGCGGGCCAGGTACCACATGCGCAACTCGCCGTCGATGGGGATGACCGTGCCGTAGAAGCGGGTACTGTAGTCGTCGGGTGACCCCGGCTCGCCGGCGGCGACGACGATCGGGTTGCCGCGGCCGGGGATCTTTCCGGGGATGAGCTGCAGCCGGAGCCCGGCCGAGAACGGACAACTGTAGGTGTCGAACGGGAACAGGACCGCCTCTTCGACGACGGGGTTGGGGACGCTGTTGTGGACGGTGATCATGCCGTGCTCCTTGCTGGGGTTCCGGCTTGCCGGATGGTTCGGGGCCTCACTGCAGCCAGTAGCTATAGAGGCGGGAGTTGGCCATGTGGAAGCGGATCCGCGCCGGCGCGGCGATGGCGGACAGCGGCCTGCCGGCCGCCTCCCCGCGCCAGCGGATGACCTGGTCGGTGGTGTCGGCGCTGACCGCGATGCAGTCGTCGGCGGCATAGCCCGGTATCGGGCGGCACCCCTCGTCGAGCAGCTCCGCACCGATGCGGCCGAAGTCGCACTTGGCGTTGACGTGCAGCTCGGCGCCGGCCAGCTCGAACGGCACCGTGGTGATGGTGCCGCCGTCGTAGCTGGCGTCGATGGAAGCGAAGCCGTCCAGCCGCAGCGTGGCCAGCCCGATGGACATGCCGCCGCGTTCCTGGTCCGGGTCGATTCTGGGCTCGAACTCGCCCACCACCTTGTTGTGGCGGCGCGAGGTGCCGCGGTAGTAGATGTGCAGCCGGTCGCCCACCGGCACCGGCGGGGCGCCGGTGAGCATGATCTGGAAGCGGTCCCAGTCGCCGACGTCGCCCAGCCCGACCAGGGGCTCGGTGGCAGGCGCTCGCATCCACACGTCGCCGTCGCGGCTGGTCAGGAGCTTCAGGGTCTGCGACTGGTGCTCGGCGCGGCGGTCGAAGTGGGTCAGGATGCCCAGGTACTGAGCCCCGTAGACGAAGCCGTTGTTGTTGTACAGCGACTCCTCGTGGTTGAGATAGAGCAGGAAGCGCTCCGGCCGGGTCCAGGTGACGAAGTCCTCGCTCACCGACATCACGCGCCAGCCGGGGTGATCCATAGCGCCGCGCAGCATCGCCACGTAACGCTTGCGACGAGTGTCGATCATCATCGCCTGCGCGTCGCCGATCGGCCCCAAGTCGGCGGTTCCGGGACGCGGGTGGTGACGGACGATCGGCTCCGGCGTGAAGGTCCAGCGCATGCCGTCGGGCGAGGTGCCGGTGTAGATGCCGCTCAGCGGGCCGTCCCAGTCGTAGCTGGCCCAGCCGAGCGCCTTGTAGCGTCGCTCGGGGTCGGGATCCATGGGATCCTTCACCATCGTCTCGAAGTGGTCCCTGCCGTCGTGGTACTCGGCCGGAACGACGATGTTGTTGTCGGTGTTGCCGAGGGCCTCGTGCAGGCCGAGCACGGGCTTGGTCCAGTTGATGCCGTCATCGGACAGCGCCAGGCACTGCACGTGCTCCTTGTCGGGGGCATACATGCCGGCCATGTACCACGCCTTGAAAACGCCCTCCTCGTGGTCGTAGATGACCGACGCGGTCATGCCGCCCATCCGCTCCCACGGCTCTTCCTGGGCGATGACCGGCAGGCCGTGCTTGCGGGCCTGGTGGAAGGTGAGGCTCACGTTGTCGCGGCGGTCGACGTCGATCAGGTCGACGAACAGGCGCCGCTCGGCGTCCAGTCGCTCGGGGGCTGTTCCGTCACTCACGGAAGTGGAGCGTAGCACGCGGGATGAGCAGCGGCCTGCCGGCCACACGAGACCGGCGCGCGCGCGTGAATGACCGCCACACAGGGGTTTACATCCGGCGGGCCCATGCTATCCTGCCACGTCATGGCTGAGGCGGATCTGGGCGTTCGCGACGCGAAGGGCGAGTGGCAGCCGGCGAATCTCCCGCAGCCGTCCCCGATGTGGGACCGGCCGGTGCGGACGAAGGTGATTCTCAAGGCGATCTTCGGGCACGACGGCATCTTGTGGCCGAAGAACCTGGTCTACATGGCCATCGCCGTGGTGGCATGGCTCTTTCTCACGCCCTCCCTGGAGCGCACCGCCACCTTCCAGCTCGACTGGATCGCGGAGATCTACCTGCGCAACGTCGCGCTCCTGGTCCTGATCGCCGGCGGACTGCACCTGCGCCTCTACATCAAGCGCGCGCAGGGGAAGAAGTACAAGTACAACGCCCGCTGGCTGGCGAAGAAGAACCGGGCGTTCCTGTTCGGCAACCAGACCTGGGACAACATGTTCTGGTCGCTGGTTTCCGGCGCCGGCATCTGGACCGCGTACGAGGCGGTGACCCTGTGGATGTACGGCAACGGCTGGCTGCCGCGGGTCGAGTGGCGCACGCCGGCCGGCATCGCCTACTGCTCGCTGATGATGATCGCGGTCCTGTTCATCCGGCAGATGCACTTCTACTGGACGCACCGGTGGACGCACTGGAAGCCGCTCTACAAGATCGCCCACTACCTTCACCACCGCAACGTCAACATCGGCCCGTGGTCGGGGCTGTCCATGCACCCGATCGAGCACCTGATCTACTTCTCCGGCGTGCTCGTGCACTGGGTGATTCCGTCGCACCCCATCCACGCGGTCTTCCACCTGATGCACACCGGGCTGAGCCCGGCGGCCGGCCACTCGGGGTTCTCGGAGTTCGTGCTCAAGGACGACAAGACCTTCAGCAACGGCGGCTATTTCCACTACCTGCACCACCGCTACTTCGAGTGCAACTACGGCAATGAGGGCGTGCCGCTGGACAAGTGGTTCGGCAGCTTCCACGACGGCTCGCCTGCGGCGCACGCGGCCATGCGCGGCCGACGCAAGCGGCTGGGGTTCCGGGACGGTCAGGCGCAGGTGAAGAGCGCCGTTCGGAAAAAGACCACCGCGACTGCGGGTTAGAGACCGTGGCGCCCGGTGGTGGGGCGTAACGATGAAATACTCGGAAGTGGGCGAATGGCTCGCTGAGACGCTCGGTCTCTCCGGCTACGCGGACGGGGCGATCCACGCCGGTGCGGACGGCGCGCTGGCGGTCGGCATGCAGCAAGGCCCGCGCCCGGAGCAGCAGGACTGCGGCGTGGCGCTGCTCTGGATTCCCCGCGGCGTGTTGTCCCCTCACGGTGCGGCCGTGGTCGCGGACGGCATGGGCGGCATGGAGGACGGCGGCTGGGCGAGTCGCCGCGCCGTGCAGGTCGTCGTCGAGCGGTGCCTGTCCGGCGATCACGATACGCCCCGCGACATGCTCGCGGACGCCCTGGTTGCCGCGCAGCGTGACGTGGTGGAGGCGCTCCGGGGCCGGGGCGGCACGACCCTCACCGCCGCGGTCTGGAAACGGCGCAACGGGATGCTCGTGCACGTCGGCGACACCCGCGCGCACCTGATCGAGCCGGGGCGCCCGTTCCGGTGCCTGACCACCGACCACACGCGCGCCGGCCTGAAGGACGCGCTGGAACGCCTGACCACGGGCCGGCCGGCGGAGCCCTATCGGACGGAGGAACCGTATATGCCGACCGAACCGGACAACAGCCTGCTCGACGCGGTCGGCATACCCGAGGGAATCCTCGCCGAGCGGCACATCCTGCACACCCCGGACGAAGGCAGAGTCGTCATGACCTCGGACGGCGCGCACGACCCGATCCGCTGGGCAGGGACCGCGGCCTTCGAAGAGGGAACGGACGAGGAGCGCTGGACCGCGCTGCGGAGCGTGGAGGCGATCTGGGATCGCCTGGCGGATGAGACGCTGACCGACAACGCGACCGTCGTCGCGATCGAGCCCGGCAGGGCTCTGCAGCATGCGGAAGAGCAGTTCATGGAGAAAGAGCTCCGCTTCGGCGACGTGGTGCTGGTCGGACCGACGGGCGTGCTGCGCGAGACGCTGGAGCGATAGTCGAGCTACGCCGCCCGGACGGCGAGCGGCTTGTCAAGGCGGCGCACGCCGACGTTCAATCGCTCCGGTATGGAATACGCCACCGGTCTGACCCAGTCGCAGTGCGCGGAGCTCCACGAACGGGGCTACCTGATCATCCCCGGGTTGCTGCCGCGGGCGGCAATCCAGCCCCTCGCCGACGACCTCGCCGCGGCCGTGGAGCAGGAGGTCGAGCAGCTCGTCATCTGGGAGCGCCTGGATCCCGATGCCACCTTCGCGGACGAGCCCTTCGACCGGCGGCTGGCCGCGGTCGCCGCCGAGCTGGACGAGGAGTCCCTCTCCTGGATCTGGCGCCGGCTGCACAGCAAACGGCACAAGACGGCCGGCATGTTCGCTCTGCGCACCCATCCGGCCCTGCTCGACGCGATCGAGTCCGTGATCGGGCCGGAGATCCTGGCCCATCCGCAGACGGTGCTGCGGGTGAAGCTCCCCGAGCACGACCCCGCCGACGTGCCCTGGCACCAGGACGACGCATACCTGAGAGAGGACATCGGCGACACCGTGATCCTCAACCTGTGGATCCCGCTAACCAGCGCCAGGCGCGAGAACGGCTGCCTGGAAGTGATCGCCGGCTCGCACCGGCAGAGCGTTCCGCACCGGCTGAACACCAGCATCCCCGGTGTCGTCGCGTACCACGGCATCGAGGACGAGGACCTGCCGGACGGCGAGCGCGTCACCTGCCAGATGCAGCCGGGCGACGCCCTCATGACCATGGAACGGGTCGCGCACCGCTCGCTGCCGAATACGTCACAGACCGTGCGCTGGAGCCTCGACACCCGTTACTGCCGCCTCGGTGTCCCGACCGGACGCAGCTACGTCCCCGGATTCGTGGCCCGCAGCCGAGAGCGCCCGGCATCGGTGACACGCAATCATCGCCAGTGGGTCGGCCTGCTGCTGGCGGCCGGCGTCAATCCGGTCGAGACCGGGGAGGCTGAGCCGCCGCCGGACGCGAATCGCCTGCACGGTGAGTGGCGCACGGACACCCCACGCCCGGAGCTCGCGCCGCGCGCCCGGATCGAAACCGGCGCGGACTCAGAGCAGGAGCTCGTCCTTGAAGGAACCGGCGACCTGCACGCCTTCGGCTGCTGGCACCGCCCGGTCCGCCTGATCCCCGGCTGCTGGTACCGCGCGAGTGTGCAGGCACGCCCGGAGAACATCGAGCGCCCCGCGCTCTCGGTGTTCGCCCAGTGTGCCGGCCACTTCCTGACGCCACGGCTGCTGCGTTCCGCCGAACAGAGGGCCGTGCCGGCGGGCACGCTGTCCCTGGAGTGCACGTTCCGGCACGAACCCCACCCATCCGAGCAGGAGCGGATGGAGCTCTACCTGCGCGCCGCACCGAGCGGCCGGATCGCGTGGTCGCGGGCCGTGGTCACGCAGGTCCCACGGCCGCCGGCGCGCATCGCGCGCATCGCTACCATCCGCTTCGGCGAGCCGCCGGCGCCGCTGACCATGGCCGAGCAGCGCGAGCGCATCGCCGCCAAGCTCGACCAGGCCGGATCGATGGGGGTGGACATCGCCGCCCTCACCGAGTTCTCCCCCGTGCAGGGCGTCCCCGAACGCGCCTACGGATCATGGGCTGACGCCGCGGAGCCGGTCCCCGAGGGCCCCGTCTGCCGGGTGATGGCGGAGGCCGCGCGCCGCCACTACATGTACGTGATCGCCGGCGTCATCTGCCGGCGCGGCCCGCACGTGTTCAACACGGCGGTCCTGTTCGACCGCTCGGGCGAGCTGCTGGGCTCTTACGACAAGACCCACCTGACCTTCGGCGAACTGCGCGGCGGCATCTCCTGCGGCACCGAGTACCCGGTGTTCGACCTGGACGTCGGGCGCGTGGCGCTCCACATCTGCTACGACGAGTGGTTCCCGGAAGTGGCCCGCTACTACGCGCACCTCGGCGCGGAGATCCTGTTCCTGCCGGTCGCCGGCGGCAAGCCGATCACGTGGCGCACGCGCGCGCTCGACAACCGCCTCTACTTCGTCGCCGCCGCGACCGGCCCGCCGAGCATGATCATCGACTCCTCCGGGGCCATCATCGCCGAGATCCACGGCGACGGCGTGGCCTGCGCGGACATCGACCTGGCCGACCGGCAGACCAACGTGTACGGCGACCCGACGCTGAGCCGCGGCATGCCCTGCATCGCGCCTCAGATGCGCATGACCACCGACGACCGGCTGCTCACGGACCTGCACCGGCTGATGTACCACGATTCCGGCCCGGAGCCGCCGGGATGAGCGCCCGCGACCTGCGCTTCGGCCTGATCGGCTGCGGCAGCCTGGGCGCCGTGCACGCGGACTGCGTGCGGGAGGCGGGCGGCTCCCGCTTCACGGCCTTCGCCGACGTGGTGCCGGCCGCGGCGGAGCGGCTTGCGGCCGAGCACGGCGGCTACGCGACCGACGACATCGCGCGGCTGCTTGCCGACCCCGGCCTTGACGCCGTCTACATCTGCACCCACCACGACTCGCACGCGCCGCTGGCCATCGAGGCGGCACGGGCCGGCAAGCACATCCTGATCGAGAAGCCGCTGTCGCTGTCGGTCGAGGAGTGCGAGGCGGTGGCCGCCGCGGTCGAGGAGGCCGGTGTGTGGCTGATGCCGGCGTTCAAGATGCGCTACTACCCGCTGCTGCAAAAGGCGCGGGAGTTCATCCCGGAGCCGCAGGTGATCGTGGGCCAGATGATGGACAGCCGCTGGCGCGACGACGCCTGGGCGCAGGACCCGGTGCGCGGCGGCGCCAACGTCTACAGCCAGGGCTGCCACACCACCGACGTGATCCGCTGGATGGCGCGCAGCGAGCCGGAGCTGCTGTGGGCGGCCGGCGGCGCCATGACCCACCCCGGCCATCCTCGCATCGACCAGTGCGTGGCCTCGATCCGCTTCGCCTCCGGCGCCGTGGCGAGCTGGATTCAGGGCGACGCGGCCCTGGGCCACATGACCAGCAAGTTCTTCCTGGAGCTGTTCGGCGGCGGCCGCAGCGTGCAACTCCACGACCGCTTCAAGGCCGCCACGTTCAACGACGGCGAGCGCCAATGGTCGGAGCGGGTCGAGACCGAGGAGGGCTTCCTGCTGGAGAACCGCGAGTTCATCACCGCGCTGCGCGCCGGGCGCGCCCCCGAGCTCGACGCCACCGACGGCATCCAGGCCACGCGCATCGTGCTGGCCGCCGACCGGGCCATCCGCACCGGCGAGGTGCAGCGGCTGTGAGTATCCCGCGCCTCGTTCAGTACGTGACCGCGTCCGGTCGGCGCCGCGTCGGCGTGGTCGCCGGCCGCGACCGGATCGACGAGCTCGCCGGCGTCGCCTCGATTCTGGAGCTGGCCCACGAAGCTGACACGACCGGCCGGGCGCTCGTCGACCTCGTGGCCGGCCGTGACCGCGCCACCCGCGTCGACTACCAGGCGCTGGTCGACGAGCGGCGCCTGCTCCCGCCGATCGACCACCCTGACCCCGCCCACCTGGTGATCTCCGGCACCGGCCTCAACCACACCGGCAGCGCCATGGCGCGCGACGCCATGCACGGCGGGTCGGGCTCCAGGGACGATGCCGACGACGAGAGTGTGACCGACTCGATCCGCATGTTCCGGCTTGGGGTGCGGGGCGGCAAGCCGGCGCCCGGTACCATCGGCGCTGCCCCCGAGTGGTTCTACAAGGGCGACGGCAGCATCCTCATCCCGCCGGAGCACGAACTGCCGCTGCCGGGATTCGCGGGCGACGGCGGCGAGGAGGCGGAGGCGGTCGGCGTCTATCTGATCGGCCGCCACGGCCGCCCGCGCCGCGTCGGCTTCGCGCTCGGCAACGAGTTCGCCGACCACGTCATCGAGCGCCAGAACTACCTGTACCTCGCGCATTCCAAGTTGCGTGCCTGCTCGATAGGCCCCGAGCTGCTGCTCGGCCCGCTGCCCGACTCCGTCCAGGGCGAGGTGCGCGTGCGCCGCGATGGCGCCGTGCTCTGGCAGGCCGCCTTCATGACCGGCGAGGCCAACATGACCCACACCCTGGCCAACATGGAGCACCACCTGTTCAAGTACGACCTGTTTCGCCTCCCCGGCGACGTCCACTGCCACTTCCTCGGCGCCCCCATCCTGAGCTGCGCCCACGGCATCGATCCCCAGACCGGCGACACATTCGAGATCGAATCCCCCCTCTTCGCCCGGCCCCTTCGCAACCCGCTCGCGGCGCAAGGCGAGGAGCGCCTGATCACCGTAACGCCGCTCTGAACCCGCATGAAGCCACTTGACCGGACGTCGGTTTCCGCGCCCGCGGTGCTCTCCGCCGCGGAGATGGAGCGGTTTCGCCGCGACGGATACCTCGGGCCCTACACCCTGTGCTCGCCAGACGAAATGGCCGCGATGCGGCCAGCCATCGAGCGGGTTCTGGAAACCGATCCGCCGGCGTCGCACAACCGTGTCCACAACCGTCACCTCGACAGCCGCGCGGTGTACGACCTGGCTACCGATCCGGCGATCGTCGAGCGCATGGTTGCGCTGTACGGGCCCGACCTGCTGTTGTGGCGCACCAACTTCTTTGTCAAGAACCGGGACAGCAAGGCGATCCCCTGGCACCAGGACTTCCACTACTGGCCGCTGGAGCCGCCGGTCATCATCTCCGCCTGGATCGCCGTGGATCCTTCCACCCGGCAGAACGGCAACCTGCAGGTGATTCCCGGATCGCACCGCACCATCGTCCCGCATGTCGAGGCGACGCCCGACATGCAGTTCAAGGTGATGGCCGATGCCGGCTGCTACGACCCCGGCGACCTGACCGATCTGGAGATGAAGCCCGGCGAGTTCATCCTGTTCAACGAACGCACCCTGCACCACTCGGAGGCCAACCGCTCAGATCTGCGCCGCATCGGGCTGGCGGTGCGGGCGATCATCCCCATCGTCAAGGTCCTGGAGTACGACTCCCCGGACCATGCCCTGCAGATCATCCACGGCACCGACACCATGGGCTTCAATCGGCTCGGCCCACCGGCTGCGCCCTGACCTGACGATCCACGACGTGCCGAGCTTGAACACCTACGCTTCGGCGTCACCTTCTGACCGATCGAGACTGCCTTCCGCATCGCCGTCCGACGGCGCGCCCGCATCGCGATCGTCTGTTTCCGGTCCCAGTTCCGCGCCCACCGCCGCTACGACCTCGCGAGCGATTTCCACCGCCTTCGTCGCCTGGGACCGTGTATAGACGTCGGCGGGAATGCCGCCCGGCAATCCGTTCGGATACCTGGTCGGCACGTAGTACTGATCAAGGACCGCCAGATTCTCGCTGAACCTTGCCATCACCTCCAGCGGGGCCGCCAGCTCTACCAGCGCGTGACCGAGAACAGCTCGCTCACCGCGCCCGTAGCGAAGGGCCTTGATCGCTTTCTCGCACACCTGCTGGCACTGGAAGCACACCTGCGCGAAGAACCGCTCGCGCAGGCCGAGCTCGGCGTAGGCGAGGTCACTCTCGGCTTGCTTGAGCCACCGATCGGCTTCTCGGCTGGGTTCCTTCAATTCGGTGTCCTGTTTGGACGGCATGCTTGAAGAAGTGCCGGCCGTCCTCCGCGAGCATCTCGTTCAGCTCGGCGGGATTGTAGATGAGCAGGTCTGCCGCCCCCAACTCGAGTCGAAGATCCATGATCTCGCGGACGCGATCGAAGAACGGCAGCGCGGTGTCACGCACCAGAATGACATCGATGTCGCTATGCTCGTCGGCCGTGCCGGCCGCGACCGAGCCGAACACGTAGGCCGTGATGAACTTGTCCCCGTGACGGGCGAAGATCGCCTTGGCCGTGTCCAGGTTCACCGCTCGAGGATAGCACGACGCGATCAGGCGACGATCTCGCCGGCCCAGGAGAGCTCTGCCACGGCACGATGCGGACGCCGCCGACGTCACGCTCGGCGGATCCGGTGATCCACTGCCCTCGCGGTCCACGGGTACTCCTCCACGAACGCCCGCAGCGTAGACAGCTTCCGGTCGCGGCCGTGGGACGAGCGCTTGAGCATGCGCGCGCTCAAGCCGATCACGCCGCATGAGTCGTCACCGCAGGGTCCGCGCCAGTGCACCTCTCGCACGCAGAAGCCTGCCGGGATAGACTCCCTGCCGATGGCTGATCAGCATGAGGACATGAACGCACACGGTCGCAGGCGACGCTCCCGGATCGGCGTCGTCGCTCTGGCGGCGCTATGCGCCACGCTGCTTGCCCTGACTTCGCTGTCCGGCTGCCGGGTCTACGTTTCGGGCTCCGTGCCCCGGAATCCCTTCGTGGGCGAGTGGCATGCCGAGTTCCCATTGACTGGCGGTGGCCGACTCTCGCTCGAGTACGAGTTCGAGAGAGACTACAGCTACATCTACATCGAGTCTGCAAGCGGCGCGGCAAGAGTCCGCATCGAGATCCACGGCACCTATGACTACAAGGACGGGACTCTGATCCTGACACCCAACTCCAGCAGGCTCGCTCCCTCCCGGCTCACGTACGAATTCAAGAGTGACATCGAGTTGGAGCTCGAATCGCAGATCGATGAGGGCTTCACGGTCACCTTGACCTACCACCGGCACCCATAGCGCATCCATGTCTGTCGATGCGGACGCGCTCGGCGCCCGCTTTGCCGAGGAGGGGTACGTGGTCGTCCGCGGCGCGTATGCCGGTCAGGTGCGCGAGCTGCGACGGATCTGCGAGGGCGCGCTCGCCCGCTTCGTCACGACGGGGACCGAAGACAACCAGCCGAGCGGCCGCAACTACTCGGCCCGGGCGCGCATGCTCATTCACCTCAACCACCCCGACTACCACCAGGAGCGGCCGGCGGACCCGGCAACCCTTCTGAACGCCGTGGCAGGCGAGGAGGCGATCGCGATCGCCACGGCGATCCTGGCCGAGCCGCCGCTGTTCATGCAGTGCAACCTCTGCGTCGAGCCGCCGCGGGAGTCGTGGGTGGGCGGCTGGCACCGCGACTGCCAGTACGACAAGTTCGACCTGCGTCCGGACGCGGACACCGAGCGCATCATCCTGAGCGAGGCGGTGCCGGCGCGGGAGGTGCACATGCACATCTGCCTGTGCGACTCGGCAGCGACCGAGATCGTCCCCGGCTCCCACAGCCGCTGGGACACTCCGGAGGAGTACGAGGTGCGCGTCAACGACTGCTGGTCGGACGTCATGCCCGGCAGGGAGCCGATCCGGCTGCAGGCCGGCGACCTGGCGTTCTTCCACGTCAACTCCATCCACCGCGGCCTCTACAGCCGGCGCAAGCGGCGCCGCACCATCGCCGTTACCTGGGGGACGGCGTCGCGCCCGCGGCCCGCCACGCGCGAGGACATGAATGGGCTCGGCGGCTACGTCGCCAGCTACCAGCCGTGGTTCGACGATCCGACTTACCTCGAGGACGCTACCCCGACAGCGCGCGAGACCTTCGAGCGGTTCACGGCAACGTACCGGGACTCCTGGGACGATTCGCTCACGGCCGACCTGAACCCCGACCTGCGACGCTACTTTGCCGCACGGCTTGCCACGTAACGGGCCGTGAACAACCGGTCGGCCGACGCCTGAGAAGCCGGGACCGATCCGCCCTGCATGTCCCATTCCCATCCGGGACAGGGCAGTCGGCATCGGTCGCCGCGGGGCATCGTCCCCGATCGCCTTGCCCTCGCGCACCAGCCGATCGGGCGTGAGCCCGGCGAATCCCGGCAGGGCCTCCGAGCGGAACCCAGGCATACGCCACCAGCGCAGAGCAGGCGGCGTAGTCCTCGACACGGCGAAGTTTCCCCACCATCTCCCGGAGGCAGGTCTCGATATATGACGCAGAACTTGACGCGCGGGTCCTTTCGGAGGCTCTCTGGCTCAGTCGGTGGAGACCGTAGTCCCGGTGGCCGTGACCATCCGCATGAGCGTCATCTCGCCGTGGCTGAAGGCTTCGTAGTCGACGGAGACTCCGACGACCGCGTCACCTCCCTTCTGTTCCGCCGCTTCCGCGTGACCGCCCGCGGCGCCGAGCGAGCCACGGGTCGAGAACTCGATGAGCAGCGTCGGGCCCTGGATGCGGTAGTAGATGGAGCCCGACCCGTCGGTCCGTCCGTTCCACGCGAAGCGCACTTCGGCCAGCTCCGCTTCGATCTCCGCCATCCTGCGTTCGGCAGCCGCCGGCGGCATGACGCTCACCCACAGGCCAATCAGATCGAGAAGTTGCCGCTGCCATTCCGCCGGCCAGCCGGCGACGGGCTCCCTTCGACCGGCGGAATCACGCCGTCGCGGCCGGCGCCCGCGTACAGGTCCCGCGGACGGCCGCTCACGGTCGCGGCGTCCCGCTGTCGCCCGGCAGGGCTCCCAGCAGGGCGGTTCGGAGCCGGCGGGAACTCACCGTGCGTGCGGCGGAGGCTGCAGCAGTTCCAGCGGGATGCCGTCGAAGTCGTTGAAGTAGACGGCGAAGCCACCCGTGTTGCGGCCCTCCTCGATCGCCACCGGCTCGCCCTTGAAGCGCACCCCCTCGTCGATCAGCCGGTCGTACATCGCGTGGATATCGTCGACCATGAACGCCATGTGGGCGACGCCCGGACGGTTGGTGGCGGTGTCGATGGGCGCGCCGGCCGGATGGAGGTACTGCACCAGCTCCAGGTGGTGGCCGCTCACGTCCACCGGGCAGTCGGGGATGCGCAGCATCGCCACGTCGATGTCCGCATCCGCGTACGCCACCAGGCGCGCCGTGTAAGGGTTGGCGCCCCGTTGCCGGTGGACGAGCTCCATGCCGATCAGCCGGCAGTAGAAGTCGATGCTGCGGTCCAGGTCGCGGACCGTGTAGCTGAAGTGCCAGAGGCCCGTTGCCACCGTGCTCATATGCCCTCCAGATCGGATTTGGCCAGGTGGGGTTTCGCCAACAACGGCTGATCGCCGTCCCACTCGACTTCGGTCAGGAACACCCCTTCCTCCAGGACGATCTCGTCCTCATAGGTACCCCGATAGCAGAGCCGTCCCTGCCGGCGGTTTTCCAGCCGCGACTGCTCCTTGCGCGTGGTCGACAGGAACCAGCGGCCGTCGCGGTTGAACACCTCGGCGGCGTGGAAGTGGCCCAGCAGGTAGCTGCCGGTCCCCACGCGCCAGTAGGTGCCGCCCTGCAGGAACCCGGTCGGCCGGTCGCTGACCGCGTGCCACGTTCCCGGCCCGAGCGTGAAGAACAGGTGCCACATGCCGTCGCGCTCGATCACGCACGGCGACTCGAGGCCGATGGTGCCGCGCAGCATCGGCGGCGTTCGGAACACCGGCCCGAGCTCCACGAAGGTTCGGAAGTCGCGGGTGGCGTTGAGGCCGACGGCGACCTGGCCGGCGCCAGCCCGCGACTTGAAGAAGATCAGGTACAGCCCGCCGGGCCGGCGCAGCACGCAGACGTCCTGCGCCGCTCCGCCCGGGTCCGGCCCCCACGACGGCAGCCCGAACGCGGGGTTGTCGTCATCCTGCCTCCACTCCTCCACGTCGTCCGACCACGCCAGGCTCTGATGGTCGCCGCCCTCACCGCGGACCTCGTAGAGCATCCCCCAGCGTCCCTCGTGGCGGAAGCAGAACGGCACGCCGCGCGTCACCTTGTCGAAGTCGCCCTGCGACGGCAGCAGCAGGTTGCGGTGGAAGGCCAGCGCGCCGAGGCGGTCCCCCCTGGCATGGCCGATCCCGACCTCCGGGCTCTCGGCCGCCGCCTCGTCCAGCCGGCCCGCCTCCATGTGCCGGCGGTAGGCGTCGATCCGGCTGATGTCGCCGGTCACGTACAAGAGGTGCCAGCGGCTCCCGTCCCACAGGAACTGGTGATCGGCGATGTGGTACGGCGCCGGCGGGCGGTAGACGTGCCTGGTGACCTCGTAGAAGTCCGGTTCGCCGGTGCGGAAGAGCTGCCGATGCAGCGCCAGGAAGCGCTCGTCGAACTCGCCCGGCGCCAGCGTCGGCTGCAGGTCGGGGTCGTCCGCGAGCAGCTCGGCGGCTTCGGGTGCGTCGTGCCGGATCAGGACGCGGCTCATACCCGGTAGGCGAACAGCGTGGCCGCGAACATCCTGATGCGGATCACCACCGTCGAGCCGGCGGCGTCCAGGTCGCCGTTGCCGTTCCAGGTCACCGCGCGGTCGGCCTCGTCGCCGGTGAGGGGATCGCACGCCTCGAACGTGTAGCCGTCGAGGCCCCTCACGTCCGGGTTCAAGCGGGAGGGAATCGAGCGGATCAGCTCGACCCTGATCCAGCCGCCGGCACGGCAGCGGTAGTTGAGGCGCAGGGGGCCTCCCGAGCGGGTGATCGTGGGGATGGTGAAGCGGCCCTCGGTCGCCGCGTCGAAGCCGGCCAGCCGGTGCGGGCGCCAGCGCGCCCAGCGGATGACGCCGTTGGCGCGCGGCATCGTGTCGCCGGCGTTGTGCAGCCAGGAGCCGGCGTCGTACGGCACGGCCCACCAGCCGTCCGGCAGGGTGATCAGCCCCACGCCCCACGGCCAGGCGATGCCGGCCTCGTCGCTGCCTGGCGGCCCGACCGGGATGGCCGGCCGCCGCTCCGGCCGCGTCCAGTACAGGCCGTCGCGGCTGAAGGCGAGCTGCGCGTCGCCGTCGTCGCCGATCTGGTGGTAGACCTGCACCACGCCCGCGTGCAGGTCGGCCCGGCCGGGATAAGCGAAGTAGTACATGCCGTAGAACGAGGTGTCCGGCGGGTCCTGCGGATCGGCGGTGAGGACCAGCCGTGACAGCGGCCAGCGGCGGAAGTCCGTCGTCCTGGTGATGCCGATGCTGCGGCGGCCGGTGCCGCCGGGGCGCACGAAGGCGAAGTAGCAGCCGGTCGCCGGGTCGTAGCCGGGCGCGATGCCGCCGTCGGCCGGCATGTCGGCCAGCGGCTCGTCGATCACCGTCCACCGCAGCCCGTCCGGAGAGGTCCACCCCTCCAGCCAGTTGCGGTTGACGATGCGCGGACCGTCGTAGCCGGCGCCCGCGTAGTCGGCCGCCGCCATGCGTCTCTGCCACTCGCCCGACGGCAGCAGCTCGTTCGTGTCGGGATCGAAGTAGCCGCCGGCCATCCGCATCGCCTTGAAGCGCTCGGCCGGTTCGGCGGTCGGGTCGATGAACATCCCGCAGTGGGCCGGTCCGCCGGTGACGTTATCGGACCTGCCGCCCACCGGCGTCTTCTTGAAGCGGTAGCCGTCGGGCGAGCGCGCGTAGCGCAGCGCGGAGCTGCCGTCCGGCGGGAAGGAGCCGTACAGGATGTGGTAGTCGCCGTCGTGCCAGGCGAGCACGTTGTGCAGCCCGCCGCCGCCCTCCACCGCGGGGTCGGAGCGGATCAGCGCCTCCGACTTGCTGGCCGGCTCGACCGCCAGGCGCACCCCGACCGGCGCGTCGAACAGCTCGTAGCGGCCGTCGCGGGTGACCCCCCGGTTGCCCGGATGAACCTCCTCCCAGTCGATCAGCGGGTTCCACGCGGCGCGCGCCTCGCGCGTGCGCAGCGTCTCCCGCCCCTGTCCGTCGTCCCGCCACTCGCCGGGCCGGAACGCGTACGTCCCGATGCCGGTCAGCCCCTCGGTCATGAGCCGACCTTACCGCAGATTGCTTTATCGCATCGCGCCCGCGGTGCTACCCTGCGAACCCGGATGAGCAGCTCCACTTGGGGACCTTCGGCGTTCCGCGCCCGCCGGACGGGACGCAGCCGTACGCGGCGCCTGCTGAGCACGGTCGGCCTGGCGGCACTCACCGCCGGACTGGTGCTGCTGGTGACCTTCACCTCCGGCGTGCAGGACCTGGACGAGGTGATGCTCGCGATCGGCGCCGCGGTCGCCTCGCTGGCCGCGGTGGTGGCCGTGAGCTCGGTGCAGAGCGAGCTGGCATTCCACGAAGCCCCGCGGCTGGAACGGGTGCTGAGCGAGCAGGCCGCCCGGCGCGGCCAGCCCGCGGTGCCGACGCCGTTGACAAAGATCACCGCGGAGCTCGAGCTCTCGCAGACCAGCAAGCGCTACTACCGGCGCGTGTTCCTGCCCCGGCTCGTGGCGGTCGCGTCCGATCTGGTGAGCACCGCCGAACGCGGCCGCATCCTCGACCGCATCGAAGCGCTCGGACGGCCCGGCGACAAGCTGGCCGATCGGCTGCCGGAACGGCTGACACGGCGGGGTGTCCCGCTTGCGCAGCTCGCCGGCGTGGTACAGGAGCTGGACCAGGCGGATGCGGAGCACATCACGTGACACAGGAGTGACCGAGTGAGCACAGAGTTTGGACGGATCAGCGGCACCACGCCGGGGTCCATGGACCTGAGACGGGTCAGCGAGACCACGCAACGGGCGGTCGCGGAGGTCGGGCGCTTCATCGTCGGCAAGGACGATGTCCTGCGCCAGATCCTGATGGGACTGCTGGCCGACGGGCACATCCTGCTGCAGGACTTCCCCGGCCTGGCCAAGACCATGATCGCGCAGTCGTTCGCGCAGGTGCTGGACATCCACTTCACGCGCATCCAGTTCACCCCGGACCTGCTGCCGGGCGAGATCACCGGCGGCTACATCTACAACCAGCGCGATGCCGCCTTCGAGTTCCGCAAGGGCCCGGTGTTCGCCAACCTGCTGCTCGCCGACGAGATCAACCGGGCCACGCCCAAGACCCAGTCGGCGCTGCTGGAGGCCATGCAGGAGCGGCAGGTCACCGTCGAAGGCGAGCGCTTCGCGCTGGAGAAGCCGTTCGTCGTCATCGCCACCCAGAACCCGGTCGAGTTCGAGGGCACCTACCCGCTTCCGGAGGCGCAGCTCGACCGCTTCATCATGCGCACCAGCATCGGCTACCCGAGCGCCGACGACGAGTACGAAATCCTGCGCCGGCGCCAGGAGCGCAAGGAGGACACGGTCGATCTGACGCCGGTCGTCTCCCACGAGGAGCTGCTGGCCATGCAGCTCGCGCTGGAGGACGTGCACGTCTCGGAGCCGATCGGCAAGTACATCGTCGACCTGACGCGGGCCACGCGCGAGGACTCCAAGGTGCAAGTAGGCGCTTCGCCGCGCGGCGTGTACGCGCTGTTCAAGCTGGCGCGGGCGCACGCGGTCCTGAACAACCGCGACTTCGTGACCCCGGAGGACGTCAAGGACGTGGCGGTGGTCGCCCTCGCTCACCGCATCGTGATGAAGCCGGAGTACTGGGTCCGCGGCATCTCCGACGAGTCGATCGTCACCGACGCGATGAACGAGGTGCCCACACCGCAAGCCGAAGCGTGACCAGGATCATAGGGTGACCAGGACCATAGGGTGATCAGGGCCATAGGGTGACCAAGCACTTCGGCTCCCGCTTCGTCGTCTACCTGGCGCTGACCCTGGTCAGCCTGGTGTTCGCGGCGTTGCTGCGGCGCATCGAGCTGGTGATGATCGGCACCACGTTCGCGGTGGCGATCGTCGCAGCACTGCTTGGCGACCGCCAGCCGCGCCTGCGCTTCAGCCACAGCATCTCCCGGCTCACCCTGTTCGAAGGGGACGAGGTGGACGTCGAATTCACCGTCCATGCCGGCACCGCGGTGCCGATCGCGGAGGTGGTCGATCCGCTGCCGGCCGGCGCCTCGCTGGTTTCCGGCCGCAACGGCGTGATCGTGTCGCTCGGCCCCGGACAGACCGAGACCTGCCGCTACCGCCTGCGCATCGACCGGCGGTCCCGTTTCACGCAGGGGCGGCTGTTCCACCGCGCCTACGCAGGCTCCGGCATGATCATGTGGGAGGCGGAGTGGAGCGACCCCAAGATCTGCACGGCCTACCCGCGCGTCGACTCCGTCAGCCGGCCGGTCCGGCCATTCCACACGCAGGTGAACGTTGGCAACTACCCCTCACGCGAAGCCTCCGAGGGTCTGGAGTTCGCGAGCATGCGTGAATACGTGCCGGGCGACCGGCTGCGCACCGTCAACTGGCGCGCCACGCAGCGCAACGGCCGCATGTACGTCAACGAGTACACGCGCGAGCGCAACGCCGACGTCGTGCTGCTGCTGGATGCATTCGAGGACGCCGGCGCGTTCGGCTCCACGGTGCTCGACCAGGCGACCCGCATCGTCGCGTCGCTGGCGCGCTACTTCCTGACCGGCAACAACCGCGTCGGCTGCATCGAGCTGTCCGGCCTGCTGCGCTGGGTGAGCCCCAACCTGGGCACCCGGCAGCAGTACCGGATCCTGGAGTTCCTCACCGACGTGCGCGCCCGCGAGAGCGACGTCGACCGCGACATCACCAAGGTGCCCCGCCAGATCCTGCCGTCGCAGGCGCTGATCGCCGCCTTCACTCCCCTGATCGACGTGCGCTTCACCGACACCCTGCTCAACCTGGCCAGCCGCCGCTTCGACGTGGCGGCCGTGGTGATCAACCCCGCGCTGGCGCTGGCGCCCGTCTACGGCGCCACACCCGGCGAAGCCGTGGCGGTGCCGCTGTGGCGCATGGAGACCGACACCGCATCCCGCCAGCTCGCCGAGGCCGGCGTGCCGATCATCCGACTGGAGCCGGACGAGCCGGTCGAGCTCCTTGCCGCCCGTATCGACGCGCTGCGGCGCCGACGGCTGCTGCTGCAATGACCCGGCTCGTCCTGCTCGGGCTGCCGCTGGTCCTGGGCGCGTGGAACCTGGCCCTGGCGGGCATCACCATGGGCACGGTGCTGGCATCGCTGGCAGGCGTGGCCGCGGTCGTCTACGGCGCCCAGCAGCACCGCTCCGGGTTCATCACCGCCGGCGTGTTCGCGCTGCTGGTGGCGCACGCCGGGGCGCTGGTGACCGCAGGCACGCCGGTGCAGGTGTGGCCTGGCCTGGCGTACGGGCTGGGGCTGCTGATGATCATGGAGGCGTCCTACGACCACCTGACCATCCTGCGCGGCCGCGCCGCCGGCCGCCGCTACGCGGTCAGGCGCGCCTATCTGACGAAGGTGGGCATCGGCACGGTGGTCGCCGGCTTCGTGGTCGCCCTCCTGGGCGTCGGGTACGCGCCGCGTCTGGCCGACCAGACGGCCCCGGCGATCTTCTGGATCGGCGGCCTGAGCGTGGTCGCGCTGTCGGTGGCGGCGCTGATGCTGCTGCGCTTCTGGCTGAAAGAGCGGTCCGCCACGGAAACCGACAGCGGCGGCGAAACGTAGTAGACTCCGCGTGTCCAGTGGGCATGCGCGCCTGCTGGGCGTGGAGGGGAACGACATGCGAAGGACGACGCACAGACGATTCGCATGGTTGGCAGCGGCAGTCGTGTCGCTGAGCGTATCGGGGCTTGCCGTAGCGCAGGACAACCCGCAACAGGACCTGCTCGCCGCCTTCTACGGGCCACCGGACCTGACCATGCTCACCTACTACAGCGCCGGCTGGACCCATCTCGGGTTCGACGAGGAGTATCCGAACCTCCTGGAGCGGCTGAGTCAGAGCCGGGACCCGAACCGGAACAGCTTCTCGCACGGCTGGGGAGCACTGGTCACCTACGGGCAGTTCGTCGCGATGCTCGAAAGCAGCCACGCCGGGACCGCAAGCACACGGAACAGCCGGTCCGTGGAGCTGTCCAGCGACGCGCTGTCCCTGCAGGTCGGCTACGCTCCGATCAAGCTGCCGGCCGCGATCGGCTTCGTCACCGCCGGAGCAGGCGTGCAGACGGTGGGGCTGCGCGGATACCCGGACAGACCCGGCGGATTCGACGATGTGGTTTCGCTGGACGGAAGTCCCAACGTGTTCTCGGTCGGCACCAACACGCTCGTGCTCAGGGCCTCGGCCGGCTTCGAGCTGGCGGTGCTGCCCCCCGGCGACCCTTGGGGACTGCACGCCGGCCTCATTGCCGGGGTCGCCTACGCCCCCCTGGAGCCGACGTACCGGCTGTTCGGCGGCACCGGCCTCCTCGACGGCGCCCCGGTGCTGGAGGGCAGCAAGCCCAAGCTCACGCCCTGGTCGTTCAGCCTCAGCCTGCTCGTGGGAGTGGGCGGCGGTTTGTAGCGAAGCGGCTCAGACCGCCAGCGGGGCGGCGCGCTTCATGGCGCGCATCCGGTTGAAGTACGTGCTACCCGCGACCTGATCGCGCCACTCGGGCCACCCCTCCTCGGCCGCCGGATCGGCGCGGCTGCGGGCGATGAATCCCGGCAGAAAGTCCGGCTTGCGCGGATGCTCCATGCCGGCCCGGTGGTAACGCAGGTCGATGCTCCAGCGGGTGTGACCGCTGCCGTTCATCAGCGAGCGGTGATAGGTCAGGTTGCTGAAGAACAGCACGTCGCCGACCTGCATCGGCAGCGTCACCGGCTCCCCGAACCGCGTGGGATCGTCCAGCGGCCGCAGCGCCTTGTGGTCGGGGTCGATCTCCGCCGCGTGATAGCCGTGCCGGTGACTGCCGGGGATGACCTGCATGCAGCCGTTGTGCGCGTCGGCGGGCACCAGCGGGAACCACACGCTGATGATCCGCTGTGCCGCCGTCTGCTCGCCGAAGTAATTGCTGTCCTGGTGCCAGAGCACGGTGGTGCGCTTGTCGTTCGGGATCTTCGGGCGGACCGCGATCATGCCGGTGGCCTCGATCTCGCCGCCGATGACGGACTCGACCACGTCCAGCACGCGCGGGTGTGCCATCAGGGCGTGCAGCTCGGGGGTGACCACGTCTGCATCCCAGCTCCTCCGCTCGTGCTCGCCGCCGAGCGCGGCGACCGCCTGCTGCCAGCGCGCGACCATGGGGTCGTCCCCGAACCGCGACGGCAGCCGGCCCTGCTCGCACAGGTCGTCGATAAGCCGCCCGGCCGCCTCCAGGATCACCCGCAGGACCGGGGCGAGGTCCTCCGGCGCAAGCAGCCCTCGGAGCAGGAGGAAGCCGTCCCTCTCGAACGCGTCGCGATCAATGCTCGCCATCCTCTCCTTCGCCATGACCGGTATCCGCCGATATTATGGCACGGCCGCGCATGTTAGGATTCGTGTCCTTCGTGCTCGAGACGGTCATCGCCTGGATCGGCGACTTGGTGACAACTACACGGGAACGCTACGCGGTCAATCCGTACGTGTTCCTGGCCCTGTCGGCGGTCTGCGGTCCCCTGTTCTACTATTCGCTGTACCGCATGGCCCGCGCCCTCAAGAGCGACCGCGGGGCGGTCGGGCGCTGGAGCATGATCTTCCTGGCGGCGACCGTCGTCCCCTACCTGTACGTACTGGTCTTCGGGCGCAACCTGCCGTGGTGGGTGTACGTGGTGCTCGTCGCCGCCGTCGGCTGGGGCGTCCATCAACTCGTTGCCCGGCTGCGGGCCCGGGGCAGCGGCTGAGGGTCAGATCCCGAGGAGTCGTGCCGCGTTGTCGCCGAGCACCTTGCGCTTGGCGGTTTCGCTGATGTCGGCGGTGAGCACCTTGGCGATCTGGCTGCGCGGGTCCATGAGCGGGATGTCGGAGCCGAACAGCACCCGGTCCTCGCCCCCCTCGGCGACCAGCTCCTCGATCACCCCCGGCGTGCGGAACGTGGAGCAGGTCTCCAGGTAGACGTTCGTGTATGCCTGTGCGGCGGCGAGCGCCTGGCCGCGGTACGGCTGCTCGTTGCCGGTGTGGCCGGACACGAAGTGCGCGCCCGGGAAAAGTGGCGCAACCACGGACAGGTACTTCGGATGCCCCTGCCACTCGCGGCCGGTGTGGCTGATCACCGCAAGCCCGCGATCGTCCGCAAACCGGTAGATGGGCCAGTAGCGCTCGTGGTCCAGCGACCACGGCGCGTACGGCGGGTAGATCTTGATCGCGACCAGGCCCAGGTCGTCGGCGGCGCGGCGGAGCTCGGCGGTGATGTCCGCTTCCGGAAGGTGCGGGGACACGAAGGAGAAGCCCAGGAAGCGGTCGGGGTGGGCGGCGCAGAAGGCGGCGGTCTCGTCGTTGGCGCGTACTCCGGTCGGATGATAAATGTTGAACAAGCAGGCGCGGTCGACGCCGGCCCCGTCCATCGCGCGCAGCATCTCGTCGGCGGTGGCGCCCATGCCGGTGTGGCCGTGAAAGTCGATGATCACGCGTCTATCCCCAGCAGTCCTTCGAGCGTCCCGGCCAGCAAGGCCACGCGGTCGCTGTCGGACAACTCGATCGTGCGCAGGAAGTGGACGATGGGGCCCATCGCGTAGCGCGGATACCACGATCCGTACAGGAGCCGCGAGGAGCCGAACTCCCGGCAGAGCGCCTCCACCCCGCCCAGGGGCTCGTAGCGGCTGAGCTCAAGATGCATGCCGTCGACCGCGCGCAGCATGGCCGGCACGAAGTGCTGGTGCGTAGGATGGGCACCCACCACGATGCTGCGCAGGCGCGGGAAACCGTTGAGCGTGCGCACGATGTCATCCGGTGCCAGCTCCGTCAGGTCGATCACGGCGGGCGCGCCGATCTCGGCCAGCCACGTCAGCAGCTCGCCGTACAGCCAGGGAGTGAACGGCGAATACACGCGCTCGCCCGCGCAGATGCGCACACAGGTCAGGTCGCCGGCCGCGTGCCGCTCGACCAGGCGTTCGATCGAGATGGGTACCGGCAATCCCGTCCACTGCGGGAACAGCCGATCGTTGCGCCATTCGTCCAGCTCCTCGTCGGTCACGACGCCGTCCACGAACGGCTCGTGGCTGTTCGGGTGATGGATCAGCGCGCGGCCGACGCCGTGGCGGTCCATCTCTGCCAGGAGCTGCGCGCGATCGCGGAGCGGCGAGAGGCTCACCTTGGTATCGCCGACGGCGATGTTGGCGTCGAAGACCGGAGGACTGTCCATGTTCTGCACGATCGGCGGGAACGATACCAGATCCGCGCGCGACGGTCAGGACGCCCGGCGCGTGCTACCCTCGCCCGGCGAGGAACCCGTCCATGAAGTGCGTGATGCTGATGTTCGACTCCCTGAACCGCCACATGCTGCCCCCGTACGGCGGCGGCGCCGCCCCGCCGGTCCATGCCCCCAACTTCGCGCGGCTGGCCGAGCGCACCGCCGTGTTCGACCGCTCCTACATCTGCTCCATGCCGTGCATGCCGGCGCGGCGCGACCTGCACACCGGCCGCCCCAACTTCCTGCACCGGAGCTGGGGGCCGATCGAGCCGTTCGACGACTCGGTGCCGGACTTCCTGCGCGAGAACGGGGTCTACACGCACCTGTCGTCCGACCACTACCACTACTGGGAAGAGGGCGGCGCCAACTACCACGCCCGCTACCGGAGCTGGGAGTTCTTCCGCGGACAGGAGGGCGATCCGTGGATCGGCATGGTCACCCCGCCGCCGGCCGGCAGCGCCCTGGGCCAGAATGCCTCCGACGACCCGACGCGGGTGCAGGATCGCGTCAACCGCCTGTTCATGCGCACTACCGCGGAGCTGCCGCAGTCGCAGACGGTCGCCGCCGGCATCGACTTCATGCGCCGCAACCGCGACGACGACAACTGGTTCCTGCACATGGAGACCTTCGACCCGCACGAGCCGTTCTACAGCAGCCGCGAGTTCAAGGACCGCTACGCCGATCACTACGCGGGGTGGCGCGCGAAGAACGGGCCGCTGTTCGACTGGCCGCGCTACGACTACGTGACCGAGGACGCCGAGCTGGTCGACCACATGCGCCACGAGTACGCATCCCTGGTGTCGATGTGCGACGCACGCCTGGGCGACGTGCTGGACACCATGGACGAGCTGTCGCTGTGGGACGACACGATGCTCATCGTCTGGACCGACCACGGCTTCCTGCTCGGCGAGCACGAGTGCTGGGCCAAGGTGTGGGCGCCGTACTACGAGGAGGTGTCGCACACGCCATTCTTCGTATGGGACCCGCGCGCCGGCGTGCGCGGTGAACGGCGAGAGGCGCTGGTGCAGCCGTCGATCGATCTGGGCCCGACACTGCTGTCGTACTTCGGGTTCGAGCGGTTCGACGACATGCTCGGCTGCGACCTGACGCCGGTGCTGGAACGAGACGCGCCGGTGCGCGACGCCGCGATCTTCGGCCAGCACGGCGCGCACGTGAACGTCACCGACGGCCGCTACGTGTACTGGCGCGGCCCCGCGGACGTCGACGACCAGGAGCTCTACGACTACACGCTGATGCCGGCGCGCATGCGCACGCGCTTCGGTACCGACGAGCTGCGCGACGCCACGCTGGCCGATCCGTTCTCCTTCACCAAGGGGATGGGCACGCTGCGCATCCCGACCCGCGTGCGGTTCGGGGCGGAACGGGGCCGCCACGCCGACCGGAACCGCTCACGGCTGTTCGACCTCCGCAACGACCCCGGTCAGACCGCTCCCCTGGAAGATGAGGCGATCGAGGCGGGCATGATCGATCACCTGCTGCGGCTGATGACCGAGGCCGACGCCCCGCCCGAGCAGTATCGACGGCTCGGATTGTCTCGGCCGGCCTGAGCGCGGCGCCGGCGGCGGCCAGCAGACGTCTACCCCTCTCCTCTATCGTCTACATCAGGTGCCACGCACGCGAATACGTGCCGGCGGATGTCGTCCTTGCATCCGGGACCACCACCAAACAGGTCCAGGGAGCTGTTCACAGGCGTTTCGCATACCCCCTCGAACGAAGGCGTTTGCTGAACGGCTCTTCGGTCGAACAAGGAGCATGAATGCTGGGCTTGCGCGGTCGCCATGCTCTGCTCCTCCGCGTTCAATGGGCCTTGTGAGACCAGCGTCACCGAGTCCTCGGAGACGTCGCGCAACTGCGGCGGCGAAGCGCACGCTGCGATCGACGCCACGATCAACGCGCCGCTTCCCAGGAGCCGCAAACCCTTGAGCCTTGCAGCAAGATGAATTCCGATCACTCCCTTGTCCTCCTCATGGCTCAGCAGAGCTCGATCCGGTCCTCGCGATTCGGGACGATGCACAGGAACTCGAACGGCGCCTGCTCCACCTCGTAGGAGTGCGGCGTGCCGCCGGGAATGAGCAGCACGTCGCCCTCCCCGACCTCGTGCACGGTGTCGCCGACCGTCACGTTGGCCCGTCCGCGCACCACGTACTGCTCGTGCTCCACCAGGTTGGTATGGCGCGGCATGCCGCCGCCCGCGCCCATCGTGAAGCGCCGCATGGCGAAGTTCGGCGCCCCGTCGGCCGGCCCGATCAGCACCGCCGTCTCGGTCGCGGTGCCGGCGGCGACCGTCGCGCACGGCACCTCGGTCGAACGCTTGACGACCCCTTGCGTTGCCATGCCCACAGGGTAGCACGGCGGGACGCGGGCTCCCGTACCCTCGACGCCGGCCGCGTAGCGCCCGGTGGCTTGAATCCAAGGCAATTCCAGCCATCTCTTGGCCAGAATAGGGGGGTATTCTCGCCACATGGCGGCGGCCCCAGACGGTTGCTGGGCTACACGCACCCGGGGTGCGACCTGCCGTGAAGGAGCGGGTAGTCAGGCTTGTCTGCCGGGTCGCCGGTCCAGCGGGAGCGGGCGCTCATGTAGTGCACGGCAAGCCCGCGCCGCCGGTACGGGGTGCGGTTCGGCCCTGACCGGTGCAGCAGCACGCTGTGGTGGAACGAGCAGCTTCCGGCGCGCAGCGTGATGGGCACCTCCCGCGTCAGGTCGATCGCCTCGTCCGGCACCTGCATGTCGGTGCGGTCGCCCACCTGCCACTCCTGGCTGTGGTCGCGGATGCCTTGCCGATGGCTGCCGGGAATGACGTACAGACAGCCGTTCTCCAGCGTGACTTCGTCCAGCGCCATCCAGCAGGTGGCCAAGTCGGTCGGTTCGATCTTGAAGTAGGCGGAGTCCTGGTGATACGGCTTCTCGACTCCTCCGGGCGGCTTCATGAAGATCTGATCCCCGAACAACATGATGTCGGGGCCGAGCAGGGCGGTCACGACCTCCATGATGCGGGGGTGCCGGGCGTACTCCATGAAGAACGCATCGTGCGGCGCCGCCTCGTTGATCTTGCGCAGCGTGTCCAGGGAACGGCCCTTGTCCCGCGCGCCGGGCTCGTACTCGAGGTTGGCTTCCGGGAACGGAACCCGGCCCTCGGCGATCGCTTCGATATGCGCGCGCGTCTCCCGCACCTCGTCCGCCGTCAGGACGTCCTCCACCACCGTGAAGCCGTCGCGGCGGTATGCCTCCACCTGTGCGCTCGTGATCTTCATGCCGTAATCCCCGTATGCCGATTGTCGCCGGTTTGCCGGCGATGCGCGAGCGCCGACGGCGTCTTGCAGCCGACGATCGCAGGGGCTTCACGGACCAACCCATCGTTCTCTACGGCGTCCACCATGAACAGCGCGAAATCCACCCGGCGGGTGAGGTTGCTCTCCAGGATCGGGTCGCCCACGTGCCGGCTCCACACGGGCAGGCCCTGGCTCTCACCCTCTTCGAGATCGCTTCCGCGCACGACCGTCCACCGCGTGTCGCTGGCGAACACGCGCCGGCACGCTTCCACCTGATCATCAAGGTCCGCGAAGCGCGCGAGGCGCGCGAGCGCGCCGAAGATCATCACCAACGCCTTCAGCTTCCACGAGTACACGTCGTGCCCGTCGAGGGTGATGTGCCACCCGCACGAGAAGATGAGACGTGCCCCCGGAGGCGCGTAGTCGAGCACCGCCTGAGCGGTTCCGGTCGCGTACTGCCGGACTCCCCACGGGACGAGCACGGTGAGTACGGCATCGCATCCCGCGACCGCCTTCCTGACGACCGCGCGGTCGTTCGTGTCTCCGGGAGCGATCGTGATTCGCCCGCGGAACCGGTCGAGCTTGCCGACGCTGCGCTCACGGCAGACGCCGACCACATCGCAGCCGCGATCCAGAGCATGCTGCACCATGTACTGCCCGAGCTTCCCGGACGCCCCGACGATGCAGACGCTCGGCCTGGGGAGCCGCGCTCCCATGTTCGAGGAGATCATTTGGCCGGCAGGTAGCGCATGGGCAACTCGGCGCCCACGGTCGCCAGCCCCATCGTGTACTGGTAGACGTTGATGCGGAAGTCGGGGTTGATGCAGGTGTGCAGGTAGGCGCGCTCAGGCGCCACGCCGTAATCGTCCACCAGCCAGCGCATCAGGTCCTCGACCGCCTGGTCGACCAGCACGGCCAGCGGGGCGCCGGTGCGCAGCGCGACGATCGAGTCTTGCTTCAGCAGCCGGATGAAGGGGATGCGCGTGCCCTTGATCACCCGGCAACGCGCCTGCACGACCGCCCGCGTCTCGTCGGCGGTGCCGTAGTACTCGGTGTCCGCCTGGCTGGCGTGCACGTCGCCCAGGAACAGCAGCGCGCCCGGATGGAAGACGTTGAGTTGCACGCTCGTGCCCACGGTGATGTCGCGCGAATCCAGGTTGCCGCCGGAGATGGTCTGTCCGGTCGACGTATTGAGCGCCTCCCGCTCCGGGGCGACGCCGATGCAGCCCACCATCGGCCGCGTCGGCCACAGCCGTTCGCCGTCCAGGAAGGTGCTGCCGTCGCGGTGCTCGAACACGCGCACCGTCCACCGGTTCAACTCCGGCCAGCGGAAGTCGTCGCCGATCTTCGTGCAGTCCGGGCCCCAGTTCGTGTAGCCGGTGGGCTGCAGGTCGATCGCCTCGATCTCGACTTCCAGCAGGTCGCCCGGCTCGGCGCCGGCAACCGCGATCGGCCCGCCGATCGGGTTGCTCTTCGGCGGCGTCGCGCGCTTGGTCGGCAGCGACGGGATGCGGTCGGCCATCTCCGGGGAGGTGACCAGCCCGGACCCGGCATCCTCGGTCTCCACCTGGAAGCTCTCGCCCTGCTCCACGGTGATGAGCGGCTCGTCGGCGACGAACTCGTAGCGCATGGCCTGCGCTCGCCTGATCCTCTGCATGCCGCCCAAGATAGCAGTTGAGCCGCGATGAGCGCCGGACCTATGCTTGCGCTCATGGAGCAAGTGAAGTGCGCGGTGATCGGCGCCGGCTGGTGGGGTACGACCGCCCATGTGCCGGCCCTGCGGGACAATCCTCACGCCGACCTAGTGGCGGTGCAGCACCGCGACGGAGCGACCGCGGAGCGCATCGCCCGCGACTTCGGCGTCGCGCGCGCCTGCACGACCGCCGACGAAGTGCTGGCGATCGACAGGCTGCAGGCGGTCGTGATCAGCTCCGTGCCGGCGCTCCACTACGAGCAGGGCAAGGCGGCGCTTGAACGCGGCCTGCACGTGCTGATCGAGAAGCCGTTCACGATCCGCGGCTCCGAGGGCCTGGATCTAGTGCGCCTTGCCGACGAGAAAGGGCTGCACCTCATGGTGGGCGCCACCTATCACTTCACACGCCACTGCCAGGAGGCGCGCCGCGTGCTGCAGGCCGGAGGCATCGGCACGGTGCGGATGATCAGCATCCTGTTCACCAATCTCACCCAAGGCCTCTACCACGGGCTGGAGTGGGACGAGGCGATGCCGTCCGAGGACGAGGCGCGCTCCGAGCACCAGCGGCCCTACCTGGTGCCGGGCCAGACCTCCTACAGCGACCCGGCGATCGCCGGCGGCGGCCAGATCTACACGCAGGTCTCCCATCCGGCAGCGTACGTCAGCTACCTCACGGAGCGGAAGCCGGTCGAGGTGTTCGCGCGCTTCGAGAACGACGGCGCGACAGTGGACGTCTACGACGCGCTGGTGATCGTGCTCGACGACGGCACGCTGGTGAGCCTGGCCTCCAACGGGGCGGCGACGGCCGCGAAGATGCACTACGAGCTGCGCGTGCACGGCACCGGCGGTGTCCTGGAGCAGGAGCTCTGGAAGGGGACGCTCACCGTGGACGGCGCAGACGGCCTCACCGAGTACGAACCGCTGGAGGACACCTACCCGGTCGGCGGTCCCTCCGCGAACCTGATCGACGTGGCGCGCGGCGCGGCAGTGAACCTGTCGCCCGGCCGCCACGGCGCGTTCGGCTCCGTGGTCAGCGAGGCGGCGATCGAATCCGTCCGCACCGGCCGGCCGGTTTCGTTGTAGCGCCCGAGGGTCACGGGGCTTCGTGCAGGCAGGCGACGAAGCGATGGTCAGCAGCAAGGACGATCAGTTCATCCTCCAACCGGAGCAGACCGAACGGCTTCTTGCGGTCCTGTCGCGCCCGGGGCCGTTGCCCGAAGACTTCCTGGACATCGATGCCGATCTCCCGCCAGTCGACGACGTAGATCTCGGCGAAACGGAGACCGCGGCAGGGAGCTAACCGCCGGCGTCGACCGGGCCGTAGCGGTAGGTGATGTCCACGGCGTCGATCGCGCTCGGCAGGTCCCAGCCCAGACGGAACACCAAGGACAGCTCGCGGGACTCGCCAGGCTCCAGGCGCTCCTCGAAGAAACAGAAGCACTGGATCAGCTCGACGTGTCGCTGTGCGGCCGGCGGAGTGTAGGCGTGCGTCGCCATCACGCGCAGAGGCTCGTCCGAGGTGTTGCGTACGGCGAACGTGGCGCGCGCGGTCTCGCCAGGCCGCACGCGCAGCTCCGGTTCGGAGACGACCGCGAACTCCAGCGGCAGGCCGTCGGCCACCAGGGCGGCCAGCGTCACCGGCAGATCCGCGTCCCAGCCCATGATCACGCGCCACCGTCCGCTTTCCCGGATCAGGTCCACCGTCTCGGTCACCTCCACCACCGGCAGGCGGCCGGCGCGCGCGTCGGCGCGGATGCTGCGCACCACGTCCCGAGGCGACTCCGATCCGCCGAACGCGCGGTCAGCCTCCGTGGCGTGCAGCAACGCGTTCAGGTCGCCGTCGGCGGAGTTGGGCAGCCTGGCGCGGATCGTCACCCGCGCCTGATCGCCGATCACGCCGGAATCGGCCCCCAAGAAGCGTATCGCCGCCGCCAGGGCGTCGACCCCCGGCTGGAACGCCTCCGGGAACGGCGGATTGACCTCCAGGAACTCTGCCAGGGTCCGCTCGGCCCGATCGGCCGCGGAGGCGAGCTCATAGAGCCGCTCGGCGTCGCGGGCATAGCGGGCGCGGAGGAACCGTTCGGTCACCTCCTGCGGTGAGTCCGGCAGCGCCAAGGCGACGACCAGCGCGGCGGTGACCATCACCACCGTTGCGGTCAGGACGATGAAGGAGGCGCGCCGCAGGCGTGACAGCGTCAGGTTTCCCATGGGCGTGGCCGCATCCTACACTGCCGCCACGATGAAGCACTTCATGCTCTCCACGAGGATTTCGTAGTGGCGGCGCTCGACGGCACCGCTGCCGTCGTCACCGGCGCCGGCACCGGCATCGGCGCCGCCATCGCCGCCGCGCTGCACGGCGCGGGAGCCGCGGTGACCCTGATCGGCCGGCGGCCGGAGCCGCTTGCCGACGTGGCCGGCCGGATCGGCGGCGACCGCGTGCACTCCTGCCCCTGCGACGTATCGGACTACGACGCCGTGCAGGCCTCCTTCGCCGAAGCGGCCAACGCGCACGGGCCGGCCACGATCCTGGTCAACAACGCCGGCATCAACACCAATCCCCGTTCGGTTTCCGGAGTGTCGCTTCCGGACTGGGACCAGACGGTGGCGGTGGATCTGTCGGCCGTCTTCTACTGCGTGCGGGTCGCGCTGCCGGCGATGCGCGCGGCAGGCGCCGGGACGATCGTCCACATCGGCTCCACCGCGGGACGCTGGGGCTCGAGCCTGGCCGGCGCGGCCTACAGCGCGGCCAAGCACGGCGTGATGGGACTGAACGCGGTCATCAACGACGAGGAGTCCCGCAACGGCATCCGCTCCACGGTCATCCTGCCCGGTGAGGTGGAGACGCCGATCCTGGACCGGCGCCCGGAGCCGGTGAGCGCCGAACGGCGCCAGGCGATGCTGCAGCCTGAGGACGTGGCGGCGGCCACGCTTCTGGCCGCCACCCTGCCCGACCGTGCCTGCATCACGGAGCTGGTGATCAAGCCTCGGGTCTCGTACGCGTAGCATCCGGGCCCGCGAGAGCCAGTCCCCTTCAAAAAGTTAACTTTCATCTTTGACTATGTGATGGGGTATGCTTACTTCACAAGCAATGGCGTCGGTCGACCGAAGAGAGCGAAGCGAACGTCACTCGAAGAGTGACGACCGGGGCCGGGGTCATTTCCCTCTCCCCGTGCGCTTCCTCGCGGCGCTGGCGCGCGCGGCCATGCGCCCGGGCCGGGCCTTCGACCCCAAGGACACGCCCACCTTCTCCATGTTCGCCGTGCTGGTGCTCGTATTCGGCATCACGGCGGTCGGCGAGACCCTGATCCTATGGCACGCCCGATCCCCGGTCATGCGGGAGATCGCCTTGGTGGAGGCGCGCCACATCGCGGAACGCGCCGCGGTGTTCAGCGATGAGAACGACGTCCGGACGCAGCACACGGCGGCCTATAGCCGGTTGATCGCGCCGTCCACGCCCGCGGCGAAGACGTTTCGGGTGATGCTGGCTGCCGCCGCCCTGCTGGCCGCACTCGGGTTGACCTGGGTGGCGCTGATGGTGCTGACGCAATTCTTCGGCGGCGAAGAACCGACCCCGTCCGACCGGCCCCGCGCGTCGATCCGTCTGGTGGGCGTCGCGTTCGTGCCGCTCGCCATGCGGCGTCTCCTGTCCGGGGCGCTCACGCTGGCGACCGATCCAGAGTCGGCAGCGAACGCGACCACGGTCGCCGAATACCGTGAGCTGATCGTCATGCGCTTCGACCTGGTGTCGCTGGCCGACTGGAACCTGCCCGCGATCGTCGACCGATTCGTCGTGCTGCTGTCCGATCCGTTCGGACTGTGGGCGTTGTCGGTGCTGGCGTTCGGCGCCGCCGTGCTGCTGCGCCTGCCCGCACGGCGCGCACTGACCCAGACCGCCTGCATCGCGGCGCTGTGGGCAGTGGTCGACGCCGCCGTCGGCGGCAGGTTGGCAATTCTGGCGTGAGGATGATCCCGACATGAAACGACGAACCAGCCGGTTGCTCCGGATTGCGGGAGTCGCCGTGGTGCTGCTGATCGTTGCCGCCATCGCGCTCAACCGCCTGTTCGCCAGCGATTCGCTGGCCGATGCGATCCCGGTAGAGGTCGAAGCGGCGGTGACGACCACGATGCAGACCCGGGTCGTCGGAAGCTGCACCTTCCGTTCGCGGCGCAGCGTCGCGGTCACCTCGGACGTAGGTGGACGGGCCGTTGCGATTCCCGTCCAGGTGGGCGACCAGGTCACGACCGGTCAGACACTGGTCCAGTTCGAGCAGACCGATCTGCGGAACGCGCTGGCGCAGTCCCAGGCGTCGCTGCGCGAGGCCGAGCTGGGCTTGGCGCACCGGCTGGCCAAGCTTCGGGCCACCATCGTCTCGGCGGAGCGGACGTGGAACGATCGCGTCCGTTCCCTGCAGCGCAACCGGACCCTGCACCGCAGCGGATCGGTGTCGGACGACGAGCTGGCGCAGGCAGAGCAAGCCGAGCGAGATGCGTTCGATGCGCTGCAGAGCGCCCGAGCCGAGCTCAATCTGGCGGCCAGCCTGCCGGTCGATGCCGAACCACCCATGGACTCCGGCGGGGATGTGCGCATCATCGCCAACGACCCGAGCGTGATTCAGGCGCGGTTGGCCGCGGACAAGGCGGCCGAAGACCTGCGCCAGGCGACGGTCATGGCGCCGCTCGACGGGACAGTGACCAAGCTCGACGCCACGCTCGGCAATCAGACGGGCGCCGGCCAACCCGTCGCCACGGTTGAGACCCTGGACGACATCCTCGCCGGCGTGCAGATCGACGAGGTCGACATCGGCAAGATCCGGGTGGGCCAGCAGGTAGTCCTTACCACGGAGACCCTCCGTGACGTGGAGTTGACCGGGACGATCACGCTGGTGCCGCCGAGCATGGAAATGACCGGCAACGTACCGCTGGTCACCATCGACGTCGACGTCGACGAAGACAGCGTGCCCGACGGCGCGCGCCTGCTCGCGGGCTCCTCCTGCCGCGCGCGCATCGACGCGGAGTTGAAGCAGGACGCCACCGCTGTCCCCTACGTCGCACTGCTGGAGCGGGCCGGCGCCACGATCGCGTTCGTGGCCAATCCCGTCGACGGGGACGACAGCCAATACGTCCTGGAACGCCGCGACGTCGACGTCGGCGTGTCCACCCCCAGCCAGGTGGAGGTGAAGGAGGGCGTCGAACCGGGCGAGCTGGTCGTCGTCGGCAACCTGGCGCTGCTGCGCGACGGCCTGTCGGTAATGGTCGAGCAGGAGCCGCCGCTGGACGAGGGGGAGCGGGCACAGGAGCAACCGACGGAGCAGGACGCCGCGGACGCGCCGGACGACGGGCAGGATGCCGAGGGCTCCGCCTCGGACGAGACGCCGGCAGATGACCGGTCGGCCGAAGAGGCATCCACGGAGCGGTCGTGATCCGCCTGGCCGGCATCACCAAGGTCTATCCGATGGGGGCCGACGTGACCGTCACCGCCCTCGCCGGGATCGACCTGTCGATCGACGAGCACGAGTTCGTGGCGGTCATGGGCCCGTCGGGTTCGGGAAAATCGACCCTGATGAACATCGTCGGCTGCCTGGACCGGCCGAGCGCCGGCACCTACGAGCTGGCCGGCGCCGACGTGTCGCGGATGTCCGACCACGAGCTGGCGCGCGTCCGCAACGAGCGGGTCGGCTTCATCTTCCAGACCTTCAACCTGCTGCCGCGCATGACGGCGCTGCGCAACGTCGAGCTGCCCATGATCTACGCGGGCGTCCGGCGCCGCGACCGCCGCTGGCGCGCCACCGAAGCCCTGGAGCGGGTCGGCCTCGGCGACCGCGTGCGCCACCGCCCCACCGAGATGTCCGGCGGCCAGCGCCAGCGCGTCGCCATCGCCCGTGCGCTGGTCAACTACCCGTCGATCGTGTTCGCGGACGAGCCCACGGGCAACTTGGACTCGGCCACCGGCAAGGAGATCATGGAGCTGCTCACCGAGCTCAACCTGTCGGGCGCCACCATCATCCTGGTCACGCACGACGCCGACATCGCCGCCTGCAGCCGCCGCGTCATTCACCTGCGGGACGGGCTGATCACCCGCGACGAGCCGGTGACCCGGCGGCACGCGAGCGTCCCGGCCGCTCCTCCTGAAGCGGAGCCGCCGTCATGAAGGTGACCGAGGGCATCCGCGAGGCGTTCGACACGGTCCGCCACAACAAGCTCCGCACCGCGCTGACCATCCTCAGCCTCGTGATCGGCGTCGCCTCGGTGATCGCGGTGATGTCGATCGGCATCATGGGACGCAAAGCGGTGATGGACGACGTCGCGGCGCTCGGCGGCGCCCTGTACTGGATAGAGCCTGAGCGCGGCGAAAACTGGTGGGAGCGCAGCGAGAAACGGCGGCAATACCTGCGCGACTATCACGTGGCGGGGATCCACGATCTTGTGCGCGATACCAGTTGGCTCACCCCTCTGGTGCGTGGGGATGGCGAGGTCGGCTTCCGCAACAAGGAAGAGAACGCTCAAATCTACGGCGTGGGTCCGGAGTACAACGACATCTGGTCGCCGCCCGTGTTGGCAGGCCGTTTCCTCGACGAAGACGACCGCAGGCTGGAGCGGCACGTGATCGTCCTCGGCAACCGCATCGCAGACAGGCTGTTCGGCGATGCCCAGCGTGCCGTGGGCGCCACGGTACAGGTCGGCCGATTGCACCTGGAGGTGGTCGGCGTGTTGGGAGAGCGCGGCCTCAACTCCGCCGGCGACGGTTCGAACGATCGCACCGCTTACCTGCCGTTTGACGTCTACTCCACTATCCACGAGTGGCGGGATCACGGGCCGCATGTTCCGGAGGTGACGATGCGCGCCCGCGACAGCGCGCGCCTGGCCGAATCGATCACCCGCGTGCAGTTCTTTCTGGACCGTGTCCTGCCGGGCTCCGACTCGTTGCAGTCCTTTCGCGTGGACACCGATCAGGCGCGCATCGAAACGGAAGGGCAGGTGCTGGGAATCGTCACCACGGTAGTGACCCTGGTCGCCGGCATCTCGCTCCTGGTCGGCGGCATGGGAATCATGAACATCATGCTGGTCTCGGTCAGCGAGCGCACCCGCGAGATCGGCCTGCGAAAAGCGGTCGGCGCCCGCGACGGTGACATCATGGGCCAGTTCCTGATCGAGTCGGTGGTGATCTGTCTGCTCGGCGGCTCGGTCGGCGTGATGCTGGGATTCGGCGGCGCGCTGGCCGTCGCGCTGGGATTGGGCTGGCGTCTGGACCTGCCGGCAGTGGTCGGAGTCGGCCTGGGCGTGTCGATCTCGATCGGCCTGTTCTTCGGCGTCTACCCGGCCAGCAAGGCCGCGCGGCTGCCGCCGGTGGTGGCCTTGAGTCGCGAGTAACGACGGACCCTCTCGCATGCCCCTGCGTAGCGCCCGACCCACCGGGAGCCCGCCGGCACGCCGACGGTTTCTTCCCGGCATGCGCCTCGGATCGCTCCTTTTCGAGGCTGCTGCCGCGGTCGCGACGAACCGGTTCCGCACCGTGCTGGCGGTGCTGGGCATCACCATCGGCGTCGGTTCGGTGATCGCCATCGTCGGCCTCGGCGACGGCGCCAAGGTCGTGGTGCGTGACGCGATCTCCGACTTCGGGGCGGGCTCGTTGATGGTGATGCCGGACTGGCAGGCGGTCGACGCCGACGGCAACAGCTACGACACGGAACGGATCACCATCGAAGACGTGGAACAGATCAACGCCCAAGCCGACGCCGTTGCCGCGGTGACTCCGGCGGTAGACATCGGCGGCTATTCCGCGCGCTACGGCGGGCGCACTTCAGGCATCACACTCTACGGCACGCTGCACTACTACCTCGGAGCAACCCCGGTTCGCGTGTCGCAGGGACGGTTCCTCAACCGCGATGACGAGCGTCTGCAGCGCAAGGTGGCGGTGCTCGGCGCCCAGGTCGCGAACGACCTGTTCCCGGACGAGTCGCCGCTCGGAGCGCTGATCTCCATAGGGTCGTTCGAGCTGGAAGTGATCGGCGCACTGACTCCGCAGGAGAAAGGGCTGCTCGACTTCGGCGTGTCCGTCGACGAGCGGGTATTCCTGCCGGTATCCACCCTGGAACGCCTTACCGGCATGCGTGGAATCTACTTTCTCTGGGGCGAAGCGGCGAGCCTGCGCGAGATCGATACGGCCAAGCAGCAGATCCTGGCGATCCTGGACGCTAACCATGGCCGCCACGACGGCCGCCATCGCAAGTTCCGGGTGGAGGACATGAATCAGGTCTTGGAGCTGACGGACGCCACCACCGGCACTATCACCACCATGGTCTCGCTCCTGGGCGTGATCGCGCTGGTGGTGGCCGGCATCGGCGTGATGAACATCATGCTGGTCTCCGTGCGCGAACGGACGCGGGAGATCGGCACCCGTAAGGCGATCGGCGCCCATCAGGCGTCGATCCTCAACCAGTTCGTCGCGGAGGCGGTGCTGATCTGCGGCGGCGGTGGGCTGGCCGGCATCGGCTTGGCGGCGGCCGCCATCCACATCGTCGCCGAGGCAACGCAGTGGCCCGGGCTGATCTCTCCGGCGACCGCGCGGCTGGCGTTCTTCCTGGCGTTCGGAACCGGCCTGGCGTCCGGGCTCTACCCGGCCAGCCGTGCCGCGCGCATGGACCCGGTGGAGGCGCTACGCCACGAATGAGCGAAGCGAATCTCACTCGCAGAATGAGCCGCTACTGCAGCACGGACCGTGAGGTGGGCGTGACGCGGGTCACCTGCATGGTGTCCCGGTTGATCAGCTCGCCCGCGCGGGGGCTGATCGTCTCCTTCCACTCCTCGTCCTCGTACACCGCCTCGTAGAGGCGCTCCCGCTCCGCTTCCGACTCGAAGCGGCGGATCCAGATGTAGGTGGTGTCGTCCTCCTCGTCCCGGAAGCTGCCGGCGATCACCATGCCACGCGCCACCTGGAAAGGGATGATCGTCCCCTCCATGAGGCTCAGCCATTCGTCCATCTTGCCGGCTGCGACTTCGTACCGTCGAATCTCGTAAAAGGCCATGGCCGGTGATGCTATCCCAGCGTGATCGGCGCCCGCCAGAGCTCCGGCAGCGTGTGGTCGTCCGGCACCGACGCGTCGCGATAGGTGGGGATCAGTGCCCAGCGGTCACGTCCGCTGACGTTCGGGTGGGAACCGTGCAGCAGACGGTCGTGGAAGAACAGCGCGTCACCGGCGGCCATCGGCACGGACCGCAGCGCGGCGGCACCGAACGCCGCGGCCACGTCCTCCTCCGACACGCGGTTGCCGAACCCTTCGGGGCCGTGGTCCCGGTGATGGTCCCAGGCACGGGCGTGAGACCCGGCCACCACGCGCAGGCAGCCGTTGTCGATCTCCGCGGGATCCAGCGCGATCCAGGCCGACACCTTGTGCGCTCCCTTCCAGTAGGGCCAGTCCTGGTGCCAGGGAGACGCCGCGGTGATGCGGGACGTCTTGACCACCGGCTTGACGCTCAGGAACTCCACCTTCGGCCCGATGATCGCCCGCACCGCCGCCCGCATGGGATCCCCGGTGCAGACCCGCAGCAAGTCCTGCGGCGCGCGCTCCGGCCCGAGCACGAGCACGCCGGTCTGGTCGATGCCGTCGGCGAGCACTCGCGCCACCGCCGCGCGAATGGCGCGCGCCTGCTCCGCCGACCACATGCCGCGCACCAGCAGGTACCCGTCCCGCTGAAACGCCGCAGCATCGGTTTCGCTCATGCCGCGCATCAGAACCGCCGTGACCAGCCCTCCGGCCAGCGCTCGACGACCACCTTGGTCTGCGTGAAGAACTCGATGGCGTGCTTGCCCTGGCCGTGCAGGGTGCCGAAGAAGCTGTCGCGCCAACCCGAGAACGGGAAGAACGCCATGGGCGCGGCAACGCCCAGGTTGATGCCGATGTTGCCTACGTCCGCCTCGTGGCGGAAGCGCCGGGCGGCGGCGCCGCTGCCGGTGAACAGGCACGCCATGTTGCCGTAGCGGCCGCTGTTCACCAGGCGGATCGCCTCGTCGACGTCGGCCACCTCCATCACGCCGAGCACCGGTCCGAAGATCTCCGTTCCGGCCACGGTGCCGGCCGGCGGCACGCCGCGCAGCAGGGTCGGCCCCACGAACGATCCGCCGGCGTGGCCGTCGACCGCGCGGCCGCGGCCGTCGACGACGACGCGCGCCCCCTCGCCGGCGGCAGTGCCGATCAGTCCCTCGATCCGGCTGCGGCTCTCCTGCGTGATGACCGGCCCCATCTCGACACCGTCGTCCAGGCCGTTGCCGACCACCCTCGTGTTGGCGATCTGCCCCATCGCGTCGGCGAACGGGTCGGCGGCATCGCCCACCGTGATCGCGAGCGAGGCGGCCAGGCAGCGCTGCCCGGCGCAGCCGAAGGCGCTGTCCGCCGCGATCGTGCAGGTCGCGTCGATGTCGGCGTCGGGCAGCACCACGATCGGATTCTTGGCGCCGCCCTGCGCCTGCACCCGCTTGCCGGCGGCCGACGCGGTGGCGTACACATGCCTGGCCACCGGCGTGGAGCCGACGAAGCTCACCGCCCTGATCCCCGGATGCTCCAGGATCGCGTCGACGACGCCGCGGTCGCCGTTGACCAGGTTGGCCACGCCGGGCGGGAACCCCGCCTCCTCCAGGAGCTCGAACATGGCGCGCATGGTCAGCGGCGTGCGCTCGGACGGCTTGATGATGCAGGTGTTCCCGCATGCGACCGCGTACGGGAAGAACCAGAACGGGATCATCGCCGGGAAGTTGAACGGGCAGACGATCGCGCACACGCCGACCGGCTGCCGGACCATCAGCTCGTCGATGCCTGAGGCCACGTCCTCCAGGAAGTCGCCCTGCATGAGCGTCGGTGTGCCGCACGCCACCTCCACGTTCTCGATCGCGCGCTTCAGCTCGCCCACCGACTCGGCCAGCGTCTTGCCGTTCTCCTCGGTGATGATGCGCGCCAGCTCGTCGGTGCGCTCGTCCATCAGTGCCTTGAGCCGGAACAGCGGCTGGATGCGGTCCTCCACCGGCGTGTTGCGCCACTCGCGGGCGGCCGCCGTGGCGGCCTCCACCGCCGCGTCCAGGTCGTCCCCGGACGACAGCACGACACGGCCGATCGCCGCGGCCGTGGCCGGGTTGTGGACGTCCAGGAAGTCGCCACCGCCGGACCGCTGCCATCCGCCGCCGACGTGGTTCAGTGCCGTTGTCATCCCGCGAACGGTACCATGCCCGGCACCGGCAGATGAACGATCCGGGCACGGACGAAGCACCGAACGCGGACGCGGACGCATGGGCGCGCGGCCTGACGCTCTACGCAGCCGGCGACCACTGGCACGCGCACGAGGCGTGGGAGGCGCTCTGGCTACGCCGGAAGGGCTCAAGCGAGGGGGCGTTCCTGCGGGCGGTCATCCAGGTGGCGGCGGCGATGGTGAAGGCGGAGCAGGGCAACATGGTGGGTGTGCGGAAGAACCTCGGCAAGGCGCGCGTCAACCTGGCAGGAGCGCCCGAGCGTTGCCGCGGGATCGACACCCGCGCGCTTGCGGCGGACTGCGATCGCTGCGCCCGCCACGCCCAAGCGAACGGCGGTTCGTTCGACTGGCACTTCAAGCCGGGTATCAAACCACTTCCCAGGGCATCGGCGTCCGTCCGGCGAGGTCCCGACTCCCATGGATGACCGCCAGGATGTACAGGTGGTCAGGACCGACCAAGTACATGATGCGAAAACTTTGAAACAACAGTTCCCGTACGTCGGTGCGCTGAGCTTCCGGCACCTGACGTCCAATGTGCGGATGCGAAGCCAACCTCTCGGTGGCTTCGACGATCCTGTGAACGAATCTTCGGGAGTAGAAACGCGAGTCCCGCGCGATGTGGTCTCGAATGTCGCGGAGGTCGTCTCGTGCGCTATGCGACCAGCTAACTCTCACCTTCAAGCAGCTCGGCCTTTACGCGCTCGTGCGGCACTATGCGTTGAGCCTCGACGTCGGCGATGCCCTGCTCGATCTTCTGCTTCACGTAGAGCTCGTACATCAGATCGTCCCACGTAGCATCGTCACGAAGTCGTTCGATGACCGCCTGGGCTGCTTCCTTGACGGAGGACACGGACCCCCTATTCTCTTGGCAGGGCCAGGAATGTCAACCGGCGATCGCCGCCCGTTACCGCTGGCCGCAAGGTGCGGCGGCTGGAGGAGCCATGCATACCGTTGAGTATCGGGACAATCTGCTGCCTGATCTCGCAAGGCTGGCGGACCGCCATCTCGGTCTGCTGACGCCCGGTTGGGAGCTCACCGAGCACCAGTTGGCTTCGGTGCTTCGCGACCCCCTTGCAGTACGGGCCCTACTTCCGCGAGGAGCCTCAGCCCGGCGCGACGGAGATCATATGCGCCATGGACGGCGAGCGGCTTGTCGCGACCGCGGCTCTGTGGCTGCCTGACCGGAGCGATCCACCCGGGCGTTTTCCGGGACCGCCGGCACGCGCAGCAGCAGCACGCCGCCGATCGCGAACAGCACCACCAGGCTGAGCACGCCGGTGCTGGTATCGCCGGTGAGCTGCGCGAACACGCCGACCAGCAGCGGTCCCAGGATCGCCGCGAACTTCCCGAAGATGTTGTAGAAGCCGAAGAACTCGGCCGCCGAGTCGGCGGGGATCAGCCGCGCAAAATAGGAGCGCGACAGCGCCTGGATGCCGCCCTGCGAGGTGCCCACCAGCAGCGCGATCGCCCAGAAGGTCGGCACCTGCGCGGGCACGGGAAGTCGCGGGATCGCGAACGCCAGCGCGGTCACCACGATGTAGACCCCGATGCCGGCCAGCAGCATGGTCCGCGGCGAGGTGAGCGCGGCGAGCCTGCCGAACAGCAGCGTGCACGGGAATGCCACGAACTGGACGACCAGCAGCACCACCAGCACCGTCTGCGCCGACATCCCGATGTCCGTGCCGTAGGCGGTCGCCAGCTTGATGACGGTGCCGACGCCATCGATGTAGAAGAAGTAGGCCAGCAGGAACAGCATCACCGTGCGGTAGCGGCGGATCTCCCGCACCACGTTCGCCACTCGACCGATCCCGTCGCGGAATGCGTCGATGACGCCGCGCCCGGCTGCGGGCAGGAAGTGGACCTGCCGCACGTGCCGGAGCATCGGCACCGTGAACGCCAGCCACCACAGCGCCGCGATCAGGAACGCGATCCGTACTCCCCATCCGTCGATGCTCAACCCGAGCTGCGGCAGGCCCATCATCACCGCCATGGCCACGACGAACGGCAGCGAGCCGCCCACGTACCCCCAGGCGAAGCCGGCGGAGGACACCCGGTCCATGCGCTCCGGCGGGCTCACGTCGGTCAGGAACGCGTCGTAGAAGACGTTGGCGCCCGCGAAGCCGATGCCGGACACAACGTACAGCGCCAAGGCGGCCAGCGGCCGGCCGGTGACGGCGAAGGCGATCGCGCCGGTGGCGGTCACCCCCAGCACGAAGAACGATGCGAAGAACCGCTTCTTGCGTCCCTCGTAGTCGCCCATGGGGCCGAGTCCCGTCGCCAGCACGGCCACCACCAGCGTGAACAGGCTGTTGGCGAACGCCAACCACGCCGTGGAAGTGGCGCCCGGCACCCCGGCGGCGATCTCGGTCTTGAAAAACAGCGGGAACACCGCGGTGGTGACCGCCAGCGAGTAGGCGGAGTTGGCCACGTCGTACAGAACCCAACTGCGCTCGCCGCGGCTGAATCTGTCCCGCATGGTCTCGGTCAGCCCGCGCGGGCGTCGCGCACCCAGGACAGGAAGCGCTCCGCCAGCCAGGTGTTGACGATCGCCTCTGCCGGAACCCAGCCCCCCTGCGCGAGCTGTACCCCCCAGCGCATGCGGTCGAACTCCCGCACGTGGTGGGCGTCCGTGTTCATCACGAAGGTGACGCCCGCCCGCGCCGCCTGCCGCAACAGCGCCGCGTCTGGATCGAGGCGCGGCAGACCGCTGTTGATCTCGATCGCCGTGCCGGTGGCGACGGCGGCGTCGACGATTCGCTCGAAGTCCAGCTCGACGGCCGGCCGCTTGCCTATCATGCGCCCGGTGAGGTGGCCGATCACATTCACGGCAGGATCCCGCATCGCGGCGATGATGCGCTCGGTCTGGCGCTCCCGGTCCAGCTCGAACCCGGAGTGAACGGAAGCGACGCACCAGTCGAAGCCGCCTCGGAACGCGGCGTCGTAGTCCATGCTGCCGTCAGCGGCGATGTTGAGCTCCACCCCGTGCAGGAGCCGGATGTCGGGGTGCCGCTCCTGCTCGCGGGCGAGCCGGCGGCGCTGATCCAGCAGGCCCTCTCGGCTCGCGCCGTTGCGGCCGATCGCCTCGGCATGGTCGGTGACCGCCATGTACGCGTAGCCGCGGGCCCGCGCCGCGGCGACAACCTCGGAGAGGGTCGACACGCCGTCGCCCGAAAGATCGGTGTGCAGGTGGAGGTCCCCCCTGATGTCCGCCTGCGTCACCGGCGGCGGCAGGCGTCCGGCCGCGGCGGCGGCGACCTCGCCCGTACCCTCCCGCGCTGGCGGCGGGATCAGCGGCAGCCCCAGTTGTTCGTACAGCTCCGCCTCGTCCTCGCCCGTGAAGCCTTCACGGTCCAGGCGCAGCCCGCGCTCGGCGGCGCGGGCGCCAAGCTCTTCCAGGTGCCGCGGCGATCCCGTGATCAAGACCAGCGCGGCCGCAAACCCGTCCGGCGGGACGATGTCCAGCCGCACCGGCACGCCCCGGTGGGTGACGATCGTGGCGCTTCGGGGATCGGCCTCGGTAGTGCGAGCATTCGGCAGCGCAGCGAAACGGCGCAGCACGGGCGTCGGATCGGCAGCGGCGGCCACCAGCCGAGCCTCGCGCACCATCGGCAGCAGGCGGCGGAGCTCCCCCGACACCTGCACCCGATCCACTCCGGCGACCTGAGCCAGCTCGGCAGCGATGCGCTCGGCAACCAGCATGACCCGCGCGATCGGCCACGCGTCGCGCCCCGTCTCCACCAGGAACCGCTCGCCCCGCGCCAGCGCCGCCTTGGCGCCCTTGCCCAGCCCCGGCAGCGCGTCCACCGCGCCGCTCGCCAGAGCGTGCTGCAGCAGGTCGAGGGAGTCGATGCCCAGCTCGCGACGCAGGCGGGCCAGCGTCTTCGGGCCGACGCCCGGCATGCTCACCAGCCGCTGACACTCGGGCGGATAGCGCTCCCGCAACCGCTCCAGCTTGGCCATCGTGCCGGTGGCGACGTACTCGCGGATCTTGCGCGCGATCGTCGCGCCCACGCCCGGCAGCGCCACCAGCTCCGCCTCGGTCATGGCCGGAAGGGCCTCGCCCACCTCGTCGCGCAGGACGGCGAGCGCCCTCCCGTAGGCGCGCGCCCGGAACGACTGGGCGCCGTCGTCGAGCACGGTCAGCGTGCGCAACTCGTCCAGCGCCTCAAGTATCGCGTCCGCGGAAACCCGCCCCTGCAGCTCCGGCACGCGCACAGCCTACCAAAGCGGAGCCCACAGGCGATGCGTTTTGGGCGATAGTGTCCGCCGTGGCGAGCAGGGCACCGGCCGAGACGCTCGACGTCGACGGACGCGAGGTGCGCGTCTCCAACCCGGACAAGGTCTACTTCCCCGAAGCCGGCATCACCAAGCTGGAGCTGGTCCGCTATTACCTGGCGGTAGCCGAGGGCGCCGTGCGTGCCGTCTACGACCGGCCCATCGTCCTCAAGCGCTACGTGGACGGCATCACCGGCGAAGGCTTCTTCCAGAAGCGCGCGCCGGCCAAGCGCCCGGACTGGGTGCCGACCGTGGAGCTGCGCTTCCCGTCCGGGCGTACCGCGCACGAGCTGGTGGTCACCGAGCCTGCGCAGCTTGCCTGGATGACCAACCTGGGCAACATCGACCTGAACCCGCACGCCGTGCGCACCACGGCCATGGAGCACCCGGACGAGCTGCGCATCGACCTGGACCCCTGCCCGGGCGTGCCTTGGGAAGACGTGCGGCGGGTCGCCGCCGTCACGCACGAGGTGCTGGAAGAGAATCGCCTGGTCGGATGGCCGAAGACCTCAGGGTCGCGCGGCATGCACATCTACGCCCGGATCCATCCCCGCTGGGGCTTCACGGAGATGCGCCGGGCGGCGCTCGCCGTCTCCCGCGAGGTGGAGCGGCGCGCCCCGGGCCTGGCCACCAGCAACTGGTGGAAGGAGGAACGGGTCGGCGTATTCCTGGACTACAACCAGAACGCCAAGGACCGCACCATCGCCGCCGCCTACTCCGTGCGGCCCAACCAGCGGGCGATGGTGTCCGCCCCGCTCACCTGGGACGAGGTGCCGGCCTGCGACCCGGCCGACTTCACGCTGCGCACCATGCCGGCGCGGCTGCGCGAGGCCGGCGACCCCGCCGCCGGCATGGACGCCCACCCGGGATCGCTGGAGTCGCTGCTGGAGGTCTCCGCGCGCCACGAGGCGGACGGGCTGGGCGGCGACGCGCCGTGGCCCCCGCACTTCGCCCGGCAGCGGGGCGAGCCGTGGCGCGTGAACCCGTCACGGCGGCGCAGCGGCCCCTCGCCCACCGGCCGGCGCCGCTCGGCCATGCCGCTGATCGTGATCTCCCAGGCAAAGACGGAAGCGGAGGCTCGGGCCGGCCTGGACCGCTGGCGCGCGCGCCACCCCGAGGCGGCCGCCTGCCTCCAACCCGACGACGTCCTGGTCGACGCGATGCGCGGCCGGCACTCGATCTGGACCCGCATCCGCGTCAATCTCCGCCATGTGCCCGAGGACGAGCGCCCCCCGCAGGAACCGCCCGATCCCGACTACGACCCGTCCGTCGAGTGGAACCCGCCGAGCGAAGCCACTTGACACCAGTGGCGGCGCTGCAAATATTCTGATTGTCTGAAATATCAGACGGTTCGATGGCTGACACATGCAAGGTGGGGAAGCGCGGGACGGTCGTGATCCCGGCACAACTCCGCCGACGGTATGGAATCGAAGGCGCGTACTACGGACGCAGGGTTGCGGGCATGATAATCCTGAGGCCGACCGACTACCTGTGGGAACGTGACCTGACGACGGAACCCCTTGAGGGCTCAGAACGGCCGGCTGGTGCCGTCGGCCAGACGGGGGACGGGCCGCAGGCTGGCTCGGTCGTCGCACGGGAAGCGGGCGGCCAGCCGCTCGTCCATCTCGATCCCCCACCCGGGCCGCTCGTTCACGTTCACGGCGCCGTCGGAGACTTCCGGGATGCCGGGAAACAGGTCCTCCTCGGCCGGGGCACGGAACGCCCACTCCTGGATGCCGAAGTTCGGGACGTGCAGGTCCAGGTGCACGTTCGCGGCCATGCCGATGGGCGACACGTCGTTCGGTCCGTGCCAGGCGGTGCGCACGCCAAAGGCCGCGCACAGGTGCGCCAGCCGCAGCGCCGCGGTGATGCCGCCGTAGGTGGAGACGTGCACGCGCACGAAGTCGATCAGCCGCTCGCTGACCAGCGGCTCGACTTCCAGCGGATGGACGAACAGCTCGCCCATCGCCAGCGGCACCGCGCACTGCCCTCGGATCATGCGGAAGTAGGCGAGGTCCTCCGGCGCCAGCGGGTCCTCCAGAAAGAACAGCCGGTACGGCTCCAGCGCCTTGGCCAAGCGCACGGCGTCAATCGGCGCCAGCCGCTCGTGGATGTCGTGCAGCAGCTCCGCCTCGGGCGGCAGCCCGGCACGGAGGTGCTCGAACATCTCCGGCACCCGGAGCAGCTTCTCGCCGGGATCGAAGAACGCCGAGCCGCTGCCGCCGGCGTCCGCCAGGCTGCCGGCCGCGGCCCCGACCCGGCCGGCGCCGACTCCCTCGTAGCCGCCGATCTGGCAGCGGATGTGGCGGAAGCCCTGCTCCCGGAACCCAAGCGCCCGGTCCAGCACCTCCGGCGGCTCGCGCCCGTCGGCGTGCACGTACACGGCCGCGGTGCCGCGGCTGCGGCCACCCCAGAGCTGGTAGCACGGCAGCCCGGCGGCTTTGCCCTTGATGTCCCAGAGCGCCATCTCCACGGCGCTCACCGCGTTGTTCAGCACCGGGCCGTTGCGCCAGTAGCTGTCGTGCATAGCGCTGTGCCAGAAGTCGGCGATGGCCGCCGCGTCGCGGCCGATCGCGAACGGCTTCACGTGGCGATCGATCGCGGCCTCCACCGCCCGGAACCGCTGCGTGAAGGTGCCGCAGCCCCAGCCGTGCAGGCCCGGCTGATCGGTGACGACCTTAGCGACGATCAGCGGCATGCCGGCCGGCTGCACGGCGTAGGTGACGACGTCGGCGATACGCATTCTGTTACGCCGCGGCCGCACGGCGGATGTTGGCGCGGGTCCCTTCCATGTCGAAGCAGTCATACTGGTTGTCGCGCATGATGCGGGAGGCGACCTGCATCGCCTGCTTCTCGGTCAGGTCGCCGTCGGCGACCTCGGCCTCCAGCGCGGCGTGGATCCCCCGGCGCGCCTGCATGGCATAGGCCATCGCGCTGGTCGGCCAGCCGGTGTCGCCGCCGAAGGCGAACAGCTTGTTGATCGGCGCCGCATGGATAAAACGGCGCACGAACTCGCGCGAGCTGTACGGATCGATGCTCCACGCCCAGCAGAGATCGACCCAGATGTTGCGGTAGTGCTTGGCCAGCGCCACCAGCTCGTCACAGTAGGGATAGGCGATGTGCATGAGCACGAACTTCGCATCCAGGTAGCGGGCGAACAGCGCGCACATGTTGCCGGCGGGAATGAACTCCACCGGCATCCGGTCGTTGCCGGCGTAGTAGCCGGTGTGGATCTTGAACGGCAGGTCGTGCTCGATCGTGAGCTCGACGCCGCGCGCCCAGCACCAGTCGCCAAGGCAGAGCCACGTGTCCAGGTCGACCTGTTCCTTGGGACGGCGGAGCACCGCGTCCAGGGCAGTGGCCGCGTCCGCGTCGCTGCGCTCGATCCAGCGCAGCGTGCGCGCGTACGCGTGCTGGGCCTTGACCGCGATCGCGCACGGCGCGTGCTTCGCGAAGATCGCCTCCATGGCACGCCTGAGCGATGGCAGATCGGTGACCTCGATGCCGGTCTCCGCGTGGATCGCACGCGGGTCGATGTCGCCGCGGCAGAAGCTGAACCAGGACAGGTCGTACAGGAAGAAGTCGAGCCCGGAGGGGTCCGGCGAGCAGTCCCAGAGGCCGTCGTCGGTCTGCACCTGGTCGAGGTTGGCCACGTCGTGCAGCAGCCGGTGGCGCTCGCCCGGCGCGCGCAACTCGGCGGTCCTGCCCTGCGCGGCGGCCAGGCCGTCGGCCGTCAGCTCGTCCAGGCCGTAGGCGTGCCGGCCGATCAGGCTGACCGCCTCGCCGTAGCCGGTGAGCTCCGTAGCCCGCCACGCGGCCTCGATGCCACGGAACCGGCCGGGGATATTCGGATCGGAGGCGTCAAAGAGGCGCTGCATGGCCTCCTCGGATGCGCCGGCGGTGCGCAGGTCGGCTCCCACGTAGTTGCCGAACAGGTCCTGCAGGATGTCGGGGCCGTCGTCCACCCATGCCGGCTCCCGCTTCATGTGCTCGTGGGTGTCGACCAGCGGCGTCTCCTCGATGTGACTCGCCAGATCCGTTGCCACCGTTGCCTCCTTGCCGCGACCGATTGGTCGCGGCGACGGTAGGCGACCTGCCGCGAGGGGTCAAACGCGCCGTGGTTCGGGGAGGCCCCGACGGCGTGCGGCGCCAGTCGCCTGGCGGGCATTCCGGAGCCGGCGAAGAGCACGGCCGGGTGGCGCTTTGCTCGGCCGCATCGCTCAGCTCATGCTGATGGAATGTGCTCTGACAGCCGTACATCCAATGTGAGGGCGTTCTGCGTCGGCCAGGCGAAGTCCGGCACGGCGTCAATTCCAGCGGAACGTCGACTGGTGCTGAGAACACACGAGTTGGACTGCTCGCATCGGCGCCTGGCCGGGTTTCTTCGGATCCCCGTGGGTTCGCTTCACCGTGCCGGCGGCAACCTGAATCGCGGCACCTGGTCGGAGCGGATCGAGTCCTTCGTGGATCCGACGTACCTCGATGCGATGATCCACTCCATTTGCGGCATCAACATGCGGCGTCACTTTCCTGAAGTCCGCAGCTCCCGCGATGCGTCGGGATTGTGGGCCGGACGATGCGAAGGCGCGTGAGCCCCCTCGACGGCAGGCGTCCGGCCGGGCACGATCGGACCATGCCGGTCACCCGCACGCTGGTTCGCACCACCTACCTGGAGATCTCGGCCGATACGCCGCTGCGGTCTCCGTCGCGGCCGCGGCCCGACTACGAGTTGCGCCAGGCCGTCGCGATCACGCCTGATTTCGCGCGGTTCCTGTACCGGGGAGTCGGGTATCCCTGGAACTGGACACGTCGAGTGAACTGGAGCTACGCGAAGTGGGAGCGTGACCTGGCCGACGGGAGAAGGGAGTATTGGGTCGCCTACGTCACCGGTACCGTGGCCGGCTACTTCGAGCTGGTGGACGAGGGCGAGAACGGCGTGGAGGTCCGGCAGTTCGGGATCTTCCCCTCGTTCACCGGCCGCGGCCTGGGCGGGCACCTGCTGTGCGATGCGGTGGAACGTGGACGCTCTATCGGCTGCGGACGCGTGTGGCTGCACACCTGCACGGCCGATCACCCGCAAGCGCTCGCCAATTACCTCGCACGCGGCCTGCAGGCGTACAGGGAAAAGGAAGAGCATCAGGACGTGGAGACCGGTGCCGAACCGTGGCCCGGCGCCTTCGCAACGCCGTAGGTTGCTCTGTGCGCTGCCGCTGACCATGCGCTTGCGCATAACGCTGGACGACAACTTGGTAGCCGAGCTCGACCGCCGAGCCGGCCCGCGACGGCGCAGCGCGTTCCATTGCGCAGGTGATCAGGCGAGCTCTGGAGAATGAGCGGCGTTGGGACGACACCGAAGCCGCGCTCGCCGACACAGGGCACGAGTGGGACGCGGATCCAGCCGAGTGGGTTCGGCGTCAGCGTGGTGGGGATTCGCGCCGAACCGGGTGACTCCAAGTGCGCCATCGCTCGTGGACGCGACTGATGGCAGCCCCCAGCTATGCCCTGAAGATCGTGCTCAACTCCACCGGCGGGGTGACCGCGAGCTGCTCGTACGTACACTCGCGCGGGTCCTTGTCGCAGCGCCAGCGCACGAGATGGGCGGTGTGCCGGAAGCGGCTGCCCTGCATATGATCGTACGTGACCTCGACCACCCGCTCGGCCCGTAGCGGCACCCAGCTCTGGTCCTTGCCCTGGCTCCACCGGCTCATGCCGCCCGGTCTGCGACCGGCCGGCACCCGTCCGGGCCGGCCCTCGGCCGCGCCGACGGCCTCGATCCAGCCGTGCCAGGGATGGCCGTCGATGCCGTCGCGCAGCGGCGCCAGCTCCGCGACCAGCTCGCGCCGGTAGGACTCGCGGAAGCTGGCCGCGACCCCCACGTGATGGAGCCTTCCCTGCTCGTCGTACAGCCCGAGCAGCAGCGATCCGACCATGGTGCCCGGCCCCTTCTTGTGCCAGCGCAGTCCGGCCACCACGCAGTCCACGGTCCGCTTGGGCTTCACCTTGATCATCGAGCGCTTGCCAGGCTGGTACCGGCCCGCCGGGGCTTTGGCTATCACGCCGTCCAGTCCGGCGCCCTCGAAGCGCTCGAACCAGTCCTGCGCGGCCGCCCGGTCCCGCGTCATGGGCGTGAGGTGCAGCGGCGGCGCACAGCCGGCCATGACTCCCTCCAGCGCCTCGCGCCGCTCGGCGAAGCCGGCCGCTGCCAGATCGACGTCGGCGGCGACCAGCAGATCGAACGCCACGAACGCGGCCGGCGTGCGCTCGGCCAGCATGGCCACGCGCGAAGCGGCCGGGTGGATGCGCTGCTGCAGCGCCTCGAAGTCGAGCCCGGAATCGGTGGCGACCACCACCTCGCCGTCCAGCACGCAGCGCTGCGGGAGCTGCGCGGCCAGCGGCTCCAGGAGCTCGGGAAAGTAGCGGTTCATCGGCTTCAGGTCGCGGCTCTGCAGCAGCAGCTCATCGCCGGAACGGAACACCAGGGTCCGGAAGCCGTCCCACTTGGGCTCGAAGATCCAGTCATGGCTGCAGGGCAGGGCGTGCATGGCCTTGGCAAGCATCGGCCGCACCGGAGGGGGCACGGCCAGCGCCGCAAGCGCGTCGCCTTCGCTCGTCATCGGCTCCTACGCCGGCGCGGAGGCGGCGGCATGCCAGCCACTCACCGCCTGGAGCGTCACGCCCGCCAGCGAGTCGATCACCCGGTCGGCGTGATCGAATGCCCAGCCGCGCGTGACCCGATTGGGCACCACCACCGTGTAGATGCCGGCCGCCTTGGCCGCCTGCGACCCGTTCGGGGAGTCCTCGAACGCGACCGCCTGCGACGCGCTCACGCCGATGCCGTCGAGCGCGGCCAGGTAGACGTCCGGCGCCGGCTTGGTCTGCCGGACGTGGTCGCGGCAGCGGATCGCGTGGAAGGGCTCCAGTGCGCCGATGCGCTCCAGGTGGCCCTCGACCCAGCGGCGCGAAGACGACGACGCCACCGCCAGCCGCAGTCCCGACGCGACCGCCGCGTCGATCAGCTCCGTCACGCCCGCGCACGGTCCAAGGCGTTCGTCGGCGGCATGCTTGCGCACACGCACCTCTTCCCGCACCGGCGTGAGGTCCACCCCGGGACCGACGAGCCGCTGCAGGTGATCGTACGGATCGACGATGGATCCCACGCAGCGCTGCCAGAGCTCCGGCGGAAGGTCGTGGCCGTGGCGGCGGTACGCCTCCTGGACCGCCGCCAGAGAAGAGGACTCGGTATCGACGATCAGGCCGTCGAAGTCGAAGATCAGTGCGCGCAGGGTCATCGTTTCCTGGCCGCGGATCCTAACCGGCGCCGGCGCTCGCACGAAGCATGGCCGCGACCGTTAGGATCGCCCGCATGTCGCGTCGGACCGGGACGGGCGGCTACGGGGAGCTGCTGCGCACCAATCGAGCGTTCCGCCTGCTGTGGTTCGCCCAGATCGCCAGCCTGTTCGGCGACTGGTTCAACACCATCGCGTCAGCGTCGCTGCTGGCGCAGCTCACCGGTGCCGGCGCGGCGGTCGGCGCCCTGTTCGCCATCCGCATGCTCGGCGCCTTCCTGTCCAGCTCCCTGGCCGGTGTGCTCGGCGACCGCTTCAACCGCAAGCGCATCCTGATCGTCACCGACCTGCTGCGCGCCGCCGTGGTGCTGGGCTTCCTGCTGGTCCGCACACCGGGTCAGATATGGCTGCTGTTCGTGCTGACCGCGGTCCAGGTGGGCATCAGCGGGGTGTTCTATCCGGTGCGGGTGGCGATCCTGCCGGAAGTCGCGACCCGCCGCATGCTGGGCGCGGCGAACGCGCTCACCTCGGTGACATGGTCGACGCTGATGACGGTCGGCGCAGCGGCCGGCGGCGTGTTCGCCGGGCTGTTCGGCATCCAGGCGGCGTTCATCGTGGACGCCGCCACCTACGTGCCCGCCGTGCTGCTGGTACGCATGCCGTACACGCCCCCGAAACGTTCCGCCGCCCCCGGCGGCCAGCCGACGCGCGTGGGGTCGGCCGTGCGCGCCGGCGCCAGCGCGTATGCCGACGGGCTGCGCTACCTGTGGCGGCAGCAGCACGTGCTGGCCGTGGCGCTTCAGAAAGGCTTCCTGCTGTTTTTCTTCTCCGGGTTCCAGGTCGCGAGCGTCGCGATCGCCGGCACCGCGATCGCCGTCGGACAGGGCGATGGGATCGCGCTAGGCCTGCTGTTCGCCGCCGGCGGAGTTGGTTCCGGCCTCAGCCCGGTGGTGGCGCGCTGGCTGATCGGGGACGACCAGCGCGCCATGCGGCTGACGATGCTCGCCGGCTACGCGGCCATGATCGCGGCCCTGGCGCTGGCCGCGCCGCTAGCCAGCTTCGCGCTGGTGCTGGCAGGCTCCACCCTGCGCGGGGTCGGCGGCGGCCTGGTCTGGGTATTCAGCACCCAGCTCCTGCTGGAGACCGTGCCGGAGGAGCTGCGCGGCCGGGTGATCGCCACCGAGCACGCCGCGCTCACCCTGCTGGGCGCCGCAGGCTCGGCCGGCGTGGGCGCGGTGCTGGAGTGGGCGTCGATCCCGGCCGCCCTGTGGGCCATGGCCGCCCTGATCGTGGCGCCGACCCTGCACTGGGCGGCGGTGGGCGTCCGCGGCGCGACGGACCCGAGGGAGCCGATCCGCGAGATTCCGTAACGTGTATCCTCGGACGATGAAGATCGCCAACCTCAAGCTGACCACGTTCCGCTTCCGCACCCGGACCGTCCGCGACTACGAGGGCCACCCCCACATCGGCGACGAGCACTGGGCTACCAACCGCCTGCTCACAGTGGTCACCGACGAGGGGGCCGAGGGCTACTTCATCTGCGGCGGCTGCACGCCCGAGCTGGTCGAGGGCCTGCTGAAGCCGGCGCTGATCGGCGAGGATCCGTTCTTCCGCGAGATGCTGCACCAGCGCATGCAGCGCATCGGCAAGCTCACCAACCTGGGCGAGATGGCGATCGGCCAGGTCGACAACGCCCTGTGGGACTTGGCCGGCCGCGCGCTCGGCATCCCCGTCTACAAGATGCTCGGAGCCGCCCGCACCAAGGTGCTGGCCTACGCGAGCACCATGCCGGGCGACGACGTCCCCGGCGGCCTGAGCACGATCGAGGAGTACGCGGCGTTCGCCAAGCAGCTCGTCGCGCAGGGCTACCGCGCCGTCAAGCTGCACACCTGGATGCCGCCGATCATCCCGGAGCCCGACGTCAGGCACGAGGCGGCGCTGTGCGCGGCCGTGCGCGAGGCGGTCGGCCCCGACATCGACCTGATGCTGGACGCCCACCACCACTACGACCGCCACGAGGCGCTCTACCTGGCCCGGGAGTGCCAGCGCCTGGGGTACGTCTGGATCGAGGAGCCCATGAACGAGTCGCGGCTGGCCAGCTACGTCTGGCTGCGCAGCAAGCTCGACGACCTGGCGATCTGCGGTCCCGAGCACGCCGAGAACGGGGCGTTGACCCGTGTACAGTGGGCCGAGCGAGGCGGCTGTGACATGCTGCGGGCGGCCGCCGGCTCCGGCGGTATCACGCAGATGATGAAGACCATCCACCTGGCCGAGGCTTACGGCATGCGCATGGAGGTGCACAGCGGCGGACCGGACAACATGCACGTTCTGTGCGCGATGGGCATCAACGGCAAGTACTACGAGCGCGGGCTGGTGCACCCGATGCGCGACTTCGAGGTCCCCTTTCCGTGGCAAAAGAGCCACTACGACCCCCTGGACACCGACGGCTACGTGCACGTGCCGGAGCGCCCCGGCCTGGGGGACGACATCGACTTCGACTATATACGCGAGCACGAGGTGAATTCCTGATCCATGGCACGCACGGCGCCGGTTGAGCGGGCGGTCGGTGGCGCCGCCGGGAGCGACTACCGGCGCATCCTCCGGCGCCAGACCATCGCGCGGGCGCTGCGCATGCGGCCGATCTATCTGCTGCTGTCGCTGTCGCTCGCAATGCTGATCCTGTGGCGCTACGTACCGATCTACGGCCTGAGCTTGGCGTTCAAGGACTTCAGCCTGCACAACGGCTGGCTCGGCAGCCCCTGGAACAACTTCGACCACTTCAAGCGCATGGTCACCGACCCGTTCTTCGGCCGGGTGCTGTTGAACACGGTCTGGCTGAGCGTGCTGCGCATCGTGTTCGCCTTCCCCGCCCCCATCATCATGGCGTTGCTCCTCAACGAGATGAAGGCCACCTGGTACAAGCGGACGGTGCAGAGCGTCAGCTACCTGCCCCATTTCGTCTCCTGGGTGATCCTGGGCGGCATCTTCGCGCAGATCCTCAATCTGAAGCGCGGTCCGATCGCCTGGATCTTCGTGCAACTCGGTCTGGAGCCGATAAACTGGCTGACCCACGAGCCTACTTTCCGCGGTCTGATCGTGGTCACCGGCATCTGGCAGACCGTCGGCTGGGCGACGATCCTGTACCTGGCCGCGCTGGCCTCGGCCGATCCCAACCTGTACGAGGCGGCCGAGATCGACGGCGCCAACCGCTTCCAGCGGGTCCTGCACATCACCCTGCCGGCGCTGGTGCCGGTGATGACGATCCTGCTGCTGCTGCAGGTCGCCAACCTGTTCGACGAGCAGTTCGACCAGATCTTCAACATGTCCAACGCCTCGGTGATCAACAAGGTGGACATCTTCGGCACCTTCATCTACCGGGCCGGCGTGGTGCAGGCGCAGTACGACTACACGATCGCGGTGGGCCTGTTTCAGAACGTCGCCGGCCTGACCGTGCTGCTGTTGGCCAACTGGGTGCTGCGGCGCCTGGGCTACGGCGCCTACGGGGTCTGGTGACGGCGGACCGATGCCTACGGTAGTCGGAAAACGGTCGGTCGGCGGGCTGATCTTCGACGTCTGCAACTACGGCGGCTTCTTCCTGCTCAGCCTGACCTTCATCTACCCGTTCTGGACGATCATCGTGCAGTCGTTCTCCGCCGCGGAGGACATCTACCGGCTCGGATTCCATCTGTTCCCGGGACGGTTCAGCACCGAGGCGTGGGGCTACGCGGTCGAGGAGGAGCGGGTCGGGCTGGCCTACTTCAATACCATCTTCCGGGTCGTGGCGGGCAGCGCCTGGATCCTGTTCGTCACCTTCACGGGCGCCTACGCGCTGGCCAAGCGCGACCTTCCGGGACGGCGGGTGCTGACCACCATCTACATCCTCACCTTGTTCTTCAACGGCGGCTTGATCCCCACCTTTCTGCTGGTGCGCGGACTCGAGCTGATCAACACGCGGCTGATCCTGACCATCTCGCTCGGCAGCGCGACCGTGATCGGTGTCAACGTCTTCTACATCATCATCGCCCGCAACTTCTTGATGACCATCGACCAGGCGCTGGAGGATTCGGCGGTGATCGACGGCGCCTCCTACTGGCAGGTGCTGTGGCGCATCATCGCGCCGCTGTCCAAGCCCATGATCGCCGTAATCGCACTGTTCGCCGCGGTCGCACACTGGAACGGCTGGTTCGATGCCATGATCTACTCGCCGGACAAGGACCTGCGCGTGCTGCAGCTCATGATCCGCGATCTGATCGCCGACCTGCAGGTTGCCGTGCTGCAGGACTGGTGGGAGCAGATGCGGCTGGCCGGCATCGACATCGAGCCGTTCCCGCCGGAGGCGGTACAGGCGGCCACCATCGTCATCACCATCGGGCCGATCATCTTCATCTACCCGTTCATACAGAAGTACTTCGCCAAGGGGGTGATGCTGGGATCGTTGAAAGGATGAGGCGCGATCACCGCGGGGGATTCGCGCGCCGTTACTGTTAACCGTGCACACCGGACCCGGCCCGGGCCGCCGCCGGGGATGACCGATCACGTGCGACGCGCAATCAGCGACGCACGATCAACAAGGAGAAGACATGCAACGAAAGTCTCTCGCCATCGCGCTCGGCCTGCTCCTGACAGCGGGCTGGGCGTTCGCGGAGGGCCAGACCGACCGGCTCTCGTTCACCACCGACGAGCACATGACCATCTCGTGGGGCGGCCTGACCTCGGACATGGCCGAGGAGAACAACGCCGTTCAGGAATTCCTGGAGGACAAGTTCAACGTCACCATCGTGACCAAGGGCGTGTCACGCTCGGACGAGGAAGCCAAGCAGCTCTTCATGTCCTCGGGTGAGTATCCGGAGGCGTTCTACACCTGGATCGACATGGTCGACTGGTACCACAAGGGCGCGTTCCGCAACATCCCGCGCGAGATGATCGAGACCTACGCGCCGCTGCACTCCGCCTACCGGAGCCAGCAGGGGCCGCTGGCCTGGGGCGTGAGCCTGGCGCCGGGGACCACCGACGAGTACATGAACATCCCGCGCGGGGAGCATTACCAGCACCACTGCGACGCGACCCTGATCATGCGCCTGGACTGGCTGGAGCAGGTCGGCCTCAACCCGGCCGAGCTGGATCCCAAGGCGCCGGGCTGGGACCGCGCCGGGGAGATGGTCGACCTTGGCGAGCCGACGGCGCCAGACACCTACTTCTGGTGGGCCGGGCACCTCGACTGGGACGAGATGGAAACCGCCATGTACGGCTTCCGCGACGCCGACTTCAACGGCAACGGCCAGCGTGACGAAATCCCGTACGGGACGATCGGCGATCACGGCGGGTTCCAGGGACGCGAGTGGCTGTACCACTCCGGCCCGGCGGTCCCGTTCTGGGCCTACGGCCTCAACGACGTCGACAACTACCTGGACATCGAGACCGGGCTGACCGTCAAGGTCGACATCGCCAGCCAGTCGCGCGAGGCGCTGAAGATCCTGCAGCGCTGGTTCGCCGACGGCATCCTGGACCCGGCGCTGCCGGCGGTCGGCCGCAACGAGTGGCGCCAACAGGTTCGTGCCGGGCTGGTCGGCATGTGGGCGCGCGGTCCGTGCGGCCTGGCGGCCTTCACGGGCGGCAACGACGACTGCACGATCATCCGCAGGGACGCGGTGCCCGACGCACGCTTCGTGACCATGCTGCCGGCATACGGCCCGACCGGTGAGATGCGCTGCCAGTGGGACAACCGCTCCACGGTGCTCAATCCGCACGAGGGCTTCAGCGTCAAGACCGGTGTCTCCGACGAGAAGCTGGCCCGCATCCTGCAGATGTACGACTACATCAATCACGACCCCGAGGGTGTGCTCGCCGTCGGCTACGGGGTCGGCGGCCCGTTCGCCGAAAACCAGAACTATGCCTGGCTCGGCACTCCCGGTGACTGCAGCGTCGCCCAGTTGGTGCGGACCCCCACCATCGAGCGGCACAGCAACGGCACCAGCTTGGTCTACACCGCCTATAGCTGGCACGACCTGTTCTGGCAGTGCCCGCAGATGAAGCCCGGGATCCCGATCGAGGCCGCCGGCGGGGCGACCATCAACTCGGCGCAGGGCTTCAACTGGGCCATGATGCTGCGCGAGCCGTACCCGATGGAGATCGCCGTGCGGGACCACCGCGAGGACATCTTCAACCGCACCGAGTACGTCAAGCTCTGGGCCCGCTACGGCGGCAACCTGCAGACCTTCCGCGAGGAGACCTGGTGGAAGTGGGTGACGGACAGCTCGATCGACATCGACGCCGAATGGCCCGGGTTCGTCGAGCAGTGGCTGGCCAACGGCGGCCAGGAAGTCATCGACGAGCTGCAGAAGGCGCCGCTGGTGGCGGACATCCTCTCCGGCGCGCTGCCGATGCCGACGAACTGATCGGCTCCGAGGCGGTCTGAGCCGGCCGGGCCAGCTCAGCCACGTTGGGACGGCGGGCGCTCCGGTGCTCGCCGTCCTTACTTTCTTACGACGGCATTCCCAGCTTGCTGAGCTTGGGGGCGATCACGACGCGGCAATAGCCGGCGCGGCGGTTTTGGTTGTAATAGTTCTGGTGGTAGCGCTCGGCCGGATAGAACGCCTCCAGCGGCACGATTTCGGTGACGATCGGCTTGCGAAACCGCTCGCCCGCCTGTTCCTTGGAGCGCACGGCGATCTCGCGCTGGCGCTCGTCGTGGTAGCAGATGATCGACCGGTACTGCGTGCCCACGTCGGCACCCTGGCGGTTGAGGGTCGTCGGGTCGTGCGCCTTCCAGAACACCTCCAGGACGTCGCCGTAGGACAGCAGCTTCTCGTCGAACTCGATCTGCACCACCTCGGCGTGGCCGGTCCGGCCCGTGCACACGGCCTCGTAGGTGGGGTTGCGCTGCTTGCCCGCTGCGTAGCCCGACATCACCCGGCGCACGCCGGAGATGCGCTGGTAGACCGCCTCCACGCACCAGAAACATCCGCCGCCCAGCGTCGCCGTCTCCATTCCTCGCCTCCCTGCCGTGCGGGCGATGCTATAGTCCGCCCCGCACGATGACCAGAGCGACTTTGGCGGCCGCCCCGGCCGTCGACCGGCGCAGCCGTTCCGCCAAGGCCGCGTTCATCGGCAAGGCGCTCGAAGACCTGGTCGGCGATGTGCCGATCCCGCTCCGCCACCGTGACCCGTTCACCTTGCTGGTGGCCGTGATCCTGTCCGGACAGAGCACCGACGCCAAGGTCAACCAGATCACCCCGGCGCTCTTCGCCCGCGCATCCACTCCCGCGGCGATGGCCGTGCTGCCGGTCGCCACCATCGAGGACATCATCCGGCCGTGCGGGCTGGCGCCGAGCAAGGCGCGCAGCATCAGCGAGACCTCCGGCATCCTGCTGGAACGGCACGGCGGCCGGGTGCCACGCACGCAGGAGGAGCTCGAGGCGCTGCCCGGCGTGGGGCCCAAGACCGCGCAGGTGGTCCTGGCGCAGGCGTTCGGCGCGGACGCCTTCCCGGTGGACACCCACATCCACCGCCTGGCGTACCGCTGGGGGCTCTCGCCGGGCCGCAGCGTGGCGCGCACCGAGCGCGACCTGAAGCGCACCTTCCCGCAGCGGCTCTGGAGCCGCCTGCACCTGCAGATCATCATCTTTGGCCGGACCCACTGCCCGGCGCGCCGTCACCGGCCGGCCGACTGCCCGATCTGCAGCGTCGTCGGCCGCCGCGACCTCAAGCCCTCCTGACCGGTGCCCCCCTTGCACAGTCCACAGCCTTGCGGCCACGCTTCAAGCAAGCTGTGACGACCCAGATCCTGATTGCCGCGCCATAGCGAACGACTCCCGCGCAGGCGGACACTTCAGGATGTACGGCGGTGCCCGGCAGACTGGTTGGAACCGCGTATGCAAGGGTTGCGGGGCTCACGCCACAAGGGCCGGTTGTTCTACACCTACCTGCTCTCGTTCCTGATGGTCCGGGTCGCCTTCAGCTCCTTGGTCTTCAACCGCGCCCGCTCGATCCTTACCCAGGAGGCGAGCCGCGCCAACGAGCTGCTCCTGCAGCAGATGAAGTCCTACCTCGACACCATCATGAGCGACGTCGCCCAGCTCAACTACATCGTCTCCAACCACGGCACGCTCGGCGGCATGCTCTACGAGTCGCGGCCGGTGTCCCACGACGAGTACTACCGAGCCTACCGGATCGCCAGCGACCTGCCTGGAGGAGTCCGCGAAGATCGACGGCGGCGATGCCGGCTCCATGGGCGATCACGAGCGGATCGCCGACACCCTCAAGTTCGCCACGACGATGGTGGCGACCGCCCCGATCCTGCTGCTCTATCCGTTCCTGCAGAAGTACTTCGTCAAGGGAGCGATGATCGGTTCGGTGAAGAGGTAGCAGGCAGCGTCCGTCGTGCTCAGCCGGCCCCGTCCGCCATGAAGACCTCGGCGTCCGGCACGATGGAGGAGTACGGCAGGCCGGGATTGGCGAGCGCGTCTCGGACGATGCGGCGGTTGAAGTCATGCACGTCCTCCGACGTGAGATAGTCGTCGACCGGCATCCAGAAGCACTCCTCGATCTCGCTGGCCTGGATGACGATCTCCCGACTGAGCGGCGCCAGCCGGCAGACGATGTACAGGTCGGAGTGATCGAACGCCCCGGTGTGGCGGTGCCTGATCGAGTTGATCGACAGGAAGCGCGTGCGCACGCCGGTCTCTTCGAGCACCTCGCGCGTCACCGCGTCTGCCAGATCCTCGCGGTGGTGCAGCAGCCCGCCGGGGAGCTTGTAGTAGGGCCGGCTCATGTTGCCGCGGAAGCGCTCCGATACCACCAGCACGCGGCGGCGGTCGTCGACCACCACCCCGCCCGCGCCCACGTAATGTGATGGATTCGGGTAGACGAAGCTGTCCGGCGTCGGCGCCAGCGTGAGCGTGAGCGCCTCCGGCCGCGCGTGGTGGAAGGTGAAGCCGGCCGCCACCGCGACCGGGATCAGCGCGGTGGCATACAGCGGCACTTCCAGCCACAGCACCTTGTGGCCGGACCGCCAGCCCGGCAGTGCCCGGCCGAGCTGCTCGGAGAACTCGGAGGCGGTCTCCGGCAGGCTGCCGGCGTCGATGATGAAGTCCCCGTAGCGGTTGCGAGCGCCGGTGAGCCCTCCGGCGGATGTGTCGGTCGCCATCCGCGGCAGTGTACCGGTACTCCGGCAACCTTGCCCCCTCCCCTGCCCCGGCGTACCTTTCCCCGTACCCGTGCCGGCCGGGCGCGGGAGGGGGGGGCCATGGCCGAGCAGGGCAGCAGCGAAGTCGTGATGCGTGGACGCGCCGGGAAGCGCTCGTTTCCCGAGATCAGCTCGCGCACTTGGGAGCATCCGGCGGACCGCGCCGCGCTCAACGCCCTGAAGAAGATCCCGGGATTCGACGAGCTGCTGCGCAAGTTCATCGGCTCGACCACCGAGCGGTCGCTGCGCCTTTTGCACCTCGCCTCGGCCGTGCGTGTCGACGACCGCCAGTTCCCGCGCATCAACGTGCTGCTGCGGGAGGCGAGCGCCTGCCTGGACGCCGAGCACACGCCGGAGCTGTACATCGTCCAGCATCCGATCCTGAACGGCACCATCATCGGCGTGGACAAGCCCTTCATCACGCTGACCAGCTCCATCGTGCACACCATGGGCGATGACGAGCTGATCGCCGTGATCGGCCACGAGCTCGGTCACTGCCTGAGCGGACATGCCCTGTACAAGACGCTCCTGGCCATGCTGCTGCAGGTGTCGCTGTCCTACGTGCGCGTCGGCCAGCTCATCGTGCTGCCGATCCTGCTGGCGCTGCTGGAGTGGGACCGCAAGAGCGAGCTGAGCGCCGACCGGGCGGGACTGCTGGTCTGCCAGGAGACCGGCGGCAGCTACGACCTCCTGATGAAGCTGGCCGGCGGCGGCGACACCAGCCAGCTCAACATCGGCGCGTTCTTCGAGCAGGCGGAGGAGTACCGCAAGGACTCCGGCTTCCTGGATCAGGTCTACAAGGTGCTCAACCTGCTCGGCCAGCGCCATCCGTTCGCCGTGCTGCGCCTGGCCGAACTCAAGACCTGGGTGGCCGCCGGCTCCTACCAAGCGGTCCTGGACGGCGACTACGTGCGCCGCGGCCAGGAGCCGGACGACGCGGCCGCCGACTTCAAGGAAGCGGCCGGCAGCTATCAGGACGGGTTCGAGAAGGCCAAGGAGACCGTCTGGGGCGGGATCGACTCGATCAAGGACACGCTGGACGGGCTGTTCAAGCGTCCGGAGAGCACGTCCGGAAAGGAAGGCTCGAAAACCGGCTCGTAGTGCCGGGATTCCGCCCGCCTCGCGCCCCCGGCCTCAGAGGCTGGCGTACAGCTTGCTCACCTCTTCGATGATGGTCTTGAGGTAACGCCCGCCCGCCTCGGGCGTGGCGGACGCCGGGTCGTCGGTGTAGCCGGGGCCGATCCCCCAATCGCGGTTCTGCTGCGTGGCGGTGCCCGGCTTGCCGGCCGGCAGGCCGATCTTCTCGCGATCCACGACGGGCAGGTCGTCCAGCACGTCCTGACGCACCAGCTCCGGCCGGATCGCCATCACCATGGCGGTCTCGAAGTGGCCGGCGTGGCCGGGGAGCCGCTCGTTCTCCAGGCCGCCGGCCACCAGGGCCGCGCGCGCCACGTCCCAGTAGGGGGCCGCGTGCACCTTGCCCGGCAGCCCGTAGCGGTTGACCGCATCCTGCGCGGCGACCTGGTTGGCGGCCGTGTTGCCGCCATGTCCGTTCAGCAGCAGGATCCGCCGGTAGCCGGACAGGCTCAGCCCCTCGATCACGTCGCGGGTGGTGGCCAGGAACACGTCGGACTGCAGCGACAGCACGCCGGGATGGGGGCGGTGGTGGTGCGAGTTCCCGTAGCAGACGGTGGGCGTGACCACCACGGAGGCGTCGGTCGCCTCGGCGCTGCGGCGGGCGACCGTGGTCACCAGCAGCGTGTCGGTGACGACGGCCAGGTGCGGGCCGTGTTGTTCGATCGACGCGGTCGGCACGACCGCCAGCGAATCGGCGGCGCGTTCGCGCGCCTCCTCACGGGTGAGCTCGGCAAACAGGGTTAGCATCGGTCCTCCATTCGCATCATTATGGCCGACGATGAAGATCCACGCCGCCACCACCCTCGGCTTCTCCACGTACGGGCTGGAAACTGCGCTCGCCCAGTTGGCCGACGCGGGATTCAGCGAGGTCGAGATCAGCCACATGGGCAGCTTCTGCGTGCACCTCCCCCACCCCGACACCACGGCCGAGGCGGTGGCCGACGCGCTCGACCGCAACGGCGTGCGGCCGATCGCCTGCAACATCTCGCTCGGGCGGTGGGAGCCCGACGGACGGGGCCGCTTCTTCGACTACACCGACTCCGCCGACGCGCGCGACGCGGTCGCGCGCGGCCGCTGGTACCTGGAGCTGGCCTCCCGCCTGGGCGTGCGCACGGTGACGATGAGCACGGCCCGCCGGCAGCTCGACGAACGCGAGTGGCTGCGCCACCTGAAGGGGGCGGCGCGGGCGTTCAGGGAACAGGCGAGGATCGCTTCCGACCTGGGGATCCACATCCACCTGGAGGTGCCGCACCTGTTTCAGATCACCGACTCGGTCGAGCACGTCAAGGCGATGTTCGAGGAGGTCGACCACCCCGCCGTGGCCGCCACCGTCGACACCAGCCACTGGGGAGTGATCGGCTACGACCCGGACGACCTGTTCGGCTTCCTGGGCGACTGCCTGCGCCACGTGCACCTGCGCGACGCGGCCGGCAGCGACACGCGCGACTTCCGCCAGGACCTTGAGCTGACGCCGGGCCGCGGCACCGCCGACTTCGCCGCGTTCCGGGAGGCGCTGCAGCGGGCCGGCTACCGGGGCACGGTGTCGCTCGACTTCGAGTACCGGATGCCGGACATCCCGCACATCAGAGGCGAGTTCGACTACGGGCTCGCCGCGCTGGCCGAAGCCGGCTGGCGGACGGACGACGCGCGATGATCATTGCCACCTGGAACATCAACGGCATGCAGGCGCGGCTTGGCTTCGTCCGGCACTGGCTGGCCGCGCGCGCCCCGGACCTGGCGCTGCTGCAGGAGCTGAAGCTCCCGGACGACCGCTTCCCGTACGACGAGATGCGCGAGGCCGGGTACCGGGCGCTGGTGCACGGCCAGAAGAGCTGGAACGGCGTGGCGGTGCTGGCGCGGGAGGAGACGGTACGGGCCGCGGAGGTCACCTGCCGCGGCCTGCCGGGCCTGGAGGAGCAGGGGGCGCGGCTGATCGGCGTGCGGGCCGAAGTCGACGGGCTCGGCCCGCTCGACTGCGTGTCGGTGTACGTCCCCAACGGGCGCACCGTCGAGCACCCGGAATTCGGCCACAAGCTGGCCTTCCTGGACGGCCTGGTGAGCTACGCGGAGCGCGAGGTGCGCCCGGATCGGCCGCTGGTGGTCGGCGGCGACTTCAACCTCTGCCCGGCCGCCCTGGACACCTGGGACGAGGAGGCGTGGCGGGAGAAGATCTTCCACACCGAGGAGGAGCGCGGCCGTTTCCGGACGCTGCTCGGCTTGGGCACGGTGGACCTGTTCCGCGCCCTCAACCCCGAGCTGCAGCAGTTCTCGTGGTGGGACTACCGCGCCGGCAACTTCCACAGGAACCTGGGCCTGCGCATCGACTTCCTGCTGGCCACGCCGCCGCTCGCGGAGCGGACCACGGCGGTCACGATCGACCGCGACTACCGCAAGAAGAAGGACGGCATGATCGCCAGCGACCACGCCCCGGTGATCGCCGAGGTCCGCTCGGCCTGAACGGAACGATGAACGCCGGGGGCGCCGGACACGGCGGCGAGATCCGTACGGGCATCAAGTTCGGCCTGCTGTCCGGGCTGGCCGGCATCATGTGCTGTGTGTCGCCGGTGGTGCTGGTGCTGCTCGGCATCGCCACCGCCGCGGAGGCGGTCACTCTGGGCGACACCCTCTACTACGGCTACGCGTGGCTGTTCCGCGCCTTCGGCCTGGCCGTCGCGGCCACCGCGGTGGTCCTGTACCTGCGGAGGCGGCACATGTGCACGCTGGCGAGCGCCCGCCGGTCGTGGCGGCTGCTCGCCGTCCTGGCCGTGGCCGCTGTCGGCACCTACATCGGCCTGTTCTGGTTCACCAAGTACCTGGGCATCTGGTTCGGGTGACAACTCGAATCCGGGATACCGGCGGTGTTCAGTTCCCGGCGCTCGCATCTGCTGCCCCGGAGAGCGGGGCAAGCGCGCGCACGCCGGCCTGGGCGGTCTCCACCGGCGGTCGCGCGCGAGCACCGTCCGGTATGCCTCGATCGCCTCCTCGTAGCGCCCCTGCTTGCGGTACAACTCGGCGGTGTTCTGCAGGGCGCTCTTGTGGCGCGGGTCCAGCTCCAGCGCGCGGCGGAGCGACTCCCAGGAGGCGTCGAACGTTTGGCGACGCCGCCGAACGCAACGCCGCACACCAGCGCCAGCAGGCGGTGCCGGTCGAACGGAGCCACGAAGCTGGTCAGCGCCGTGTAACTGCCGACGTTGACCCCGAGGCCGACCAATCTTGAGGCCACGAAACTTCGTCCACTGCCGTACGCGCGGCTGGCGCGGGCGCTCCGCGAAGGTCAGGCTGCGGTTGAGACGCCAGCTCCAGGTCACCGCCGGCCAGAATGACAGGAAGCGCGCCAGGCGGATGCCGTGCAGGACGGCCAGGGACAGGTCGCGCGGCGCGTTGCGCCGCGCCAGATCGGCGACGATCTCTTCGCTGCCGTCGCCGGAGTCGTCGTCGACCAGCAGCAACTCCCACCGCACGCCAGTCGCTGACAGGCGTCGTCGATGCGCCCGGCCAGGATCGGAATGTTGGCCGCCACAGGGTGGGCGCGACGATGGACACGGCGCCGTGCGGGCCAGAGGCGCTCACCGCGGGGGTACGAAGCGGATGCCGGCGTCGGACGGCGGACTCCTGGGCGTCAGATCGTCGTGAAGCCGCCGTCCACCAGCAGATTGTGGCCGGTCACGTACGCGGACGCGTCCGAGGCCAGGAACACGACCGCGCCCTTGAGGTCCTCGTTGTCCATCATGCGGCCCATCGGCACCCGCTTGTTGTAGCGCTCCACGAAGGGGCCGGCCTGCCCGGTGTAATAGCCGCCGGGCGAGATGCAGTTCGCGCGCACGCCCTGCTTGCCGTAGTAGTTGGCGACGTAGCGGGTGAAGTTGATCATGCCGGCCTTGATGAAGTTGTAGTTCGGGGGCTGCACCATCTCCGTGTCCTCGTACAGGGACGGATCGTTGCCGACCACGCCGTAGATGCTGGAGATGTTGATGATGCTGCCGCCGCCGGCGGCGACCATCGAGCCGACGAAGGCCTTGCAGATGGCGTAGAGCCCGACCATGTCGCCGGCCGCCGAACGCTGCCATGCGTCGATGGTCTGCGTCTCGAAGCTGCCGGCTGTCGCATCGCGCACCAGCGCGCTGTTGACCAGCACCTCGACGTTCCCGAAGCGGTCGATCATTTCGGCGTGGAAGCGTCCGATCGCATCGGCGTCGCCGATGTCCAGCTCCATGCCGTGCACCTCCGCGCCGGTCTGCGCGGCCAGCGCCGCCGCGTACTCACGGTTACGCTCCAGCGACCGCGACGCGGTGATCACGCGCGCGCCGGCCTCCGCCAGCGCCTCCGAGATGCTGCTGCCGAACAGCGGCCCCGCCCCGGCGGTCACCACCGCCGTCTTGCCGCGCAACGAGAACGTGTCAAGAACACCCATGGCGGCATCCTGCGCGTTCGGGCCGAGAGCGTCCACCAAGGCGACGGCCGTCGCCCCCGGCGTGCACCCGCCAACGCGGGTCAGGATTCGAGCGCGGGGCTCGCGCCGGCCGCTACCCGCGCTCGGTGAGCGCCTGCAGCGGCTGGCTGCCGCGCTGGTCGATGCGGTGCGGCGCGCCCACGAAGGCGACCACCGTGTCCCGGCCCGCCGCCTCGTGGAGGAGAACCTCCGAATGGCTGGCGGCTACCACCTGGCAGCCGGCCTCGCGCGCGACCTCCGAAAGAAGGTGGTAGGTCTGGCGCTGGCGAAGGATCTCCAGGTGGGCGTCCGGCTCGTCCAGCAACAGCAGCGAGCCCGGATTGGCGTACAGGCAGGCCAACAGGAGCAGCGTCTGCTGCAGGCCCCGGCCGGCCGAGGACAGATCGAGCGCCGTGCCGCCCTCGCGGTAGCTCATCGTGATCTCGCCCCGCTCGGGGAGGCTGGAGCTCGGCCCCGAACAGCCGGCGAATCCAGGCGACGAGCTATTCCCAGCGGTCCTCGCGCTCCTGGTGGACGGTGTAGCAGAGGTTGCGCAGCACCTCGGCGGTCCGCCCCTCGCCGATGCGGACGTTCACGGAGCCCGCGTCCAACCGGGCTTCGGTGGCGGCAAGCCCCGACATCGGCGGCAGGAAGGCGATGCGGACCTTCGCCGCCTCGTCCGGCACCGCCATGCGCTCCTGCAACCCGCCTTCGACCCGCAGCGGCCAGCAGTAGAACGACTCCTCGTTGGCGTAGTCGAACTCCAGGCCGCAGGTCCACGCCCGGTCATCGGTCACTCCCTCGACGACGATGTCGATGCGGATGTTGCTGGTGCGCGGCCGACCGTCCACAGTGCGCACGTCGCGCACCCGCAGGTTGCGCCACAGCAGGTTGGCCTCGGGGACCGGGATCGAGACCAGATCGCGCCGGTTGACCGTGACGCCGGGACGCTTCTCCGGCGTCTTCCTGCCGGCCCGCCTCTCGTTCCAGCGCTTGAGCCCGACGTCCCAGAGCGCCAGCGCCTGCATGGCCGCAGATGTCTCTGAGCCGCTCCCCACGTGCCCGGCGGTCCCTCTCGATCAGTCGCGTCTTCTCAGGATGCAGCTCCAGTCCGAACCGGCTGAACCTCTCCTTCAACGCCCCCAGGAATCGCTGCGCGTCGCCGCGCAACTCAAACCCCGCCCACGTAGTCATCGGCGTAGCGCACGATGTACATCTCGCCGCGAGCCTCCTGCGGTCGCCACTTCCTCGCCACCCACAGGTCCAACACGTAGTGCAGGTAGATCTTCGCAAGCATCGGCGAGATCACCGACCCTTGCGTCGTCCCCTTGCCCGTGTCGACCTGCCGGCCTTCCTCCATCACTCCGGCAACAAGCCACTTGCCGATCAGCCCCAACACCCGTCGGTCCCCGATCCGATGCTCCAGGAACCGCATCAGCCAGCCCCAGTCCAGCGTGTCGAAGAACTTGCGAATGTCGGCGTCCACGATCCAGTTGACCTTGCGCCGTTCGATGGCGTACGCCACGGCGTCCAGGGCGTCGTGCGCCCCTCGCCCGGGCCGAAACCCATAGCTGAATCCCTCGAATTCCTCCTCGTAGATCGGCCTCAGGATCACCTCCATCATGGCCCGCTGGACGATCTTGTCCTCCAGCGCCGCCACCCCGAGCAGTCGCGTGCCGCCGTCAGGCTTCGGGATGTTCACCCTCCGCACCGGCGTCGCTCGGTACGTCCCTTCGTGCACCCGGCGGTGCAGGTCCATCAGCCGCTGTCCAGCCCCTCCCGGTACTCGCTCCACCTCTGCCCGTCGATGCCGGGCGCCGATTCGCGCTTCAGCGCGTAGAACGCCCACTGCAGCGCCTGCGGCGTGAGGTGGTGCAGCAACGCGGTCAGTTTCTCCTTTGGGTTCCTCCTTGCTCCTTGCCGTATTCGCTCGGCCGCCTGGCACACGGTGGCTCGGCTCTGCGTCCGTCCCGTGCTTTGGCTCCGCGGATTCCCGTTGGTCACGGGCCTTCGCTCCTCCGGCTCCGCTGCGGCTCGCGCCGCGTTGTTCTCGGCTTCAGTCGGTGTTGCCTTCGACCCGCCGAAGCGTCTCGGCACTCCAGATGCTCTCCTTTTCGACGCTCGATCCCTGCCCGCACGCACCGCTACCGACGCTTCACCGACACCCTCGCAGGCGCCTGCGCACGGCTCGCGGTGGTTCGGAGCGGCTACTCCTTCTCTCCAGAGGACTCTCACCTTCTATCATCTGCCAGTTCGCCTGGCTGTTCCCGGCGCCGAAGCCATGCGCAAGCGGACGGCTCTACCCCACTCCAGCGATGGTGATGTAGGAAAGCTGCCAGCAGGACATCGTTTGTTCGGTTAGCCGGCGGGAAAGGTACAGAGGCGACTGTTCACCGGTCACATAGCCAGCGATGGCCGGGAACGTGACGCCGGAGAGCCGCACCAAGCCAAGCGCGACTGTCCAGATCGAGCAGCGGCGCCGCCCGCTCGAAGTCGGCGTGGTCGTTCGGGCCCGCGTCCCTGCTCTTGTACAGCAGGACGATCTCCGGCCTCATGAACGGCACCCCGTCCGCCGAGCGGGCGGAGATCAGCGTCGCGGGCCGCGTGATGGCTGGGTCGCGCCGGAACACCCAGCGCCCGCGGTCGTACTCGTTGAGCAGGATCTCGAGCCCCTGCCCCTCGGGCCCGCGGCCGTGGATCTCGTGCACGGGCAACGTCAGCCGGTCGCCCCGGAGCCAAGGGACCCGCCGATGGTCCGCCACCTTGCGCAGGTTCCATCCCGCAAGGTGCTCCTGCAGGGCCGACTGGTCGTGACGGAACAGGGCGATCTCGATGTCCTTGTGGGGGCGGGTGGGGCGGCCGATGAACAGGTCCACGGCCCAGCCGCCAGCCACCCACCACGGCTTGCCGAACCCGCCGAGCAGCGAAAGGACCTGCCGAGGTACGGCGAAGCTGTCCGCATCGTCGGCAGCCGCGTATTCACTCACGAGCGCATCTGCTGCAGGATCGCTCGCAGCATGCGCGCCATCTGCGGCTCGTAGAGCGGGGCGTAGGCGGTGAACTCGCGCAGGTTGCGCGCAGCTTCCGCGGCCGGGTCGAAGCGGTCGCCCATCAGCTTGTAGTCCTCCGCCAGCTCCCGGTTCCAGACGCGCAGCTCGTCCAGGGTGAGTTGCGGCTCGAACTGGAAGCCGTAGGAGAGCCCGTAGCGGAACGCCATCGGGAAGCGCAGCCAGGCGCCGTCGCGGCGCAGCATCGTGCCCTCCGCGAGCAGCGCCCCGCCGTCAGGGACCGTGAACCGCTCGCCGTGCAGGGTCGGCACCAGGGGGACGGCGATCTCCCGGAACACGGGATCGGCGGCGCCGGCCGCCGTCACGTCGATCTTGCGCAGGCCGAACTGGTAGCCGCCGGTCGGGGCGACCTCGCCGCCCAGCGCCCGCGACAGCAACTGGGCGCCCAGGCAGATGCCGAGGATCGGGGTCGACGGGCTGCCGGTGGCGGCCGCGCGCAGGTAGTCCATCTCTTGCCGCAGCGCCGGCAGGTCGTCGTTGGCCGACATGGGGCCGCCCAGCGCGACGATCAGGTCGACGTCCGTCAAGTCCGGCGCATCAAGCCGCTCGAACCCCGGCGCTTCTCGATACAGCGGCACCGGGATCAGCCGGAAGCCGGCCTCCTCCAGCACCGTCGTGAAGTTGCCGCCCAGCGTCTCAACGGCCTCGTGCTGGATGACCGCGGCGCGCTTCCCCCTCGCCTGTTCCATCGCCTCCTCGTCACTGCCGTCGACCCCTCACTCCGAGAGCCGCCGCCGGACACCATGCTACCCTGAGTCCAGCACGCCGACGGAGAAGGAGACGCAGGATGTACTCGATCGGGATGGCGCTCAAGCTCAAGCCGGGGCAGTACGCGGAGTACAAGCGGCGCCACGACGAGCTGTGGCCGGAGATGGAGCGCATGATGCACGCGCAGGACGTCAGCATGGTGATCTACCGGCACGAGGAGTGGCTGTTCATTCACGGTACCGCGCCCACCGAGGAGCACTTCGGGCGGACCGGCACGGACCCGATCACGCCGAAATGGAACGAGTACATGAAGGACGTGCTGCAGGTCGACGAGACCGGCGACCTGATCGTCCACGAGCTGCCGCTCGCCTTCAGCTTCGGCGACTTCGCGTGAGCCGTTAAGGAGACTCCGACCGATGAAATTCCTGTTCGCCGATCACTCGGACATCTTCGAGCCGTGGGGGAGCGTGGGCTTCCGGGCCAGCGCCCCGCGCGTGTTCGCGCCGGCGCCGCCGATCCCGTTCAACGTCAGCCACACCCGCCGCCTGCCGGACGGGTCGTACGACGTCATCGGGCACAAGGTCGGCACCCGCATCCCCTGGCAGATCTACCGCGCCTCAACCCGGGACGGAATCCACCTGGAGAACATCCGCATCGTCCACGACGAGCCCGGCAACCACTGGGGCTACAACGCCCGCTGCCTCTACAGCCCGGAGCTCGGCCGCTACATTTACACCAAGAACACCTCCGACGACTCCGGCTTCACGATGCACATCTTCCACAGCGAGGACGGGGAGGACTGGACCCCGTACGAGCACAACCCGGTGTTCAACGAGGGCGACAACTGGGGCGGCATCTGGAGCTCGGCCGCGCAACGCTTCATCCTCACGCCCAAGGGCATCCAGCGCTACGAGCACAAGGCGGTCAACGAGCTGTTCCTCAACGCCCGGCGCGTGCTGACGGTGCGCACCAGCCCGGACGGCTTCACCTGGACGCCGCAGATCGCCAGCGACTACAAGGTCGACAAGGAGGTCGTGCGCGGCATGCGCATCCTGCACGCGCCGCTGTTGTCCGCCGAGTACCAGCTCGAGCAGAACGAGTGGGATCCGCCCGACATGGAATTCTACAACGGCCACCCGTTCGTCTACGAAGGCCGCTACTTCATGGGTGTGAACAATTACTCGGGATCGTTCACGGAGCCGGCCTGGCCGCCGGTGCGCTCCGACGGCCACGGCGCCGGCGGCGCGCTGGGCAACGAGCTGTGGACCAGCCGCGACGGCCTGACCTGGAACCGGCCCAACCAGCACGGCGGCAACGGCGTCGGCGGCACCCACGACCCGATGCTGATCGGCGACCGCGTCGTGTTCCGCGGGCCGGCCTCGGCCGACGGCGTGCCCGTGGACCGGTTCACCTACGTGACCGGATGGTCCAACAGCCACTTCACCACCGCGTCGCTGGTGATGGGCTCGGGCGGCCTGTTCCTGAACGTCGCGGTCCCGGGCGAGGGGGTCGACAACGCCGCCAACGAGAACTACGTGCTGGCGGAGCTGATCGACGGCGCCGGCAAGGTGATCACCGGCTATGACCGCGAAGGCTGCCAGCTCCAGGGGCCGCTGGACAAGCTGCGGCATCCGCTGCGCTGGCGCGGCAGGGACGGCAGCGAGCTGGCCGGCGAGCGGGTGCGGGTGCGCATCTACCTGCGCGGGTCCGCCGTGTACGCGCTGACCTCGCCCGATGCCCAGAGCGACTACGACACCGGCAGCCCATACGTGGCGGTCACGCCGCCCCGGCCCACGCGCCGTCGAAACAGCACCGGGAACTAGGAGAAGAAGGATGAAATCCGTTCATGTGACGGGCCCCGGACAGATCGAGTTCGTCGACGGCCCGGAGCCGGCACTGGAGGCCGACCAGGTGATGCTGCGGCCGGTCACCGCCACGCTGGCGCGCGACGACGTGCGCCGCGTGTACGACGGCGCCGCCGACGGCTACCCGCTGCCGGCCGGCGCCAGCGCCCACGAGCTGGTGGCGCGCGTGGTCGAGGCCAAGTACAACGCCCGCGAGTGGCGGGAGTACGAACCGGGCGAGCTCGTCGCGTTCTACGGCACGCAGGCGATCGGCCTGGCGGAGACGGTGGTCGTCCCCCACTCGACCGTCTACTGGCTGCCGCCGGCGGAGGACCCCGACCTGCAGGCGGTGCCCACCGCCCGCCCGCTCGGCCAGGTGATCGAGGCATGCAACACCTTCCCGCCGCTCAACACGGCGTGCGCGGCCGTGGTCGGGCAGGGATCCTCCGGCCTGCTGTTCGACGCGCTGCTGGCGCGCATGGGAGCCGGCGTGGTGGCCGGCATCGACACGCGGCCGGAGCGGGTCGCGGCTGCCGCTCACTTCGGTGCGACGGTGGCGCTCGTGCCGGGTACGGACACCGTGCAGCAGGTGCAGGACGCCAACGGCGGCTTCCTGGCCGACGTGGTGGTGGAGACCTCCGGGACCACCGCCGGCCTGCGGCTTGCGGTGGGCCTGGTACGCCCCGGCGGCCGGCTGCACCTGTTCGGCGCGCCGAACGAGTCCCCGTACCACCTGGACGCGGCGGCGCTGACCGAGAAGCGCTTCGAGGTGCAGGCCTCCGGCGCCGGCATCGAGGACGCAAGCCCCTACTGGTCACCCTACGGCGCGGCCATGAACTTGGTGCTGCGGGGCGAGGTGGACACCCGCCCCCTGCTGACGCACCGGTTTCCGCTGGAGCAGGCCGCCGAGGCATTCGCGCTGGCCCGCTCCGGCGACGACGGCGCGCTCAAGGTGAGCATCGACTTCGGCAATGGCGTCTGAGCTGGCCGCGGCGCAGATCCGGCACTTCGACACCTTCGGCTTCGTCGTCCGCCCGCAGCTCCTCACGCCGGCGGAGACGGCGGGGATCGTGGCCGCCTTCGAGGAGGTGATGGCCGAGGACCGCGCCGGCGAGTCGTTCCGCGGCGACAAGCGCCACTCCGTGGTCGCCTGCGCCGAGCGCCACCCGGCGCTACGGGCGCTGATCGACGACCCGCGCATCGTGCGGCCGATCGAGCAGGTGTTCCGACAGCCGATCATGTGGTGGGGCTCCGACGGCAACTACTACGTGGGCGATACCGCCTGGCATCCCGACGGCTGCGACCTGGAGCTCGAGCTGCGCCGCATCAAGGTGTCGCTCTACCTGGACCCCGTGGACGGCGACTCCGGCGCGATCCGCTTCATTCCGGGTTCGCACCGCAACCCCATGCACGACGAGCTGGAAGTACTGATGGTGGACCGGATCAAGCAGGTCATCGCCGAGGGCCGCGGCGATGCGTCGCAGCTCGACGAGTACCGCGAGCGCGGCTTCGACGTGGAAGCGGCCGAGCCCGCGTTCGGCGCCGGGCAGGACTCCCTGCCGTGCCAAGTGGTGGCCTCGCGCCCCGGCGACGTGGTGTTCTTCGATCAGAACCTCTGCCACTCCTCCTTCGGCGGCCGCTCGGGCCGGCGCATGTTCACCCTGTGCTATTGCACGGTTCCGGAGGACGAGCCCGCGCGGGCTAGCATGCAGCGGTCGTACGAGGGCTCGCACCGCGCCGTGCAGGCGCTGTCGTACAGCGGCGCCACGCCGGATTGGGACGGCGTGCACAATCCAGAGCTCCTGCACACCGACCGGCCCGCACTGCGCCGGCTGACCGAGCCGCTCGTGGAGCGGGGCTGGGTCTGACGGACGGGTCAGCGATGGCGAGTGCCCCCATGCGTAACACTCGTACCATCAACTACCTGGAGTTGATCGGCAACGGCAGACACTACCGCGTGCCGCCATACCGGCGGGATTACTCGTGGACGGAAGAGCAATGGGAGGATCTCTGACACGACATCATCGACATGCGGTCGCCCCCCGATGACCGCCACTATCTTGGCGCGCTGGTAGTCGAAGAACGAGGTGATCGCGAGTTCCTGATCATCGACGGGCAGCGGCGGCTCGCCACTACCTGTTCTCACTCGTGCGCGTCAGGGCCGACCTGCATGCGCTTCAGCGCCGCTGGCGATCGCTCGTTGCCACCGTCGAGCAGGAGCGGTTCCCGGAGTTCCTTCGCTGTCACCTGCTGTGCGAGTCGCCGCCGGTACGCAGCCAGCGACTGTTCAAGCTGATACGCGACCGAACGAGAACCCCGGAGAACGTGTTTGCGCTGCTCGAAGAGCTGGAGCGGCGCGCGGAGCTGTTCGCGGCGGTGGCGGATCCGAACCATGGCTACTGGACGGATCTGCCGGAAGCTAGGCAATACATCCGCGAACTGGACCTGTTTCGGGTTCGTCATGCCACGCCCCTCCTGTTCGCAACGTGGGAGTCGTTCGGCGCGGAAGACTTCGTCCGGGTGATGCGGCTGGTCAGCGCGATATCGTTCCGCTATTCGGTGGTCAGTGGCCTCAACCCCAACGCGCTGGAGCTCGTCTATCACCGCGCCGCCAAGGCCGTTCAAGACGGAACCGCCCGCCGGCCGGCGGCGGTCTTCGATCACCTCGGAACGGTCTACGTGGACGACCCGAAGACCCGACAGGACTTCTCCCGGCTGGCCGTGAGTACCAGAGGGCAGAGCAAGAGGCTGGCGAAGTACATCCTGGCGCGACTCGAACAGGCTGCCGCAGACCGTCCCTGCGATCCGCAAACCGACCCCGGCACCATCGAGCACATCCTGCCGGAGAACCCCTCGGACGACTGGCGGGAAACCTTCGGCAGAAGCCGATATGCGCTGAGCCGTCAAGTCCCGGACATGGCGCCCGAGCACTGGGACGCCCGAGCTGGTGGACGCCCGCCAAGGCCGACTCGCCGCGCGCGCGACGCATCTGTGGAGATCGGACTTCGCGTAGAGCCCTCCCAGCGTGCCGAGCCGGCCGCGTCAGGACACCGGCGGCCGGTGCCGGATCCAGGGGCGGGCGGCCTCGAATGCCGCCGAGGCGGCGATGACCGATGCCTCGTCGCCCTTCCGGCCGACGATCTGCAGGCCGATGGGCAGGCCGCCGGCGGAGAAGCCGGCCGGCACGGAGGCCGCCGGGTGCCCGCTGGCGTTGATCGGCATCGTGAACGCGCCGTTGAAGTACTGGTCCGGGAACTCCGACGTGCCCGACACCTCGCCCGGATAGGGCGCGTTGCGGAACGCCGGGAACCGCGCCGTGGGTGACAGCAGCAGGTCATAGTCCTCGAACAGGTCCGCGAAGTCCGCCCGCAGGCGGTCGACCATGCCGAGTGCGCGGGCGTAGTCCGCAGTGGTGACGCGCGAGCCGTGCTCGAGGAAGAACGTCGAATAGCCCATGAGCCGCTCACCGTCGGACTCGTACAGCGCCCGGTAGCGGTTGTAGGCGTTGGCGGTCATGAGCGCTCCGTACGTGTCGTACGGCGGGTCGAGCTTGAGCTTCGTCTCCTCGACCTGGCATCCCAGCTCCTCGAATGCGCGCGCCGCGCGATACGCCACGTCCGCGACGTCGGGATGCACGTCGGCAAAGCCGAAGTCCGGACTCCACGCCAACCGCATGCCGGCGATGTCCCGGTCCGCCGCGGAGACGTAGTCGGCCGGCTCCTCGCGGAGCGAAAGCGGGTCGCGCGGGTCGTGCCCGGCAAGGACCTGCAGCAGCAGCGCCGCGTCCCGCACCGTGCGGGCCAGCGGCCCGCTCTGGGAGAAGATGTTCGGCGTCGGCGCGGCTGGGGCGCCGCTGTAGAACGACACCCGCCCCTGCGTGGGCTTGATGCCGTAGATCCCGCAGAAGTGGGACGGAATGCGGATCGAGCCGCCGCCGTCGCTGCCGGTCGCCAGCGGGCACAGGTACGCGGCCAGCGCCGCCGCCGCCCCGGCGCTGGACCCGCCGGGCGTGTGATCGGGGTTCCAGGGGTTGCCGCCGTCCGGGCCGAGCAGGTTCTGGCAGGTGCCCACGAAGCCCAGCTCGGAGGCATTGGTCTTGCCCGGGATGACGGCGCCCGCCGCCCGTACCCGCTCCACGACCGCGTCGTCCCGTTCGGGCACGCGGTCCTCGAACCACACCGAGCCGCTGGTGGTGCGCATGCCGGCGGTCATCTGCGTGTCCTTGATCGGGATCGGCAGCCCGTGCAGGAGGCCGAGCGCCTCGCCACGCTGCACCGCCTGTTCGGCGGCGCTGGCCTGCTCACGCGCCAAGTCCGGAGTGAGCAGCAGGAAAGAGTGCAGCCGCCCATCGAGCCGCTCGATGCGGTCCAGGAAGAGCTCGGTGAGCTCCACCGGCGAAACCTGCTTGGCGGCGATCAGCCGCAGCAGGTCCGTGGCGGACGCGTACGCCAGTTCTTCACTGCGGGACAAGCATGGATTCCCGTTCAGACGGCGACGGCTTGAGGACGCTGCCCGCTGACCTTGCCTGCGTCCACGTCGACCGTATCATCGAAGTAGACGGGATCGACCTCGACGCCAACGCTGTTCTGCCGAAGGCCGCGGCGGCCACCTGGGTCGAGGCCGTCCCCGTGAACGGGTCGAGCACGGTGTCGCCGACGAAGCTGAACATGCGGATGAGCCGGGCAGCCAGCTCGACCGGGAACGGCGCCGGATGATCCCGAGTGGACGCGCCTGGCAGGTCGGTCCAGACCTGACGGAAGAACCGTTTGAACCACTCCTCCGACAGGAGGCTGAGGACTCGGGTGGCGAGGTCCGGTTTGCGGTAGCCGCCTCCCTTGCGCTGCATCAGGATGAACTCGATGTCGTTCTTGATGACGGCGTTGGGCTCATAGGGTTTTGCCGAGGAAGCCGCCGGACCCCCGATCGACCTCGTGCGTGGCGTTCGCGATCTTGTGCCAGATGATCGGCGCCAGGTTGTCGAATCCCAGGCTCCGGCAACGTTCCTGGATGGAAGCGTGCAGCGGGACGACGGTGTGTCGACCGTTGTTCTTGCGCCTGGAGAGACAGACATCGCCGACGATTCAGATGAGGCGCCCACCGGGCACGAGGGCCTCGTAGCACATGCGCCAGACGTCATCGAGTTGGTCGAGGAACTCGTCGTAGTCCTCTACCCACCCCAACTGTCCGTCGGTGCGGCGGTACTCCTTCAGCGTCCAGTAAGGAGGCGAGGTGACCACGAGGTGCACGGACTCGGCGGAGAGGGCCGCGAAGCGGGCGTCGCCGAGCAACAGGCGATGGCTGGTCGGAACCTGGAACACGGCCGATTCGATCGCAGCCGTCGCGGACGGCTCCTTGGCGAGCCGCGGCAGGTCCCGCGACGGGTCGCTCAGCTCTCTGAACTGCTCGGGAACGAAGGTGGCGAGCGGCGCGTCCGCGGTCACCCTTGAAGAGGGTACGACTCCTGGTCAGAAGCAACCGCAGGCGGCGCCATGCGCGCAGCCGCCACGCGATACGGCCGGGTTGTCCATGCACACGTCGGTGGCCTCTTCCGCTCCCGTGGCCACCATCGGCGCGTTGAACACGCGCCTGACCGGCGCGTCGGCCGGGGTGTCGCCCAAGTCGAGTCCGCCGAAGTCGCAGAGCTCCTCCCAACTGGTGAGCATGGCGGTCATCGAGTGGCTGACCTCGACGGTCTGGCCGTTCATGGGGCAGTGGTAGTCGTAGGCTGGCATGATTCCTCCGCGCGTGATTGTCTCCGCGGAATGGCTATGGCGTCAACGCCGGCTTGGCAGGAAGGAGTCGGAAGGTCGCCGAGCCGTCTGAGCCGAAGCCCGCCCTCCGAGTCGAAACACGACTGCCGGGCTTCACGTGAATGCGACTGCTCTGTAGCGGGCCGCTTGTGTGAACGGCCATGTCACCTGTCCATCGGCTCAGCTACCTCCACCGTTGCTTCAAGGGTGTCAAGCCCGAGCTCCCTCTCCCATCAAGGTGCAGCTCGGCGGCCTTCCGATACTCCGAGTATCGGCATCGGCTTCGTGAACCTGTAGCGCGATCGGGAAGTTTCCGGCCGATCAGCTCAGGGTCCAGCCGCCGTCCACCACCAGGCAGGTGCCGGTCACGTAGGAGGCATCATCGGAGACCAGGAAGAGCGCCGCGGAGGCGATCTCGCTCGGCTTGCCGAGCCGCCGGATGCTGCGCATCGCCAGCGCCTCTTCGATCGCGTTCGGGTTCTCGGCCAGCCGCTTCTCCTCGACCTCGGTGCGGATCCAGCCGGGCAGCACGGCGTTGACGCGAATCTCGTCCGGCTGGAAGTCGATCGCCATCGAGCGGGTGAGCTGGTTCATCGCGCCCTTGGAGGTCAGGTAGGCCGCCGCGTTCTCCCAGACGACCAGGCTGCCGACCGAGGAGACGTTGACGATCGCCCCGCCGCCGCGCGAGCGCAGATGCGGGATGGCCAGCCGGCTCAGGTAGTACACCGAGCGCAGGTTGACGCGGAGCTGCCGGTCCCAGGACTCGGGGTCGAGGTCCTCGGCGTTGTAGCTGTGTCCCTCGTCCACGGCGGCGGCGTTGTTCACCAGCACGTCCAGCCCGCCGAACTCCTCGACAGTGCGGGCGACCAGCGCGTCCATGTCGGCGTCGACGCCGACGTCGCAGCGCACGAAGATCGCGCGCTGACCCCGCTCACGGATTGCTGCCGCAATTTCCTCGCCCAGGTCCTTCCGCCGGCCGCTCACCACGACCGAGCCGCCCTCCGCGGCGAACCGTTCCGCCGTCGCCCTGCCGATGCCGGCCGTGCTGCCGGTAACGATGCACACACGCCCTTCCAATCGTCCCGTATCCATGACGCCGAAGTATAGCCGGCGCCGGCGCGATATGATCCGCGGCATGACTCCCCAGCCCCGTCCCTCCGGTCCGAGAGCTTCACGATGTCGCTGAAGGCGATCATGAGCGCCCTGCCGGCAGGCGAGGTCGCCGTGCTGGCCGGCGCCGGCTTCCGCGACGGGGTACCGGCCCGCGATGCCCCGGCCGGCTGGCCGATGGGCGTGGCGCGCCGCCCCGACGGCGACCTGATTGTCAACGACTACTGGGGCAACCGCATCTGGCGCATCGACCGCGAGGGCATCCTGCACCTGTTCGGCGGCGACGGCGTCTCCGGCACCGAGGGCGACGGCGGCCCGGTTGCGGCAGCGCGCTTCCGGGAGCCCCACGACCTTCACCAGGACCGGCACGGCAACCTGTACCTGTCCGACCTTGGCAACCACACCATCCGCCGCATCGATTACCGCACCGGCATCGTCACCCTGGTAGCAGGCAACGGCCGGATCGGGCGCGGCGGCGACGGGGGGCCGGCTGTCGATGCCGAGCTCGACTGCACCTGCGGCGTTGCCGTCGACGCCGACGGCAACGTCTACCTGTCCGACGAATGGGCCTGCAACATCCGCCGCGTCGACGCGCGCACCGGCATCATCGACCTGTTCGCCGGCTACGCGGCCCGTCACTACCCGTCCGAGCAGGGCGGAAGCCGCCCGTTCGCCGGCGCCGGCCTGAGCCTGATGGGCTACCACGGCGACGGCGGCCCCGCCTCGCATGCCGCCTTCTACCACCCCGAGCACCTGGCGTTCGACTCGCGCGGCGATCTGTACATCTGCGACAACTCCAACGACCGCGTCCGCCGCATCGACATGCGGACCGGCGTCATCACGACCGTCCTGGGCAACGGCCAGCGCGCCTCCAACGGCGACGGCGGGCCGGCGCTGGAGGCCAGCACGCTGATGCCGGACGCGATCTGCCTGGACACCCACGACAACCTCTACGTAGGCGAGAAGTACGGCTTCCGCATCCGCAAGGTGGAGGCCGCCACCGGCATCGTCGCCACCCTGGTCGGCAACGGCGTGCCCGCGTGGGGCGAGGAGGGGCTGCACGGCAGCCAGACGGGCTGCAACTCCGTCGAGGCGGCGATCTGGGCCGACCCGGACGGCACCGTGCTCTGGGGCGACTGCTCCGGCCGGCTGCGCCGCTACGACGGCACGACCGGGATCGTCACGACCGTCCTGGGGGGCACCGGCGTCGGGGACGGCGCGGCGGCCGACAACGCCTTCCTGCGCGGCCCACTGGGGATCGCCGTTGCCGCCGACGGCTCCATCTACTTCGCCGACCGCTGGAACCAGCGCGTCCGCCGCATCGACGCCGCCAGCGGCACGATCGCGACCGTCGCCGGCAACGGCGCCCGCGCCTACGGCGGCGACGGCGGCCCGGCGCCCGATGCCTACCTGGGCAACCCGACCGACGTGGCGGTCGACCGCCACGGGCGGGTCGCCATCGCCGACAGCCGCCACCATCACGTCCGCGTGATCGATGAGCGCGACACGATCCGCGCCGCCTGCGGCATCGGCCAGCCCTGGGACAAGGGCGACGGCGGTCCGGCGATCAGCGCCAGCGTGGTGATGGTGATGTCGGTGCGCTACGGCCCGGACGACGCGCTGTACTTCGGCGACGCCGTGGGCCGCGTGCGGCGCATCGACCCGCAGACCGGCATCGTCATCACGGTGGCCGGCATCGGACTGCCCGGCTACTGCGGAGACGGCGGCAAGGCCACCGCCGCCCGCGTCGGCACGCCGGAAGCGCTCGCCTTCGGCCCGGACGGCAGCCTGTACTTCGCCGACAGCGTCCATCACGTCATCCGCCGCGTGGCTCCGAACGGGATCATCGACACCGTGATCGGCGACGGCACGGCCGGGCAGGCCGCAGACGGGAACGACCCGCGGCGCGCGCGTATCGACACCCCGCGCGGGCTCGACGTCGCCCCGGACGGCACGCTGTTCTTCACCGACTCCGGCAACCACCTGATCCGCTGCCTGACCGCGGCCGGCGAGCTGCGCACCCTGGCCGGCTGCGGCGAGGCCGGCGAGACCGGCTCCGGCCCGGCCGCCAGCGCCCGCTTCAACCACCTCGGCGGCATCCGGCGCTACGGCGACGACCACCTGCTCTTCGCTGACCACTTCAACAACCGGCTCAAGCTGCTCCGCTGGCGGTGAGCGCCCGGACTCGCCCGTCTCCCCATTCGGGTCGGCGCACGGTGCGTTCTGAAGCTGACTCCCTTCAACCCTGTTGACTAAATAAAGTCGTACTACTAAATTTATGCTCAAGTGTTGAAGGAGGTAACGCTCACATGACCGGCTTCTCCAACCCGTTTCGCCCTGGTGCGGGCCACCCACCGCCATACCTCGCGGGCAGGTACGCGGAGCGTCAGGAGTTCCTGAGGCTGCTCCGGCAGACCGCGATCCTGGAGAACATGGTGCTCACCGGACTTCGAGGAGTGGGCAAGACTGTCCTTCTCGACTCATTCAAGCCAGAGGCAATCCGCCGCGGCTGGCTGTGGGTGGGGACTGACCTCTCCGAGTCGACCAGCGTGAGCGAGGAGACCATGGCCATACGGCTGTGCACCGATCTGGCGCCGGTCACCTCCGGCGTGGTCGTCGCCGTCGACGAGGTACGGCACGCGGGATTCGCGACAACGGCGGATACCATCAAGCGAACACTCGGCTACCGGGAGCTCATCGAGATCTACAACCACACTCCAGGTCTGGCGCTCGACAAGCTCAAGACAGTTCTCGAACTCGCGTGGGGCGCCGTATCAAAGTCACCGAACGTGCCTGGGATCGTCTTTGCGTATGACGAAGCACAGAACCTCTCGGATCAGTCGACCAAGGAACAGTATCCGTTGTCGCTCCTGCTCGACACGTTCCAATCGCTGCAGCGCAAGGGGCTTCCCCTGATGCTGGTCCTGACGGGGCTGCCGACCTTGTTTCCCAAGCTAGTGGAGGCACGGACCTTTGCCGAACGGATGTTCAGGGTGGTGTTTCTGCAGAGCCTGAACAGGGAGGAGAGCGAACAAGCGGTTCGCAGACCCGTGGAAGACTCGCACTGTCCGGTCAGTCTCAGTGACGACTCCGTCGAGACGATCGTCGAGCAGTCGGGAGGGTATCCGTACTTCATTCAGTTCATCTGCAGAGAGGTGTACGACGCCTTCATGCAGAGGCTCGAAATGGGTGGTCAGGCGTTGGTTCCGGTTGCGGAGATCGAAAAAAAGCTCGACGCGGACTTCTTTGCAGGACGATGGGCTCGCGCGACCGATCGCCAGCGCGATCTGCTGTTCGTCATTTCCCGGCTTCCGAGCTGTGACGATGAGTTCACGGTTCAGGATGTGGTCGCGGAGTCGCTGCGAGCTTCAGAAAAGCCATTCAGCAGCAGCCACGTCAACCAGATGCTCGTCGCGCTGGCAGCCCAGGGCCTGGTGTACAAGAATCGACATGGAAGGTACTCGTTTGCCGTGCCGCTTCTGCGCAGATTCATCCGCCGCCAAGCTGCAGACACAACGCCGCAGTAGCCGAGACGCACAACGATCCCGGCCGGCTGGCGGTGAGCGCTGCCGCGCGCGTATGCTCGTGACCGCGAGGTAAGAGACATGGCGCTGTTTCCCACCACCGTCGTCGGCAGCCTGCCGCGGCCCGAGTGGCTGCGGGAGTTGATCCTGGACCGCAAGGACGGCCGCATCACCGAGGAGGATGCCGACCCGCACCTGGACCGGGCCGCTGCCATGGCGATCTCCCTGCAGGAACGCGCCGGGCTGGACGAGCTCACCGACGGGGAGTGGCGGCGCGAGAGCTACGTCAAGGTGTTCGCCGAGCGGGTGCGCGGCTTCCGCAACGATCTCAATATCAGCAACATCCCCTATCCTGCGGTCGTCGAGCCGATCGAGTATTACCGGCCGATCGCCGCCGAGGAGGTCGCCTTCGCCCGACCACGTACCACGCGGCGGCTCAAGATCACGCTGCCTGCGCCGTACATCATCGGCCGGCGCATGTGGCATCCCGACCACTCGCGGGACGCCTATCCCCGGCGCGAGGACCTGATGGAGGCGGTGGTGCCGATCCTGCGGCGGGAGATCGAGGCGGTACGCGCTGCCGGCGCCGACGTCGTGCAGCTCGACGAGCCGTGGCTCGCCGTGATGGTCGACCCGGAGTTCCGCGCCGAAGAAGGCATCGGCGATCCCGTGCCGGAGATGGAGCTCTGCATCGATCTGCTCAACCGCACCCTGGAGGGGGTCGCCGGCATCGACACCGCCATGCACCTGTGCCACGCCCACTTCCAGCACCAGCACAGCACCGCAGGCTCCTACGACCTGATCATGCCGGCCCTGGCCCGCGCGCGGGTCGGCACCATCCTGATGGAGTACGCCACCCCGGACGCCGGCGGCATCCAGTCCCTGGCCGGCTTCCACCGGGACGCGCGCCTGGGGCTGGGCTGCGTCGACCACTGCGACGAAGCCATCGAGGCGCCGGAGACGATCGTCGCCCGCGTGGAGGCCGCCATGCGCCACGTGGACAAGGAGCGGATCGTGCTCAACCCCGACTGCGGATTCGCCCCGTCGGTGCAGAACCCGATCCCCGTCGACGAGGCGTACCTGAAGCTGAGGGCGATGTGCGCGGCCGCCGGGCAGCTACGCCTGCGCCATCCGGCATGATCCTGCCCGCATGATCCACGAGCGCGTCGAGCTGCACAACGTCGCCGAGCTGCGCTACGAGGCACGCCGCGGCGGCTACCGGCTGCAGCGCGTGCCGGCGTCGGTGCGCAGGGCGCTGAATCCCGGCGCGCAGCTCTGCGTCCTGCAGCCGGACAACGCCGAGATCCGCTACGTGGCCACGGGACCGTCGCGAGTGACGCTCTCCTCGCACGGGCAGACCCGCGTCAGCGTCTTCTTCGGTCAGTTCGACTCCTACCAGCGCGCCGTCGTCGGCCGCGAGCCGCAGACCATCGAGGTCTTCCCCAGCGAGGCGCTCGAAGCCCTCCCCGACCGCTACACCGCCAGCATGCCGTTCTCGCCGCGCGTGGTGCGGCTGGTCCTGGGCGGGCCCGAGCGCGACCCCTTGCTGCTGCACGGCGTCGAAGGCGAGGAGATCCGCCCGCCGGCGGCGGACGAGCTGCCGTCACTGCGCCTGCTCACCTACGGCACCTCGATCACGCACGGCTACTTCGCCGAGGGGCCACACCTGACCTACGTCGGCCACGCGGCGCGCCGCCTGGGCGCCGACCTGATCAACCTGGGCGTGGCCGGCTCCGCGCACTGCGAGCCGGAGATCGCCGACTACATGGCCGAGCGCACCGACTGGCACGTCGCCAGCCTGGGCTTGTCGGTGAACATGCAGGGCTTCCCGATGGCGGAGTTCCGGCGGCGCGTCCAGTACCTGGTCGACCGCGTCGCCGGCTCCGACGCCGGCCGGCCGGTCGCCTGCATCACACTCTGGCCCTACTATCGCGACTTCGGCTGGGAGCCGCCGGGCGAGTATGGCGGCACCCCGGAGGAGTACCGCCAGGAGCTGCGCGACGCGGTGGCGGCCACCGGCCACGCGAACGCCCACCTGCTCGAGGGACCGGATCTGCTCACCGACATCAGCTGCCTGAGCGCCGATCTCATCCACCCCGCCGACTACGGCATGATGGAAATAGGCCGGTCCCTGGCCGAACGCCTCTCCGCGCTGCTGGAGCGCTCCGCTTAGCCGGCGACCGCCTCCACGGCCGGCTCCAGCAGTCCGGCGAGCGCCGCGATGGCGGCGTCCATCTCGTCCGGCCGGTTCCAGCCGAAGCACAGCCGCATCCGGTCGCGGCCCGACACGCCGTCGGCGGCGGTGCGCGGTCCCGGCGCGAACAGCACGCCGTTCTCGGCGCCGCGCTCACTGGCTGCCACCGCATCCGAGCCGTCGAGCATCTGCACGAACACGAACAGGCCGCCGGACGGGCTGGTCCAACGCGCGCGTCCGCCCAAGTGCGTCTCGAGCGCCGCCAGGATCGCGTCACGCTTGGCCTGCAGCAAGCCGCGTACGCGGCCGATGTGGGCGGCAAGCCCTCCGCTCTCGGCATAGCGGTGCACGGCCATGGCGGTGAACTGACTGACGGCGCCGACGCCCTTGACGGCCATCATGCGATCCATCAGGTCCGGGGCCGCGGTCACGTAACCGATGCGCATGCCCGGTCCGATGTTCTTCGAGAAGGAGGCGACGTAGATGGTGCGGCCGCTGTCGTCGAGCGAGCGCATCGCCGCCGGCACCTCCTGGCCCTCGAAGGCCAGGTCGACGTAGCAGTCGTCCTCCCACACCGGCACGCCGTAGCGGCCGGTGATCTCGCTCACGGCCTCGCGCCGCGCCATCGACTCGACCCAGCCGAGCGGGTTCTGAAAGGTCGGCACCGTATAGACCGCCTTCACGCGCTTGCCGTCCTGCAATGCGGCCTGGATCTGGTACTCCAGCGAGTCGGGCAGCATGCCGTCGTCGTCAGATTCCACGCCGCGGATGTCGGCGCCGAAGCGACGCAGGATGCCGAGCGTGCCGGCATAGGTGAAGTCCTCGACCAGCACCACGTCACCGGGGTCGACCAGCGCCTGCGCGACCAGGAAGTTGGGCTCGCTCGACCCGGAGCCCAGGAGAATGCTGTCGGCGTCCACCGTGAATCCGCGCGTCTCCGCGAGCCGGCCGGTCAGCCACTCGCGCAGCGGCGGATAGCCGAGCGGGTGCGGGTAGTGCGCCAGGCTGCGTCCGGCGACGGCCAGCTCTTCACGCAGGCACTCGACCAGCGCGTCGAGCGGCAGCGAGTCGGGATCGGGATAGGCGACCCCGAAGTCGTACGGTGCCGTCGGATGCGCCGTGCGCGCCACCGGCTCGCTCGGCACCGAGCGGGCCAGCAGATCGTCCCACCCGCAACACTCTGAACTCATCGGCGATACCTCCGTTCGGGCATACTAACGATCGGCGCGCGCCGCGGCGACCGCGTCGACCGCGGCCGGGACAGGCAGGAGGATGATCGGATGAAGTGCGGACGGGTGAACGGGGTCGGCAAACCCGTGGCGCGCATCGTGCACGGCACGACCATGCTGACCACGGACGACATGGAGCAGGGCATGACCCTGCTGGACGGGGTGTTCGCGGCCGGCGGCACCACCTTCGACTCGGCGTGGAACTACGGCGGCGGCGAGTGCGAGCGGGTGCTGGGCGCCTGGATGGAGCGGCGCGGCAACCGCGGGCAGGTGGTGATCATCACCAAGGGGTGCCACCACAACCAGGACCGCGACCGGGTCACGCCGGCCGACCTGACCTCCGACCTGATGGACTCGCTCATCCGGCTGCGCACCGACTACGTCGACCTGTACCTGCTGCACCGCGACGACCCCACACTCCCGGTCGACGCGATCGTGGCCACGATGGCCGAGCACCACGCGGCCGGCCGCATCCACGCCTACGGCGGCTCCAACTGGAGCGTGCCGCGCATCGAGGCGGCAAACGCCTACGCGGCTCGCCACGGACTGCCGGCGTTCGCGGCCTCAAGCCCCAACTACAGCCTGGCCGTGCAGCTCCAGGCGCCGTGGGCGGGCTGCCTGTCGATCGCCGGACCGGAGGCGGCCGAGGACCGGGACTGGTACCGCCGCACGCAGCTCCCGGTATTCTCCTGGTCGAGCCTGGCCGGGGGCTTCTTCTCGGGCCGTTTCGGCCGCGACAAGCCGCGGCCGGACTCCGGCCGGGAAGAGCTTTCCGCCTCCACCTACTGCTCGGACGGCAACTTCACCCGCCTGGAAACGGCGCAGGCGATCGGCCGCGCGCACGGCGTGTCGGCCGCACGCGTCGCCCTAGCCTACATCATGCAGACCGGCCTGGACGTGTACCCGATCGCCGCCTCGGCGACCCCCGGCGAGTTCGCAGACAATGCCGCGGCCCTGGAGCTCGAACTCAGCTTCGAGGAGATCGGCCGGCTGCGCGGCAGTCAGCCGGACTGACCGAGCTACGACGACTCGACCTCCGCCCAGGTGCCGGTGTCGCGTGACCGCTCGGCGGCCAAGCCGAGCCGATGCAGGCGGGCGACCCGATGGCGCCCCGCCTCGCCCTCGGAGCCCGATTCGATGCAGTCCAGGAAGGCGCGCACGCACTCGTGCATGCCGGGCAGTCCCAGGATCGGCTCGATCGGCGGGCAGCTTTCGATCGTCCAGGCCGGACTGGCGGCACTGCGCCAGCGCAGTCCGCCCGTGAGCAGGTCGACGCGCACGTCGCCGGCGGTACCGGTGACCGCAATGCGCATGTCGGGGCCGGACACGGCACCGGTGTTGACAGCGAAGGTTCCCCAGCAGCCGCCGTAATCGAGCTGCATGGCGCTCTGCGCCTGCGCCCGGCCGGCCGTTCCCGAGCCGTCCATGGTCAGGACGCGCGCGGCGGTCCTGCCGAGCACTCGGTCGAGCGGATCGACGTACCACGGCGCCAGGTGATCGACCTTGCAGAGGTCCTCCTCCGGCCGCGCGCCCCAGTCGGACTCCAGCCGCACCTCCGCGAACTGCGGGATGCCCACCGTCCCGCCCGCGACCAGCTCCGCCGCGCGCCGCACGACCGGCAGGAAGCCAAGCTCGATGTCGGCGTGCGTGGGAGCGGGCGCGGCCTCCAGGCGCTCGATCATCGCCGGCATCTCCTCCCGCGTGGCCGCGAGCGGCCCCTCGTAGAGGACGGCCGTTCCGGCGTCGAGCGCCGCGCCGATCGCTTCCGCGTGCGCCGCCTCCGACACGGCCACCATCACGCCGTCCACGGTCGTACCGGCAAGCAACTCGCCGGCGGATGCGTACACCGCCACCTCCGGCCCAAGCTCGCGCCCGGCGCGCTCCCGGGTCTCCGCGCTGGGCGCCGCCACCGCCACGACCCGCGCGCGTCCGTCGGCTTGGAGAGCCGGCACGTAGGCGGTGCGCGTCCAGCCGCCGTATCCGATCAGACCGATCCGTATCTTCTCAGCCATCGGCCGCAGCTTACGGGACGGGTCCCCGCTTGGGTACCGGCCGGACGCCGTTCTACGCTCTGCCCATGCCGCCTGCCACGCGTTCGCAACTCTACGCGGAACTCCGGGACCTGGGCCTCCGGCCCGGCGCGGCGGTGATGATGCACAGCAGCCTGAGCGCGCTGTGACCGGTGGACGGCGGCGCCGCGACCGTGGCCGACGCGCTACTGGACGCGGTCGGTGACGGCGGCACCCTGCTGGTGCCCGCCTTCCGCGACTCGGTGTGGGGCGACCCGGCCGAGTTCACCAACAGCGACTGCAACTGCACCAGCGCCGACGGCCTGTGCCCGAGCCGGCAGCGCCTTCGACCGCCACGGGGTCACCACCTGCGGGACGTGCGGTTGGCACGCGCGCTTCCCGCCCCTACCATCCGGCTCGTGATCAAGTACACCGGCGACCACGCCTACCAGGACCACGACCGCGAGTTCTTCGAGCACGAGCTGGCGTCCTTCGTCCCCGACAGGGTGTTCGACTGCCACGCCCACCTGTGGCGCGGCGACGCCTACGCCGCCCCACTGCCGCCGGGCTTTCCGGCCGACATGAACAGCGACGACTACCTGCGTCTGAGCGGGGAGGTGTTCCCGGACCGGACGCTGGGCGCCTGGTTCCTGCCCAAGCCGGCCGTCAAGAAGCGGGAGCAGACCCTGAGTGTCAGCGAGTGGGTCGGAGCGTCCCTGGAAGGCAAGCCGACCTGCCGCGGGGCCTTCCTGGTCAAGCCGGAGGACGACCCGGAGTGGGTGCGCGAGCATGCCCGCCGGCTCGGCCTGCGAGGGCTCAAGTGCTACCACACCTTCTCGCTGCGCACGCCGACTCTGGACTCCGAGATCCCGGAGTACCTGCCGGAGGCGGTGATGCAGGTCGCCCACGAGGAGGGGTGGTACGTGACCCTGCACATGGTCAAGGACCGGGCGGTCGCCGACCCCGGCAACCAGCACTGGATCCGCACCTATTGCGAGCGCTACCCGGACATGAAGCTCATCCTGGCCCACTCGGCGCGCGGTTTTCAGCCGTCACACAACTTCGAGGGGCTGCCGGCGCTGGCCGACCTGCCGAACTTGTACTTCGACTCCAGCGCCAACTGCGAGCCGATGGCGCACGTGGCGATCATGCGCATCTTCGGCCACGACCGCCTCATGTTCGGCACCGATTTCGGCGCCGCCAGCCACAGCCACGGCCGCCACTCCGCGGTCGCCGACACCTTCTTCTGGGTCTACGACGACGCGCCGGTCTGGAAGGAGAAGCACATGACGATCAAGCCGGTCTCCATCGTCCTGGAGCACCTGCGCTCGGTGAAGTGGGCGTGCTGGGCGGAGCGGCTCACCGACCGGCAGGTCGAGGACGTGTTCTGGAACAACGCCACTCGTCTGTTCGAGCTAGAGCCGAGCTAGCGCGCAGGCAGACCTCCGCGTACGGGTCGGCACGGCCCACGCCGGACTCCACCGACCACTCGGCCACGGTGTTGGCCGTGCACCGGTGACGGGTCACCGCCACTCGCGGGCGAAGCTGAACAGCCGGACCAGGCGTTCGTGATCGGCGTCCGGCAGGCGGGGCTCCTCCAGAGCCCGGATGTTGGCCTCCAGGTGGTCGAAGCTGCGGGTGCCGGTCAGCACGGTGGAGACCCCGGGATGGTCGGCCGCGACCTTCATGCCGGCGGCCACCACCGACTCGACCTCGCCGTGCATGAGCCAGCCGAGAGGATCGTCGTCCGGCACCGCATCCGGCGCCAGCGATCCGTCCGCCTTCCAGGCCGCGATCCGCTCGGCGAGTTGCTCCGGATGCGGCAGCAAGTAGCGCGCCGGCGACATGTTCATCACCGCGAGCCCGTGCTCGGCGGCCAGCGGCAGCGCCCGGTCGCGGGCGCACTGGTTGAGGATGCCGTAGCGCAGCATCGACACGTCCCAGAAGGACGGATGCCGGGTGACGGCGTCGATCGTGACCTGGTGCTCCAGGTCGTCGCCCATCCGCTCACTGAAGCCGGCCAGGCGGATCTTGCCGGCCTGCTTGAGCCGTTCGATCGCCGGTCCGTGCTGTTCGTGGACCGCGTCGTAGTCCTCCGGCTTGAGCCCGTGAATGAACATGACGTCGACGTAGTCGGTCCGCAGCCGCTTGAGACTGGCGTCGACCGCGTCCTCCAGCGCCCGCGGATCACCGATCAGGTCGCCCTCCACCGGTTCGCTGTCGATTCCCGTCCACTGCGAGTACGCCCACTTGGTGGACAGCAGGTAGCTGTCGCGCGGCACGCCGGCCAGCGCGGCGCCAAGGAACAGCTCGCTGTCGCCGTACCCCTGCGAGGTGTCGATCAGGTTGATGCCGTGATCCAGGCAGCGGCGCAGGAGGCGCGTCTTGTCCGAGTCGGAGATGCTTGCCTCAGTGAACGTGGTGGGGCCACCGGTACCGAAGCCGAGCAGGCTCACCTCGATACCGCTGCGCCCGAGGGTCCGATAGTGCACGGCAGCAGCGCTATTGTTCGGGGGTCATCAGGCCGAGCGCGGCTCGCTGCGGATCGGCGATGACGGCGATGCGCCCCACGGTCGCGATGTCCGCGGCGGGCATCAGCACCGAGCCGCCGCCGGCCTCCGCCGCCGCGACAGCAGCGTCCGTGTCGTCGACCTGCATGTACGTGCCCCAGTGCGCGGGGTGGCGCATCTCCATCAGGTGCTCGGGCATCTTCATCACGCCGGCGACCGGATTCTCCCCCGCCATGACGACCGTGTACTCGACGCCGTCCGGCATCGGGGCGGTCTCCGTACGGACGTCCAGCAGCGCGGCCAGGAATTCGGCCGCCGCGGCGGGATCGCCGGTCAGGATCTCCGTCCAGCAGAGCGCGCCGTGCTCGGCCCGGATCTGCACGCCGATGCTGCCCCGCGGCTGCCAGAGCGACACGACGGCGCCGGTCGGGTCCTTGATGGTCGCCATGCGGCCGGCGTCGAACACGTCGAACGGCTCGGCCAGCACTTCCCCGCCGTGCTCGACGGCGCGCACCGCGGTGGCGTCGGCGTCGTCCACCGTCAGGTAGACGTTCCAGTGCGGGGGCACGCCCATCTGCGCCTCCTCGGGCGGCTGCGTGCACATTCCGGCCACGCTGGCTCCGTCGATGGTAGCCGTCGTGTACAGCCGCTCGCCGGTGTCGTCCACCGGCATGTCGCGGTAGCTCCAGCCGAACAGGCCGGCATAGAACGCCTTGGCGGCATCCTGATCGGTGGTGGACAGGTCGACCCACGACGGCGTCCCCTGCAGATAGCGATCGATTCTCATGTGTGCGTTTCCTCTCTTTGTATCGTCGCGGCGTGAAACCCGGACCCAACGGTCTCCGCGCTCTTCATCCAGCAACCGCGTCGGCTCCCTTCAGGGAGCACCCGAGGCATCTTACGTCAAGTCATCCACGTCCAGGGACAGGCACTCGCCAACGCCTTCATGGTCGAAAGGGAACCGTTGCGGCTGCCGCCCTCGATCTGTGACAGGTAGGCAGCGCTGATCTGGGCGCCCGCAGCCAGTTGCTTGACGCTGAGACCCCGGTACTCCCGCCACACACGAACCGGGCTTTCACCGTCGAGAATGCGATCGCCAAAGTCCGCCGGAATCAACTCGTCCGTACCCGCTGCGAGGCCCTGCTTGAGCTTCATTACATGATGTGCGCGTACGCTCTGACGCCTGGTGCGTCACACAGAAGCGCGTTTGACACACGTTCCCGTCCTCACTAGTGTGCGCCGGGCCAAGCACCTCTCCCTGCATGAGCGAGTCTCCCAGCCTGTCGTCGACACCGCACGAGGAGCCGGCGGCCGACCCGAAGGCGACGCGCCGCTTCGATCGGCGGCAGACCCTGGAGCGCGCGTGGCGCATGCGACCCTTCTACGCGCTGCTGGTCCCGGCGGTGACGCTGCTGATCGTCTTCAAGTACATCCCCATGTACGGCGTGGGCATCGCCTTCGTGGACTACAACATCGTCAAGGGCATCCTGGGCAGTACCTGGAACAACTTCAAGTGGTTCAGTTGGGTGTTCAACGACTTCTTCTTCTGGCGCGTGCTGCGCAACACGGTGATCCTCAGCCTGCTGCGCCTGGCGATCGGCTTTCCGGCGCCGATCATCCTGGCGCTGCTGCTCAACGAGGTCCGCAACGCCCCCTACAAGCGCGCGGTCCAGTCGGTCAGCTACCTCCCTCACTTTCTCTCCTGGGTCGTCCTGGGCGGCATCGTCAGGGAGCTGCTGTCGATGCAGACCGGCGCCGTCCCATACCTCATGGCTGTCTTCGGGCTGGAGCCCGTCAGCTTCCTGACGAACGTCCCCACGTTCCGGGCGCTGCTGGTGACGACCGGCATCTGGCAGGGCGTCGGCTGGGGCTCGATCATCTACCTGGCCGCGCTTTCGGGGATCGACTCCGAGCTGTACGAGAGCGCCAGCGTCGACGGCGCCAACCGCATGCAGATGGCGCTGCGCGTCACGCTTCCGGCCCTGATCCCGGTCATGACGATCCTGTTGCTGCTGCAGATCGGCAACATCCTGGAACAGGGATGGGATCAGATCTTCAACCTGTACAACGACGTGGTGGTGTCGGTCTCCGACGTGTTCGAGACGCTGGTCTACCGGTCCGGCATCCAAGGCGCCAAGTACTCCTACGCCACCGCCATCAACCTGTTCCAGAACGTCGTGGGGTTCGTGCTGCTGATCGCGGCAAACCAGGTCGTGCGCCGCTACAACGAGTATTCGATCTGGTGAGCGTTACGTTGACGAATTGCGCCCGAACCGGTACGGTCGCCACCGGAGTTCCGCTCCCCGTGATGACCCCCAGGCGACACCGAACGATCGATGGCTGACCTCTCCACCGACCGGCGCGAGCAGGCGCCTGCGGCTCCCGCCCCGAGCGTGGGCGTCTACGACAGCCTCGGCACCGAGGAGGAGCGCGCCGCCTTCCTCAAGCAGATCCTGCGCAAGCAGACGGCGCGGCGCGCGTGGCGCATGCGGGACTTCTACGTGTTGCTGGCGCCGGCGGTGGTGCTGCTGTTCGTCTTCAAGTACATCCCCATGTACGGGATCAGCATCGCTTTCGTCGACTACAACATCGTCAAGGGCGTCCTGGGCAGCACCTGGAACAACTTCAAGTGGTTCGACTGGGTCTTCAACGACCCGTTCTTCTGGCGCGTGCTGCGCAACACGGCGATCCTGGCCGTCCTGCGCACGATCGTTTCCTTCCCGGCGCCGATCATCCTGGCGCTGCTGCTCAACGAGGTGCGCGTCACCGCGTACAAGCGCACCGTGCAGTCGATCAGCTACCTCCCGCACTTCCTCTCCTGGATCGTCCTGAGCGGCATCGTCAGAGAACTGCTGTCGATGCAGAGCGGCACGGTCCCCTACCTCATGGAGCAGGTGGGGATCGAGCCGTTCCCGGTCCTGACCTCCCCGGATCTGTTTCGAGGCCTGATCATCGCCGTCACGACCTGGCAGAGCGTCGGCTGGGGGACGATCGTCTTTCTGGCGGCGCTGTCCGGGGTGGATCCCCAGCTCTACGAGAGCGCGGCCATCGACGGCACCAACCGCTGGCAGAACGCCATCCACATCACCATCCCGGCACTGGTGCCGGTGATCACGATCCTGTTCCTGCTCAGCGTCGGCAACATCCTGGAGTTCGGCTTCGACCCGATCTTCAATCTGTACAACTCCAACGTCTACGAGGTGATCGACGTGTTCGAGACGCTGGTGTACCGCTCCGGCATCGAAGGGGCGCGCTACTCCTACGCCACCGCCGTGCAGCTCTTCCAGAACGCGGTCGGCCTGGTCGTCCTGGTCGGGGCCAACCAGATCGTGCGCCGCTACAGCGAGTACGGGGTCTGGTAGGAGCTGCGCATGGCGAATCCACTGGTCAGAGTGACGCCGCTCGGTCGCGCGTTCGACGTCGCCAACTACCTGTTCCTCGGACTGTTCGCGCTGTCGATCCTGTATCCGTTCTGGACCGTCGTCACCACCTCGCTGGCGTCGCCGGTGTCGTTGCCCGGCCGGGGGCTGCACCTCTGGAACGAAGAGTGGCGCACGGAGGCGTGGACATTCGTGTTCAAGGAGAACGCCGTAGGGACCGCCTACCTGAACACGCTGCACCGCGTCGTGTTCGGCACCACGTTGACGCTGTTCGTCACCTTCTGCGCCGCGTACGCGCTCTCGAAGCGCAACCTGCCCGGGCGGGGGGTGATCACTTTCCTGCTTGTCTTCACGCTGTTTTTCTATGGAGGCATCATTCCCACCTACCTCCTGGTGCGAAACCTTGGAATGATCAACTCGCGCTGGGTCCTGGTGGTCATCCCGGCGATCAACGCGTTCAACATCATCATCACGCGCAACTTCATCATGACCATCGACCAGGCGATGGAGGACTCCGCCGTGATCGACGGCGCCAGCTACTGGCGCATCATGTTCAGCATCTTCATCCCATTGTCGAGGCCGGTGCTGGCCGTTATCGCGTTGTGGACGGTCGTAGCCCACTGGAACGCGTGGTTCGACGCGCTGATCTACATCACCGACAAGGACAAGCGCATTCTGCAGCTCCTGCTGCGCGCCATCGTGCAGCGCCTGCAGGGCTTTCAGACCGACGAGTCCATGCAGCGCCTGGTGGAGGAGCTCCGCGCGCAGGGGATCGAGCCGGACTGGGCGCGCATCCCGCACCGGTCGATCCAGGCCGCGACCACGCTGATCACCATCGGCCCGGTGGTGCTGTTCTACCCCTTCATTCAGAAGTACTTCGTGAAGGGCGTGATGCTGGGATCGGTGAAAGGATAGCTCCAGCAAACTCGCTGTCGAACCACGGAGCTTCCGCAGGGGTGAGAGGTCAGCCTTGTCCTCGCCTGCCACGGGCGGTCGCACGACAAATGCCCAGCGTCCAGTAACCGCACGGAAAGTGAGGAAATGGAATGGGTGTAGGTCTCAAACTGACGAGTCAGGCGGCATGTCCCCACGGGTCGTTCTCGCCGTATGCGGCATCGACGGCTGCTCGCAGTTGCTCGGCGGCATGGAAGAAGTCCACCAGCGTCACGCTGCTGGCTGCCTGCGGCGCCAGGTCGTCCAGAAAGCTCCAGTTCTCGCGCGCGCCGTCGGCCAGCATGACCACTTCCAGATCCGGCCGCTGTGCCAACACCGCCTCCACCTCCGCGACACCGCGAGCGTAGCCGCCTCGGCAGGCACCTCCCGCGTGGCTGCACGCAGCGCGTCCTCGAACCCTTCGCGCTCCTGCTCCCAGCGGCTGCTCAGGTGCTTCGGCAGCCGGTCCAGGCTGCTCCCGGACGGACTCATGTTGCCCAGCTTCGCGCAAGCTGTATCGACGCTCTCCTGCGGCCTCATGTGGGCGACCAGCACGCTCGCCTGCCGCGCCGCCAGCGGCGTCCAGTGCCCGGCGACGATCCCCGCACGCAGCTCCAAGGCAACAACCGCCGGCTCGCTGCCGGCGCGGTACAACGTGCGCTGCACCGTGATCGGCCCGACTCCGCTCAGGTACGTCTCGGTGCTCCGCAGCACACGACGATGCGGCCGCCCGCCGATGACGAGTTCAGGCACCTCCACCTCAAGTCCCTGCAACTCGCTGGCCAGCACCGCTCGCTCGGCGGCCACGAACCGCTCAATGCACGGCGCGCTCGAAGCTCTCGAAGTCCTGCTGCGGCCGCGCCTGCTCGCCGAGCACGCGCAGGTCGTTGCTCATTTCGTAGATGATCCGATCGATCGATCCACGATCCTTGGCCGTGGCGGGGCGCTGGCAGTTATGCGATAGTGTGACGGTCATCGGCCTCGCTCCTCTGGCGGTTCAGGGGTTGCGGTAGGGTTGCCGTCAACCCTACCCCAGAGGAGCGCTGCCCTTCCTCCCCCGTAATCACCTCCGCCGCCAGCGCCGCGCTCCCGTGACACTTTGTCACCACCCGCCCGGCGCCTGCCGCTCAGGCTACCTCAGACCCCGTCGGCTACCTCAGACCCCGTCGAATCGCTCAGTCTGAGACCTACACCCAATGGAATGGCGAAAGCTCTATCCCTCTGGGGGAACACTTGGGGTTCGTGCTCGTGGACCAATCGCCCCAAGACTAATCCGAAGTTCCAGGAGCGAAATTGCCTGAAGTCCTTGTGGTCAGGGTAGTTTCTCAATGGTGCAGGTTCCTGTGCATGGCTACATGCGGGGCGTGACCCCAAGCAGCTCGAAACAGCGCTGCTGAACCGGTGTCGGGTGCGTGTGCAGCGTGAACGTGCTGCCGCCCTCTGCAACCTGCATCGTGTTCGCCGTCAGCGTGCCCAGCTCAGTGATCAGCGTGCGAAAGCTGTGCACCGGCAACCCGTCCTCGGTGCGCTTGCTCGACGCCTTGGCCGCCGCGGCCGCCGATCGCTGCGCCGGAGCCACCTCGGAGACCCGCTTGCGCTCGGCGCCCTGTCGATCGTGATCGTCGAACAGCAACGGCGCCAGCGAGCGCCGCATGTGCCACTCCACGTAGTAGGCCAGCATGCACAGCAGCACGTGCGCCCGCACCCGATCGGCGCGCCGGTGGTGAATCGGGCGCACCTTCAGGTCCACGGACTTCATGCACCGAAACGCCCGCTCCACCTTCGACAGCCCCTTGTAGGCGCGCACCGTCTGCGCCGCGTCGAGCACCTGCGGCTCCACGTTGCTGCGCACGATGTACAGCCCGTCCAGCGCCTGCTCGGCGGCGATCTTGTGCTCATCGCGCCGAAAGCTGAACGACTCGGAGGTGATCTCGGTCACGAAGTGCTTGCCCACCTTGTAGTGATTGATCACCTTGCCGACCCGCATGCCGATCTCGGCCTCGCCCCGTAGCGGCTGATGGACGCGCTGGGTGGCCTGAGCGATCGGGGCCAGCTTCTGCTCGGTGGCCTGTAGCAGCTCCTGGCGCTTGCGCTTCCGTTCGTCGGCCAGCAACGGGTTGCGGCACACGATCAGCCGCTCGCCCGGAAACTCCTCGCTGGTGATCTCGGCCAGGTCGCGCTCGTCGAACAACGACGGCGCCACCTCGCCGGCGGCCACCAGCTTGCGGATCGTCGGCGCGCGCAGCGTGGTGATCCAGCGCAGCCCCTCCACCTCTTGCAGGTCCTCGCGGATCCTCGCCGCGCTCAGCATCCCGCGGTCGCCGACCAGCACCACCCGCGTGAGTCCGAAGCGGGTGCGGATCTTGTCCACCTGCGCGCTCACCGTCTTCGGGTCGGCGGTAGAGCCAGGGAATACCTCCACCGCCACCGGACAGCCTTCCTGGGTGCACAGCAGCCCGAACACGATCTGCAGCGTGCCCGACTTGCCGTCACGGCTGTGTCCCAACTGCGCCAGCTCGCAGTGGCTGCCCTCGAAGTAGGTCGAGCTCACGTCGTAGAGCACCAGCGTGTGCTCGCTGAGGTGCTGTTCGGCCAGGCGGTCCTCGATCGCCGCCTGGCGCCCGACCAACCAGTCCATCGCCTCGTAGAGCTCGTTCTCATCGACCTCCCCCAACCGCAGCGACTCGCCCAGGGTGGACACGGCGCTGGGCGGTGAGAGCGCGCGGGCGGTGGCCAGTTTGGACTGCGCGTCGATGACGCGGGCGGTGATCATGGCGATGATCAGCTCGCGCGAGCGGCTGGCCTTGCGGGCGATGAGGGTATGGAGTCCGAGCTGCTTGAGGATGCCCAGCACGGCGGCGACGTGGCCGTGGGGCAGCGAGCGCGTGAGCAGCAACGCATCCGAGACCGAGGCGAAGGCGTGGCCGCCCTTGAGCAGGGTGCGCAAGCCGTCGACCAGATCAGGGGGCCATTTGGAGAGGTTCGCGAGCGTGCGCTTCTTGACCTTGCCGTGCTCGCGGTAGGACTCGCGGAGCAGGATGGCAGGGGGAGAGGAGCGGTTGGGGACAGACTCGATGTACATGACTACTGATCTGTGGCAACAGAATACACACAAGTCACGATATGTCAAGATCAAATAGCATGTATCTCGCCGCTATTCACCACCATCTACATGGACACGAAACGACGCCAATCAGCACGCAGATCACCTTGCAACTAATTTCTGTCAATGAAGTTACGAGAGATTCACGCTCTGGAACTTCGGACTAATACCTGAACCGGCCCCGGAGCCGCCTTCGCATGCTCGGCGCACGCCCCCACCTTCTTCCGGCGAGAGCCCATGCCGGGCGCACCAATGAAGGAAAGGGACGGCCATGGCGGCCGTCCCTTCTCAGATCTGAGCAGCCAGAGGACTGACTGCGCGTACCGGATGCTTGCGCCTACTTGTTAGGGACGCACCCGGACTCGCCGCAGGTCACGCCGACGCTGTTCAGCTCGGCAACCGTGTACTGCAGCTTGTTCAGCTCGGCGTTGATCGCAGCCATGCCGGCAGCATTGAGTTGCTCCATGTACTTCGGCCACTCGGCATCGATGTCGAGATCGGTCGTCATGGCCTTGTACATGAACTCACCGTGGATCGTGTCCAGAGCGCCCTTGAACTGCGCACGCAGCTCATTGTGGTCGGTCTCGTTGAACACGTCCTCCTTGTACATGCGAATCAGGTGCGTGGTGCCGCCACCGCCCGGACCGCGCCACTGGTTGTAGGTCTTGAGCGGCTCCCACTGGGTGTTGCCGGGGAAACCGTCGCCGTACAGCCGCGTGTAGTACCCATTATTGGTGAAGTAGTGGGCTATGCCGTCGCCAGTGAGCGCTGCCCAATCCGCGGTGGCGCGGACCGCCACGCCGCCGGCACGGGCAGCTTCGACCCCGTCGTCCGAGCACATCGGTGCGCCACCCTCGACGTTGTAGTGCGTGCCCTCGATCCCGAACAGCTGAAGCATCATGCCTTCACAGGTGCTGTTCGCGTAGTCGAAGATCTGCAGGATCTTGGCCAGCTTCTCATCGGAGACGTCATGGCGGATCACGAACCACTCGCCGGGGCCGCCCAGCGGCAGCGCCGTGTTCTCATGACGGAGCCCGTAGGTACCGTCCGGAGCGGTCACCGCATGCACCATCAGCTCCTGAAAGTCCGGGTTGTTGACACGAGCCAGACAGCCGACCGTCGGATTCGCATTACCCTCAGGCGTATTCCAGCATCCCTGGGCGCCGCGGCCGTACATCGCGACCAAGCCTGCGCCAACCTTGTCATCAAACGCGGCGCGATCGAATGCCGGGATCTCGCTGTCCAGGATGCCCTTCTGATACCAGCGCTGCAGGACCTTCAGGGCGGTCTTCACGTTGTCCCAGCCGTAGTGGATCGTGGCGCTGCCGTCGGCGGCCTCGTGAACCCACCATGACTCCGAGGCGACGCCGTATGCCTGGCACACCGCACCGAACGACCACCAGTAACACGGCCTGCCTTCGCGGGGCCAGCCGCTGTAGCCGATGGTCCGCCCGCCGCCGACCGGGTCGGCCGCGACGATCGCTTCCAGAGCCGCCTCAACGTCGACGATGTTCGGCGTGTTGTAACTAATGAACCAGTGGCCGGGGTCGAACACGGGATTGCTGTCGAGCACGCCTTCCGGACTCTCGGGGCTCGACTCCATGTCCTGGGACACGCCGAGCGCTGCGCGTGCGCCGACCATGCCCAGCCAGTCGTAGCGGAAGTTGACCGCCGCGCCGGCACCGGCCTGGTGCGCATAGCCGCGCGGGAGGCCGCGCAGGGCCGTCGCATCGCCGGGGACCGCCGACATCATCCAGGCGCCCGGACCGATCGTGTCCCAGTCGCGCGCCAAGTTGGGCGCGTGCTCACGGATCATGTCGATCGGAATGGGCCGATACGCACCGGCGGCGTACCACTGGTCGTGATTCGTCCAAGAGTACATGGCGTCCGGATGCTCGTCGGCGCCGATCATCAAGTCGATCGTCTCCCGAGGGCGACGGGCTAGGTTGGAGTCTGTGATCTTGATGTTGAACTTCTCTTCCAGGGCGCGCTGTACCGCGTTGCCCTCTTCGACGGCGTCGCCGTAGATGCCCTGAAAGCTGATCTCCATCGGACCTTCCATCGACTCTTCCGAGCCTTCGGCGCTCGCCACGAAGGCGGATCCAAGGACAAAGCCCAGGGTAAGAAGCGAGATGAGCAGTTTTCTCATCGTTCTGCGAACCTCCCTTTCACGTGGGGTAAAGTGTGAGATTGTGCCCATCGGCCCGAAGAGGCGTCCGGGCATCCCGATGAATCTACCCTCATGCTGCGTTCCCGTCAAGGCGCGGGCCGCAGCGGTAGTCAGGGTGGGTGGGTCGTCGCTCAACCGGCTTGCAGACGGACGATGAATCGGTCCATGGAGTCCCGGAGCTCCGGACGCAACGCCAGTGCCGTTGCCGCCAGTGCGGTGACCCGCTCGGGGTGAAGCTCCGAGTCGTACGCGTGGCGAAAGAAATGGCGGAACCCGCGCAGTTCGTTCAGGCGCCCGGCGAGCCCCGCGGTGAGGAGCGCGGGCCGGACGCCGGTGATTTCCGCCTTCATGCGGCGCAACAGATCGACGTGATAGGTCGGGCCGTCGATCTGGTTCTCGAACGCCCGCGCGATCAGCTCGAACAGTTGCTCGCAGGCGCCGTAGAGATTGTGCAGTTGGTAGGCCAGCGCCTCCACCTGCACGGCCGATGGCGAAGCGCCGACGCTGCGGTCCCCGATCTTCGCGAACACTCGGTCGACGATCTCCCACTGATCCTGCAGGTCCCGCCGAAGCAGAGCGAGGCGTCGATCATCCAACGACCTGGACTCCGTTGCGCCGAAACAGCTCCGGAGCCGGATGACGGTCCAGGTCGATCACGTCCACCACGCGTCCGGAGGCATCCTCGACCAGACGCATGATCGCGAGAGGATCGCCGCCGCTGATCGCCACGTCCACATCCGAGTCGTCGGACCAGCCGTGCTCGCGCGTCAGAGAACCTACAACATAGGCGTGGCGGACGCCGAGTTCGCCCGCCTGCGCGCGAACCGCGCTCGCCACCCGCTCCAGCAGCTCGGCCCGTTCCCGCTCCAGCCGATCACGGCGGCGGCGGATCGCCGCGTCGAGCACCGACGTGTCGAACGTCATGGCAGTTCCGCCGACGACTCTAACCCGTGTCGCAGTCGAACGCACGACCCGACTCTGCTCCCGGTCGCGCTCGATCTGCCGTCCTTCCAGTGTCGTTCTCCTCAGTTCACCCCATGTTTAACGGCGGGCTGACGGTGCGCTACACTGTCGGCCGGCCATCCATGAAAGCACTGCTCAAGGAGGCGGCGGGCCCCGGCCTGACGCTGGCCGAAGTGCCCGTGCCCGTGCCCGGCCCGAAGGAAGTCCTGGTTCGTGTCATCAAGGCGGCGGTGTGCGGGACCGACCTGCACATCTATCACTGGGACGAATGGGCGCGGAGCGTCGTCGAGCCGCCGCTGGTGCTGGGCCACGAGTTCGTGGGCGAGGTGGTCGCCCTCGGCCCGGGCGCGACGCTGCACCGGGTGGGCGACCGGGTCTCGGGCGAGGGGCACATCACCTGCGGCCTGTGCCGCAACTGCCGCGCCGGCAAGCCGCACCTGTGCCACCTCACCAGGGGAGTCGGCATCCACCGCGACGGCGCCTTCGCCGAGCTGGTGGTGATGCCGGAGAGCAACCTGTGGCCGATCCACGACAGCATTCCGACCGAAATCGCCGCCTTCCTGGACCCGCTGGGCAACGCCACGCACTGTGCCCTGTCGTTCGACCTGGTAGCCGAGGACGTGCTGATCACCGGCGCCGGGCCTATCGGGGTGATGGCCGCGGCGATCTGCCGCCACCTGGGCGCCCGCCACGTGGTGGTCACCGATGTCAACGACTACCGGCTGGACCTGGCGCGCCGCATGGGCGCCTCCCTCGCCGTCAACGTGACCCGCGGCTCGGTGGAGGACGCAGTCACGCAGCTCGGCATGTCCAACGGCTTCGACCGCGGCATCGAGGTGTCCGGCAGCGCAGATGCGTTCCGGAGCATGCTGGCCAACATGTACAACGGTGGTCAGATCGCCCTGCTCGGTTTCCTGCCGGAGTCCACCACCATCGACTGGAACCTGGTGATCCTCAAGAGCCTGCGCATCAAGGGCGTCTACGGGCGCGAGATGTACGAGACCTGGTACAAGATGACGCAGATGCTGCGCAGCGGCCTGGACGTGTCGCCCGTGCTGACGCACCGGTTGGCGCTGGGAGACTTCGAGGAGGGCTTCGCGGCGATGGCCGCCGGCCGCTGCGGCAAGGTCGTCTTGGACGTCACGGAGTGAGTCCTCAACATCAAGGAGTAACCGCCTCATGGCAACCATCGACAGCGTGATTCAGCCCACCCTGGAGCAGATCCGGGTCGCCGGCCTCTACAAGGACGAGCGCGTGATCACCTCGCCGCAGGGGGTGGCGATCCACGTTGGATCCGACGACGAGGTGCTCAACTTCTGCGCCAACAACTACCTCGGGCTGTCCAGCGACCTGGCCGTGATCGACGCGGCGGCCGACGCGTTGCGCACCCACGGCTTCGGGCTCTCGTCCGTGCGTTTCATCTGCGGCACGCAGGATCTCCACAAGCGCCTGGAGCAGGCGCTGGCGCGCTTCCTGGGCACCGACGACGCCATCCTCTACACCTCCTGCTTCGACGCCAACGGCGGCCTGTTCGAGACCCTCCTGCAGGAGGGCGACGCCGTACTCTCGGACGCGCTCAACCACGCGTCGATCATCGACGGCATCCGCCTGTGCAAGGCGGCCCGCTACCGCTACGCGCACGCCGACATGGACGACTTGAAGGAGAAGCTGAAGGAAGCCGCCGGCGCGCGGCTGCGGCTGATTGCCACCGACGGCGTGTTCTCCATGGACGGCGACATCGCCCCACTGGACCGCATCGTCGAGCTGGCGCGCGCGCACGACGCGCTGGTGATGGTCGACGACTCGCACGCCACCGGCTTCATCGGCGCCACCGGCCGCGGCTCGATCGAGCACTGCGGCGTGCTGGGCGAGATCGACGTCATCACCAGCACGCTCGGCAAGGCGCTGGGCGGCGCCTCCGGCGGGTTCACCGCGGCGCGCGGGCCGATCGTGGAGCTGCTTCGGCAGCGCTCGCGGCCGTACCTGTTCAGCAACTCGTTGCCGCCCTCCCTGGCCGCCGCCGGCCTGGCGGTGCTGGAACGGCTGGACCGGACCACGGAGCTGCGTGACCGGCTGGCCGGGAACACCGCCTACTTCCGCGACGCGATGACGTCAGCCGGCTTCGACATCCGGCCGGGCGTGCATCCGATCGTCCCGATCATGCTGTACGACGCACGGCTGGCACAGGCGATGGCCGCCGACCTGCTGGCCGACGGGATCTACGTAATCGGCTTCTCCTATCCGGTCGTGCCGGAGGGGCAGGCCCGCATCCGCGTGCAGATCTCGGCTGCGCACGAGCAAGCCCACCTGGACCGGGCGATCGAGGCGTTCGCCCGCGTGGGCCGGCAGCACGGCGTCATCGAGTAGCCGGGCTACCGCTCCCAGTACTCCTTGAGCGCCGCAAGCCCCTCCCGTGCATCGTCCGCTTCGATGCCGGAGTAGGCGAAGCGCACGTACATCCGCTGCTCGCCGGGCAGCGCGCGCCCGAAGTGGGTGCGAGAGCAGAACGACACCCCGGTCTCGCGGAGCGCGTCGGTGCGGAAGGCCTGCGGGTCGCCGTAGCCGAGACGCCGGTAGACGCCGGTGACGTCGACGAACAAATAAAAGGTGGCGGTGGCGCGATGGACGCTCACGCCGTCGATGGCGTTGAGGCCGTCGACCACGACGTCACGCCGCTCGCGGAGCGTGGTCAGGATCTCGCGGGCGCCGGACTGGTCGCCCTTCAGCGCCTCGACGCCGGCGTGCTGGATGAACCCGCAGGTGCACGACTCGTGGTTGGTGTTGAGCGTGTTGATCAGGTCGATGACGCCGGTCGGGCCGATGGCGGCGCCCAGCCGCCAGCCGGTCATGGCGTAGGTCTTGGAGAAGGTGTAGCCGATCACCGTGCGTTCGACCATCTCCGGTTCGGAGACCAGGCTGCGGCTCGAGCCGCTGTAGCGGATGTCGAAGTACGGCTCGTCGGCCAGCACCCACAGGTCGCGCTCACGGGCGATCCTTGCCAGCCAGGCGATCTCGTCGGCTGACGCGTCCGCGCCGGTGGGGTTGTGCTGGGCGTTGACGATCAGCACACGGGTCGCGTCGCTGAGCGCCGCTTCCATCGACGCGCGGTCGATGCGGAAGCCGTCGGCCTCCTCGACGTAGGCGTAGGGGCGCCCGCGTCCCCCCAGGTAGTCTACCTGCGACTCGTAGATCGGGTAGCCGGGGTTCGGGTACACCACCTCCTCGTTCGGGTTCATGACGCTCATCAGCAGCTTGCCGATGATCGGCTTGGCACCCGGCTGCACGGACACGTGCTCGGGGCCGTAGCGCACGCCGCGGGCCGCGCCGATCTCCTCCGCCAGCGCCTCGCGCAGCTCCGGGATGCCCGGAGCCGGGGTGTAGCCGGTCTTGCCGTCCCGCATGGCGCGCTCGGCGGCTTCGATGATGCTCAGGGGCGTGCGCAGGTTGATGTCGCCCAGGTGAAACGGATAGACGCGGTGGCCCTGCGCCGCCCACGCGGCGGCGTCGGCCGATACGGCGAAGGCGGTCTCCGTGCCCAGCCGGCCCATGGCCGACGCCGTCGGCCTCGACTGACTAGACGGAGGTGAACCCATAGCGATCCACTACCTGCTCGTCGACCTCGACCCCCAGGCCGGGGCTGTCCGGCACCGTCACCCAGCCGTCGCGCTGCTCGAACGGTTCGGGCACCAGCTCGTGCTGCATCGGGCTCGGCACCGGCTTGACCTCGAAGACGATGTAGTTGGCGCCGGTCGCGGTCGCGTGGATGGAGGCGGCGGTGTTGATGGCGCTACTCCACGAGTGGGCGTTGAAGAACAGGTGCGCCTGCGCGGTGAGGTCCATTACCTGCTTGTAGCCGGTGATGCCGTCGGCGCGGCCGGGGTCGACCAGGTAGACGTCGGCCACGCCCAGCTCGATCAGCCGCCGGTAGTCCGACGCCTGCCAGGAGCGCTCGCCGGCGCCGATCTGCGTCTCGATCGCCTCCCGCAGGTGCACGTAGGCGGCCACGTCGGTGGGCTGGAACGGGTCCTCCAGCCAGCGCAGCCGGTACTCCTCGAACGCGCGCGCCATGCGGACGCCCGATGCGTAGTCCCAGCGGGTCTTGTTGCCGACGTCGACGATGAAGTCGACGTCTTCACCGATCGTCTGCCGGACGGTGCGCACGTAGGCGATGTCACGCTTGGGGTCCACGCCGAGCGCGGCGTCGCCGGCCTTGCCGAAGCCGACCTTGACGGCCGTGTAGCCGTCGTCGGCGTGTGCGGCCAGCTCGTCGGCCAGGTCCTGCAGGTCGGCCTTCGACGGATGGGTGCTGGCGCACGCGCGCAGCCGGTCGTGCACCTTGCCGCCGAGCAGCCGGTGCACGGGCTGTCCGAGGATCTTTCCCTTGAGGTCCCAGAGGGCGACGTCCAGGGCGCTGACCGCGAAGTTGGCCATGCCGGTGTCGCCGTACCACCAGTCGTGCGCCTTCATGGCCGCGAACAGCGCGCCGTTGTCGAGCGGGTTCCTGCCGAGCAGGACCGCCGGACCGAGCCCCTGCTCGATCAGGATCTTCACCGCCAGGGCCGCCTCCGGCCATTGCGAGATGCACTCCCCCCAGCCGACGTGGCCGGAGTCGGTGGTGATGCGGGCCAGCGTGACGTGACGCCACATCATGCGGTCATTGGGCTCCTGGTAGCGCTGCGGATAGGCGCGCACCTCGACGATCTTCATTTCAGCTCATCCCCGGCCGGATCAGTCCGGCATGAAGGAGCCGCCGTTGACGTCGGTGGTGGCTCCGGTGATGTAGGTGTTCGCATCGGAGGCCAGGAACAGCACCGCACGCGCGATCTCCACCGGCGCGGCCAGCCGCTTCAGTGGGATCACGTCGACGGTCGCCTGCTGGTCCTCCGGCGGCAGCATGCGGATCAGCCGCGTGTCCACGGCGCCGGGCGCCACCGCGTTGACCAGGATGCCGTCCGGGGCGTGGTGGCGGGCGAACCCCTTGGTCATCGAGATGACGGCGGCCTTGCTGGCGGCGTAGACGGTGACCCGGTGCATGCCGCCGGTGCGCGCCCCGACCGAGGTCATGTTGACGATGCGGCCCCAGCCGGCGCGCCGCATCGCCCGGCCGGCGGCTCGGCTCAGGAAGTACACGGACTTGAGGTTGGTGTCCATGATCCGGTCGTAGTCGGGCTCGGTCATGTCGGGGATGTCGATACGCGGGCAGATCGCCGCGCAGTTGACCAGGATGTGCACGGCGCCGTGCCGCCGCTCGGTCTCTTCCGCCACGCGGTCACATTCGGCCGGCTTGCTGACGTCGGCGGCGTTGGCGTCGGCGGCATGGCCGGCGTCGCGGATGCGGGCGGCCTGCGCCTCGGCCAACTCCCCCTCGATGTCGCAGACCATCACGGCCGCCCCCGCGCCGGCCAGCGTCTCGGCGATGGACGCGCCGATGCCGCGTCCCGCTCCGGTGACGATCGCGACCCGGCCGTCGACGCGCATGTCAGCCCCCACGAGGCGCCCTACGGCGCGTTGGCCAGCAGGAAGTCGCGCATCAGGATCGTCTCCGACACGTTGTCGACCTCGTTGTTGCGCTCCCAGTCCTGCCAGACGTACTCGACGCCGACCCAGCCCCGGTAGTCGGCGGCGTCGAGCGCGCGCAGCACGCCCGCGTAGTCGATGACGTTCTCCGTGAACTTGACCTGCAGTCGCCCCTTCGCCGCGCCGCGGGCGTGGAAGTGGGACGCGTGCGGGACCAGCTTCTCCGACTCGCTGTCGGGCAGGCCGTCGCGGGTGAAGTGAGTGTAGTCCAGCGTCAGGGTCAGCCCCGGCGTCATCTCCACCAGCCGCAAGGCGGCGTCCGGATCCGGGACGATGGAGCCGACGTGCGCCTCGACGCTGACCGTGACGCCGGTGGCGGCCGCCCGTTCGAGGCGCCACGACAGCTCCTCGGCGGCGCGCGCCAGCGAAGTTTCGGCCGATTCCCCGTCGAACTCGATCCCCGGCAGGATGGTCATGTGGCTGGTCTCGCAGAGCTGCACGAACTCCAGCGTGCGCTCGAACAGGTCGCGCGAGCCGCGCCGCTCGGCGGCGTCGGGGTGGTTCACCGTCATGGTGTCGAAGCCGGCGGTCTGCAGGAAGATGTCGGCAATCGCCAGCCCCTTGTCGGTCACGCGGGTCACGAGGTCGGCCGAGGACGCCTTGGGGTCGGCCAGCACGTGGCTCGGGTACAGGTGCGAACGGTCTTCGAACAGGCCGATGTCGACCCCGGTCAGCCCCAGCATGGCGATCAGCTTCAGCGAGTCGTCATGCGACAGCAGGGGAAAGGTGAAATCCGCGCCGGCCAGTTTCAGTTCGATGCGGCCATTCTACCCCAGGTCACCCCCGCGTGCATCCACCCGAGCGCTCTCAGGGGCGAAACACGATCCGAACCCTCTCCTTCGTGATCCGAGCGATGTACGGCGCCTCCTCCGACTCCAGGATGAGCCGGATCTTGGCGTCATGCTTGTGAAGCAGCGCGACTTTCTGTGGCCCTGAGACGTTGTTGGCTCGGAAGACGAAGTAGCGAACTCCGTGCTCGGTGATCGCCCGACGCTCGATGTCCGCATAGCGGACCCGATTGTCGGCGCTCAACACGGCCCAGCCGCGCCGACCCGCCAGAGTCAGACACTCCGAGTCGTCCTGCTCGGCGGGACCGAAGTGGTCGGCATGGCGTTCGACCCGGTAGCCGAGCTCCACCATGGTGCTCGCGATGAGGTTCCTGCCGAGAGAACGATCGATGAAGAATGTGTGAATCGTCGGTCAAGCGGCAGACAGCCGAGTGCGCAGTTGCTCCTCGTACTCGATGGCATCCCGCACACGTTCGCCGGCCAGTCCATAATCGTCCGCGAGTTGATCCACGGCCTCCCCGCCGGCATGACGGTCGTACAGCGCTTCCGTCGGAATGCCCGTGCCGGTGAGGCACGGCCGGCCGAACTGAACGGATGGGTCGATCTCGATCGTCTTCGGCTCCTCCGACTCCAGGTTGTCCGCCGAAAGGGAAAGAGCTTCGCCGCCCCGCCGGCCGGGTGCCTGTCGATTCTCCGTAGCGCAGCCTGCAAGACTTTGTCGAGCAGGATCTGCTGGTCAGACGTGCTCACGTTGGTCAGCAGGCCAGCCACATGAGCAAACAGATCGTAGCCGTCCGTGAGCATGTCCCGCTCAGCCAGCGGATGATCGGAGCCCCAAGCTTCCGACAGGATTGCGATAGCCGTTCTGACCTTAAACAGCGTTACACGATGGCGCCGCCGTACGGAGTTCAGAACGTGGAGTTCCACGAGGTTGCGAAACGACAGCATCCGATGCTGGGAGTCGTCCAACTGTAGCACGCGCTCGAAGCGACCGGCTCCGGTGGTCGTGCCAAGAAACCAGGCACGGACGGTTGCGACCGGAGCCACCACGTAGCGGGCGGCATCGGCAAACGTGTAGGCCCCCAGTGTCGACACGTCGTTCATCCTGAAACCTCGTGGTTCGCCATGGTATCAGACAGCAATGCGGTGTCCCCTGCTCTGGCGCCCAATCACGTTCAGAATGGCGTCAGCGCCGCCTTGTCGCTCAGGCGCAAGGGATGTCTGGGCGCGCCCTCCTTCGTCATTCCGAAGCAGCATGGCATGCCCGCGTTCCGCGTCATCGCGATCACCGCGTCCGCCCTGTCCCGGCGCCGCAGCCCGTTGTTGCCCCACGCCAGAACAACCCTGTCCGCTGACGACAGCGCCGAGCGGATCGCGGCGTCGTTTCCCGGCCCACCGGATCGTCCGCGTCCTGCAGGCCATTCGGGTCGGTTGACACCAGCGCGAACAGGTTCACGACCTCCAAGGCCCCGAATCCCCAGCGCCGCGCGAATCCGACGCACCTGCGAACGGTCGGGTCCGTCCGAACCTCGTCCGCGATGGACGGATTCAACATGATGAACACAACGCGCCGCGCGGACGAGCCAATCTTGCGCCGCAGAACGTAGCGGTACTTCCGGTCGGGGGAGAAGTCCGCCGGGTTCATCGTGAAGTCTCTACCAGATCTCGGTCAGTCGATCCCTACCGCTCGGCCGGTGCGATCCGCCGCGCTCAGCGCAGCGGTGGGGTGTGGATGGCGAGCAGCTCGACCTCGGCGTCGGCTTCGAGCGAGTGTTCGAGGCCGGGCGGGATGGAGACGCCGCCGCCGGCGCGCAGCTCGGTGGCCACGCCCTGGCAGAGCAGCCGGGCTGCGCCGCGCAGCACGTAGGCGGTCTCGGTCTCCACGGGATGGGTGTGCGGGTCGATGCGACCGCCAGCCGCCACCTTGACGCGCATCAGGCTGAACGTGCCGGCCGGATGGGCGGCCCCCGGCTGCAGGTCCTTGATGTCGATCGGCGGGAACAGCGGGTGCGCCTGCCACTCGACGGCCTCCGAGTCGAAGAAGGTCGGTGTGTCCGCCCCGCTCATTGGCCAGACGCCCGTTGCACGTCGCGATCGGTGATCTTGCCGCCCGGACCGGTGCCGCTGACGGTGCCCAAGTCGACGCCCAGCTCCTCGGCCAGCCGCCGAGCCCGTGGCGATGCAGCCGTTCCCCGCGAGACCGGCGCGGATGGCGGAGCGGCCGATGGCGCCGCGGCCGGAGATCCCGCCGACGGCGCGGAGGACTGCGACCCGGCAGCGCGCGCGTACGGATCGACCTCCGGAACCGGCTCGGCCGGGTCGCCGACCAGCGCGACGATGGTCAGCGGCGGCACCTCGGTGCCGGCGGGTATGAGCTGACGGCGCACGGTGCCCGCGGCAGGTGCCTCCACCTGGACCAGCGCCTTGTCGGTCTCCACCTCGCAGATCGGTTGCCCCTGCTCGACGCGCTCGCCTTCCTGCACCAGCCAGCGCTCGACGGTGGCGACTTCCGTCGTCTCGTCCAGCTTGGGGATGACCGCTTCGACCATGCGCGTCAGGCAAACACGTCGGTGGCCAGCGCCGACGGCGGCGGATAGGGCGCGGCGATCGCCGCCTCGGCGGCGCGCTCGACCTCCGCGCGTGCCTCGTCGCGGATGCGTTCGGCCGCCGCGGCGTCGAGCGCCCCCTCGGCGATCGCCTGCTCGGTGAAGCGTGGGATCGGATCGGTCTCCCGCCACTTCTCGCCACCTTCGCTCGAGCCACCGGCTGCCACGGCGCTGTGCCGGGTCCAGCGGACGGTCTTGGCCTCGATCAGGGTGGGTCCCTCGCCTGCCCGCGCTCGCGCGACCGCATCCGCGGCGGCCGCGTGCACGGTGTCGTAGTCGCAGCCGTCCACGTGCACCCCCGGCAGGCCGAACCCCTTGGCCCGGTCGGAGATGCGCGGGACGCTCACCGCCTGCGTGTAGTGAGTGGAGATCGCGTACTCGTTGTTCTCGCAGACCAGCACCAGCGGAAGCTTCCAGAGCACGGCCATGTTCAAGGTTTCGTAGAACACCCCTTCGCAGGAGGCGCCGTCGCCGAAGAAGGTGACCGTGACCGCGTCCCCGCCGTCGATGCGCGCGGCCAGGGCGATACCGCCGGCCATCGGGATCTGCCCGGAGACGATGGCGTTGCAGCCGAACAAGCGGTCGCCGACGTGGCTGAAGTGCATGGAGCCGCCCTTGCCCTTGCAGAGCCCGCTCTCCTTGCCCAGCAGCTCACCCATCATGGCGCCCACGTCGCAGCCGGCGGCGATCGCGGCGCCGTGGCCGCGGTAGGTGGCCAGCACCGTGTCGGTTGGCCGCAGCGCCGCGCACACGGCAAGCGCGGTCGCTTCCTGGGCGATGTACGGATGGGTCGAGCCGCGGTAGCGGCCCTCACCGTACAGGCGGACCGCCTCCTCCTCGAAGTGGCGGATCAGCCACATGCGGCGCAGCACCTCCGCGCGCTGCTCCGGGGGTCTTTCAGCCGAGATTGGGTCAACCGAGGGCACGACAGGCCTCCACGATCTCGTCCGTTCCCGGAAACACCTGCGCCTCCAGCGGCTGGCTCGCCGGGATGGGATTGTCCAGCGCCGCGACCCGCCGCACCGGCGCTTCAAGGTGATCGAAGGCCAGCTCCGTGATCTGCTGGGCGATCTCGGCGCCGACGCCGGCGGTCTTGTGTGCCACGTGGGCGATGACCACGCGGCCGGTTTTTCGCACGGACTCCACGATCGTGTCGATGTCAAGTGGGGCCAGCGTGCGCGGATCGATGATCTCCGCGCTGATGCCGTCCGCGGTCAGTGCGTCGGCGGCCTCCAGCGCGCGCGGCACCATCGACGCCAGCGCCACCACGGTCACGTCGCTGCCGGTGCGGACCACATGCGCCTCCCCAAAGGGGATCAGGTACTCCTCTTCCGGGACCTCCACGCGGCTGGGGTAGAGGCTGATGTTCTCCAGGAACAGCACCGGGTTGGGATCGCGGACCGCGGTCTTGATCAGGCCCTTGGCGTCGTAGCCGTTGGAGGGCATGGCGATGCGCAGGCCGGGCACATGCATGAACCACGCCTCCAGGCTCTGCGAGTGCTGGCTGCCGAAGCCGAGGTTGGCGGCCACCGGGGCCCGCACCACCAGCGGCACCGAGACCTGTCCGCCCCAGAAGTAGCGGAGCTTCGCGGCCTGGTTGACGATCGGGTCCATGGCGAAGGTGACGAAGTCCATGAACTCGAGCTCCGCGACGGCCGGCTTGCCGGCCACCGCCAAGCCGACGCAGAAACCGACGATCGCCGCCTCGCACAGCGGCGCGTCGCGCACGCGCTCGGCTCCGAACTCGTCCTGCAGGCCGCGCGTGACGCCGAATACGCCGCCGTAGTGGCCGACGTCCTCGCCCATCACCACCACGCCGGCATCACGCCGCATCTCCTCCCGGAGGCCGGCGTTGACCGACTGCGCGAACGTCATCTGCGACACTGGCGGCGACACTGGCCGCAGCCTCACGGCATGTCAAGCACGGCCGTGAGCGGTCGCGCACGACCCGCCGAGTCCCGGCTCGCCGGGCGGTACCGTGACAAGGCCCCGCAACGAAACCTATACTCGCGGCCAAGCCCGCTCACACGGGTGCAATCGACGGGAGGATTCTATCGTGAGACAAGTACTCATCGTTCTGCTGGCGCTCGCAGTCGGCATGTCCGCTTGGGGTTCGGGAGAAGAAGAGGCAGCCGCCGGGGACGACGCGCCGGAGCTGGAGTTCCTCGGGTTCTTCGAGTTTACACCCGACGCCACCGCCGACACCGAGACCTTCGCCTGGTGGGGCGAGCAGGTCGGCGCACGCATCGTGCCGATCAACGTGTCGTCCGAGGACCAGGCGACGCGGGTGCAGACGATGCTCGCCGCCGGCGACCTGCCCGACGTCATGAGTCTGACCAGTCCGGACATCCGCAACATCCACTTCGACCTCGGCCCGCGCGGCGCGTTCGTGAACATCTCCGAGCAGCTCGACGCGGGCGCGATGCCCAACCTGGCCGGCGTGCTCGCCGACGTTCCGGAAGCGCTGAAGGTCGCACCGGACGGCAATACCTACGCCTTGCCGCGGCTCAGCATGTGGGCCAGCGCACCCATGGTCGGCATCAAGGTTCGCAAGGACCACCTGACCGCCGGCGGCTGGGACGGCGACATCGACGATGTCGCGGGCTCCATCGAGACGCTTGAGGACTGGGAGACCGCATTCGCCGCCGTGTACCAGGGCTACAACCAGGGCCGCACCCCGCAACCGATGATCATCAACCGACGCGGCAGCGCGATCCGCGGCTGGGTCGTGCGGCCCATGACCCACATGCTGGGCACCTGGATCCGCATGTGGTACGACGACGACGACCAGTACGTCTGGGGCCCGGCCACCAGCCGCTTTCGCGGCGCCATCGAGTTCCTGTCCAAGGCGTACGCCAACGGCTGGCTGCATCCCGCGTGGGTCACCATGACGGAGGAGGAGCAGGTCTCTCTGTACGAGCAGGACGGATACGCGGTCTTCTTCGGCCCGATCGGTGGCAACTTCGGCGATCGGATGGTCAACAAGCCGCCCGAGCACCTGGACCTGTTGCTGTCGCAGGAAGTCAACCTGCTGCCTCCTGTCTACGAAGGGGTACGGGCGAACATCCGCGCCCCGAAACGGGTGTCTGACAGCGTCATCGTGATCGATGCCAAGAGCCATGCGGTCGACGCCGCCGTGCGCATGATGGACTACGCCTACAGCGACGACGGTGCCGAGCTGCTCAACTACGGTCCGGAGGGCTACGCTTGGGTCGCCGACGCCAACCCGTTCTGGGGTCGCCGCTGGATCCTCAACTGGAGCGGCTTCTATCCGGCCGCTGAGGTCGAGGCGGATCCGGCTCGGTCGAAGACGCGCGGGTTGGGCATCGGCCAGTTTTCGGTGATGCACCCGCGCGACACGTGGGGCAAGGACAACCTGGGACGCTACTACGACGTGACCGCGCCCGGCGTGGAATCGCAGTTGCCCAACCTGCCCGTGATCGAGCAGTTCAAGGCGGCCGACGTGTGGAATGCGACGCCCGAGCCGGGGTTTCCGTTCACAACCGAGGAGCAGGAGGAGAAGAACTCCCTGGAAGCCGCCCTGGCCACCTATGTCGACGAACAGGTGGTCGCGTTCGTCAACGGCCACCGGCCGATCGCCGAGTGGGACGACTTCGTGGCGCGCCTGCAGGAACTGGGACACGCACGCCTCGAGGAGATCTACCAGGCCGCGCTGGAGCGATACCGCTCGCTGTAGTCGCACCAGCATGGCTCGTTGCAGGCTGGCGGCACAGCCGTACCCACGGCGGTGCCGCCGGCCCTGCCGCACCTACGCCGTGCGGCGATGCCACGTCGTCCGGGCCCGCGACACCGCACCATGAACCAGCAGGCCGTCGCCGCGAGCGGCGCCGCGACCAGACGGTCGATCCGTCAGGCCCCCGCTCTGTACGTCATGATCGGCATCGTGATCCTGTGGTCGTTCGTCTTCCACTGGGTACCGATCTACGGCATCACCATCGCCTTCAAGCGCTACACCCCGCTGGATGGGTTCTTCGGAGGCGAGTGGATCGGCCTGAAGTACATCGAGGACTTCCTGGCCGATCCCTTTCTCTGGCGCCTGGTGCGCAACACGCTGCTGCTCGGCGCACTCAACCTGGCATTCGGGTTTCCGGCACCAATCATCTTCGCGTTGTTGTTGAACGAGATGCGCGTGCGCTGGTTCAAACGGGTGGTGCAGTCGATCTCCTACCTGCCGCACTTCATCGCCGTGGTCATCGTCGTCGGCCTGATCTACCAGTTCTTCAGCTTCGACGGCTTGGCGACGCAGGTAGTCAACCGCTTGGGTTTCGAGCCCGATTTCCTGAGCGACCCTGCCTGGTTCCGCCCGCTGTACGTCGCCTCCGGCGTCTGGCAGGACGTCGGCTGGGGGACGATAATCTATCTGGCGGCGATGGCCGGCATCAGCGTCGAGCTGTACGAGTCGGCCAGAATCGACGGAGCCGGACGGCTGCAGCAGGTGCGCTTCATCACCGTCCCCGGAATCATGCCGACGATGGTGGTGCTGTTCATCCTGGCCACGCGCAACGTCGTGCAGGTGGGCTTCGAGAAGGCTTTCCTGATGCAGAACCCCGGCATCTACGAGACCGCCGACGTCATCGCCACCTACGTGTATCGTCGCGGCATCCAGGGAGGAGAGTTCTCCTACGGAACGGCGATCGGTCTGCTCAACAACCTGGTGTCGTTCGGGGTCGTCCTGGTGATCAACAAGCTGTCGATCCGCATCCGCGGTGAGGGCATCTGGTAGTGTCCGCATGACGGAGCCGCACGCCAGGAGGCCGGTCCGCTACCGGGAGTCGATGCCGTCGCGCGTGTTCGACGTGTGCAATGCCGCCCTGGGCGTGCTGGTCTGCGTGGTCTGCCTGTACCCGTTCATCTACCTGTTCTCCGTGTCGATCAGCAGCTATGCGGACGTCGGGCTGGGCCGCATCGTCCTGTGGCCGCGCGGGATGGGGTTCGAGATCTACGAGTTCGTATTCCGCAACCCGCTCATCCTTCGCGCCTACTTGAACTCCATCCTGTATGCGACCGTGTTCACGGTGCTGGTGGGGTGGCTGTCCTCGATGGCCGGTTTCGTGCTGGCCGAGGACCGCTTCCGTTTCAAGCGGTCGGTGTCCCTCTACTTGGCGGCAATGATGTTCTTCGAGGGCGGCCTGATCCCGGTGTTCCTGTGGATCCGGACCCTGGGCATGGTCAACACCCTGTGGGCCATCGTGCTGCCCACGGCGGTCAATCCCTTCTACATCTTCATCTTCCGCACCGCCATCCGACAGACGGTGCATCAGTCGCTGAAGGACTCCGTGTACATCGACGGCGGCGGCGACTTCCTGATCTACCTGCGCATCGTGCTGCCGCTGATCGTGCCGATTCTGGCAACGATCGGCCTGTTCGCCGCCGTGTCGATGTGGAACGAGTTCTTTCGCCCGATGGTCTATCTGTACGATCAGGAGAAGATGCCGCTGACCATCGTCCTGCGTCGATTTCTGATCCTGCGCGACTTCGGCGGCAACATCAACAGCATCATCGAGGGCCTGGAAGAAGACGCCAGCGCCGCCTACATTCGCAACGGCTGGCTGGCCAAGATGCGAGCCGCGATTGTGATCGTCAGCGTCGCGCCGATCCTGTTGGTGTATCCGTTCATCCAGCGCTATTTCGTGCGAGGCATCATGATCGGCGCCATCAAGGAGTAGCTTCGACCAACCGCCATGACGACCATCACCACGCAACGGCAGCCCGGCGGGCGCCTAGAGGTGCTCTTCGACCAGCCGGGATCGAAGGTGAACACCCTGTCGACCCCGGTGCTGGACGAGCTGGAACGCCTGCTCGACGACATCGCAGTCGACCTCGACATCCGCGCGGTGGTGTTCCGCAGCGCCAAGCCAGGCTGCTTCATCGCCGGCGCCGACATCGGCGAGCTGCGAACGCTCATCCGGCCCGAGGTCGCGGACGCCTTCATCGGCCGCGGACAGCACCTGTTCAACCGGCTGCAGGCCCTGCGCGTGCCGACGGTCAGCGTGATCGACGGAGCCTGCCTGGGCGGCGGGCTGGAGTTCGCCATGACGACCACTTGGCGGCTGGTCTCCGACGACCGCCGCTGTGCGCTGGGCCTGCCGGAGGTGACGCTGGGACTGATCCCCGGCTGGGGCGGCACGCAGCGGCTGCCGCGGCTGGTGGGGGTAGCGCATGCCTTGCCGATGATCTGCAGCGGCCGCCCCGTGGACGGACCGCGCGCCGTGGAGCTGGGGCTGGCGACCGCCTGCGCGGCGCGGGAGGACCTGGACCGGGCCCTGGACGAGCTGCTGGCAGCAGCGCCCGCGCCCGACGGACCTGATCTGCGCATGCCGGCTCCGGCGGTCGGCGAGGAGCAGGCCGAAGCGGCACGGCGCCTCGTCCGCCGCGGGCCGCTGCACGACGAGGCGCCGCTGGCCGCGCTGAAGGTCGTCGTCGGCGCGGCCGGGACGGCGATGGCGGCCGGCCTGGACGTGGAGCGGGCCGCCTTCGTCGACCGGGTGCGCAGCCGCGCCGGGCGCAACCTGATGCGCATGTTCTTCAACCGCGATCGGCTGCGGAAGGAGCGCTGGGGGCTCTCCGCCGCCCCGCTGCCGGTCGAGCGGCCGGCGGTGCTGGGCGCCGGCACCATGGGGGCCGGCATCGCCTGGGCGCTTTGCGATTCCGGCCTGCCGGTCGTCATGCGCGACGTCGACCAGGGTCGCGCGGAACGCGGCATGACCGCGGCCCGCGCGATGTACGATTACCCGCTTAAACGCGGCCGCGTGACCGCCGAGGATGTGGAAGCGAAGCTCGCCCGCATCAAGCCGGCCACCGACCCGGCGGCCTTGGCCGGCGCGGACTTGGTGATCGAGGCGGCGACCGAGGACCTCGATCTCAAGAAACGGGTGCTGCGGGAGATGGAGGGGCTGGTCGACACCGATGCCGTCATCGCCACCAACACCTCGTCGCTTCCGATCGACGAACTGGCCGGCGTGCTGGAGCGCCCGGAACGGTTCGTCGCCGTGCACTTCTTCAATCCCGTCAACCGCATGCCGTTGGTGGAGATCGCGCGCGCGCCGGCGACCACGGACGCGGTGCTGGCGACCGCCGTTGCCCTCGCCCGCAACCTGGGCAAGACGCCGATCGTGGTCGGCGGCCGTCCGGGGTTCGTGTCCAACCGCGTTCTGTTCCCCTACCTCCTGGAAGCGCTCCACCTGGCGCATGACAGCGACGGAATCGACGACCTCGAAAGCCTGGACCGCTTCGCCCTGGATTTCGGCCTGCCGATGGGGCCATACCGGCTCATGGACGAGATCGGCATCGACGTGACCGTGAAGATCGCCGACTCGCTGGAGCGCTCGTTCGGCGACCGCTACCGGTGCCCGGCGCCGGCCCGCGCGCTGGCCGAGGCGGGCATGCTCGGCCGCAAGAGCGGGGCGGGATTCTACGTCTACGCCGGCGACGCGCACCCCAATCCGGACGCCGCCGCGCTGCGTCGTCCCGGCGACCGACGCCCGGCCTCCGTAGACGACCTGCACCGCTGCCTGGCGCTGATGGCCAACGAGGCGAGCCGCTGCCTGGAGGAGGGCATCGTCACCGAGCCCATGCCGCTGGACATGACCATGATCCTGGGCACCGGCTTCCCACAGGACCGCGGGGGCATCCTGGCGCACGCCGACGACCACGGCCCGGATCGGATCGTCGCCCTGCTGGAAGAGCTGCGCGGACGCCACGGCGAGCGCTTCGCGCCGTCGGAGCGGCTGCAGCAGGTCGCGAAGGCAGGCAGCGGGTTCTACGAAGCCTGACGATTCGCGGCGGAACGAGAGCGGCCCGGGACGCGCTGCTGTTCAGGAATAGGGGTCGGCAGCGTCGCGCAGGCCATCGCCGAGGAAGTTGTAGAGCAGCACCGTGACTATCACGAAGATGCAGGGGATCAGCAGCCACGGCTGACTGGCCACCGCCTGGAAGTTCTGGGCGTCCTGCAGCAGCGTGCCCCAGCTCACCGCCGGCGGCTGGATGCCGAGGCCCAGAAAGCTCAGCGCCGTCTCCCCCAGGATCACCGCCGGAATCGCCAGCGTCAGCGACACGATGATGTAGCTCAGGAACGACGGCAGCAGGTGGCCGAAGATGATGGTGCGCTCGCGCACAGCCGATACCACCGCGGCCATCACGAAGTCCTCCACCCGCAGCGACAGGAAGCGACCGCGCACCGCGCGCGCCAGCCCGGTCCAGCCTACCAGCGACAGGATCAGCGTGATGGCGAAGTAGGTCGTCACCACCGACCAGTCACGCGGTACGGCCGCGGCCAGCCCCATCCACAGCGGTATGGTCGGAATGGAAGACAGCAGGTCCACCAGCCGCATCACCACGCGGTCGACGATGCCTCCGAAGTAGCCGGCCAGACCGCCGAGCAGCACGCCCAGAACAGTGCTGAGCAGCACGCCCACCAAGCCGATGGAAAGGGAGATCCGCGCCGCGTGCAGCACACGCGAAAACAGGTCGCGTCCCAGCCGGTCGGTGCCGAACAGGAACAGGGGCGCATCCGCCGACGCCGGCACGAACAGGTGGCCGCTGGCCTTGAACAGCCCCAGGAAGCGGTACTCCTCCCCGGCCCCGAGAAAGCGCACCGGATACCGCAGCTCCCGGTCGAGCTGGTAGATCTTGCGCATCGTGTACGGGTGGCGCTCCATCTTCAGTCCGTACACGAAGGCTCCCGACGCCCTCTCCTCGCCGCCGCCTCCGAATCGGATCAGATTGGGTGGCGCGTTAAGGTAGCCGGGAAAGCGGGTGGTCACCCCGTACGGCGCCACGAAGTCCGCGAACAGCGCCAGCAGGTAGATGAGGGCCAGCGCCGGACCGGCAACCACGGCCAGCCGGTGGCGGCGGAACTTCCACCACATCATCCGCCACTGCGACGCGACGAAGTAGCTCTCGTCGTCGGTGCGCGTGCGCTGCTTCACGACTCGATGCGGGCGAAACGGATGCGCGGATCGACCCACGCCAGGACGATGTCCGAGATCAGGTTTCCCACCAGCACCAGGATGCTGAGGATCATCACGAAACTGCCCGCCAGGTACATGTCCTGAGCCAGCAGCGCCCCCAGCAGCACCGGGCCGGTGGTCGGCAGGTTGAGCACGATGGACGTGATGGTGGCGCCGGAGATGATGGCGGGCAGCAGCCAGCCGATGCCGCTGATGATCGGGTTGACGGCGATCCGCACCGGATATTTGAACAGCAGGCGCCCTTCGCCGACGCCCTTGGCGCGCGCGGTCACCACGTACTGTTTGCGCAACTCGTCCAGCAGGGTGCCGCGCATGACGCGGATCAGGCCCGCCATCCCCGCGGTGCCCACGACCACCACCGGCGCCCAGAGCCGCTGCAGCATGCTCCACACCCGCGCCAGGCTCCAGGGAGCGTCGACAAACTCGGGCGCGAACAGCCCCGTGATCGCGACGCCGAAGTAGCGGAACGCGATCCACAGGAGCACCAGCGCGAACAGGAAGTTCGGGATCGCCAGCCCCACGAATCCCCAGAAGGTCCAGAAGTAGTCGAAGAAGGAATACTGCCGCACCGCCGAGTACACGCCGATCGGGACCGCCGCCACGTAGGTGAAGATCAGCGTTGAAACGGTCACCACCAGGGTGAGCCCGAGCCGCTCCCCGATCACGACGGACACCGGCCGGTCATGGGCGAAGGACCAGCCGAGGTTGCCACGGAACACGATGTTGCGCAGCCAGAGCAGATAGCGCGTGAAGATCGGCTGGTCCAGCCCGTAGTACGCGGAGAGATTCGCGACCTGGTCGTCGGTGATCCGGCTCCCCTGGAGCTCCAGTCGCAGCATGTACGAGGTGAGATAATCTCCCGGCGGGAGCTCGATGATCGTGAAGCTCACCGCCGAGAGGAGCAACAGCAACGGCACGAAGGCCGCCACCCGTCGCACGATGTATCGAAGCATCGGCCCACCGGGCTCAGCGCCGGCAGGCCGATGCCGCTACGGCCAGGTCAACGCTCGTAATAGAGCTGCTCCGAACTGTAGATCACCCACTGCGCCACGCCATCGGTGAAGACGTTGCGCAGATCCTGATCGACGATCAGAACCGTCGACGGATTGTAGGTGACGTTGATCTGCGGAATCGTATCGTAGAACGTCTGCTGGTACCGGTCCACGACCTCCTGATCCCACGGGATGCCAGGGCCGATGCCCAGGCCCAGGTCGTACAGCTCCTGGAACCAGGCCGGCGGCTCCTCACCCTGCTCCCCGCCCGAGTTGTACCACTGCCCCCACGGCGGGATGTGGCCGATCAGGTGGTGCTTGGCGTGGCCGAAGGCGTGCAGCGTGGTCGCTTCGTTCCACAGCGTGTCGATCTGGTACTGGTTGGCGTTGCGCCGCTCGATGAACAGGCCGATCTCGACCACCTCCAGCGTGGTGTACAGGCCGACCGCACGGTAGTGCTCGGCGATCAGCTCGTTGGCAGGCACCGTGTCCGGCAGGTGCGCGGTCACCTCCAGATTGATCTCGAAACGCTCCCCGTCGGGTCCCAGCCGCCAGCCGTCGCTGTCCCGCCTGTCCAGCCCCACGGCGTCCAGCAGCCGCCCCGCCTCATCGGGATCGTAGGTCGCGGGGACCCACTCCGGCGGCGAGGCGAAGCCGTAGTACACGGCGTCGATGATCTCGTCGCGGTTGATGGCCAGGTTCAGCGCCTGCCGGAAGCGCAGGTCGCCTGCGACCTGCCGCCAGACCGGATCATCGAGCGCGAAGTTGAAAGCGTGCACGACCGGGTTGTAGGCGACACCGGAAGTGACCGCGCGGTATCCGTTGGACTCGTTCTCACGATAGATCGGCAGCGACGAGATCTTCGCCAGCTCGTCGGCCAAGTCCACCTCGCCGGCGATGATCTTCAGGCTGGCGCCCTCGGGGCCTTCCACCTTGGTGCTGACGATGCGGTCGATGTAGGGAAGCTGGTTGCCAGCGGCGTCCACCTTGAAGTAGTAGGGGTTGCGCTCGAACACGGTCTGCGTGGGCGAGGTCGAGACCACCACCCACGGGTGCAGCACGGGGATGTCCACCACGTCCGGGGTCTTCCCCTCCCACGGCGTGAGCATCTTGAGCTGGAACAGGCGCCACCACTCGTCGGCCAGCAGGTCGGCGGCGGCCACCTTGGCGGCCAGCTCCTCGGCGTCAGCGAAGTCGGCGTGGAACTGCGACAGGTAGTGCCTGGGCTGCAGGAAGCCCGTGTAGTCCATCCACGGCTTGTTGATCTCGTCGAGGAAGCCGGGCGTGGACTCGGAGAACGTGATCCGATACGAGTAGTCGTCGATCACCTCCAGCTCGTAGACGTCGCCGGTGGGCAGGAGCTTCGAGCGGAACTGCCAGCCGATGTTCGGGGTGAGCTGCTCGTTGTGCAGGATGTTCTCGTAGTGGAACACCACGTCCCCGGTCGTCACCGGTTCGCCGTCCGACCAGCGCAGGCCGCGGCGCAACTGGAACGTGAACGTGGTCCCATCCGGGCTGATCTCGTAGCTCTCGTAGATGTTGCCGGTGAGCGGATGCCCCATGCTGATCCAGCCCGGCCGCGCCAGCAGCGTCTCGATAGTCATGAAGTACATTTCGGGCGCGAAGTTCGGCGCCAGGTTGATGAGGCGCACGTCGCCGCCGTAGGACCCGATCTCGAGCTCGTCGAGCATGCCGTCGGGGGCGGCGCTGCGCTCCAGCGTGAGCACCAGCGGCTCGTCGGGGAGCCGCTCGTCGATTGCCGGCAGGTCGCCGGAGGCCACGCGCTCCGCCAGCATCGGCGCCTCCTGATATTGGGCGAATGTCACTGCCGTGCAGGCCACGAACAGCGCGAGGATGGTCAGAACTCGATTCACAGCGTTTCCTCCATCGGTGTCTGTGCTATGCCGGCCGATCCTATCATGCGCTCGGTGAGCGTCGGTAGCGGCGCTGCGCGGGCAGCGGTACCCGGATGAGCCCCTCGCCGCCGGCTCCGAAGTCGGCGGCAGCGTCCGCCACGGGGCTGCCGTCCGCGTCCAGGACCCGGGCGGTGTAGCGGGCGTCGGCCGGGACCATGTTGCGCGCCGCGATGGTGACCGCGCCGCCCGATCGCCATGCGCGCACGCCATCGAGCGTCTCCAGCGCGCCTACCCAATCGTCCTCCGGCGCGTCCGCAAGGCGGTAGGTGATGCCACCGTAGCGCGCCAGGATCGGATCGACGTCGAGCGCTTCGGCCAGCATGTACATGCTCAGGATGGCGCCGTACTTGGTCGTCCAGTTGCCGCCATAGGGCCACGCCGGCAGCACGTCCTCGGTGCCTCCGCCCAGGCACGCAGCGTCGAACTGCGTGTCCGGGTTGAACGCGTGCTGCGCCGGCACCCGTGCCTCGGACTGGTAGTGGGCGTTGAGCCAGAGGCGCTTCTCTTCGGTCAGGGAGCTCTGCACGCCCTGGTGCAGCAGGGCGCGGGCACGTTCGAACCACTCCGCATCGCCGGTGTGGCGCCACAGCCGCAGGAATTCGGTGGCGCCTTGGGCATAAACGAGGTTGTTGGTCGAGTACTTGATGTCGACCGTGGTGCCGCCCACCGTGCGGTAGTCCCAGCGGCCGAGCGGCAGGTCGCCGAGCCCGTCGGTGCAGGCGTTGAAGTGGTACTGCCAAGTGGCGAACCAGCTCGCCGCGACTTCCGCCGCCGCGAGCCAGCGCCGTTCTCCGGTGGCGTCGTACAGGTCATTGTGGGCGGCCAGCAGCGCGTGTCCCTGACGCTTGTCGATGTTGTAGAAGTCCATCTCGGAGCCGGCGAACACGGTGAACCGCTCCATCACCTGCAACGCCAGCTCGCCCAGCGCCACGGCGTACTCCAGGTAGCGCTGCTCGCCGAGGTCGCGGGCGGCGCGCACGTAGGCCCAGATCAGGTAGATGAAGTTGGTGGCTCCCCGCTCGCTCGGCCTGGCGAACACGATGTCGGCGGGTCGGCTCTGACGCTCCGTCCACCGCGAGCGCTCCCAGTAGAGAAGCTGGATGCGGCGGGCGGCGGGCTCGCCGCTCGTGCCGTCGATGCGGCCCGGCACGTCGCCGTCGGGAAAGAGCTCCATGATGTGGTCCAGGGAGCTGCGAACCGCCGCTTCCCAGCTCGCCGGCGGTTCGCTGCCCTGGCTCCGCATCCGTTCGGCGCAGCGCAGGTACCAGTACAGTCCCTCGCCCAGCGGCCCCATGTCGATGCGGCCTGGGTCATAGTAGGTGCCGAAGGTGTCGACCAGTCCGGCGTGGTCCTCGTGGTAGGTAGGATACAGGATGCCCAGCGGCGACATCCCGTGCTCGGCGAAGAAGTCCATGGTGTCGACGGCGGCCCGCACCGCGTCGTCGTCGCCGTGCTGCAGGCCGTGATCGAGCGCGGCGTGCGCCACCAGCCCGGCCATGCCGGACCAGGAGAAGCCGACGAACCGGTGGAAGTACTCCTTGGGAAGGAACCGCCCGCCGCCGGTCGGCGCGTCGCCGTACACCCAGCGCCCGACGTAGAACACGCGGTACGTGCGACCGCCGCGGGCAATCTCCTGGATCAGCCCGTGGTCGTCGAGCGTGGTGCGCAGGCGCATCTCGTAGTCTTCGCGCAGCGTGTGTGGCGGATTGGTCGGCGAGACCGGGTAGAGCTGCCGCCACGCCGCCGACATCGCACCGCAGTAGCCCGGCCGGTACACCGGTCCCGGCCGGCGGTCGGCGTTGAACAGGTAGAGCGTCTTGGCGTGGCAGTCGCCGTCGTCCAGGGTGAGCCGTGCGTCGCTGTCCAGCAGCAGCCGGCGGCCGAAGACGGCCGACTCCGGAAGCTGGTGGACGGCTTCGTAGCGGCCCGACTCCGGGTCCACCTGCAGGCGCACGCTGGCCGTGAGGTCGTCGGCCCGCTGTTGGGGCGCCACCCAGCCGGCACAGACCCGCTCCGCGTCCTCGACGCTGAACCCGGCGGGCACGGTGGAGGCGGCCTCCGGGAAGTCCTCGCCCAGGTAGTGGCACGCCTCGGCGGTGGGGTTGCCGTCATACAGCAGCCCGGGGTGCAGGGTGTGGCGCGCGGCGCCGGCCGCGATCGGCAGCCGGCTGGTGAGGCGCAGCTTGACGCCGCTCAGCGTCGGGCCGCGGTAGCGCCAGGTCACGGACACCTTGCACAGATCAGGGGCGCACCGCTCGACCGCGGCGTTGCAGTACAGGGCGCCCACCGCCCCGCCGCGCTCGCGATCCCGAATCTCGAAGACCCCGCCGGCACCGCTCGCATCATGAGCGGCGGCAACCGTGAAGCGCTCCGGAAGCAGGGTCTCGAAGTCGAAGTTGCGCGCGCGGTCGCCGGCTTCGTCGACGCGGCTGGGATCGGCGGCCCCGTCGGTCTGGCGGATGTCGTCCACCAGGATGAAGCCCCAGTCATCCTCCGGGTAGCGCGGCGCGGCGTGCCACCCCCACGGCTCCACGGGCGCGTAATCCAGGATCTGCAGGTAGGCCTGCCGGCCGCGGAACTCGGCCACGTCCCAGCCGCGCCGCACCAGCTCCAGGTTGCGCTCGCCGGTCGCGGTGCGCGCCCGCTCCCACCCCGCGGCGCCATGCACGTACAGGTTGAGGCAGGTGACGTCCGCGAAGTCGCCGCCGCCGATCAGGAAGTCGATGCCGTGGCCGGCGATCGTGAACACCTCCGACTGCAACTCCCCGATCAGCGAGCCCAGGTTGCGGTTCTTGCTGTTGACCAGCCGCCGCCCCTGGAATCCGGTGACCGGTTCCTGCCCCGGGAACGCCCCGCACGCCGGCGCCATCCCGAACGCCGTCCCGTTGGGGCGCACCTGGCCCGTCTGGTGGACGTTGAACGGCGCCGAACCCGGATCCCATGCGCCGGCCACCGGATTCCATCCCCGGTAGCGGTTCTGGCGGATGTCGATGCTGGCGACCAGCTCGATGCCCGCAGCCGCGCCCGTGTCGCGGGCGGACCCGATCGACCACCTCAGCGCGGCATCGGTCGCCATCAGACGGACGCTGCCGGCGAGATGACGACTTCCGGCTCGCTCCGTTCCCGTGTCATCCCCAACTTCTGCCAACGAGGATACCAGACGGCGATGTCTGCCAACAGGCAGCACGGGATCGGCACCCGGATCTTTTCAAGCACCGAAGCCGGAGGTAACGATCCTGTCATGCGTGCTTCCTGGTCATACGGAGCGCCGTGGGAGCCGGCAGCCCGGGATGCCGGCATGAGGAGGACCCGTTGAACACGCACGGACTCCACTGACCGGCCTCGCCCGGCTGCCGCTCGTGGCGGCGGTGGCCCTGTCGACAGCGGCTCTGGCGACGCCGACGAGCGCATCGGCGGAGGCTTGTTCGATGCGTGTCCTGCGGGCGGGTTTCTATGCCCATTTCTCGCCGGTCAGCTACAGCGCCAACCGGGAGCCGGGGAGCGCCGGTTTCGACATGCACCGAGGTTACGAAGCGGATCTGCTGACCGCACTCGAGGCGATGGACGGCGCTGGCATCTCATTCGAGCGGCGCGGAATCGCGGAGTGGGACGGGATCTGGCGCACCGGCGAGATCGATGCACTCGTGCGAGGAGTTGTCGGCAACCGCTACGCGGCGGACGCATCGGGCGGCGACTTCACGGTCACGGCGCTCGACTCGGCGATCGAGCTCGGTGGCTTCACGCTCTCCGCCGACGAGCAGGAGCTGGCCGACTGCATCGGGGCCAAGATCGACTGGCTTACCGATGAGGGCCGCATCGGCTACTCCGACTGGATCGACGCCCCCAAGGTTTTCCTCGACCGCGCTCGCCTCTGGCGGCCCGGAAGCGCCGAGTGAATGCCACGCGCCGCAGACACCGGCGCCCGCGTGCTTGGGGACGCGTCAGGTCATCGCGGACACGGCGATAGCCAGCGGCGCATCAGGGGTGATGAGGACGGCGCCGGAGAAAGCGAGCGTGCCGCCGTCCTGCAGGTAGGCGACATCGACGCCGCCTACCTGCACACCCGTTACCGCGGCGCCGCCGGCCCCCACCAGTCGGTCGCTGGCGAAGGTGGACAACGGCAACTCGCCCGATTCGACCTGCAACCTGATCTCCCCCGCTTCCAGCGTGCAGGTGCCCCAGCCGGAGCCCAGGCTCCAGAAGGCCGTGAACGGCGTTTCCGCCACCTTGGGGCTGAAGCCGACGTGCCCTTGGACGGCGTCGAACTCGAAGCCGGAATAGGCCAGCAGCAGCGCGAACGCGGCCATCGACCGCGCGTAGTTGCTGCCGCACTCGATCTCGTTCCAGGGATTGCGGCGGCTACCGTCGTAGCGGTCGCGCACCGCGCGCACCAGCTCCACGCCCTCGGCCAGCATGCCCTCCTGGATCATGTGGCCGGCCGCCTGGTACTCGAAGCCGTGCATGGTCTCCTGGGCATAGGTAATCGGCACCACCGGCAGGGCGCGCGGATAGGAGCAGATGATGGTGCCGGCCTCGTCATCCACGGCGTACAGGCGGGCCGGGTTGAAGTGCTCGCGGAACGAGCGCTTGAAGTTGTGGCGGTAGACGGCCGCCAGGGCGGTGCGGGTCTGTCCGCGGTCGAAAACCTCGCCCAGGCCACAGACGTTGGCGTGCCACTGCGCCAGCACCTGGTCGATCGCGCACCCCTCGGCCACCTGGTACTTGATCTGGCCGTGCTCGTCGTCCCAGTAGTTCCACACCTGCGAGCGCCCGCCGCGGTAGCGCTCCGCGGCATCGCCGCCCTCATACGCCTGCAGGATCGAGCGGTCGGCGAGGTCGATCCGCTGCTGATAGTACTCGCCGTTGAACAGGTTGGCGTCCGTCCACGCCTTGCCACGCGCGAACAGCGCCCGGTACTCGGACGCGGTGTCCGGCTCGCCGAGGTGCTCGGCCATCTCGGCGCCCGCGGCCAGCGCCGCCAGGTAGAAGCCGTTGAGCCAGGAATTGGGGCCGAACAGCTCCATGTCCAGCGTGTGATGCTGGCGGCCCTCCAGCACGCCGTCGCGGTCGGCGTCCCAGCGGTCGGGATTGCTGTCCGCCCAGGCGAACGAGATGTTCCGCTTGATGGTCTCCCAGTGGCCGCGCAGCCACGCCGAGTCGCCGGAGATCTTCCAATCGCGGTAGGCCTTGATTACCCCGCCGAACTGGCCGTCCGCGCAGGGGCGGAAGCCAAGCCGCTCCCGCCCCAGCGGCAGTTGCAGGCGGAAGGTCATGCCGCCGTCGGCGTCGGCGTTGTAGCGGAAGTCGGCGTCGCGCATCGACCGCTCCAGGTCCGGAAACAGGAACGGCAGCGCGTACGCGTAGTTCCACACGTGCGTGCAGCTCCCCTCGCAGCAGCCCTGCTCGACGCGCACCCCCTCGAAGCCGTAGAAGGTGCCGTCCTCCAACCGCAGCACCGTCGGGCTCTTGAGCACCGACAGGGTGGCGGCCGCGGCATCGAGCACGGCGGGCGGAACGCTGGATGCGTAAAGCGCGTCGCGGAACGCCAGAGTGTGGCTCCACAGCCGCTCCCACTCACGCAGACAGTAGGCGGCGCTGGCCGCGGAGTCCGGAAAGCGGGTCGCGTAGTGGTTGCGCCACTCCGCGTGGTCGAGCGCCGGCGGCGGCTCGTCCCGCTGTTCCTGCTCGACCCCCACGGGGTGCCAGTAGTTGACGCAGTTGGGGTAGCTCCAGGTGAGCACGAAACGGGCAGCGCGCGTTTCGCCCGCAGGGACGCCGAGCGTGGCCGCCAGCACGCCGGTGTCGCCCCCGCCGAACCCGTGCCCGGCCTTGCCGTGCTCCGCATAACTGCGATTCTCGAAGCCGCCCGGCGCGGTGAAGTCGTGCCAGTAGATGGTCAGGTCGTCGAACCACATGCCGCGGAACCAGCACTCCTGGTAGCTGACACCGGGGCTGTCAGTGGCGACGGTGAGGTCGCCGGCGTTCGGGTGGTCGCAGGCGATGCCGCTCTCCGCCAGCGTGAGCAACTGCGCGGCGCCGTCGCGCCGGGCGCGGTTGACCGATCCGGCACGGGCCGGGTTCGACACCGCCAGCGCGACGGTGTAGTCCAGGTCGTCGGCGCCGGGATTGGTCACCTGCACCTCGAAGCAGGCGGCCGGAATGCTGGAGTCGTCGGCGTTGCCGGGGATGAAGGGGTTCATGGCGCGCAGGGTGACGGCGCCGGGGAAGGTCCCGTCCCGGAAGGTGAGCGTGGCCACCGGGAAGGTGCCCTCGAATTCGACCTCGGCAAAGTGGGGCAGTCCTCCCAGGGACGCGCGCGTCGGGCCGAAGCCGAAGCTGTGCAGCCAGGTCGAGCGCAGGCTGCCCGAGAGAGGGCCGGTCAGGTCGCCCTGCAACACCCGCGCGTCCACCACGTGGCCTGCGCGCTCCGCCTTGACGGCGAAGTGGCTGAAACCGTTGACGCTGCCCTTGGCGGGCCGGTTGAAGATCTCCCAGTCGATCAGGCGGCCGTTGCCGGCCAGGCCGATGCAGCCGGAGCCGATTCCACCGAGCGGGAACGAGATCTCGTTCAGTTGCTCGCCGCGGTAGGTGAAATGGGCGCGGGTGGCCTCACTCAAGGGATGGTCGCTCATGACGCGGCATCGTGGGGAGAAACCCACACCGGCGGCAAGCTCGCGCCGTGGCTGCCGGCACCATGGTCGTCGTCGACACCGCCATCGTCGGGCTTGCCGCAGACGCGGCGTTCCGACAGACTGCCGCGTCAGGACATGCCCGCCGAACGCGCCGTGATAGCCGCGGCCTGCCGCACCCCGATCGGCGCGCTGGGCGGCGCGCTTGCCGCGCTCCCGGCGCCGCGTCTGGGCGCGGCGGCGATCGGCGAGGCGGTGCGCCGCGCGGGCATAGCCCCGCACGACGTGGACGAGGTCTTCATGGGCCAGGTGCTCGCCGCCGGTGCGGGCCAGGCGCCGGCCCGGCAGGCGGCCATCGGCGCCGGGCTTCCGGAAGGCGTTCCCTGCACGACGGTCAACAAGGTGTGCGGATCGGGACTGCAGGCGGTGATCCTTGCCGCGCGCGCCGTGCTGGCCGACGACGCCGGCATCGCCGTGGCCGGCGGCATGGAGAGCATGTCGAACGCCCCCTACCTGCTGTCCGGCGCACGCCGCGGCTTCCGCTACGGCCACCAGCAGGTCGCCGACAGCATGATCGTCGACGGGCTCTGGGACGTGTACAACGACTTCCACATGGGGGATGCCGCCGAGTTGATCGCCCGCGAGTACGGCATCGAGCGCGCCGCGCAGGACGCGTACGCGGCGCGCTCCTACCGACGCGCGCTGGACGCTCAGCGCAGCGGGCGCTGGGACGCCGAGATCGTGCCGGTCGCGGGCAAGCCCGGCAACCGGCCGGTGACGGCCGACGAGGAGCCCAGCCGCGCCGACTTCGACAAGATGACCACGCTGCGTCCCGCCTTCGCCGCCGACGGTACGATCACCGCCGCGAACGCGTCGTCGCTCAACGACGGCGCCGCCGCCTGCGTGGTCATGACCGACCGCCGCGCGGCCGAGCTGGGCATCACCCCGCTCGGCACGATCGTCGCGCACGGCAGCGTGGCGTCCGCCCCCGCCCGCTTCCTGCTAGCGCCCGCGCAGGTGATTCCGCCGATCCTGGACCGGGCCGGCGTGGCGATCGACGACGTCGACCGGTTCGAGGTCAACGAGGCGTTCGCCGTCGGCAACCTGGCCGTGGAGCGCGACCTGGGCATCGACGGCGATCGCTGCAACGTGGACGGCGGCGCCGTGGCGCTGGGCCATCCGATCGGGGCCAGCGGCGCCCGCATCCTCACCACGCTGCTGCATGGTCTCGCCGCCCTGCCGGGCCGCCGCGCCGCGCGCGGCGTGGCGGCGCTGTGCATCGGCGGCGGCGAGGCGTGCGGCGTGGTCGTCGAGCGGGAGGCGGCATGATCGAGCTGTCCGGCGTCGAGCGCTTCACGCAATCCGCCGCGGAGGTGTGGCGGCGGCTGTCCGACCTCTCCTTCCTGGCCGGCGCGATCCCCGGCTTGTCCTCGCTCTCCAGCACGAGCGAGGACCACGTCACCTGCAGGGTGAAGCCGGGGCTGTCGTTCCTGACCGGATCGCTGTCGACCACGATCGACGTGCAGGAGCGCTCGGAGCCACGCCTGGTGCTCGGCATCCGCAGCAAGGGGATCGGATCGATGGCGGCGGTGACCACCACGTTCGAGGTGGGCGAGGCCGGAGGAGGCGCCGGCGTCACCTGGACGGCGACCGTGGACGAACTCGGCGGGCTGCTGGGGCCGGTGGGCGCCGGACTGATCGAGGCGTCCGCCGGCAGAGTGATCGCCAGCGCGTGGGAGGGGTTCCGGGCGCAGCTCGCCGCACAGGCGTAGCACTCAGCGGTAGGCCTCGTACTCCTTGCCGAGCACGCCGGCCGCCACCTTGAGCTTGAGGATCTCGTCCGTTCCCTCGTAGATCCGGCACACGCGCACGTCCTTCCAGTGCCGCCCCGGACGGAACAGCTCCGAGTAGCCGCGTCCGCCGAACACCTGCATGGCGCTGTCGGCCGCACGGAACGCCGCGTCGGAGGCGAACAGCTTGGCCTCCGCCACCAGCAGGTCCACGCGCGCCATCACGGCAGCGTCCCCGGGGTTCTCGTAGGCGGCCTGCTTGGCGTCCGCCGCGGTGTGGATCAGGCTCTCCGAGGCCTGACGCGCCAGCTCGATCGTGGCGATGTGCTCCTGCACCAACTGGTGGCGGGCGATCTGCTTGCCGTGTTGCGAGCGCTCCTTGGCGTACGCGCACGCCTCTTCCAGGCAGTCCTCGATCACGCCCAGGCAGCCGGCCGCGACGCTCAGCCGCCCGGCGCGCAGCGTCTGCATGGCGATGGTCAGCCCCTGTCCTTCCGCTCCCAGCAGGTTCTCCACCGGGACCGGGTAATCGGTGAGCTCGAACATCGAGGTATCGCTGGTCGGCAGCCCGACCTTCGCGGTCATCATCTCCCGCTCGATGCCCTCCTGGTCGGTCGTGACCAGAAAGGCGCTGAACCGCCGCGCCTTGTCGGCTGCCGGATCGCCGGTGGGCTCCGGGTAGGCGAACACCACGATCAGGTCGGCGATGCTGCCGTTGGAGATCAGGTACTTGACGCCGTTGAGCAGAAAGCGGTCGCCCTCGCGCCGGTAGGTCATCTGCATCTCCCGCGGGTTCGATCCGGCCTCGGGCTCGGTCAGGCCGAACGCCATGATCGCGCGGCCGGCGGCGGTCTCCGGCAGCACCCGCCGCTTCTGCTCCTCGCTCCCCCACTCGATCAGCACGGTCTGGCCGATCGAGCAGTGGCCGGAGAACAGCGTGCGCACACCCGTCCCCTCCCGGCCGATGCGCGCCAGCGCGTCGACGTAGGTACGCACGTCGGCGCCCCGTCCGCCGTAGGCAACCGGCACGTTGAGCCCCAGGATCTCGTGCTTGCGCGCAAGCTCGATGGCCTGGTCGTTGAAGCGGTGCTCCAGATAGCAGAGGTCCTCGACCGGACGAACCTCCTGGCAGAACGCCTCGACGTCGGCCACCAGCTTGTCGCGGGAATCGATATCCATCTTCACTCCCAAGTAAATATCGGCGGGATCGGCGCAGGCGGCCATCGGACGTCCCGGGCGCCGGCTGCGTCCGACCGACCTACGCCGCCCGCAGCAACTCGCCGAGGTCGGTCGCCAGCGCCTCGATCTGCGCCGTTGCGTGCGCGGTGCAGAGGAACAGAACCTCGTAGGCGGACGGCGGCAGGTAGTGTCCCCGCTCCAGCAGCGGCCGGTGCAGCGCGCCGTACCGCTCGACCGCCGCCGCATCGATGCCGTCGGCACGGCTCGGCAGCTCTCCCGACGCAAGGTAGAGCCAGGCGATCGAGCCGGTCCGTCGGATCTGCACGTCGCCGCGGCCGAGACCGGCGATCGCGGCGTCGAGACCGGCGCCGAGCCGCTCCAGCCGCTCGTACGGCGGGTCGTCGCGCAGCGCCTGCAGCGCCGCTATCCCGGCCGCCATCGACAGCGGATTGCCACTCAGAGTCCCGGCCTGGTAGACCGCGCCGTCCGGGGCTAGCAGGTCCATCAACTCCGGCGCTCCGGCCACCGCACCCAGCGGCATGCCGCCGCCGATCACCTTGCCGAAGGTGAGCAGGTCGGCGTCCAGGCCGAGCCCCTCGCCGTAGCTTCCGTAGCGCAGCCGGAAGCCCGAGATCACCTCGTCCAGGACCAGCAGGGCGCCGGCGCTGCGCGCCAGCGACGCCACCAGGCAAAGATATTCGGGACGCTGCACCAGCAGCCCGTTGTTGGCGGGCAGCGGCTCGATCACCACCGCGGCGATCCGGCTGCCGAACTCCGCGAACACGGCCCTGATCGCCGCGTCGTCGTCGAACGGCACCACCACCGTGGTCGCCGCTACCGCCTTCGGCACGCCGGCCGAGTCGGCGATCGCCTGCGTGGCCAGCCCGGAGCCGGCCTTGACCAGCATGCCGTCCGCATGGCCGTGGTAACCGCCGTCGAACTTGACCACCAGCTCCCTGCCCGTGGCCGCTCGGGCGATGCGCACCGCGGTCATGACCGCCTCGGTCCCGGAGCTCACCGCGCGCATCCGCCGCCGCCCGGACACCGCGCCCAGCACCAGCTCGGCCAACTCCAGCTCGCGCTCGTGACAGGCACCAAACGACAGCCCGTCCGCCGCTGCGCGGCGCACCGCCTCCACCACCGTCGGGGACGCATGGCCGTGGATGAGCGGCCCCCACGACAGGCAGTAGTCGGTATATGCGTTGCCGTCCAGGTCGATGCAGCGGCTGCCTGAGCCGCTACGGAAGAAGATCGGGTCGCCGCCGACGCGGCGAAACGCTCGCACCGGGCTGTTGACGCCGCCGGGCAGCAACTCGATCGCCCGCGCGTACGCCGCCTGACTCAGTCTCAGATCCATGGATTCCACGTGTCCTCATAGTATACTGCCGCAACCTCGGTCGAAGACTCGGCCGTCCCGCTGGAACCCTCCGCGCCAGGAACACTCCATGCATGAACGCCCGTTGCCCGAGACCACCCTGGAACTGACCACGCCGATGCCGGCGCCGCACTGGGCGCTCCTGGAACGCCGGCTCATGGCCGCCCTCCCGGACGCGATCGAGGAGTTCTACGCAAAGTACTTCGACGAGCGCGGCTACCTGCTGTGCTACCCGCGCTGGGGTGCGCTGGACGGCCCCGACGACGCGGCGGAGAACGTCACCGGCTGGACGGAGCTCTACGCGCTCGGCGGACCGGAGCGGGTGCTGGATCTGTACCGCCAGGGCATCGAGGGCCACATGCGGCAGTACACCGAGGCGCGCACCGTCGAGTGCCCGCTGGCGCGCGACGGCATGTATTACAAGGAGTTCCCGACCAGCTTCGACTTCGTGCACAACGCCGAGGGCTTCCACGGCCTGTTCCAGCAGGGTCTGGCCGAGCCGTGGGACCCCACCTACCAGGCGCGCATGCGCCGCTACGCCGGCTTCTACATGGGCGAGGACCCCGGCGCCGCCAACTACGATCCCGAGCACCGCCTGATCCGTAGCGTGATGACTGGCAGCCGCGGCCCGGTGCTGCGCCGCACCACCCCCATCGACTGGGGAGGCGACCCCTTCGAGTGCGAGGGCCGCTTCACGCCGCTGCGCTGGCATCGCACCTGGCAGGATTACGTCGATCACTTCTCCATCTACCAGGACGTGACCGGCGACACCCCGTGCAACCTGGCGGTCACCGTGGTGGCGCTGAACGCGTACCTGTGCACGGGCGAGGCCAAGTACCGCGACTGGATCCTGGAGTACGCGGACGCGTGGGTGGAGCGCGCCGACGATAACGGCGGCATCATCCCCAGCAATGTCGGTCTGGACGGCACCATCGGCGGCGGCGCAGGCGGCCGCTGGTGGGGGGCGGTGTACGGCTGGGACCACAAGGCGTACTTCCGCTCCCTGGCGCCGTACGGCTTCGGCAATGCCCTGCTGGTCTCCGGCGATCAGCGCTACGTGGACGTGTGGCGGCGTAACATCCAGGCGGTCAGCGCCCACGCGAAGGAAATCGACGGCGTGCTGCAGTACCCGCAGAAGCGCGGCGACGACGGCTGGTACGAGTTCACGCCGGAGCCCTACGACCACGGGGCCCTGGAGATGTACTACTGGTCGATGGCGGAAGGCGACCGCGCGCTGGCACGGCGCAGCCCGTGGGGTGGCTACCTGTCGGGAGACGACCCGGACTATCCCGTCGCGGCGCTGGCCGGCGAGCTTGCCGCGCTGCGCGAGGCGGTGCAGCGCATGCGGGAGGACGAGAGCACCCCGGACACTCGGCTGTCGGAGAGCATGAATTCCATGAATCCGGGCGCCTGCATCTGGCGGCTGGTGGAGCTGATGCTCGGCGGCCTGCCCTCACGCCACATCGGCGTCGCATGGCACACCCGCGTGCGTTACTTCGACCTGGACCGCGGCCGCGCCGGAATCCCGGAGGACGTTGCGTCGCTGGTCGACTCGATGAGCGACGACGAAGTGACCGTCACGCTGGTCAACCTCAGCCCCGCACGCCGCCACGCGTTGGCCCTGCAGGCCGGCGCCTATGCCGAGCACCAGTTCACGGCGGTGGAAGTGGACGGCAACACCACGCCGCTGGACGAACCGGCGATCACCGTGCACCTGGCGCCGGGCGTCGGCGCCCGCCTGACCCTGAAGATGAACCGCTACGCCAATCAGCCTACACACGCGTTCCCGGGGATTCGCTAGGCCGGCCGGTCAGCCGAACTGCTGCGGGATGACGCCGCCGCCCTTGAGGTCGGGATAGGGCAGCCAGCGGGCGCCGTACAGGTCGCCCTCCGCGTCGAAGACGCGGCCGTCGCCAAGCATGTACTGGTTGGGGGTCGGCTTGAGGCCGGACAGGTACTGCGGCAGCCGGTCGCTGTCGGCCACGAGCTGCCGGCGCACCCCTTCCCAACTGAACCCTTCGAACAGCGCCGCGCGCATCCGGCGGCAACGCTCGGCATGCCGCGGGTCGGCGGCCAGGTTGGTGGTCTCTGCCGGGTCGCCCTGCATGTTCGAACAGCACCGGCCGGCCGCCCTCGATCTCCACGTACTTCCAGTCGCGGTCGCGCACCAGCCGCATCGCCTGGTGCGGCTCGCGCTCCCTGGACTCCGTCAGTCCGCGGACCCGGTTGCCGTAGGCGTAGTACGCGCTTGGGGCATAGCGCCGTGGCGCGGCGCCGCCCGCCGGGTCGGCGAGCAGTGGGCTCAGGTCCACGCCGTCCAGGTCCGGCGGGATCGGCAGGCCGGCCAGCATGCAGGTCGTCGGGAACAGGTCCAGCAGCGACGCCGGATGCGCGACGCCTACACTGCCCGGCGCGATGCCCGGCCCCGACATGAGCAGCGGCACGCCCACCGAAGGCTCGAAGTGAACGGTCTTGCCCCACAGGCCGTGGTGGCCGGCCATCTCGCCGTGGTCGCTGGTGTAGATGACGATGGTGTCGTCGAGCAGGCCGGCGGCATCCAGCCCGCGCATCAGCTCGCCGATGCAGTCGTCCACGAAGTCCACGCACGCGTAGTACGCCTCGCGCGCGCGGAGCTGCTGCTCGGCGGTCAGCTCTTCCCCCGCCTCGTCGGCGAAGCAGCGGCGCGCGTAGTCGTCGAGCCCGTCCGGGAAGTCGGCCGGCAGCTCGGCCGGCGGCACGCGGTCGCGGTAGCGCCGGATGTAGCGGCCGGGAGCGGTGAACGGCGAGTGCGGGCGGCTGTAGGAGGCGCACAGGAACCAGGGTGTATCGGGCTGGGAGTCCTGGTGCTCCAGCAGGAAGGCCAGCGACTCGCGCGTGACCACGTTCTCCTGCAGCAGGCTCTCCGGGATCTCCGTGACGCCTGCGCCCGAAGCCCCGGCGTAGACCGGGAAGTAGTCGATCGGGTCGATCTGGTGGCCCAGCCCGTGGCGCAGGTCGCCGTACGGGCGGTGCTGGAACCCCTGCATCTGGTCGGCGCCGCCGAAATGCATCTTGCCGACCAGGCACGTGCGGTAGCCGTGCGTGGCGAAGTGGCCCGGCCAGGTGACGTGCTCGGGGAAGATCACCCAGTGGTTGTTCCAGGCCGCGCAGCGGTGCGCCTCCTTGGCGGTCATCAGGCACATGCGCGACGGAGTGCACACCGGGCTGGCGCACAGCGCGGTGTCGAACTGCACCGCGTCCGCGGCGATCGCGTCCAGCGCCTGAGTGCGCACGATCGAGTCGCCCGCGAACCCGGATACCAGCGGCGCATGCTGATCGGTGAGCAGCAGCAGGATGTTTGGCCGCCGTGCTGGCCGGGATGCCATCAGGCCGGCCCGAAGTACTGGTTGAACTTCTCCGCGTAGTCCTCGCGCACGGGGCTGAAGACGTCGAGCGCCTTCACCGGCCCGTCGATCGGCCGCGCGCTGTGCGGGGTGTCCGGCGGGATGATGAACATGTCCCCGGGCTCGCAGATGCGGCACTCGTCGCCGATGACCAGCTCCATGCGCCCTTCGATGAGCAGGCCCGCCTGTTCGTGCGGGTGCTGGTGCATGGGCACGAAGCTGCCCGGCTCCATCTCCAGGTAGGAGAGCATGATCCGCTTTCCGTAGGGCGTGCGCGCACGCACGCCCGGCACCAGCTCGATCGATTCGTAGTCCTTGATCCTGATGAACGGCATGGTGCAGACGGTGGCATGCGAGGACGCCTTGGGTCACCATGCCACACGGGCTCCATTCGTTCGGCCAGCGCAGACCTCGCCATAACCCCGTCAGTCAAGCGGCGACTCTCCTTGTCCGGAAACTTCTTGCCACCGATGCACACGGAGGTATCGCGTTGATCCAGCGTTTCACCTCAACGGTCCTCAACTCTCATCCTTGCGGAGATAGCCTCTTCATCGCGGTTCATCTTGGCAAGAAGATCGCCCTTTTTCGCCACGGACGCAGCCCCTATTCGGCGCAATTCAGGTGTGTCATCCGTGCGAACGTGTTCCGATGATCGCTGCAAAACAGCGACGGCATCCTCATGCCGATCAGAGTTTTCAGCAGCATGAAAGCGGCCATGGACGCGAACGCCGCAGCCAGACGCCAAGGGGAACTCGCTTCCCGAGATTCGTCGTGTCCGCTCCGCAAGTGCTCCGGCCCGCTCGACGCCGTCGCCTCCGCCTGTGGCGCCTACCTCCCCTCCGTCGCAGAGCGTCCCCCTCGCCCATTCTCATCCGGACGTTCGTGCAGGAAGCGGAGCCCGGCGCCCTCTACATCCACCAGGAAGACGAAGGGTTGACGCCGGAACATGGCTGCAACGCTGCCCGGATTGTCGGAAGAGGTGGCCGAACGATGAAATGGCGGCCGCAGATGGCATGGCGGGGGCGTACGCCTACCTCTACGACCGCATGATCGAAACGGTCCAGAGTGTGCAGAACGATGGGTACTCGGGGGCCGAAGACTGTCTGATCATGCCGATAAGCCCCGGTTACCTGTCATACGGATTGGACGACGAGGAGTGGAACATCGGGCTTCGGAAAGAACCCCTCACTCGCCGACGATTCCTATCTCCTGACCGTCGATGGCACGAAGATCGAGGTCGAATACTCCGATCCCAGCGCTGCGTTCTACGGCGTGAGTACCCTTAGCCAGATCGTTCGTCAGAGTGGGAAGCACATACCGTGTCTCGCCGTGCACGGCGCCCGGTGCAAAGCTGCAGTATCTCTCGCTCGGACGTTGCGGCGCAGGCATACTCGGCTCAGGGACCTACGTTGAGCCGCCGGCCGTCAGCTCTTCGACCGGGTACTCGAAGTAGGTGGCGTTCACCAGTTGGTGGAGCGTGCGGCAGTGCGCAAGCACGTCCCGCAGCAGTTCCTCGCGATCCTCACGGCGCGGCCACTCGTCGTGCACCAGGGCCGTCAGCCGGCCGGCCGTGTGATGCGCATCCCCGCCGGGACGTACCGGCGGACCGGGGCCGATAGCGACGAGCGCCGTTGCCATGTCGTCGAGCGCCCTGCGGAGCGATGCGGGCAACAGCGGGTCGGTGACCAGCAGGTCCATGACACGGGCCGGTTCGACCGAGACGCTGCCGAGGCGGTTGTAGGTCTCCAGGGCGTGACAGCACCGCAGCAGGCTGGTCCAGTCGGCGTCATCCGGCTCGCCGCTGATGCGCTCGGTGGCGAGCTGCGCCAGCAGCAGGGCGGCGGAGAGCTGCGCTCGCTCGACGGCGCGCCCGAGCTGGATGAAGCTCCAGCCCGTGTCGCGGTACATGGTCGCCGCGGCCACTCCCGACAGGGTGTCGACCTCCTCCGCGGTGCGCGCGTAGAAGCTCTCAGGAGAGGTGCGCCAGATGTTCTGGATCTCCAGGTCGCGGACGCGCAGGTAGGTCCGGTTGAGACACGTCCACACCTCGGCGCTGATGCACTGCCGCATCTGGCGGGCGTTCTCGCGGCCGAGCGCAAGGCAGCTCCAGACGGAGTCCGCATGCAGGCGCTCGAAGGTGAGGTCGTCGGCCAGGGTGTAGGAGTCCGCCAGCGTGTAGTCCTCGCTGTCGAACGCTTCCAGGCTGCCCTCCGGCGGCTGCCGGCCGATGCCCTGGTAGATGCGGTGCCAGCCGAAGCGGATCTCCCGCACCGGGCGGTCCACCAGCGCCTCGGTCTGCAGCCGCAACAGGCGGCAGAGGTGCTGTGCGCGCTCGAGGTAACGGCTCATCCAGTAGAGGCCCTGGGCGCTGCGCGCAAGCATGCTCAGTCCCCGAGCACCCAGAGGTCCTTGCCGCCGCCGCCCTGGCTGGAGTTCACCACGAGGCTGCCGCGGCGCAGCGCCACGCGGCAGAACGCGCCCGGCACGATGCGGGTGCGGCGGCCGTGCAGGATGAACGGGCGCAGGTCGACGTGGCGCGGCTCGAAGCGGCCGTCGATCAGGCAGGGAGCGCGTGACAGAGCCAGGGTCGGCTGGGCGATGAAGTCGGCGGGATCGGCGCGCACCTGGCGGGCATACTCGTCGCGCTCGCCCGGCGTGGCGTGCGGGCCGATCAGCATCCCGTAGCCGCCCGACTCCCCCACCCGCTTGAACACCAGGCGCTCGATGTTGTCCAGCGCGTACTCCAGGTCCTCAGGACGGCGGCACAGGTAGGTCTCGATGTTGGCGATCAGCGGCTCTTCGCCGAGGTAGTAGCGGATCATGTCGGGCACGAACGCGTAGACGCTCTTGTCGTCCGCGACGCCGGTGCCCGGCGCGTTCGCGAGCGTCACGTTGCCGCGCCGGCAGGCGTCCATCAGGCCCGGCACGCCGAGCAGGGAGTCCGCGCGGAACTCCCGAGGGTCGATGAAGTCATCGTCCAGACGCCGGTAGATCACGTCGACGCGGCGCAGGGCGTCCGTCGTGCGCATATAGACGCAGCCGTCGCGCACCACCAGGTCGCGGCCCTCCACCAGCTCCGCGCCGAGCTCGCCGGCCAGGAACATGTGCTCGTAGAACGCGGAGTTGTAGACCCCGGGCGTGAGCAGCGCGATCACGGGATCTGAGCGGCCGGCGGGCGCCAGCTCGCGCAGCGTGGTCAGCAACACGCGCCCGTAGTGCTCGACCTCCCGCACGCGGGAGCTGCGGTAGAGGCGACGGAAGTTCGCCTTGACGGCCCTGCGGTTGGCGATCATGTAGGAGACTCCGGACGGCACGCGGAGGTTGTCCTCCAGCACCCGGAAGCCGTCGTTGGTGCGCACCAGGTCGGTGCCGCAGATGGCGACCCAGGTCCCGTGGGGCGCCCGGAACCCGCGCATCTGCGCCCGGAATTGGGGGCAGCCGTACACCATGTCCGACGGGACGACGCCGTCGGCCACGACGCGGGCGGTATCGTAGATGTCGGCGAGAAACAGGTTCAGCGCCTTCAGCCGCTGCGTGAGGCCCGCCTCCAGGTGCCGCCACTCATCCGCAGTGAGCACCCGCGGCACGCAGTCCACGGGGATGATCCGCTCCTCTGCCTCGGCGTCACCGTAGACGGTAAAGGTAATCCCTTCGGTGGAGAACGAGCGCGTCACCCTTTCCTGGATGCTCGCAAGCTCCTCGACGGGCAGGCGGCGCAGTTCCTGGTGGAGCGCCCGGAAGTGCTGGCGCGGCGCGCCGCCGGGCAGAAACATCTCGTCGTAACATGCCTGGTCGATATCGTAGGAGTCGAAGTCCAACGCCGAGCCCTACCTCGTGCGCGCTACGATGACGCAAGCAGCCGGTCGTCGCTGCGGATGTCGAGCGGCCAGTCCCGCCAGTAGTAGCGCAGGGGATCGTCGGCCGCCCAGCCGGCGTAGATCTCCTCCCAGCCCTTCCACCCCATGTGCGGCATCAGCGAGTAGTGGTGCACGGGCGTGCTGCGGCCCTGATAGCGAAAGTCGCAGGAGAACCTGATCCGGTCGGGCGACCGGTTGTCGCGCGCCTGGTGGACGGTCAGGCTGTGGAACAGCAGCATGTCGCCGCACCGCATGGGGCTCCAGCGCCACGCCACATCGCCGGCCGTCTCGAAGTAGATCGTGCCTGCCTCCACCGGGTGCAGGCCGGCCCGATGGGACCCTGGGACGACCGCCAGGCCGCCGAGCTGTTCCGGGCAGTCGCCGAGCGGGATCCAGGCGGTCCACACCTCCGGCGACGCCTTGATCGGCCGGTGGTCCTGGTGGGGTGCGGTGGTGATGGACGGTCGGCTCGGGAACACAGTCCTCACGATGTTGCGCGGATGAGCCAGAACGGACTCGCCCAGCACCGTCTCCAGCACGCCGATCAACTCCGGGCGAACCGCGAGCGCGTGCACGGCGCGCAGGCGCATCAGGTCGTTGTAGTAGGCTCTGTACTCTGGCGTTGGGTTGCTCTCGTGCACGAAGGCATTCTGCTCGGCGACGGCGTCACCGGTCGCCGTCCCGGACTGGAGCAGGCCGTGGCGCGCGGCGACGGCCGTGACCTCCTTCCGCACGGCCAGCACCGCGTCCGCGGGGAGCAACCCCGGAAGGTACAGGTAGCCGTCCTCCCGCGCCGCGTCCGCCCAACCGTCTTCGGCCACGGTGCGAAACGGCGTCACGGCCGTCATCGCCGCCATGCTCATACCGTGCTCCCTCCGCTCAGGCGTTCCAGACCGACTCCCACGCCCCGCTCCGTGCCGAGCGGTAGAGCGCGATGGCGGTCCGCATCTCTCCCAGCGCCTTCTTCGGAGGCGCCACCGGCGGCTTGCCGTCCAGGACCAGCGCCGCAAAGTCCTCCAACTCCGGCTGGAACGAGTGGAAGTAGCCGTGATCGCCCGGCAGTGCCTGTCCCTGCGGATGATCTTCGTCGTACAGCTCGACGCCGCCGCCCTCGAAACCGCCGCGGATCAGCACCTCGCCCTTCGTGCCCATCACGCGAAACCACGGCATGTCCGACAGGTTCGCCGGCGACGTCAGCGCCAGGAACGATGCGATCACGCCCGACTCGAAGCGCAGCAACGCCTGCGCGAGCGACTCGCCGTCCATCCCCCCGATCGGCCTGCCGGTGGTGCCGACGACTGCGTCGATCTCTCCCAGCCAGACGCGCAGCGGCCTGATCCAGTGTGCGCCGCCGTCGATGACCACACCGCCGCCGGTGCGCTGCAGGTCGAAGCGCCAGGGACGGTTCCCTGGATACCAGAACGGATCGAACCGGCATTCGAACGCGGCCTGCGCGGCGATCACTTCTCCCACGGCGCCGTCCCGGAGCAGGCGTTCGACCGCCACCACGTCCGGCCAGTACTGGGAGTTTTCGCCGACCATGAACGCCTGATCGGCCGCGGTGCCGGTGGCAAGCACGCGCTCGGCCGTGGTCAGGTCCTGCGCGATCGGCTTCTCCAGGAGCACGTGCTTGCCCAACGCGAGGGCCTGCTCGGTCAGCGCCTCGTGCAGGTCGTGGGGCGTCATGATGTCCACGGCGTCGAAATCGACCGTCGCTGCCGCCTCCTCGATGGTCGCGAACGCGCCGACGCCGTACTCCTCGGCCAGGGACTCGGCGGCTTCTCGCTTGGGATCGATCGCCGCCGCGATCTCGATGCGGTCGATGGAGCGTATCGCCTTGGCGTGGTAGCCGGCGATCGCGCCGCAGCCGACCAAGGCCAGCCGCACGCTGTCAGCCATGCGCCGATCGTGTCATCCGGGACTGGCGCGTGGCAACGGCCGGGATCAGCCGGTGCTCGGTCGACAGCGTCAGCCGCGTGACCCCATCTCCGGTTCGGCGCACTATCATGATGTCCGGGACGTGATCCGCTACGCGCAGGCCCGGCACGTCACCGTCGTCCCGGAGGTCGAGCTGCCCGGCCACTGCGCAGCGGCCCTGGCCGCCTATCCGAACCTGTCCTGTACCGGCGGCCCGTTCGATGTGGGCACGACCTGGGGGATCTACAAGGACGTCTGCTGCGCCGGCAACGACGACGTGTTCGAGTTCCTGGAACGGGTGTGGGACGAGGTTCTGGATCTGTTTCCGAGCCCGTACGTGCACATCGGCGGGGACGAGGTCCCAAAGGATCGCTGGACGGCGTGCTCCAGGTGCCAGCGGCGCATGCAGGACGAGGGCTTCTCCTCTCCGGAGGAGTTGCAGGCCTGGTTCGTACGCCGCGCCTGCCACTACCTCCGCGAGCGCGGCCGCACGGTGATCGGCTGGGACGAGGTACTGGAAGGGAACGGTCCGGGCGGCGACACGGTGATCATGGCGTGGCGCGGAGCCGACCGCGGCATCGAGGCGGCGCGGCGTGGCCACCGGGTGATCATGACGCCCAACCCCTCGACCTACCTCAACTACACCCCGTACGACCCGCCGCGGCCGCCCGGGCATCAGACGCGGCGGCTCTCCCTGGAGACCGCCTACGCCCTCGATCCGGTGCCGGCCGAGCTCGACGAGCAGGAGGCAGGCAGGATCATCGGCTCACAGGCGTGCCTCTGGACCGAGTACGTGGAGCCCACCCGAAGCGCGCGACTGGTCCGACTTTCGGGCCCGCCTCGCCGGGCAGGCTCCGCTGTTCGAGCAACTCGGCGTCGCGCGCACCGCCAACTGGTAACGGCGGTCCGGCCTGCTATCCCTCCAGAGACAGCAGGAAGGGGTTCTCCAGCGCCTCGACGATCCAGCGCAGGAAGCGCACGGCGTCGGCGCCGTCGATAGCGCGGTGGTCGTAGGAAAGCGACAGCGGCAGCAACAGCCGTGGCTCGAAGCCTCCGGCGCGATGCACCGGCGTGACGCGGGAGCGTGACATGCCCAGGATGGCCACCTCCGGATGGTTGACGATCGGGGTGAACGACGTGCCGCCCAGGCCGCCCAGGTTGGTGATGGTGAAGCAGCCGCCCTGCATCTCCTCCAGGGTGAGCTTTCCGGCGCGCGCGCGCGCGGCCACCTCGCCGATCTCGACCGAAAGCTCGGTCACGTTCTTGCGGTCGGCGTCGCGGATCACCGGTACCAGCAGACCCCGGTCGGTGTCGACCGCCACGCCCACGTGGGTGTAGCGCTTGAGGATCACCTCGCGGCTGGCCATGTCGACGCTGGACGCGAAGCGGGGAAAGACCCGCAGGGCGCCGGCCACCACCCGCACCGCGATCGCGGTCATGGTGAGCTTGCCGCCCGCCTCCTGCACGCGCGGGCCGAAGCGCTTGCGGAGCTGCTCCAGGTCGGTCACGTCGGCATCGTCGTGCTGGGTGACGTGCGGGATGGTCGTCCACGAGGTGGACAGGTGCACGGCCGTGGTACGGCGGATGCCGCTCATCGGCTCGCGCTCCACCGCTCCCCAGCGGCTGAAGTCGGGCAGCGGCGGCGGGGCCTCCGGGCCTCCGCCCGAGGCTGCCGACTCCAGCAACGAACGCGCGGTGCGCACCACGTCGCCGGACAGGATGCGGCCGCCGTTGCCGGTGGCCTGCACCGAGGTGATGTCGACGCCCAGTTCGCGCGCGAAACGGCGGGTGTTCGGAGTGGCCGGGATCGGCCACTCCGGCAGGTTGAACTCGTCGGCCGGCTCCGACGCGGAGGGCGCTCGAACAGCCGGGGCCGGCGGCGTCACGGGTGGAGCCGGCGTCGGTGCGGCGACGGCCGCAGGCTCCGCGGCGGGTGCCGATGCAGCCGCGGCTGGCGGCGCGGCAGCGGGTTCCTCGGCAGGAGCAGCGGCCGGTTCGCCATCCGGTTCGCCACCCGGCTCGATGGTGGCGATCACCTGCCCGACGGCGACGGTGTCGCCTGCCTTGACCGGCAGCGAGGCGACGACACCGGACTCGGTGGCCGGCACCTCGATCACGGCCTTGTCGGTCTCCAGCTCGATCAGCGGCGCATCCGCCGCCACCGTGTCTCCCGTGGCGGCCAGGACGCCGGCTACCGTGCCGGAGTCGACCCCCTCGCCCAGCACGGGCAACTTGATCTCTATCGCCATCTCACCGATCCATCTCAGGCGGACAACGGGTTGTGCTTGTCGGGATCCACGTCGAGCCGCCGGATGCCGCGCTTCAGCGCGCGCTCGTCGATCGCCCCTTCGACAGACAGCCGCTGCAGCGCCGCCAGCGCGATGTAGCGGGCACTCACCTCGAAGTGGTCGCGCAGGCCGGCGCGGGTGTCGCTGCGCCCGAAGCCGTCGGTTCCGAGCCGGGCCACCGGCCCCGGCAGATGGTCGGCGATGAGCGCCGGCAGCACGCGCAGGTAATCGGTGGCGGCGACGAACACGCCGCGCTCGCCGGCGAAGGCGCGCGCCACGTACGACTGCCGCGGCTTCCGTCCCGGATGCAGCACGTTGTGCCGCTCAGTCTCGGCGATGTCCCGGTAGAGCTGCTGGTAGCTGGTGACGCTCCACACGTCGGTGGAGACGCCCAAGTCCGCGAGGAGCGCCGCCGCCTGCACCGCCTCGTTGAGGATGGCGCCCGAGCCGAGCAGGTGCGCCTTGGGCAGCTTCGCGTCCGAGTCGCCGGCGCTGAACCGGTACAGGCCGCGCAGGATACCCTCGCGCGTGTCCTCCACGGGTTCCGGGATCGGCGGCATCGGGTAGTTCTCGTTCATGACCGTGAGGTAGTAGAAGCCCTCCTCCTGGTCTACGTACATGCGCCGGATGCCGTCCTCGATGATCACCGCCAGCTCGTACGCGTAGGTGGGGTCGTAGGAACGCAGCGTCGGCACCGCCAGCGCGGCGACGTGGCTGTGGCCGTCCTGGTGCTGCAGGCCCTCGCCGTTGAGGGTGGTGCGGCCGGAGGTGCCGCCCAGGAAGAAGCCCTTGCAGCGCATGTCGGCAGCCGCCCAGATCAGGTCGCCGATCCGCTGGAAGCCGAACATCGAGTAGTAGATGAAGAATGGGATGGTATTCACCCCGTGCGTGGCGTAGGCGTTGCCGGCGGCGATGAAGGACGAGAACGATCCCGCCTCGGTGATGCCTTCCTCCAGCACCTGGCCGTCCTTGGCCTCCTTGTAGTAGAGCAGGTTCTCCCGGTCCACCGGCTCGTAGAGCTGCCCGACGCTCGAGTAGATGCCCACCTGCCGGAACAGCGGCTCCATGCCGAAGGTGCGCGCCTCGTCCGGGACGATGGGAACGACCAGCGGCCCGATCTCCTTGTCGCGAAGCAGCTTGGTGAGGATGCGCACGAATGCCATGGTGCTCGACGCCTCGCGGCCGTCGGTGCCGTGCAGGAACTCGGCGAACAGCTCCACGGGCGGCGCCGTGAGCGGTGCCGCCCGCGCGGCGCGCGCGGGCAGGTAGCCGCCCAGCTCCTGACGCCGGGCGCGCAGATAGGTGCGCTGGCCGCCGTGCTCGTCGGGCAGATAGAACGTGGCCGCGGCCGCCTCCTCGTCGGAGATCGGGATGTCGAAGCGCGAGCGGAAGGCGACCAGCTCGTCCTGGTTCAGTTTCTTCTGCTGGTGGGTGATGTTCTTGCCTTCGCCCGCCTCTCCCAGGCCGTAGCCCTTGATCGTCTTGGCCAGGATCACGGTCGGCGTACCGGTGTGTTCGACGGCCGCCCTGAACGCCGCATGCACCTTGGCCGGATCGTGGCCGCCCCGGTACAGCTTGCGCAGCTCGTCGTCCGAGTAGCCCTTCACCAGCTCCAGCAGGCGCGGGTCGGTCCCGAAGAAGTTCTCGCGGATGTAGGAGCCCGGCTCGACGGTGTACTTCTGGTACTGGCCGTCGACGGTCTCCTCCATGCGCCGGCGCAGCAGCTCGTGGGGGTCGGCGGCCAGCAGCGGGTCCCAGTCGGAGCCCCAGATCACCTTGATCACGTTCCAGCCGGCGCCGCGGAAGGCGGCCTCCAGCTCCTGGATGATCTTGCCGTTGCCGCGCACCGGCCCATCGAGCCGCTGCAGGTTGCAGTTGACCACGAAGATCAGGTTGTCCAGCCGCTCGCGCGCCGCCAGCGTGATCGAGCCCATGGACTCCGGTTCGTCCATCTCGCCGTCGCCCAGGAAGGCCCACACCTTCTGCCGGTCGGTCTGCTTGATGCCACGGTCCTGCAGGTAGCGGTTGAAGCGCGCCTGGTAGATCGCCTGGATCGGGCTCAGCCCCATGGAGACGGTCGGAAACGACCAGAAGTCCGGCATCAGCCACGGGTGCGGGTAGGACGACAGGCCGCCGCCCGGAGCCAGCTCGCGCCGGAAGTTGGTGAGATGCTCCTCACTCAGGCGGCCCTCCAGAAACGCCCGCGCGTACATGCCGGGCGCGGCATGGCCCTGGAAGTAGACCTGGTCGCCGCCTTGCGGGCTGTCCGGCCCGCGCAGGAAGTGGTTCTGCGCCACCTCGATCAGCGTGGCAGCCGACGCGAAGGTGCTGATGTGGCCGCCGATGCCGTCGTCGCTCTTGTTGGCGCGGACCACCATCGCCATGGCATTCCAGCGGATGATGCTCTTGTTGCGCCGCTCGACGGCGCGGTCGCCGGGATACGGCGGCTCCCGGTCCGGCGGGATGGTGTTGACGTAAGGGGTGTTGGCCGTGAAAGGCAGATCCGCGTCGACCGCCTTCGCGTAGCGGTGCAGGGTGCGCAGCACCTCGTGCAGCCGCTCGGCGCCGCCGGTCCGGTAGACGTAGTCGAGCGACTCCACCCATTCGCGGAGCTCGACATCGGAGGCCTCCCCGCCATTGCGGCCGTGCGCGACCCCGGGATCGACGGGGCGCGACGCAGCCGGCGGCTCCGTTCCATTGCCGATCCCTCGGGATGCGGTTGCGGCGGAAGCGGCCGAACCGTGTTGCGGGAGATCGACCCTCCGGGTCGGGTTCTCTGCCACCACGCGGAAAGATAGCCCAAACGGCCGCCCGATTCCACCATCCCGCCGGACCGTACCGGCAGCGGCCGCCTTGCCGGGGCAGGGTCCGACGATCTACGTTGAGGCGTCATGCGCACGTGGAACGGCCTGAACGTCGACGACCGCGACTGGTCCGCCTTGAGCGAGGGGGAGCGCATCCGGCAGATCGAGCTGGAGGGCTACCTGATCGTCCCCGACATCCTCTCCCCGGAGCACCTGGAGACGCTGCGCGCCGAGACCGACAAGCTGCCCACGGAAGGCCGGGACTACAGCGAACGGCAGCGCGGCTGCAGCCGGGTACACCTGCGCAGCCCCGTCCTGGCCGAGCTGGTGACCCATCGGCCGACGCTGGGCCTGCTGGAGCGTCTGTTCGGCGACCGAATCCTGTGCCTGCACAACGTCACCTACGACTGTTCCGAGCCCGGCACTCCGGGGATCAGCCTGCACACCGACGGCCAGCCGTACGGCTCCACGATTTTCGGCTACGAGGGGAGCTGCCCGATCACGGTGCGCGTCCTCTACTACCTGGACGACCTGACCATGGACGTGTCGCCGTTCCGGGTGATCCCGCGTTCGCACATGTGCATGCACGCCGATGCCCACCCGTACAAGCGCTACACCACTCATCCCGAGCAGGTGGTGGTGCCGTGCCGCGCCGGCTCCGCGCTGTTCCTCAACCACCGCACGTTCCACGGCACGCTGCCCAATACCGGCACGCGTGCGCGGCGCATGGTCGCGATCGCCTACCGGCCGGCTTGGGCGGGGCCGATCGCAGAGGTGCCCATGGCCACGGAGGAGGAGCTGGCCACGCTCCCCGCGTCGGTGCGGCCCTACTTCAGCGACTCGAACGCCCGCGAGTTCGACTTCGCGGTGGGCAACAAGCCGGAGGGCATGGCCGCGGACGCGCCGGGGATGGCCCCCAGCCGCTGGTCACGCGCCTGAAGCCACACGGCGCGCCGTCCAGGTCGCCCTGCCTGCGCCGAAGCCGTCCACCAGCTGCTCGCCCAGCCTGAGCGTGCCGGCCATGGTCCCTGCGACGGCGTCGAAGGTGCCCTCGAAGCGATACGTCAGCCGGGCGCCCTCGGTGGCAAGCACGCTGTCGAGCATCACCGCGTAGCCGTCGACCCGTCCGGACAGTTCGCCGACCGCCCGCGTCCCGCGGTGCCGGCCGCGGATACGGTTCCCGCCGGTCGCGCCCGTCAGGCTGAACCGGTGCCGGGCGCAGCCCGAGATGAAGCGGACGTCCACCTCCCACTCGCCGTCGACGCCGTCCGCCGGCGGCTCGACCGGACGTGGCTCCGTTGCGCCGCCGAGGATCTCCACCAGCCGGCGGGCGGCCACCTCCGCGTCCCCTTCGACCATCGACACCGGCCGGACCATGAACTCGCAGCCGTCACCCTCGGCATGCGACAGGATCGGCGGCGAGCCGGCGCGCAGGGCCGCTCCCACCTGTCCGGCGGCCAGCGGCACCTGCTCGGGATCCCAGGAGACTATCAGGATCGGATACGGACTGCGGCCTCCCGACTGCCGCACCTCCGTGCGAACGCCCCCGACCGGGTCGAGCGCGTTCGCGATCCGCCGGTACCATCCGCGCCAGCGCCCGAATTCCGCGTCCAGGTCGCGGCCGTCAACCAGTTGCTCGACCGCCGCCAGCATGCCGGCGATCTCCTCCTTGCTGACCTTCATCATGCGGCCGAAGGTCCCGTGCGGGGCGCAGTGCATCCACGCGGCCTGCACGAGGTCCTCGCGGCCCAGCAGGAGTCCCGCGCCCTGCGGTCCCTGCAGGACCTTGCCGCCCGAGTAGCAGACCAGGTCGGCGCCGGCGGCCAGCCAGCGGTTCGGCACCGCCGGCAGCTCGGCCGCCGCGTCGATCACCACCGGCGCCCCATGCTGCCGCCCGGCAGCGGCCAGATCCTCCACCGTCACGGACTGGGCGGCAGCCGCTCCGGCCCACATCGCCACGAGCGCGGTGCGCGGGCCGACCGCCGCGCGCAACTGGGCGGCGGAGTCCACCGGGACCAGCCGCACGCCGACCGCGCGGATGGTCTGGTCGAACACGGTGCGTGACTGCACCGGCATGACCACCTCGTCGCGCATACCGTCGAGATCGGGAAGCTGCACGGCCCGCTCGGGGTCGCCGCCGGCCACGCACGCGCAGGTGGCCGCGGTGAGCGCGCCCGCCGCGCCGCTGGTGACCAGCGCCGAGGGAACGCCCAGCAACCCGGCGATCCGCTCGCCGGCCCGCGTCATGAGCTCGTCGATGACCACCGAGCCGTCGGCCGCTTCTGCCATCGCCCGCCGCACCTCCGGCAGCATGGGCGCGCCGCCGTGGATGGACTCGGTGGCCGTCAGGTCGATGTAGGTCCGAACCCCGAGCCGGGCATAGATGCCGCGGCTATCCGTCACGCTCCCAGATCCGCGTGTCCGGCTTGAACTGGCTCCAGGCGAACCAGAACGCCTCGTGCGCGGCGGCGTCCCGCTCGCCGATGAAGGCACGCAGCCCGCTGCCGTCCAGCTCCAGTCGCACGCCGCCCATCTCCACCGCCACGCCTTCCTTCAACGCGATCACCGCCGGCGCCACAGGGAAGGCGATCGGACCGTCCGGGCCTGCCACGCCGAGCACACGCTCCTGGATGGGCAGGCGCTGGTCGACGTCGCCGACCGCGAAGATCGGGCCATGGTCGTCACGGCCCCGGAGCGGGTCCAGCGGATAGGCGCGAAACCGGTCCAGGATCGTCGTCTCCGGGTGCCGGCGCTTCCAGTCGCCCCAGGTGGAGGTGACCACCGCCACCGGCGTCAACACCACGCCGGCGTCGTACAGCGGGCCGGACAGCGCATGGCCGGTGAAGGTGTCGACCGCCGACCACGTGCTGCGGTCGTACATGAACTTGTTCGAGCGGGACAGCAGACCGGAGGTGCGCAGCACGGGACTGAAGCCTTCCACGTCGTCGGTGAAGTACGCCTGCGCGGACCCGCACAGCGTGCAGTAGGGCATGCCGAAGCGCCGGCCGCCGAGCGTGTCGTTCACCATCTCGTGCACTTCCATCATGTTCTTCGGGTAGGCGCGCGCCTCGCCGTTGATGACCAGGCCGAACACCAGCCGCTCGTCCGGATACCAGTCGCCGCCGGAGGCGGAGGTGACGGCCGGATCGTCGATCGCGGGGATGCAGCCGCGCAGGCAGCGCGCCTCCGGTGTGGCGTGCAGGCGCTCGTCGATCGCCACGCCGCCCCAACCGACCAGCCGCCAGTCTACGATCGAGTCCTCGTCGGTGAAGAACGGCTCCCACAGAGGCTCGATGAACCGGAACAGCCGCCACTTGTATTCGCGATAGCCGGGAAAGGCCGGCAGTTCCCAGGCGATCAGGCGGTTGATCATCGTCAGGCGTCCGTCGTCCTCGGGCGCGAGCTCGGTTTCGGTGAGCGCCACAAAGGCGGCTCGGACCGCCGTCAGCATGTCCCGGTTCGAGAACGGGAACAGGTCGGTCAGCAGCCACAGCACGCGGGGGTCGCCGGCGGCGCCCAACCGGTCGATCGCCTCGATCGGCCCACCGGGGACCGAGCGGTCGAACAGCGCCTCCAGGCCTTCCGCGACCTCCGCCGAGACCGCTCCGTCCGGCACGGCGGGGGCGGACGGTATCGGGGTGCCGGCCGGCCCGTACAGGACGACCGGTGTCCCGTCTGCCGGTTGTCCCTGCGCCGTCTCCCCGCAACTCAGGAGCACCAGGACCGCCGGGATCAGCGCCGCCACCCGGCGTCTGGCGCGCGAACGCGCTCTCATCGAGACGTTCATGCCGGGGAACCGTAGCGCGGCTCCCAGGAGGCGTCAAAGCACGAGGGCACGCCACCGTGCGCCACGACAGCTTGCCCCGCCTCCGTGGAACCGGAACACTACCGTCGCAATGAAACACACCATACGAGGACTTGTGGCGGCGCTGGCGCTGCTGGCCGCACAGGCAGCGTTCGGCCTGCCGGATCTGGGCGGGCGCACCGTGGTCGCCGTGACCGGCAACGACTACGTGCCCCTGAACTTCGTCGATCCCCGGACCGGCGAAGCGGTCGGCTGGGAGTACGACGCTGTCAACGAGATCTGCCGGCGGCTCAATTGCGCCGTCGACTGGCAAGTGACCGCCTGGGACGCGATGATCGAGGCGGTGCGCAACGGCCAGTTCGACGTGGGCATGGACGGCATCACCATTACCGAGGAGCGCGCCGAGCGGGTGGATTTCTCCATCCCTTACCTCACCTCGCAGCAGTTCATGCTGGTGCGCGCGGACGAGGAGCGCTTCACCACGCCGGAGGAGGTCGCCGCCGACGGGGATCTGCTGATCGGCTCGCAGCCCGGCACCACCAACTTCTACGTGGCCGTCTACGACATCCTGGACGGGAACGAGGACAACCCGCGCATCAAGCTGTTCGACACCTTCGGCGCCGCGGTGCAGGCGCTGATCATCGGCGACGTGGACCTGGTGCTCATGGACGCGGCGAGCAGCCGCGGCTACATCGGCGCCAACCCCGACGCCCTCAAGACCGTCGGCGAGGCGCTGGGCACGGAGGACTTCGGCTTCATCTTCACGCCCGGCTCCGACCTGCGCGAGCCGTTCGACGAGGCGATTCGGGAGCTTGCCGAGGAGGGCTTCCTGGAGGCGCTGAGCGTCAAGTGGTTCTTCGAGTACAGCCCGTAGAGGCCGGCCGGACTCTCGACCTGCTGCCGTGAACAGGGTCGCCGCCGGCACGTCGCGGCGGCACCTGCTGCCGGTCGCGTCCCTCTCCCGCCTGCCCTACTGGCTGCTGGCGATCATGCTGCTGGGCGTGCTGGCGGTGTGGTCGGTGGTGCGGGAGGAGGACTACCGGATCATCTTCCGCGCGGTGAGCCGCGGGATCGTCACCACACTGTACGTGTCGGTGATCGCCTACGTCGCGGCGGCGGCCGTGGGCCTGCTGTTCGGGCTGATGCGCGCCTCCCACCGTCGGGTGCTGCGCGAGGCGGCGAGCGTCTACATCGAGGTGGTGCGCGGGGTACCGATGCTGGTCATCCTCTACTACGTCGCCTTTGTGGCGGCGCCGGCGGCGGTGGTGCTGATCAACCGGCTGGCCGAGCCGCTGATCGCCGCCGGCTGGATGGAGCCGTTGAGCGTCCGGCGCGTCGACTTCGTCTGGCGGGCGATCATAGCCCTCACCATCGGCTACAGCGCCTTCCTGGCCGAGATCTTCCGCGCCGGCATCGAGGCGGTGCCGCGCGGGCAGTTGGAGGCGGCGCTGTCGCTGGGCATGACCCGGCGGCAGGCGATGCTGCACGTCGTGCTGCCACAGGCGGCGCGCACGGTGCTGCCGCCGCTGGGCAACGACTTCGTGGCCATGATCAAGGACTCGGCCCTGGTCTCCGTGCTGGGTGTGGGGGACATCACCCAGCAGGCCAAGGTGTACTCGGCCTCCTCGTTCCGCTTCTTCGAGACCTACAACACCGTCGCCTTCCTCTACCTGGTGATGACCATCGGCCTGTCGATCCTGGTGCGGGCGCTGGAGCACAGGCTGCGCCGCCACGTCGCACGCGAGCGGTAGCTGCCCGCGCGGCTGACCGGCTCCGTCAGATTCCGAGCAGCTTCCCCGCCAGTCCCCAGCCGCTGATGCCCGCGAAGACGACCAGGATCACCGCCGAGATGATCGCGCCGGCCAGCATCGGCGGGCGCGTCCGGTAGGCGCCCGGCAGCTTGAAGTTCAGGTAGAGCGCGCCGAGCATCATGAGGGCGATCGACAGGTTGGCCAGCACGAACCCCGCGACCTGCGTGAGGATGTCGAACGGGATGTTGAGCCAGACGATCACGAAGGTCGTGACCAGCAGGTACGCGCTGACGTACCGCCGGATCCGTGCGTAGTCCCACGGCCGGCCGGGCCAGATCGCCTGGAAGAACTCCTGCAGGACGCGGGAGTAGATCTCGGGAAACGCCTGCAGCGTCCCCCACAGCGCGGCGACGATGCAGACGTAGTAGACCCAGATCAGCGATCCGTGAATGGCGCTCCAGACGTGGCGCTGCTCGGTGAGCAGGCTCCAGCCGGCGAACTGGCTCTGCAGCGGATACAGCACGGCGGCGCCGGAAATCATGAACGCGCTCGTCACGATGAACAGGACGACCGCGCCCATGCCGACGTCCCACCGCAGCGGCGCGACGATTCTGCGCATGCGCGCCACCTGCTGCGGGTCGTCGGGCAGATAGTCGATCCGGTCGCGGGTGAACGCGTGGCGGCGAATCGCCTCGATGTCCTCGTGCCCGGTCATGCCCCAACGGTGGATGCCGACCCAGTTGGCGTACACGACGTAGCCCATCGCGGTGCCGCCCACGTAGGCGAACGCGGTCGCCATGGTCAGCAGCGGGTTCTGCACCGCATCGCGCGGCGCCCACTCCGGAAACTCGGGCAGCCGTCCGAAGCTCAGGCTGCCGATGAGCGCCTCGCGGAAGTCGGGACGCACCATCAGGGTGCCGGCGATGGTCCCAAGCACCAGGATGCTGCAGATGACCAGTTGCTGCTTCTCCAGTTTCTCGAAGGACAGGCGCAGGCCGAACGCCAGGGCTAGGGCGATGAAGCCGCAGGTGATGAGATTCTCGTACGTCAACTCGAGGACAGCCGCCGGCAGCACGTCTTGGAGGAAGAAGTGGAACAGGTCCCCGACGGGCTTGGCGATCGGCACCCAGGCGAGCGGCGCGCCGATCATCTCCAGCGCCCCGATCGCGAGCAGCAGCCAGCCGCGCGGGCCGGGCAGCCGCACCAGGCGGTGGCCGATGTGCTCGCCGCTGACCGCCGTGTAGCGGCCGAGCAGGTAGGTGACGAAGATCCCCTTCACCACGCAGCTCAGGAGAACCAGCCACAACAGCCCGTAGCGCGCCCAGGCGCCCGCGCGCACGACGACGATGGTCTCGCCGGCGCCGATGCTCACCGACGCCACGATCGCCGCCGGCCCGAACACGGCCAGCAACCCGATGATCTTCTTCAGTGACCGCGGTTGCGCGAAGACGCCGCTCGGCGGCGGCACCTCGACCTTGTCGATCATGAGGCTCTCGGACGCCGGTCGTACGGGATCCAGCCCCGCTCCGGGCCGGGTGGGCGCGTTCGCTCGTAGCGCTGGCGGATGCGGTTGAACTCCGCCGCGGAGCGCACGACCGACTCGGGGGCACGGGCGCTCTGCACGACGAAGTCCGCCTCCGGCGGGTAGCAGGCGATTTCGGCGTCGGGCCGGTTCCAGGTGAAGTCCTGCGGCGCCTCGCCGACGTTGTTGGGCACGCCCACGTGCTGGTAGCGCAGGTCCAGGCTCCAGCGCACCACGTCGGTGTGGTTGGGAGTCGAGCTGTGCGGGGTGATGTTGGTCAGCAGCAGGACGCCGCCGAGCGGCACCGGCACCGCGACCGGCGCAGCGGTGTCCGGAAGGTCCGGGTCATCGATCGCCAGGTAGCCGTTGGGACCCTCCGTGTAGTGCCGGACCACGCCCTGCCGGTGGGCGCGCGGCAGCACTTCCAGGCAGCCGTTCTCGACGGTGGCGTCCACCAGCGGGATCCAGCAAGTCACGATCAGATCCCGGTCGCAGTGCGGGTTGAAGTAGCCGGAGTCCTGGTGCCACGGCACCACTCCGCGCGCCATACCGGGAATCTTCGGACGAACCCGGTAGACGGAGGAGGCGACGATCTCCGGACCGATGAGGGACTCCACCACCTCCAGCAGGCGAGGATGCGTGATGACCGCGAACAGCGCCGGCCCGCTGTGCCCGCCGCCGCCCCGGCCGATGATCGGCCCCAGGATCTCGTCGGTCTCCGCGTAGATGCGGGACAGGCGCCGCTCGAACGGCTCCTCCTCGTAGAGCCGCGACAGCTTGCCCGCGGCCTGCAGCTCGACGGCGGTCTGGTGAATGACCTCCGTGAACTCATCGCGCAACGGCTCCAGGTCGGCCGCCGCGAAGACGTCCGGCACCATCACGTAGCCCTCGCGCCGGAAGAACTCGACTTGACGCTCGGTGAGTGCGCTCACGTCCATTCCTCACTTGACCTCATGTCTATACAATCGGTACACACCCTGTGGGATCATCTTATCCTCGCTTTCCAGGAGTTGACCACAATGGGCCAAGTGAACTTCAGGATGAAAGACGAGCGCCTGGCTCTCATCGACCGGGCCGCGGCCATTCGCGGCGTGACGCGCACGGAGTTCGTGCTCCGGTCGAGCGAAGCGGCGGCGATCGAAGCGTTGAGCGAACGTCCGGTCATCGCGCTCGACGATGAGGCGTACGATGCCTTCGTGGCGGCGTTGGATGCCCCGGTCGAGCCGAACGATCGCCTGAGGAACCTGGTCACGCGCCGACCGCTGTGGGAGCAATAGCCGCTCCGGAAGCACTTGCCGCGCGGCACGACGTGTCCCGCTTCGACTGCGGGGTGCCGGGCATCAATGCCTGGCTGCAACGCAAGGCCCGGCTGAACGAGTCGAAGGGTGGCGCACGGACGTACGTCGTCTGCGCGCAGGACCACGTGATCGCCTTCTACAGCCTGGCCGCCAGCTCGGTGGAACGGCGGCGAGTCTCTTCACGCGTGGGCAGAAGCATGCCTGAACCGATCCCGGTGATCCTGCTCGGACAACTGGCGGTGGACGTGGACTACCAGGGCAGAGGGCTGGGATCGGACCTGCTGTTCGATGCCGGCAGGAGAGCCCTGACCGCGGCCGGCGTGATCGGAGCACGGGCCATCGTCGTTCAGGCGCTCGACGAGCAGGTGGCGAGGTTCTATCGGCGCCACGGCTTCACGCGATTCTCGGACTATGAGCCGCTCATGCTGATCCTGCGGATTTCCGAGCTCAGCGCGGCGATGGGCGGACACTCGATCTGACGGCGGACCGGTCAGGCCGAGAACGTCCTCAGCACGTTCTCCGTGATGCGGGAGACGTTGTTGTCGTAGCCGTTCCAGGAGAGGGCGCCGCGCCAGCAGATGGCGCCGGCTGCGAACACCGCTCCCCCGTTCGGGTACTCCAGGTAGGCCATGTCGGCGCGCACAAAGCGGTGCGGCCCGTCCGGCCGTTGCGGGTCGTCCGGCCTGGCGCGCCGTCGCGGCCGGCCATGAACCAGAGCCGCTCGTCGATCATGGGGTGCGCTGGAACGGTGCTCCGGCTCCGAACTCGGCGCCGGCGGTGCCGACGCCGATCAGCAGGTCGGGCGGCCGGCCGGTTGCGCCAGGTGCCGCCTCGCCTGCGTCCGCGCTTGCAGGGCCACCAGACGCTCGAAGTCGCGGGTGTGATACTCGGCATCCGGTATCTCGCGCCCGTAGCGGTCCAGCTCTCCCCTGGTCGGCCGCCAGCCGGAGGCGTCGTAGTCCGTGATGACGCGGTGGACGCGGTAGGGAGCGAGGAACCCATCGTCGATACCCTCCGCCAGACTGTAGATCGGATCGCTGAAGTAGTCGTAGGTGTCGACGTTGTCCTCTCGCCGCGGCGTCGCCGTCATGCCGATCTGCACGGCCGGCTCGAACCACTCCAGGATCTCCCGCCAGTTGCTGTCGTCACGGGCGCTGCCGCGGTGGCACTCGTCGACGATGATCAGATCGAAGAAGCCCTGCGGATACTCGCGGTAGAGGCCGGGGCGTTGTTCGTCTCGGGCGATCGCCTGGTAGATGGCGAAGTACATGTCGCGGCTCTTGACCGCCGTGCCGGAGATCTTGTGCCGCCCGTCGGCGAACGGGCTGAAGTCTTTGGCCATGGGGTCGTCCACCAGCACTTTGCGGTCCGACAGGAACAGAATCTTTGGGCGACGGACGGCGCCCGCACGGTTCCAGCGCGCGGACCAGAGCTTCCAGCAGATCTGGAAGGCGATCGCGGTCTTGCCGGAGCCCGTGTAGAGGGCAAGCAGGATCCGGCGGCTTCCCTGTAGGACGGCCTGAGTAGCCCGGTTGACGGCGATCTCCTGGTAGTAGCGGAGAGGCCGCGCAGGGTCGGGCAACGTGGGGGTGAGCAAGCTGAGGGCGACATCGTCTTCAGCGATCCCCTCCGCGGCTCGAAGGCGGTGCCACAGGTCGTCGGGCTTGGGAAGGCGGTGACGGTGCGCTCGATGCCGGTCGTGTAGTCGAACTCGATGATCTCGGTGCCGTTCGTCGCGTAGGCGAACTTCAGGCCCAGGATCTCGGCGTACTCCTTGGCCTGCTGCATACCGTCGCCCGCGAGCCGGTAGTGGGCCTTGACCTCGACCACGGCGATCGGGAAGTCCGGGCGGTAGCGCAGCAGGTAGTCCGCGCGCTTCTGCGGGCCACGCCGCGCCTTGCCGCCGGTGAAGAGGATGCGGCCGTCGGTGAAGGTCCGCTGCTCGTTGATCACGTGGGGTGCGTTGTCCCACCCCGCTTCTTGAAGCCTTGGAACAACGAACTTTCGGCAGGTGTCGGCCTCAGTCATGCGCGCCCCATCGTGTCCGACGAACGGATGGCAGTCCTCAATTCTGCCAACACTTTGCGGATGTCGTCAGCGGTCTCGGACACTTCCTTGGCCACGCGAGGCTCGCGCCCGAGTTCCCGTTTCAATGCCGTCACCATCGGCAGCAACAAACCCTCTGCCGGCGATCCCTCGATCAACTCCAAGATTCGCTCGGCGCCCAGGTGGGCACTCAACATTGCCAGTGTGGGGATGACTGACTCCGGCACATGATCGAGTCGCGGAAGAGTCGGCAGAATCGCTCTGAGGTTGCGCTCGTAGCCTGTTCCGTCCGGCATAGTGCCACACCTGCTATTCAGCACGGCCCGGCTCACCATCGCCGTCCCAACATAAATCTTGAGCTCGCGTGCTCCGCTACCATCAAAACGTCTCACGACCTCATCATAGACCTCAATCGCCTCTTGGATCCTGTTCAGCTCGTCAAGAGTCACACCCTTGTGCAGCATTCCGACGGCAACTTGCTCGACTATTTCAACGTCATCGCTTGATCCGAACCGTTCCATCAGGTGATTGAATGTATCCAGAGCCTGTTGCTCCCGTCCCAATCGCGACAGAGATAGGCCCTTGTTTGCCAGAGCCCTCGCAACCTGTTGCGGCACCGCGGATCTCTTTACCACGCCATCGAATACGTCGACTGCTTCCTCCAGGCGCTCCAAGAGACCAAGAGTGATCCCTCTGTTTACCCACGCTGTCTCAATATCCTCAACAAACTCGATCTCGCTGCTCGCTGGGTCAAAGCGATCGATCATGTTATCGTACAGCGCCAGCGCCTCATCTGACCGATTCAACTGACTCAGGACGATACCTTTGTTGAGCATTGCGTTGACCATCGCCGCCGAAGTCTCCGGTATTTCCGATGCGTCAAGCTCGCTGATCGCCTCGTCATATGCGTGAAGCGCCTCCTCTAGCCGGTTGAGTTTACACAGTGCGTAGCCCTTCACTACGAGCACAGAAGCAACAACTCTGCTCAGCGGAAATGCTTCTGCCCCTGCTCTTCGGAGGATACTGTCACACTCATCAAGTGTTTCATGGTAATGACCAGGCTCGTAATACTCGAAATACATCCGGAGATAAGCCGCTACGTAAGTGGCAACATTGGCAAAGTGTTCGGGAGTTACTACGCGAAACTCGGGAAGCTGCCGTAGTTGAGTAAGCGCCGCTTCGTATAGCGGCCTCAGGCTCTTGTCTGCGTACCTGGCTTCTGCTTCAATCCGCCTATCCATCCCGAGCAAATCGGTCTGTGAGTAGAAAGACGCCATGAAACGGATCAAAGCCCGGACTACGGGATCCGATCCGCGTCGACGGAGCAGATAGTAGATGTTATATAATCGCTCGACAAGATAGTACTGCTTGCGCCGGGGGGTTCCGCCCTCTTCCGATACAACACCCCGACCGATGAGACGCTTCAGTTGGGCGCTGCATGTGCTCGACGCCAGCCGAGCCCGTTCGGCTATCTCTCGGGTGTTGGCCGGCTTCCACAGATCTGCCAAGGCGACGTACACGCGCCGTTCCTGCGAGGCGAGGGCATCGAGATGACTTTTGAAGTACTCCGTGTGTTCGTCGATCAGGTCGAGCAGATCGTCCATGAGCTCATGTAGGGGGCGACCCGCACTGAACGGTGCCACGATCGCGATCAGCCGCGGGCTCCCCCCCGTCAGGATCTGCAGAGATCGTATTTTCCCCCTGTCAGGAAGCTCGCCCGACACCGCCTCCCAAAGGGCGCTGCATTCCTGCTCGTCGAGCGGCCTCAGATTGATCAAGCGGAACAGGTCGTACAAGGCTCGATCCGGCCGATCGATCTCCTCGAACCGGCTGGTCGCGCTTCCCAGGAGCATGATCCGCGGCTCGGTCTGAAGGGACTTCCTCAGACGCCAGCCCGCGTTCGGGTCCAGCATGTCCGCGAACATCATGTTGAGGTTCTCCACGGTCAGCAGCAGCCGCTTGCCAGCACGGTCCGAGAAATCAAGCAAAGCGGCCAGGCAGCGGTCGGCAAGCATCCGGTCATCTTGAATCGCGCGCAGATCCTGGTAGGTTCGATCCAAGTCTGACGCCCAGTCCGGCTGCGGCGCCTGATCGACCAGACGTGAGAGGCACTCCAGCCAGAACTCGCCGCACGTACTGACCTCGTAGCTCTCTTCGGCCAATGTAATGGGGAAGATCCGGGATGACAGGTCGGGATTCCTGCGCGCCTCGATCGCTACGCGAAGAAGCAGGCTCGTCTTTCCGCTGCCACGGGGGCCGATCACGATCAGATGCTGATTGGAGTTGCCGGTGTTCTCGCGCAGCGTCTCGATAATCGACTCGAACTCGCTTGTCCGGACACAAAACGACTCCACCAGTTCGTCATCACTGAGGAATCCGGGATTGTATTTCTTGGTCGCCATCGGACTAGCTCTCGCTGAGCGGCATCCGTTCCGAGATGGGTATGAAATGCGCGCCGAATCGGGCTCGCCACCAGTCCTCGATCAAACCCGACACGAATCGGTAGCCGCCCGGAAATCTCCCAAGGTATCCGTCATGTTCCAGCACCGGGAGCACATCTGTGACTGGCGCGCCGAGGAATTCGTCCAGAGAGCCGAAGTACTCATCATAGCGGCCGATCGCCTGGTCGGTGAGCATCCCGCCGCTGGTTGCGGCCTCTGTCAGAAGCTCGATGGCGAACCGACACCCGTCCCTGCCGAGGACCATCTTTAGACGGCTCCGATAGTGATCAAGGTCGATCGTACCGCGGATGCCGAGCATGTACGTGTCGTACACACGCTCCACGTCTTCCGGCGCCGCGACCCTGCTGCGGGTCTTCCGCAAGTCCTCGTGCAGATAGTCGAAGAACTGCTGCACGTGCTGCGGGATGCAACAACGCAGCTTCCGACACATCCTCTGCCGTACGTCGAGCGAGAGGTCCAGGCCGTAGTTCAGCGCCAGCGCTTCGACGCAATCGACGGCGGTTTTCTCGCTCCATGGCTCCAGCTCGAATGGCGAGTAGATGTTCGCGTGAGCGCTGAGTCCGGCCTGCCGCAGGATCGGTTCCAGGCTCACGCTGCCCAAGACGATCAGGCAGACGGTGCGATGCGCCTGCCCGACCTTCCGGAGCCAACTCAGGAATGCATCCGCCGCCTGCCTGCGGTCGGGCGTGATGCGGTAGTCGTGTCCCTTGAGCAGGTGGTTGACCAGGATCGGCAGTTCGTCGATCGCCAGCACGACGGGTTTCCTATGCTGCTCCAGTGCCCTGAAGACTGCGTCGCCCCGCTCCTTCCAGTTGCCGCGGTCGATGCCGGCTCGCAGCTTGACCTTCAGCTCCGCGACCGCGAGCTCTTCGATGCGATCGCCGGCCTGTGTCAGAAGGTTGGCGAACGTCCGCTTGATGGGGAGCCAGGAACCCTGGGCGGCAAGAGTCTGAGCCGCGATCTCGGCTATGGCGTCCTCTGGGCCATCAGACCCTTCCAGATCGACGAAGAGCGGCTCGGAGTCGCCTTGCTCCGCCAACCGGCGCAGTCTCCCGCACCAAGCTGGTCTTCCCCATCCTGCGCTGCGCCGTCAGCAGCGTGTGCCGGCCGTCGGCGATGCGTTCCGTCAGCGCCTCCACCTCGACCTCCCGGTCGAAGAACCGGTCTCCGTCGACCCAGATACCTCCACCCTTCCTCAACATCGCTATCTCCAACAGATCCGTTTGCAACAATATCGTTTCAAACGGATCTGTCGTCAACCGAGCGGGGCCGGTGTCCTGAGACAAGTGACCGTGGGCGGCCCGGAGCGAGCCCTCGCCACGGCGGCCACTTCCTTCACCGGCTATACTCCGCCATGCGCTTCGGGTTGGATCGAAACCACAGCAGCTTGCCACGAGACGATCGGCTGCCAACGGCAGACGAGATCGCCGACATGGCCGATAGCGGAAAGTGCGTTTCGGAACACTTCACGAATCAGGGTACGATGAAGCAGCCTATGTCGTCTCTGCGAAAAGCATTGGAGCAACATCGGGCGGCTAAGGGCCAGGACCGATAGGGCGGCATGAGCATCGACGTGACCGAGCGTCCGCGCCTCACCACCGATCTGGAGCGCTGCAGGGCGGACCTGGAGCGGAGCGGCTACTGCCTGCTGGCGGATGCCCTGACCTCCGCCGAGCTGCACGAGGCTCAGGAGCGGCTGACCGCCCAGGCGGCCGCCGAGCGGGAGCGGGGCGTGGCGTACATGGACGGGACGCCCGACAAGAACTGGGGCGCTTTCGCCGACGCCGACGGGACGGTCCGCCAGGATCGCTTCACGGCGGCGGCCGGCGGCGTGAGCCAGCGCCTGTTCATGCTGCTCAACAAGGGACGGATCTTCCGCGACATCGTGCTGATGGAGCACGCCCTGGAGTTGGCCGGGCACGTGCTGGGCAGTCACTACCAGCTCTCCTGCAGCACCGCCAACATCATCGGCAAGGGGGCCGCGCCCATGGAGCTGCACACCGACGCGTGGTGGATGCCGCCGCCGGTGCCCAGGGGCCGGTTCGGTCTGCCGGTGGGATCGATCACCCGTGCCGAGGCGGGCGAGGTCCGCGACGGCGCCGCCATGATCGCGCCGCCCGCGGCCCTGAACAGCATGTGGCTGCTGGTGGACTTCCACGACGACAACGGCGCCACGCGCGTGGTGCCCGGCAGCCACCTGAGCGGCCGGCAGCCGAAGCCGGGACTGTATCGGGAGGAGGACGTGGTTCCGATCGAGGCGCCGGCAGGCACGACGATGTTCTTCGAGGGCCGGCTGTGGCACGGGTCCGGCACCAACCGGACCGACGAGCCGCGCATGGGTCTGCTCAACACCTACTGCGGCCCGCAGTTCCGGCCGCAGGAGAACTACACCCTGGGCCTGATGCCGGAGGTGGCCGCCGAGGCTCCGCTGCGCCTCAAGGAGCTGGTCGGCTTCAAGATCTGGAACGGCTACGGCCGCTTCGACGCGCCGGCCGTGGAGTTGATCTCGGACGACCAACTGGTGGGCGAGCTCACTCCGAGCGACGCGGCCCCCGGCCGCTACCGTTCCAGGTAGTCGTGCGCCCAGCTCCCGCCGGCGGCGCCGCTGCCGAGGGACCGCCACAGCGCCTGCATAGCCTCACCGGCGCCATACTCCTCGAGGGACGCGAGATGCCGCGCTGCCGGTACAGCCCAAGGAGCTCGAGGCCGTCGTCGCCGATCGCATCTCGGTCGCCGTCGATCCACACCCCCGCGTGCTGGCGCCGCCAACGGCGGGTGCCCTCGGCAGCCGGATCGCCGTCCGTGTCGGAGGAATCGCTGCCGTCGATCGGCAGCGGCGGATCGAGGTGGGTTCGTTCGGCCGGCGCGGCTGCCGGCGGCGCCTGGAGCACGCGCAGCCGCGCCGGATGATTGGCATAGAACGGCATGGTGCTGGAGGGTGCGTGCACGACCAGCATGCCCCGGTCGCGGGCCGCGCGGGCGGTGCGGTCGATGCGAGGCACGAGACGCTTCAGCCGTTCCTGGGCGCCGCGGCACCAATGGCGGTCCCACACGTCGCACAGCAGGAGCGCCGCGCGCTCCGGGCGCAAATCGACCCGCCGCTCGAGGACGATCCAATGGCGGTAGCCGCGCTTGTCCAGAGCAAGCTCGCGCCGGCGGAGGGTGACGCGCATGCGGATGGGACGGCCGTCAGGCGCCCGATTGCGGAGCGTCGAACACGGCCTCGACATCGGTGGCGAACCCTGTCAACGACGGCGACGTGGCAGCCTCGCCGCGCGCGAACGCGCCGTGCTCCACGTAGGTATCGCCTGCCAGCGCAAGCACCGTGATGGTCTCGTCGCGCGGGTCGGCGATCCAGTACTCCGGGATGCCGGCCGCCGCGTAGTCGGCGCGCTTCTCCACGAGATCCCGATCCGGGTCATCCGGGCTGACGACCTCCACCACCAGGTCCGCACCCAACCAGAAGCGGTCCTGACGGCGCGGATCGGAGCGATTGCGGAGGAGCAGCACGTCAGGTTCGCGGAACAACCCCTCGCGGACGCGCATGCGCAGCGCGGCGACTCGGACAACCCCGCCCCGCGGCCCAAGGTAGTCACGGAACTGCAGGTACAGGAACAGGAGTACCGCCTGATGCGTATCGGTGGGCATGGGCAACTCCTCGACGTCACCGTCGGCGAGCTCGATCAGGCGGTTGGTGTGGTCGGTGAGCCACAGGTACTCCCGGTCACTCCACGCGCCCTGGGGAGGCAGAACGTCGCAGAGCAGTGAGGACAGCGCCTCCTGCGGGGACGGCGCCGCCGGCGGTGGTTCGGGCGTCGCGGCCACACGTACTCCTAACGTGACCGGGAGAGGCGGTCAATCCCTCGTGCGGCAGGAGCAGCGCCGGCATCCGTCAGGAGTGCAACTCCGCCTGCAGCCACATTGGGCGACACTCGCGGTGCAGGAGCCGTTCCCGTAGTATCGCCGCCGACGAGGTACGCAAACGTCCATGCCACCCAACATCCTCTGGATCTGCACCGACCAGCAGCGCTACGACACCATCGGCGCCGGCGGCAATCTGCACGTGCGGACGCCCCGGCTGGACGCGCTGTGGCGCGAGGGCACCGCCTGGACGCACGCGTTCTGCCAGAGCCCGATCTGCACGCCGAGCCGAGCCAGCTTCCTGACCGGCACCTACCCCAGCACCTGCCAGAACACGCGCAACGGCAACGAGCGTTACCGCGGCCGCTACCCGCTGGTCACCCGGCTGCTGGCCGACGCCGGCTACGACTGCGGCCTGATCGGCAAGCTGCACTTGGCCGGCGCCTACGAGCGGCCCGAGCCGCGCGGCGACGACGGCTACCGCTACTGGCGCTGGAGCCACGCACCCCGCGACGGCTGGCCGTCGGGCCACGCCTATGCCGACTGGGTGCGGGCGCAGGGCCACGACCTGGGCGAGCTGATCAAGGACCCGGCGGGCGTACCGGCGGAGCTGCACCAGACCACCTGGTGCGCGGAAGCCGCAATCGACTTCATGCGCGAGCGCCGCGGCGCCGAGACGCCGTGGCTGGCCACGGTCAACATCTACGACCCGCACGAGCCGTTCAACCCGCCGGCGGCGTACCGCGCCCGCTTCGAGCCGGAACGGATGCCCGGCCCGCTCTTTCGGCCGAGCGACCTGGAGCAACAGCGCCGGCTGCGCGCCGTCGACTTCCAGAGCGAGGCGCGCGACCCGTCCGGCCCGCTCGACATCGCCCATCCGGTGCTGCCGTACTACCCCGGCCGCGACTCCGCGCAGGAGGCCGACGCCGCGACGTTCGCCCGCGACGCGAAGACGTTGCAGGCCGCCTACTACGCGATGGTCGAGCTCATCGACGATCAGGTCGGGCGCATGCTGGACGCGCTGGAGGAGTCCGGCCAGGCGGAGGACACGCTGGTGATCTTCACCAGCGACCACGGCGAGACGCTCGGCGACCACGGTTTGATCTGCAAGGGCTGCCGATTCTACGAGGGGCTGGTGCGGGTGCCGCTGATCCTGCGCTGGCCGCGCCGCGTCGAGTCAGGCAGGGCCACCGACGATCTGGTCGAGCTGACCGACCTGGCGCCCACGCTGCTGGCGGCCGCGGGGCAGCCGGTGCCGCCCTGGATGCAGGGCCGCTCCCTGCTGGACGGCGGCGCCGGCCGCCAGGCGGTGCGCAGCGAGTACTTCGCTGCCGTCGACGCCCCCGACGGCAGCTACGCCACCATGTACCGCACGCGGACGCACAAGCTGGTCGTCTACCATGGCCACGCGCTCGGCGAGCTCTACGACCTGGAGGCCGATCCGGGCGAATTCGACAACCTCTGGGACGATCCGGCCGCGGCCGCCGTCAAGTCCGATCTGCTGGTGCGCAGCTTCGACGCTTCAATGCGCGCCGCCGTCGACGTGGGCGAGGAACGCATCGGCCCGATGTAATCGCGGGTCAGTCGCACGCCGTCGCTACGGCGAGCGCCGCGCACACCAGTTGCATCTTGCGATCGTCCAGCGCGCCGACGTAGCCGCGCAGGTGCGACCGCTCGACTGTCTGTACGTGGTCCAGGTTGACCGCCGATTCCCGCTTGAGGCCTTCCTCGACGCCGACCCGAACCTCGCTGGGAACGCCGTGAATCGTGGACGTGATCGGCGCCACGATCACGGTACCGAGCATCGGGATCACCTCCTGGCGGCTCAGCACCACCACCGGGCGGCGCTTGTCCGGCTTGCGGAAGTCATGCATCCATACCTCTCCGCGGTTCACCCGGCTGGCCATCAACCGTCCTCCGGCCATGCCCCACGGTCCGCCCAGCCGCGCAACTCGTCCGCGGCGACGCCCCGCGCGTAACCCTCCCGATAGCGGCGTGCTATGTCGTCGGCGCGCTTGCGGCGGAGGTAGGCGGCCGCGGCGCGGCGCAGGACAGCGGACCTGCCCTCTCTCCGGACCTCCTCATCGGCATCCAGCGCCGACAGAAGCCCTTCGTCGATACTGACCTGTATAGCTTTCATACATCATTCCTGCATGGATTGATATACAGCATATATGTGCTGTTCATGTGGGATCAAGCCGGCACCGAAGGCAGCACGCCGCCGGTGCGCCCGGACGGTATGGGCCGCTCGCTATGCGCCGCACTCGTCTCTTCTCACCTCTGAGAGCGAGTATACATTAACATTCATTAATCAGATTAAGTGAAAATTTCTCCTGATAGCGAAGCCTATCCGTCCGCCGAGTCCGTCCGCTCCGCCACGGACGCCAGCATTCCGCGGAAGATCAGGAGATGGGGGAGGTAGAGCACGTACCAGTACAGCAGTCCGCCGAGCCCCATCGGATCGAAGACCGCGGTCTGCCGTATGCTCGCGCCTTCCGCGCAGGGCGTGACCTCGAACTTCAACCAGGCTCGGCCGGGCAGCCGCATCTCCGCCTCCAGCGACAGCACCCGCGGCGCATCGCACGCGACCACCCGCCAGCAGTCCACCACGTCGCCGGCGCGCAGCTTCTCGGGGTCGCGGCGGCCTCGCTTCATCCCCACGCCGCCCAGCATGCGATCCACCACGCCGCGCAGCCGCCAGAGCGCGTTTGCGTAGTACCAGCCACGCCCCCCGCCGATCTGCCGGATCGGGACGAACGCCCGCTCCGGGGGAGCGGCCACCGTGACCGCACGCGAATCGATCAGGCGGTTCCCGAACCGCGTACCGGCTCCGGAGCCCCGACTGCCCGTGGACGTGGACAGGGCATCGGACCAGCGGGTCGCGACCAGGCGTGCATCCTCGTCCGCCAGCGCCTGACGAATCGCATCGCGATACCCGCGCGGCCGTACCGCGAAGCCGTCGAGCGCGCTCCGATCGCGGACGACGCTGGGCATGGTGATACTCTCGATCAGCTTGCGCCCGACGCGCGCGAAGAGCGGCGTCACCAGGCCCAGCCACAGGCTGGAGAGTTGCGGCGTCAGGAACGGCACCGGCACGAACAGTCGCCGCAGCCCCCGCTGGCGTGCGTACTCCTCCATGAGGCCCCGGTACGACGTGACCGCCGCCCCGCCGATCTCGAACACCCGCGACCCGTCCAGCGGCAGGTCGAGCGCCGCCACCAAGTAGGCGATCACGTCGCTGATCGCGATCGGCTGCGCCTCGACCGACACCCACCGGGGCGTGACCATCACCGGCAGCCGCTGCACCAACGCGCGGATCAACTCGAACGACAGGCTGCCGGCGCCGATGACGACGGAGGCCCGAAACTCCACGGTGGGGATGGCCGAGCCGCGCAACAGCTCTCCGACCCGCAGGCGGCTGCTCATGTGCGCGGACGCGCCGGCGCCCGCCTCCCGCGCGAGCTCATCGGGGCGCGCCAGACCGCCCAGGTAGACAATCCGGCGCACGCCGGCATCCTGCGCGGCGGCCACGAACGACCGCGCCGCCCGCTCCTCCTCCTGCTCGAAGTGCCCGCGCGACCCGAGCGAGTGCACGAGGTAGTAGGCGAGGCCGACCCCCGCCATCGCGCGCCGCATGCTGTCCGCGTCCAGCACGTCGCCGGCGACCATCTCGGTGCCGGCTCCGTAGCGGCCGGCGGTGAGCTCCGGCCGCCGCGTCACACCCGTACGCGTCGTCCGGCGCGTTCCAGCGCGGCTACCAGCCGGCCGCCGACGTAGCCGCTCGCCCCGGTCACCAGAACCAGCGCGGGCGATCGCGTTCGGCCGGCCACCGTGGCTACCCTTCCGAACCCTTCGGGATCAACGTCATCGGCACCGTCAACGTGCTAGCGGCTGTGGTCGCCGGCAAGTTCGGGCGCTGCCGGCCGCCGCACAGGCCCCGGCAGGCACAGCGCGCTGAGCTGCGGCAGTGGTCCCCGGCGGTGGTGGCGGAGGATGGCCGCCACCACGCCGCAGGATTCGGGCTATTGGCGTATGAAGTACTGCTCCGCCGCGGTCAGTCCGATATAGCGTCCTACCAGAGAATCGAAGATCGACTCGTCCGGCACGTTGCGGAGGTGGTTCTTCACGATCAGCGTTTCCTTCACTCCGCCGACCAGACCCAGGACCCAGATGTTCTCCGCCTGCAACTCGAGGATGCGATGGAACAGCTCGTTCTTCTTCTCGGTGTCCGGCGTCTGCTTGATCTGGTCGTAAGCGCGCAGCGCCTCCTTCATCGCCTCCGGCGGTTCCTGACCCTCGGCGCCTCCGGTGTTGTACCAGACTCCCAGATCGGGCCCGAAATCGCTGCCTGACGATGACGCGATCAGGAAGAGCGGGTTGCTCGGATACATCATGAAGCCCATCTCCCACACGTTGATCTGCGTCTCGTTGGCGTTGCGCCGCGCACGATAGGCGCTGCGCTCGGTGTGGTTTGAGTTGGCCTTGATGCCGATGTCGCCCCAGTACTCGATCACCAGCTCGATGGAGTCGATGGTGGCCGTCTTCTCGCCCGGAGAGTCGAGCAGCAGGGACAGGGTGTCGCCGTCCGGACGCAGCCGGAAGCCGTCGCCGTCACGTTGCGTCAGCCCGATCGCGTCGAGCAACTGATTGGCTCGGTCGGGATCGTACTCGGCGTACGCCGCGGCATATTCCGGCTTGAACAGCGGTGACAGCTCCACCACGGTCGCCTGCCGCGGCTGGCCCTGGCCGTCGAACACGAGCTGATTGATCTCCTCGCGATCGATCGCCAGCGACAGCGCCTGCCGGAAGCGCAGATCCTGGAACAGCTCGCGCAGCACCAGGTCGGGAGTCGACTGGTTGAAGAACAGCGCGGCGTCCGAGCCGATGCCGGTCGGCCACTCCAGGATGCGATAGTCTTCGCGCTCCTGATTTTCGTAGAACAGCGTGTAGTTGGCGGGATTCAGATAGCGCATCTGGAAGTCGAACTCGCCCGACATGGTCTTCAGGTTGAGCGTCTCCGCCGTCGTGGTGATGGCGACGGCCACCTCGTCGAGGTAGGGGAGCTGATTGCCGGCCTGATCCACCTTCCAGTAGTAGGGATTGCGGGCGTACACCGTCAGTGTCGGGGAGTCCTCGAAGGAGGTCTTGACCGCCCACGCGTTCAACACCGGGTAGTCGTGGTTCTGTGCCCGATACCAGTCGCGCTTGTTGCGGAAAAGCTGAGTCCAGTCCTCGAACCCTGCTTCCTTGGCCATCGCCTGCACCTTGTCCGCGTCGGCGAACCCGGCGTGGAACTGCTCCATGTAGTGTTTCGGCGCGAAGATGTTGCCGCGGGTGGTGGCAAAGTCGTTCAGCAGCAGCCCCGGCGGCGCGGCGAAGGTCCAGCTCACCGTCGTGTCGTCGATCTTTTCGCCGACAGGCAGCTCGCCGGCCACCAGCAGCCAGCCCGGTTTGCCCGGCGAGAGGTCGTCGTTGCGCACGAAGTCGTCGAGCCAGAAGACGATGTCGTCGGCCGTGAACGGCTGGCCGTCGGACCACTTCATGCCGGCGCGCAGATACATGGTGATGGTGCGGCCGTCCTCGGAGAACTCCCATTCGCGGATCACGTTGGGGATGATCTGATCGGCGGAGCGGTTCCAGCGAGCCGCGAAGTCGTAGGTGGCGTAGCTGTACACGCCCAACTGGCTCTGCGTCGGGATACCGAAGGTCCAGCGGCCGCCGTACTGGCCCACTTCCTCGACGGTCTGGATCACCATCGGCTCCGAGGGAAGCCGTTCCTGAACCGCCGGAAGCGTCCCCTCCTGCACCATCGCGGCCAGCGCCGGTGATTCCTGGTACTGCATCTGTGCCCAAATACCCGGTGCCATCAGGACCAGACCGAGCAGTACCGACACGCACGACATGAGTTTCCGGTTCGTCATGGGATTCCTCCAGTTGAATCCGACAAATGTTGCACGCGCGCGGGATGAGGTCAAGGTCAGCGGGCGGCAGAGGCAGCAGCGAAGACCCTTCCGGCGTCGAGTGGACGGCGTGATCGGATCGTTGCAGAATTTCAGCCGCGCTGGCGGCTGCGGGACGCCGCGCGGCGGCACACCCATGGGACGATTCATCGGCCACAGACTGCTGCTCATGGTACCGACGCTGCTGCTCATCTCGGTGGTGTCGTTCGTCATCATCCAGCTCCCGCCCGGTGACTACCTGAACACCTACGCCGCCAACCTGGAAGCCAGCGGAGACCTGGTCGACGCAGCCACGCTGGAGGCGCTGAAGGCGCAGTACGGACTGGACGATCCGTTCCACGTCCAGTATCTGAAATGGGTTTCGGGGTTCGTGCATGGCGATTTCGGCCACTCCTTCGAGCAGCGCCGTCCGGTGGGGGAGCTGATCGGCGACCGCCTGCTGCTGACGGTCGTGATCTCGCTGTCGACGTTGCTGTTCACGTGGGTGGTGGCCATCCCCGTGGGCATCTACTCCGCTACCGCACAGTACTCGCTGAGTGACTACACGGTGACGTTCCTGGGGTTCGTCGGCCTGGCAATCCCCAACTTCCTGCTCGCGCTGATCCTGATGTACATCGGCTACCGCTACTTCGACATCAGCGTTGGCGGGCTGTTCTCCATGGAGTTCATCGATGCGCCGTGGAGCTTCGCGCGCGTGCTCGACTTGGTGAGCCACCTGTGGATCCCGATCATCGTGGTCGGGACCGCGGGCACGGCGGGACTGATCCGCGTGATGCGCGCCAACCTGCTGGACGAGCTGCGCAAGCAGTACGTGATCACCGCGCGGTCGCGCGGCGTGGCGGAGACGCGACTGCTGTTCAAGTATCCGGTGCGCCTGGCCCTGAACCCGATCGTGAGCAGCGTCGGCTGGCTGTTGCCGGAGCTGATTTCGGGCGCGGAGATCACCGCCGTGGTATTGAGCCTGCCTACCACCGGGCCGCTGCTCCTGCGCGCCCTGCTCAGCCAGGACATGTACCTGGCCGGCACCTTCGTCATGTTCCTGGCCGCGCTGACGGTGATCGGCACGCTGGTCTCGGACGTCCTGCTCGCCGTCATCGACCCGCGCATCAGGTTCGGCCGCCGTGGCGACTGAGGCGCGCATCGGTCCGGCGGCGACCGCGCACACCGCCGCCGAGGAGCGTCTCTACCTTGCGTCGCAATGGCGGCTGATGTGGCTGCGCTTCCGGCGCCATCGGGTGGCGGTGGCGGCCACCGCCGTGGTGGCCCTCCTCTATTGCCTCGGCGCGCTGTGCGAGTTCGTCGCTCCGTACGGCCTGAACACCCGGCGCGTGGAGTTCGTCTATGCCCCGCCGCAGCGCCTTCACGTCGTCCACGAGGGGCGTCTGCAGGCGCCGTTCGTGTATCGGATGACGCGGGAGGTGGATCCCAAATCGCGGCGCAAGATCTATACCGAGGACCGTACGACGCCCTACCGGGTCGAACTGTTCACCCGCGGCGAGAGCTATCGCTTCTGGGGGCTGTTCGACACCGACCTGCACCTGTTCGGCGTCGCCGACGAGGCGACGTTCTTCGTGTTCGGGACCGACCGGCTGGGCCGCGACCTGTTCTCCCGCATCGTCTACGGCGCCCGGATCTCGCTGTCGATCGGCCTGATCGGCGTGGCTCTGAGCCTGATCATCGGGCTGATCCTGGGCGGGGTCTCCGGGTACCTCGGGGGCGCGACCGACACGATCATCCAGCGTGCCATCGAGCTGCTGCGCTCGTTCCCGTCCATACCGCTGTGGATGGCGCTGAGCGCCGCGGTCCCGGCCGAGTGGCCGCCGTTGCAGGTGTACTTCGCGGTCACCATCATCCTGTCGGTGCTGGGCTGGACCGGCCTGGCGCGGGTGGTGCGCGGCAAGCTCCTGTCGCTGCGCGAGGAGGATTTCGTGACGGCCGCGGTGGTCGCCGGCGCCTCGGAGGCGGCTATCATCGGCCGCCACCTGTTGCCGTCGTTCATGAGTCACATCATCGTCACCATCACGTTGAGCATCCCGCACATGGTGCTGGCGGAGACCGCGCTGAGCTTCCTGGGTATCGGGTTGCGGCCGCCGGTGACCAGTTGGGGCGTACTGCTGCACGAGGCCCAGAACATCAACGCCGTGGGCCTCAATCCGTGGCTGCTGATCCCGGCGTTCTTCGTGATCATCGCGGTACTGGCGTTCAACTTCGTCGGCGACGGCCTGCGCGACGCAGCCGATCCGTACGCGTGAGGAAGCACTGCGCATACGGAACCCCGCTTCACTTCCGCGGCCTGCGCTTGCCGGATCTGCAGGTGCGGCCGTTACCGGCAGAGCACCGGCGCTGCCTGGACCCGGGCGAGGTGGGCACGGCGCGATTCACCCTGGAGGGGTGGCTGGACAGCGCGGTCGCGGGCGCGGCCGGCTGAGAGAAGGAGGAGGACGGCATGGCTGAGACTGAGCGAGGGCTGGCGGACTACGATCCGCGATGGGAGCGCGGGACGCGCGGCGGCCGGGGCGACGTGTTCGCCGACACCGAGGTGCTGCTGGCCTCCGACTTCGAGGGCGCCAACGGCTGCAACTTCCGGGCGCTGGCGCCCGGCCACTACGCGGCGGACCTGGAGGAGGAGCCGGGCAAACACCGCTTCGGCGGCCTAGGCTACTACGTGTGCGTGGGCGTGCGCAACGAGCTGCCGCGCGGGCGCCGCGTGCGGCTGCGCCTGAACGCCCCGTTCGAGGGCACCTGGGGAGAGCAGTCGGCCAGCTTCCAGGTGCGGCACACAGGCGTATGGAGCGAGATCCCGGCCGGCGACATCCACCGCGTGCCGGAGTTGCCCGACTCCCTGGACCTGGACCTGACGCTGCCGCCGGGCGGCGCGGAGCGGGACGGCACGATCTTCCTCAGCAACTACCACTGGTGGCCCTACACCGAGATGCTGGACTGGCTGCAGACGGTCGAGTCCGGCACGGTGCGGCGGATCGGCAGCAGCTTCCAGGGCCGCGCGGTGTACGCCGTCGAGTTCGGCGATCCCGGCAATCCCACCATGGTGCACACGCAGACGCCGCAGCCTTCCGAGATGGGCAGCCTGGCCTGCCGGGCGCTGATCGACTTCCTGGGAACGGGCAGTGCCGCGGCGGACGCCATCGTGCAGCGTTTCCACGTCTGCTTCATCCCGATGACCAACCCGGACGGAACCGTGCTCGGCTACGGCGTCAGCGACTCCCAGGGGCGGTTCCCGTACCTGGAGGGCATACAGGGCGCCGAGCACCTCCCGGAGTCCACCCCGGAAGTCAACAACGTCTGGCGCTACCTGGAGGAAAAGCGCCCGTGGCTGTTCTGGGAGTGGCACTCCAACCACTGGAAGCGGCGCCCGGGCCACATGCTGCTGCGCTACCGCCCGGAGTGCCTGGCGGACGACGCACTGCGGGACATCTGGCTCGACATCGACGAGCAATTGCTGGCGCTGCCCGACACCCATCACGGCAACTGGACCGGTCACGAAGAGGGGCTGTATCAGGCCTCCCTGGGCTTCCAGGCGGTGATCCGGCTGAACGCCATCTCCTGCATGGTCAAGCAGCACGACAAGTTCCCTCTGGAGCAGAGCCGGCGCCACGCCATCGCCTGCCTGCAGGTGGCGGCGGACGCCTGGCGCGAGTGACTTTCTTGGCGAGTTGGAGGCAGCTCTCAGCGATCTCGCCGATGTCCTGTGGCTTTCCCCGGCCGTCGTCGAAGTGCTGAGAATCGCCCGGGAGGAGAGCAAGTGAAGAAGGAACAGATGGTAGGCACCCGGATCCCACTGGAGCTGGTCCGCGAGTTGGACCACGCCCGGTCCAGAAGAGTGTCGGCCCAGTACGACATCGAGGATCTGCGGCAAGACCTGGGAGTTCTCCGGAGAAGCCTCGGCGAACGGTGATCCCGTGCAGCGCCGCCTGCACCTTCGCCAGTGCCCTGACCGTAGCGAAGTGGGCGATCATGCCGGGTGCGCGGTCGCGTCGGCGGCACCGCGGCGCTACGCTACCGCATGCGCGTGCTCGTCACCGGCGGCAGCGGCATCGTCGGCAGCTACCTGCGCCGCGCCCTCGCGCCGGCGCATAGGCTGACCTGCTTCAGCCGCACGGCGCCCGCCGAACCCTGGGATGCGTGGAACGGCGGCGACCTGATGGATGCCGACGGCCTGCGGCACGCCTCTACCGGTCAGGACGCGATCATCCACTTGGCCGCGGTGCCCGGTCCCGGCAGAGCCGCTCCGGCCGAGTTGCTCACGCTCAACGTCATCGGCACCGTCAACGTGCTGGAGGCGGCCGTCGCCTGCGGGGTCGGGCGGGTGGTCCTCGCCTCCTCCGCCGCGGCCACCGGCTTCTCCTTCCAGACCCACGACATCGTGCCGCGCTACCTGCCGATCGACGAGGCACACCCGGACGCGCCGCAGGATGAGTACGGGCTCAGCAAGCTGCTGGCCGAGGCCGCTTGCAAGCGCTACACGGACCGCCACGGCCTGCCCACGATCTGCCTGCGGATCAACCACAACTGGTGCGTGGACACCGCCGGGGCCGACGTCGCTGTGCGTTGCGGATGGGCCGGCCGCGCCGGCATGACTCGCGAGCGCCTCTGGCGCGAGCGCTACCGGCGCGCGATCCACGAGCCGGACTGCGCGTGGCCGATGCCCGGACCGCCGCCGCCGCGCAACCTGCTGTGGGCGGTGACCGACCTGCGCGACGCCGCGGGCGCCTTCGGGCTGGCGCTGGCCGCCACCGGTCTCCGGCACGAGGTGTTCCTGATCGCCGGCTCCGACACCTGCAGCCCGATCCCGACGCCGGAGCTGCTGGACCGGCACTTCCCGGACGTCGAGCGGCGCGCGCCGCTGACCGGGTTCGACTCGCCGTTCAGCTCCGCCAAGGCGGTCGAGCTGCTGGGCTACCGGCCGCGCTCGGGGTGGCGCGGCAGCGACTTCGACGCCTGGCTTCAGGCGCAACCGGAGGAACTGAACGCATGAGCGAAGAGACGGCGCCGCGCTGGACGGGCGGCGGCTGGGTGTTGCCGGGCGCCGCCGGCGACACGCCGGTCATCGACGCGCACTACCATATCTTCCCGCGGCTCGGATCGCAGCCGCAGGGAATCCCGCCCGAGCTGCGGCTGAAGTTCTGGCAGTACCACTCGCGCGAGTGGGTCGACTTCTGGCGCATGGACACCGGCGAGCACGTCACCGACCCGCTGCTGGAGTTCGGCTCCCCCTCCATCGCCGACATGCCGGACGTGGGCTTTCACCTGACCGACCACGGACAGGCGGAGATCAGCGTCGCCGGGGTCAGCTATCGCATGCAGATCTACCCGCCGAGCCTCGCCAACAACGAGGCGACCCCCGAGCGGATGGTGGGCGAGATGGACCTGGCGGGCGTCGACGTCGGCGTCCTGCAGTCCGACCACGTCTACGGCGACCTCAACGAGTACTACGCCGAGGCGTCCGTGCGGTACCCGGGCCGTTTCGTCGCACTGGCTCAGATCTGGGAGCCTGCGGCCGACGACCCCGGCCGGCTGGCGCGGTTGCGAGCCGGCTTCGACGATCTGGGCATGCGCGGCCTGTACTTCAGCGTCGAACCGCTGTCGGTGATGCAGGTCGATCGCTCGCTCAACGATCCCACCTTTGACGCCCTCTGGCGGCTGGTCGAGGAGCGCGGGCTGCCGGTGTTCTGGTTCCTGGACGACCGCGCGCTCGACCGCGTGGGCCTGTTCATGCGGCGGGTCGCCGAGCTGGACGAGTGGACGCGGCGCCATCCGGAGGTGCCGTGCGTGATCACCCACGGCCTGGTGCCGGCCGCGATCATCCACCAGATCCGCGTGCCGGAGGAGCTGCTGCGCGTGCTCGACCGGCCGCAGGTACACGCGGAGCTGCTGATGCCGGCCAAGTGGCCGGACTACCCGTACCCGGAAGGCCAGAAGCTGCTGCGCGAACTCCTCGACCGCGCCGGCGCCGAGTCGCTGCTCTGGGGCTCGGACAGCCCGTACGGGATGACGCAGTGGTGCACGTACCGGCAGTCGCTGGACTTCATCCGCGTGCACTGCGACTTCCTGTCCGACGAAGAGAAGGCGTCGATCCTGGGCGGCAACGCCGCCCGTCTGTTCGGCCTGGAACGCGCCGCCCGTCGGGCCTGAGGCCACGGTGCCCGATCGAGCGGTTCTCGGCCTCCCGGTGTCTGGTGTGAGCGGTGGCACCCGGTAGGCGTCCTCCCCACATCGTCATCTTCAACCCCGACCAGTGGCGGGGCGACGTGGTCGGCCACCTGCTGCGCGCCCATCACGGCGAGCCGTACGCCCTCACGCTGCTCAAGCGGGCCGGCTACCACGTCTGGTGGGGCGGCAAGAACCACCTGGTGCCGGCCGAGCACGGCTTCGACGCCTACTGCGACGTCAAGTTCCGGCCGGAGGCGAGACTACGCGCGCTGGGGCCACGTGCCGCGTCCGTTCGCGCAGACCGGCAACCAGGCCGATCCGTCTCTCCCCGACTGGCGCGGCTCCCCCGGCAGCGACACCTACTACAGCTTCTACGTGGGAGCCCTCCCCGTGGATGTGGCAGCCGTCCACGACGACGTCGGCGCCGCGCGCCGGCAGTCCGATGGTCCGTTCGGTCACGCGGTCACACGTGGAAGCCGCCCAGGATCCACCAGAGCTGGATGTAGTGCGGCGGCGAGCCCAGGCAGAACCGCCGGCCCGTGCCGACGTCGCGGCAGCCGTAGCAGGAGCCGTCGGGGTCGCGCATCGCGTCCATCCATCCCGCCAGATACCGGTAGTGGTCGGTACCGGTATAGACCTCTTCGCCCGCGGCCAGATCGAACATCCGCATCGCCACCGCCAGCGCCCCGTTGGCGCGGATGTCCACGTGCTCTCCCAGCTCCTTGATGTGGCGGACGTCCCGGCGCTCGTGCTCGTACCGCCACGACTCGTCGGCCAGGAAGGCGTCGATCGCCGGGCCGATCGTCCCGCGCAGATGTTCCGTTCCGGTGGTGGCCAGCAGCAGGTGCATGCGGACGGCGGTCACGAACGGGAAGTCGAGCGCCGCCCCCGGCACCAGCCCGGCGCGAACCCAGTCGACGATCGGTCGCGCCGCCTGCCAGTACTCCGGGAACTCCTCACGCCACAGGAAGCTGGCCAGCGCGACCCACTCCGGGGTCATGTGGTGCAGGGCGGCAGGATCCCCGAACCAGGCGCCGGCCTGCATGCGATCGAACGACGTGCGCACGCTGGCGGCGAACCGGCGGTCGCCGGTGATGCGATGGTACACGCCCAGGCAATACAGGACGATCGGGTTGGTGGTGTCGGGCCGGGTCAGCTCGTCGCGCCAGTCGATGGGCAGTCCGCTATAGACGGGAAACTGGCACCACCGTCCCACCGACCACAGCGCGCCGTCGACCCGCTCGGCCAGGATCCGCTCCAGCATCGCCTCCGCCACGTCCATGCAGCGCTGCCGGCCCAGCAGGTGGCCGGCGATCGCCAGAGTGGCGGCCAGCTCTGCCCGGTAGGCGGTGCTCTCGGCCCAGAGGGCTTCCGGCGGCACGTAGCGCCAGTCGCGTACGCGACCGATCACGCGGTCGCAGACCGCCTCCGCCGCCTGCCGGCGCGTGGCGTCGATCCGCTTGGCTGCGCTCCCATCGGGCCGCATGGCCCAACCATACCACCTGAGTCACCGCAATCATGGTTCGGATCTCCCCGGATCCGCGTGTGAAGACGCGCCACGCAGGGAGGTTTGCGGATAGAGTCGGGGTTCCGAAGCGAGGGGCACAGCCAACATGGACGCCGGCACGAGTGACAAGAACCTGGACTACCTGTTCGACCTCCGAGGCTACCTGGTCCTCAAGGGTGCGATCGGCCGCGACGATCTCGCGGAGATGAATCGCTGGGTGGACGATCACTGGTCCTACGTGGAGAACCTCCCGGTGGAGGCCGCCGAGGTTGGCGAACAGGTGCGGCCTGACTGCTGGATCGGCCACGTCGAGCTGCACAGCTACGGGCCGGACGACGGCGTCAACTTTCAGAACATCGTGGAAGGCGGCGCGGTGTTCGAACGGCTCATCGACCACCCGGCGTGGCTGCCCCTGGTCACGCGCTTCATCAATCCCATCAACAGACTCTCCATCCACGAGAACCTGCTCAACGTGCGCGGCTCGGGCGGCTTCCTCTACATCCACTCCGGCGGGCACATGCCCATCAGCTACATGACCTTTCGCCAGCGCAACACCGGCGAGTGGATGGTCGGTCAGATCAACGTGATGATGGCGCTGCACGACATCGGCCCCGGCGACGGTCCCACGGTGCTGGTTCCGGGCAGTCACAAGGTCACCGAGGTCCATCCCCGGCTGGCAGTCGACGGCGCCCCCATAGCCGCCGCCAGCCACGAACGGGAGGCGGCCGGCACCGCGCTCGGCATGCAGGAGGTCTACCTGGAGGCCGGCGACGCCCTGCTGTTCACCGACGCGGTCACCCACGGCTCGGCGCGGCGTACCAATGCCGGCCACCGCCGCACCGTGCTGTACCGGTACTCGCCGCGATTCGTGCGCACCCGCTTCAACTACGAACTCTCGGCCGCGCTGCTGCGCCGCCTGACCCCGGAACGGCGATCGATCCTGGAACCGATTCCACCGCGCCGTCCTACTGCGTAACATCCATCACCGCTTGACGTTAGCCGACAGGTCTTCGCTCCGGGCAAGTTGTCGTAGGTGCCGAGGGAATTGCGCTATAGGGTCCTCTTGGAGGCCACGCACAGGAAATACGCAACGTTCTCTACACCCATTCTTTCGGCCAATGACTCAGCCATGTGGCGCAGAGATCGCTCGAATACTTCCTGCGTAGACATGAAATATGAACGCCAATGCCGAGGATCTCCGCCAGATCAGGCACGGTACCATCTATGCCAATCAAGCTGGTTTGAAGCGGCTGTTCTTGTGCAGTAGCCACGTCAACGGCACCAACCAGCAGCGCCGCAGTGACCATCAGTGCAATTGTTCGATTCACGCAAGTCTCCTTAGTTTGCCATTACGTAGTGGCAGTTCGCATGTCCAGAAAGGGAGCGGAGCATCGCTCCTCCTCGTCTGTGCTTCCAATGACGGCACGTCTGAGGGCCAAAGACATCAGCAATGCACTGATGTTGCGCTACTCAATGCCTGAGGTGCGGGAAAGGGGAGCCCGGCTATGGAGAAATGGGGAGCCCGGCTACGGAGAAATGGAAGGCGCCAGCCGCGATCGAACGCCACCGGCTGCGGCGGCTCACCAGTCTCCACTGCCCTCGCAGCATCGGCAGGCAGCGTTCACGATCGGCAGGGTTGCCTCTCCGACCACTTCGACCAACACATCGAGCACCGAGCACCAGCGCACTGCGCCCGGCGCTCAGGTTGATCCTGTATCCGTAGCCTCTGGCACTCACCCCTTGCGGATGATGTCGGTCGGTGTGCGGCTCGACAGCCTCACCACCGTATCGCTGGCCGGCACAGTTTCGCCGTCGAACACGCCGCTTCGTCTGCTCCGCCGCGTGCATGGGCAGGCCCGGGTAGGCGGGCTCGTCGGACCCGAGCCTTCGGGTGACCAACAACAGCCGCCGCGGCACGCGGCCCTGGAGCAGGACAACGTGCTGCCCTCGCAGCCGACGCTGTCACGGCTGCGGGACGTGTTGAGCGCACATCAGGAGGTGCTGCGCGAAGCGGTCATCGAACAGGCGCTGCGCCGGCTGGAGATGAGCAATCAGGGCCGGCGGTACAAGCGGTTGATCGTCGACGTGGACGGCCTGCCGGCGCACGTCCACGGTCAGCAGGCCGGCAGCGAGTACAACGGGTACTGCGGGCAGCGGATGTTTCATGCGCTCATCGCCAGTTGCTCCGAGAGCAGCCGGCACGCTGCGGCCCGGCGCGGTGGGGTCGGCCGACGGGGCGCTTGAGTTCATCCAGGCGGTGACCAAGCGCGTGCGCCGGGTGTGCGAGTCGGTGCTGCTGCGCATCGACGCCGGCTTCGCCGACGGCGCGACGCTCAGCGGCCTGGAGTCCTCGGGCATCGACTACGTGGCGCGCCGCGTGAGAGACGGGTGTGGTGTCACGAGCTGCGTTACGAGGCCACAAGCTCGCCGCGCTCGACTGGGCGCCCGGGCTGATCCGCAGCTCGGCACTCCGATCCGCTCGCCAGCGTCCTCCTACGGGGCGTGCCTGTGTCAGGCTCATCGCCCGGCATGCCTCGCCGCACCGTCTTAGGGGACAATCGCGCCCCACGGATCGCCCACCGAGCCTCCCTGGATTACGAGCATCGCCTCCGCGACGGTCCCACGGTGCTGGTTCCGGGCAGTCACAACGTGACCCAGACCCGTCCCAGGCTGGCAGTCGACGGCGCCCCTAGCCACAGCCAGCCACAAACGGGAGGCGGCCGGCACCGCGCTGGTCACGCAGGAGGTCTGCGTGGAGGCCGGCAACGCCCCGCTGTTCGCCGACGCGGGGCACGCACGGTTCGGCGCGACGCACCAGTGCCGGCTACCGCCGCACCGTGCGGTACCGGTACTCCGTGCGATTCGTGCGCACCCGCTTCAACTACGAGCCGTCGGCGGCGCTGATGCGCCGCCTGACCCCGGAACGGCGATCGATCCTCGAACGATTCTGCCGCCCGTCCTCCCGCGTAACATCCATCACTGCCTGACGTTACCCGATCGATGATGCTGATCGGCGATCGCCGGCGGCGGCGCCTTGCACCCCCGCGCCAGCCATGCCACGATCATGAGCGTTATGTCTACATCCACAGATTCGGATTCGACAGAAAGCTTAGCTCGTAGAGGGCCCCGAAGGCTCCTCATCGCCCTGATCGGCATCGCCCTGGTGGCGCCGATCGCAGTCGCCGACACGGAGGACTGCAACGGCCTCGGCCGCGAACTGGTGTTCGCCGGGCTCAACTGGGCGAGCGCTCAGCTCCAGAACCACATATCCGGGCAGATCCTTCAGGCCGGATTTGGCTGCGAGTACACGGACATCCCGGGAGCGACCATTCCCATGGTCCAGGGACTGGTGCGCGGCGACATCGACATCAACATGGAGATCTGGTTCAACACTGCACCAGACGTCTACTTTGAAGCGGCTGACGCCGGTGACGTAATCGACCTCGGCATGAGCATGGACGGAGCCGGTGAGTTCTCGTTCCTGGTGCCACGCTTCGTGATCGAGGGCGACGCAGATCGCGGCATCGAGCCGATGGCTCCGGACCTGAAGTCGATCGACGATCTGCCTCGCTACGCCGAGCTGTTCAAGGATCCCGAAGAGCCCAGCAAGGGCCGCTTCTACAACTGCGTCATCGGCTGGCAGTGCGAGGTCGTCAACAACGACAAGATGGCGACGTACGGACTGGACGAGCACTTCACGAACTTCAGGCCGGGCACCTCAGCAGCCTTGGCGGCCTCGCTCATCGGTGCGTACGAAAAGGGCGAGCCCTGGCTCGGCTACTACTGGAGCCCAACATGGGTGCTCGGGACCTACGACATGGTGGTCTTGGAGGAGCCGGCGTACTCGGACGAGTGCTGGGTGGACGGCGACCGCGGATGCGCATTTCCAACCTCCGTTCTCCATGTGGCACTGAGCAAGGACTTCTCGGAGGCCGCCTCCGAGGGGATGGTCGCCTTCCTGGATGCCTATGCAGTCACCCTGCAGGAGTTGGCCCCCTATCTGCAGATGATGTCCAACGAAGTCGACGCAGTCGACGCGGCTCGCGAGTTCCTCATGAACGAGATGGAGGTGTGGAGTGCGTGGGTGTCCGATGAGGTCGCCGGACGCATCCAGGCTTCCCTCAACTAGGGAACTAGAGAGGCCGACGCCTGTCGGCACACACGATGTGAGTGACGCTGAACGGGGGTGCCACACTGGCACCCCCGTTCCTGCATCTGAGCGAGTGGACCCACGCAGCATCCTCGACATCGCCATGACGGCTCTTTGCTGATATGGGCACGTGGTTTCAAGAGTGCGCCGGCAGTCTCGGCGGCATTCTCAGCACCTTCCCCGAAGGGTGCCAGATCCCGCTCCGGGAGTGGACCAACGACGCGCTGAAGTTCCTGCTGCGTGAATTCGGCACCGTCGTCGATGCCATCAGTGACCAGTTGCTGCTGGTACTCCGGTATGTCGAGCTTTCGCTGCTCTGGGTGCCGTGGTGGCTGATCGTCGCGGTCATCGGCCTGGTTTCGTGGCACGCGTCGCGACATGGGCTCATGACCCTCGGGCTGGTGGCCTCCCTCGTCGTCATCGGGATGATGAACCTCTGGGACGACACGATGCGGACGCTGGCCCTGATGCTCGTCGCCACCTCGATCACGGTGGTGACCGGCATACCCGCCGGCATCCTGATGGCCACCAATCGGTGGGTGCGCGCGGTCATCAGCCCGATCCTTGACGCGATGCAGACCCTGCCGCCGTTCGTCTACCTGATTCCGGTGGTGTTCTTTCTGGGGCTCGGCAACGTTTCGGCGATCTTCGCGATCTGCGTGTACGCCGTGCCGCCGATGGTGCGGCTCACCAACCTGGGCATCCGCCTGGTGGACCGGTCCACCGTCGAGGCGGCGGACGCGTTCGGGGCGACCAGCCGCCAGATCCTCTGGGGCGTGCGCATGCCGCTGGCGATGCCGGCCATCATGACCGGCGTCAACCAGTCGATCATGATGGCGCTGGCGATGGCCGTGATCGCCTCCATGATCGGCGCCCGCGGCCTGGGGGCCAACGTGCTGCGCGGGGTCAACAACGGCGACGTCGGGTTCGGGCTGGAGTCCGGTCTCGCCGTCCTGGCCCTGGCCGTGATTCTGGATCGCGTGACGGCCGCCTATGGCGCTCGTCTGGACCCGACGCAGGCCCTGAAAACCTAGGCCGCAATGGAGAACACCACAGTGGGACCTGACAACGGCGCCGGCTCGGGCAACGGCATCGCCGACCCGAGCGACATCGAAGTACGCCACTTGTACAAGATCTTCGGCCAACGTCCGCAGGAAGTGATGGCGCAGGTCGACGCGGGTGTGAGCAAGGAAGACATCCTGGAGCAGACCGGCCACACGGTCGGGCTGGACAACGTCACACTGCGGATCAGGGGCGCGGAGACCTTCGTGGTGATGGGCCTGTCCGGCAGCGGCAAGTCCACCTTCGTGCGCTGCGTGAACCGGCTCATCGATCCGACCGCCGGCCAAGTGCTGATCGATGGGGCTAATGTCGTGGAGATGGACGCCGCGGAGATCACGGAGCTGCGGCGCACCAGGATGAGCATGGTGTTCCAGAGCTTCGGACTGCTCCCGCACCGGAACGTGGTCCAGAATGTGGCATACGGCCTGAGGGTTCAGGGCATGCCCAAGGAGGAACGCCTGGAGCGCGCCGCCCGGTGGATCGAGGTCGTCGGGCTGCAGGGCTACGAGCGCATGCGGCCGCGCCAGCTCTCGGGAGGCATGCAGCAGCGCGTCGGCCTGGCGCGGGCGCTCTGCACCGACCCGGAGATCCTGCTGATGGACGAGCCGTTCAGCGCGCTGGACCCTCTGATCCGGCGCGACATGCAGGACGAGCTGATCCGCCTGCAGCGCGACCTGCGCAAGACGATAGTGTTCATCACCCACGACCTGGACGAGGCGTTGCGCCTCGGCGACCACGTCGCCATCCTCAAGGACGGCAAGGCCGTGCAGGTCGGCGCGCCCATCGACATCATCACCAACCCGGCGGACGACTACGTCCAGGAGTTCGTGCGCGACGTCAACCGCTCGCGCGTCCTGACCGCCTGGGCGACGATGGAGAAGGTCACCGCGCTGGACGTGGACACCTCGCCCGACAAGGCGCTGGCCGAGACGTACGGCAACGGCCGGAGAATCGAGTTCGTGACCGAAGGGGAGAGCCGCTATCGCGGCTACGTGGAAGTCGACGACGTGCCGGATGCCGTCATACGCGGAGATCGGGATCTTCGGAAGATCCTGCGCGACAACACCCCGACGGCCCAAGGCGACCAGTGCCTGGACGAGCTCCTGGCGGTCGTGGCCGACAGCCGCCTGCCGATCCCGATACTCGACGCCGAACGCCGCTTGCTGGGAGAACTGACCCGCCAGAGAACGCTGTCCGCCCTTGCCGGAGACTGCGATCTGGAGAGCGTGCCGACCGAACAGACGCCGCGCGGGACGGGTAGCGGAGAGAAACCGGAGTAGTAAGGGAATTATTGTATTCATGGCACCTTGGTATATAATTCCCATTAGTTATTATAATTCTCAGTAGTTAAGGTGAGCCGGGATGGTGCCGTAGTCGTGGACGGAGCAACCATCTATCGAACCGTATTCGGCGACGGCGCGGATGCGTATGATTGGCAGTTGAAGTTTGCTACCGATGCGGTGGGCCGCGCGTCCTGGTTGCCCCCACGGGGCTCAGGCAAGACGGCCGGGGTGACGCTCGGCTGGATCGCGCACCGTCTGCGGAACCCGGCAGGCACGCCGCGGCGGCTGGTTTGGTGCCTGCCGATGCGCACCCTCGTCGAACAGACCGCTCAAGCGATCAAGGAATGGCTTGCCAAGAGCGACTTAACGTTCCCCTCGTCACGACCACGTGGCGGTGAGCTCGGCGACGCCGAAGGCCGCCGGCATGTCCACGAACGAGTGGCGCATGCGCTCGGCCTGGAAGCCCGGCATGAAGCCCTCTTCGTCGCCGTTCAGTCGTGCTTCCATCGGCGCGAAACGCTGCCACAGGAGATCTGCCTCCTCGGCGGTGAACCGTTCCGCGAACCACGGACCCCAGTTCAGCGTGATCGGGTGCTGGGTGGCGCTTGCGACTGCGACCCGCTCGGGGACGGTGGACCGCATCTCCGGCCGCTTGCGGAGGCGGATGAATAGCGCCGCCTTGGTCAGGAACACCGTCTGCAGCAGCTTGCCCTTCTCCGCCACGCCGGGCCGCAGCTCCGACAGGGCCCGGTCGTAGGCGGTAGCGTCGCCGGCCAGCGCCGCGCGCAGCGCCCCCTCCGTGCGGTTCTTCTTGGCGTCGCTCGCGCGTTGCCAGCGCCGGAAGATCTCCTGCGCCGGCGGCTGCAGATGAGCGACGAACGGATCGTCCTCCCGCAGCGCGAAGGGCGAGAAGCCGCCGTGCACGGTGCGGCGCAGCCGGGCACTGTAGTTGCTACCCCAGTGCAGGATCGGCGTGATGTAGACGACGCCGTCGCCGGCACGCAGACGGGTCTGCACGGCGTCCGGCAGCGGCCGGCGGTCGTCCTCCAGCAACAGGCGGTTCTCCTGCTCGGTATTCACGCGGACGTGCGTTCCCGGCATGACCCACAGCACGTCGTCGTCGTACAGCGGGATGTTCCACTGGATGTAGGACGGCCCGTTCTCGACGATGTCATCGATGTAGCCGCGCAGGGGCGCGGTGTCGATCGGGTGGATGTCGCGGTGCCAGTTGGCCGGGCCGTGGTCGCGCACCGGGCTGCACATCATCATCAGCTCGGTGACGCCCGCGTCCTCGACGCCCAGCAGCCGGTCGGCCACCGCGCGCAGCCGGTCGCGGGTCCATACCTCGACCGCCGCCGCGCAGCTCCCGTCCACCTGCGCGCCAAGCTCGCGCGATAGGTGCAGGCGCGGCTGCCGCGCGGTCTCCCACATGCCGCCGGGCGGATCGTCGGGTGCGCGCTCGGCGGCCCACACCGCCCTCTGGCGCTCCATCAGGATCTCGTAGGCGCGGCGCACCTCGGGAAGCCGCGCCGGTTCGATCACCGCCGGAACGATCAGGAATCCCTCGCGGAGAAACCGGTCGCGATCGATGTCCGCGGCGAGACCGTTGCCCGCCGTTCCGTTACCTCCGTCCATGGCTCACTTCCTCCTCGGTCCCGTGTCGCCTCGTCATGGTCTTGCCGGCTTCCACCAGCCGGAAGCAGCGATCGTGCTGGTCACGAACCACCGCTGCAGTCGCTCCCGGAGCTCGTCCCTGATTCGCCGGCAGGCGCCGTCGAACCACAGGTCGTCGAGCTCGTCGGGGTCGGCCTTCAGGTCGAAGAGCTGCCCCTCGCCGGTGCCCAAGTACTCGACCAGCTTGTAGCGCTCGTCGCGCACCATCAACAGGTGCCCGACCGCCCGCAGAATGAAGTCGGTGGCGTGCTCGGAGTACACGTAGCGCCGCCGCTCCGCGTCCGGGCGGTCCTGCAGGTGCGGCAGCAGCGACACGGCCTCCATCTTCGCGTGCGGCGCGACGCCGGCCAGCTCCAGCACCGTGGGGCCGATGTCGAACCACTGCGTCAGGGCGTCGCAGGTGCGGCCCCCGCCGAAGCGGCCGGGGCTCCACACCACCAGCGGCACCCGCACGGACGAGTCGTACATGTTCCACTTCTCCACCAGGCCGTGGTCGCCCAGGCAGTCGCCGTGATCGGACGTGAAGATCACCACCGCGTCGTCCAGGAACCCGCGGGCTTCCAAGTGCTCCAGGATGGCGCCCACCTGCTCGTCGATCATGGTCATGTTGGCCAGGTAGTAGGCGCGCTGCCGGTGCCGCTGCTCCGCGGGCGCGAGCGGATCGAAGGCGATGGAGTCGGCCATGCGCTCGGTCAGGCGGGCGCGCAGCGCGTGCAGGGTCGACGGCTGCCGGTCGATCTCCGCCCGCGTGGCCGGCAGGATGGGCAGTTCGCGCTGCAGGTACGGCTGTGCGTAGCGCTCGATCGGGTCGTACGGCGGATGCGGACCGGGAAAGCCGATCTGCAGGAAGAGCGGCTCGTCGTCCATGTCCGGCGCCCGGTCGATCCAGCGGCGCGCCAACCCGCCCACGAACACGTCGGGATGGAGCTCCTCCGGCAGCCGCCATTCGTAGGCGCCCTGCCGCTCTCCGACGTCCGGCCACGCCTGGTAGAACGGCCTCTCCGGCCGCTCCAGTCCGTGCACGGCCAGCGCCTTGTCCCACTCGTCGTCGAGCACGTGACGATCGCCGCTCCACAGCCGCTCCGCGCGGCGGCGCTGCTTGTTCTCCACCACGAACCGCTCGTGGAATCCGTGCATCTCCTCGTACGGCGTGGCGTGCATCTTGCCCACGTTGACGCAGTGATAGCCGGCCGCTCGCAGGTCGCCGACCCAGGTCCGCGGCCACGGGTCGTTGTTGCGCAGGGCGCCGGCGTTGTGCGGATAGAAGCCCGTGAACAGGCTGGCCCGCGACGGGCCGCACGACGGCGCGGTCACGTGGCACTGCGAGAAGCTCACTCCCTCGCGCACCAGCCGGTCGACGTGCGGCGTGTCGACGTGGGGATACCCCAACGCGCCCACCGTCTCGTAGCGCTGCTGATCGGTGATGATCAGGATGATGTTGGGGCGGCGGGCTCCGTCAGCGTTGCTCATCGGCGACAGCATCGCCGGTGCAGCATCTTTCTTCCAGCCGCCCCAATACCCGCGCGTATCGGCCCCACCTTGCTTTCGGCTCGGCGGCTGTCGGTCCTTGCCGCTCACGCGGCAAGTTCGACAGACTCCGACCCACACGAATCATGGCAAAGGGACGATCCACGCGGACGGCGATCTCGCCGACTCGCGACGAGAACTACGCGGAGTGGTATCAGCAGGTGGTGCGCGCCGCCGACCTGGCGGAATTGTCGCCGGTGCGCGGCTGCATGGTGATCAAGCCGTGGGGCTACGCGCTGTGGGAGAACATGCAGCGCGTGCTCGACGGCATGTTCAAGGACACCGGCCACACCAATGCCTACTTCCCGCTGTTCATCCCGCTGCGCTACCTGGAGCGGGAGGCCGAGCACATCGAGGGGTTCGCCAAGGAGTGCGCGGTGGTGACCCACCATCGGCTGGAGCCGGGACCGGAAGGCGGGCTGGTGCCGGCGGGCGAGCTGGACGAGCCGTACGTGGTGCGGCCCACCAGCGAGACGATCATCGGCGAGATGTACGCCAAGTGGGTGCAGTCCTACCGGGACCTGCCGATCCTGATCAACCAATGGGCGAACGTCGTGCGCTGGGAGCTGCGCCCTCGGCTGTTCCTGCGCACCGCCGAGTTCCTGTGGCAGGAAGGGCACACCGTCCATGCGACCGCGGAGGAGGCAGTCGAAGAAACCCTGCTCATGCTCGGCGTGTACGCGGATTTCGCCGAGCAGTACATGGCGATGCCGGTGCTGCGCGGCGAGAAGACCGCGGGGGAGCGCTTCCCCGGCGCGGTCAACACCTACGCCATCGAGGCGATGATGCAGGACCGCAAGGCCCTGCAGGCCGGCACCTCCCACTTCCTGGGGCAGAACTTCGCCAAGGCCTGCGACATCAGCTTCAGCGACCGCGACGGCTCCCTGGTGCACGCCTGGACCACCTCGTGGGGGGTGTCCACGCGGCTGGTCGGCGGCCTGATCATGACGCACGGCGACGACGACGGCGTGGTGCTGCCGCCGCGCCTGGCGCCGCAGCAGGTGGTCATCCTGCCAATCTACAAGGATTCCGTGCAGCGCACCGCGGTGCTGGGCGCCTGCGACGCGCTGAAGCGCGAGCTGACGGATGCGCGCTATGCCGATGAACCGCTGCGCGTGGAGATCGACGACCGCGACCTGCGCGGCGGCGAGAAGAACTGGCACCACGTCAAGCGGGGCGTGCCGATCCGGGTCGAGATCGGCCCGCGTGACCTGGACGCCGGGGTGGTGTCGGTGGCGCGCCGCGATCAGCCGCCGCGCGAGCGGCAGTCGCTGCCGCGCGAGCGCTTCGCCGCCGAAGCGCCCGTGGTGCTCTGCCAGATTCAGGACGAGCTGCTGGAGCGCGCGCGCGCGTTCCGCGAGGCCCACACGGAGCAGGTCGAGGATCTGGGATCGTTGCGGGAGTACTTCCAGGACGAGGAGCGGTCGGGCTTCGCCGTCGCCCCGATGGCTGCCGAAGCCGAGGAGGACCCTGGGTTCCAGGAGCTGCTGAAGCGGCTGAAGATCACCCCGCGCTGCATCCTGAGCTCCGAAGGCGACAACGGGGCGACTTCACCGGCCGGCCGGACGTGTGCCTTCACGGGCGCGCGCGGCGCAGCCGAGGTGGTGTTCGCCCGCTCGTACTGAGTCGCCCTGACGCGGCGAACTCGGGCCGCAGGCTCGTGGCCGCGGCACCGGGACACGGCTGCCGAACGGTCCTGAGCGTCGTGGACGCGCCGCGCAACATCGTCAGCCGTCGATCGCCACCCGAACTCCAGGCGACTCAGGTCCCGCCCAACCCGCTCGCGCCGGACGCGAAGCGTCTCAATGCTGTCTGTTAATTAATCTTCATTAACATTATATTATAAGATATATTCTCCTCCCTTCGCCGCCTCGGTGTCCGAAGATGGGTTGGTTCCGCATCCTCCGGTTGGATCTCGCGACCTCCATAACTGCCCGAAAATGACTCCGCCGATCCCGGATGTTCCTAGACTACTTGACGCCGCGCGTTTGCGGACGATCATTGACGGCAGGTGAGCGTACCGGCTTCCGGACTCCGACTCCGGGCACGCCACCGGAGTGAGGGAGTAAACGCGATGGCTGAAACGGTCACCATGACGGTCAACGGCTGTACATCAGAGCACCAGGTCGAGCCGCGGCGATTGCTGGTGCACCACCTGCGCGACGAGTTGCGCCTGACCGGCACGCACGTCGGTTGCGACACGTCGAGCTGCGGAGCGTGCACGGCGATCGTGGACGGCAAGGCCGTCAAGACCTGCACCATGCTGGCCGTGCAGGCCGACGGCGCCGACATCACCACGATCGAGGGGCTTGCCGACAACGGCACGCTGCATCCGCTGCAGGAGGCGTTCCGGGAGGAGCACGGCCTGCAGTGCGGCTTCTGCACCCCGGGCATGATCATGACGGCGGTCGACCTGCTGGAGCGCAACGACCAGCCGAGCGAGGCGGAGATCCGCCACGCGCTGGAAGGCAACTACTGCCGGTGTACCGGCTATCACAACATCGTCCGTGCCGTGCAGCGCGCTGCCGGCACCCTGACGTAGGAGGCGGTCATGGCTACGGCACAGATCGGCAAACCGGTCCGGCGCGTCGAGGACCAGAAGTTCATCACCGGCGCCGGCCGCTACACGGACGACATACAGCTTCCCGGCATGACGTACTGCGCGTTCGTGCGCAGCCCGCACGCGCATGCCGCGATCGAAGGCGTCGACACGGCAGCGGCATCCGCGGCCCCGGGCGTGGTCGCGGTGCTCACGGGCGCGGACGTGGAAGCTGACGGCCTCGGCGGCCTGCCGTGCGCGTGGCAGGTCGACTTCAACACCGGCGAGCCCATGAACGAGCCGCCGCACCCGGTGCTGGCTTCCGACACGGTGCGCTACGTCGGCGACGGAGTCGCCTGCGTGATCGCCGAGACCCTGGAGCAGGCGCAGGACGCCGCCGAGCTGGTCGACGTGAGCTACCGCGAGCTGCCGGCCGTGGCGTCCGTTCCGGAGGCGATCGCCGAAGGGGCGACGCAGATCCACGCGGAGGCGCAGGGCAACCTCGCCTTCATCTGGGACCTTGGCGACCGCGAGGCCACCGACGCGGCCTGCGCGAACGCCGCCCATCTCACCACCCTGGAGTTCATCAACCAGCGGCTCATCCCCAACGCCATCGAACCGCGGGCTACGCTGGCCGACTTCGATGCGGCCTCGGGCCGCTCCACGCTGTACACGTCGACGCAGAACCCGCACACGATCCGCGCGGTCATGGGCGGCGTGCTGGGGCTTCCCGAGCACAAGCTGCGCGTGGTCGGCCCGGATGTCGGCGGCGGCTTCGGCAGCAAGATCTTCCACTACCCGGAAGAGGCGGCCGTTACCTGGGCCGCCCGCAGGATCGGCCGGCCGGTGAAGTGGACGGCCTCCCGCACCGAGAGCTTCATGACCGACGCGCACGGACGCGACCACGTCACCACGGCCGACCTGGCGCTCGATGCCGAGGGGAAGTTCACGGGGTTGCGGGTGCGCACGCAGGCGAACATGGGCGCATACCTGTCGCTGGTGGCGTCTGCGATCCCGACCTACCTGTACGGGACGCTGCTGCAGGGCCAGTACACGACGCCGGCCGTCCACGTCGAGGTCACCGCGGCCTTCACCAACACCACCCCGGTGGACGCCTACCGCGGCGCCGGCCGGCCGGAGGCGACCTACCTGCTGGAGCGGCTGGTCGACACCGCCGCTCATGAGACCGGCGTCGACCCCGCGGAGATCCGCCGCAGGAATTTCATACCGCCGTTCGACGGCGTCACCGAGCCCGGCTACGAGACGCAGGTGGCGATGGTCTACGACAGCGGTAACTACGGCGGGGCCATGGACCGGGCGCTGGAGGTGTTCGACCTGCCGGCGTTCCGCGCAAGGCAGACGGCCGCGCGGACCGAAGGAAAACTGCTCGGCGTCGGCTTCTCCAGCTACATCGAGGCGTGCGGCGTGGCGCCGTCCAAGGTCGCCGGCGCCCTCGGCGCGCGCGGCGGCTTCTACGAGAGCTCGACCGTGCGCGTGCAGCCCTCGGGCAAGGTGACGGTGTTCACCGGCACCCACTCGCACGGACAGGGCCACGTCACCACCTTCGCGCAGGTGGTCGCCGACGAGCTGGGCGTCCCCATGGAGGACGTCGAGATCGTGCACGGCGACACCGACATGATCCCGATGGGCAACGGCACCGCCGGCTCGCGCAGTATCGCCGTGGGCGGCAGCGCCATCCACGTGAGCCTGGGCAAGATCAAGGAGAAGGGGGCGCAGATCGCCGCCCACCTGATCGAGGCGTCGCCCGAGGACCTGGAGTATGTGGACGGCGGCTGGAAGGTGCGCGGCACCGACCGCGGCATGAGCTTCCAGGAGGTGGCCGCGCAGGCCTACACCGTGCACAACTATCCGGACGGCGTGGAGCCGGGGCTGGAGTTCACCTCGTTCTTCGACCCCGAGAACTTCACCTTCCCGTTCGGGACGCACATCGCCGTCGTCAAGGTCGATGCCGACACCGGCCAGGTGAAGCTCAAGCGCTTCGTGGCGGTCGATGACGTCGGCCGGGTGATCAACCCGCTGATCGTCGACGGTCAGGTGCACGGCGGCATCACCCAGGGCGTCGGCCAGGCGCTGTTGGAGGGCGCCGCCTACGACGACGCCGGCCAGTTGCTGACCGGCTCCTACATGGACTACGCGATGCCGAGGGCCGACGACGTTCCCTCGTACGAGGTGGACCGCACCGAGACGCGATGTCCGATCAATCCGCTCGGCGTCAAGGGCGCCGGCGAGACCGGCACGATCGGCTCCACGCCGGCGGTCGTGAACGCCGCCGTCGACGCACTCTGGCATCTGGGCGTTCGGGACCTGCAGATGCCGCTCACCCCGCAACGGGTCTGGCGCGCCATGAACGCCAACGGAGGTACCACGTGATTCCCGCGACATTCGCGTATCGACGCGCAGGATCGGTCGACGAGGCGCTGCAGCTGCTGGGCGAAGCCGACGGCGACGCCCGCCTGCTCGCCGGCGGACACAGCCTGCTGCCGGCCATGAAGCTGCGGCTCGACCGGCCCGGCACCCTGATCGACATCAGCCGCATCGACGAGCTGTCCGCCATCAAGGAGAGCGGTGGCGGCGTGTGCATCGGCGCCGCTGCCACCCATGAGCGGATCACCGGCTGCGACCTGGTCGGAGCGCGGGCGCCGCTGGTCGCCGCGGCCGCCGCCGTCATCGGCGACGTGCAGGTACGCAACAAGGGCACCATCGGCGGCAGCGTCGCGCACGCCGACCCGGCGGCCGACTACCCGGCCGCGCTGTTGGCGTCCGACGCCGTTATCCACGTGCGCGGCTCAAGTGGCAGCCGGCAGATCGCCGCGGCCGACTTCTTCGTCGATCTGTACGCCACCGCGCTGGAGGAAGGCGAGATCGTCACCGCCGTGGAGGTGCCCGACCAGGGCGGCGCCGGATCGAGCTACCAGAAGTTCCCGCACCCCGCCTCACGGTTCGCGGTGTGCGGGGCGGCCGTGGCGGTCGCCACCGACGGCGGCCGCTGCACGAGCGCGCGCGTGGCGCTCAACGGCGTCGCCGCCGCCGCGTTCCGGGACGCTGGCGTGGAGGCCGCCCTGCAAGGGGCGACGCTCGATGCCGCCACGATCGAGGCGGCATCGGCCAAGGCGGCCGACGGACGGGAGCTGCTCTCCGACATGTTCGCGGACGAGGACTACCGGCGCCACCTGGCCAAGGTGTTCGTGCGCCGCGCGCTCACCGCCGCGGCCGGTTAGCACCTCCATAGGGGTCGCGACGGCGCCGCCGGCGGCCCACCGGCTAGTGCCGGAGGAACGATCGCCATGATGACGCCCGAGCAGCGCTACCTGTTCGACCTGCACGGCTATCTGCTCGTGAGGAACGAGCTCTCCGCCGAGGAGTTGGCCGCGGCGCGGGCGGCGGCCGAGCGCTACGTAGCCACCCCTCCCGAGCAGTTGCCGGACGGCTTCCGCGTCGACGGCAAGCGCTACCTGAACGGCTTCGCGTTCGACCCAGCGCTGGAGCGGCTGGCCCTCCATCCGTCGACTTGGCCCATCGTCACGGAGCTGACGCGCGGGCGCCCGCGGCTGGCCAGCGGGACGCTGCAGGTCGACGACGCCTCGGAAGGCGCATCAGAGGCCATGCGGCTGCACTGCGCCCGCGACGACTTCGGCTGGGACGCGATCCGCTACGAGGTACGGGACGCCCGCATCTTCTGCGACCACACCGTGGTGTTCCCGTACCTCAGCGACGTCCACCCGGGCGACGGCGGCCTGCTGGTGGTGCCCGGCTCCGGGCGCGTCTTGACGACCGCCTTCATGCCGCCGCAGGCAGCTCCTTCAGCACCTCCCGCATGGCCGTGAGCGCCCGGTCCAGGTCCTCGTCGGTGTGGGCCGTCGACAGGTAGATCTTCTCGTACGGGCTGACGAAGAAGCCTCGCCTGATCATGCCGACGCCGAAGCGGAACGCACGCTCCTTGTCGGCGTACAGCATGCTCTCGTAGTTGACGATCTCGTCCGCCTCCGTGAACAGCACCTGTAGCACCGGCCCGTCGCCGCCGACCAGCAGGGGGATGGAGAACTCGCGCCCCATCGAAACGACCTCGGCACGGATGCGGTCGGCTATCGCGTCGAGCCGCTCGTAGGTGCCGGGCTCGGCCAGCACGTTCAGCGTGGCCAGGCCGGCCGCGGCCGAGAGCGGGTTGCCGTTGAAGGTCCCGGAGACGAAGGTGCGCTGCGGGTCGTCGAGCGCCCGCCACGGATTGACGGTCTCCAGCACGTCGGCGCGGCCGCAGACCGCGGCGTTGGGATGGCCGCCGGAGATCGTCTTGCCGTAGGCGGCCAGGTCCGGCACCACGCCGTAGCGCTCCTGCGCGCCGCCCCAGGCGATGCGGAAGCCGGTCACCACCTCGTCGAAGATGAGCATGATGCCGTGTCTGGCGGTGAGCTCGCGCAGGGTCTCGAGGAAGGGCGGCTTGGGGCGGATGCAGCGCTGCAGCGGCTCCACGCAGACCGCGGCCAGGTCTTCGGCGTGCCGCTCGATCAGCTGGCGCGCCATCTCCGGGTCGTTGAACGGCGACAGCAGCAGGTCGTCGGGCATCGCCTTCGGCAGGCCGGCGGCGTCCGGCGTGGCGCGCGGATACGCGCTGGGCGCAAGCGGCTTGGCGCCGTGCAGGGCGAAGTCGCTGACGCCATGCCAGCCGCCCTCGAAGCGCAGGACACGCCTGCGCCCGGTGAAGGCGCGCGCCATGCGCACGGCGAAAGTGACGGCGTCGGAGCCGGTGGCCACGAAACGGATCTTCTCCCCGCATGGCGAGGCATCGACGATGCGCTCGCCCAGCTCGATGACCTTCCGGTTGACGCCGAAGTAGGTGGTGCCGCGCTGCACTTGCTCGGTCACCGCGGCCACCACCGCCGGGTGGCAGTGGCCGAGGATCATCGGCCCGCTGCCGTTCAGGAAGTCGACGTACTCGCGCCCGTCCGCGTCGTAGAGCTTGCTGCCCTGCGCACGAACGAACACCATGGAGGCGTCCTCCGGCAGGTGAAACTCTCCCATGGTGCCGCCGACGAAGATGCGCCCGGCACGCTTCAGTAGCTCCGCTTGAGACATGCCGCACCGTAGCACGGCCGGCAGGCCCGGGCGACGGTCAGCGGGATTGCTTCTCCCGCGCTTTCTCCTCCGCCCACAGCCTCTTGGCCTCCTCCACCGTGACCTGCGTGCCGTCAAACACGAACGGCTTGCGGCGCCGCATCAGGGCCAGCGCGCCGGAAGCGGTGCCGGGCGGGAAGCGGACCTCGCGATGCACGCCGTTGACCTTGACGGTGGCGGCCAGCCCGTGCCGGTCCTTGTAGATGCCTTCGGCGACCCGCGCGCGGCGGCGGGCGGCCGGCTTGCCGGCGCCGGCCTTCGATGCTCCCCGCTCCCCGTCCTGCCGGAGGTTCGCCACCGGCACGGCCAGCGCCCTTTCCGCAGCATCGGGCCGGACGCCTTCGATCTCACTGACGATCGGTTCCATGGACTCTCTCCTCACAGAAACGTCCGCGCGGTCCAGCGGACCTCGCCGAGCACGGCCGCGTCGTCGGGCCAAGGCTGCGTCGGCCAAGCGCGCTTGTCGGGGTTGTCGCTGACGAGCTGCCAGCTCCCGTCCGCTTCCTTGCCTGCGCGCTTGACGATCAGGCCGTCGGCGGTGCGGACAACGTAGATGCCGCCTTCGCGTCGCCTTCGGCTAGCGTGGTTGACGAGGATCGAGCAGCCGTCGACCAAGGTGGGCTCCATCGACTCGCCGAGCACCTGGATGATGCGGCAGTCGCTGGCGGCGAGGCCGTGGCTTGAGAGCCACGCCCGGCGGAACTTGATGTGGCCGATGACCCGTTCGAGGTCGACCTCGGCTCCGCCGCCCGCGGCGGTGGCGACCTCCCGGACGCCGACGAAGTCGCCCTCGTCGAGCGCCCCGGCGCGGGCGCTGTCATCTTCGAGCGCCCGGACCCGCGAGGCGAGCTGGGCGGCTGGCGTGGGATCGTCGGTGAGCCCGAACAGGTAGTCGACGGAGACGCGCAGAGCCTGTGCGGCGGCCGACAGGTTGGCCGGCGACAGGCCGGACTTGCCGTTCTCGACCATGAGACCAGGTGCCGCTCGATGCCGACGCGGTGCGCGAGCTGCAACTGGGTGAGATCTCGAGCTTGCGGGTCTCGTGGAGGCGCTTGCCGATAATGTCCACTTGTGTACTATGCCCGATGATCTCCACGGGCGGGACGTGGCCGGCTCGGAGGGTGCCGGAATGAGCCCGTTCTGGCCCATCCGACGAGGGGGTTGGCCGGCCAATCCGGATGCGCGATCGACGTGCACGCCACTGACCCCGGATCATGGCCTGACCGATGCGGCGACTCGACGATGCGGGCGCGAGAATCGGAAATATGATCCTCGTCGATGGTCGTGGCGTCAGCTGGGACGAGAACGCGCGTGAACAAGCACGCCAGCCAGATGGTCTGAACATGCGAGAACGACGTGTCGGCATTCGCGATCTAGAGTCCAGGCTGAGTGAGTACATCCGGGACGTGCAGGGCGGGGTCACTGTTGTAGTCACCGACCACGGGCGTCAAGTGGCACGCATAGTGCCCGAGACGGACTCGAACGAAGAGCGGCTCGCAGCGTTGAGAGCGACCGGTGCGTTCCTGTGGAGCGGACATCGGCTGCGCGTGACGAAACCGGATGTTCGCGTGCGCGGCACAGGCAGCGTGAGTGAGATTGCCATCGAGAACCGCGGGTGACGACCTTGCCTATACCTGGACACCAGCGCACTCGTAAAGTGCTACGTGGCGGAAACGGGTTCCGACGAGGACATCGCCGCGATCGCAAGGGCGGACGCCGTCGTGACGTCGCTCGTCACACGCACAGAAGTGGCGGCCGCGATCGGCAGGCCGTGCGTCGTCGCGTCCTTGACGACGATGGTGGGCGGCGCGCACACCGCAGATTTCTGGACGAGTGGCCGGATTTCTGGAGAATGCCTGTCACTGACGCGCTCGTGGCGCGTGCCGATCCCTTGGCTTGGGACCACGGGCTACGGGCGTACGATGCGATTCAACTTGCCACTGCGCTTACGTGCAAGGAGACGGTCGCCGTTCTCGGTCGGATACGCTCTTCGACACGTTCGATCGTCGGCTTCGCGACGCGGCCGTCGGTGTCGGGCTGGACACGTTGCCGGAGTGAACCGCTCCACGCTCATCCGGTGCGGTTCTGATCGCGTCAACGCGAGTTGGTACTTCGTGGTGAAGGGGGCGGGTCGGTGTGGTATTCCTGGGCGTCTCCACGCAGCCAGTGTTCCAGTTGCTGCGCGACGACCTCCACGTTAGCCTCCGTGCGCAAGGCGCATTCCCAGACCGTCGCGACTCGCCAACCGTCCAGGAACAGGTCGTCTCGATTGCGGCGGTCCCGTTCGACGTTGGCATCGAACTTGGCTCGCCAGAATCCCCGGCGCGTGGATGGTGTCGTCGCGTACCGACAGCCGGCGTGCCGGTGCCAGAAGCACCCGTGGACCAGGCACACGGCGCCGAATCGGCGAAACACGAGATCCGGGGTTCCGGGGAGTCTCCGGTCGTGCAGACGGAATCGAAGTCCCCGGGCGTGGATGGCTCGCCGAAGGGCGAGTTCGGGTCGCGTGTTCCTGCTTCCGATCCCCGCCATCATGCGCGAGCGAGTTGCGCGGTCCACGATATCCGCCATCTTCGTTCCTGCACCGCCCTCGGAGGGGCACCGCAGACAACAGGCTACACGAGAGATCCTGGATGCGATGCGACTCCACGGGATCCTGCGACGACGAACTGGTCTCGACTGGTCCGCGCGCCCCCGTTGCGGCGATGCCCCCGCTGAAGACGGGACAGTGGGCAGTCCCGGCGGCTTCGGCGCCGTCTCGCCGTTCGAGTGCGATCAGTGGGGCACACGACTTCTCGAACAGAACGTGCGCGTCTTCCTGCAGCATCGCGGCAAGATCAACAAGGGGATCAGGGCGACCATCGAGAACCAGCCCAACATGTTCTTCGCCTACAACAACGGCATCACGGCTACCGCCGAGGAGGTCGACATCGAGGACGACGGAGGCCGACTGCTGCTGCGGCGACTGAAGAACTTCCAGATCGTGAACGGCGGCCAGACGACGGCGTCGATTCACTCGGCGCGACGCCGCAAGGTTGACGTGTCGCAGACCTTCGTCCAGATGAAGCTCTCCGTGGTCGATCCGGAACGGGCGAACAGGCTGGTGCCCAAGATATCCGAGTTCGCCAACAGCCAGAACCGGGTCAGCGCGGCCGACTTCTTCGCCAATCATCCATTCCACGTTCGCATGGAGGAGTTCTCCCGGCGGATCTACGCGCCGTCACCCGACGGCACGTTCCGAGAGTCGAAGTGGTTCTACGAGCGCGCGCGAGGCCAGTACGCAGACGCTCGCGGAGGGCTCACGCAGGCCCAGCGCAAGAAGTTCGATCTGGAGAACCCGCGCCGGCAACTCTTCACGAAGACGGACCTCGCGAAGTTCGTCAACGTCTGGGAGGAACGCCCCTACGAGGTCAGTCTCGGGGCGCAGAAGAACTTCGCGGCCTTCGCGCGCCGCATCGGCCAGCGGTGGAAGACCGCCCCGGACGACTTCAACGAGGGGTGGTACCGCGGAGCCGTTGGCAAGGCCGTCGTCTTCAAGGCGACCGAGCGAATCGTCACGGAGCAATCGTGGTACGAGGGCGGGTATCGCGCCAACATCGTCGCCTACGCGATCGCCAAGATGGCACACGATGCGAGAGAGGCTGGCCGCGCGGTCGACTTCCAGAACATCTGGCACCGGCAGGGACTTCCGCCGGCCATGGTGCCAGCCCTGACCGTCGTGGCCGAATCGGTGCATGCGGTCTTGATCTCTCCAGCCCCGGGTATCAGCAACGTGACGGAGTGGGCGAAGAAGCAGGCCTGTTGGAATCGCGTCAGCGAACTCGTCATTGCGTGGCCCCTGCCATTTCTCGACGGCCTGATCACAATCGATGACCGCCGCGACGCGGCTCGCAGTGCACGTCGCGAGCAGCGGCAACTCAACAGCGTCCAGTCGCAGATCGCGGTCGTCAACGCTGGGCCCGCGTTCTGGGCTGCCGCGCTTGCATGGGGCACTGAGCGGCGGTTGCTGACTCCCACCGAAACCGGAGTGCTTGGTGCAGCGGCCAATCCTGCGGGCAGGACTCCTCCGACTGAACGGCAGTCCTCCAGGGCAGTCAAGGCACTGAGCAAGTTGCAGGAGGCGGGCTACGCCGGCGAGCTTCCGTGAGCGGGTGTTGACCCACTGCACGCCGGTGGCGATCGCCTCGTACGGCCCGTCCGCTGCAGCGGTGGAGCCGGCACTGCCGAACATGCGGCCGCGGGTGATCCGCACGTGTTCGGCAAGGCCGGACAGCGTCTCAACCTTGATCAGCCGCCGCGCGCGGGGCGGGAGAAATCGAGCTCCGCAAATCGAGCTCCGCGTGGAGCCGTCCGGGGAACGTCGCTCCGGCGTGCTGCAGCCCCTCCAAATCGGCGCGCAGCAGCTTCTGCAGGACTCCGCGCGTGTAGATCGGGACACTCGCCACCGCGGCGACGCAGAAGACCGCCGCCAGCAGCAGCGACGCGCTCAGCGCCCCGCTGTGGACCAGCCGTCTGAGGGCGAAGCGGACCATCCTCGATCTGCCGATCGGATCCCGCGCCCGCGACCGGTCAGATCATCGGGGACGCTACTCGCCCAGCCGGAACGGCGGATAGCGGTCAGTCGTCAGCAGGAACGCGTAGGCGGTGACGCGGAGCCCCCAGCGCATGAGGCCCTCCAGGAACTGGAATATCGACGTCGGCAGCTTCCCGGTGATCAGAACCGCGAACCAGCCGAGCACGACTACCACGACGCTCACTGTACCCAGCACGCTCAGAACGATGTAGTGCGGGATGGCCAGAAACCACTTGAACAGCGGCAACACGCGGTTGAGATCGTTCTTCGCATCCGGGTAGTCGATGTCCACCGTCACCGCCTGCCGCTCGTCGGTGGACGGATAATCGTCTCTCAGCAAGAGGAGGAAGGCGTTGATCCGGGTGGTGAACCGCGCCACCTCCAGGTTCCAGTCGAACCACCAGCGCGGGTACTTCTGGCGAAACAGGATCATCAGCGCCGTGGCCAGGAACAACCCGATCGCGCCCACCATCGCCTCGGTGCGGCCGAAGTCCCAGCCCTGGTCCGCATGGCCGAACTGGGAGGATCCGGTCACGAGGGCGCCGATGATCAGGATCGGTATGGCAAGAAGGATCCGCACCAATACCGAGAGCCGGTCCCGCGGCCCGTCGGGGTACGCCACCGAGAGCCGCGCCGGATACGCCTGGGACGCGTTGTCAGCCACTTCTTCATCCTCCTGGAGCGATAGAGACCCGGGCCTGCGGCTTCCCTCGACTCGACCGCAACGCCTGATGTTACCGTACGTTCCCGTTGGGTGCCAGCCGTCAGCCCTTCTTGCGCACCGTGATCGGCAGCGCGCTGACGTGGCCGATCCGCTCGCCGCCCTGCGTCGAGGTGCTCGCGGCCGTGGCGGTCACGGTAGCCGTGCAGGTCGTGGAACCCCCACGGGTTCGGCGGATAGAAGCCGACCGGCGTCGGATGGCCGATGCGCGACACCGGGTAGTTCATGAAGCGCGGATCCGGCCGCTCGCCCCACCAGAACAGGGTGTCGGTGCCGGCGCGGCAGGCGTACTCCCACTCGTAGACCTCGGGCAGGCGGTAGGTGCGTCCCTCTGCCGCCGAAAGCCACGCGCAGAACGCGACCGCGTCCATGTAGCGTCAGCTCCGAGCGGACCTGCTCGAAGCGTGCGGAGCCGGACCAGGAGTCCACCTCCAGCGTCAGCCGGTCTCCCTTCCGTTGGTACGTCCCGCTGGACACGTCCCCTCCGTGGACACGGTGACCTTGTCGTCCCTGAACATGAGGCTGATCTCCGCGGTGGCGTCTCCGTCCCGAGCGGCGCAACTGCCCGACCACGTGCCGATCAGCGGGTTGTGGAGCACGCCGACACGACCAGCGACAGGCCGGCGAGAACCGGCAGCCACCGCGCCACGACGGGTCAGACTACCATCCGGAGGAAACGTGGTCATAATGCTCGCGATATGGATGCCCCCGTGACCGGCTGGCGGCAGCTCGACACGGCGTGGTACGCGACGGACATCGTGCACTGCGAGCTCTGCGGGCAGATGATCGCCGGCCGCGTCTGGGTGGTGGAGGAGCGCGGGCACGTGAAGCGGTTCTGCGGCCCCGCCTGCGAGCGCATCCACGCCACCTACTGGGTCCCGCGGTACGAGCGGATCGGGAATCCGCCTCCCGAGCGCACGTAGTGGCCGGAGGAGCGGGGCCGATGGCGTATCGCATGGGCATCGATACCGGCGGCACCTTCACCGACCTGGTCGCGGTCGACACGGACGGCCGTGGCCTGCTGCACATCGCCAAGGTGCCCTCGAAGCCGGCCCAGCCCGGCCGCGCCGTGTTCGACGCGCTCGCGCGCTCCGGCGTTCCGACCGAGGAGCTGTCGCTGCTGGTGCTTGGCACCACGCTCGGCATCAACGCCGTGCTGGAGCGGCGCGGCGCCCGCGTGCTCTACCTGACCACGGACGGCTTCCAGGACGTGCCGTTCATCCAGCGGATCGACAAGAAAGACCCGTACGACCTGCAGTGGCAGAAGCCGGTGCCGTTCGTCGCGCGCCGCGACTGCATCGGCGTGCGCGAGCGGGTGGCGGCCGGCGGCGAGGTGCTCGCGGAATTGACCGGCGACGAGCTGGAGCGCGTCGCCGGCCTGGTCGCGGAGCGGCTCGCCGAGCATGGCGGGGCGCCCGCGCGTGGCGCGGCGCTGGCGGTGAACCTGCTGTTTTCCTACGCGAACCCCGAGCACGAGCGGCGCCTGGCCGAGTTCCTCCGCCGCCGCTTCCCCGACCTGCCGGTCTCGGCCGCCTGCGCCATCGCGCCGATGTGGCGCGAGTACGAGCGCGGCAGCACCGCCATCCTGGACGCCTATCTCAGACCGCGCATGTCGGGCTGGATCGAGGAGCTGGAGCAGGGCCTGGGCGAGCGCCGCTTCGGCGGCGCCCTCACCATCATGAAGTCCAACGGCGGACAGGTGGCAGCGGCCGCGGCCAGGGAGTTGCCGGCCCACACCATGCTGTCCGGACTGGCCGGCGGCGTGATCGGCGGACGCTACTTCGGAGAGCAGGCCGGCCGCCGCGACCTGATCACCTTCGACATGGGCGGCACCAGCACCGACGTGGCCCTGGTGCTCGGCGGGCAGATCTCCTACACGACCGGCTACGAGGTCGACTTCAGCCTGCCGGTGTCGGCGCCCAGCGTCGACCTGCGCACCGTCGGCGCCGGCGGCGGCTCGATCGCGTGGATCGATGCGGGCGGCATGCTACGGGTGGGGCCGCAGAGCGCCGGCGCGACGCCGGGCCCGGTCTGCTATGGCCACGGCGGCGAGCAGGTGACCGTCACCGACGCCAACCTGGTGCTCGGCCGGATCGATCCCGGCTCCTTTCTGGGAGGCGAGATGCGGCTCGATGCCGCCGCCGCCCGTCACGCGATGGAAGAGCTGGGTGGCGCGCTGGACATGAGCACGGAAGAGACCGCTACGGCGATCGTCGATCTCGTGAACGAACAGATGGCGGACGCCATCCGCGTCCTGACCGTGGAGCGCGGCATCGACCCGCGCCGCTTCGCGCTGGTCGCCTTCGGTGGCGCCGGCCCCCTGCACGGCGCGGCGGTGGCCGCGGCTCTCGGGATGCGAGAGATGATCGTACCTCCGCACCCGGGACTCACTTCCGCGTTCGGGGCGCTGGCCGCCGATGTCCGCGTGGACAGGCGCGCGACACGCTTCCATCGATCGGACCTGGCGGATGCCGCCGAGATCGACGCCACCCTGAAGCGCCTGCAGCGCGAGGCGGTGGCGGAGGCGCATGAGCAGGGATGCGCGGGCGAGCCGGTCGTGCAGCGCTCGATCAGCATGCGCTACGCCGGCCAGAGCTACGAGCAGGACGTGCCCGTCCCTCCGGGACCGGTCGACGACGATGCCCTCAAGGCCCTGCTCGACGACTTCGGCGAGGCGCACCGCCGCTTCTACGGCCACCACTTCCCCGGCGAGGTGGTGGAGATCATCCACTTCAACGTCACCGCGTTCGGCGCCACCGCCACACCCGCCCTTCCCGAGCTGGCGCCGGGTTCGCCGCCGGAGCCGCGCGAGCGCCACGCGGTGCGGATCGGCGCCAGCGCCCATCCCGCCTACCGGCGTGACGCGTTGCCGGCCGCCTGCACGCTGACGGGCCCGCTGATCGTCGAGGAACTGGACTCGACGACGCTGGTCCCGGCCGGCCACGCCCTGTCGGTGCTGCCCAACGGCATCTTCCGCGTGGCGCTGCCGGAAGGCGAGGCAGCAGCGTCCACCGCGGGCGCTGCCGGCACCGCCGCCGAAGCAGCGGCGCTCGATCCGGTCACCCTGGCCATCATCGACAACCGCCTGGCCAACATCACGCGCGAGATGGGCACCGCCATGATGCACGCCGCCTACTCGCCCATCTTCAGCGAGTCCAAGGACTTCTCGTGTGCGGTCTTCGACGCCGAAGCGGAGCTGGTCGGCCAGGGCGAGTTCTGCCCCGCACAGCTCGGCGCGATGACGCACACCGTCCGCTGGACGGTCCGCGAGATCGTCGCCGGGAACTTCGCCCCCGGCGACGTGGTCATCCACAACGACCCCTACCGCGCCGGCTGCCACCTGCCCGAGCACCTCCTGCTGAAGCCCGTGTTCGACGGCGAGGAGCTCCGCCTGTTCGTGGCGGTCATCGGCCACGTCGCCGAGATCGGCGCCATGGTGGTCGGCTCGTTCGCGAGCAACGCCACCGAGGTGTTCCAGGAAGGGCTGCGCCTGCCCCCCGTGAAGCTCATGAGCCGCGGCGAGCACAACCGCGACATCTGGCGCATCGTCATGGCCAACCACCGCACGCCGCGCGCCACCTGGGGCGACTTCCACGCCATGCTGGGCGCCCTGAACGTGGGCGAGCGGCGCTGCCACGAGCTGTTCGCCCGCTACGGAGCCGCCGCCGTGCTGGCGGCGACCCGCCAGCTCATCGCCTACTCGGAGCGCCTGATGCGCGCCGAGATCGCCGCCATTCCCGACGGCGAGTACACGGCAGAGGAGATCCTGGAGGACGACGGCATCACCGGCGACCCGTACGTCATCCGCGTCACCGTCGTGGTGCGCGGCGGCGGCGTCCTGGTCGACTTCACCCGCTCCGACCCGCAGGCGCGCGGCCCGATCAACGCCACCTTCGGCGTGACCGCCTCGGCCACCTACAACGCCGTGCTGCAGGTCACCGGCACCCACATCCCGCGCAACGCCGGCTGCTACCGGCCGATCACGATCATCGCGCCGCCCGGCTCGATCGTGAACGTCCGCTACCCCGGCCCGTCGGTGGGCGGCAACACCGAGACCCAGCCGCGCATCGTCGGCGTGATCCTGCGCGCGCTGGCCGCGGCCGTCCCGGAGCGGACCATGGCCTCCGAGGGCGCCACCTCCTGCAACTTCCTCTTCGGCGGCGTCCACCCCGGCACCGGCGAGTATTACGCCCACTACCACTTCGAGGCGAGCGGCTGGGGCGGACGCGCGGCCACCGACGGCAACAGCGCCCAGAACCACATCCACGGCAACTGCCGCAACACGCCGGTGGAGATCTTCGAGACCCTGTTCCCGTTCCGGGTGCTCTCCTACGGCCTGAACCGCGACTCCGGCGGCGCCGGGCGCAGGCGAGGCGGCCTCGGCACCCGTCGCGACCTGCAGGTGACCGGCGGGGAGGTCACGGTGAGCATGATGATGGACCACGTGAAGACGGGGGCTCTGGGCCTGTTCGGCGGCGCTTCCGGCGGCCTGGGCGGCGTGTGGGTGCGGCGCGTCGCCGAGCGGGAGCTCTTGTCCTTTCCGCAGGCCTTCGGCGTCGTCAGCCCGTCCAAGTTCGCGGACGTCGCGGTGCGGGACGGCGACCGGATCCGCATCGATTCCGCCGGCGGCGCCGGCTACGGCGACCCGTCCGAGCGGGACGCCGAGCTGGTGCTCGCCGACGTACGCGAAGGGTTCGTGTCGGCCGAGGTCGCGGCACGGGAGTATGGCGTGGCGATCCGCACGGGAGCGGACGGGTTGCCCGCGGTCGATGAGACGGAGACCGCGCGCCTGCGGGCCGCGGACCGGCAGGGCGCGGGCTGATGGCGGACCCGCCCCGAGCCGGCGGCCGGCTGGCCGGCCGGATCGCGCTGATCACCGGCGCCGGCAGCGGTATGGGGCGGAGCGCCGCGGCGCTGTTCGCCGCGGAGGGGGCGCACGTGGCGGCCTGCGACCGCGACGCCGCGGCGGTCGACGCCACCGTGGTCGGTATCCGCGCCGCCGGCGGATCGGCGCTCGGCGCCGTGGTCGACGTCACCCGCTCCGCAGAGGTGGAGGCCGCCGTGCAGTCGGCGGTGCGGACGTTCGGCGCGCTGCACGTCCTGTACAACAACGCCGGCGTCTGGCTGCCCGCCGACGGCCCGGCCCCGGACCTGGAAGAGGAGGTCTGGGACCGCATCATCGCCGTCAACCTCAAGGGCGTGTACCTGGGCTGCAAGTTCGCGATCCCCCACCTGGTCTCCGCGGGAGGCGGCTCGATCATCAACGTCTCCTCGATCTCCGCCCTGCGCGCCGGCAAGGACATCCACGACGCCTACGCGGCCAGCAAGGGCGGCGTCATCGCCTTCACCCGCAGCGTCGCCAGCACCTGGGGTCCGAAGCGAGTACGCGCCAACGCCATCTGCCCCGGCTCGATCGACACGCCGATGACCCGCGGCTCTTACGAGGACCCGTTCGTGGCGCGCTTCTGGCGCGAGCGCACCGCGCTCGGCCGCGTAGGCACGGCCGACGAGGTGGCGCAGACCGCCCTGTGGCTGGCCTCCGACGAGTCGTCCTACGTGACCGGGGCCGTCATCGTCGTCGACGGCGGCTACATGACCAGATGAGCGCGCAGCGTCTGGACGGCAAGACCGCGATCGTGACCGGCGGCGGCGTGGGCATCGGCCGCGGCATCAGCGAGCGCCTGGCAGACGAAGGAGCCCGCGTGGTGATCGCCCAGCGGCGGCTCGACAAGGCTCAGGAGGCGGCCGCGGCGATCGCCGACAGCGGCGGCCAAGCGCTGGCCGTGCGGAGCGACGTGACCGACCGCGCCCAGGTCGACGCGCTGGTGCGCTCGGCGCTCGACTGGACCGGAGGACTGGACATCCTGGTCAACAACGCCGGCCGTTCGGGAATGGCCAAGTTCAGCTCCTTCATGGAGATGAGCGAGGATCTCTGGGACGAGGTCCTTGACGCGAATCTCAAGGGCGTTTTTCTGGCCAGCCAGGCGGCAGCGCGCCACATGATCGAGCGCGGCACCGGCCGGATCATCCACATCTCCTCGGTCATGGGCCTGATCGGCGAGGAGTTCGCCGCCGCCTACTGCGCCGCCAAGGCCGGCGTGATCGGGCTGACGAAGGTCATGGCGCTCGAACTGGCGCGGCACGGCATACAGGTCAACTGCATCGCCCCCGGATTCATCAAGACGGAGACCGTGCAACCCATCATCGACCTGATGGCAAGCCCTCAGAGCCCCTACACTTACACCCGCACGACGCCCCTCGGCCCCGGCACACCCCGCGACGTCGGCGCCTTGGTCGTCTTCCTGGCCTCCGACGAAGGCCGCTTCTTCACCGGCTCCACCCTCACCCCCGACGGCGGCCTCCTCGCCTGCTGACCGTCCGTAATCCTCCAGGATCCCGCCTTGGCCGCGGCCGTTCAATACGACATCGTGTACGGTGCCCACTGCTGCCGATGATCGCGCAGCCGGATGACGACGGTCGAGTGGACCTGGAGAATGCGTGGGAAGCCTCGATCGAACGTATCCGCAAGCCCCCGAGACATCACCAGCGGATCGCGTCGGCACCTACTTCGGCGAGATCTGCATCGTCATGGCAAGAGCACCCGAGGAGTCGCTGCCCGTTTCGGTGGTGAGGAGAGCGCGGCGCGCGGTCTTGACGGCCGCACGGGACACCGAAGATCCGTACGCTTGGCTGGCGCTGTTCAGTAGTGCGTGCGCGGTGCTGGACCAGGTGGGGCACACGATGACGAGACCTGGGATTACGTCCTGAACGAGGTCGACCAATCGCATAGGCCCGAAACCGTCATGCGAGCCATAGGATCGGCTTTCAGGCTCGGGGTCCTGTTCCAGGAAGTCGTGCAAGCGGCCCTCGGCCGAATCCAAGATGGCGTCAGCAATGGCTTCGGTACCTTGAGCATCGTCGGTATCCTTAATGCCATACCATGCATTCCCTGATTGACCAGCACCGCAGCGAGATTCTGGCGATCGCAGCGCGACACGGGGTCCGGGACGTGCGCGTGTTCGGATCCATGGCGCGGGGCGATGCTGGTGAAGCCGGCGACGTCGACCTGCTCGTGTCGCTGCCTCCGCAGAGGACCGGCCTCAGCCTCGGCGCGCTGCTGATGGACGTACAGGAACTCCTCCAACGGCGCGTGGACGTGGTCACCGAGAACAGTCTCCACCCAGCCCTTCGCGAGCGGATCCTGCTGGAAGCGCAGCCGCTGTGAAACCGAGCATGGACTCGGACCGGTTATTCCTGGAGCACATTCGAGAGTGTATCGACCGAATTCGTGAGTATACCGGCGGCGATCAAGCTACATTCTATGCTTCCCGTCTGGTTCAGGATGCCGTAGTACGGAATCTGCAAACGCTGGCCGAGTCGACGCAGCGCCTGAGCGCGGCGATCAAGTCCACCGAGAAGGACGTTCCGTGGCAAGCCATAGCGGGTTTCGCAACGTGCTCGTGCACGGGTCCCTCGGGATAGACCTGGATGCGGTCTGGAGCGTTGTGGACCGCGACCTACCGGAGTTGGCGACCGCGATCGGGCGGATGGCTCGCTCCGCGGAGGCTTCGGCTTAGGGTCGCAAGCCGACGTCGATGCCACGAGCGTCCTCGGCGAGTCGGCGCCGCAAGAGGTGAGACATGGCAACACTGACGGTTGAGGGATTCGTCGAAGACGGCCGGATTCGGCTACGCGACACGGTGCTCCCGGAGCACACCAAAGTCTATGTGGTCATTCCGGACGTCGACGCTACGCCCATCGCTCGTACCCATAGCCCACGACTGCGCCATCCCGACCAGGCCCGAGACTTCGCGAAACAGATGAGTTCGACGTCATGCCACGCGCACTGGTAGCTACCGCCCCGCGAATGCCCGCCCTGATCCAGTATCGGGAGCCGGAGCTCGGATCCGGCCAGGTACGCCTGCGCAGCGTCCTGTCGGTCGTCAAGCACGGCACCGAACTGCGCGGGTTCCGGGCCGACACCCGCGACGCGACGCATCCGTTCGACCGCACGCTGCGCCTGCATATGCCCGGAGAGCGGCGCAACGCCTTCCCGCTTCCACTCGGTCACCAGGCGGTGGCTGAAGTGGCGGAGGTCGGGCCGGGGGCGGAGCGCTTCCGGCCGGGCGACCTGGTGTTCGGTCCGCTGCCGGTACGGGAGACCCATACCGTGGCGGAGGAGGTACTGCAGGCGGTCCCCGCCGGCGCCGATCCGGAGGCGCTGGTGTGCTGGGACCCCGCTTCGGTGGCGCTGTGCGGGATCCACGACTCTGGCATCCGCGTCGGCGACCGCGTGCTGGTCACCGGCCTGGGCGCGATCGGGCTGATGGCCGCGCAGCTCGCCCGGCTGCAGGGCGCGGGCTGGGTGGCGTGCTCGGATCCGATCGCCAGGCGGCGCGATCTGGCGACTGCGCACGGCGCGCACCTGGTCATCGATCCCACCGCCGAGGACGTCGGGCTGACCGTCAAGCGCGAGACCGGTGGCCAAGGCGCCGACGTCAGCGTCGAAGCCTCCGGCAGCTACGCGGCGCTGCACGACGCCCTGCGGGCGACCGCATACGGCGGCACCGTCGCCTCCCTGGCCTACTACACCGGCACCGCCGAGGCCCTGCACCTGCAGGGCGAGTGGCACCGCAATCAGCTCACCCTGATCTCCAGCCGAAACGTCAACGACCCGCTGCGCGCCGACCCGCGCTGGGACAGCGAGCGGATGCACCGGCAGGTGATCGACCTGCTGGTCGCAGGGAACCTGCGCGTCGACGGCGTGCTCGACCCGATCGTGCCGTTCGAGGAGAGCGCGGAGGCGTATCGCGAGATCGAGCGCAATCCCGAGGCTGGCATCAAGCTGGCCGTACGCCACCCGTAGCCGCCGGGCGGCCCCGGCTCATTCCGCGAGCACCGCTTCGAGATTGACGCGTTCCAGGAGCGCCGCGTCCGCCGGACGCTCCAGGAAGGGCACCACGTCGCGAGCCAAGGCGGTGGCGTCCAGATCGGCGAGCCGCGCCCGGAGTAAACCCGGCCAGTCGGCTGCCCGGTATCGCCCGGCGCCCTGCGTCTGATCCAGGCATGCTGGAGGAGCGGCAGGTTCGGCACGACCGGCGAGCGCCGCGACCGGTACCACACGTTGAACCCGGCATGTGGCTGGTCGAAGGAGAGGTAGAGAAACAGCGGCCGCGCCGGATCGCGCTGCTCGTCCAGAAAGCGGAGCGCCTGCGCGGTGCCCCACCCTTCGCGGTGCTCGCTCGCAGGAACCGCGCTGGTGCAACCGATGTAGCCGGCCGCGTTCTCTCCATCGTATCCGTAAGGGGCGATCTCGCGCCTGAACCGGGCGAACCCTTCGGGGTCGTCCTGGTCCTGGTGCAGCATGCCCGGTTCCGCGTGCACGGTGTGCTGGCTCTCGGCTCTCGGCGTGGGTGCACACCTCGAACCCGCGCCGCGACGGCCGCGGACCGGAGGCACCGGGAACTTCCGCGTACCAGTGGGTCTGGCCGAACCCGGCGGTCTGGTAGCCGAGCCGGTGAAGCCGCTGAGGAATCACCGGCAACGGCAGCTCATCGTCGGTGGGGATCATCTGGGCATTGGCGCGGATGCCGCACTGCGATCCATAGACCGAAGTTCCAGAGCCGAAATTGACGTAACTATTTGAAGCAATGGCAGTTACCGCATTTTGGAGGTGCAATGTGTAGCCACGAGTGTAGTTGACGCTCGTTCCTCTTTCTGCTATCCTGGCAACTATGCCCAGCAGACAGGGACCCGTGCATGTAGCCACCACTACGCGCCGCCATGGCAACCGGACCTACCACACCCACCTGCTGCGCCGTACCTTCCGCCAGGACGGAAAGATCAAGCACGAAACCCTCGGCAACATCTCCCATCTCCCCGATCACGTCATCGATCTGATCCGCAGAGCCCTCAAGGGCGAACCGCTGGTCAACCCCAAAGACGCGTTCGACTGCCTGCGCAGCCTCCCCCACGGCCATGTCGCCGCCGTGCTGGGCATCCTCAAGCACCTCGGGCTGCACACCCTCATCGCCGGCAAGGCCAGCCGCTCGCGCGAGCTGGTCATCGCCATGATCACCGCCCGCGTCATCGACGCGCAGTCCAAACTGGCCACCGCCCGCGCGCTGTCGTCGCCCAGCGCCGTGTCCACCCTGGGCGAGTCGCTGCGGCTCGGCGAGGTCGATGAGAACGAGCTCTATGAGGCGATGGACTGGTTGGTCGGGCGCCAGGCGGCGATCGAGGACCGCCTGGCCGAACAGCACCTCAGCGAGCACACGCTGGTGCTCTACGACCTGAGCTCGACCTACTTCGAGGGCAGCCACTGCGAGCTGGCGCAGTTGGGACACAGCCGTGACGGCAAGTCGGGCACGCTGCAGATCGTGTTCGGGCTGCTGTGCACCCAGGAAGGCTGTCCGGTGGCGGTGGAAGTCTTGCCTGGCTCTACCGCCGACCCGAAGACGGTGAGCGCGCAGGTGGACAAGATCCGCACCCGCTTCGGACTCACGCGGGTGGTGCTGGTCGGCGACCGCGGGATGCTGAGCGCGGCGAGGATCCGCGAGGACCTGCAAGAGGTGGAGGGGCTGCGCTGGATCACCACGCTGCGCGCGCCGACGATCCGCAAGCTGGTGGCCGCCGGTGAGGTGGCGCCGTCGTTGTTCGACGAGCGCGACCTGGCCGAGATCACCAGCGAGGAGTTTCCGGGCGAGCGGCTGATCGTGTGCCGCAACCCGTTGCTGGCCGACGAACGGAAGCGCAAGCGCCAGGAGCTGCTACAGGCCACCGAGCAGAAGCTGGCCCCGATCGCTCAGGCCACCCAGCGCGTCCATCAGCCGCTACGGGGCGAGGCCGAGATCGGCATGCGGGTCGGCAAGGTGATCAATCACTACAAGGTGGGCAAGCACTTCGTGACCGAGATCACCTCCGAGTCGTTCAGCTTTCGGCGCGATGAGCACAAGATCGCCGCCGAGCAGGCGCTGGACGGGCTGTACATCGTGCGCAGCAACGTGGAGCCGCAGGTGCTCGACGCGGCGCAGACGGTGCGCGCCTACAAGGGGCTGTCGAAGGTGGAGCGGGCGTTTCGGTGCATGAAGTCCGTGGACCTGAAGGTGCGCCCGATTCACCACCGGCGCGCCGATCGGGTGCGGGCGCACGTGCTGCTGTGCATGCTGGCCTACTACGTGGAGTGGCACATGCGGCGCTCGCTGGCGCCGTTGCTGTTCGACGATCACGATCGACAGGGCGCCGAGCGCAAGCGGGTCTCCGAAGTGGCGCCGGCGCAGCGATCGGCGGCCGCGGCGGCCAAGGCGTCGAGCAAGCGCACCGAGGACGGGCTGCCGGTGCACAGCTTTCGGACGTTGATCGACGAACTGGGCACCCTGACGGCGAACACGATGCGAATCGCCGACGGCGAAAGCACATTCACGCTGCACACGCACCCGACGCCGGTTCAGCAGCGCTGTTTCGAGCTGCTTGGGATCAAATCCCGCGTGTAGCCACGCACGCGACCCTGAGGAATCAAGGTAACTATCATGATCACAAATACTTCAGAGCATTTCGCTCCTGGAACTTCGGCATAGAGGCCGGTCATCATCGAGTAGCGGCTCGGGATGCAGCACGGCACGTTGCATATCGCCTGGCCGTAGCGGATGCCCTGCGCCGCAAGCGCGTCGAGGTGCGGCGTCCTGACCACCGGATTCGCGCAGCCCAGCGCGTCCCAGCGGTGCTGGTCGGTCATGAGAAGATGATGTTCGGACGCTTGGCACTCGGCATGGGGATCCCCCGGTCAGTGAGACCCGGCGATCCAGCGGACGATCTCCGTTCCTTGCCCTGGCGGGCTGTCTAGGCGCCCACCTGCGGCGGCCAGGCCCAGTCCGCGAACCGGTCGCCGATCGCCGCCTGCCCCGCGTCGCCTTCGTGGAGCACGATGCGGTAGCGGAAGGTCGCCGTCGCTCCGGCTTCGAGGGTCCAGTCCCCCCGCTCCTGGTAACTGGAGCGGAAGTCCGCCAGACCGAACGGATTGGCGGACAGCAGGCCGTAGGCCCGTATGTGCCAGAAGGTCGGATAGTGCGGATTGCGCGGATGGTCGAGCACCGCGATGCCCACGGTCCGCGGCTCACCTCGCGGGTCGGCGAGCGTACCGAAGTAGTCCACCCAGGGGGCGCGCTGACCCCAGCACTCTTCCTCCCCGATGCCTCCGGACCCATTGACCATCGTGCCGCCGCGGTTCTCCTTGATCGCCTCCGGCACCCGTAGCGAGACGATGCCGCCCTCCTTGGTGTCGCCGAAGAGGACGGCCCCGTGGGCGGCCCGGAACCCGACCGAAATGTCGATCATCCGCAGCCGCTCCGGCGTGTTCCAGAAGACCAGCGTGCGGTGCTCGTCGACGACGGGGTCGCCGGCGGCGTTCTCCCAGGAGAGCCGCTCTGCGATCCGGCCGAACACCGGACCGCTTTCGACCGCGTCCAGCGCCACCCGCACCTGCCGGCCGTGACCTTCCGCCTCGCTCCAGAAGTCGACGCCGTTCACCAGGCCGTGCGCGACCCAGCAGGAGCGGTGGTGGACGTGGTCGGTTTCCTCGTCCGCAACGTCGTCGGCGAGCGGCCACGCCCGCGTCATGGGGATGCCGTGCGGACCGGCGACAGGGTGCAGCACCGGGCGCACGTCGCCCGGCATGTAGCGGTAGCTGCACCAGGGAGCGCCGCCCACCGAGACGTCCAGGGAGCCGTCCCGCTCGTCGACGGCGACCCCGCCGGCTGCCGGAGCGCCACTGCCGTCAAGCGTCAGCTCGGCCCCGGCATCCAGGTCGGTCACGATGCAGGCGGCGCGGCCGCCGGTTACCTGGCATCCAGGCGGCGCCACGCCGTCAGGGGCGTCGAACCAGGTCGGGCAACAGGCGCGGCGATGCGATCCGGCGCTTAGAATCACTTCACTCATGCCGAAGAGGATAGCCAACGGGCCAGGGCCTTGTCGGGGTCGGCGATCTCCGCCACCGAGCGGTACCAGTAATCCTCCCAGCCCACCTCCGGCAGGCTCGTGAACAGCATCAGGTTGAGCGGATAGGCCTCACTGTCGGTGCAGCGCCGGAAGTCGTCACGAAACAGGAACACCGGCTTCTCCCACGCGATGGCAAGCCCCAGCTCGACCATCACGCCCTCGTCCGGCGGGCAGCCGTTGACGACCGCGAACAGGCCGTCCGCCTCGCGCACGTCGCGCAGGTCGGCCTGCCCGATGCGGTAGGCCCAGCCGGCCGTGGTGCGGTCGATCTGGTTGTTGCGCTGAAACGGCTCCCACACCTCCGCCCCGGTAGCGGTCAGCGCCTCGACCAGGGCCGCCAGCGGCCCGTCGCGCTGCTGCGCCGAGAACCCGTAGGGGTTGGCCAGATAGAGGCTCTTGTGCTTCACACTGACGCCTTACCCGTCGGTCAGCCGCTGCAGGCGCAGGACCTGTCGGGCGTGGTCGGACAGCGAGTCCCAGAGGTCCCTCGGGAAATGCCCCTCGGTGTACGTGTGCTGCCAGGAGTTGAACACCCAGGGACGGTTCATCGCCATGCACAGCTCGTCGCGCGGCCGGACGGACCGGTTAGGGGTGCCGCGGTGCAGCACGCGGTTGTCGTGTATCCACAGCGAGCCGCGCTTGAGGTTCAAACGGCGGGAGCGGAACGTGTCCTCCTCGTTCGGTCCCTGCCCGAGCAGATCGTCCAGCTCCCCGGGCAACTCGTCGTCCCCGATGTACTGCGAGCACGGGACGACCTCGAAGCTGCCGTTCTCCTCGCTGGTGTCGACCAGTGGGAACTTCACGCCGACCTGGTAGGTCGGCACGCGGATCCCCGGGAATGGCGAGCTCATGCCGTCGCGGTGCCAGCGCTGGTAGTCGGTGCCGGGCAGCGGGATGTTGCTGTCGAAGTGGGGCCAGACGTAGTCGGGGCCCAGGACGGCCTCGAGAAACGCCACCAGCGCCGGGTGCTCGAAGATCTCCGGGTCCACGAACGGCCGGCGGAACGGCACGCGCACGTTGTACCGGCCCCATCCGCGGTGGGGGTTGGGTCCCTGGCGCCCGATGTCGGCATCGCGGATCGGCGTCCACGCCTCCTGGATGCGGTCGAGCGTGTCCTGCGCGATCAGGCCGTCGAAGACCACGAACCCGTTGACCCGGAACTCCGTGATCAGGCGGCCGACGTCATAGCCGGCGATGATGCTCATCTCGTTCCCCCTCGTTGCCGAGATCCTGGAACAACGGCAGCTGCGCGTCGACGGCCGGTTCCGGCCGTCGGCGCCGTTCCGCCCGGCTCGCCTCTCGGAGCGCCTCCTCGATGTCCTCGACGAAGCCGGACAGGTGGTTCTCCAGCGTCCGGCCGAACAACAGGCGCCGCTTCGCGTGGGTCAGGACCAGCCGTTGCCGGGCGCGGGTCATGCCGACGTAGAACAGCCGCCGTTCCTCCGGCTCATCCCGATCGGCATCTCCATGAACGGGCCGATATGGCAGCAGCCCCTCCTCGCAGCCGACGATGAACACCACCGGGAACTCCAGCCCCTTGGCGGCGTGCAGGCTCATCAGGGTCACCCGATCCGCGCGCTCATCATACCGGTCGGTCTCGCCCTGCAGCGCCATCGTCATCACGAAGTCCCGCAGGCGGGAGCCGAAGGGGCCGGCGGCGTGTCGCACGCGGGCGATCTGCTCCCGCTCGGCGGCGTCGTACTCCCTGGCGCAAAGCTCGCCCCAGGCCGTGGCCGCGGCCCCGACGAGATCGGCGACCGACACCGATCCGGTCGTTCCCTCCGCCGCGATCGCGGACCGGCCCGAGATCGCGGACAGGGCTTCGGTCACGTCGGCGTGTCCGGGCGCGCCATGACCGAGGGCCAGCCGTGCCCGATGGACGCGGCTGCCGGGCGCCAGCGTCAGCCACAGGAGCGAGAGGATCGCCCGCACCGGTTGCTGCTCGGCCGCGGCGGCGCCGGTGGTCTGGTACGGGATGCCGGAACGGTCGAACGCCTCTTCCAGCAGCCGCGCCTGGGCGTTGAGCCGGTACAGTACCGCGAAGTCCCCGAACGCGCGGTGCTCGGCCGCGCCGTCGTCATCGACGCGCCCCGAGTCAAGCGAGAAGTAGCTGGTGCCGCCCACCATGCGCTCCACCTGGTGGACGACGAACTCGGCCTCCGCGCGGTCGGTCGGGGCGCCGTGTACGTCCACCTTCACCTGGGACGCGAAGTCTGCGATGAGCGCCGTCGACCGGCGATCAGGGTTGCGGGCGATCACCTGCGCGGCCGCATCGAGGATCGCCTGCGGCGACCGGTAGTTGCGGTCCAGGTGGAGGTGCCTGGCGCCGGGAAAGTCGCGGGCGAACTGAAGGAAGTAGCGGTGATCCGCGCCGCGGAAGCCGTAGATCGCCTGATCCGGGTCGCCGATCACACAGAGATTCGCACCGCCCGCGACCAGCAGCCGCAGCAGCCGGTGCCCGGCGGCGTTCACGTCCTGGTATTCGTCCACGGAGATCCAGCGGAATCGCCTCTGCAGGGCGTCGAGGACGGCGCTGTCGGTCTCCAGCAGCCGCACGGTGCGAAAGACCAGGTCGTCGAAGTCCAGCGCCTGCGCCTCGGCGAGGGCGGCGTCATACCGGTTCCGGATCGCCGGCAGGTCCGGCAGACCACCCTCCGCGCCCTCGTCCGACCGGTCGATGGCCCACTCCCGCGTCAGGAGATTCTTGGCGCTCGAAATCGACTCCAGCACCCTCCGGACGTCCGCGGCAGGCAGCTCGGGGGCGCTTCTCCGCAACAGCGCGCGGCGATCCTCGTCATCGGCGATGACGAACGTGCTCGGGATGCCGGCGGCGGCGCCGAACTCCCGGAGCACGGCGGCACCGAGCTGATGGAACGTGCCGACGGTGATCCCGAGCGGCCGCACGTCCCCGAGCAGCCCGGCGAGCCGTTCGCGCATCTCCTCGGCGGCCTTGTTGGTGAAGGTGAGCGCCAGCACCGTCTCCGGCGGGACGCCCCGCGACTCGATCAGAAACGCGATGCACGCGGTCAGCGTGCGGGTCTTGCCGGTGCCGGGTCCGGCAACCACCGCCACGGGACCATCGGTGTGCGTCACGGCCGCCCGCTGCGCGGAGTTGAGTCCGTCGATCCAGTCGGGAACGTGGGGCGAAGCTGCGGAATGAGCGGCGACGTCCGCCGCCTCCGGGCCGGCATCCCCGGGCGCGGGATCATCCGGCGGGATCGCGCCGGCGGCGACGGGCCGCGGCTCCGCGGCACGTGCCGCTTCCCCGTCCGGCGTGGGGTGGGCGAACATGCCGAGCTGGAACACCGACGCCCGGTCCGCCGCTCCGTCGAACAGGCTGATCACCCCGTACTCGCCGTCGTACCCGCTCCGCGTCCGCACCTCGCCGGCGCGCATGCGGCGGATGCCCTCCACCAGCAGCGCATCCCCGGCCGCGGCTATGTCCTCCAGCGGCAGGTGCTGCAGGATCGTCAGCTCCGGTCCCAACCGTCTCAGCAGGCGGTGATACTCTGCCTGCACGCGCTTGGAGCCCGGGCCGACGCCCATCATCTCGGAGAGCGCCTCCGGCAAGGGGACGAGGCTGGCAAAGGGCCCGGCGGCATCCGGCCGCGCGCCCCGTGGGCGGTCGGCCAGCTCCTCCATCCGGTGGTAGACACCGACGGTAACCGGCTTGCCGCAGGCCGTGCAGCGGCCGGCGTGGGCGATCGTGGTCGCAGGCTGCCAGCAGACCCCGCACTTGCGGTGCCCATCCAGGTGGTACTTGCCCTCCTCCGGGAAGAACTCGATGGTGCCGCGATAGCCGGCCGCGTCGCCGCCGGCGAGCGCGCCGAACAGCGCGTCGTAGCTCAGTTCGGTGTCGAACACCGTGGCCTCCCGCGCCAGCTTCGGCGGCGAGTGGGCATCGGAGCTGGAGATCAGCGTGTAGCGGTCCAGCCACGAGACTCGCCAGTTCATGGGCGGGTCGGAGGACAGGCCGGTCTCGACCGCGAAGATGTGCGGCGTCAGGTCGGCGAAGCACTCCTCGACCGAGTCGAAACCGGACCTGGAGCCCAGGATGGAGAACCACGGGGTCCAGATGTGGGCGGGAATCAGGTGGCAGCGGCCGTCGGTCGCGATCACGATCTCCAGCAGGTCGCGGCTGTCCAGCCCCAGGATCGGCCGGCCGTCCGAGCGGATGTTGCCGATCTTCTCCAGTTCCGCCTGCAGCCTTCCCGTTGCCTCGAAGGAAGGTGAGAAGACGATGTTGTGCACCTTGCGGGTGCGGTCGTGCTTCTTGTAGATGTTGCTGATCTCGCCGCCGATCACGAAACGGACGGTGCCGCGGCAGGAGGGGGGCACCTCGTCCGCCATCGCGGACTCGAGGTCGGGCTTCAGGCGAAACAGCCCGTCCTCGGCCGGATCGAGCTTGTCTTGGACCTCGGCCAGCCACCCCGGATGGGCGACGTCGCCGGTGGCGACCACCTGCACGCCCTTGAGCTGCGCCCACTTCCAGAGGTGCTCGCACGTCAGGTCCCTGCTGGTGGCGCGCGAGTAGTGGGAGTGCAGGTGCAGGTCGGCGATCTGCCTCATTCAGCGGCCTGCTTCATGACGCCACCGGAGGCCGGATTACTTCCCGGGGAGGACTCGAACCCCCACAACAAGAGCCAGAATCTTGGGTGCTACCAATTACACAACCGGGAACCGCGTGCCGAAGCTATCAAGAGCCGGCCGGCCGGTCAACGTAGACGGCTGCGTCTGCCGGCAACGGCGCGGCGCCTCCCCAGGTGATCACGGTGGAGCCGGTGATCCCGCCGTCGCTCTTCTCCTGGTCCAGCGCGCGAAAGGCTTCGAGAAGCGCGCCGGCCAGGTCGTCGTCGACCGAGCAGAGCACGGTGTCGGCCATTGGCCGGCTCTGTTCACCGCCCGCAAGCCCCCAGTTGGAGACGATGGCGCGCATCCCTTCTCCGCGCATCGCCCGCAACCCGTGCAGCGTCATCGGGCCCGCCGGGAGCAGCACCGTGGAAACGCCCTTGCCGGCGAGATCCTGCACCAGGCGAAGAATCTCGCCCTCGTCCCGCGTGGAGACCAGCCGGCGGTGATCGATCGCGGCGCTCCCGCCACCGTCACCGTAGCCTTCCCGAAACGCCGCGACCAGCCTCTCGTCCCGTCCCCGCACACTGATGATGCCGATCGTGCCGGCCGGTTCGAGAATCGCCAGCAACCGGCCCGCGTCGCGGTATCCGTCGCCGCGCGCGAAGCGGATCTCGGTGACGTTCGCGGGCAAACCCGCCGATGCCGATCCGGCTCCCGCTGCACCCGAGCCGGTTTCCTGCAGCCGAATGGCCACGAACTCCATCGCGGAGAACATCGGCGCGATCTCGTGTATTTCCAGCGCCAGCAGAGGCCCGACCACCACGCCGCGATAGGAGCGCTGACCAAGAAGCTCCTCCAGCTCCCGCAAGGGCGTCTCGTCAGACCGCGCGCGGCGCACCTCAAAGCGCCGGCCCACCTGGCTCCCGACCGGTGCCAACCGGTCGGGCAGAGAGCCGCCATCGAGCGCGCTCCAGAGCGGCCCTTCCAGGAACACCAGGTGCGGCGCCGTCCGGGCGCAACCGGCCACCGCCACCATCGCCGTCGCCGCGGCGACCGCAGCCGCGCGGGCGCGTCCCGTCATGGACTGCCGCGCATGGCCCGCAACGCGAAACCGCCCGCCCCGGCCGCTGCTGCCGCGAGTGCGCCCGCGGGAGCGCGGAAGCCGACCGCGTACAGGTGCGACACCTCCCCCGCGAACAGGATGGCCGCCACCGCGATCAGCACCGCCGCAAGCGGACGCTTCCTGCGCGTCCAGGCAAAGGCCAGAACGACGATCGCCGCCGCACGCAGGGTCGGCATGATCAGAAGCTGCATCGGACTTGGCGGAAACCGTCCCGCGGCCAGCTCGATGGCCGTGAAAAACGCGATGAATCCGGTCATGGAGGCCAGCACGGGAAGTGCGTCATTCCCCGCGCCGCCGCCGGCATGCCGGTCCGCGGTCCCCCCGCCGCGGCGCGCCGCGCGCGCAATCGGCAGCTCGACCGCCAGGGCGGCGATCGCCGCCATTCCCGCCGGCAGCACGTACCCGGTCGTGGTCAGCCGGGCGAACAGCGCCACGGGGGCGTACGAGGAGCCGAACCAGCCGGTGACGATCCCGGCGCCCAAGTATCCCGGCAGCGCCAGCAGGCCTCCGATCAGGAACCGGCGCAACAGGACGATCGGCACGCAGGGCGACCGCTCGCGAAGCAGCGCGCACGCGGCGTAGAACGTCAGCGGCGTGACGGCCAACAGGTACAGGCTCATCCCGGTCGGCTCATTCCCACTCGATGGTGGCGGGCGGTTTGCTGGAAACGTCGTACACCACCCGCCCGACCTCCGGGACGGCGTTGGTGATGCGCGATGAGATCTCCTGCAGGTCTTCTGCCGCCATGGGATAGACGTCGGCGGTCATCCCGTCCTCCGACGCGATGGCGCGGATCGCGACCACCGATCCATAGCGGCGCACGTCGCCCGCGACTCCCACGGACTGGACCGGAAGCAGCACGCAGAACGCCTGCCAGATGGCATCGTAGAGGCCGCGGCGGCGCAGCTCCTCGATCAGGATGCGGTCGGCGGCGCGCAACGCCCGGCACCGCTCCCTGGTCACCTCGCCCAGTATACGCACCGACAGACCCGGGCCCGGGAAGGGATGGCGGCCGACCACGCGCGCGGACAGGCCGAGCTTCCGGCCCAGACGGCGCACCTCGTCCTTGTACAGGTCCGCGAGCGGCTCCACCAGCACGCCGGAGCCGCGCTTGGCCTCGATCAGGGGAGATCGCACGTTGTGGTGCGACTTGATCACGTCCGCGTGCGAGCCCACGCCCTTCCCCGACTCGATCAGGTCGGTGTAGAGCGTTCCCTGCGCGAGATAGGCGTCGGCGACTCCCAGCCGCTCGAGCTCGTCCATCGCGACGCGCACGAACTCGTCGCCGACCGCCGTACGCTTGCGCTCCGGGTCGGTGACTCCGGACAACGCCGCGAAGAACCGGCGTGACGCGTCCACGGCATGGAGGTTGGTGGCGCCCAGCTCGCGCAGGCTGGCCATGACCTCCTCGGTCTCCGCGTCGCGCATGAGCCCGGTGTCCACGTACAACAGGTGTACCTGATCGGGCTCCAGGATATGCAGCAGCAAGGCCGCCACCACCGCCGAGTCGACCCCGCCGGAGATCAGCGTGACCACCGGCGCGGCGCCGACCTGACGCCGCACGCGGCCGGCGGCCGCATCCAGGAATCGATCCATGCTCCATTCACGCCGTGCCCGGCACACCGCGGCGGCAAAATTCGAGAGGATGCGGGTGCCGAACTCGCAGTGCGAGACCTCCGGATGGAACTGCAGCCCGTATGTCATCCCGCCGTCGTGCATCGCGGCCGGGTGTCCGTTCTCCGACACCGCCAACGTCGTCATGCCCGCCGGCCGTTCGATCACGTCGCTATGGCTCATCCACGACACGAAGCCGTCCTCGACTCCGTCGAACAGCGGGCTGGGCTCGCGGATGTGGACTCGGGACCGCCCGTACTCGCGGGTCGCTCCGGCCGCGACCCGGCCGCCCGAGTCGGTGACCAGCCGCTGCAGGCCATAGCAGATCCCCAGGATCGGAACGCCAGCCGCAGGCAGCGAGGGATCCGGCCGCGGCGCCGACGGCTCGTACACCGAGTGAGGAGAGCCGGACAGCACGATGCCCTTGAGGTCGCGCAGCAGATCGCCCTTCAGCGGCTGGTCGCCGGGCACGATGATGCTGTACACGCCGGCGTCGCGGATACGCCGGCAGATGAGCTGAGCGGTCTGTCCACCGAAGTCGAGGACGAGGATGGTATCCATGGCGCGTCAGGCCGGGACGTCGAGGGCGCCTCGCAGCGCCGCCGCCCGTTCTCGATGCCGGGCCGCTACCGCCCGTGCCCGCTCGGCGGCCATCCCGCAATATCGGCCGGGATCGCGCAGCAGCTCCGCCGCGCTTGACCCTTCGCGCCCCACCGCGAGCCGCTCCAGCAGCGCCCAGCGGTCAGGGTCACGCTCCAGGGCGTCCGCCACCGTGCCACCTGCGGATCCCGCTTCGGCAGCCGCCTCACGGACCACCCGGTGAGCATCGGCCACGCCGGCACGCGCCAGCGCGACGTGGGCGGCCTCCGCCACGACCGCGTCACCGCCCGTGCCCACGGCGTCCGCCATGCGGCGCCGGTCGACATGCAGCGAGCCGACGACGCGCAGCGTCCGGTTCACGGCGGCGGTGAACCCCGCCAGGTACTCACCCACGAACCGGGCCGACGCGGAATTGGTCAGGTCACGCTGGTGCTCGGAGATCTGATCCATGAGGAAAGTGCCCACCCGCGGCGAGAACGTCTTCCACAGGCTCTTGACGTGCTCGCTGTTCCAGGGGTTGCGTTTCTGGGGCATGGTCGATGAGCCCACCTGAGACGCGTCGAACGACTCGGCCACCTCCGCGATCTCCGTCCTCTGGAGATTGCGCAGGTCATCGGCCAGATTGGCCAGCACCCCGAACGCCAGGTTGATCTCCAGCAGCAGCCGGACGAGCGGCTCCGCCGGCACGATCTGGGTGGCGTGCGCCGCGGGCGCCAATCCCAGCTCGGCCAGCACGCGCCGTTCCAGCTCCAGGGGGTCGTCGACCAGCAGTGCGGTGGCGTTGTAGGCGCCGACGGCCCCGGAGAGCTTCCCGGGCAACTCGCCGGCCGCCTGCAGGATGCGAGGCAGCACGTCGTCGAGGCGTGCCACGAACGAGGCGACGGCGAAGCCGAAGGTGATCGGCACCGCGTGCTGGCCGTGGGTTCGCCCGACCTGCAGCGTCGCTGCCTCCGCCTCCGCGAGATCGGCCAGGCGATCAGTCAGATCGAGCAGCAACGGCACCACCACCGCGCGGACCGCTCCGCCGATGCGAAGCGCGGTCGCCGTGTCCTGTATGTCGAACGACGTGGCTCCCAAGTGTACCAGGTGGCGGACCGACTCCGGGAGCCGCCGCTGCAGCACGTGCACCACCGCGCGCAGGTTGTGGCGCGTGACCTGCTCCTCGGCGTGCACCTCCGCCGGGTCGATGGCGGAGGCCGCCGCGTCGAGCGCCTGCTGCAGCTCCTCACCGCCACCCGGCCCGTACCGGACGGCATCGGGCACCATGCGGACGAACTGCCGCAGCAGCGCGACCTCCACGCGCGCGTAGCAGCGCACGGCCGCTTCCTCGCTCAGAAAGTCGGCCAGGCGGTCGAAGGGTTCCCGGTTCTCCAGGTAGTAGCGATGATCGAGCGGCGAGAGATTCCGGAAGATGCTCCGGCTCTCGCCACTGTCGGCCTTCATGCCTCACTGTGCAGGCGGTTCCGTCACCATGTCAAAATGGGAAAGTGAAGAGCGGCAAGGTGATGGTGCGAGCGTGGCTGCTCGTGGGGGGCGCCGCTGCCGTGCTTGCCGGATGTGGCGGCGCGACGGACGCGGACAGAGCCGCGCCGGCCAGCGTCGCCGCAGGCGCAACCGGCCTCGAAGCCGGCGGCGCGAAACCCGAGGACTTCGCGCCGCCGCAGCCCGCGCTCGGGTCCGGCCTCGATCGGATCGCCCTTCTGACAGCCGCACTGGACGACGATCCCGGCCAGGAGCAGATCGCCGCGTTCCGCCGCGCCGGCTCGGCGGACGCTCCGATCCGGGTCGGCGTGATCGACTACCAGGACGACGGCGTCAGTTGGCGGATGATCTGGGAGGCGGAAACGCAAGCCCTCGACCCCGACACCCTGCAGATCACCCTGGTCGACATGGTCGCCGATCCGACCCCGGAGATCGTGGTCCGCGGGACGGCGGGCTCCGATCGGCAGACGCTGGACGCCTATCAGATCGTCCCGGCCCCCCAGGGTGCGGCCAAACAAGATGCGGCCAAACAAGATGCGGAACGATTCCGGCCGATCGCCCGCATCGCCGTCCACGGCACGCTGACGATCGAAGCCCCCGGGGGCGGACGGCATGCCGGCGGCGAAGAGCGGGGCGAGGACGCTGCCGCGCTGCCACTCGTCGCGTACGTGAAGGCGCCGGATTCGGAGCGCGGGCTCGATCTGCTGCGCCTGACCTATGGGTGGGACACGGAACGCGCGCGGTACGTGCTGCTTCGAACCGAGCCGGTCAGCGCGCCCGCCGACCCCGAATCGCGGCTCCTCGCCCTGTATTCCACCCCCGGCGTCGATCCGTACGAAGCGTTCCTCGCCGGACCGTGGTACCGCGATGACCCGTCCGGCCCTGACGACGCCGGGGGTCCCAGGGAGCTGATCGTGTTCGCACCTGACGAACGCCTGATCTCCATCTACGACGGCGAAATCCTGGAGCAGCTCGAGTGGGTCGCGTCACACCGTCCACTGCTCGCGCATCTGGACGTGTGGACCCGCAACCTGGCGATCGAGGTCATCGCCAGGACATTCGGCATCGAGGCGCAATCCGCCGCGGAGATCCGGATCCAGGTCCGCGGCCACGACCCGTACGCCGGGATCAGCTCCCGCACCTACCGGCGGCTGACTCCGGCGGCGCAGGAGACCCTGCTTGCCGCCCGGATCCCGGCGCCCGTGGCCGCATTGAGCGGTCACTACCGGTCGGCCGACGGCCTTTCGCTGGAATTCCTGGGCGACCGGTTCGTCTGGGCCGATGGCGGGCAGGTCTTCGAAGGCGGATTCGCCCTTCGCGGCCGGCTCCTCTCCATGAAGATCATCGGTCCGCGCGGGACTCATCGGGGCTATCTCAGCTTCCTGATCGACTACGCGGAAGAGTCCTCATCCGATGGGGTCGAGCGCTCGCTGCGGCTGACGCCCGTCGGACCGGACCCGCCCCGCGCGCCAGCCGGCGGAGCGAAGGTGCTCCACCTGCACCAGGTGCAGCCGGTCACGGACCGGAGTCGGCGAGATACGGAATGACGTCCCCGTCATAGCCAATCGCCTGCACCCGTTTCAGCAGCAACTCGGCCGCCTGTCGCGTGGCCACCGCGCCGACGAGCACCTGCACGAGATCGCCCTTCTGACGCGTGTGTACGGGAAACTCCGCGTCGCGCAGGGCGTTCACCATGTGCCGGGCGTTGATCGGGTCCCTGAACGAACCGACCCTCAAGGCGTACCGCGCGCCCCCACCGGCCGCGGTATCCTGGGGGCTGGCCGGCTCTCCCGACGCAACCGGCTGCAGGCCGGCTCCCGGCGACCGTCCACGCCCCGCGCCGTTCGCGTTCGGCGGCACGGAGCGTGCATCCGCCGCCGGCCGGACCACGGGGAGCGCCGGCAACGAGGACGGGACCAGCCCATCGGCCAATCGCGCTGCGTCGAACAGCCCGAGAGGCGATGGAAAGGGGCGGACCGGACCACCTTCGCCATCCGGGTTCAGCAGGTCGAGCGCGATTTCGAGCTCCGGCGATGAGCCCAGCGCGGCGAGACGACGCAGCCGTTCCTCGAGTGCCTCGAACCTCCCGGAGTGGACGTCGAGACGGATGAGCGCCAGGTGCGCCGCCGGAGCGTACGGCCCGTCCGCAGACCGCGCCAGCGAGGCCGAGAACGCGCTTCTTGCGTCGTCGTCCCGCCCCGCGGCGAGGTGCAGGCGCCCGAGCAGCAGCACCGCGCCCGGGAAGTCCGGGTGAGCGGCGTCGTCCACGAGTGGCTGCAGGGCGGACAGCGCCCGATCCAGATCGCCCAACTCCAGCGCCACTCCCGCCAGGGCGAGCCGATGCGCAGGGCTCGCGGGTACCAGGTCGGATTCCAGCAGGACCTGCGCCTGCTGCAAGCGGCCCCGCAACTGCGCGTCCCACGCCGCTTCCAGGTCGGCCGCGGCCGCCCGGTCAACCAGAAGGGTCAGCGCAAGCACCGAGATCGCGAGCCATCGCGCGCTTCCCGCTGCCCCTCGGGTTGCCATCCCCCTCCGCTTCTATTGTCGGCGGACGGGGCCCGGCTCTACATCCGGGACTTCAGGCCGCGGAAGAAGCGGTAGATCGACAGACCGCCGTACGCGATCAGGCCCGCTCCGGCCAATCCCAGGACGATGCCCGGGAATCCGCCGATGGCCGCGGAGAGGATGCCGAGCACGCCGGCGCCGGCGACCACGAGCCCGGGCCGGCGATCGTCCCTGCTCGTGGCAAACGCCAGACCGCCCGCGGTGACCAGGCCGGCGATGACGATCCCGACCACTCCCGGCAACGCCCCCATCACCAGCAGGCCAACGCCGCCGGCGGCCGCGGTGAAGCCGGCCACGCCCTGCCTGGAAAGCGTCTCACGCGGGACTATGTCATTCATGAGGGGTCATCCATACGAGCACCTGCATGCCTCGCAATATACCCAAAGCGCCGCCGCGCCGGCGACCGACCTGCCCGCGCGGGTCGACCGAGCCGCCGGGTTACTGGATGTTTTCCCATCGCTCACGATATACTGCGGGTTCCAGTCTTGAAACGGTTCCTCGTCGCGACGGTCGCCACCATGTTCGCCATCGGCCACGCCGTGGCTCAGGACGTGTCACAGCCGGCCGCCGGTCCGACCACCTCGGGCGACTCCTACGTTCTGGGCGACCAGATGCTGGCGCTGGGCGCCAGCCTGGTGTTGCCGCTGTTCACGTATCTGCCGACCGACGATGTCGGCGGCTCCGGTATCACCGGCACCAACCTGACGCCGGGGGGCAAACTGTCACTGAACTGGAACGCATTCCTCGGGCCGCGCCTGACGGTCGGAGCCGAGGTCGGCGGCATGTTCGCGATCGACCGGCACGGGGAGCCGCTGCTGATAGTTCCCGTCACCGGCCGCCTGGGCTACCAGTTCAGCTCGGACCTGCTCGGCCTGGGACAGTTCGACTTGCCGGTCTTCGTGAATGCCGGCGTCGGGTTCATGAAGCTGGCCGACCTGTTCAACGTGAACCTGGTTCTTCGTCCGGGCGCGGCGATTTTCTACCGTTACGATCGAAACTGGTCCTTCGGGGGATCGGCCAGCGTCTGGCTGATGTTCGAGCCGCTCTGGGGCGCGGCGGGCTCGGGTCCGGGCCTGGCCGCGTTCCTGGATATCTCCCCGCAGATCGTCTACCACTTCTGATCGGCGGATGGCACTACTGACAGCGATGCGGCAGCGATCGACGGTGGATGGGGTGGCCCTGCGGCGCGCGCTGGCCGGCGCTACGGCAGCGGCGCTGGTTCTTGTCCTGTCCGGATGCCAGGAAGCCGTCACCGGGATCTTCCATCACCTGGCCCACCAGCAACCCACCGTCGACCGGAACCTGGCCAACGACATCACCATCGGCGGCGTCGCGCGCTGGGACGACCGCTACCTGGTCGCCGCCGGCAAGCTGTGGTCACGTACGGTCGGCACGGACACGAGGGCCCCCGGCGAGTGGGCCTCCATGGCCGTCACGTTCGACGCTCGGAGCGGGTCCGCCGTGATGCTGCCGCTGGTCCGGTGGCGGCCTGACGTCGGCGGGCCGTCGCTGCTCGCCGGAGCCCTGTTCGTGGATGAGGAGCGTTTCGCTCTGCTCCAGGCGACCGGCAGCCGGATCACGGCCAGCTCGGTATCCTGGCAAGCGGTCACGGATTCCGCGGTAAGCGGCCGTGAGGTGATCGGCCTGTTCACGCCCGGCGATGAGTCGGTGTTGTTCGCGGTCATCGCAGAGTCGAGAGGCGAGAACCGTACCTACCGGCTTCTGAGCGCTACCCGTCGATCGGCCGAGGCACCCGTATTCCGCGTCGAGCTCGACGGCCTCAGCCATCCGGTCGCAGCGGTGGCCACCGACGGCGACGGCACCTACTGGGCCGTGTCCGGCGGCGATCTCTACGCCGGGACGCTGGGCGGCGGCCTGCGGAAACCCGACACGGCGCCGTCGCCGGAGGGTTCCGCGACGTTCCGCGGCGTGATCCATGACGGCATGAGTACCCTGGTACTGACCGGCAGCACGGGGACGGTGTGGCGCTCCCGGGACGGGGGCGGGACCTGGCCCGACATGGAAGAGATCAGGGTGGAGGACCAGGCCGTGCCCCTGTGGGGGGCGATCGCCGTGGGCGGCACGGCGCTCATCGGCACCGACGGCCATGGCTACTACACGGCACCCCTGGACGGCGACTTCGCGGTGGCGCGGCTGGCGCTCACCACCGAGGCTATCTACCACGCATCGATCCTGCGACTCTGGGTGGACCCCGTTGACGCCGGCACGGTGTTCGCGCTCACGGCCAGCGACGGCCTGTGGTCCGCGTCGGTGGACGCTGGCGAACTGTCGGACCGTTGGCAATTGGAGTAGCCGGTCTCCCGCCGCCGGGAGACCGGCCGTACCCTCAGCGATTCACGCGCATGGTCACCTCTCGGCCGTCGCGCACCACGCGCATGTCGAACGAGCCCTCCTGCCTGGTGTTGATCAGCCGGTAGAAGTCACGCAGGCCGCGGATCTCCGCGCCGTCGATGCGGACGATCACGTCCTGGGGCCGCAGCCCGGACTCCATGGCGGCACTGCCGGAGACCACCCTGGACACGAACGCACCCGCTTCCGGCAGCGCCGCCCGAGCCTGTTCCGTCAGGACCTGCAGCGACTGGACCCGCACGCCGGGCCAGACCGTTCCCGGCTGCGGCTCCTCCGCTCCTGGCCACACCACGACGGCCCGCTCGATACCGTCGCGCATCAGCCGGAACCGCGCGGGCTGCCCGGGTTCCAGCGCGACGATGGCGCTGATCAGATCGTCGCTGTCGGCGACTTCCTGTCCGGCGACTTCCAGCACCACGTCACCGGGGCGCAGTCCCGCGCGCTGGGCCGGCTCGCCGTCGTAGAGGTCAAAGAGGACGGCGCCCGAGCCCCCGGGCGTCAGGTATTCGACGATATCCGGGTCGGCCGGGCCGGCAAAGACAACGCCGAGCCATGCGTAGCTGACGCTTCCGTCCTCGATCAACTGGTCGATGACCCGCTTGGCATTGTTGATCGGCAAGGCGAACCCGACCCCCGCCCAACGGCTGCCATGCGCCTGGATCCAAGTGTTGATGCCTACCACGCGACCGGTGATATCCACCAGCGCGCCACCGGAGCTGCCCGGGTTCATGGTGGCGTCGGTCTGGATGAAGCTGCTGATGTTGCCGACTTCGCCTCCCGAACGGCCGACCGCGCTGACGATGCCGAGCGTGAGCGTGGCGTCGAGGCCGAACGGACTGCCGACGGCCAGCACCAGATCGCCCGCTCGCAGGGTGTCGGAGTCGCCCAGAGCGGCGAGCGGCAGCTCGCCCGGCGCCCGCACGGCCACCATCGCCAAGTCCATGCGGGTGTCGGCGCCGACCACCTCCCCCGGAAAGCTGCGTTCGTCACTGAGCGTCACGACGATCCGCTCCGCAGACCTCACCACATGGTAGTTGGTAAGGATGAAGTGCCGGTCGCCGTCACGGCGCACCAGCACCCCGGATCCGACCCCGGGCACGGGCATGAGGTTCGGGCGGGAGTCGCGGTCCCGGCCGGCGGCCACGGTGTCCAGCTTCACCACCGACGGCGTGACCGATTCGGCCACGTGGCGCACCGCCTGCTGAAGATCGATCAGCACGGCCGGTGCCGGGCTCGCCGCGTCGGCGGTCGGCGCGGCCGCGGCGTCCTGTGCACCCAGGTTCGCAACCGCCGCCAGCAGCAGGGCCGCGCCCGGCAGACTCCTCAGCGTGCTCAACCTCCGAAGACGGCAGCCGCAACTCACGGGTGCATGGTCAGCACCTCGGCGCGGTCGGAAAGAATCGCCACGGTGTGCTCGAAGTGCGCGGCACGCTTGCGATCGGCGGTGACGACGGTCCATCCGTCGTCCAGCACCTCGACCTCCCACGTGCCCTCGGTGATCATCGGTTCGATCGCCAACACCATGCCCGGCTTGATGCGGGAGTTGCTCCCCGGGGACGGGTAATTGGGCACCTGCGGATCCTCATGCGGGGAGAAGCCGACGCCGTGGCCACAGAACTGGCGCACGACGCCGTATCCACGAGCGCTCGCGTACCGGTAGACGGCGTTGGCGACATCGCGCAGGCGGTTGCCCGGGACGGCCGCGGCTACCGCCTGCCGAAGGCACTCGCGCGTCACGTCGAGCAGCGACGCGGTGCCCGGTGCAACGCTTCCGACCGGCAGCGTCAGTGCGGCGTCACTGAAGCAGCCGGAGCGGTCCACCCCGCAGTCGATGCCGACGATGTCGCCCGCTGCCATCCTCCGCCGGCCGGGGATGCCGTGGATCACCTCCTCGTTGATGGACACGCACAGCGTCGCCGGGTAGTCCAGGTAGCCCAGAAACGCGGGCCGGGCCCCCCTCGCCTCGATGTGTGACCGGGCGATGTCGTCGAGCTCGGCCGTGGTGACTCCGGGCTCGACCCGCTCGGCGACCAGCCGCAGCGTCTCCGAGAGGATGCGCGCCGACTCGCGAATGCCCTGCAGATCGGCTTCGCTCTTCAGCCGGGTCATCGCGGGTGCGTCGGCGTCCGACGCACGGCGCGGGCGGCCGGGAAACCGGGGAGAGCCGCCCGGCCCCGATGAGGAGCGGCGGCGGCGGCGGCCTCGTGCGCTCATCACGCGTTCTCGAACGTGCTCACGCCACCCGCTTCCGAACACCGTCCAGCACGCCGTTGACGAATCGGTACGAGTCGTCGGTGCCGTACCGCTTGGCGATCTCCACCGCCTCGTTGATGACCACGGACGGGGGGACATCCCGCTGATGCATCAGGCAGTACACGCTCATCCGCAGAATCGCCAGGTCGACTCGGGAGAGGCGTTCCAGGTCCCAGTGCTCGAGCTGCCGGTCGATGCAGCCGTCGACGGCCTGCAGGTTCTCGATGCTGCCAGCGACCAGCAGCCTGGCAAAGGCGCAGGTTTCGTCACTCAGGGAGTCGCGCTGCACGGCGTCCATCCACGACAGGTCCACGACGTCGGCGACCGAGCCCCCGCACAGGTCGTACCGGTACAGGGACTGCACCGCGAGCACGCGGGCACTGCGGCGGCCGCTCGCATCACGCACGACGGCTTGCTCAGGAACTGCTATGCCGAGCAGATGGCTTCGAGGTTGTCGGTGACGACGTCGACATCAGCCCGATCACGCAGTTCCGTGATGACTTCCTGGACCACCTGCTGTGAGGTGCTCACCTGACGGTTGGTCGCAAGCAAAGCGGTGATCTGTCCGCGTACCGTCTGCGAGGAGCGCGGCGTCACCGGGTCGTCCAGGGTGAGCAGGCGGGCGTCGATGAGGTCGGCAACCCTGAGGATGTGGAGGCCGACGTGGGACACCACCACCTCGCTGGTCTCTCCGACCTCCAGGGAGAACACGGTGTCCAGAAACTCCGCGCCCAGGGTTTCCAGTCCGTTGGGGTCGTCCCGGCGAAGGTAGCGACTGCCGAGCTCGCCGCCGCTGTAGCGGGAATTCCCATCGTCGGAGTACTTCACCACCAATTCGTCGAACGAAGCGCCGTCGCGCAACTCCGTCAGCGCCTCCTCCGCGCGCTCCCGTGCCCGTTTTGCGGCGGCCTCGTCCAGACCCTGGGTTCTGAAGTGGATGTGGAGCACCAGCGCCATCTTCGGCTGAACGAATTGATGGACGTTCATGTCGTAGAACTCGGCGATCTGTGCCTCCGACGGAAGCTCGACCGCTTCCAGCCGGCCCGGATGCATCTGCGCCGCCAGGCGCTCCGTGATGGTGATCGCGGTGAGTCGGTCCCGATACTCTTCCGGGGTCAGGCCCATACGCTGCTGGATGACCGCCCGCCACGCCTCATCCGTATACGGCTGATCGACGCCAAGCTGCTGTTCAACCTGCCTGCGCCGCGCGACCACCTGTTGGTCGATTTCGGCTTCCGTGGGGATCAGGCGCCGTTCGGCGGCCTCCTGCTCGATGAGGAGCTCGTCGATGAGCGCGTCGAGCACCGTCCTGCATTGCGCCGAATCCAGCGCATCAAGCCCGTTCTGGCGCGCCACCATGCTGGCGTACGCCGTAAACTGAGGCGAGGAGATGATCTGCGGCTTGTGCAGATCCAGGGTGGCCACCGTTCTGGCGATCGACTGCGGCCAAGCCGCCGCGGCGCTCATCAACGCTATGCCGGCCGCGGCCAGGGCCACGGCCCCAAGCCCTCGTACCCGCGCCGTCTGAGCGCCGTGCCGTATGAACAGTTGCCTCATACCTTCAGAATACTACTTTACGTTCAGGATACTAACCTCGCCTGCCGGTCATGCGTGCATGACCCGTTCGCGCAGGCCGACCCGCTCCTTGAGCTTCTTCACGCCGGCAATCCGTTCGTCCAGACTCAGCGCCCGCTCCAGGTAGCGCCGCGCCGCCTCCAGGTCCCCTACCTCGGAGTAGATCTCGGCGATGCGCTTGCAGAAGAACGCCGACTCCCGGTCGGACAGGTTGAGGCGAATCAACTTCTCGATCCAGCGCACGGAGTCCGCCGTCGCCGCGGTCCCGGCCATCTTGACGCACGCCACTTCCCGCAGGCGCTCGACCACTTCCGCGATGAAGTGGCGAAAGTAGGGACGGCTTGCCTCTGCGTGGTAGACACGCATGTAGTACTCGCACGCCTTGCCGTATGCGCCGTCACGCTCCAACGCCTCGGCCAGCAGGTATGCGCAATCCATGAAGTCGTCATAGTCGAGCAGCGCCGCCAGATCGGATTCGATGTGCTCTTCGAGCTGACCGAACGTGGCAAGCGCCTCCCGGTCGCGTGAGCGCATCAGGTCGTACAGCACCAGCTTGGCCAGACTCACCGGATCGGCGCGGGCGCGCAGGAACGACCGGTAATCGAAGCGGCGCCGGCGCAGCGCGTGGCCGTACAGCCGATCGTAGTCGCGGCGCCGTTCCGGGTCGCCGAGAACGCGGTACGCATCGAGCAACCGTCGCATGCGCGACTCCGCCTGATCCTCGGCGAGCACTGTGAGGTCGGGATGCAGCTCCTTGGCGCGCTGGCGGAAGCAGCGCTTGATCCGCTCCTGTGAGTCCTCCGGGTCGGCACCGAGGAGCCGGTAGTAGTCCTCCACCCTTCGGGTGTGGTTCGCTGCACTCACCCGTCACTCCGCGCTCAGGGTAGCCGCCGGCCGTCCGGCGGTCAAATTGAGCTGCCGCCCGTCGACGGGTACACTGAGTCCCCGCGCATGTTCCCGTTTCTGATCAAGAAGGCGTTCTTCGACATGTGGGACAACCTGTTCCGCATCTTCGCTCTGAACCTCGGATACGTGCTGATCATCAGTGGAACCGGCTTTCTGCTGAGCGCCGTTCCGCAAGCCCAGCTCGCCTACTTCGCCGTCCTGGTACTGGGTTCGGCCGCGCTCTCGGTGTTCACCATGGGCACGGCGGCGATCGCCAGCGATCTCGCCGACTACAAGACCCCGGAATGGAGGATCTTCCTGGACGCCATCCGCGCCCGCTGGCTGCCGGCCGTGCTGCTGGTGATCATCAACGCAGCGGTGTTTCTCTTCCTGCTGGTGATCGCCGTGCCCGTCTACACCCAGTCGACCATCGGCCTGGTCGCGCTCGGACTGCTGGGTTGGGCGGCGGTGTTCTGGTTGCTGTCGCTGCAGTCGTTCTTCCCGCTCATCACGCGGATGGGCGATCCGTTCGGCAAGACGCTCCGCAAGTGCTTCACGGTGCTGTTCGACAATACCGGGTACACGGTTGGGCTGTTCATCGCGCTGAACGTGTCGGCTCCGTACCTGCTCGGACTGTTCCTGCTGCTGTTCCTGGGGGCGCCCACCCGGCTGCTGGCGTTCGGATCGCCGATGCTGCTGCTGCCGGGGCCGGCCAGCGCGGTGCTGTTGCTGACGGTCGCCTTCAAGCTGCGCATGTACAAGTACGACTTCCTGGAGACGCGGCAGCAGGCCAGCGCCGATCAGGAAGGCGAGGATGCCGTTCAGGTCGAGCAGGCCGGCGGCAGCGATGCCGGAGGACGGCGGCGCCGCCGGGTTCGGATACCGTGGGACGCGCTGTTGGCCGAGGATCGCGAGCAGGTAGGCGTGCGCACGCTGCGCGGGATGATCTTCCCCTGGAAGGAGTAGCTTCCCCGCGTCCGCTCAGCCGACGCGCAGATTGGCGCCGATCGCCCGCGCCTCCTCCGGAGACTTCAGCACGCCGGAGTTCTTCAGGTACATGCCCTCGTGCTCCATGGCGCGCATCAGCTTTATCAGGGCGCGATTGGAACCGAGAAAGGACTTGGCCACGAACGCATAGCACCGCTTCCCCTGTATCAGCCCGGCGCCAGCCAGGAACGGCGCCACGCGGGCCGGTATCTTGCCGGTGATCGACAGCGATTCGGTGCCCACGATGGCGTACTGGTGGGACGTCAGCTTCGTGTTGACGTCGCGCGTGCCGTCGACGACCTCAACCTGATGGCCCTGCGACTCCAGACCCGCTCCAAGGGCCCGAGCCAGCGCCAGCAGGCTCTGCCGGTTACGGTCAGCGAAGAAGACTACCCCCACGCGCATACCGGCAGTGTGCCGCACCATGACGCCGTTCGGCTACGTCCCCTCGGCGTACGCCACGGTCGCGTGCTCACGCTCATCGCCGTGGCGGCGCTCGCTGCCGCCTGCCGGCAGGAGCCGGCGGGGCTCGCGCCGCGCCACATCGCAGTGCTGAGCGAGGATCAGGTGGCGGCGCCGCTGACGCTCGCGACGGTGGACGACGAACTGCACGTGCTGTTCGCGAGCCTGGACACGCTGACGCTGCAGCTCGCGCGGCTCGATCCCCGCCGCAACCGGCTCACCCTGGAGACCATCGATGCGGTCGGCATCTACCCGTCCGATCTCACCGCGTTCGGGGTGCACGCCTACGCCGTGCACGTCGGCCGGCAGCACGTGATCTACCTGGATCAGCACCAACCCGATGCGCTGATCCCGAAGTGGGTCCATCGGGACGCGGACGAGGAAGGCTGGTGGGTGACTTCCCCGGTGTTCGAGGGCACGCCGCGCGCGCTGATGCCGCAGGATTCGGGCGATCTGCTGCTGGTCACGGCAACCCCGCACGGTCCGGCGGTGGTCGAGCTGTCCGCGGTCTCGGGCTCGGGCAGACACCGGCCGGAGGGGATGGCCGATCACCCGCGCCTCGTCTGGCCGGTCCCGTGCGCGGGCAGCGCGTCGTTCGTCGCGCCTGCGGCCGGCGCCTCCCTGGTCCGGCACCGCGGTGACGGATCGTACCAGCCACTCATTGACGGCGTCGGCGCGCACTTCGCCGGGTGCGCGGACGGGATCCCGTACGTTCTGTGGCACCTGCCTTCGTCGAGCGAGGTGCTGTTTGCGCCCGTGGCCGACGACGGACTGGGCCCGACGACCGCCGTGACGCTGGCGATCGGCACCACGTCTCTGTATTTCCTCCCGCGTCCGGCTGGGTTCAGCTTCGTGATCGACGAGTTCGTGATCGATGACTCGGACGATGAGCCTGGCGGACGTCACCGGATAGCTCTCATCCATCCCGCAGACGAACCGGGTCAGCAGGGCACATACCGCAAGTCGGTGCTGGTCGATCCAGCCAGCCCGCAGGGATTCTCGGCGGCCCATCTCGAGGAGCTCCTGGTCATCGTCGAGCGACGGTCGGGCGAGCACCAGAAGGCTACGGCCGGCTTGCAGGCCGCGATCTTCGCGCTCCCGTAGTACCCCGAACCGCCTCTTGCCGGTCAGGCGCGGGGGGGCGCGCCGGATGCCGACCGCCGATGATGGGTTTCGGCGGCGTGCAACCGCGCCTCCGAGTGCAGCAAGGTGTGCAGGGCTTCCTCGAACGCCGCACGGTCGCCTGCACGCTCGCGCTCCATGTGCTCGTGTGCGGCGCGTCGCGCCTCGCGGGCGCGCTCCAGGTCGATCTCGTGGCCGTGCTCGGCACTGTCCGCCAGCACCACGACATGGTCGGGCTGCACTTCCATGAAGCCGCCGCCGACGACGATGAAGCGGGGCTCCTGACCGGCCATCCTCACCTCGAGCGCTCCCGGCTTGAGCGCCGACATCAGCGGCGCGTGGTTGGGCAGGATGCCCAGGACGCCCGAGGCGCCGGGAGCGATGACCATCTCAACCTGCTCGTCGAACGCGTGGCGCTCGGTGGTGATGACCTCCAGCCGCATCGGCACGTCAGGCCGCCCTCTCCGGGTGAGACTCGGCCTGTTTCGACCGCTCGATCACGTCGTCGACCGTACCGGCCATGTAGAAGTGCTGCTCGGCGACGTCGTCAAGCTCCCCCGCCAGGAGCCGCTTGAAACCGGCGACAGTGTCGGCCACCTGCACGTAGCGGCCGGGCTGGCCGGTGAACTGCTCGGCGACGAACATCGGCTGCGAGAAGAAGCGCTGCATCTTGCGAGCCCGCGCCACCACCAGCTTGTCGTCCTCCGCCAGCTCGTCCACGCCCAGGATGGCGATGATGTCCTGCAGCTCGTTGTAGCGCTGCAGCACCTGCTGGACCCCGCGCGCCACCTGGTAGTGCTCTTCGCCCACCACGAGCGGCTCCAGAGCACGGCTCGTGGACGCCAGCGGATCGACCGCCGGGTAGATCCCCATCTCGGCGATCGAGCGCTCCAGGGCGATGGTCGCATCCAGGTGGGCGAAGGTGGTCACCGGCGCCGGATCCGTGTAGTCGTCGGCCGGCACGTAGACCGCCTGCATGCTCGTGATCGACCCCTTCGTGGTCGAGGTGATCCGTTCCTGCAGCTCGCCCATCTCCGTGCCCAAGGTGGGCTGATAGCCCACCGCGCTCGGCATGCGGCCGAGCAGCGCCGACACCTCCGCCCCGCTCATGACGAAGCGAAAGATGTTGTCGATGAACAGCAACACGTCGCCGCCGCGGTCCCGGAAGTGCTCGGCCATCGTCAGCCCGGTCAGGGCGACGCGCAGGCGTACGCCGGGCGGCTCGTTCATCTGCCCGAACACCATGGCCAGCTTGTCCAGGACGCCCGCCTCCTCCATCTCCTTGTAGAGCTGCGTGCCTTCGCGGGTGCGCTCGCCGACGCCGGCGAACACGGAGTAGCCGCCATGCTCGCGCGCCAGCGACGAGATCAGCTCCTGGATGATGACGGTCTTGCCCACGCCGGCGCCGCCGATCACGCCGATCTTGCCGCCGCGGGTGAACGGCGCGATGAGGTCGATCACCTTGATGCCGGTCTCGAAGACCACCCGCTCGGTTACCTGCTCGCTGAAGCGCGGCGGGGGCCGGTGGATGGGGAGCCGCTCCGCCTGCTCCACGGCAGCGCCGCCGTCGATCGGCCGGCCCAGCACGTTGAAGATGCGTCCCAGCACCGGCTCACCGACCGGGGTCGTGATCGGGCCTCCGGTGTCCTCCACCGGCTGACCGCGACGCAACCCGTCGGTGGCGTCCATCGCCACGCAGCGGACCTGGTCGTCGCTCAGGTGCTGCTGCACTTCCAGCACCAGCGGCTCGCCGCCGTTCTGCGCCTGCACCTGAAGGGCGTTGTGGATCTCCGGCAGCTCGCCGGACGGGAACTCGGCGTCGACGACCGCGCCCATGACCTGGGTGACGGTCCCGGTAGCTCCCTCTGCCATGATCTCCTCCATCGGTCTCTATCGGTTTACGAGGCCAGTGCCTCGGCACCGCCGACGATGTCCAGCATCTCGGTGGTGATGGCTTCCTGCCGTGCCTTGTTGTAGGACAGGGTCAGCTCGCCGACCAGCTCCTCGGCGTTCTGGGTCGCGTTGCGCATGGCCACCATGCGCGCCGAGTGCTCGCTGGCCAGGCTTTCCAGGAGGGCCTGGTAGAGCTGCAGCCGCGTGAAGCGCGGCACGATCGTCGAGACCAGCTCATCGTAGCCCTGCTCGTAGATGTAGGGGTTGGTCCGCTCGGGCGGGTCGCCGTGCAGAAACTCGGCGAGCACGCGGCTGCCCGGATCGCCGGGCTCTACCGGCAGAAGCTGTCTCACGACCGGTTCCTGTCGCAGGACGTTGATGAAGTCGCTGTAGGCCACGTAGACGCGGTCCACCTCGTTCGACAGGAACGCGTCGACCGCCACGCCGGCGATCGGCGCCACGTCGGCTTCAGTGGGCCGCGCCGGCAGGTCGACGAATTCGGCCAGCAGCTCGTAGCCGCCGCGCAGGAGCAGATCCCGGCCCTTGCGGCCGACGGCGATGGTGCTGACCCGGAGCTCGCTGTCCCGCATGAAGCGGGTCGCCACCCGCATCACGTTGCCGTTGTAGGCGCCCGCCAGACCCCGGTCACCGGTGATGATCACCAGCGCCGCCGTGCGGCTGGCTGCCGGCTCCGTCAGGAGCGGGTGCGGAGCGCCGCCCACCATCGCCGACAGGTGCATCAGCACCTCCCACGCCTTGGCCGCGTAGGCGCGCGAGGCCAGCGCCTGCTCCTGCGCGCGCCTCATGCGCGACGCCGCCACCATCTGCATGGCGCGCGTGACCTGGGAGATGTTGCTCACGCTGCGGATTCGGCGCCGGATCTCGCGGACCGATGCCACGTCGGTTCAGGCCCCGCCCGCCGCCGGCCGGGCAGTCGCATGGAATCGCCCGCCGAACTCCTCGAGGGCTGCCCGCAACCCCTGTTCCACGTCCTCGGTGATCTCCCCTCGGGAGCCGATGGTGACGCGGATCTCCGGATGGGTACTGCCGATGAAGTCCACCAGCTCGCGTGCGTAGCGCTGGATATCCGTGACCGGCACCTGCGCGGCGAACCCCTCGGTCAGCGCGTAGATGGCGATCACCTGCTCCTCCAGCGGCACCGGCTCGTACTGCGGCTGCTTGAGCAACTCGGTCAGGCGCAGCCCCCGCTCCAACTGGTTGCGGGTGGTCGCGTCCAGGTCCGAGCCGAACTGCGCGAACGCCGCCAGCGAACGGAACTGCGCCAGCTCCAGGCGCATCCTGCCGGCGACCTTCTTCATCGCTTTCGTCTGTGCATCGCCGCCCACGCGCGAGACCGACAGTCCGGCGTTGACGGCCGGCCGCTGGCCGGCGTGAAACAGCTCGTTCTCCAGGTAGATCTGCCCGTCGGTGATGGAGATGACGTTGGTCGGCACGTAGGCCGATACGTCGCCGGCCAGCGTCTCGATCATCGGCAGCGCGGTCAGCGAGCCGCCGCCCCGCTCTTCCGACAGGCGCGCCGCGCGCTCCAGCAACCGCGAATGCAGGTAGAACACGTCGCCGGGGTAGGCCTCGCGGCCGGGCGGTCGGCGCAGCAGCAGCGACACCTGCCGGTACGCCCAGGCGTGCTTGCTGAGATCGTCGTAGATCACCAGCGCGTCGCGTCCCTGCTCCATGAAGTACTCGCCGATCGCGCAGCCGGCATAGGGTGCGATGTACTGCAACGGCGCCGGCTCCGCGGCCGAGGCCGCCACCACCACGGTGTGCTCCATCGCGCCGCGCTCGGCCAGCGATGCGACCACCTGCGCGATCTGTCCCTGGCGCTGGCCGATGGCGACGTAGATGCACAGCAGGTCGCCGTCCCGCTGGTTGAGGATCGTGTCGATCGCGATCGCCGTCTTGCCGGTCTGGCGGTCGCCGATGATCAGCTCGCGCTGGCCGCGGCCGATCGGGATCATGGCGTCGATCGCCTTGATGCCGGTCTGCACCGGCGTATCGACGTTGTCCCGCTCGATCACGCCGGGCGCGATGCGCTCGATCGGGTAGCGTTCGGCCAGGTGCAGATCACCCTTGCCGTCGATGGGCGTGCCGACCGCGTCGACGACCCGGCCGATCAGGTCGTCACCGACCGGCACCGACGCGATCTGACCGGTGCTCTTGACCGTGTCCCCTTCCTCGATGTGGTCGTAGGGACCCATGATCACCGCGCCGACCACGTTGCGCTCCAGGTTGAGGGCGATGCCGGCCACCCCCTGCGGGAACTCCAGGAGCTCGGTCGCCATGGCGCCGCTCATCCCGGAGATGCGGGCGATGCCGTCGCCGACGCTCATCACCGTGCCGACCTCGCGCCGCTCCAGCGGCGGCTCGAACCCTTCGATCTGGCGGCGAAGCTGCCGCGTTATGTCATCGACTCGTATCGCCATCGGCTTGCTCTGTCCGTCCCCTTGTTCGCCCGTCCGCTCAATTGGCCCGTCGCAGCGTGCCGTCCAGCTCGCCCAGTCGCGCGGCGACGCTGCCGTCGATCACCTCGTCACCCACTTGGATCTTGAGCCCGCCGATCAACTCCAGATCGATCTCGTAGCGGACCTGCACCTCCGGGCCGTACCGGCCTCTGACCGACCCCTCGACCCGCTGCCGGGTCTCGGCATCAAGCTCCACGGCGCTGGTCACGGTCGCCCGCTGCGCTGTGGTCTTTCGCCTCAGTATGGCGACCACGCGCGGCAGCAACTCCATGTCGCCGTTGGACTGCAGCGTGTCGAGGAACGCGCTCGCGTACCGTTCTGCGAGCTCACCCGGATTCACTCATTCCCACCGGTGTCGGCCCTGTCGATATCGACCAGCACGCGATCGACGAGCGCGCGGTGGGCGGCCGGATCGACCGCCTCGGCGACCACCTTGCCGGCGATCAGCAACGCCAGCTCGCCCGCCTCGCGGCGCAGGGACTCGGTCACCTGATCGCGCTCGCGCTCCGCTTCCTCGCGGGCGCGCGCCTTGATCTGATCCGCCTCCTCGCGGGCGGCCTGCAGCACCTCGCCGCGCATGCGTTCGGTCGCTTCCGCGGCCGCGCGCGCCTCCTGCTGCGCCTCCTCGCGGGCGGCCGCCAGCTCGCGCTCGAAGGCGGCGCGCTGGCCTTCCGCTTCGTTCTGGGCCCGCTCGGCCGCTTCCAGCCCGTCCGCGATCCTCTGCTGGCGGCGGGCCAGCATCGCCTTCACCGGCTTGTACAGGAACAGCCGCAGGAGCACGACCAGGATGATGAAGTTGGCCGCATAGGCGGCCAGTCCGATCACCGAGACTCCGAGCGCTTCCATCGCCTACGAATCCAACCGGGGCATCGCTAGAGCACGAACAGGATGATGAGCGCGATGACCAGGGCGTAGATCGCCACGGATTCCGCGAAGGCCATGCCGACCAGCATGTTGGTACGGATCATCCCCTGCGCCTCCGGGTTGCGGCCCAGCGACTGCAGGGCGCCGAGTGCGGTGAGGCCGATACCGATGCCGGGGCCGAGCGCGCCGATGCCGATGGCCAGCGCGGCGGCCAGCAACTTGAATGTCTCTGCTGTGAGCTGCTCCATGGGTGCGGAAACTACCAGACAAGCCCCGCGCCGCCAAGCAGGCGAGCCACGGTCCTGTGCGCCGCGTGGACGCCGATCAGTGCTCGTGCTCGCCGGCAGCGACCGAAAAGAACACCAGGGCCAGCAGGAAGAAGACGATCGCCTGGATCAGGCCCACGAAGATCTCCAGGCCGAAGAACACGACCAACAGGCCCAGCGGCACCAAGCTGGAGATCACGATCAGCACCACCTCCCCGGCGAACACGTTGCCGAACAGCCGGAAGGAGAAGGAGACGATCCGCGCCAGCTCGCTGATCCCCTCCAGCACGCCCACGAACAGCTCGATCGCCCAGGTGGTGAAGCCCTTGCGACGCAGGCCGCCCAGGGGCAGGAAGTTCGACAGGTAGCGCGCGCCATGCGCGCGCAGCCCGAACCACTGGGTCAGGATCACCGTGATCAGGGCCAGCGCCAGGGTCAGGTTGAGATCGGACGAGGGAGCGCGCAGGAACGGCACGATCACCACGCGGTCGAGGTGCCCGTCGTGGTGTTCGTCAGGGTGCAGCGGCTGCAGGTCCTCGAACTTGCCGCCGATCAGCAGCACGCTCTGGATGCCGGCGAACCCCGTGGCCTCGGGATCAGCGCCCTTGTAGTGCGAGTGGGCGGGCCCGACCGCCCCCAGGAACGGGGTGAGCAGGCTGAACATGTTGACGACGACCAGGTACAGAAAGATGGTGGCGACGATCGGAAAGAACGTCTCCGCCCAGCGCTTCGGGGCGGCGTCCTTGACCAGGTTGTCCAGACCCTCGATGAGGCCCTCCACCACGTTCTGCAGACCGCCCGGCCGCTCCTTGAGGCGCCGCCCGAAGAAGAAGGCGAAGATCACCAGTGCCGCCGACAGCACGAACGAGGTCAGCACGGCGTTGGTGACGTGCTTGCCCAGCCCGATCGGCTCGGCCTTGACCTCGATCGCCGCCATGTCGTGCTGAAAGACCAGGAACCCGACGGCGACCACGGCGACCACCGCCAGGACGATCAGGAGCGCCTTCACTGGCCCGCTGCACCCCCGCTGCCGGTGCCGCCTGCGCCCGCGTCGGCGGCGTCCGCCTGCCCGACGGTCCCGCCCGCACCTTCACCCTCGGCGGCGGCCTCCTGCCCGGAAGCGTCGCCGGTCCCTTCGGTCTGCGGAGCATCGGTCACGGCGGGAGCCTGAGCCGGCCGCACCCACCACTGGCCCTCCTCCTCCTGCAGTGTCTGCTGCGCCCGTTCCAGAAAGGCCCCCTGGTCGGGCGTGCGGTTCAGCCACGCCAGCGCGAAGGCGGCGACCAGGAACACGGCCCCCAGTATCGACGTGAACTTCGTCAGCACGTTTCCGGTCCGGGAACCGAACGGCGAGGAACTCTCCCCGCCGCCGAACATGCCGCCGATGCCGCCGCCCTGGTCGTCCTGGATGAGAACGATCAGGACCAGCAGAACCGCGGTAATGATGAAAACGACCAGTATGATTATTCCGGCGAGCGCCATTGCGCATCCATTATAAGGGCACGACCGCCGCGAACGAAGCCGCCTCCAACGACGCGCCACCAACCAGCAGGCCGTCGACATCCTCCTGCGCAAGCAGCGCCGCGGCGTTGTCCGGTTTCACCGAGCCGCCGTACTGAATGATCAGCCCTGCAGCGGCCTCCGCACCGGCTGCCGCCGCCACCGTCGCGCGAATGTGGGCATGCATGGCGCGCGCATCCTCCGGGGTGGCGGTGCGGCCGGTGCCGATCGCCCAGACCGGCTCGTAGGCCACCTGCAGCGACGCCCGGCCGAGGTCCACCTGCGAGACGACCGCACGCACCTGCCGCGCGACGATCTCCTCCGCGCGCCCGGCGTCGCGCTCGTCTGAAGTCTCGCCCACGCACACGGTGACCTCCAGGCCCGCCTCCCAGGCGCGCCGAACCTTCTCCAGCACCACGTCGTCGGTGTCGCCCAGGCCGTGCCGACGCTCCGAGTGGCCGACGATGACCAGCCCCACACCGGCGTCGGCCAGCATCGCCGCCGCCACTTCGCCGGTGTAAGCCCCTTCGGCGGTGGCCGCCACGTCCTGTGCGGCCAGCAGCACGCCCGATCCGCGTATCGCGTCGCGTACCACGTCGAGCGCCGTGTACGGCGGCGCCACCGCGACGCGCACGCCGGCCGGGACGCGCCCGCCGGTGTCGAGTTCCCGCACCACCGCGGCCGCCAGCTCCCGCGCGGATGCGCGCAGCAGGTTCATCTTCCAGTTGCCGGTGATCAGCACGCCGCGTTCGCCGTGGGCGGACCGGCCGGAGTCACCCATGGAGCGCCGCCACGCCCGGCAGGATACGGCCTTCGAGCAGTTCCAGCGACGCGCCGCCGCCGGTCGAGACGTGATCGATGCCGGCGTCGATGCCAAGGGCCTGCAGGGCGGCCACCGAGTCGCCGCCGCCGACCACGGTGTGCGCGGGGCTGTCGACGACGGCCTGGGCGACCGCCAGCGTGCCGCGCCGGAACCGGTCGATCTCGGCTACGCCCATCGGGCCGTTCCAGAGCACGGTCCCGGCGGTGGCGATCCGGTCACGGAACGCGCGCGCGGTCCGCGGGCCGATGTCCACTCCGGCCAACCCGTCCGGAATGTCGCGGGTGGCGACCGGAACTGCGTCGCGTGCCGCCGCGCCAGCGTCGATCGGCGGCGCGGCAGCCACGTGATCCGCCGGCAGGAGCACCGGCACGCCCCGCGACGAAGCGGCGTCGAGGATCTCTCGGGCGGTGCCGACCGCATCCTCCTCCATGAGCGACGCGCCGACGGTCACGCCCTGCGCGGCGAGGAACGTATAGGCCATGCCGCCGCCGATCAGGATGGCGTCGACCTGCTCCAGGAGACTGCGCAGGACGTCGACCTTGGAGGACACCTTGGCGCCGCCCACCGCAAGCACGAAGGGGGTGGCCGGATACGTCAGCAGGCTGCTCAGTTCTTCCACCTCACGCTGCATCAGCAGTCCCGCGCCCTTCGCATCTGCCGGCATGAGGTCTGGCACCCCGACGGTCGAGGCGTGTGCGCGGTGCGCGGCGCCGAACGCGTCGTTGACGTAGACGTCTCCGAGCCGCGCCAGACGCGTCGCGAAGCCGTCGTCGTTGGCTTCCTCGCCGGGATGGAAGCGGACGTTCTCGAGCATCATGAGCTCGCCCGCGCGAAGCCGGGCGGCCGCGCGCTCCACCCCTGTCCCCACGCAGTCGTCGGCCGCCTGCACGGGGACCGTCAGCAGCTCGCCGAGCCGCTGCGCCACCGGCGCCATGCGCAGCCGCTCCTGGCGGCTGCCTGCCGGTCGGCCCAGGTGGCTCAACAGGACCAGCCGCGAGCCGTGCTGATCCAGCACGGCCCGGATAGTCGGCAGCGTAGCGCGGATACGCGCGTCGTCGGCGACCCGCCCGCCGGCCAGCGGGACGTTGAAGTCCACCCGCATCAGGACCGTTCGCTGACGCAGGTCCAGGTCGTCCAGGCCGAGCATCCGGGCGGCCGCGGGCACGCGGGCTGCCGCGCCGTCGCTCACGCGGAGCGATCCTGCTGCGATTCGTCCTCCGAGTCGCTGCGCAGGACGATCTTCACCCGCGTGATGCGGCGCCCGTCCATCCCCTGGATCACGAAATCGGCCTCGCCGTACCGCTTGGTTTCGTAGATCACGGGGATCTTCCCGAACAGGTCGAAGACGAACCCGCCGAGCGTATTGAACTCGTCGACCGGCAACTCCAGCGCCAGGCCGTGGTCTTCGAGCTCGTCCAGGCTCACCCGCGCGTCGCACAGGTAGACCCCGGCCCCCAGCTTGAGTACCTCCTCGCTCTCATTGTCGAACTCGTCCTGTATGTCACCGACGATCTCCTCCAGCACGTCCTCCATGCAGGCGATTCCGGAGGTTCCGCCGTACTCGTCCGTGACGATCGCAAGATGCACCCTGCGACGCTGGAACTCGTGCAGCAACTCGTCGACGCGCTTGCTTTCCGGCACGAAATAGGGCTTGCGCATCGCCTTGCCGGCATTCACGACCCTGTCGTCGTTCACGGCCGTGCCGTCGTCATTCCGGCCGTTGCCGACGATCTGGCCCAGCAGGTCCTTCGCGTACAGCACGCCGATCACGTCGTCGACGGTCTTGTGGTACACCGGCAGCCGGGAGTGGCCGCTCTCCGTGATCGTTTCCATCAGCTCCTCCGGCGTGGCATCGACGGACACGAACACCACGTCCGGTCGCGGCACCATGATGTCCTTGACGGTCGTCGAGGAGAGCTGCACCACGCCGTCGATCATCTCCCGCGCGTGCGGGCCGAGATCGTCGAGCCTGCGCTCCTCGTCCGACGGCTTGCGGAGAAGCCGGTCCAGGATGCTCATGAGACGGCGCAGGATGCCCATGGCAGAGACTCCAGGAGCCGACGCTGCTCCTGCAGCATCGGCTCGTCCGCGATGTCGCCGTCACCGTGGTCCCGACCCAGCAGGTGCAGGATGCCGTGCAACAGCAACTCGCGAATCTCGGTCGCCTCGGAAAGGTTGCGGCGCCGCGCCTGCCGTCGGGCGGTGTCGAGCGAGATCACCACGTCGCCGAGTATCGAGCCGCAGCCGACGGTCAAGTCCTGTTCGAAGGACAGCACATCGGTCGGCGCGTCGATTCCGCGGAAGCGCAGATTCAGGTCGCGCATGAACCGGTCGTCGCACAACAGGACCGACAGCTCGGCCGAGCTTCGGCCGAGCGCGTCCAGCGCGCCCTCGGCGAAACGAACCAGCGCTGCCCGGTCGCCGCCGGCGGGAGCGCGCACCTGGGCGGCCACGCCGAGCTCCACGCGCCCGGACTCAACGGGCCCGGGCTCAACGGGCAGGGCGCGCGGGTCGCGGGCGCTGCCAAGGGTGGCCGGCGGGCCGGTACTCGGAGGTTGCTCGGGATCTTCCATCATCAGGACGCTGGCATCACGACGGGCTCTGGTCCGCATCGGCCGGCGCGGTCTCGTAGGCTTGCACGATCTTGCGCACCAGTGGATGACGTACCACGTCTTCCCTGTCGAAGTAAATAAAACCAATTTCTCCGACATGTGCCAAGAGCTCCGTGATCTGCAGCAACCCACTGTCACGCTGGCGGGGCAGGTCGATCTGGGTGATGTCTCCGGTGATCACAATGCGCGAACCTTCGCCCATGCGCGTCAGGAACATCTTCATCTGCTCACGGGTGGTGTTCTGCGCCTCGTCGAGGATGACGTAGGCGTCCGCCAGCGTACGTCCGCGCATATAGGCCAGCGGCGCCACCTCGATGGTGCCTGCCTGCTCCATGCGGCGCAACACGTCGGCGGGCAGCAGCGCCTGCATCGCGTCGTACAGGGGGCGGAGGTACGGCTCGATCTTGTGCTCTAGGTCGCCCGGCAGGTAGCCCAGGCTCTCGCCGGCCTCCACCACCGGCCGGGTGATGATCATCCGGCGCAGTTGCCGGCTGCCAACCGCCCGCAGGGCGTCGGCCACCGCCAGATAGGTCTTGCCGGTGCCGGCGGGGCCGACCGCGATCACCAAGTCACGCTTGGCCATCAGGTCCAGGTAGCGCATCTGGTTGGCGCCGCGCGGCGCGACCTGGCGCAACCCCTTCGGGATCGACAGGTGCCGGTCCGTACCGGCTACGGCGGAAGGTTCCTCCATGCGCCGGTAGATCGAGCGGATCACCTCCGGCCCCGGTTCAAGCCCCAGCCGTGCGCGGTCACGCAACTCGCCGAGCAGTGCCGCGAAGGTCTTGCGGGTCGCTGAATCGTCGGTGGCCAGCATGATGCGGTTGCCCTGCGAGTAGACCGGGCTGCTCAACAACTCCTCGAGAACCCGCAGATTCCGGTCGTTGGCTCCGCACACGTCACTCAGGACACCGGCATCGTCCATGACGACCGCGAGCGGCTTCCCCATATCGCGACGGCCGCGATCGTAGTCTCAGCGATCCTCGATGTCGAGACCCTGGCGATCGATGCGGAAGACCGAGTACAGCTCCGGGACCGGCAGCCATCGGACTTCCACCGAGAGGGCCGGCGTCCAGACGATGCGCGGCTCTTCCCGGTCGGTCTCGGGGTTGTACTCCACGTGCTGTTCCGGCCTGCCCTGGTAGGCCAGCGACAGGTTCCAGTCGCCCAACCGGTGCAGCGCCTCGATGCGCAGCGACTCCAGCTTGAACGCCGAGGCGATCCGGTCTTCGGAATTCAGGAAGTTGAACGACCGCGCCAGATCCACGATCGGGTTGACCCACCGGTCGCCGGCCTGTTCGGCCGTGTCGGGCAGGTACCGGTACAGGTGACGATTGACCGAGCTCGACCTGAAGGAGAGGTCGAGGAACCGGTGAATCCGGACGCCCAGCCGCAGATCGAACGAGAGCGAGTTGTCGCGCACGAACGCCTCCGGGTCGACGGCGAGCTGCGTCTGCACGCCGGCATCCAGCCGTATCCGGTTCTTCCAGAACGCGATCGTCCCCGTGTCCAGCCGGTATCCGACCGCCACTTGCGTCGCCCGCAGGCCCGGCTGGCCGTCGGGAAGGGGATCGCCGAAGGGATCGAGCGGCTCACGTACCGCCGCGGTCACCGTACCGGTCACCCCGTAGGCATTCGCCTGGGTCCGGAGGCGCTCCAGGCGCTGTTGCTCATCGAGCCGGAACGACTGGCTCACCGACGCGCTCGAGTTGATGCGCACGCTCCCCCGTCCATCTATCGGGGTCGGCTTGAGCTGCCCGGCGTCGGCTCCGTCCGCCTGCTCGGCAACGCCCCCGCGCACCGCCATGGAGAACGCCCCGGCATCCGCTTCCACGCGGCCGTCGGCGGCCAGCGGGCGTGGCGGCAGGTCGACTCCTGCGCCCACGCGGGCGCGGATGCCGGTGACCGCGAACGCCGCGTCTGCCCCGGCTCGGTGAGCAAGGACCCTCTCCCGATCCCACGCCGGGCCCCGCACCAGTGGATCGCCGGTGTCTGGATCCAGGTGCACATCGTGCAGCAGCAGACCCAGTCCGTACGAGAGGCTTGATCCCGACCACGCTGGCACGGACCGCAGCGGCCGCAGGCTGAGCGTGTTGTTCAGCCGCAACCGTGCGCTGGTCCGGCTCAGGTCCGACTGGGTCAACTGCTCTGCGAGTTCCGGATCGATGCCGTCCGCCTGTCGGGCGTGCACCTGGTAGCTGGCCGTCTCGACGAGCGCGCCGCTCAGTCCGACGATGCGGTCGAGTGCAGAGACGGTGTAGCTGATCTGTCCGTTGGCGCGCGTATCGACGCGCGTGTGGAGGATGTCCAGATCGACCTGATCGCGCGTGGCGACCGGCCCGTCATCGAAGCGGTGATCGACGGACACGACCGGCCGCAGCGAGTAGCCGACCTCGGCGGCGAGCAAGCCACCATCGGCTGCCCAGCGGAACAGCGACCCGGAGGCGACCGCCGCGACCGCCGGCAGCGTGAGCGTCTCGGGATAGTAGAAACGGCGGGTAGGCGACGCTGCCTGCAGTCGGTCCAGCGCCGATGGCACTCCGGCCGACGGCGGCTCGGTGCGGCTGCCCCAGAGCCAGCTTGCCGAGAGCGTGGGAAACGTCAGCGTCCGCAACGCCGGGGTCGCGAGCAGCGGATGCAGAGACAGGTCGCCTCCGAGCCGCCACTCCAGCCGGTCGCGCGGGGGCGGGGGGATCAACGGACCCTGCGGCAGGCCCAGCAGTCCCCCGGTCGGCAGGTCGTGAGCCCGGCTCAGGAAGTCCGCGGTGAAGCCCGGATCGGAAAACAGCTCGAAGCTGCCCTGCACCGATCCGAGCGTGCCGCGGAGCGTGACTTCCGTCTCGAGCCCGTAGCGCAACGGAACTCGGGCTCCCAGGATCGTGGTGGTGTCCCAGTGCGAGACCAGCTCGCCGTCCGCTCCGCGCAGGTACGGCGTGTGGCCGACACCCGAACGAGCGTCCGCGACCAGCGCGCGGGACGCGGCGACGCCTCCGAACAGCGACAGCCCGCCGAATCGCCCCTGCACCCCGCCAAAGATGCCGAGGCGGCTGTAGAGGTCGACCATCAGCGCCAGCACGTCGGCGTCCGCCGCATCCGCTGCCGCGCGGATCGGCAGCAGGAACAGGCCGCGGCGCTCGTCGGCGTAGCCGGTCTCGCCCGCGTTGCGCTGCAGAAACGACACCGAGACGTCATCGGCCGGTTTGCGCCCGGTCAGGTAGGTGGTCGTCTGCAGGTAGAGGCCCTCGCGGCTGCGCTGCCCGACCGCCGGGTGAAACAACAGCCTGCCTCCCGGGCGGAGAAAGTACGGCAGATACAGCACCGGCACCTCGCCTACGTGCAGGAACCCGTTGCTGACCGCCCACTCCTCGGGCGCCAGGATCCACAGCCGCTCCGCTTCGATCCGGTAATCGGGGTCGTCGGGATCGTCGGACGAGGTGACGGTCGCCTGCTCCATCACCACCGTATCGTCGGCCCGCCGCGTGATCGCCTTCCCGGAATAGGTGAAGGTCACGTCCTGATCGGCCGCCTGCTCCGCCACGGTTTGATCGACCTGGTTCGATCCGTCGTAGAAGATCCCCTCCCATCGCTCGGTATCGACGGACAGGCTCTCCCCGCGGAACACCTCCGAGCCGTCGTCGGTCGTCATCGTGTACTCCACGGAACCCGATGCGGTGAGACTGTTGCGCTCGTCGTGGTACGTGATCCGGTCGGCCTGGATCCGATGACGCGCACCGGTGTCCCGGTCCACGGCGGTGACGACGACCTCGCCCTCCAGCACCAGCGTCGTGTGGCCGAGCTCGTCGGAACGGTAGCGGGCGGCGCGCGCCGACTCCACCGAGATCTCGCTGCCCGTTTCCTCCACGGACGCTTCTTCCGGGCTCGGCAGCCCGTAGTGCTCGCGCAGCCGCTGCTGCCGGGCGGCCCGGTCACCGCCGTCCGGCAGACCGAGCTGACGCAGCCACGCGGCAAGCTCCGCGGCGCGGGCCGTGTCGATGTCGATCGGCAGGGTCTCGGCGAACAGCGGATCGTCGCTGGTTGGCGGCGGGCTCTGGGCGACCGCCGCCGCCGCAGCCACTGCCAGCAGGACGGCCAGCGTGCGGCGAACGTTCACAGCACCTCCCGCAGGTAGCGGCCGGTGTGGCTGGCTTCGTGTCCGGCCACGTCCTCCGGAGTCCCCGTCGCAACCAGGCCACCGCCGTCACTGCCTCCTTCCGGGCCGAGGTCGATCACGTGGTCGGCCTGCTTGATCACGTCAAGGTGATGCTCGATGACCACGACGGTATTGCCCTTGTCGACCAGCCGCTGCAAGACGGACAGGAGCTGGCGCACGTCGACGAAGTGGAGCCCGGTGGTCGGCTCGTCGAGGAGATACACGGTGCGGCCGGTGTCCCGCCGCGAGAGCTCCAGGGACAGCTTCACGCGCTGCGCCTCGCCCCCGGACAGGGTCAGCGCCGACTGGCCGAGCCGCAGGTACCCCAGGCCCACGTCCTGCAGCGTGCCGAGCCGGCGCGCCACCTGCGGGACGTGCGTGAAGAACTCGGCCGCCTCGGTGACCGACATCCGCAGCACCTCGTCGATGTTCCGCCCCTTGTAGCGGATCGCCAGGGTCTCGCGGTTGTACCGGCGCCCTCCGCAGACGTCGCAGGTCACGAACACGTCGGGAAGAAAGTGCATCTCGATCTTGATCTGGCCGTCGCCGGCGCAGTTCTCGCAGCGGCCGCCGGCGACGTTGAAGGAGAACCGGCCCGGCCGGTAGCCGAGTGCACGCGCTTCCGGCAGGGCGGCGAACAGTTCCCGGATCGGCGTGAAGAGCCCGACGTACGTGGCCGGATTGGACCGCGGCGTACGGCCGATCGGCGCCTGGTCGATCTCGATGACCTTGTCGATGTGCTCGCAGCCTTCGACGCCAGCGAGTCCCGGTGGCAGCCGCCGGTCGTCCAGGGCCGCCCGCAGTGCGGGCCCCAGCAGGTCGGACACCAGCGTCGACTTGCCCGACCCGGAGACGCCGGTCACCACGGTCAGCGTTCCCAGCGGCAGCCGTACGTCCAGGTCGCGCAGGTTGTTGGCGGCTGCGCCGCGCAGGGTCAGGCCGCCTGTCGGCCGCCGTCGTTGCGACGGCGTGGAAATCGCCTCCCGCCCCGCGAGGTAGCGTCCGGTCACGGACCGGTCGTGCTCCTGCACCGCGCGCGGCACCCCGCACGCCACCACCCGGCCGCCGTATTCGCCGGCGCCGGGGCCGAGATCGACCAGATAGTCGGCGCTGCGCAGCGTCTGCTCGTCGTGTTCCACCACCAGCAGGGTGTTGCCGCGATCGCGAAGGCGGAACAGCGTGCGCAGCAGGCGGTCATTGTCCCGCTGGTGCAGGCCGATGGTCGGCTCGTCCAGCACGTAGAGCACTCCGACGAGCGCCGAGCCAATCTGCGTGGCCAGGCGAATGCGCTGCGCCTCCCCGCCGGACAGCGTGGACGCACGGCGGTCCAGGCTCAGGTACGAAAGCCCGACGCTCGCCATGAACTCCAGGCGGTCGCCGATCTCCTTGACGATCTGCCCCGCCACTCGGGCCCAGTCGCCGCCGCTCTCCTCGGCCACGCGGCGGACGTACGCCATCGCTGCCTCCACGGACATGGCGGTGACCTGGTCGATGCTGTGGCCGGCCACTTCCACGGCCAGCGCTTCCCGGCGCAGCCGCCGGCCCCCGCACCCATGGCAGGGCTGCTCGCGCATGAAGCCCTCCAGCCAACGTTTGACGTGATCGGACGCGGTCTGCAGGTAGCGGCGCTTGAGCTCCGGAATCACGCCCCGATAGGTGGTCGCGTAACGGTAGCTGGCCTTGGTGGCGGTTCGGTGCTCGACCTGGATGCGGTCGCCGGCCCCGAACAGCAAGGCGTCGAGGACGACGGGCGGCAACTCGTCCAGCGGGGTATCGAGCCGGAAGCCCCAGTGCCGGGCGAGCGCCCGGAACAGGGACCGGGTCCACTTGGCACGGGGGTTGTGCGTGGCGATGCCGCCCTCGTCGAAGGACTTGCCGGGGTCGGGAACGATCAGGTCGCGGTCGAATTCGAGGCTGACGCCCAGCCCGGAGCAGTCGGGGCAGGCGCCGTGCGGGTTGTTGAACGAGAACAGCCGGGGCTCGAGCTCCGGGAACGGCGCGCCACAATCCGCGCACGAGCTGGTCTGCGAGAATCGCTGCTCGACCGGTACGCCGTCGCCGTCGCCGTCGAGCAGCACGATCATCCGCCCGGAGCCTACCTCAAGCGCCGTTTCCACCGAGCCGGCCACTCGCTGGTGCAGGTCCGGCCGGCCGATCAGACGGTCGACCACGATCTCGATCGTGTGCGCCGTGTTCCGGTCCAGCTCCGGTGCATCGTCGAGGGAGTGGATGCGGCCGTCCACGCGCACCCGCACGAATCCCGCCTTGACCGCGTCCTCGAACACGGCACGGTGCTGTCCCTTGCGGCCGCGCACCACGGGCGCCAGGAGAATGATCCGCGAACCTGCGGGCAGGGAAGCGATGGCGTCGACGATCTGGTCGGTCGACCGCTCGCTGATGGCCGCTCCGCACTCCGCGCAGTGCGGGCGGCCGGTGCGGGCGAACAGGAGCCGCAGGTAGTCGTAGATCTCGGTCACGGTGCCGACCGTGGACCGTGGATTGCGTTGCGCCGTGCGTTGCTCGATCGAGATCGCCGGCGAAAGGCCGTCGATGAAATCGACGTCCGGCTTGTCCAGCCGTCCCAGGAACTGCCGCGCGTACGCCGACAGGGACTCGACGTAGCGCCGCTGCCCTTCGGCGAACACGGTGTCGAACGCGAGTGACGACTTGCCCGAGCCGCTTGGCCCCGACACGACGATCAGCCGGTTGCGCGGCAGGTCCAGGTCGACCCCCTTCAGGTTGTGCTCGCGGGCGCCACGGATGACGATGCGGTCGGTTCCCCTGCGCGCGCCGTCCGTGCCGGCCGTCCCGTCGGCGTTGGTGCCGTCAGCGACGGAGCCGGACGATCGTCTTGCCATGTCCACCCTCGTCGGCCGGGGCATCCTGATAGTCGCTGACCGCGGAGCTGTCGCGCAGATACTCACGGATCGCGTGGCGCAGCACGCCCTGGCCGTGGCCGTGCACGACCGAGAACTCCGCCATGCCCCGCATGACCGCGGAGTCGAGCTGGCGCTCGACCTGCTGCAGGGCGTCCTCCGCGCGCAGGCCGCGGACGTGCAGCTCCAGCACCGGCTCCGCCCGGTTCACCAGCTCGACGCGGGCGCTCGCACGGCGATAAGGGTGCGGATCGGTCACGACCAGCTCGGCAGCGCGGAACTCACCGCGGATGGTGTCGGTCTGCACCACGTAGCGGTCGGGATACCGGTCCGGCCGGTGCCGGCGCACCACCCGGCCGGCGGCACCGGTACGACGGATGAGCACGCTGCTGCCGGGCGCCAGCGGAGCACCGTCCGCCGCGGCACCGTCGGCGGCGTCCAGCGCCGCCAGCGCATCCCGTTCCGCCTGCAGGCGCTGCTCGACCGCCCGCGGTGCGGCGCGGGCAGCCGCGTCAGCCGCCGCTGCCGCGAGGCGTGAGCGCTCGCCGCGCGCCTCCGAGGCGCCCGCCTCCGAGCCGACCGCCTCCGAGCCGACCGCCCCTCCGCCCTCCGCCTGGGCGGTCGCGCGCACCGATCGGATGGCGCGCTCCACGTCGCGGCGCGCCTCGGCCAGAAAGCGGCCCAGATCGCCGGCCGCCCGCCGGTGCTGCTCGCGCTCGCGCTGCGTGAGCGCCGCCCGGTCCGCTTCCAGCTCGGCCTCCCGCCGGGCAAGCGCGGCCGTGCGCTCGCGCAGCTCGCGCTCCTCCCGCTCCTGCTCCCGCTGCCGGCGCGTCAGCGCGTTGATGATCCGGCCCTCCTCGGTACGCCCGGCGTCCAGCAGCTTTGCGGCGCGCTCGATCACGGCACCCGGCATCCGGTGACGGCGGGCGATGTCCAGCGCGTGGCTCTCGCCCGGCATACCCTCGATGACCCGGTAGGTCGGCCGCAGCGTGCGCGAGTCGAACTCCATCGAGGCGTTGGCGACGCCGCACTCGGTATAGGCGTACACCTTCAGCGCCCCGTGATGGGTCGTGGCCATGGCCGTCACTCCCGCGGCCAGGAACCGGTCGAGCAGCGCCCGCGACAGGGCAATCCCTTCCTCCGGGTCGGTGCCGGTGCCCAGCTCGTCGATCAGCACCAGCGAACGCGCGGTGGCGTCCCGGACGATGGCGGCCAGATGCTTGACGTGCGCGGAAAAGGTGGACAGGGAGGCGGCGATCGACTGCTCGTCGCCGATGTCGGCGTAGATGCCGCGGTAGATCGGCAGGGTCGAGTCCGGACCGGCCGGGATCTCCATGCCCGCCTGGTTCATCAGGCAGAGCAGCCCCACCGTCTTCAGGCAGACCGTCTTGCCGCCCGTGTTGGGCCCCGTGATGACCAGGATGTGCGCCTCGGGCGGCATGCTCACGTCCAGCGGCACCGCGGCCGCGCCAAGCTCGGGATGGCGAGCTCCGTGCAATGCCAGCGGCCCGACCGGTGCGGCGACGGCCGCGTGCGCCCGCGCGTAGCGCGCCCGTGCCTGCACGCAGTCGAAGCACGCCGTGACCGCGGCAGCTCGCTCCAGGGACGGCCGCTCCCGCGCCACGGCGCCGGTCAGCTCATGGAGGACGCGGCGCACCTCGGCCGCGTACCGGTCGCGGGCCGCCACCACGGCGTTGTTGGCCTCCACGTCGCGGAGCGGCTCGACGTAGAGCGTGGCGCCGCTTGCCGACACCTCGTGCACGACGCCGGGGACGCGGGCGCGGTGAGTCGCTTTCAGCGGCACCACGGTCCGACCGCCGCGCTGGGTCGGCACGCTGCCGTTGAAGCAACCGCGCAGGGCGGGATCGGCCATCAGCTCCCCGGCCGCCGTCTCGATCTGCATCTGCAGCCGCCGCAGGTCGCGCTTCACCCGCGCCAGCTCCGGGATGGCGTGGTCCTGCACCGTCCCGTCAGCGCCCACCACCCGCCGCACCTCGGCAGCCAGCGATCGCAGCCCCGGCAGCTCGGCGTGCAGGCCGTACAGCGCGGGGCGTTCGACGGGATCGGCGACCTCGGCGAGTGACCCGCGGATCGACTCCGCCGTGCCCGCAAGCCGTCCGACGGCCGCCAACTCCGCCGGATCGAGCCACTGCGCCCCGCGCCGCAGGCGGCCGAGCGACACGCCGATCTCCGGCAGGTCCATCTCGGGCACGCGGAAGCCAGACTCCAGCAGGCGCCGCAGCTCCACCGCAGGCTCCCGTTCGGCCAGCACCGACTGCGGGTCGTCAAAGACACGGCTGGCGAGCACCTGGCGCCGTCCTTCCTCTCCCGCACAGTACTCGGCGACCTGCGCCAGCACGCCCGGCAGGCCGAGCAGCTCCACGGCCCGCGCCTGGCCGCCTGCCGGACCCTCGTCCGGGGGTGTCGGGCCGGTCATGCGTGCGCTCGCTCGCGCTCTCGATCGAGCACTTCCCGCAGCAACCGCAGGTAACTTTCGTAGCGGTCGGGATGGATCTGGCCCGCCTCCGCCGCCGCGCGCACCGCGCAGCCCGGTTCGCCGTCGCACAGGCAGGCGCTGTACTCGCAGCGCAGCAGCCAGCGCTGGAAGTCGCGAAAACGGTGGCGGATGTCGCGCGCGTCGATGGCGCCCAGCTCCAGCTCGCGAATGCCGGGACTGTCGATCAGGCGCCCTCCGTCGGCGAGCTCCAGCAGCTCGGCACGGATCGTCGTGTGCACGCCCCGGTCGAACTTGCGCGACACCGCGCCGGTGCGCAGCTCCAGGCCGGGATCCCAGGCGTTCAGCAGGCTGGATTTTCCCACCCCCGACTGACCGCACATCAGCGTCAACGCCGAGCCCAGCGCCGCCCGCGCCTCCGCCACTCCCTCACCGGTGACGGCCGAGCACGCAAGCACCCGGTAGCCCATCCTCCGGAAGTCGGCGATGCGTTCAGCCACCGTCGCCGGAATGCCCAGGTCGGCCTTGTTGAGAATGATCAGGGACTCGACGCCGGCATGCTCGGCGGACACGAGCAGGCGGTCGATGAACCGCGGACGGAACGGGGGCGAGCGCGGGGCGGTCACGCAGGCCACCTGGTCGACGTTGGCGGCAAGCACCTGCATCGCGCGGTGCTTGCGACTCCACCGATCGATCTGCGTCGTGCGCTCCAGCCGGTTCAGGATCCAGCCGGCGGCGTCCTCGTAAGGATCGGGCTCGATCTCCAGGAAGTCTCCCACGGCGATCGGCGCATGGACGCGCTCTTCGACCGCCAGGGTCTTTCCCTTGATCCGGCAGCGTATGAGCGACCCGTCCACGCCGACGTCGTAGACGCTGCCGCCGCTGCGGTGCACCTGTCCCGTGATGATGCTCACCGCGCGACTGTCGCCCAACGGCCGTCGAGCGCGCAAGGCGTGATACGGTGACGGCGATGACCCAGGCGGCCCCCTGCGCCGTACCCACCTGCCCGGCGCCGGCGCTCACCGGCGAGGATAGCTGCCATGCCCACGTCGCGGACGAGCAGGCCTACCAGCGACGAGCGCGACGCCGCTTCGCGGAAGGAGCCGACCTGACCCACGTCGACGTGAGCGGGGTACGGGTCCGCGATCGGCACATCCGCGAGCGATGCCTGGTAGGCACCCGCCTGGTCGGAGCCACGCTGGAGCGGGTGTCGTTCGAAGGATGCCATCTGAGCCTGGTGTTCCTGCACGACGCGGTGCTGTCCGAGTGCCGCTTCGTCGGCTGCCGGCTGGCAGCGGTGATCCTGGCGGGCAGCGAGCTCAGCGACTGCCATTTCGACGACTGCGACGTGCAGCGCTGCAACTTCGTGGCCGCGACTATCTCCCGCACGCTCTTCGGTAGCTGCGACCTGACGTCGTCCCGCTTCATCGGCGGCAGGCTGCGGCAGGTCACGATGGACGACTGCAACCTCTATCACGCGCATCTGGAGCTGGCGGACCTGGGGGATCTGGCCACACCGGGCTCCAACCTGGCCGAAGCGCATCGCCGCTGAGCGGCCCGAAACCCGCGATGACCATCTCCACGCATTTCGCGGTCGGTGGCTTCGCCACCTGTTACCTGATCGGGCCGGACGCCGGCGGCTACAGCGTCCTGGTCGATCCCGGCTACCTGAACGCCGCCCTCGTCGGCCACATCGAGCAGCGCGATCTGCCGCCGAGTGCGGTAATGCTCACACATTCTCACCCCAGCCACTGTGCGGGCGCGGGCGCGATCCAGAAAGTGTTCGGCGCCGAGATCTACGCCGCCGCTGCGGTCGCCGAGCTTCCCACCACCCTCGTCGCTGGCGGGCAGACGCTGCGCATCGGCGCGCTCACCTTCGAGGTGCTGTCGACGCCCGGTCACACCGAAGATTCAGTCTGCTATGCGCTGCCACCGGTGATCTTTACCGGCGACACGCTGGCGGCCGGGGCCATCGGCAGCGCGGCGACGGCGGAAGGTCGGGCCACGCTGCAGCGGTCCGTCCGCGAGCGGCTGCTCAGCCGTGCCGACCACGAAGTCGTGCTTCCGGGCCATGGGCCGCCGACCACGATCGGCATCGAGCGCCGGTTCAACGTCCACCTGCGGGACTGACCATCCGCAGGCAGTCGACCACGCCCGGCGCCGCCCGGAACCGCTCCGGCAGCGGAGCCCGGAACCGACTGGGCTCCTCCGCGCCCGGTAGCCGCAGCCACAGCGAGGCGGAATGCAGGAGCATTGACGCGTGTAGCAGCATCGACGCCGGCTCCGACCGGCGCCGCTTCCCGTACACCATGTCGCCGGCCACGGGACAGCCGAGCGCCGCCAGGTGCACGCGCAACTGGTGGGTCCGGCCGGTCACCGGGGCCAGGAGCACCAGCGAACGTCCGTCCGCCAGTCCGCCGAGCAGCCGGTAGCGGGTGATCGCCGGCCTGCCCCGGGCGGCCACCGAGAACCGGGTCCGGTCGCGGTCGTCGCGACCGATCGGCAGGTCAACGGTGCCGCCGGCTTCCGGCGGGCGTCCGTCGACCACCGCCAGGTATCGCTTGTCCACGCGCCGCTGGGCGAACTGGCGGATCAACGCCAGATGCGCGTGCGGCGACTTGGCGAAGACGATGACTCCCGAGGTCTCCTTGTCCAGCCGATGCACCACGCCCGGCCTGGCCGGCTCGTCCGGAAATGCGTCACGCAGCCGGTCGCAGTGGCCGAGCACGCCGTTCAGGAGGGTGCCGGTCCGGTTCCCTGCCCCGGGGTGGGTGACCACGCCGGAAGGCTTGTCCAGCACGATGGCGTCGCCGTCTTCATGGAGGATCGACAGCTCCATCTCCTCCGCCACCGCAGTCAGCGGCTCCGGGTCGCGGTAGCTGACCGCCACGCGGTCGCCCGGGCACAGACGCGTCGCCAGCTTCGCGGGACGGCCGTTGACGGTGACCACGTCGACACGTGCCCGCGCCTGGCTGCGGGGAAACAGCCGCAAACCGGTCGCCAGATAGCTGTCCAGCCGCGCTCCCGCGAAGCGCTCGTCACCGACGAGCGTTTCCGACGACCTCACGGCACCTGCCGGTCGGCAGGTGCTGCCGCGCGCATGTCGGCGTCGATGAGCGCGATCACGACCGACAGCGCCGCCGCGCCGATGACGATCCCGAGCATCTCCGACTCCGTGAGCGTCGCACCGCCGCCGATGGGCTGGAACGGGAACGGCCGCACCTCTTCGGCGAAGCCGTGCGCGACGTAGCGGGTATAGTCGTACAGCAGCCGGACGCCGAACAGCGTCAGCGGCAGGGAACCGATCGCCACCACCTCGGCGCGGCGCAGCGCGTGCGCCCAATCCGGGAACTCGGAACGTTCGTACGGAACCGGTTCGAGCAGGGCCGCCGCCCCCTCTTCGCCGGCACCAGCCGGTTCCTGGCCCCACGCCGCGCCGGCCACGGCTCCGATCAGCAGCGCCGCTGCCAGTCGGCTCATGGCCGGACGTCTCATCGCCGGTTGTCTCATGGCGCAGGCCGCGGCCCGAGCAGCGCCGTGCCGAGCCTGATCAGCGTCGCGCCCTCCTCGATCGCCAGCTCGTAGTCCTGCGACATGCCCATCGACAACACCCGGGCTTCCGGGTGGTTGCCGAGCAGGCGTTCGTGGACCGCCCGCAGCCGCGCGAACGAGGCGCGCACCGCCGCCTCGTCGTCCGTGTGCGCGCCGATCGTCATGACTCCGGCCAGCGACAGATGCGGACAGCCTGCGGCGATCTCTTCCGCGGACGCCAGCAGGTCATCCGCAGCCGGAAAGCCGGCCTTGGTCGGCTCGCCGGAGGCGTTCAGCTCCAGCAGGATCGGCATCGTTCGGCCGAGCACCGCGCAGCGCCGCTCCAGAGCGGCAGCCGTGTGCACGGCATCTATCGACTGCACCGCGTCGAACAGCCGCGCCGCATCCCTGGCCTTGTTGCGCTGCAGGTGACCGACCAGGTGCAACTCGTACGGCCGCGAACACCCTCCATGCCTGGAGCGGTCGCCATGCTTGCCGGCCGCCTCCTGCACCCGGTTCTCGCCCAACAGATCCAGTCCGGCGGCGACCGCGGCCAGGGCGTGATCCACGTCGAACCCCTTGGTCACCGCCATCATCCGGACCGAGTCGACAGCCCGGCCGGCGCGCGCGGCAGCCGCGTCCACGCGCTCCCGTACCGCGTCGTAGTTGTCGCGGATCCGCCGCGCCCGCTCCCGTTCGGCCGCCCCCGTGCGCGTGTCGGACATGTGCGCCGTCAGCGGAGCCGGCTCTCGGCCGGCCTTGCGCGGCCTGCGACCGGCGCCGCGGCCGCACGTCCCTGCTGCGCCGCACCGCCGGGCCGGACGGCCGCAGCCCCGTGCAACGAGCAGAAGTACCGATGGAACCGGTAGTCCCCGGTGAGCTCCGGATGGAACGAGGTCGCCAGCATGGCGCCCTGGCGCACGGCCACCGGACGCCCGTCGGGCAGGGCAGCGATCACCTGAACGGCGGAGCCGACGCGCTCCACCGCCGGCGCCCGGATGAAGATGCCGCAGAACGGCGGCGGGCCCAACTCCCGGACATCCAGGGACGCCTCGAAGCTGGCCACCTGACGGCCGTACGCGTTGCGCCGCACGGAGATGTCCATCAGCCGCAGCGGCTCCGGACGCGGGTCCAGCACCTCCGCGGCAAGCACGATCATCCCGGCGCAGGTACCCCACACCGGCATGCCGCCGGTCAGCCGGTCGCAGAGCGGCCTTGCCAAGTCGAACGTATGCAACAGGTTGATGATCGTCGTGCTCTCCCCGCCGGGGATGATCAGCGCGTCGACCGCTGCGAGGTGCGCGGCGGTGCGCACCGGCGAGGCCGGCTGGCCGATGGCGGCGAGGGCATGGAGATGCTCACGGACGTCGCCCTGCAGCGCCAGGACGCCCACCGCCATGTGCTACCAGCCGCGTACGGCGAGCTGCTCCCCTGCGGGGATCGCCGCCATCTCCAGCCCGCGCATGGGCTCTCCCAACCCGCGGGAGACCTGGGCCAGGATTTCCGGATCGTCGTAGTTGGTCGTCGCCTTGACGATCGCCTCCGCCATGCGCTGCGGGTTCTCGGACTTGAAGATCCCGGAGCCCACGAACACGCCGTCGACGCCGAGCTGCATCATCAGCGCCGCGTCCGCCGGCGTGGCGATGCCGCCGGCGGCGAAGTTGACCACCGGCAGCGATCCGTCCGCGCGCAGTTGCGCCACCAGCTCGAACGGCGCCTGTATCTCCTTCGCGAATGCCGACAGCTCGCTGTCGTTCAGGCCCTGCACCCGCCGGACCGCCTGCAGCACGGTGCGGGCGTGGCGCACCGCCTCGACCACGTTGCCGGTGCCTGCCTCTCCCTTGGTGCGGATCATGGCGGCCCCTTCGCGGATGCGCCGCAGCGCCTCACCCAGGTTCCGGCAGCCGCACACGAACGGCACCGTGAAGTCGTGCTTCCACACGTGATTGTCTTCGTCAGCCGGAGTCAGGACCTCGGACTCGTCGATGTAGTCGATCTCCAGGGACTGCAGGACCTGAGCTTCGACGAAGTGGCCGATACGGCACTTGGCCATGACCGGAATCGTGACGGCGCGCTTGATCTCCTCGATCTTGGTCGGATCGGCCATGCGCGCCACGCCGCCGGCCTTGCGGATGTCGGCAGGCACCCGTTCGAGCGCCATCACCGAGACCGCGCCGGCGTCTTCGGCGATCCTGGCCTGATCGGCGGTGACCACGTCCATGATCACTCCGCCCTTCAGCATCTGAGCCAGCCCGGTCTTGACCGTCCACGTACCGGTATCCTGCATCTCACCCGCCATAGCGAACTCCTCTCACCGGCCGGATCCTGCTCCGGCCCTGGGAACGATAGTATACGGCCAAGCATCGGCTCCGGCCTACTGCCGACGCGACGCCGCATCCGGCGCGATCCGGTTCAGTCGAGGACGGCGTCAGGCCGGCGTTCGCTCGCCGGCAGAGGACACGACTCCACCCGCCCGAACCACGCGCGGCGGCGGCCGGCGACGAACCGGTAGACCGCCGCGCGCAGTGGACGGGGCAACAGCAGGGTGCCGGACGCCAGGAGGCCGAACCGTCCTCCCATCAGTTGCAGCGTGCGTACCACGGCGTCGGCGGCCCGCAGCGTCCGCGGCCCCTCGATCAGCACGACCCAGTCGTCCTGCGCCCGATCCGCAGGAGTCAGCAGCCGGCGGGCGGTCACCCCGGCGAGCGGAGCGACCCGCAGCCGACCGGCGGTGTCCCCCTGCAGCACGACCCGCGACAGGCGCCGGCAGAGTACGCAGTCGCCGTCGACGAACAGGATCGCGAGGCCGTGCGCCGCGGCTCGCGCCTTCACGGCAGCCAGCGGGGCGTCGTCGCGCCCGCGATCACCGCCATCTCCCGACCGTCGAGATCGAACACGACCACCTCGGGCTCGGGGAACGCCACGCCCAGCCGGGATCGCTGCGCCGCCAGCAGGTCGCCACCCGGTGCGAATACGATCTCCCGGTACGTGAGTCCCGGCGCGGCGGCCAGCGCCTCGGTATCGAAGTGCGGCCCGCCGGCGTCGGTTGCCAGCCACACCTGGTCCCCAACGCCTGCTGCGCGGATGAACGCGAAGCGATCGCCGCCCGGCGCCCACACCGGCGCTCGGTCGGCGCCGTGCTCGGGCCCGAGCGCGCGTCGCACCGTGAGGTCGGCCAAGTCGATCGCTATCAGCAGGTCCACGGCCCGGCCTGCTGCGCCCTCGCGCAGGTCGGAGGTGAGGATCTCCCGCGCTCCGGGGCGCCACGCCGCCGGAGCCGCGGCCCGCGTCGGTACGAGCACCGTCCGGCCATCGGCTACGTTGACGATGCGCAAACCCCCTTCCACGGGCGACACGAACGCCACCCACGCTCCGTCGTCCGACCAGCGCGGGTCGAAGCCGATCACTTCCTGGTCCAGGAGCGGCCACAGATCGCCGGTGGCGGGATCCAGCAGCCAGGGACGCGGCGGCAACGGCAGCCGGCGCCTCGAGAAGACGATAGTCTCCCCGTCGGGAGCCCAGCGGGCTGCACTGCACTCCGCCCCGCCGCAGCCCAGCAGCTCGCGCCGACCGCCCTCGGAGTCGACCAGCCAGAGATCCGCGGCGAACGCGTCGGTGCCCAGCGTGACGACCAGCGAGCCGCCGTCCGGCGACTGGTGAAAGTCGCGCACCGGCCGCTCGAACGACGCCAGTGTCCGCTCGCCGCCGGGCTCCGACCTGCCGCCTACCGCCTGCCCCGCGGTCGTGGCCACGACTCTGGCGGCGATCCGCGCCCGTTCGGCCACTCCGTCGGCCACGTAGGCGATGCGCAGCGCTCCGGTGTCGAAGCTCCACTCGACCGCTCCGCGCAGACGGCGTCCGGACGCTGCCCGCACGGACCGGTGGAGCCGCACCGTGTAGCGCGTGCGCGCGGACAGCGTGCGGTCCGGGGCGAAGCGCACGGTGCGGCTGCCCCAGCGCAGCGATCCCTCGACGGGAGGCTCGATCGCCAGGGTCGACGAACGCGCGGCGGGATCGATCGGCTCCGAGAACCGGATCTCGATCGTCGCCAGCGTGGAGACGTGCTCGGCTCCCGGCGCCGGCGTCATGGAGACGACCCGCAAACCGACGCGGTCCCCCAGGGCCGCCGCCACGACCGCGACGACCGCGGCCACGCCAAGCGTGGCCAGCGCGTGTCGGTCCAGGGCCCGCATCGTCAGTAGTAGAGATAGGGAACCGGCGGTGGATCGATCTGCTCCACGTCCACGGCGACCAGGATCGGCATCCGTTCGCCGCCGATCTCCGCCACCGTGAAGCGGCCCCTGACCGTCAGCCACTGGTCGTCGGGCACCAGGGCGAGCTCCGCGGCCTCGGCAACGATCGCGATCGGCATCGCGTCGGCCACACAGCAGCTCAGCAGAAAGCGGCTGAGACGCACCTGGTCCGGGCGGAGCGCGGAATCGCGTGACACGAATCCCGTGATCCGCGCCTCCTGCCCGGCGAACCGGTCCGGGTCATCCGCAACGTGGAACTCCACCAGCCACTCCAGCATTGATCGACCCAAGGCCTCCGCGGCGGCGCTCCGCGTCGCCCGCCCCGCCGGCGTCGACTGCAGGGCGGTCGGCGGGAGGCTGGCCACGGCAACCTCCCGGTTGCCGAGTGCCGCCGAGCCCAGGGGCTGCTCCGGCGCCAGCCCGAAGGCCACGGGAAGCGCGAGCACCGCCAGGGCGCTCCAGCGCACGCGCACGCCGTGCTCGGACCGCCCGGCATGCCGGGCCCCGCGCCAGGCGGTTCCCGCCAGCGCCAGCGCCATGGCGCCGAGGCCGGTCACCGCAATCCAGGTGAGCCACGCGTAGCGCTGGTTGATGTAGTAGACCAGCGTGCCGGACAGCAAGCGGTGCAGCAGGATCGCGACGATCCCGTACAGCACGACCGCCGCCAGCAGCCGCGGCCGGTCAAGCCCGTGCATGCTCACGCCCAGGGCACCAGGTTGTGCACGATCAGTGCCGCCGCGAACGTCAGCACCAGGGGCAGCGCGACCAGGTAGACGATCGCCCTGGTGCGGAAGACGCTCAGGAACAGCAGGGTGCTCTTGACGTCGACCATCGGTCCGAACACCAGGAACGCCAGTATCGAGGCCGGCGCGAAGGTGGTGGTAAACGCCAACGCAAGAAACGCATCGACGGAGGAGCACACCGAGAGCAGGTAGCCGAGCCCCAGCATGGTCGCCACCGACGCCGCCCCGCCGCGGCCGATGTCCAGGAGGACCGACTGCGGCATCACCGTCTGCAGGAGGGCGGCCAGGCCGCACCCGATGACGAGGTAGCGACCCATGTCGAACAGGTCGGCCGAGCCATGCAGCAGGGCGTCGCGGGCGAAGGATCCGATGCCGCGCCCGCGTTCCGGAGCCGACCGGTCACGAGGGCCGTGCTCGTGCTCGTGCTCGTGATGGTGCCCGTGGCCGCTCCCGGCAGGGGAGGCCGCTCCTTTCAACCCATCGGAGGCCAGCAGGATGTCTTCCCGACCGGCGCGGCGAAACGCGGCGGCGACCGCGACCGCGACAACCAGCGTGAGCACCAGGCGGGCGATGAGCATCCAGCCGAATCCGAACGCCGTGGCCGTGCTGGCGATCACGACCGGGTTGAGGACCGGCGCGCCGAGCAGGAAGGCGATCGCGACCGGCGGCGGGAGTCCCTTGCTCAACAGCCGGCGGACGACCAGCACGACTCCGCACTCGCAGACCGGGAATACCATCCCGAGCGCCGCGCCGGCGAGCACGCCGGCACCGGTCCGCGCCGGCACCCAACGGGCCAGCGTCCGCGTGCTCACCGCCATCTCGATCACGCCGGACAGCAGCGCGCCGATCGCCACGAACGGCACGGCCTCGATGAAGATGCCGAGGAAGATGGTCGTGAACGCCTGCAGCCGGTCGGCCCAGGTCACCGGATCGAACGCCTGCTCCGCGGTCGGCGTGCGCAGCGCCCGGCCGGCGAGCGCCGCGCCCAGCACGACCGCCCCAGCGCCGACCGCGAACAGAACCCAACCGCGGAGCGAACGCCGTGCCGCGGCCACGGAATGGGTGCTCATGTCTTGATGGGCGGTGACGGGCTTGAACCGCCGACCTCCTGGGTGTAAACCAGGCGCTCTCCCAACTGAGCTAACCGCCCGTGCCGGCCGTTCCCGGCGGACGCCATTGTGGAACGCCCGGCGTGTGGCGGTATAGTGGCACCGGATGACCGTGGTCGTACGTCTCCTGATCGCGGCGGCAGCAGCCGCCGTGGCGGCTGCTGCCGTCGCGCTGGCCATCCAGGAAGAACCCGCCGCTCCGGAGCGTTTCGTGCCGTTGCGCGCTCCCGCGCGCCCCGACTACCCGGGGCTGTCCCTGCGGGGAGTGGTAGCTCCCTGGCGCGTCGCCCTGCAGATCGGGCACCTGGACACCGACCAGTACCCGCCCGAGCTGGAGCATCGACGCACGGCGACCGGCGCCAGCGCCGCCGGCGTGGCTGAAGTCGACGTCAACAGAGTCGTGGCGACGGCAGCCGCCGAGCTGCTGCGCAAGCAGGGCGTCGAGGTGGTACTGCTCCCGGCCACCGTGCCCCCGGGGTTCGACGCCGACGCCTTCGTGGCGATCCACGCCGACGGCGGCGGCAGCTCCGGCTACAAGGTCGCCCCTCCGTGGCGGGCGTCCCCCGCGTCCCGACGCCTGAGCGCCCTGCTGCGCGAACACTACGGCGCGGTCACCGGGTTGCGGGAGGACCTGAACGGTGTGACGTACAACATGCGCGGCTACTACGCATTCGGCGGCCGGTACCGGCACGCCATCGCCATCACCACGCCGGCGGCGATCCTGGAGATGGGCTACCTCACCCACGCTGCAGACCGGGCGTTCCTGACCGGCCAGCCGGACGTGGCCGCTCGCGGCATCGCCGGCGGCGTGCTGGCGTTCCTGGCCGAACACGAGCCGATGGATCCGACCGCGGTCATCCCACCGGCCCCGACCGAGCTCTGGCCTGCCCGCAGAACGGTGCCCCTGCATGCCGCACCGACTCGCGAGTCCACCGTGCGCTCCTACCTGCGGCCGACCGATCTGCTGATGGCGATGGGGAAGGACGGTGACTGGTACGACGTTCGCGTCCGCGGCAGTTACCGGGACTTCGGCTGGATCCACGCAGACGATCTGAACCTGGACGGCCGGTAATCTTGACCCCGCACTAGGCGCGTGGTAGTGGACCCAACCGTGGCTCAGGCATCCCGGCGGCAGGAATCCCGGGTGCTCGAATACAGCGTGCTGGTTCTGAACAGCTCATATACCGTCCTGCGCCTGGTCAGCGCGCGGCGCGCCTTCGTGCTGCTGGTGCGGCAGGCCGCAGAGGTGGTCACCACCGACGGCGGCCGCTACGAGTCGTTCGACTTCACCCGCTGGACGGATCAATCCGGCATCCTCGCGGCGCGAGGCGACGGTCACCTGGACTGGGTCCACACGGCGACGCTGACGCTCGCGGTGCCGCGCGTCATCAGGCTGACCGACTACCACGGCTTCCCGCGCCAGGGGGTGGCGCTCACGCGGCGTAACGTGTACGCCCGCGACGGCAACACCTGCCAGTACTGCGGCACGCGCCTGGCCGCTCGGGCGCTCACGATCGACCACGTGATCCCCCGCTGGCGCGGCGGCACGGAGTCGTGGTCGAACCTGGTGACCGCGTGCATGCCGTGCAATACGCGCAAGGGCGGCAGGACGCCGCGTTCGGCCGGCATGCAGCTCATCCGCAAGCCCGTGGAGCCGCGCCGGAATCCGCTGATCCTGCTGCGTCTGCAGAGCCCGAAGTACGACTCCTGGCGCGTCTTTCTGAACGAGCCGGCCGACCAGCGCAGACCGGCCCTGGCCGCCGTGGAGACCTGAACCGGCTGCCCGTCTTCAGTAGGTGAACTGACCGACGCCGAACACCATGCCGGCGCTGGCCGGCACCAGCACGACCCGATCGCCCCGCTTCAGCCGGCCTTCCGCCTCGGCCATGACCATCGCGGCCGGAATGCTTGCCGACACCAGGTTGCCCAGCTTCGGGAACACCTCGCTGTACACCTTGCCGTTCCGGATTCCCGCGGCCCTGCCGGCGCGCAGGTAGGCAACGCTGGAGGCGGCGTGCGGGAAGTAGATGTGCGGGGCGTTCAGGTCGCCGACCGTGCGCCGGACCAGCGGCAGCAGGTACTCCTCCGCCCGTGCGAACAGCTCGTGACCGTACGCCACGAACTTGTTCACGCCGTTGAGCGCGATCCGGTCCGACAGCTCCACGAAGTCCTCGTACCCGTCCAGCGGGATGTTGCACAGACCGCACAGCTCAGGCACGGAGTGGTAGTCGAAGCGCCACTCGGCGTCCGACGCGGTGACGATGGTGGCGGTCGCCGCCTCGCCGATGGTGTAGGTCGGGAACGTGTATTCGAGCTGCTCGAGACCTTTCACCTCGAAGTTCTCAGGGTACCCGTGCTCCTTGTAGTTGAACTCTCCGTTGACGATCATCGCGGTGCGGAGCGTCCCGGACCGCAGGAACCGGTACGAGATCTCCAGCGCGCGCATCCAGCTCATGCAGGCATCGGCGATGTCGAAGCACGAACAGGTGAGGCCCGTGGCCTGCGCGTAGAAATAGGCGTTGGCGGGCTCCAGGAACCCCTTGCCCACCCCGCAATAGATCAACAGATCGATGTCGGCAGGCGCAATCGCCGCCTGCTCCAGAGCCTGCAGTATCGCGTCCCTGACCAGGTCGCTGGCCCGCTCGCCCCGCTGTACGTCCCGGACGTAGCGTGTCACCGATCCGGTGCGCTTCAGCAACCCGCGCACCAGCCGCTGGTACTTGCGCAGCACCTTCGGGTCGACGCCGTTGCTGCACTGCTGCAGCAACGTGACGATCTCGTCATTGGTAACCAGCCGGGAGGGGTGTTTGAGCGAGACGGATGCAATGCGCATGGACAGCGGATGCACCGGCAGCGGCGATGCGCTACCGTTAAGGCCGAAGCCTACCACGCCGGGGCGGGTCGCAACACCCGGCGGCCCTCGGAGCGAACTCCATGGAGTCCACACCGTCACCGAACGCCGAACGCCCCGGCGCAGCCTTCGCCGAGCTGTACCGGACCGTCTGCCGACTGCGTGCGCCGGACGGCTGTCCCTGGGATCGCGAGCAGACCCCCCAGTCGATGCGGACCATGCTCCTGGAGGAGGCGTTCGAGGCCATCTCGGCGATCGATGCCGGCGACGATGACAACCTGAACGAGGAACTGGGCGACGTGGTGCTGATCGCGACGATGATCGCCCGCATGAAGGAACAGGAGGATTCCTTCGCAGTGGCCGACGTGCTGACCGGCGTGGTCGACAAGCTCCGCCGCCGCCACCCGCACGTATTCCCGCCCGCCGGCGGCCGGACGGACGGGGGCTATCCCACCGATGCCGACGGAGTGTTGCGCCAGTGGGAGCGGATCAAGCAGAGCGAGAGGCGCGAACCCGAGCCCCGTTCCTCCGCGCTCGACTCGGTCGGCTCGTCACCCAGCCCACTCCGCCATGCCGTCGACCTGCAGTCCGCCGCCGCCACCGTCGGGTTCGACTGGGACGACGCTCGTCCGGTGTTCGCGAAGGTGGCCGAAGAACTGGCCGAGGTCGACCAGGCGGCCGGGATCGAGCCGCAACGCACCGAAGAGGAGCTGGGCGACCTTCTGTTCGCGGTGGTCAACCTGTCCCGCCACCTGCGGGTCGATCCGCTGCTGGCGCTGAACGGCGCAAACCGGAGATTCCGATGCCGGTTTCAGGAAGTGGAGCGGCGCGTGCGTGAAACCGGCGCCACCTTGGGCGAGCTGCCGTTGGCGGAACTCGACCGCCACTGGGATGCGGTCAAGCGTGACGAGAAACGCATCGCCCCGCCCGCACCCGGACGCAGCAACGCCAGCAGCATGCCGACCGCCAGCAGCCCCGTCCACAGAGCGGAACCGCCGTAGGAGACGAACGTCAGCGGAATGCCGGTGATCGGCATGATGCCGCTCGCCACTCCGATGTTGACCAGCACGTGGGTGGCGAACATGCCGATGACGCCGGCGGCCATCGCCACGCCGAAGTCGTCGCGTGCACGCCGGCATATGGCGATCGATCGCAGCAGGATGACGGCGAACAGCCCGAGCACCAGCAGCGAGCCGCGGAATCCCCACTCCTCGGCCAGGATGGAGAAGATGAAGTCCGTGCTCTGCTGGGGCAGGAACTGATAGTGGCTCTGCGTGCCCTGCAGATACCCTTTCCCGGCCAGCCCGCCCGACCCCACGGCCGTCTTCGACTGGATGATGTTCCAGCCGGCGCCGCGCAGATCCGCCCACGGCTCCAGGAACGCCGCTAGGCGGACGATCTGGTATGGCTTCAGAACGGACCGCACCAGCGCCGCCCCTGTCACCCCGCCCAGTACGATGGACGTGAGGTAGCCGACCCAGTACAGCCAGCGGCTGCGGCTGAGCCGGTAGCCGAGGACCGCCAGGCCGACGATCGCCAGCAGCGCCATGGCGGCGAGCCGCACGATACCGGGGTCGAGCAACGCCGTGGCGATCGTGCGCAGGATGCCCTCGGGGTTCAGATCCGGCAGCACCGCCATGGCGAAGGTGACGACCGTCGCGCCCAGGATGAACGCCAGATGGCGAATCTCCGCTCCTGAAACCAGCGACGCCACCAGGAAGATCGGCACGTAGACCATCGCCGTGCCCATGTCGGGCTGCAGCAGGACCAGCCCGACCGGCAGCAGCACGATCGCCAGGCCCAGCGCGAAGCGCGGCAGCTCCTTGATACCGTTGCCGATGCCGGCCAGGTAGGACGCCAGGAACAGGATGGTGGTGAGCTTCGCGAACTCCGACGGCTGCACGCCGAAGTCGCCGATGCCGATCCAGGCGCGGGCGCCGTTCACCTCCCTGCCGAACAGGGCGGTGGCCGCCAGCAGCACCAGCCCACCTGCGTACAAGGCGGAAGCCCCCGCCTGCAGCCAGCCCGGCCCCGCCGCGGCGACCACGGCCAGGAGCGCGAACCCGGTCAGCGCCCAGACGATCTGCTTGATCCACTCCCGGGACACCGACTCGCCGGTGGAGTCGACGCCGCTCGAGTAGATGAACAGGACGCCGATCGCGACTAGCGCCGCGGTGGCGCCGAGCAGCGGCACCGCCCGCGCCCCGTCGCCGCCGGTCACCGTCGCGTACCGCCCCGGCGGTCAGCCCGCTTCGGCATCGCCGTCATCCCCTCCGTCCGCTTCTTCCTCTGTCTCTTCTTCCGGCCTGGGCTCACCCAGTAGGTTGTACATGGGGGTATGGGGCTGCAGGTCGCTTATCACGTCCTTGTAGTCCAGTCCGGTGAACATCCCGTGCAGCAGCACGTTGGCCGCCTTCGGCGACCACCACTCCCAGTAATCGGTGGCTTCCGCCATGACGACCACCACCACCTGATCTTCCGGCAGAGCGTCGGCGGGCGCGTAGGCCGCGAACCACGAGTGCTTGAGCTCCGGCCCGTCGAAGTCCTTGGAGCGAATCTGGGCCGTGCCCGTCTTGCCGGCCGCCTGCACCGCCGGCGTCGTGATCGCCACCGCCGGGGTTCCGTCGGTCACCGTGTGTCGCATCGCCTCGCGCATGAACGCGAAGGTCTCCGGCTGCACGTCGACCTCCAGCAGCGGTACCGGCGACGCTCGCTTGATCAGCGATCCGTCGCCGCCGTCACGCACCTCCTTCACCAGGTAGGGACGATAGACGACGCCGTCATTGGCGATCGCCGCCACCACGTTGGCGATCTGCAACGGGGTCGCGGTGACGAACCCCTGGCCGATCGACATGTTGATGGTGTCGCCTCCCACCCACGGCTCGCTGTGCTGGCGCTGCTTCCAGGCGGGAGTGGGCAGGAAACCGGCCTGCTCGCGCGGCAGCTCGATGCCGGTGGGGCTGCCAAGGCCCAGCGCCCGCGCGTAGTGGACGATGCGCTCCACGCCCAGCCGATGGCCGACCGTGTAGTAGTAGATGTTGCAGGACTCCGCCAAGCCTTTGCGCAGGTCGACCCAGCCGTGCCCCTCCGGCTTGTGGTCGTCCCATTCCCCCCTGCCCAGAAAGAATCTCCCCTTGCAGTTGATCTGCTCCTCCGGCGCGATGAGCCGCTCCTCCAGCACCGCGATGCTCATGATCAGCTTGAACACCGATGCCGGCGGGTACGCAGAGTGCACGGCCCGGTTGACGAACGGATGGGTCGGATCCTGCAGCGCTCCGCGCAGCGCCTGCGCCCCGCCGCCGCCGCGAAACGCGCCGGGATCGAACCACGGATAGGAGACCATGGCCAGAATCTCGCCGGTGGTCGGCCGCAGCACGACCACCGAGCCGATGCGGCCGGCCAGAGCACCCTCGGCCAGGCGCTGGATGCGCGCGTCGATGGTGAGCACCAGGTCGTTGCCGGGTACGGGCGGGCGGCCCTCGCGGGTGCCCAGGTCCCGCTGGAGCGCGTCCACGGTCCGGTAGCTCAGCCCCGGCGTCCCGCGCAGGCGCGCGTCATACCGCTGCTCCAGACCGCTCTTGCCGATCGTGTCGCCCTTGCGGTATCCCTCGTTGTACAGGACCTGGAGCTCCTCGACATTGATCTCGCCCACGTAGCCGATCACGTGCGCCAGGGCGCCGAGGTCGCTGTAGTCGCGCACCGGCTCGTTGCGCCAGGACACGCCCTGGAACCGGTGGATGTGCTCGCCGAGGTAGGCCACGGTCGGAAAGTCGGCGCCCGAGAGGACCTCGATCGGTTGGAACAGGTGGCTCTCGTTCAGGGGCACCTGCCCGGCCATGTAGTCCGGGTCGATGTCGAGCGCCTCCGCGAGCGAGGTGAGCAAGGCGTCCAGGTCACCCCGGTCGCCGGGCACCAGCGCGGGAGTGACGTCGATGGAGAACGCGGGCCGATTGGCGACCAGCGGCCGCGTGTACGATCCGTCGTAGATCGCTCCGCGCTGCGCCGGCACCACGGTCTTGCGTTGGGCGAACTGCTTCGCCAGTTCTTCGAACTCGACGCCCTTGATCACCTGCAGCACGAACAGGTAGAGCGCCAGGCCGCCGAGCACGCACAGCAGCGCGATGCGCATTGCCGCAAGGCGGGAGACCGGGGCGGAATCGTCGGCGTGGGGGCCGTTCAACGTCGCACCCGGCGCCGCACCTGGTTCGACGCGGGCTCGCGCATGCCCGGCAGCACGCTGAGCAACACGTACATGGCGGGGGCGGCCACGGCGTTCAGTCCCGCTTCGATCAGGAAGCTGGTCAGGAACGCGGACGGTCCGATCCCGTAGCGGCTGGAGATCCAGGGTACGGCCAGCTCCACGGCCGCGAGCGTGACGGCCTTGAGCACCGTGGCGGCGATCGACACCGCGGCCGGCAGCAGCAGCCAGTCGACGCTGATCAAGCCTTCCATACGGCCTACCACGTACCCTACCACCGTGCGGGTCATGGCGGTGAGCCCCAGCGGGGCCGCGCTGATCGTGTCCGCAATCAGGCCCGAGGCGAACCCCGCGATCTGGCCGGGCATGCTGCCCCTGCGCATCGCCATCAGGGCGACGATCACCAGGGCAAGGTCCGGCTTGACGCCGGCCACCGCCACCCACGACAGCAGCGTCGAGCTCAGCAGGGAGGCGGCGGCGGCGAGCAGCGTGGTCGCCAGGATGACGCGGACGTCACCCATCGACCGGATCCGTGGTATCCAGCACCAGCACGTAGTCCAGGCGGCCGAACTCGACCAGTGGCTGCACGATCACCTCGATCGTCGACCGGTCGTCACCGTCACGGTGCTCGGTGACCCGGCCGATGTAGATGCCACGCGGATAGGGGCTGCGCATGCCCGAGGTGATCACCAGGTCGTCGACCGCCAGGTCCTCCGCGGCGATGCGCGGCACATAGCGCATGACCAGCCGATTGCCGGCGGGGTCACCCTCGATCAGCCCGTCGCGCTCGATGCGCTGCAGGCGCGCGGCGACGTACGAGCGGGCATCCAGAATCGGCCTCACCATCGCCGTGACGGATGAGACCGACGCCACCCGCCCGACCAGTGCCTGGATGCCGCCGGCGTCGGCGACCACCGTGGCATCGACACGAACGCCGTGCCTGCGGCCACGATTGATCGTCACCGTCTTGAACAGGCTCCCCGGGTCGCGGCCGATCACCTCCGCCGGAATCACGGTGGGAGCGGCGCCGCGGGGAAGGTCGAGCAGGGCGCGCAGGTTGCGGTTCTCGACCCTGAGCTGTACGTTGTCGCGTTGCTTCTGTTGCATCCTCAGCAGCTCGGCGCGCAGCTCCTGCAGCTCCGCCCTGCTTCGGCCGAGCTCCCCGATCGCGGCGACCGAATCCGCGACCCAACGAACGCCGGAACTGATGCCCGCCTGCATCAGTGACAGCAGCCCCACGTGCCCGGGCTGGGGACTCAACCCCACCAGCAGCAGCGAGCTGATCAGCAGAACCGCGAACGTGACGCCTGAACGGCGGCGGCTGACGAAGGGGCGTACCTCGGTCACGGACGCGTACTCAGGTCAACTCCCCGGGACCGTCATGATCCTTACCGGTATTGCCGGCGTTGGCTCATCCCGGTTGTCTCGAAGTACTTGCCGGCCCCGAGCGCAACGCACAGCAGAGGTTGCTCCGCGACGATCACCGGCACGCCGGTCTCCCGACCGATCAGGCGCGGCAACCCGCGCAGGAGCGAGCCGCCACCGGTCATGACGATGCCGCGCTCCACGATGTCGGAGGCCAACTCCGCCGGCGTGCGCCCCAGCGCCCGCTTGATCTCCTCCAGGATCTGGCGCGTGGGTTCCTGCAGCGCTTCGCACACCTCGATCGAGTCCACCTCCAGCCGGTGCGGGAGGCCGGTGATGGCGTCGCGGCCCTTGATCTCCATGCGCACGATCTTCTGGTCCGGGTCCGCGTTGCCGATCTTGATCTTGATCTTCTCGGCCGTTTCGAGGCCGATCACCAGGTTGTGGACGGTGCGCACGTGCTTGATGATCGCTTCATCGAACTCGTCGCCGCCGATACGGATGGCATTCGACACGACCATGCCTCCGAGCGAAATGACCGAAACTTCCGTGGTGCCGCCGCCGATGTCGCAGATCATGTGGCCGGCCGGCTCCATGATCGGCAGATCGGCGCCGACAGCAGCCGCGATCGACTCCTCGATCACGAACACTTCGCGCGCGCCTGCCCGCTCGGCGCTCTCCTGAACCGCCCGTTTCTCCACCTCGGTGGCGCCGGCGGGGATGCCGATCACCATGCGCGGCTTGACGAACCAGCGCCGCGGGGCGACCTGCATGATGAAGTGGCGGATCATCTGCTCGGTCATTTCGAAGTCGGCGATCACGCCGTCACGCAGCGGGCGCACCGCCTCGATCGTGTGCGGCGCCTTCCACAGCATGCGCTTGGCCTCGGTACCGACGGCGACCACCTGCTTGCTTTCGTGGTCGATGGCGACCACGGACGGCTCGGTCAGCACGATGCCCTTCCCCTTGACGTGCACGAGGGTATTGCAGGTGCCCAAGTCGATGCCGATGTCTGAGAAGTTGTTGAACAAAGCCATCAGGTAGAGTGTACTTCCGCTTCGCGGTGGGCGCTATCGCAGGCGTTCGATCGCGCGGCGGTGGTTCGGATCCAGCGCCCGCGCGGCGCGCCACTCCGCGAGCGCCCGGTCGGCGTCGCCCTGCTGGGAGTAGATCTCGCCCAGATAGAAGTGGGCATCGGCGGCCCGCGCGTCGCCGGCGATGATCGCCCGGTACTGCTCTTCGGCCAGCGGCAGTTCGCCAAGCGCACGGTGGACAGCCCCCAGCTCGTACCGCGCCCGCTGCGCGATCGCGATGTCGTCGGTGAGGTCGATCGCCTGGATGAGGTTTCGCCGCGCTCCCTGCACGTCGCCTTCATCCATCAGCATGGTGGCCATCTTCAGATGCAGCAGGTCGGACGGCCGCCGCGTCAGCGCATGACGGAAATACTCCAGACCGCGCGGGTCGCCGAGCTCCGTATACGCCAGCCCCAGGTACTCGTAGGTGTCTGCCCCATCGTAGCCGAGCGCCAGCGAGCCCTCCAGGTAGTGCACCGCAAGACGGTAGTAGAAATAGCCGCGGTGAAAATAGGCCTTGCCGAGCGCGTATTGCGCGGCCGGTTCCGCCACGGCGATCCGCGAATTCAGCAGCGCCCGGCGCAGCGCCACGATCGCCGTCGAAAGGCGATCCGCGGCGGACACGCCGCGTGCGCCGTCGCCGCCCGACCTCGGGTCGGCCGATCCCGGGTCGGCTGATCCAAGGTCGGCTATCGCCGCGTAGAGGGACGCAACGCCGCGGATCAGGTTCGCCTCCGCGTCGAGCGGCCGTCTGACCAGCGTCAACTCCGCGGCCTCCACCGCCTCTGCGTAGCGCCCATCGCCGACGAGCACGCGCATGTTGACGTCCCGGTCACGCCGGAGCCAGGCCGCGACCGCGCGATCGGCCCGCAGCAGGACACCGGCGACCACGACGCCGACGACGAGTAGCACCACGAACAGTGCGCGACGCCGTCCCGCTGTCCGCCGCCGGCGGCTCCCGGCCGGCTGGTATCCCCATCTCGGCGCCCCGGAGGAAGTAAGAGGAGGCGGGCCCGTAAGCCGGGTTCTGTTCACTCCGACGCGTACCGGGTCGCCTGCGCGTCCCGGCCGCCACCGGGGCGGGCCATCATTCATCTGGCGCACGCGGCGGCGTCGGATGGCGCCGGCGCGGCACTCGAGCAGCCTACCCGCGGGCCCGAGGACGGCATCCCCGGAGGGACCACCCTCATGCGGCGAGCAACCCGACCCGCTGCTTGGCTTTGCTCCGGGCGAGGTTTGCCATACCTCCGGCGTCGCCGCCGGAGTGGTGGGCTCTTACCCCACCGTTTCACCCTTGCCGGACGCGCCGTCCCTTGCGGCACGGTTGCCCGGCGGTCTGTTCTCTGCTGCACTGTCTGTCGCCCGCGCGTTGGCGCGGACGCCCGGGGATTACCCGGCACCCTGCTCTTCGGAGCCCGGACTTTCCTCCACGCCCGAACCGGACGCGGCGATGGCCGGCCCGCCTCCTTTCGCCTTCACGGTAGCCGATCATACCAGGAGTGGTCAGCGGGCAGGGCGTGGCCAGCGGGCGGGCGCAGGAACGCGACCCGCGGCAGGGGTTCAGGCGTCGTCGGACGCGTGGGCGTCCTCGGCTTCTTCGGTGGCATCGTGACCATCGCCGTCTTCATCGTTGTCGTCGTCGGTCACGTCGAGGTCCAGGAACAGCTCCTCCTCGTCCTCGAGCTCCTCGTCTCCCTCCGCATCCGCGAAGAAGCCGGGCTCGCCATCGAACACGTCGATCTGCACCTCCGACTCGTCCTCGGCCGGCGCATCCTCGTAGAAGACGATGCGCCCATGCGTGCAGAACAGCACGTCCTCGGCGCGGCGCACGCGGTTGACGAAGTGAGCGGGCAGGGTCATGTAACACCCGGTACAGACCTGTGCCTGCAACGGGACGATCCCGTACCCGTCGGTCATTCGGACGATCCGTTCGAACTTGAACAGCAACTCCGCATCCAGACCGGCGGCGATCCCCGACTCTTCCGCCTGCAGCGCGGCCAGACGCTGCTCGCGGTCGGCCAGCTCGACCTTCATGCGCGAGTCCTCTTCCTGGACGACGCCCTCCTGCTGCTCGATCAGCTCCGCTTCGCGGGCCAGCTCCTCGGACACCTGGTCGAGCCGCTCTTCCTCTTCCTGCAGCGCCCGGCGGTAGTCCATCTCGCGCTCGGAGGCATCGCGGATCTGCTTGTCCAGCGCTTCGTACTCGCGCTGCGTGCGGATCTGGTCCATCTGGCGCTCGTACTCCTCGCGGATGCGCTCCGATTCAACCGCATCGAGGCGCAGCTCGCCGATCCGCTTCTTGGTCGATTCCTGCTCCTCGTTGCGCTCCAGGTAGGTCCGCTTGAGCCGGTTGAGCAGCTCGGTCTTGGTGGCGAGCGACCTGGGCAGTTCCTCGATCTGCGCCTCGATCTCGTGCTTCTTGTGCAGCACGTCCTGCAGCGCCCGCAGCTTGTCCAGAGCGTCCTGAACCGCCGACGTCCCGTGGTTCGTCCGCTCGATGGGTACGGCTTCGCTACTCACACCGTCCTCCGGTCATATGGCCCTCTCCGGTCATGTACTGCCTCCGTCATGTTCGCCTCCGTCATTAGCGCCTGTCGCCTCACTCGTCAAGATAGTCCTTCAGCCGCATGCTGCGCTTCGGATGGCGCAGGCGCCTGAGCGCCTTCGCCTCGATCTGGCGGATGCGCTCGCGCGTCACGTTGAAGTGCAGCCCCACCTCTTCCAGGGTGAGGGAGTACCCGTCCTCCAGGCCGAAGCGCATGCGCAGGACCTCCTGTTCGCGCTCCGGAAGCGTGCTCAGAACCTGCTGGAGCTGCTCCTGCAGCAACCGGAACGCGCTGGTGGTGGACGGGTTCTCCACGTCCTTGTCCTCGATGAAGTCGCCGAGGATCGAATCCTCTTCCTCTCCGATCGGCGTCTCCAGCGAGATGGGCTCGCGCGCGACACCCTTGACCGCCTTGATGCGCGCCGCGGGCCAGTGCAGCCGCTCGGCCACCTCCTCGTCGCTGGGCTCACGACCCAGTTCCTGCATCAACTGCCGCGACTCGCGCACCACCTTGTTGATCTGCTCGATCATGTGCACGGGTACCCGGATGGTCCGCGCCTGATCGGAGATCGATCGGGTGATCGCCTGCCGGATCCACCACGTGGCGTACGTGGAGAACTTGTAACCCTTGCGATACTCGAACTTCTCCACGGCCTTGATCAGGCCGATGTTCCCCTCCTGCACGAGGTCGAAGAAGTGCAGGCCACGGTTGGTGTACTTCTTGGCGATGCTGACGACCAGCCGGAGATTGGCCTGGATGAGGCGGTCCTTGGCGCGCTTGAGCTGGTACTTGCCCTCTTCGAGCCGACGGTGCATCGCCAGCACCTCGTCGGCACGGTGCTCGAAGGCCACCTCGATTTCACGAATGTCCGCCTGCCGGCGCTCGTACTCGGCCACCAGCGCGCGGATGCCGTCGGCCTGCATGCGGATCGCCGCCTCCAGCTTGGCGCGTTCCGCCGAACGAGACAGCTTGCGCTTGACGGAGCGGAGCTCCCGGGGCGTGCTGATGCGCAGCCGGCGCTCGATCCGCTCGCTCCTGCGCTGCAGGGAACCGAGCCGCCGGGCAGCGTCCGCCAACCGGTTCGACAGCAGTGTGATCTCGTCCTGGTGCAACTCCACCTTGGCCAGCGATGACTGCAGTTGGGCGCGCAACTCGGCCAGGCGCTCGTCCTCGAAGATGCGGCCTTCCTCGTCGGCCAGCGTCTCCTTGTACTTCACGTAGGCCTTCAGCAGCGGGTACATCTCCTGCACGGCTTCCCGGTAGCAGGCGTTGAGCCGGCGGCGGTCGGCCATCAGCTCCGAGATCTCCTTCTTGGTGCGGTTGTGCTCCCGCGGATCCTCGGTCGAGCGTGCGCGCTCGGCGATGTGGTAGAACGCCGGCAGCGTGGCGCCACAGCTCTTGATCACCTGGTGGATGACGTTTTCACCCATCTCCATCCGCTTGGACAGGATCACCTCCTGTTCGGCGGTGAGCAGGTTCTCCTTCCCGATCTCCCGCAGGTACAGCCGGATCGGGTCGTCGACCGCGGTTTCCCGGTCGTTGTTGTAGACCAGGCGGCGCTTCGCCGCCGCGGCGGCCTGCCGCAGGTCGTCCTCGGTAACGTCGTCGCCGGCCTCCTCATCCTCCAGCGTGACGTCGTTCTGCTCCAGTAGTGCTGCCACCTCGTCGATCCGGTCGGAGTTCACCAACTGGTCGGGGAGGCGGTCGTTGACCTCCTCGTAGCTGATGCTCTTCTTCTGCCTGGCGTACTCGAGCAGCTGAACGACCGCGGGATCAGTCAACAGATCCGACATCCACCCTCACCTTCTTCAGTTTCTCCAGCTCCGAATCGAGGTAGATCTTCTCCTCGAGCAGCTCCCGGACCGCCGCACCGGGGGTTTCGTCACCGCCGCGCTCGGCGCGGCGCATGCGCGCCTCGATGTCACGGCGCCGGTCTTCCAGTGCGCGAGCCTTCAACGTGCGCGCCCCGTCGTCCAGCACTTCATCCGCGTTGACCGTGAACTCCTCCTCCGAGAGATTGCGTATGACCAGCGAGCGCAGCTCCTCGGTCTTCAGCCTGCCGAGCAGGCCGTCCGGCGACTCGTCGCCCTGCCGGGCGCACTCGGCAAGCGCGACGAACAGCTCGTGCGCCATCGGATCCTGCAGGTCGTCGGACCGCAGCCGCCGCTGCACGCGGTCGAACCGGTCCCGGTTGGCGGCGGCCGCCAGCATGTAGGTCATCTCCAGCGAGCGCCCGACGACGCCACGTCCGCCACTCGGTGTGCCCGTCCGCGCCGCCGGGAAGTCGTGCCAGCTCGTTCCCGACGACGCAAGCCGGCGGTAATCGCGCACGATGCTGTCGCTGCCGACCTCCAGCAGGTCCGCCACGTCGTGCAGCAACGCCTCCCGCTTCAACTCCGAGCGCACATGGGTGAGATAAGGGAGCACCTCCCGGAATACCTGTTCCTTCGCGTCTGCCTGTCTTAGATCAAGCGCAGATGTAGCCAGTTTAAGAAGATACTGGAACGGCAATATAGGGGATGCGAGGGCGGTTTGCAACCGGTCGCCTGCATTCTGCTGGATATAATCGGCAGGGTCCAGACCGGCCTGGAGCGGAACCACGGACGTGGAGAGCTCCGCGTCCTCCAGCGTGGCGATGGCGCGCCGGGTGGCGTTCGCTCCGGCCGCATCCGAATCCATCACCAGGCGCACGTCCGTGGTGTACCGCGCCAGCAGCCGAGCGTGAGTTCCGCTCAGGGCGGTGCCGAGCGGCGCCACGGCCGCGCTCCCGGCCGCATCGAGGGCGATCACGTCCAGGTAGCCCTCCGCCACGTGCACGGCGCCAGCGTGCTTGATGCGTTCCCGCGCCTCTGCCACGCCGTAGAGCACCTCGCCCTTGTGGTAGTAGGCGGTCTCCGGCGTGTTGAGGTACTTCGGTCCGTCCCCCATGGCGCGGCCGCCGAAGGCGACCACCTCGCCCCGCGGCGTGGAGATCGGGAACACGATGCGGTCGCGGAACAGCGCCAGCATCTCCCCGGCAGTGCTCGTGAACAGCCCGGAACGGGCCAGGAAGTCGTCGCCGTAGTGGTGGGAGCGCAGGAAGCGAAGCAGCCAGTAGCGGTCGCGCGGCGCATAGCCCACGCGGTAGCGTTCGAGCGACTCGGACGAGAATCCGCGGTTGGCCAGGTGCTCGCGGGCCGGCTCGGCTGCGGCGGTGTGGGTCAGGATGTGGCGGAAACTGTCGGCCAGGCGCCGGTAGAGCTCCAGGTAGCTCTGCCGCTCGCTGCCCTCCGAGCCCGCGGTCTCCTCCATCTGCATGCCGGCACGCTCGGCAAGCAGCCGGAATGCCTCCGGGAAACTGAGCTTCTCCAACTCCATGACCAGGCCGAGCATCGAACCGCCCTTCTGGCAGCCGAAGCAGTAGAACAGGTTCCGCTCCGGGGTGACGGTGAAGGAGGGGGTTTTCTCGGTATGAAAGGGACACAGCCCGACGAACCGTCGGCCGCGGCGCTGCAGGCGTACGTAGTCGCCGGCGACGGCGTCGATCCTCAGTCGATCGTTCAGCTCCGCGATCTGGTGGGAGGGAATCACGGGCTCATGGGCGTCGCTGCAACGCGGGTGCCCCTCAGCCAGCCACGCCTTTCAGATAGAAGTGCTTGGCGTCGTTGTGCTCGTCGAGCTCGCGGGAGAAGTGGTGCTCGCCGGTGTCCGGATCCTTGAGCACGAAGTACCAGTAGTCGCTCTCCGTCGGGAAGAACGCCGCCTGCAGGGCCACCGTCCCCGGATTCGAGATCGGCCCCGGCGGGAGCCGGCGCCGCTTGTAGGTGTTGAAGGGGGAGTCGACCTCCAGCTCCTCGTGCGTGATCACGCGGGGATGCTCCCGGCCCTCCAACTCGGTGAGCACGTAGGCGACGGTGGCGCACGACTGCAGCCGTGCGTTGGCGGCCAGGCGGTTGACGAACACGGAAGCGATCAGCCCCGCTTCCTCGGGACGCTGGTACTCGCGTTCCACGATCGACGCCAGGATGATCGTGTCGTGCAGCTCGGCGGGGTCGATGCTCTCGAAGTCCGGCCGCACCTCGGCGAGCCGACGGAAGAAGTTGCCGACCATGCTGCGCACCACGCGGTCGGCCGGGTAGTCGCGCGGAAAGCGGTAGGTGTCCGGAAACAGGTACCCCTCCATGCTTTCAGCGCGGATGCCGAACTCCGCGATCAGCGCCGGGTCGGCAACCGCAGCCGCGAAGGCGGACGCGGTGGTCACGCTCCGTTCGTCGAGCCGTTCGGCGATGCGGCGCACGGTCCATCCCTCCGGAACGGTGACGGTGACCTCCTCCTGACGGCCCTCCAGCAGCAACGCCAGGATCTCGCGGGCGCGCAACGACGGGAACAGCGAGTAGTGGCCGGCGCGTATCCGGCTGTCGGCGCCCTGCAGGTACGCCAGAATCCGCAGCGCCAGCTCGGAACGCACCAGCCCCTGCTCCTCCAGCCGGGCGGCCACGTCACCGAACGGCTCGCCGGGGTGCACGGTGAAGGTGACCGCAGACCCCGTTCCCGGCTCCTCGGGAGGCCCGCTCAGATACGATGCGGCCAGCGCCGCACCGGCGACGAGCACCCCACACGCGAGGCCCAGCCCGATCGCGATGCACTTCACGCGATACCCAACACTCCCAGCAGGAGCGAATGTATACCCTTCACCGGCAGAAGCGAAAGATGGGCCGTCAGAGCCATGACGGCGCCGCAGGCGCCGGGACTACCCGTTCCCGGCATGGAGCGCATCGGGACCCGACGCGGTCCATGCCAAAGGAGGGGCTGGGCCGAGGTTACGGCCCCCGTGGTGCCGCAACCTCGGGGCGGATCAGCGGTTCCTCGTGACGGCGCGAGAGCCAGTAGTCGATCTCGACCGCATGCCGTACCGGACCCTGGCCGATACCGGGACACGATGCGGCAGCCTCCGACCACGCATCCGGGGATGCCAGGTTTGCATCCCAGAACGGGAAGCTCCGGCACTGCAGAGGTCGCGATTCGTACACCGTGCAGGCGCCATCTTGCCAGAGGCTGCAGTCGAAATTGGCCTTCTCGGTCAGGCTCAGCCGCTCGAATCCGCCGATGTCCACGGTGCGGCAGTAGCGGGCGGTGAACTCGGCAACGTTCAGGGCCTTCGCCCGAGCCAGCGCCTGCAGGTCACGCTCCGAGAGGAAGACGTACCCCGGCTCGAGCCGGCAGCAGCGCTGGCACCGGGTGCAGTCGAAGCGCAGTCCGACGTCGGCGGACGTCCGGTAGAACGGCTCAGCCACGGGAGATGGGGAGAGAAGGATTCGAACCTTCGAAGGCAATGCCAACAGATTTACAGTCTGCCCCCTTTGGCCACTCGGGAACCTCCCCGCTGTCGGAGCGCCGCATGTTCGCTCAGCCCGCCTCCGCTGTCAATAGCCACGGCGCTCGCCCGGCGCCCGGTCAGCCACCTGTCGGGATCGAACCGACGACCTCGAGATTACAAATCTCGTGCTCTACCGATTGAGCTAAGGTGGCGCTGCCCGTCTCCCCCAAACGCGGTGTACCCACTATGCGGTGTACCCACTATGGAGCGAAGCGTGGGATGGGCCAAGAACGGAGTCCGAGGCGTGGGTCACGGGCGCCCCGGCGACAGGTCCGGGCGGAGCACCTGCGCGCCATCCAGGAACACCGGCACAGGCTTGCGGTCTCTGTCGCCGCGATAGGTCATCAGCAGCCGGATGATGCGGCCCGGCTGACCCTCCACGACGGCCTCCTGCACGCAGAACAGCGGCACCTCCGCGAATCCGCCTTCGCGCGTCGCGGTCGCCGGATTCGCACGCGTCAGATCGGGTGTCAGCGAGAAGATGATGCTGACGATGTCCTCGGTCGCCACCCCGTTACCGTCGAGCACGGACCGAAGGAGCCGCAGGCCGGCCGACCGAATCGCTTCGGCGTCGTTGGCGCTCACCTGGATTGCGCCCCTCACCGCTACCATCATCTCTCCAGAACCTCGGGCCACGCATGCACGGACATGGTCGGCGCACGGCCGATCACCGTCTCGCGCGGTACAAGGGCCACGATATACTGTCTGGCGTGAAGATCGCCATCACCCTGCTGACGATCCTCGCGCTGGCGGTCGCCGCGTTCTTCGTCGGATGGGTGGAGCTGTCGCTGCTGCCTGGCACCTACGGCGTCGCGTTCACGAAGTCGGGAGGTTGGGACGAGGAGGCCATCGCACCGGGCGGCATCACTTGGCGGTGGGAGCGGTTGATTCCGACCAACATGACCCTGCACCGGTTCGACCTGACTCCGCGGGAGGTGCAGCGCCGCGTGGCTGCGCTCCTGCCATCGGCGGAAGTGTACGCAGCGGAGATCGGCATCGACCCGGCGGCGCTCTCCTATGACCTCGGCGTCACCGTCCGGCTGCAGCTTCGCGCGGAGCACCTGGCGCCGCTGGCGGCGACGGCCGAGTTGCGCCCCGACACCCTGCCGGCCTGGTACGAGCAGGCCGCCGCCGCCGCCGCCGCCGCTGCGACCGAAGCGCTGCTGGCGGGCGAGGCAGTCGCGGCGGTGACGAACCCCGGAAGCCTGGAGGAAGGCGTGCGGCGCCGGCTTGCCGCGCGCTTTCCCGAGCTGGAGATCATCGACGTCGAGCTGGTCCCGCACTCGGTTCCGGACCCGGACCTGTACCGGCACGCGAAGACGGCGTTCGACGAGCGCGTCGATACGCAGCAACGGGCGCGCCTGGCGGTGGTCGCCGATCTGGCATTCATGCGCGAGCAGGCTGCCCAGCACGCCGAGCTGCTGGCCATGCTGGGCAGCACGCTGGCCGAGTTTCCGGAGCTGGTGGACCTGTTGAGCCGCTCATCGGCCGACCTGCTCGGGCAGGTGCTGGGAATGGCAGAGCCGGCCGGACCGTAGCCGGGGGCCGCCGCCGCCGCGGGACCGGGAACCTACCCGGGCCGCAGGCCGATCTCGTGCACGGCGAACGACCGGATCATCAGCAACGCTCCCTCCGCCATCGTCACGCGCATGGGCGACGCGGTGATGACGTTGCTGACTCCGCCCTCACCCGGACGCCACCGCAGCCCGTCCAGCGGCCAGCGAAGACCTGCCGAGCGTTCGATCGCCGCGCCCCCCGACAGCGGCAGGAACGACACGGTCTGGCCCACCCAGCCGAAGTAGGCGGCCGTGCCGCGAATCGCCTCCACGTGTTCATGGGAGGTGATCCAGCAGATAGGCAGCGTCTCCCGCTCGAACAGCCCGGCGATGAACAACAGGTGATCCAGTCGGCCGCCGCCGCCGCCGGCGATCACCACCCGGTCGCAGCCGAGCTCCTGCAGCGCATGCAGCCCGAGCTCCGTGTCGGTATTATCCTTGTCCCGCGGGAAGCGGCGCACGCGACCGGTGGGGAGCCGTTCCGCGCGCACCGAGTCCATGTCGCCGACGATCAGGTCCGGCTCCACTCCCAGCGACAGCGCCAGATCGTAACCGGAGTCGGCGGCGACTATCGGCCCCACCGTCGTCAGAAAGGGCTCCAGGTCGACGCGCGCGGGGCCGTACCCGCCGGTGAGAAGCAGACCCGTCAGCGACATGCCAGCGTCCCGAGCGTACCGCCACCGGCGCACCGGGCGCCACGCCCGGCCGGAGCATCGGCGCTCCGCTCACCGCCGCTTTCCGGTACCCTGCACGCGGCCTGGGGATGAGTTCGGAAGACCGACGGGAGGCGCCCGGGATTTCGCTGCCCGCTGCGGTGGAGCGCTTCGCCCGCGTCCTGATCGACGCCGGGCACGCCGCCTACCTGGTCGGCGGCGCGGTCCGAAACCTGCTGCAGGACCGGCCGACCCATGACTGGGACATCGCCACCGACGCGACGCCCGGCCGCGTGCAGGGCCTCTATCCCCGGACCATCCCCACGGGCATCCGCCACGGCACGGTGACGGTCCTGCTCGGCCGCCGGTTCGAGGTCACGACCTTCCGCACGGAGTCCGGCTACTCCGACGGGCGGCGGCCCGATGCGGTCCGCTTCGCCGGCACGATCGAGGAAGATCTGGCGCGGCGCGACTTCACCATCAACGCGATCGCCGTCGACCTCGCTACCGGCGTCCTGCACGATCCGCATGGCGGGCGCGACGACCTGGCAGCGCGGCGCCTCCGTACCGTCGGCAGCGCCCGCGAACGCTTTGCGGAGGACGGACTGCGTCCGTTCCGCGGGTGCCGGCTGGCCGCGGAGTTGAACCTGACCGTCGACGGGCAGACGGTGCGGGCGATGCGCGACGCGCTGCCGACCGCTCGCAGGGTTGCGGTCGAGCGGGTCTGCGAAGAGCTGCGCCGCCTGCTGCTTGCGCCGACCCCGTCCGTGGGCCTGGGCCTGCTCGAACGGTCCGGACTCATGGAGCTGTGTCTTCCGGCGGCAAGCGCCACGGCGGCCAGCCCCGCCGGCCGGAGAGCCCGCTACGCCCGCATCGATGCGGCGCCGACCGACGTGCCGCAGCGGCTGGCGATGCTGCTGGCGCCCGAGGACGCCGCCGACGTACCGGCCGCCACTGCCCGCGCGCAGGCGGCTCTGACCCGCCTGCGCTTTCCCCACGCGGTGACCCGGCGGGTGGTCACCGCGATCGGCAGTCTTTCGATCCCGCTCACCGCGGACAGCTCGAACGCCGCCATCCGCCGCCTGCTGGCCGCCGTCGGCCGCGCTGCTGCCGCGGACGCGATCGCCGTCCGCCGGGCGATCGCGAAGATCGACGCTCCGCTGGCCCGGCGGGTGCACCGCCAGGCGGCCGCGGCGCAGGCGCTGACGATCGGCGAGCTCGCCGTCGACGGCGCCGTGCTGCAGCGTGAGCTCGGCCTTCGCCCCGGCCCGAACATCGGACGGCTGCTGCGCGCCCTGCTGCGAGCGGTCCTTGCCGACCCGGCCGTGAACGACCGCGCCCGGCTGCTGGACGCCGCCCGGGCGCTTCAGGACGAGGCGGCAGATCCCCCAGCGCCTGACTCGTCGGAAGAAGCCTCCGCCGCGACGAGCTGCGCGTAGGCGATGCGGGCGACTCGCTGTTCGGCCTGCTTCTTGCTCTTGCCCTCCGCCGGGCCATACGGTCGCCCGGCGACGACCACGTCCATCGAGAACACCTGGTCGTGGTCGGGGCCCCGCCGCTCGGTGACCCGATATTTGGGAAAGGCGCGAAAGCGCCTCTGGGAGAGCTCCTGGAGCAGCGTCTTGTAGTCCTGGCGGTGGCGGCCGGCGATCACGTTCTCGATCTCTTCGGCGAAGACACGCTCGACAAACCGCTCGGCGGCGTGCAGCCCGGAGTCCAGGAAGCATGCACCGATCAGCGCTTCCAGTGCGTCCGCCAGCAGGGCGCTCTTGCCGCGTCCGCCTGACCGCTCCTCTCCACGGCCCAGAAGCAGGTAGCGGTCCAGGGAGAGCTGTCTGGCGATCTGAGCCAAGCTCTCCTCGCTCACCACGACCGACTTCACACGTGCCAAGTCCCCTTCGGGCTTCCCCTCCAGCCGGCGGTACAGCCACTGGCTGACCACTAGGCCGAGTACGGCATCCCCCAGGAACTCCAGCCTCTCGTTGCTGGCCACGCGCGCTTCGGCGGCATGCGAACGGTGGCAGAGCGCAAGATTCAACAGGCGCTCGTCACGAAAACGGACGCCGATGCCACGCTGCAGGGAACGCAACTCGAACCGCCGGGCGGGAGACACCGATCTGAGATCGGCGTCCGGTCCAGCGCTCCCCGGCCTACGACCACGGCGCGCAATGTGCCACTCACCACGCAGGACCTTGAAGCCGCCTCCGAGTGCCGGCACGAGCTTGCGGGCCATCAGCCCGGCGCTGCCATCAACCCGGCGGAGGGGCGTGACCGTGAGCGAGGCACCCACCGTAATCCACCGAGGGGCACTCCGCCGCCGCGAGAAGCTACTTGATCTGCGACTCGATGTAAGCCAGCGCGTCCTTCACGGTCTCGAACTCGTTCGCCTTCTCGTCGGGGATCGTGATGCCGAGCTCTTCCTCTATCGCATAGACGAGCTCGTACGTGTCCAGACTGTCGGCACCGAGATCCTGCCGAAACGAGGACTCGAGCGTGATCTTGTCCTCCTCGATCTCCAGCCGATCCGCGATCAGCTTTTTCATCTTTTCGAAGAGTTCAGCGTCCATGTTCGCATCGCCTCCAGGGAAGGGTGGGGTCAGGCGATTTCCGCCGTTTCCAGCACCGGCTTTCCGCGATAATGCCCGCACTTGGAGCACACCCGGTGCAGCAGGACCCGATTGCCGCACGTGCCGCACTCGACGATAGACGGTGCCTTGATCCGCATGTTGACGGCGCGTCGGCGCCGGCTGCGGGCCTTGGAGGTCTTGCGTGCGGGTACAGCCATCTCAGTCCTGTGCCGGGAAGCTATTGCTAACGTGGCATGGTTGTCAACGCCGCGCTCCGTCCCCCTGCCGGGAGACGGGTGATCGGCCCTCGCCCGAAGGAGTAAGGCCAGGCTCGCTCAGGTACTCGGTATGCGGCGCACCTGATCGCTGCGCCACTGCGGAGGCGTGGTTTCCGACTCGTACGGAATGCGCTTGCGGATCCTGGCGCTGCGCCGCCCGCGTCCGGCCCGCACGATGGCGAACACGCCGCCGCCGACGTAGCAGATTTGCTCGCCGGGCTCGAGCTGTTCGCCCTCACGGATCGCGCTCAACACGCACTCGAAGTGAGCCGGGGCCTCGGTTTCGGGATGCGCCAGCGCAAGCATCAGGTCGTCCACCGGCTCCGAACAGAGCGGACAACGCGGCGGAGGCGGATTCACCGGCGATTCTTGCGCGGCGCGTCTTCGGTCAGGAGCTGCGCCAGATAGCGGATGGCCCGCTCCAGGTACCTTCGGTCCCTGATCTTGCTGCGTAACTCGACGCGCCGGGCCAACGTGCGGGACGCGCCGCGATGGGCCAACGGCTGCAGCCCGGCGGGCACGTACCGGAGCCCGTTCCTGTCCAGCCCGAATCTTGGCTGGCGCCGCCGCAGGCGCGAGCGGTACCACACGATCGGGAACGCCTTGACCACGCGGCGCAGGGCGCGGCGGCGCCTGCGGCCGGACGGCGTCACAGGGGTTCCCCGTCGGCGCCGAATGCCGACTCGATATGCAGCGGCGGCTGTCCGGAGCGCAAGAGCAGGATGTCGAACCGCGGCCGGAACCGCTGCAAGCTCGGGCTCCGGGCCAGAAGCGCCGCCGCCGTGCGGACGATGCGCAGCCGCTTGCGGTCGTTCACCACGGCCGCCAGATCGGCGGCGCCGAAGCTGCCCCAAGCCTTGACTTCGACGAACACGACGCTGTCGCCGCGGCATGCGACCAGGTCGATCTCTCCCACCCGCATGCGAACATTGCGCTCAACGATGCGGTAGCCGCGCTCCCGGAGGTATGCGGCGGCCTGACGTTCACCGATTCTACCCTTCTGGACACTGCTCACCCGGTCCTGTCGATGTGATCGGCGCGGCTCGGACGCCCTCCGAGCCGCGCCGTCCATCGGTACTACCGATGTCTGCATACAGTATCGTCAACATTGAAGCGCGGGTTTCGCGCTATCGCTTCAAGTCGACCCCGAGGCGTCCGACGGGGCTCCTATCGCCTCAAAACCGTCGCCTTCGGCTCCGCTTCTGGCCCATCCCCACCTTCCGCGTCGGAGTCTGTCGGCTCCCCGCCGCGCGGCCTTCCCGCTTGCGCGGCAAATCGACAGACTCCTAGCGCTTGCGGATCCGGCGCTCCGGCACCTTCGCTGCCTTGCCAACCCGATCGCGCAGGTAGAAGAGCTTCGCGCGGCGCACGCGGCCCCGGCGCGACACCTCGATCCTGGCGATCTTGGGCGAGTGCAGCGGGAACACCCGCTCCACGCCGACGCCGTAGGAGATCTTGCGGACGGTGAACGTCGAACTGACGCCCGAGCCCTTGCGAGCGATGCAGGTTCCTTCGAACACCTGGGTCCGTTCGGTCTTGCCCTCGATGATCTTGAAATGGATCCGCACCGAGTCGCCGACTCCGAATTCCGTTGCATGAGACCGCGTCTGGTCGGTCTCGACATCCCGTATCAGTTGCTCCATCGTTCGCTCCTTCGTAGCAGGTCCGGACGCAGGCGGGCCGTACGCTGGGCCGCCTGCCGGCGGCGCCACTCCCTGATCCGTGCGTGGTCTCCGGACAGCAGTACCGGCGGCACCGGCACGCCGCGGAACACCGGAGGTCTAGTGTACTGAGGATATTCGAGAACGTCGCCCTCGAAGCTCTCTTCCGCGAGCGAGTCCGCCTGGATCACCCCGGGGACCAGCCGCGCCACGGCCTCGATGACCGCCATCGCCGCCACCTCGCCGCCGATCAGCACGTAGTCTCCGATCGACACCTCATCCTCGACGAACAGATCGACCACGCGCTGGTCGATCCCCTCGTAGCGGCCGGCCACGAGCAGCAACTCCCGCCCCTCCGCCGCCCAACGGCGCGCCAGATCGCGATCGAACGGCAAGCCTGCGGCGGTGAGGTGAACGGCACGTGGCCTTACCGTGCGCCGTCTCACCACCGATTCTATCGCGCGGCTGACCGGCTCCGGCTTCAACACCATCCCCGCGCCTCCACCGTAGGGACTGTCGTCGCAGGTACGGTGCGGGTCGTGGGCGTAGTCGCGGATGTCGACGGTCTGGACATCGATAAGGCCGCGCTCGACGGCGCGGCCGACGATGGATGTCGCCACGAACGGGGTCAGCAGCTCCGGGAAAAGCGTCAGGACCGTGAACGTCATTCGATGACCGCGTCGCTGGCGAGCTCGATGACGCCGGCGACGGTGTCGGCTGATCGCACGTACTGTCGCCGAAAGGGAACCAGCACGGTGCGGCCGTCGTCACGGACCGCCTCCAGCACATCGCCGGCACCCGCCTCCAGCACCGATCGCACGGTGCCGATCGGCCGGCCGTCCTGGCGGACCTCGCATCCGGTCAGATCGGCCAGGTAGAACTCATCGGGACCCAGCGGCGCCGCATGGCGGCGCTCCACCCAGATTTCCCGCCCAGCGATCTTCGCGGCCGCGTCCCGGTCGTCCACCCCTTCCAGCTTCATCAGCAGCGTCGGCCCGGACAGACGGAACGACTCCACATCGTAGCGCCGCGGCAGCCGTCCACGGCCTCGCAGCTCCACCTCGTGCATCGCCGGGAAATGATCGATCTCGCCCGAGAGGCTCTCGAAACGGACGAATCCCTGCACGCCGTGCGCCCGCCGGATGCGGCCCACCGCTATCCGTCCGTCCTGCGGTGCGCTCCGAGCGGCCGTACCGCTCCGAGCGGCCTGCCCGTCCATGGCTTCAGTCTATGATTTCGAGCACGACCCGCTTGCCGGTCTTGGTGCCGGCGGCGCTTAGAATGGTACGGATCGCCTTGGCGATCCGGCCCTGCTTGCCGATGACCTTGCCCAAGTCGCCATCGGCCACCTTCAACTCCACAATGGTCGACTTCTCGCCTTCGACCACGGTGACCTCGACGCCGTCAGGCTCGTCTACCAGTGCGCGAGCGACGAACTCGACCAACTCCTTTTCCATCGTTCACCTCCACCGTTCGCTCCGTGGCCCGTCACACGTGCGGCATGTCACTCTGCGGATGCCGGGGCCGATCCGTCTCCGATCTCCTCACCAGCGGACTCCCCGCCAGCGCCAGCGGACTGTCCGCGGGCCTGACGGTTGAGAATGCGTCGGACGGTCGCCGATGTCCGGGCGCCCTTGCCCATCCACTCCCGCACGCGCGCCTCGTCGAGGCTGGCCTGCGTGCCTTCGGGCTCGGTCGGCTGATAGCGACCGAGCTCCTCGATCACCCTGCCGTCTCGCGGCCGCCGCGAGTCCATCACGACGATTCGGTAGAACGGACGGTTTCTCGTACCGTGTCGCTTGAGCCGGATCGCTACGCTCATCTGTTCGCTCCTGTGTGGTGTCCGCGTCAGCGGCGGAAGCGCTTGCCGCCGCGGGTGGCACGGGCGGGCTTCACCCCGCCACCGGCGCCGCCGCCGCCGCGCGCCATCTTTCGCATGGCCGCTGACATCTTGTCGAATTTCTTCAGGAAGCGGCTGACCGCCAGCACGGTCGTGCCGCTTCCGCGCGCCACCCTGCGCCGCCGTGACGGACCCAAGATGCGGTGATTATCGCGCTCGGCCGGGGTCATCGACAATATCATGGCCTCTTCCGTGCGCAGCACCTGCTCGTCGATCGCGCCCTCCGCCATGGCCGCGCGCGCGCCGGGGATCTTGTCGATCAGCGCATCCAGGTTCCCCATCTTGCGCAAGCCGCGGATCTGCTCCAGGTAGTCGGCCAGCGTCAGCGTGTTCGAACGTACGCGCCGCAGCGTCCGTTCCGCCTGCTGCTGATCGATCACCTGCTCGGCCTTCTCCACCAGGCTGACGACGTCACCCATCCCCAGGATCTGTCCCGCGAACCGTTCCGCGTGAAACGGCTCCAGATCCTCCAGCCTCTCCCCGGTGCCGATAAAGCACACCGGCTTGCCGGTGACTCCCTTCATCGACAGGGCCGCTCCGCCCCGCGCATCCGAGTCGGTCTTGGACAGGATGACGCCGGTGATGCCGATGCGTTCCTCGAAGCCGCCGGCCACCGTGGCCGCGGCCTGCCCGGTCATGGCGTCGGCGACCAGCAGGGTGCGGTCGGGCTCCAGCACCGACCGCACCTGCTCGAGTTCCCGCATCAGGTTTTCGTCTGCCTGGCTGCGGCCCGACGTATCCACGATCACCGTGTCGTGCCCGCCCTGTTGAGCGTGCCGGAGCCCCTCACGGGTCACCTTGGCGGCGCCATCGGCCCCGCGGAGGCCGGCGGCAGTGTAGACATCGACACCGATCGTGCGCCCCAGGAGCTCCAACTGCTCGACAGCCGCCGGCCGCGCGCGATCGGCGGCGATCAACAGCGGCCGTCGGCCGTCGGCGGCCAGACGCCGAGCCAGCTTGGCGGCGGTGGTGGTCTTCCCCGAACCCTGCAGACCCACCATGAGAATCCTCGCGGGCGGCTTCAGGTCGCGCAGTTCGAGCCCGGTGTCGCCGCCGCCAAGCATGTCGGTAAGACGCTGGTGCACCGTACGCGTGAATTGGTCGGCGGCCGATACGCCCGACACGCGCTGATCGCCGATCGCCGCTTCAACCGTCCGGTTGACGAAGCGACGGACCACGCGCACATTCACATCAGCTTCGAGCAAGGCGTTCCTGATCTCGTTGACGGCGTCGCGAATGTTGCGTTCCGTGAGTTGCTTGCGCGTGGTGACGTTGCGCAACACGTCGATCAGGCGGGAACTCAGGCTGGTGCGCATGCGCAGGGAGGCAATATATCGACCGCTTTTCTAAGCTGTCAATGAAACTCGGCACCGCGGCCAGGGCGGCCATGCTAAGGTGGCGCTCCTCTATGCGAACCCGGCTGTGGAACGCGCCGGCCCCCGTCGGGCCGGAAATGGCGACGCCGGCAACGGCGACGTTTGTCCTGGCGATGATCGCCGCGCTGTCGATCCTCGCCGCCTGCACCCGCGAATTCGCGGACGACACGGATCTCGCGCCCGTGCTGGACCCCACCGAGCAGCGGGAACAGATCACCTCCCTGCAGATCCGCACCTTCGACGAGATATGGACCCTGCTGCGTGACCACTACGTGTACGGCGACCTGCACGGAGTCGCCTGGAACGAGTTGCGCGAGCGATACCGGCCGGTGATCGTCAACCTCCTTTCGCGCGAGGACTTCCCGGCGACGGTCCGGCAGATGCTGGACGAACTGCCGCCGCTGGCCGCGCGCTGGGAGACGCGCATGGAGCGCATCCAGCAAGAACTGGAGGATCCTTCCGCCTATGAAGGGATCGGCGCCTACGTCGCCTACCGCGAAAACCCGGAGCCGCGCATCATCCTGCTGTCGGTGATGCCCGGATCTCCCGCCGACCAATCCGGGCTGCGCCCCCACGAGGCGGTCACGGCGGTCAACGGCATTCCGGTGCGGCGGGAAGAGGGCCCGGATGCGGTGTCCCGCATCCGGGGACCGGCCGACCAGCCGGTGATCCTGCGCGTCAACTCGGTCGACCGGGAGCCGCGTGACGTGCAGGTGATCCGCGGCCGCGTGCAGCTCGCGGAGGTGCTGAATCCGCTCCAGTACGGCATCCTGGATCCGGGCCGCGTCGGCTACCTGCTGTTCCCGCGCGTTTCCTCCGACTCCCTGGTCACGGAGACGGTCCGCATCCTCGAGGCGCTCGCGGAAGCCGGGGACATCGGCGGCATTATCCTGGACCTGCGCATCGCCAGCGGCCTGCGGTGGCCGCTGGTGCCGCTGTTGTCGCTGTTCTCGGACGGCGACCATGGTGAGATCTACACCGCCGAGGGCTCGCAGCTCATATCCGTCGATGGCTACGACCTGAACGGTTCGCAGGCGGTGCCGCTGGTGGTGCTGGTCGGACCGGACACCGAGGGGCTGCCCGAGGTTCTGGCCGCCGCCCTGCAGGCGCGCCGCCGCGCCACCGTGGTCGGCCTGCGGACGCCCGGCAACGTGGAGAGCTTCGTCGACTTCGTGCTCCCGGACGGCTCCCGCCTGACCGTCATGACCAGCGCCTACCAGTCACCGTCCGGCCGCGAGGTCGGCATCGACGGAGTGCGGCCGGACGTACCGGCATCGCTGGACTGGGACGAGGTCTCGGAGCAGACCGACCCGGTCCGCAACACCGCGCTCACCGTGCTGCGGCGCGGCGTCGGATGAGGGGTGTACCGATGAGACGAAGGGCGGTCGCTCGCGGCGCGCTCCTCATCGCCGCCGCGGTCGGCGCCGCGCTGCTGGTCGACTGCCGGCTGCCCGACACCAGCGAGCAGAGCTCGCTGATGGGAGCCCTGGAGCGCAAGTCCGGAAAGATCGTCTACATGGGCATCGACGCCAACATCTATGTGGCCAATCAGGCCGGCGGCGCCACGAAGGAGATCACCACCGACGCCGGGCAGTCGGAGAGCGCCGCGCGCATCTACCAGACCCCGATCTGGTCGCCGGACGGCAAGCGGGTGGCGTTCGTGGGAATAGACTCGTTCCAGGGCCGCACGTCCGGCCGCGTGCTCACCGCCCGCGCCGACGGCAGCGACGCGCGGGCCGTCTCCACCGGCGGACGGCTGCCGGCCAATCTCTACTGGTCGCCCGACAGCCGCCAGCTCAGCTTCCTGACGGCCGGATCGGGCGGCGGGGGCTTCCTGCTTCTGAGCTGGCAGCCGGGCAGCGCCGCTCCGGTGCAGACGCTGGACGCCGGCCGGCCGCTGTTCTGGGCATGGGCGCCCGACAGCACCGGCGTGACCGTGCACGCGGGGTCGGTCCGAACCTCCGACCGCCGGGTGTCCTTCCTGCAGGTCGGCGCGGCCGTGGTCGAGAGCGGCCTTCCGCTTCAGCCCGCCGAGTTCCAGACCCCGGCCTGGTCGCCCGACGGTTCGGGAGTGGTGCTGGCGACTGTCGCCGACGGCGGCCAGACCGACCTGGTCATCGCCCACCCCGAGCAACGGGATCGTCGCGAGCTGATCGCCACCGCCCGCGGCTCGGTCACCTTTCTCTGGTCTCCCGACGGCACGTCGCTCGGCTACATCGCCCGCCGCCAGGAAGTCGAATCGATCGTCAGCCGGCTGCACTTGCGCGACGTCGCGACCGGTGCCGGGACGATGCTCGAGGAGGACGACGTGTTCGCGTTCTTCTGGTCCCCGGACTCCAGGCGCGTCGCCTACTTCGTCCCGTCGATCCAGTCGCTGAACGAAGGCAGCGACCAGACCCTGGTATTGGCACTGCGCGTCTACGACCGCGAGCGGCGATCGTCGGTGGACATCGATACGTTCGTGCCCACCCCGCAGTTCGCGGCGGTGATCCGCGTGTTCGACCAGTACGGTCAGGCCGCGCGGATCTGGTCTCCGGACAGCCGCAACATCGTGTACGCCGCGCTCACCGACGAGGGTCCGTCCATCATGGTGGCGCGGGCCGAGGGCAACCTGGTGCCGCGCAAGATGGCGCCGGGGCTGATAGGGTTCTGGTCATGGCAGTGACGAACCTGAAGCCGCCAGTGCCGCATCCACCGGGACGCCGCACGCTGCAGGCGCTCCTGCTGCTCCCCCTGGCCGCCGCCCTGCTGGTGTCCTGCTCGGTGCGGGGCGCGCAGATGTCGCAGAACTCCCTGCTGGAGCGCTTCGAGCGCAAGTCGGGGCTGATCGCGTTCATCGCTCTGGACGGCAACATCGCGACGGCGGACCAGACCGGCGGACGCCTCACGCAGCTCACCGATGACGCCGGCAGCCGCGAAGGCGTGCGCCGCTGGTACTCGTCTCCGACCTGGTCGGCACGGGGCCGCCGCCTCGCCTTCGTCCGCTTCGACCAGCAGACCGACGGCAGCCTCGACGCGGCGATCCTCACCAGCGACTCAGGCTCGCGCAATCCACAGGCGGTCTGGGAGAGCGCCGAGCTCGCACCGGTCTACCTGTACTGGTCCCCGGACAGCCGCTGGATCAGCGTGCTGTCCCAGCGCACCGCGGAGGACGGCATGGAGCTCGGCCTGATGGATCCCTCCGGCAAGCTGAGCTACAAGCCGCTCGACACGGGGCTGCCACTGTACTGGGCGTGGGACCCCGGCAACCGTTTCATGCTGGCCCACGTCGGCGGCGGCACGACGTCGGGCGGTCGCCTCACGCTGCTGGACGTCCGCGGCGCAACCGGGAAGCGCAACTTCAACGTGCGCCCAGCACGCTTCCAGTCGCCGCAGGTGTCTCCCGACGGCGAACGCATGCTGTATGTAGACAGCGAGTCGGGATCGGCCCAGCTTGTGCTGCGGGACATCGAGGGTCCGGGCCTGGACGTGCTCAAGACCGTGTCCGGCAGCGCCTTCTTCAGCTTCTCCCGCGACGGGAGGCGCGTCGCGATCATGGAGTCGTCAACGCCACAGCTCTCGGCCGACGGCACGCTCCGCGTGCTGGTGCCGGGCCGGCTGGAGCGCTCGGTGGAGCTGGAGGAGCCAACGGTCATCGCCTTCTTCTGGGCTCCCAACAGCCGCCAGATCGCCTATCTGGTACCGGTGAGCGCGGCGGAGCTCCAGCAGCTCGTGGTGGAGCCGGTGTTCGCCGCCGACCCCGAGCAGATCTACGTGCACCTGCGGGTGATGGATGCCCGCTCGGGAGAATCCTGGAAGGTCGCCACCTTTCCGATCACGCGCGGCAGCTTGGGCGCCCTGCAGTTCTTCGATCAGCACACGCGCTCCGGGAGCATCTGGTCGCCGGACGGCAACTGGCTGGTGTTCTCCGCGGTGGCGCGCGGCGGCTTCCCCGGCATCTTCCTGGGATCGGCTTCGGGCAACCTCGAACCGCGCTTCGTCACCCGCGGCGACCTGGGGTCCTGGTCGATTCGATAGGGCCGTCGGTCCGCGCGGCCGCGGGTCCTACCGGGCGGGCTCCTCAGGCGGCTCGGTGCCGCCGTCATCCGGCGGGTCCGACGGCTCGTCGATCAGGTCACGCGCGGAGAGGTTGCCGGGCAGCGCCCCGCTCGGCCCGCCGGCCACGGACGGAGGCCGGCCGTGGCCGTTCGTGCCGTTGTGACCGTTCGGCCCGAGGAGCTCCAGCACTTCGCCAGTATTGAGCTCGCTGCGCTCCAGCAGGGCGTCGGTAAGAGCCATCAACTCGCCCCGATGATCGCGCAGCAACCGCTCCGTCCGATCCTCCAGATCCTGCCAGAGGCGGTTGACTTCCGGCGGCGGCGCGCCCGACGGAGCGCCCAGCTCGTCGGCCATGCTGGAAATCCATCCTGTCGGAGGACCGAAGTAGCCGAGTGAATACAGATGTCGGAAACGGTCTCGCGCCTGACGGTAGTCGCTGTAGGCGCCGGTCCACTCCTCGCCGTACACGATCCGCACGGCCGCGTGTCCGCCCAACGCGACCATGATGTCGGCGACGATCCGGCGCAGCGGATACGAGTACTGCTCCACCTCGTCGAGCGGCAGCATGAAGCCGAGCGTCTGGCCGCGCGCCAGGATCGTCAGGTGGCCGATCCGCTTCTCCGGGAGCACGTAGTGCACGACCACAGCGTGTCCGGCCTCGTGCACGGCGATGGAACGGCGCTGTTCCGGATCCATCTCCTCGATCGGGTTCTCCATGCCCGCCAACTGGTGGATCAGCGCACGGTCGATGTCGCGCTGTGTGACCACGTTGCGGTGCTCGAACAGGGCGATGCGTACCGTGTCCTTGGTCAGCGCCGCCATCATCTGCGCCGGTGAGGCGCCGGGCGTGTTGGACACGATCGCCTCCACGTCGACCGAGTCGTCGTGGCGGATGGTCGACAGGTAGCCCTCGACGATGGCGCGACGGCCGGAACGGTCCGGCAGTCCCACCTCGATCATCTGGTCGAAGCGGCCCGGCCGCGTCAGCGCCGGGTCCAGCACGTCGGGGCGGTTGGTGGAGCCCATGAACAGGACGTGCCAATTCCGCGCAGGCGGCTTCTTGCCGCGCAGTTGGTAGAGCTTGGCGACCATTCGCTCCTTCAGGGAACGCTGATCGACGCCGTCCATCTCGTAGAGCAGCCGCGTCAGGGCGCCGGTTCCGCCACCAAACATCCCGCCGCCGGCGAACGTACTGTTGTCTCCCTGGACGCCGCCACGCGACTGTCCGACCGCGTCGATCTCGTCGATGTAGGCGATGCAGGCGCCGTAGCGGCGGGCGTACTTGCGTGCCTTGCGGATAAACCAGATCATCTTCAGGACGTCCACGCCCACGAACATCGCCCGGAATCCCGAGCCTTCTATGGAAATGAACGCGACCCCGGCCTCACCCGCCATCGCCTTGGCGAGCATGGTCTTGCCGGTGCCCGGTGGGCCGTACAGCAACAGGCCGTTGATGTAGCGGCCGCCCATCTGCACGAACTCCCTGCGGTCGGCCAGCAGGCCCAACCATTGCCGGACCAGTGCCTTCAGGTTGGGCTGCCCCCAGTAGTCGTCGAAGGTGATCGACTTGGGGTCGGTGGGCCGGACCTTCTCCACCTTCGATCGGGCCATGAACCAGAAAATGGCGACGAACTGGATAATCGCGTAGAAGATCGCGAACAGGAGCTGCACCGCAAATTGCAGGATGGCGAGCACCGTGTTCTGGAATGTCGGATTGGTGAGGGAGAAATAGATGAACGCCGCGATCGGCAGGATGGCGTAGAACTTGCGCAACGCCATCAGCAGCTTGCGGCCGCGGCTCTGCTGCGCCTTGATGACATCGATGCGCTGCTTGACCAGGTCAGGGACGCTCACGCCCTGCCAGAACCTCTCCCGGGAGGGCTCCGGTCCGGCCCCTTCCTGTCCGTGCGAGTCCGACGATTCCTCCGCCTGCGGTTCGTTTCGTTCCTGATCACTCATGTGCTTTGTCTTCTGCCTCTCCGATGATAGGCCCGTCCGCTGGCGCAGGCAATTCGGCCTGCCCGGCAGAAGCCCCTGCCCTTGCAGACGACGCGGCGCGCACGGTCCGTACCACTACGCCGGAACCGGTTCGCGCTCGGCGCGCTCCGGCATGCGCAGGGTCACCAGCTTGGAGACGCCCGGCTCCTCCATGGTAACCCCGTACAGGTTCGCGGCGGCGGCGATGGTGCGCTTGTTGTGGGTGACGATCAGGAACTGAGAGTCGTGCGCGAACTCTTCCAGGAGCCCGACGAAGCGGCCGATGTTCTCGTCGTCCAGCGCGGCGTCCAGCTCGTCGAGCACGCAGAACGGTGACGGCTTGACCGAGTACATGGCGAACATCAGCGCCACCGCGGTCAGCGACCGCTCCCCTCCGGACAACAGTCCCACGTTCTCCAGCTTGCGGCCGGGCGGCTGCGCCAGGATGTCGACGCCGGCCTCAAGCACGTCCTGACTCCGGAGCTTCAACTCGGCGCGGCCGCCGCCGAACAGCCGGCGGAAGATGTCCCGGAACGCACCGGCGATGGCCTGGAAGGAGGCTCCGAACCGCTCGGCGGATTCGCGCTGGATCTCTTCGGTCACCCGTTCCAGGTCGGCGCGCGCCTGGCTCAGGTCCTCGAGCTGCCCGGTCAGGAACCGGTAGCGCTCGGCCACCTCCTTGAACTCCTCCGGAGCGAGCAGGTTGATCTGCCCGAGGCCGCGGATCCGTTCCCGTAGCCGGCCCAGTCGGTCGCGCAACTCCCGCGGCGTGGCCTCGATCTGCTCGAGCCGCTCGGAGTGCTCTTCCAGGCGCTGGGAGTGGGTCTGCGCGAAGGTGTGGCGGATGGCCTTGTCTTCCGCCTCCACCTCGGCGAGCTCCACCCGAACTCGCTCCAGCGTCTCCTGCGCCTGCCGCAGCCGCGCCGAGCGCTGCTGCGCGGCCTGGTCGATCCGGTCCATCTCGCGGCGATGCGCGGCGAGCTGCGCCGAGGCGCGGCCCAGCTCCCTCTGCAGCCGATCATGCTCCCGGTCCAGGAACGCCTTCTCCCGCTCGCGATCGGAGGTGCTGGACGCCAGCGCCCGGATCGCCTCCGCGGTCTGGTGTTCCTCCGAGGCCAGATCCGCGCGGATCTGGCGCTGCTCGTCGAGCTGCCGCTGCGCGGCGGCGAGCTGCGTGCGCAGCGCGGCAGCCTGTTCCTGCGCCCGCGCGGCGGCCACCTGGCTCTCCTGCACCGCGTCGCGCAACCGGCCCTGCCGTTCGGCGCGCTCGCGATTGGCCCGCCGCAACTCCTCGCTCTGCTTGCGGAGCTCGGCGATCGCCCAGAAGGTCTCTCCCATGTCACGGTCGATCGCCCGCTTGTGGGTGACGATCCCTTCCGAAGAGATCAGATCGTCGAGCAGCGATCCGGTGGTCTCGCGATAGCGGGCGAACCCCTTCATCAAACCCTCGGCCGCCTCCACCAGATCCCCGAGCCGCCGCGCGAGTTCCTCGGTGTCCACCCGCGCTGCCGAGACCGCGAGCCGGCCGAGGTCATGACGGAACCGCGCAAGCGACTCGGCAACATCGTTGCCGAGCGCTGCGGACGGGGTGGACTCCATCCCCTGGCCCAGCCGCTGATCGAGCTCGGTGACGATCTCGTCGGTGACCTTGCGAAGCTGGTCGCGCAGGCCGTCCAGGCGCTGTTCGTGCGATGCTGCCCGCGCGGCTGCATCGGCGATGCGCCGCTCCGTTTCGGCGATCTGCGCGCCCACCGCCGCGGCATCTCCACGGTCGGCAGCCGCCTTCGACTCCGCGTCCGCGGCATCCCGTTCCGCTTCGGTCAGCCCGGCACGAGCGGTTTCGACCTCGGTTCCCCGGGCGCGGATGCGCTTCGCGAGCGCCTGGTCGCGGCTGTGGTACGAGTGCATGCTCGCTTCCAGCTCATCGACGCGCTCGCGGCCGAGCCGTATTTCGCTCCCGGCCCCGCTCATGGCGGTGGCGATCTCGTACAGGCGTTCCTGGGACGCAGCGCGCTCGTCCTCCAGGCGCTCCACAGCGGCCCGATGATTGCGCGCGCTGGTCGCGGCCGCGTCGATCTCGTTCTGGACCTCGTCTCGGTTCTGCGTCTCCCGCGAAAGGCGCTTCTCGATCCGCTGGCGGCGATCCCGCAGGGCGCGCAGACGCAGCAGTTCCTGGTCGCGCTCGACGTCGAAGGCCTGCGCGCGCAGGGAGCGGTAGCGCTCGGCAGCCTGCGACTGCACGCGCAGGGTCTCGTAACGGCGCTGCACCTCGCGCCGGACGTTCTCCACCTGCGCCACGTTGGCCGCCGCCTGTTTCAGCTCGCGCTCGGCTTCGACGGCGCGGGTGCGGTAGGACAGGATGCCGGCCGCCTCCTCGAAGACCTCGCGACGCTCCTCGGGCTTGTCCGAGAGGATCCGGTCGATCCTTCCCTGTTCCAGCGATGCGTAACCGGAGGTGGCAAGACCGGTATCGGCAAGCACCTCGCGCACGTCGCGCAGCCGGCTCTGCGTGTTGTTGACGAAGTACTGGCTCTCGCCGGAGCGGTACAGGCGGCGCTTGACGCCAACCTCCGCGGAGTCGATCGGCAACCGTCCGTTCTCGTTGGAGAACACCAGCGTGACCTCGGCCACGCTCATCGACCGCCGGCTGCCGGCGCCGTCGAAGATCACGTCCTCCATGCGCTCGGCGCGCAGAGAGCGGGGCGCCTGCTCGCCCAGCGCCCAGCGGATGGCGTCAACGATGTTGCTCTTGCCGCAGCCGTTCGGTCCGACCAGCGCGGACACTTCGGGGCCGAACTCCAGTACCGTGCGGTCGGCAAAGGACTTGAAGCCGAGGAGTTCGACCCGCTTCAGTAGCTGCCCGCTCATGATGTGAGCACAGCGCACGCGTTGTGGGCTTGCCTCGCCCGACGCTACCATCGCGGTCGAATCAGCGTCAAACCGGGAGGGGGAACGATCGTCTGCGGCATCGACGAGGCAGGCCGGGGACCGCTGGCGGGACCGGTCACCGCCGCGGCGGTGATCCTGGGGGACCCGTTTCCGGACGACCGCCTGGATGACTCCAAGGTCGTGGACCCGCGGGTCCGCGAAGAGCTGGCGCCGCTGATCCGCGGACGCGCCCGTGCGTGGGCCGTCGGCTGGGCGTGGCCGGAGGAGATCGACCGCATCAACATCCATCACGCGACGCTGCTGGCGATGCTGCGCGCCTGCCGCGGGCTGAACCTCGCGCCGGACCTGGTGCTGGTCGACGGGCGCTTCACGCCGGCCCTGGGAGCCTCCTGCCGGGCCGAGATCGACGGCGACGCTCGCATCCCGGAGATCATGGCGGCATCGATCCTGGCCAAGACCGCGCGCGACCGCTGGATGGCCCGGTACGCCCGCATCGACGGCCGCTACGGCTTCGAGTCGCACTTCGGGTACGCCACGCGCGCGCACCGGGAGCGGCTGCGGCGGCACGGACCGTCGACGATCCACCGACGCAGCTTCAGGCTCGCTCAGTCGAGCTCGATCTGCACCAGTCCGTAGGCGCCGATCCAGGACGGATCCAGAGTGACCGTGACCCGCCCGGCCGCGGCCTCTGCCGCCACGGGGCGGGCCGCCGCCACGTCCGGATCGTGATAGCGCGCCTGGCGCACCGGACGCCCCGCTAGAGCCCCCGGCGTGCGGAGCGTGATGCGTGCCGGCCCGCCTGCGAACCGCGGAAACGGGATGGGGTCGTCGTGGCCGATGCTCCCTCCCACCGCCACCACCAGGGTCTGCGCCGCGTTCACGAGGTGGACCACCAGGGAGTCCCCGCACTCGGTGACGAAGACGGTCGCCAGCACGCCGGCGGGCAGGTCCTCGATCTCCAGATCGGCACCGCCCGCCAGGCCGCACAGGAACGCGACCAGCTCATCCCGCAGGCGCTCCTGGGCCGCCGATACAGGCTGCCACGGCACCCGTGCCTCGCGGCCGCCATCCTCCGGGCGGGCGATCCCCTCCACCGGCTCCAGCGCGTAGTCGCCGGCCACCAGCACCAGCCGGCCGGCGCCGATGCGGGCGGTGACCGGCGGCGCACCGTCCGGCACCGCCGCGAACGAGGCGATCTCCCAGCAGCGGCCGAGCGCCCGGGCGTCGCGAGCGGCGCCGCTCTCGTCCCTGCTGCCGGTGGCGCCGGTCCATACCAGCGTGCCGCCGGCGTGCACGAACCCGCGCAGCGCATCGAGCTCCGCGTCGCCGAGGAAGGCAGCCTCGTTGAGGACCACTACGCGGTAGAGCGGCAGGCGGTCGAGCTCCTCCGGCTGGAACAGGTCGAAGGGCACGTTCCGCCGGTAGCACGCCTGCGTCCAGGCGATCAGCCCGGCGACACTTCGCTCTTCGGCGTGCTCGTACAGGTCGCGCGTGGCGCGCGAGTCGTAGAAGCTCAGCGACGCCACCCGCCGCACCCGGCGCAGCAACTCGGGATGGGCGACCTCGAAGCGGCGCAGCCGCTTCTCGGCACGCTCCAGGGACCGGCCCTCCGGCGTCGCCAGGTACAGGTGGCCCCAGCTCATGGCCAGCGCCCAGCAGAAGCGCACGGTGTCGGGCCGGTCGGGGTAGAACATGCTCATCGGCGGGATGCCGCGCCAGCGGCCGACGGCGAAGCGGTGGGCCGCCTCGATCGCCCAGGAGCACCATGAGTAGCGCACGATCGTGGAGTAGTCGTTCTCCTTGAAGATCCAGTCGAGGTCGGGCAGGTCCTCCAGCGATATTCCGTGGGGGTCCCGGTGGAGAACCCGCTCGCTGTAGTTGGGCCGCAGCGGGCGGATGCCGAGCCCGCGGTAGTGGTCGGAAACCGCCTGGTGGAAGGCCGTGGTGGAGGACGTACGGAAACGCAGCCAGGCGACGTAGGACGGATCGCCATGGTCTCCGTGCCAGCGCTCCCAGGCGGGCCCGGGTTCCGGGAGATCGTGACCGGTCTGCTCCCGGAACAGGCGCCGACAGATGGGGCAGGCGCAGGCGTGACCGGCGCCGAACCACTCGACGTCGTCGGTCATGATGCCGTCGATGCCGGTCGCGTAGAGCGTCTCCAGGTAGGCCAGGTAGGCGCGCCGATAGTGCGGATTGTTGAAGCAGAACGTCCAGCCCTGGTAGTCGTAGCGGCCCGCGTAGGCCGAGCGTGCCCACGTTCCGGTGCGGCCGTCGATCTGCCGCCAGCTCGACAGCCGCACGCCGTCGATCACCGGATCGGCGTCGCAGTCCTCGCGCAGGTGGGGCCACGACGCCAGGCTCGACCCGCGCGTGCGGAGCCGCTGCTCCACTTGGCGTTCGCCCGCTTCGTCGATCGGGTTGTGGGTGAGATGGCTGGAGTGGTGCTCGGTCACGCGAATGCCGGCGGCGTGGCAGGCGGTCACCACGCGCGCCAGCGTCTCGGTCAGCAGGTCCCAGTGGCGGCGAAAGGACCAGCGGAAGTGGGTGGCGCTGAAGGTGATGACGTGGTTTATGCCGACGTCGGCGAACGCCTCCGCCTTGCGCGCCAGGTCGGCATCGGTGTCGCGAAAGATTTCCTGGTCGTTGTACCAGAAGAAGGCGAAACGCGTGTCCCACGGGTCGATTCGCTTCATGATGGGCGGCCCAGTCTGCCGGCAGCGAGCCCGTCCGGGCAACACCGGCACGCGGGCTGAGGGGGCGACACATGGCGGAGCACATCCGGTTCGAAGAGGGACTGATCGGGGACGGTTCTCCTACGCGTTCGGGATATCGACCGTGGACCTCACAGGCAACGGCTTTCCCGACGTCGTGGCGATGGACACCGACGTCGGCCTCTACTGGTTCGAGAACGACGGCAGCGGGCGCTTCACCCGGCACGTCGTCCACGAGCGCGCGGGCGAGTGGCTGGAGCGCCACGAGATCGCCGACATCGACGGCGACGGGCGCCCGGAGATCGTCAGCGTGGACAACAAGGGCAGCAGCCTGCTGTGGTTCTCCTTCGACGGCGATCCGCGCGAGCGCCGCTCGTGGACGCACCACTACATTACCGAGGGCGGCTTCCCCGGCGCCTACGACCTGGCCGTCGCCGACCTGGACGGAGACGGCGACCTCGACGTCGCCGCGACCAACTGGCGCATCGGCAACGAGGTCGCCTGGTTCGAGAACCAAGGGGACCGGTGGGTCAAGCACACCATCGAGGAGGGCATCGGCGAGCCGCGCACCATCCTGGCCGTCGACTTCGACCGCGACGGCCGGATCGAGGTGGTGGCCACGGGATGGGAGGATGCCGGCCGAGTGGCCCTCTTCAAGCACGGCGGCGACCCGCGCGGACCATGGAGCATGCAGGTCCTGAAGGAGGAGTGGACCGCGGCCGACCAAGTGATCCTGGTCGACTTTGATCGGGACGGCCGGCTGGATATCGTCGCCGCCGCCGAGCGCGGCAGCAACGAGGTCCGCTGGTGGCGCAATCTCGGCCCCGCCTGAGGCGGCCGGGACCGTCCGTCAGACCGTAGCGAGCGCGGCGAGCAACGCCTTCATGTAGCCGATCGAGAAGGCCAGCCCCTGGTAGGCGCGGGTCTGGTCGGCCGAGGCATCCGGATCGCCTTCCAGCCGGAAGACGTGGTCGGGGCTCAGGCAGCCGGCGAAGCCCACCCGGCGCAGCTCCGCTTGAGGCCGCTCGGGCGGGCGCCGGCCGGTCAGCCACACGATCTTGCCGCTTCCGCAGTAGCCGCCGCGGTGCACCGACTCGTAGAAGGTGACCAGGTGGTTGAAGTTGTTGCCCTCGTAACGCTGGAACACGAGCCGCAGGCCGGCATCGCCGTAGGCGCGCAGGGTGCGCTCGACGGCCTCCAGATCCTGCCCGGAGCCGTCCTCAGCGCCCATGAAGGCGGCGCTCATGTCCGGCAGGAACACGCTGTTGACGTCCAGCCCGAACGACCGGATGCGCTTCTTCAGAGCGGACAGCCCGTCGAGGGGCGGACAGCCCAGGTCGACGCAGTCGACGCCGAGCTGGACGATGCGGCGCAGGAAGCTGTCGGAGAGGTCCGCCGACCCCATGGAGAGTCGGATCATCGGCTCACCACCTGGGCCAGCACGGCACGCATCCGGTCGGCGATGATCCGCTCCTCGCCGTCCTCGACGGTGTAGAAGAACACCCACAGCGTGGACTCGGTGGGCGACTGCACCAGCACCGACGGCTCGCCGACGTACAGCTCCTCGGCGATCTGCCGCGCCGTCCTGCCGAGCGCCGCGGTGTCCAGCTCGACGACCAGGAAGGAGCCGTAGAATCCGTGAGTCACCATGTGCGGCTCCAGCCGGACGTGCGGGAGACCTTGCAGCGCCTGCTCGACCACGACGAGCCTGCGGTCGATGGCGGCGAAGCGGGCGGCGTGGTCGGTGGCGAACCAGCGCTCGACGGCGACGGTCAGGGCGATCACCTGCTGGCGGTCCAGCTTCATGGAGCGGCCGATGCCCATGGTGCCGGCCGGCATGGTGAAGCCCTGCGCGGCGACCGCCTCGATCAGGCCGCGGTCGCCGCACACGAAGCCGCTGGCGTTGGGGCCGCCGAAGTACTTGCCGCCGAACACCACCAGGTCTCCGGCGGCCGCGCACCGGCGCATGAAGTCCAGCGGGTAGATGTCCGAGGCGGCGTCGGCGATCACGGGCACGCCGCGGCGCCTGCCGATGGCGTGCGCCTCCTCCAGCGGGACGATCTCGTCCGGGCCGGGCATCTCCGGGTAGAGGCCGGTCTGGTCGCCCAGCGGCGGCCAGGGATACCAGATCGCCACGGTGTCGCCGGTGATGCCGGCCTCCAGCTCGGCGGCGTCGCAGCCGTCCTCACGCCCCACCTCGACCAGCCGCGCCCCGGCGGCGCGCAGGCAGCGGTCGTAGCTGTCGGAGTGGCGCTTCTGCACCACGATCTCGTTGCGCAGTCCCTCGGCGTCCGGCAGGCGGCGGATTGCCGCGGGGTCGGTGCCGGCAATGCAGGCGGCGGCGCTCAGGGTCACGCCGGCGGCGCCGCCGCAGGAGATGTAGGCGGCCTCGGTGCCCACCTGAGCGGCGATGGCGTCACCGCAGGCGCGCAGCAGATCGTCCATCTTGACGAAGCGCCCGCTCGCGGCCTCCATCGCCTCCCGCACGAAGTCGGGCGGGCCCGAGCCGCCGACCAGCGTGCCGGTGCCCACGGCATTGACGGACGCGGGCACTCCCAGCTTCCGGTAGATCTCATCGGCATTCATGCGGTTCCTCCCTCTCCTATCCCACCACCGCGAGCGCGGCGAGCAGCCCCTTCAGGTACCCGATCGAGAAGGCAAGCCCCTGGTACGCGCGATTCTGGTCGGTCGAGGCATCCGGATCGCCTTCCAGCCGGAAGATGTGGTCGGGACTCAGGCAGCCGTCGAATCCCGCCCGGTGCAGCTCCAGCAGGATCTTGAACATGTTCATGTCACCGTCATCCAGCAGCACCTCCTCGTAGGCGCTGGAGGTCATCAGGCTGCCGCGGATGTTGCGGAAATGGATCATGAAAAGGCGTCCCTGCCGCCCGTAGTTGTGGATCTCCTCCAGCACCAGCGGCAACCCGCCCGCCTCCGCGCGCGTGCCGCAGCAGTAGAGGTAGCCGACGTTACGGCTGGGGAAGGCGTCGATCACCCGGTGGAACCCCAGCGTTCCGAACGGAGTGTCTGCCAAGGGCAGGTCGGCCGGATGGACGCCGATTCGCATCTCGTACTCCTCGGCGATCGGCACCAGCCGCTCGAAGGCGCGGCAGAACTGCCCCCACCAGGCGTCGAGCTCGGCGCGGCGGGGCGGCTCGTCGTGGCCGAAGTGAGGCCAGTAGGCGATGCGCGCCTGGCGCAGCTCCTCCTCCGGCCGCTCGGGCGGACGCCTGCCGGTCAGCCACACGCTCTTGCCGCTTCCGCGGTAGCCGCCGCGGTGCTCGGACTCGTAGAAGGTGACCAGGTGGTTGAAGTTGCTGCCCTCGAAGCGCTGAAAGGTGAGCCGGTAGCCCGCGTCGCCGAAGGCGCGCAGGGTGCGCTCGACGGCGTCCAGCTCCTTCCCGGAGCCGTCCTCGCCGCGCATGACGGCGGCGCTCATGTCCGGCAGGGAGATGCGGTTGACGTCCAGGCCGAACGACCGGATGCGCTTCTTGACGGCGGTCAGTTGGTCGAGGGGAGGACAGCCCAGGTCGATGCAGTCGACACCGAGCTGAATCGCGCGCCGCAGGGAGCTGTCCGAGAGGTCCCCGCCGCCGCTCGAGATCCTCATCATGGCGCGCCCCAGCGTAGACCAGGACCCGGTGTCAAGTCTCCGCAGAACCAGACCGACGCACCGGCCGGCAGCGTGCGCACGTCAACGAGGTCCCGCACTCGGCCCGAACACGCGCGGCCGGAAGTCCTCGCGATTGGTGATGCTGGCGCTGCTGCCGGTCGCTCGAATCACGTACAGGCCCTGCCGTTCCGCATGAACGTCCGAGGATTGATCGGCCTTCAGATAGGCGACGGCCCCATACACCCGCTTGCCGGAAAACTCCGGGGCCAGATCCTGGAAGTCGCGCAACAGCCCCAACAGGTGATCGACGTCGCGCACCTTGAGGGTGGTCTTCATCTCCACCGCCACGACCTCCGCACCGTTCAACGCCACGATGTCCAGTTCCCACTCCCGCGCGCCGCCGCGCTTCTTCAGGTTGGTCATCGTACGCTCGACTTCGATTCCACGCTGTCTGAGCAGTGCGATGAGATCGCCCTCGACCAGGGCTTCCATCAGCTTTCCCCACTGACCGTTGAACAGCTCATCCAGCTTGCGCAGGCGCCGGTCGGTCTCCTGTCCTTGTCGCTTCAGCAGTTGATCGGTCTCCTGCATCCGCCGATCCGTCTCCTGCATGCGCCGATCGGTCTCTCTCTGGCTGTCCGACACCGCGCGCAAGATGTTCCAGATCTCCTGCGGGGTTGCCGGTCCTCGTCCCCTCTCTCGATCCGCATCAGCCACGGGTGTTCTCCGTATCTCTCAACTCTACGCGTGGTTCTGTTCGTTCCTGGTTTCCGACGGTGATCGTCGCTCCCTGCCTCTACTCTACCGGCCGGCGGACACCGTGTAAGCATCCAGCCCGGTACGGCGAACTCGCGACCGACGGAGCGGTCGCCGTGCTCTGCACAGGGAATGGAGGGACGCTCGACTACCTGTACGCGGTGGAGGCGACCCGCATCGCGTGGGGAGGATTCGCGCTGCGCGCCGATGCGCCACTCACGCGAAGCCGCCTGCGCATCGGTCCGGGGTAGACGGAGCCATGTTCGAGCTGAAGCCGGATCGCGCGACCGGCGCCTTCGCCTTCGACACGGACGCGATGGCCGGGAACATCGAGCCGGCGGGCCCCTACCACGGCACCGTGGCGATCAGCTCACCCCACGCGACCGCGCTCAGCTGGTCCTACTGGCCGTGCACGGACATCGATCTGTCGTTCGGCACGGTGATGCCGTCGGTGCCGAAGACGATCTGGGGACGATGCGCTTTCTCCGCGGGCGTCTTGCGGACGTGGTGGAGGAGCTGCGCGAGCCCTCGCTCACCACTCCCGGGAATCGGGGACCGTAAGCCAGCGTCCGTCCTCGGCGATGGACTGCTGGCTGACCAGGCCGGGGATGGTCATGTCCATCGCCTCGTCGATGCCGGTCCGCGGCGGCGTGCCGGTGCGGATCGCATGCACCCAGTCCAGGATCTCCAGGAGGTCGCCGCCGCCGTGGCCGGCCGTGCGCGCCAGCTCGCCGTGGACGCGCCACGCCTCCGGCAGGAACGCCCCGGCCATCTCATCCAGGTCCAGCCACGTGTTGGCGTCCGGTGAGCACGACCGCAGCCAGACGCGGTCCCGTTCGCCGGGGGCGCGGGCGGACTCGTAGCAGCCGTCGGTGCCCTGGAGCTGGAAGTTCATCATGGAGTGCGGCCGGTCCGAGAGCATGTCCACCCGGATCTTCACCAGCCCGCCCGAGCGCATGCGGCACAACATCACGCAGGAATCCTCGTTCTCGTACTCGTCGCCGCGCGGGTCGCGGTAGTGATGGCCGCTGCCCGCGCAGCACACGCTCATCACCCGGTCGCCGGGCATCCACTGCAGGATCGGCCCCAGGCTGTGGGTCCCGTAGGTCACCCCGTTGATCCCGGTCTGCCACCGCCGCCGCCACGTGGTGACCTCGTTCAGGCCCTTGAGCTCGTGCAGGTACTCGCCCTCGGCATAGTACGGGGCGCCGAACTCGCCCCTGCGCACCATCTCCCGCACGATCATGTTGGGACGCGTGTAGGTGACGTTCTCGCCGAGCATGTAGCTCGCCCGGCTGGTGCGGCACGCGCGCACCAGGCGCCGGCATTCGTCGATCGAAACCGCCGCGGGGACCTCGCTCAGCACGTGCACGTCGCGCTCCAGCGCCGCGATCGCCTGCGACGCGTGCAGGGGCATCGGCGTGCCTATGATGACCGCGTCCAGCTCCGAACGCTCGATCATCTCGCTGTAGTCCAGGTACGCCTCGGACGCACTGAGCTCGTGCCGCGCGCGCTCCAGCCCCTCGGCGTCGATATCGCACACCGCCGTGATCCGCACCGCGTCCAGCAGCTCGAACGCGTGGCGGAGCCGGCCGCCCCGGCCGGCCGCGCCGACGATCCCGACGCTGACGGCTTCCAGCGCGCTCATCGGCCCTTCGCTTCGAGCTGGCGCATGATCTTCTCCCAGCGGCCCGGCATGTCGTCGCGCGTCATGTCCGGCGCGAAGCCCAGCGACAGGTAGAGGGCGATCGCCGGCAGCCTGACGTCGTCGGTCGTAAGTGTCACCGACTCGTAGCCGCGCCGCGCGAAGAACCCGAGCACGCCCAGGCACACCGCGCGGCCGAGCCCCCGCCCGCGGTGGTCGGGGTGACACGCCACGTAGTCCAGCACGCCGATGTGGCCCAGTTCCTGCCAGGAGGCAAAGGTGGAGGCGACGATCCGGGTGCCGCAGGCGACGACGCGCGTCCCATCACGGCGCTCGGGCTCCGCCAGGTAGTCGGCGACCCTCGCTGTCGTCCATCCCTGGAAGCCGCCGGCGTCCAGCACGCCCGCGATGCCATCGCTGTCGCTCGCCCGGCACCCTCGCAGCAGATACCCGTCGGGCACCCGCGTCCCGCAGAGCCCGGGCAGCCGGTCCCGGCCCATGCTCATGCTGAGCTGCTGTGGCTCGTACTCCGGCACCGGGCACGCCGGGGAAACATCCTCACCGCTCATCCTGTCCACCGAGCCCCCATCGCAGTCATGGGTCAGCCGTCGGCCACCTGGAATGCCGTGACGTTGCGCGTCTCGCGGCTGAACTCCACCCCGATCAGGTGGATCGGCTCGCCTGCACCCCGGTACCTGGCCGCGTAGTCCCGCTCCTGCAACTGGGCGAGCGCCGACCCCCGCGGCGCCATCTCCACCACCTTGAACTCGAACAGGTACACGTGCCCGGCGGTGCGCACCGCCATGTCCAGGCGGCCGTGGCTGCTCGACTCCTCCACGACGATCTCGTACCCCAGCGCCGCGAAATACGAGTAGAACACGCTCGCGTAGTAGCCCTCGTAATTGGCGATGTCGTTGCTCGTGTGCCACTCGTAGGGAATGCTCGCGAAGAACGCGTGGAACAGCTCCTGCAGCCCCGCGCTGTCGTGCGCGGCAAGCAGGCGTTGCAGCCGCATGCTGTTCGCCGTCTGCTGTTCCACGTCCTGCACGAGTTGACTCAGCAGTACCCGGTTCAGGCTCTGGCGCACCTCCCGATTTGGGTAGCCCAGCCGATACAGCGGTTCTCCTCCCAGCTCCTCTTCTCCGGTGATCGTCAGATAGCCGGTCTGGAACAGCAGCGCCTCCGTGCCGATCTTTCCCACATCGAACGTCGATAACAGTTCCTCAGTGCTCACGGTCTGGTCCAGAGACACCGACGCCACTTGGCGCTCGAACAGAGTATCCACCAGAAACGCCGGGGTGCCGGTCTCGAACCAATGGGCCGCGAACCGGCGGCGGCGCAGCAACAGCAGCACGTCGTACGGGTTGTACACCTTCTCGGCGCCCAGCCAGCTATAGCCGTTGTACCACTCGCGCACCCGCTCGCGGTCCAGCCCCTCGAGCTCCGGCGACAACACCGTGTCCAGGTCGGCTTCGGTGTAGCCGCAGATCGACGAGTAGACCGGATCCAGCGTGAGGTCGGTGAGGTTGTTCAGTTGCGAGAACAGGTTCACCTTCGAGAACTTGCTGATCCCGGTAAGAAACGTGAACCGAACGTGCGCGTCGCAGTCCTTGATCACCCCGTACAGCCCGCGCAGGAAGTCCCGGTTGGCGCGAGCCACGTCCGGCGCGTCCACCAGCGCGTCCAGGATCGGCTTGTCGTACTCGTCCACCAGCACCGCGACCCGCCGTCCCGCCTGCCCGTGCAGGGCTTCCAGGAGAAAGGCGAAGCGGCCCGGCGCCGTCAGGTACTCGGGGACCACCCCCATCCGCCGTTCGGCGGCGGCGAGCTGCTCCATGACGTTGGCCTCCAGCAGGTCGGGATCCTTGAAGTTCCCGCCGCCGAAGCTCAGCCGAACCACCGGGTGGCGCTTCGACCAGTCGTGGTGATCGTGGATGTAGAGCCCTTCGAACAGCTCCTCGTTGCCCTGGAAGACCTCCTTCAGCGTGTCCAGGAACAGGCTCTTGCCGAACCGCCGCGGACGCGACAGGAAGTAGTGCGTGCCCTCGTCCAGCAGCCGGCGGATGTACGGCGTCTTGTCGACGTAGTAGGCATTCGCCTCCCGCAGCGTGCGGAAGGTTTGCATGCCGATTGGCAGCCTGCGCCTGATCATCGGCCTATTCTCGACCCGGAGCCGTCGGCGCTCAAGCAGCCGACAGGGCGCACCACTCCCTTGATTCCAACCGGCTTGCGCTCGAATACTTTCCGTCTTCGACGACACGAAGCCACCCTTGGAGGAACACCATGGCGCTCATCCACGCTGCGGGCAACGACGTGTGGGAGTTCGAGACGGAGGAGTTGTGCGGGTTCATCCAGCCCCACGGTGAGCGCCACGGCGTCAAGGAGGTCCTGCACAAGCCCACCGGCATCCAGGTCGTGCACCCGAAGTTCGACGTCTTCAACCTCTTCCTGCTGTTCTCGACCAACCACTGGATGGGCCAGGCGCGCCTGCTGGAGCGGTCGGTCCGCGCCGACGGCGATTCCCTGGAGGTCCGCTTCGAGCCGAACGAGGAGCACAAGGCCGATCTGACGGCGACCTATCACGTCAAGGAGCCCAACATCATCGACCTTCAGGTCACGGTTCGCTCCCACTGGCCCTATCCCGCCTACGAGGTCTTCCTGTCGAGCTACTTCGTCACGTCGATAGTGCCGCACGTCTTCGTGGCGGGCAGCCAGTTCGCCGATCCGCCTGACCAGGACCAGTGGATCGCCCCGGTCCTGAGCGACGTGTTCGTGGGCACCGGACTGGTGTTCGCGCGCGACCAGCACGCGGCTCGCCGCTCGACCGACGGCCGCTGGGACCGCATCTGAGGCACCTACCAGTGGAACCCCCAGCGGTTCTATGCGCGGCCGCTGATGTGCCAGACCGATCCCGCCAACCGCGTGGCCGCGGTGCTCATGTCAAACCCCGAGGACTGCTACGCGGTGATCTCCGGCTACGACACCCCCAACCTGGCCGATCACTTCAAGGACCAGAACCCGCTGTACTTGTCGCTGTTCGGCGAAGACCTGGTGCCCGGCTCCGGGCGCACGGTGCGGGCTCGCTTCCAGGTCACGGAGACCGACGCGTCTCTCTCGCCGCTGGTGCCCCTGCACGACGCCTTCCTGGCCGAGTGCGCGGGTGGCGGGTAGCCGGATCGCAGGTAACGGCGCGCAGCGGCTGCGCATCGCCGTCGTCGGCGTCGGCACCTACGAGCACTCCCGGGCACGCGGCTACCTGGCGGTCCTGACGCAGCTCGCCGACCGCTACGACCTGTGCGCCCTGTGCGACAGCGGAGCCGAGGCGCTGCGCACCGCCGGCGATCTCTTCGGCGTGCAGAAGCTCTACGACAACGTGACGGAGATGCTCGAGGCCGAGGCGCCCGACGTCGTCTTCGTCCTGGTGCCGACCGACGGCCAGATCGTCGTGGCGCTGGCCGCCGTCGAGCACGGCTGTCACCTCATCACCGAGATCCCCTACGGCGACACCCTCGCCCACGGCGACTACCTCCGCCGCTCGTGCGAGGAGCGCAACCTGCGCTGGGAGATCGCCGAGAACGTCTGGCGCTGGCCGCGCGAGCGGCTGAAGCGCCTGATCGTCGAGCAGGGATTGCCGGGAACGCTCAACCACGCCCGGCTCTGGTACGCGTCCGGCAGCTATCACGGCTTCAACGGCGTGCGCAAGGCGATGGGCCTCGATCCGAGGCGGGTGCTCGGGTACGCCCAGGAGCTGCAGGTCCCCCCCTTCGCCACCTACGGTGGCGCACGGCAGACCACGCGCTGGTGGGAAAGCGGCGTCGTCGAGCATGAAGGCGACGTGACCTGCCTCTACGAGATGCCGCCGGGGGGCGCGCGCGGCAGCCACTGGGACATCGAGGGCACCGGCGGCTACCTCGCCGGCAACGGAATGACGTCCGACGAGCTGGTGCTCTACCGCGACGGCAAGGCGGAGCGCTACCCGTTCGTCGACGTGCACGAGCAGGCCGGAGACGGGCAGGTCCTGACGGCGGTCCGCGTGGACACCGACCCGCCGGTGGTCTGGGAGAACCCCTTCGCCGGCCACGGGATCGGCAGCGGGCTCTCCGCGCACGACGACGTCGCCAAGGCGTCGATTCTCTCCAGCCTGCACCGGGCGGTGACCGAGGACGGCGCGCCGGAGTACGGGGCGGCGGAAGCGCGCAAGGACCTGGAGGTATGGATCGCCGCGCGCGAGAGCGCGCTGCAGGGGTCACGCTGGCTGGATCTGCCCCTGGTGGAGCAGACCGAGCTGGAACGGCGGCTGCACGAGCGGTACGTGGAAACCTACGGGGCCGACCCGACGACTGACGCGGCGCGCCTGCTCGACCGCTCGTTCGGGCGCGAAGGCGTGTTCTGGACGGTCGCCGGGTGGCTGTGATCCATCCGCGGTAACGTAATGGGCGCGTGATTCGATCGCGCACAGGAGGTTCGAATGGCAGGTCAGCTTCTCTCCGCGCATGGGTGCGGTCGCTCCACTGCGTACCCGCAGGAGAACAAGATCGTCACCCTCGACGACGCCGTGCACGTCACCTGGCTCGACTCGGTCGCCGACGGGTTCCGGGTGCGGATCCGCACCCTCGATCGCGCCAGCGGCACCTGGTCCGAGACGCACACCATCGGCGAGGCGTACGACAACCACGGCGGTCCGGCGCTGGTGAACGACAGCCAGGGGTACCTGCACGTCGCCTATTACCCGCACCACCACGCGATCCGCTACCGCCGCTCCCTGCGCCCCAACGACGCCTCGGAGTGGACGGACGAGGAGTTGATCGGCGACGGCTACAGCTACCCGAAGCTCGCCGTGGGCGCCGATGACGAGTTGCTGCTGAGCTGCCGGCAGAGCTTCCTGACGCGTGAGCGCAGGCTCGGACATGACCGGCCCTGGGATCTGCACCTGCTGCGCAAGAGCCCCGGCGGCTCCTGGAGCGAGCCGCTGGTCCTCGCGAGCTCGCGCCATCCCAACTACGCCCACTTCGGCGAGTCCTACGCGTGGGCCCCGGACCGCGTGGGCCTGCACATGACGATCCGATTCCACGAGAAGTCGGACGCCGAGGCCTACGGCCGCATTCAGACCGTCGGCTACCTGTTCAGCCCGGACGCCGGGCGCACCTGGCAGCGCTCGGACGGGACGCAGGTGGCCTTGCCCGTGACGGCCGAGACCGTCGACGTGATCGCCGCCGGCGGCCTGGACTACGGGAGCGCCCTGCAGGCCGGGGCGCTGGCGGTGGCCCCGGACGGCACGCCGTGGCTGGTCTACAGCACGTGGTCGGCCGGCGAGGGCACCAACACCGTGTGCACGCCCGCGGGCGACGGGAGCTGGCGCCGCATCGTCCTGAACGAGCAGGTGGAACTGGAGCCGGGACGCTGCTTCGGGCTGGCGCCGAGCGTCGTGTCCGACGCCGCGGGCCGGCTGGTCGGAGTCGCGACCACCGAGGACGTTGCCGACAAGGCTCCCTGGGGCGATGCGGCCAGTGAGGTCGTGCGCTTCGTGTCCGCCGACGGCGGCGCCACCTTCGCCATGGAGCAGTTGAGCACGACCGATCCGGACACGGCGCACTGGTTCCCCCACCTGGAGCGCCCCCTGGGGATCGTGCCGCCGCCCGCCTCCCCCGGCATCCTCTACCAGGAGGGGCCCGCGGGCGACAGCCTCATGGACATCCTGACGAACCGCGTAATCTGGGTACAGTGACGATCCGAAATCGGTGGCGCGCCTTTGGTGCCTGGATCGGCAAGCTGCTGCTGCACCTGGAGGCCGGCCACTCTTCGAGTGGGGCTCGCTCCGCTCGCCCGACCCGTCGGGTGCCCTCTACAAGGGCACCGCGTGCCACAACACGATCACCGTCGGCGGTCGCGACCAGCACGGCGGCCTGATCGCCTACGACACCGCCATCACCGATTTTCGGAGCACCTCGGGCGACCGCTGTCCGGGCGACCCCGCCGGCGTCGACTGGGTCACCGCCGACGCGACGGCCGTGTACGACCGCGCGCGCCGCGTGCGCCGCCACGTCGTGTTCCTCAGGCCCTGCGTGGTGTTGCTGCTCGACGACGTGGAGTCGGAGCGACCCGAGGAGGTGTGGCTGAACTTCACCGTGCTCGGACCGCTACGGATGGAGGGCAACCGGGCGGTGTCCGAGACGGCGCGCAACCGGTTGACCCTCGCCACGGTGGCGGACCATGCCGTGTCCACCGAGACATCCCTGTTGGGCACCCACTGGTCCACGGTGCCGTCCTACCGGCTCGGGCGGCGGCTCCCCTCGGCCAGGCGCGCCGCGCCGCTGACCGTCCTCGCGGCTGCCCCGCGGCGACTACGACGCCGACGCGGCCTTCGACGCGTTTCTGAAGGCGAAGTCGCGCGGCTGGGCGCGCTTCGTCGGAGTCTCCGGCGACGGTCCCGCTGCCGCCATGGAGGCACGCCGGCGCCCGCTGGATGCGCAGGAGCTCACCTACACAACATCCTCTATCAGGAGGCCGACCGGGAGTTGATGCCCGCCCTGCACGAGCGCGGCATGGGCGTGATCGTCAAGCGGCCCATCGCCAACGCCGCCTACCTGAGAGCGGAGCGCCCGGCGACCAGCTTCGGTGAAAGCTGGGACTTGGCGCAACGGTTGGGGCTGCGCGAGCTTGCCGGAGAGATGCCCCTGGTCGAGTTCGCGCTGCGTTACACCCTGTCGCGGGCCGACGTCAGCACCGCCATCGTCGGCACCACCGACCCCGGCCACCTGCGCGCGAACGCGCTGATCTCCGACGGCAACCCGCTGCCCGCCGACACGCTGGCCAGGATCAGGGACGCCTACGACGCTCGGTTTCGGGGTTGACCGGGTCGGACGTCCGGGACGTGCCTGGCCAGCCGCGGCGGGTCTGCTCGCGGGCGCGGATGAAGCGGATCGCCTTGTCGAAGCTGGCCAGGAATCCGCCCATGTCCTCTTCGAAGATCATGATCGAGTGGCGCTCGAAGTTGGCATCGTCCCCGCGCTTCTTGCTCTCCACCACGTTGAGATAGATGTCGCCCGCCCGGTTTTCCTTCACATTGAAGAAATAGGTGCGATTGCCGACCGTCGTTCGGCTCGAAAACAGCTCGCCTCGTTGACCCACGGGGCAACCGTAGCACGCCGGGCACGATGTTGACAGGAGCACGGGGCGGCCCTACCGTGGGCTGGCGTCGCGCCTGTCGTATAACGGTCAATACCCAAGCCTTCCAAGCTTGAGATGGCGGTTCGATTCCGCTCGGGCGCTTCGGCTGCGATGAGCCGCAGAACGGAGAACACTCCCTTCCAATGCCTGCGCTGCGGCGTCGACGTGCAGCCGTCCACCGACGGCAGCTATCGCAACCACTGCCCGTTCTGCCTGTATTCCCTGCACGTCGACCTGGAGCCCGGTGACCGCCGCAGCCGCTGTGGCGGGCTGATGCGGCCGGTCGGACTGCGCCGCAGCGGCCGACGGCCGCAGCTCGTGCACCGCTGCAGCCGTTGCGGCGGGATCAGGGTCAACCGCGTGGTCGAGATCGGCCGCCAGCCAGATTGCGTCGACGTGCTCGTCACCCTTCCCCCCGACGATGGGCCGGACGACGGTCGCGGGCGCCGCTGACATGAACCAGCGTCTCCATATCACGCAGAACCGGGTGTGCTCCTGGGAGTACACCTCCGACCATTCAGGCTCGGATGCGTCCGATGTCGAGCTGGATGTCCTGGTCACCGGTCCCGACGGCCGGGAGCTGACCATACCGGCGTTCCAGGCCGGCGAGGGGCGTTGGGGCGTACGCTACGCCTCGCCGGCGGTCGGCCGGCACCGGTTCGTCACCCGCTGCTCGGACCCGGGCGACCCGGCGCTGCACGGCCGCACCGGCGTGATCGAGGTCGAGCCGGCTCGCGATGAGGCCAACCCGCTCTACCGGCATGGGCCGCTGCGGCGCGCGGAGCCCGGTGCCCGGCACCTTCAGCACGCCGACGGGACGCCGTTCCTGTGGCTGGCCGACACCTGGTGGATGGGGCTCGTGCAGCGCCTGCGCTGGCCCGAGGACTTCCAGCGGCTGGCCGCCGATCGCGCCGGCAAGGGCTTCTCCGTCGCGCTGCTGGTCGCCGGCCTCTACCCGGACATGCCGCCGTTCGACCCGCGCGGCGCCAACGAGGCCGGCTTTCCCTGGAGCCAGGACTTCGCGGCGCTCAATTCCGCCTGGTTCGACGCCGCCGACCGGCGCATCGAGCACGTGGTCGAGCTGGGCATGGTGCCCGCCATCGTCGGCTCCTGGGGCTACTTCATGCAGTTCGCCGGCGCCGAGGTGCTGCGCCGGCACTGGCGCACCATAATCGCCCGCTACGGCGCCTGGCCGGTGGTGTGGTGCATCGCTGGCGAGGCGCTCATGCCGTTCTACACCTCGGAGCTGTGGGGCGACCTGCACCGCGCCCGGATGGCTCCCGCCGAACCGTCCTCGAAGCGGCTGCTCGAGCACCAGCGCACGGCGCGCGCCGAGTGGACGTCCATCACCCGTTACGTTCGCTCCACAGATCCGTACCGCCGCCCCGTCTCCATCCATCCCAGCTCCGGAAGCTGGTCGCTCGACCTGGTGGAGGACGCGTCGCTGCTCGACCTGGACATGGCGCAGTGCGGCCTGCATGACGTGATCACGGCAGCGCGGGTCATGCAGGAGCTCGATGCCCGCCTGGACGCCTGCCCCCGCCTGCCGCGGCTGCTCGGCGAAGGCTGCTACGAAGGCGAAGGCGGCTGGAACTGGGAGAACGTGCAGCGCCTGCTGTTCTGGGGATCGATGCTCCGCGGCGCCGCCGGCCACACCTACGGGGCCAGCGGCATCTGGCAGGTGAACACCCGCGAGGAGCCGTTCGGCCACGACCCGCGGGTGTTCGGCGACGCGTTCGACGACGATCCGTGGGACGTAGCGATGGGGTTCCCGGGCTCCGCCCAGGTGGGGCTCGGCAAGCGGCTGCTGGAACGCTATCGCTGGTGGCGGTTCCTGCCGCATGCCGAGTGGATCACGTGGGCCGGCGGGCACTACTACGACCCGCTCGCGTCCACCCTCAAGCCCCTGGCCGCCGGGATCCCGGGCGAGGTGCGCGTGATCTTCGTCCCCACCCGCTGTATCGTCACGGTCTGCGGGATCGAGCCAGGGGCCCGCTACCGGGCGTCGTGGTTCGACCCGCGCCGCGGCAGCGATCACGACGCGGGGACGGCCGCGCCGGATGGCGGAGGCCGCTGGCAGCCGCCGCGCCCGCCGATCATCCAGGACTGGGTGCTGGTGCTGGAGACGACGAAGGCGAGGAGAAGGTGATGAGCGAAGCGGATCGGGGCGAGGAGTTCCTGCGCGAGCCCCTGCCTGCGCCGGCGGCGTGGGACGGAGCCGCGCTGGCCGGGAGCGACGACTGGGTGATCGAGTTGTCGCCCGCGCAGGCAGCGGAGCTGGCCGCGGCCGGAGCCGCCGCGCGCCGGGCGACGGACGGAGACATGCCGTTCGCCGTGACGCGCCGCGACTTCCCGCTGCCGACCGTGGCCGGGCTCTGCGACGACATCGCCGGACGCCTGGAAGGGGGGCGGGGCGTCGTGCTGCTGCGCGGCTTCCCGGTCGCGGAGCACACCGACCGGGAGCTGGAGCTGCTGCTCTGGGGGCTGGGCACGCACCTCGGCGCCGCCGAGCCGCAGGACCGCGACGGGCTGCTCCTGCACCGCGTGCAGGACACCGGCCGCGACATCGGCGACGGCGACGTCCGCTACTTCCAGACCAGCCGCGACCTGACCTTCCACAACGACGGCGCCGACGTCTTCATGCTGCTGTGCGTGCGCACGGCCGCGCGCGGCGGACGCAGCCGCATCGTCTCCAGCGTCGCCGCCTTCAACCGCATCGTGCGCGAAGCTCCCGATCTGGCCGTGGTCCTGCAGCAGCCGTTCCACTTCGACCTGCGCGGCCAGCAGGCCGCCGGCGCCCCACGGGTTCAGACGGTACCCATCTTCAACTTCCACCGGGAACGGCTCTGCACGCTCTACAAGCGGCAGTACATCGACTCCGCGCAGCGCTTCGCGGAGGTGCCGCCGCTCACCTCCGAGCAGCGGGCGGCGCTCGACCTGCTGGACGCGGCCTGCGACGAGCTGGCCCTCGAGTTCGCGATGCATCCGGGCGACGTGCTCGTCGCCAACAATTACGACGTCCTGCACGCCCGCTCCGCCTTCGCGGATGCCGGCGGCGGCGCCGGCCGGCTGATGCTGCGCCTGTGGCTCAGCCTGCCGGGCGGCCGCCCTCTGCCACCCGCGTTCGCGGCCACCCGCGAGTTCCGGCACAGCTACGCCCGCCACCGGGCGTGGCAGGAGCGCGCCGCTCAGCCGCGGATCTGAGCCGCCATCATCTCCGCGACCGACTGCGAGGTGATGAAGGCGCGGTGGCGTGCCAGCGGCCAGCGCGGCAGGTCGCCGGCCTCGCTCACGTCCTGACAGGTGATGTGGTCGGGAACCTCCAGCCCGGCGCAGCCAAGCCGCCCCAGGCGCGGGTAGCGGTTCATCATCAGCGTCCGTGCGGCGGGAAGGATCCGGTCGCGCGGGTCGTAGTAGACGACCGTCCGCTCCGCGAGACGGTGCAACTGGTCGAACCGGTAGCTCCGGCCGGCATCGCCGCGGCTGGTCAGGGTGACACCGCCGGAGCCGATCGACGCCTGCGGGACTTCGGCGCCGGCCAGCAGGCAGCTCCGGAACGGAGGCCGATCGTGCCCCTCCGCGACCGCCCGGGCGACCATGCCGGCCAGCAGGTGATGGCCGAACGACTGCACCAGCAGGTGCATCCGGCCGCCGGCGGCATCGCTCAGCGCCGCCAGCAGGCCGGCCCCCCGCGCGAAGAAGGCGCCTCCGTACGCGTACGCCTCGTCATCCTCCGACCACGGCCAGCCGCGGTCCGGCCAGGAGAAGAAGACGACCACCCCCACCGGCCCCCGCGGTCCGGCGACGTAGCGGTCGTGGAGCTCGCGCAGCAGTCCCAGCCGCAGCCCCGGCAGCCACAGCCGGTGTCCGTGGATGAAGAACAGCACGTCGCGGTGCTCGTCACCCTGCCGCCGCAGATCCGCGCGGACCGCCGCGCACAGAACGTCGACCTGCAGCGGCACCGGCCGGTGGTCACCGCGGCCCAGCGCCGCGAACGGGACCATTGCGTGACGGATCGCGCCCGCGGGGTCCGGCCGCGGATGCCACGCATCCACTCTGCCGTCCGGCCGAACGCGCCGGTTGGTGACGATGTGGTGCGAGAGATCCGGCCGCCCGGGCGCGCGGCTCCTCAGACGGCGTTCACGCGGCGCCGGCGCCCAGGGCGTCCTGTCGCGGGTCCCAGCGGGCGGTCTCCAGGTGGTGCAGCAGCGCGGCCGTGGCGCCCGGCGTTGCGACGCGGCGCAGCGCCTGCACGGCATAGCCGCGCACGTAGTGGTCCTCCTCGTCCAGGGCCCGCTCGAGCGCCGGCACCGCGCCCGCCGCCGCGGGTCCCAGGCGGGCCAGCGACAGCGCGGCGTTGCGCCGCACGACCGCGTCTGCATCCTCCATGGCCGTGGTGAGCTCCCCGGCGGCACGGCCGGCGGCCGCCTCCCCACCCGCGGTGCTGCCCTGTCCGGCGATTCCCAGCGCATCGGCGGCCAGCGCGCGCACGTCGGACGACTCGTCGCGGAGGCGCGCGCCGAGCGCCGGCACCGCGACGCCGGCGGCTCGCCCCGCGTCACCCAGCACATCCACCGCACGGGCGCGCACCTCGGCGTCGTCATGCCCGGCGGCCTCCGTCAGCCCGCCGACGCCGGCCCCGCCGAGCGGCCCAAACCCGTACGCGGCGCGCCGCCGCGCGACCGGATCGCTTCCGGTGAGCGCCGCCAGCAGGGCGGGAGCACCGGCAGCGCCGGCGGCGCCCAGCCCGTAGGCGGCGGCCAAGCCACGCCACTCGTCCGCGTGGTCCAGGTCACGCTCCAGGGCACGCACGTCCGCCGTCGTTGCCGCGTCACCGTTGGCGGCGGACTCGCCGCGGAACCACCGCCAATGATGGCGCCACACCCGCTGCCGGTCGCGGGCATCTGAGCCCGGCTCCTCCGGCCACGCCGCCTGCGCCGCGTTCCAGCTCGGCCGCACCGGCTCCTCCATGCGCGCGAACAGGAACTTGATCATCAGCCGCGTGTCGCCGCTCCGGTTGGCCAGGCCGCGGTGGAACAGGTCGTAGTGGACGATCGTGACCGTCCCGGCCGGCCCCTCGAGCGCCTGCTCGGCGTCCAGCCCCGCTCCCTCGGTCAGGTACTGCGAGCACGGCGCCACCGCGCTCGGGCCCATGTCGAGCGCCGTGTCCTGCGGGTAGTAGAAGGCCATCGCCCAGCGGCAGTGGTGGTGGCGGCGGTTGCCGTCCACGGCGAAACGGCTGTTGTACAGGCTGTCCTGGTGGATGGTCTGCGCGTCGCTGCCGGGCCGGTTGTCGTGCACGTGGCGGTGCAGGTGCAGGTAGTAGCCGGCGCCGAGGATGCTGGTGAGCGCCCCGGCGACGCGGGGATGGTCGAACACCCGCCGCAGCTCGGGTATGCGCGGCAACGCGTTGTTGAGCGGCGAACGGATGCCGGCCTCCTCGCAGCGGCGGATGTCCCCCAGGGCGCGCTCCCGGACCCGGCGGTGGAAGGCCTCCGGAAGGTCGAGACGAAACGTCAGGTAGCCGCGCGTGACGAATTCCCGCATCTGCCGGTCGTCCAGCAGCAACGGCTCGGCCGTCACGATCGGCTCGGCCGCCGTGATCTGATCGAAAGACATCGCTCCTCCCAGGACGCGGGGCCGCCGTGCCGGCCCGAACGCCGTGATAGGTTAGCGCATCGCCGCCCACGAACCGACCGTCGGGGTATTCCTGCACCCCATCGTCCAGATCGCCGGGTGCGGACTGCACGACGCCGGGTTCGCCGGCTGGCAGGGCTGCATCGACTAAGCCGAAGTTCCAGGAGCGAAATTGCCTGAAGTCCTTGTGGTCAGGGTAGTTTCTCAATGGTGCAGGTTCCTGTGCATGGCTACATGCGGGGCGTGACCCCAAGCAGCTCGAAACAGCGCTGCTGAACCGGCGTCGGGTGCGTGTGCAGCGTGAACGTGCTGCCGCCCTCTGCAACCTGCATCGTGTTCGCCGTCAGCGTGCCCAGTTCAGTGATCAGCGTCCGAAAGCTGTGCACCGGCAACCCGTCCTCGGTGCGCTTGCTCGACGCCTTGGCCGCCGCGGCCGCCGATCGCTGCGCCGGAGCCACTTCGGAGACCCGCTTGCGCTCGGCGCCCTGTCGATCGTGATCGTCGAACAGCAACGGCGCCAACGAGCGCCGCATGTGCCACTCCACGTAGTAGGCCAGCATGCACAGCAGCACGTGCGCCCGCACTCGATCCGCGCGCCGGTGGTGAATCGGGCGCACCTTCAGGTCCACGGACTTCATGCACCGAAACGCCCGCTCCACCTTCGACAGCCCCTTGTAGGCGCGCACCGTCTGCGCCGCGTCGAGCACCTGCGGCTCCACGTTGCTGCGCACGATGTACAGCCCGTCCAGCGCCTGCTCGGCGTCGATCTTGGCCTCATCGCGCCGAAAGCTGAACGACTCGGAGGTGATCTCGGTCACGAAGTGCTTGCCCACCTTGTAGTGATTGATCACCTTGCCGACCCGCATGCCGATCTCGGCCTCGCCCCGTAGCGGCTGATGGACGCGCTGGGTGGCCTGAGCGATCGGGGCCAGCTTCTGCTCGGTGGCCTGTAGCAGCTCCTGGCGCTTGCGCTCCCGTTCGTCGGCCAGCAACGGGTTGCGGCACACGATCAGCCGCTCGCCCGGAAACTCCTCGCTGGTGATCTCGGCCAGGTCGCGCTCGTCGAACAACGACGGCGCCACCTCGCCGGCGGCCACCAGCTTGCGGATCGTCGGCGCGCGCAGCGTGGTGATCCAGCGCAGCCCCTCCACCTCTTGCAGGTCCTCGCGGATCCTCGCCGCGCTCAGCATCCCGCGGTCGCCGACCAGCACCACCCGCGTGAGCCCGAAGCGGGTGCGGATCTTGTCCACCTGCGCGCTCACCGTCTTCGGGTCGGCGGTAGAGCCAGGGAATACCTCCACCGCCACCGGACAGCCTTCCTGGGTGCACAGCAGCCCGAACACGATCTGCAGCGTGCCCGACTTGCCGTCACGGCTGTGTCCCAACTGCGCCAGCTCGCAGTGGCTGCCCTCGAAGTAGGTCGAGCTCACGTCGTAGAGCACCAGCGTGTGCTCGCTGAGGTGCTGTTCGGCCAGGCGGTCCTCGATCGCCGCCTGGCGCCCGACCAACCAGTCCATCGCCTCGTAGAGCTCGTTCTCATCGACCTCCCCCAACCGCAGCGACTCGCCCAGGGTGGACACGGCGCTGGGCGGTGAGAGCGCGCGGGCGGTGGCCAGTTTGGACTGCGCGTCGATGACGCGGGCGGTGATCATGGCGATGATCAGCTCGCGCGAGCGGCTGGCCTTGCGGGCGATGAGGGTATGGAGTCCGAGCTGCTTGAGGATGCCCAGCACGGCGGCGACGTGGCCGTGGGGCAGCGAGCGCGTGAGCAGCAACGCATCCGAGACCGAGGCGAAGGCGTGGCCGCCCTTGAGCAGGGTGCGCAAGCCGTCGACCAGATCAGGGGGCCATTTGGAGAGGTTCGCGAGCGTGCGCTTCTTGACCTTGCCGTGCTCGCGGTAGGACTCGCGGAGCAGGATGGCAGGGGGAGAGGAGCGGTTGGGGACAGACTCGATGTACATGACTACCGATCTGTGGCAACAGCATGCACACAAATCACGATATGTCAAGATCAAATAGCATGTATCTCGCCGCTATTCACCACCATCTACATGGACACGAAACGACGCCAATCAGCACGCAGATCACCTTGCAACTAATTTCTGTCAATGAAGTTACGAGAGATTCACGCTCTGGAACTTCGGACTAAGCGCGCCGCACCGGCTGATGCCTGCACCCTGACACTGTTCCCGGCGGTCCGTCAGGAACAATCCCACTGGTCCCAGGCCGAGGCGGCAGTCGCCCCGGCCGGCTTCTCAGGCTTCCCGCAGAGCTTCCCGACTCCGGCCGGAAAGTGACCGAGTCCCGGATCTGGGCGGATGAAGCTGGACAGCGGTCCGCGCTGCCGGCGCGGCCGATCAATTACCTGCGCTCACCGAGGCGCCGGCCCGCGCCTCGGACGAACGGCAAACTTCGCAGGTGCCTACTCAGCCTCCTCCGTCGCCGCCAGCTCCCGTGCAAGCCGTTTAAATCAAGCATCAGATCACCTACGACGACCTGGGCGAAGACTTCTACGATCGTCAGCGGGGTGGACCACCTAAAACACCATCACGTGATGCGGCTGCAGCGGCTCGGCTTCAACGTGGAGGTCAACGACATGCGCCCAGCGGCGTGAGCTCTGTCTTGAACGAAGCAACAGGACACGCACAACAAACACGCGACGTTCTTGTCGCACGGGACCGACGGACCGGACCCAGCCGACACCCAACTCGCCTACCGCGACCGTGGATGCAACTGGCACCGACGACTCGCCGCCGGAGGCCACCGAACGGCGAAATCGTGCAAGGGGTGCAGGAACCCCGCCGCGGTCCGTCGACCGGGTAGTGCCCCACCCCAGCACCCGGGGGGTCTGATAGGATACCCGCCGAGCCACATGGAAACCGTCGTCGTTCAGCCCGACGCACTGCACCGGCTGGTGACGCACGTCGCTTCCGCGGTCGGCACCCCCGCGCAGGCCGCCGACACGCTGGCGACGCACCTGGTCGGCGCCGAGCTTGCCGGCGTGCACACGCATGGCATCTTCCACACCCCCAAGTACCTGGGTGAGATCGAGCGGGGCGAGCTGGTGCCCGGAGCCGAGCCGCGCGTGCTGGAGCGTGAGGCCGGCCGCCTGCTGGTGTCCGGGGAGATCTGCTTCGGCCAGGTCGCCGCCGAGTATCTGACCCGCGAAGCGATCCCGCTGGCGCGCGAGGCTGGCGTGGCCGTCGGCGCTCTGGTGCGCGCCAACCACATCGGCCGGCTGGGCCATTACGCGGAGCTGGCCGCCGCGGAGGGACTGATCTCGCTGATCTGCGCAGGAGGATTCGCGGTCACCGGCGCGCGCGCCGCACCGTTCGGAGGCCGCGACCGGCTGCTGGACACCAATCCGTTCTGCATGGGCTTCCCCGCCGGCCGCGAGGCGCCGGTGGTCATCGACTTCGCCACCACCGCCCTGTCCGGGGTCAAGGTGGCCAACGCGCAGGCGCGCGGCGAGCGGCTGCCGCCGGCCAGCATCGTCGACTCCGCCGGGCGCCCCACCACCGATCCCGACGACTTCTTCGCCGGCGGCGCGTACCTGCCCTTCGGCGGCGAGGCAGGCGGTCACAAGGGGTTCGCGATCATGCTGGCGGTGGAGCTGCTCGGCAGATCGTTCACCGGCGCCGACGCGTACGCGGTGCCGGATGAAGGCGTGCCGCTCATGAGCCACCAGGGGGTGACCTTTGTGCTGCTGCGCGCCGACCTGTTCCAGCCGCTCTCGGGAGTGCTGAACGGCAACGACGCGCTGCTCGCCTCGATCCGCGAGAGCGCACCCGCCGCCGGCAACGACCGGGTGCTCTACCCGGGGCTGGCCGAGGCGCGCGCCCGCGCCCACCGCCAGCGGCACGGCGTCCCGATCGCGCGCGACATCTGGGACCGCTTCGTCACCGCGGCGGCCGGGTTCGGAATCGACGCAGGCGACACCGGAACGGCATCCGACTCACGATAGCGGGCTCGGCGACCGCGTAGCCGGCGGGCGGAGGGGATCGATGGACCGCGATCTGGAGATGCAGCGCTACCTGTTCGACCTGGCGGGGTTCCTGGTGATTCCCGGCGTCCTGGGCCAGGGCGAGCTCGACGAAATGAACCGGCTCATCGACGCCCAGCGCCTGCCGCCGCCACGGGAGGAGATCCGCTTCGGGATAGCTCCGGGCAAAGTGCCGCCGCTGGCGGGATTTCTCGAATGGGGCACACCGTTCTGTGATCTGCTCGACCACTCCGGGATCATGCCGCTGTTGCAGACCACGCTCGGCGACTGGTTCCGGATCGACCGCCTGTTCGGCATCAACATGGACGCCGGCATGGACTTCGGCCAGCTCCACGGCGGCAACGCGCCGTACTCGCCGGGCGAGTCCTACCACGTGCGCGACGGCTTGATTCAGAACGACTTCACCGTCGTGTCGTGGAACCTGGTGGACACGGGCCGGCGTACGGCGGCTTCTGTTGTGTTCCGGGAAGCCACAAGAGCAACTTCGTCCGCCCCAACCCGGTTTCCGCGTTGACGCACGGACACTGGGAGATGATGGACGGGGACGACCTGGCGCCCGGCGTGGTGATTCCCGAGGCGCCGGCGGGGTCGGTGGTCCTGTTCTCCGAGGCGCTGACACACGGCACCGCGCCCTGGAAGGGCAGCCACCGGCGCCGCACCCTCATCTACAAGTACTGCCAGTCCCACATCGCCTGGTCGGCGCGCCGCGTGCCGCCGCCTGACTCGGTTCCGCTCACCCCGCGCCAGCAGATCCTGTTCCAGAAGCCGGCCAACCGCGGCGCGGCCACATCGATGGTATGCTGAAGCTGCCTCGTCTTCCGAAGACGGAGAAGCTCTCGACCGTGAAGATCTCAACTGCGCTCAGGCTCGCGCCCGTGGCTCTCTTGTTCTGCGTGGCGGCCGGCGTGCATGCCGACGCACCGTCGTGGCTGCACGAGGCCATCCGCAAGGAGAACCCCGACGAGCTCGGGTACCGGGTGTTCGTGGACCTGGACTGCCCGATCGGGCAGGAGGACGTCGAGCGGGTTCTGGACGCTGCGATGGCGCGCGGCGCACTGGCGACGTCCCAGTACGGGCTCGTGGAGCTGCACCTGCGGATCGTCGTGTCCTGCTTCGCGCCGGACGAGGGTGAGCTTGTCTTCAGTCAGGAGATACACTTCAGTCCGCCCTGGGATACCGACCGGCCGGAGATGGTGTACGACTGGAATTTCGGCCGCTACGGAGTCGGCGGCCGCACGTTCATCCTGCAGAGCGTCACCCGCAGCGTCGAGGACGCGATCGCGGAGTACCTGCTGGCGAACTTCGGTTAGCGCCCAAAACCGTCGCCGTGGGGTCGGTGATGATGAGTCCGCGGATCTCTGAGTCGGGGCCGTCGGCGGTCGGGCGCGGGCTGGTGTAGAACGCGCAATAGACGGTGCCGTCGGGGAGCGTCACCATCGACGGGTAGGCGCAGTCGCCACTGTCGCCGGCGTACAGGCTGCCCAGGACCTGCCAGGTCGCTCCGCCGTCCCGGCTCACCGCGCAGCCCAAGCCGAACGCCTCCGCGGTTCGTACGCGGTAGGCGCACAGGATGGCGCCGGACTCCAGCGCGAGCAGCGCCGGCGACTGGCCCGGCATCGGCGTGGGCTCGAGCTCGCTCCAGGAGAGCCCGTCGTCCTCGGACCAGGCGCAATACAGCCGTTTCCTGGCGTTTGCTCGCACCACCGCCAGCAGCCGGCCGTCGGCCAGCCGCAGCAGATCGGTCTCGCTCGGCCGCAGGGGCGAGGACGGGTCCGCGGAGACAAACGAGTACTCCCGCCACGAGCGGCCGCCGTCGTCGGAGCGGACGATCGCCAGGACCCGCTGCAGCTCGTCGGTACGGTCGGCCGGTGTGCCGTAGAACGGGACGATCAGCGCGCCGCCGGCCAGCTCCTGGATCTTCCCGTAGCAGAACCCCCGGCCGGTGGCGCTGATGAACGGCATTTCGAGCGGCGGCCCGTGCGGCAGCCACGTCCGGCCGCCGTCTTCCGAGCGGATGAAGGCGCCGCGCGCAAAGAAGGCGCCCTCCCCGGCGTCTCCGGCTTCCTCGGCGCCGAGGTGGCGGGCACGCACGCAGTGCAGCAGCAGGCTGCCGTCGCGCAGGCGGGTCAGGCCGTGATGGGTGAACACGTCCCACCCCGGCTCGGCGACCACCGGCCGGCGGAACGGCCACGTCAGCCCGCCGTCCTCCGAGCGAGCCACCCAGACGACGCCGTCGTCGGTCTTGTGGTGGTCGGGGCCGACCTTGTAGGCGACCACCAGGCCGCCGTCTTCCGTGCGCTCCAGCGACGGCCACGCCCGGTGGGCGGCGCCGGGGCCGGCGGCTACGGGGCCGGCGGCTACGGCAACCTCGCCGACGACCTCGATCGGCCCCATCACGCGCTTCCCGCGACCTCCGCCCGGTGGTAGATGCCGCTCACCCAGTCGTGGTGAAAGACGTAAAGCCCGCCCGATTCGCCGCCCACGATCAGGTCGGGGGTGCCGTCGCCGTCCCAGTCGCAGGCGGTCACGTGGCTCTCGTGCTGGGAGACCTTGACCGGCGTTCCCCGCTCGTCCCGGATCGGCCGCGGGCGGTCGAACCGAGGTTCCGCGTTGCTGCCGACGTTCTCCATCACGAAGGTGTACCAGCACGAGGAAATCCTTCCGAAAGAGTTCTTCCATATTTCATGACTTCCAGAGGGTTGCTGGCTCTTCGGAAGACGTTCAAATCCAGTTTCCTCTAATCAACCTGACCACTCTCCTGTAGTAGTTGTTCGCCATACGCCGCCTTCTTTTCATACTCCCATGCGCGCTCTGTCTCGTGGTACATCAGTTCCTCCTCACCGTGATGGGCAGCAATCAACTCGGGCACGAGTGCAGTCATGACTTCCTGAAACTCGTCCAACGAGAGCCATATCCGATACTGCCTTCATCACTCGGGCGGCGTCCCCAGCTCCGGGATGTCGAGCAGCTCGCCGCCACGGAGCGCCGACTCGTGGGCGACGATGCCCGGCACCGTGTAGGCGGCGGCGTTCCACACGTGGTTGGGCGGCTGCGTCCCTTCGTGGCAGGAGCGGACGAAGTCGTCGACCAGGAACTGGTGGGCGCCGGCGTGGCCGTTGGGCAGCCCGGCGAACTCGCGCGGCAGCCGCTCCACCGGGTGGATGCGCGCGGAGCCCAGGTGCGTCCCGTCGCGCGACGTCACGGCCCCCATCTCGCCGCGGTCGGCATCGGCCGGCTCCGTGCGGCAGGTCAACAGATCGGAGACGTCCACCACGTCGTCCATGCTCTTGGCCAGGAACCGCTGCGAGCCCACGGCCTCCTCGAACGAGCCCTCGGTCCCGAACAGGCTCATCCGTACCGCTCCGGGGTGGCCGATGCGCCGGAACTCGTTCACCCGGCAGGCGCTGCCGTCCGACATCGCGAACAGCGCGACCTCGTTGCTGAAGGTGTTGCCGTACTCGTTGTTGGCCGCCTCGTACACGGCGTCGGAGTGGTGGTCGACGAATCCCTGGCAGGAGACGCGCGTCATGCGCGCCCCGGTCACCGACATGATCTGGCTGGTGGAGTGGGTCGGATAGTACATGGGCGGCGCGCCGGCGCTCCAGCGCCAGCGTTCCCCGCCCCGCCAGCGGGCCACCTCGTACAGCCCGTGGTCCCAGTCGTGGTAGTACTCGCACTCGGAGTAGACGATGCTGCCGAACGCCCCCTCGGCATGGCGCCGGCGGCAGTAGATGACCGCCGGGTAGTAGTAGCTGGTCTCCGCCATCATGTAGATGCGGCCGGTCTCCTCCACCGCCTGCACCAGCGCCCGGCACTCGTCGAGCGTCCGTCCCGCCGGCACCGCCGACCAGGCGTGCTTGCCCGCCCGCAGCGCCTGCACCGCCTGCGGGCCGTGCAACCACGGCTGCGTGATGATGACGGCGGCATCGAAGTCGGAGGTACACACCTCGTCCAGAGACGGGAACGACTCGGCGATCCCGTGGCGGGCCTTGTTGTCCTCGAGCTTCTCGGCGTCCAGATCGCAGAGAGCGATCCGCTCGACCAGCGGGTGCGCCTTGAACAGCGGGATGAACCCCTGCGCGAACGCCCCGGTCCCGACCATCGCGACGCTGATTCCCATCAGTTTGCTCCCATTGCGCGGCTCACGCAGCTACCAGCGCATGTTGATGTTCTTGACGCGCGTGTGGCTCAGCAACTCCTCGAACGACTCCTCCTTGCCGATCCCGCTCTGCTTCCAGCCGCCGTAAGGCGCGCCGAGGTAGCGGCCCGAGGAGTTGATCCACACGTAGCCCGCCTGCAACCGCTCGGCCGCGCGCATCGCGGCGCCGAAGTCGTTGGTGACCAGCGACGCCGTCAGGCCATACATCACGCCGTTGGCGACCTCGATCATCTCGTCGAAGTCGGACCAGCTCATGATCGCCATCACCGGACCGAAGATCTCCTCGCTGCCGATACGCATCTCGGGCCGTACGCGGTCGAACACGGTGGGCTTGATGAAGAAGCCGCCAGCGAGCTCCGGAGCGGACGGCGGGCCGCCGCCGGTCAGCAGCTCGGCGCCCTCTTCCCGGCCGGAGGCGACGTACCGGAGCACCCGCTCGTACTGCGGCCGCGACACGATCGGCCCCATCTCGGCGTCCTCCAGCCACGGCAGGCCGATCGGAATCGCGGACGCGGCCTTGACCAGCTCGGCGCTCACGCGCTCGTGCAGCGAGCGGTGCACGAGCACCCGCGAGGTGGAGGAGCACGACTGCCCCTGGCGGTTCATGTTCATCGCCGCTACCGCCTGCGCCGCCGCCTTGGCCGGGTCGGCGTCGGGAAAGATGACGATCGGGTTCTTGCCGCCGAGCTCCAGGGTGACCTCCTTGAGGCTCTCGGCAGCCTCGCGGGCGACGATGCGCCCGGTCTCCACCGAGCCGACGAAGCCGACCCGCGCCACGTCCGGGTGGCGCACCAAGGCGGATCCGGTGGCGCCGTCTCCGGTCACGATGTTCACCACCCCAGGCGGGAAGATCTCCGCGCACAGCTCGCCCAGCTTCAGGCTCGACAGCGGCGCCTGTTCCGGACCCTTGATCACGACGGTGTTGCCGGCGGCCAGCGCGGAGGCCGCCTTTTCGGCGCAGAAGCGGAACGGATGGTTGAACGGGTTGATCCGGGCGACCACGCCATACGGCTGACGCAGGGTCAGGTTGAGGTGGCCCTGCTCGCGCGACATGGTCTGGCCCTTCATCTCGGTGACCAGCCCGGCAAAGTAGCGCAGGGCGTCGGCCGTCCAGGTCATGTCGCCCCGCATGCCGGAGATGGCATTGCCGCTGTCCACCGCGTCCATCAGCGCCAGGGAGCCGGCGTTGCCCTCGACGGCATCGGCCAGCCGCCGAAGGCAGTCCGCCCGGCGCGTCACCGGCAGCGCCGCCCACGCCGGGAACGCGTCCCTGGCGGCGGCCACCGTCCGGTCAACGTCGTGCTCGTCGGCCAGCGGCACCGAGCCCAGCAGCTCACCGTTGGCGGGATTGATGCTGGTGATGGTCCGCCCCGACCGGGCGGCGATCCATTCGCCGCCGACGAACAGTCCCCGCGGCTCGAACGCCAGGTCGGGCGTTTGCATCAGGGCACGACCGCGGCGCGCAGCACCGTGCGCTCCGACGCCTTGCGGAACGCCTCGTCGAGCTCGTCGAGCCCGAACCTGGCGTCGACAATCCGCTTGAACGGAAACCGGTCCCGGTTGGCGACCACGAAGTCGAGCGCCTGTATCAGGTGCCGCGGGTGGTAGTTGTGGACGCCGCGCAGGGTGATCCACTTCTTCACCAGCACGTTGGCGTCGATGGTGACGTCGGCGTCGGGGGTGACGATGCCGCCCAGCGTGTAGCGGCCGCCGACGCGCAGCATCTCCAGTCCGTCCGGGATCACCGCGGCATCGCCGCACACCTCGATCACGGCGTCGACGCCGTCCGGCGGCGCCAGCTCGCGCACCGCGGCCACCACCGCCTGCGAGCCGCGGCCGGAGACATCGATCACGGTGTCCGCGCCGAACTGCCTGGCCGCCTCGAGACGGTCGTCGACTGCGTCCAGGCCGATCACTCGCCTGGCGCCGCGCGTCCTGGCGATCGCGCACGCGTACAGCCCCAGCAGACCCAGTCCCTGGACGGCCACGACGTCGCCCATCCCGATCCGCGTCGCCTCCGTGATCGCGACGACGGTGGCGACGCCGCAGTTGACCGGGGTCGCCTCCTCGTCGCTCAGGTCCTCCGGGAGCTTCAGGATGGCGGTGCCGGGCAGGACGTAGCAGTACTCGGCGAAGCCGCCCAGGAAATGGGGGTCGTCGCCTACCAGATCGTGGCCGTACTTCCTCACCCCCGCCGACTTCTGCGGCAGGTCGTGCACCTCCCGGTAGTAGGAGGGGCCGTGGTGGAAGTACTCGGTCCAGGTGATCCGGTCGCCGACCGCGACGGGATCGCCGCGCAGGTCGGTCTCTATGTCCTCGCCAAGCTGATCGATGACGCCGATGATCTCGTGGCCGAGGATCCCCGGGCACGGGTTGGGACGGTGGCCGTGGTAGGAATGGATGTCCGAGCGGCAGATGGTCGACATGGTGACCCGCACCAGCACCTCGTCACGGCGCGCGTCGCGCAGCGGATAGCGGCGCACGACGAACGGTGTGTTGGGAGCGTCGTAGACGGCGGCGCGGGCCGTGCGTGGTGCCACGGGCGAGTCCTCACCCGGTGCCGTTGATGGCGTAGTCGAGAACCTGGTGGTTCATCAGTCGCTCCGACTGCGCCCGCGCGCGGTAGCCGGCGTTCAGCGGCCGGCTCAGGATGAACGGCACGTCGCGCTCGGACAGTCCGCCGTGGGAGCGCAGCCGCTCGCCGTGCAGGTCGGCCAGGTCGTGATCGGCGCGCCCCATGCCGACACAGTAGTCGGCCGTGGAGATCACCGCCACGTCCCCCTCCACGTCTGCGGGGAGATCGAACCGCCGCGCCGCCTGCTCGCGTTCCAGCACCTCTTCGATCCCATCGAGCGGGCGGATGAAGTCGGCCACCGCGCGCGCCTCCACGCCGCCGAAGCAGTAAACCCGCACGAAGCCGCCGAGCGATCCATGATGGCCGACGAACGCGTCGGTGATCGGGCAGATCACCCGGGTGCGGCCCGCGCCGAAGCGCTCGTCCAGGAGATCCTGCAGGTAGACGATGTTGTAGCTGCCGTCGGCCGCGCACTTGTCCTTCATGCCGTGGTCGGCGGTCAGGGCGACAGTGGCGCCCAGCTCCTGCAGCCGCGCGAATCGTCGATCCAGCGCCGCATGGAAGGCGAGCGCGGCGGGATGCTCGGGGGCGTACTTGTGCTGCACGTAGTCGGTCAGCGACAGGTACAGGAGCGCCGGCGGATCATCCCGCTCCAGGAAGCGGATGCCGGCGTCGAGCACGAACAGCGACAGTTCCTCCGAGTACATGTCGGGAAGCGGCTGTCCGACGAAGCCGAGGGCGTCGACGATGCCGTTGTCGGCGCCGGTGCAGCGGTCGGCGTGCTGGGAGGAGAAACAGACGTTGCCGGCGGCGACTTCCAGGCCCTTGCCGAGCTGGGTGCGGAGCTTGTCCTTGGCGGTGACCACCACGGTCCGGGCGCCGGCCTTCGAGAGCACGTCGAACACGGTGCGCGACCGCATCAGCTCCGGGCCGGTCATGACCACGGCCTGGCCGGTCGCGCGGTCGAGATAGAAGTTGCCGGAGATGCCGTGGACCCTCGGCGGCGCGCCGGTGGCGATCGACATGTTGTTGGGGCAGGTGAAGCTGGGGATGCCGCAGTGCGCGATACCGCTGAAGCCGGTACTCATGAAGCGGGAGACGGTGGGAATGCACCCGGCCGCCCGTGCCGCCTCGAAGTATTCCGGGTCGCCGCCGTCGACGCACACCACGGCGACCGGAGCGTCCGGAACCTGGTACGCGACTCCGTTGAGCTCTGCGCTCACGTGGCGTCCGGCTCCCGGTAGCCGGCCTCGGCCCAGACCTCGCGGGCGAATTCCTTGGCAGTATCCGAGGGCTCGACGTGGCCCAGGATGCTCGGCAGCGGCTGGCCCGGACCCGCCCGCGCCGGATCGGGCGACCAGTGGTCGTCCTCGTACGCGTGCCGCTCGGACTCCTCGCGCAGATTCGGCACGATGACGGTCCTTGAGTCCTCGAGCGCCGAGCGCCAGGCCAGCACCCCGACCAGGCTCATCTCCACCCCGCGGTACACGTCCAGATAGGGCTGCGTGCCGGTGCGGATCGCGCGCGCGAACAGGAAGCTGGTGAAGAAGTCGCCGCCGCCGTGGCCGGCCCGCGTGGCCAAGTCGTGGTGCTCGGGGAAGTCCGGCATGTACACGGTCTCCGTCGGCGCGCCGGCCGGCTTGTCGAACGGCTCCCGCCGCAGGCGCACGGCGGCGCGGTCGCCGTGACGGCAGTTCTCCATCAGCCCGCCGGTGCCGTGGATGCGCACGAAGTTCTGGTGCCCGCGCAACCCGCCGTGCAGGGACTTGACCACCGCGTCGTCATCCATGCGGCAGATGATGAGCCCGGCGGTATCGCTGCGGCGCACGTGCATGGCCTGCGTCGGGTCTTCGGCCGAGTACGGCACCACGAAGCCGTTGACCTTCACCGGGCGGGTGTCGGTGATGTACATGACCGGCGCCAGCGAGTGCGTGCAGTAGTAGGTCGCCGGTATCCAGTTGCGCCAGTGGTCCATCCCGAAGCTTCGTCCCGCCTTGGTGCGCGCGCTGTCCGGGTGCACGTACTCGCCCTCGCCGTACAGGAAGGTGCCGACGGTGCCCTCGCGGTACAGCCTGCGCATCTCCTGGTTGTAGGCCATGTAGGGGTAGTTCTCGGCGAACAGGTAGATCCTGCCGGTCTCCTCGACCGCGCGGATGAGCGCCACGCCCTCGGCGGGCGTGTGGCACGCCGCGCACTCGCTCATCACGTGGCGTCCCGAGCGCAGCGCTTGAATCGCGAACGGAGCGTGCTCGTGGAAGTGGTTGGCCAGCACGACCGCGTCCATGTCGTGCCGGAGAAACCGGTCGTAGTCGGTATAGATCGTCACCGCCGTTCCGCGCGCCGCGAGCTCGCGGCGCTCCTGCTCCAGCCGCTCCTCCCAGGTGTCGCAGAGCGCCACCAGGCGCAGCCCGGTCGCGGCCTCCGACCCGCGCGCGAACGTCCGGCCGCGGCTCACGCCGACCACGCCCACGGTGATCGGCCGGCTCATGCCGTTCCCTCGGCGGCTGCCGCGCGTTCCAAGCGCATGGTCAGTAGCGATCGGCCCGCACCGACATCCCGAACACCGCCGCACTCATGGTCTTATTCCTCGCCACAACTGAGCCCGTCAGAGCACCGTCGATTGCCAGAGGTCCAGAGCCCGGATCAGACTTCGCTCGATCCAAGGCATGAATCGCGGCTCGGCCTCGGCGAAGGGCTCCTTGTAGTTGATCTGGAATACATCCTCCGAGACAGGTTCCACGGAAGCCACTTGCCGTTCGCCCACGCCTGTAGCGACGCGCTGAAAGCAGATCGCAGAACAGGCGAGGACTCCCTGGAACTCTTGACCTATACCATGAAACGCAACCAGCAGCTCGCTCTGGTCATGGTCTGCGCTTCTAATGACCAAGCGCGTCCATGACCGGTACGTCTCCATATTTGCGAAGTAGTCCAGCCTCCTTGCTGCCTCCACGATCTGAGATCGAAAATAGTGGCTTCTTTCATTATGATCTTCGGCGTCGTCGACGAAGAAGGTCGCGCCTCTCAGCAAAGGTTCCATCTCTCGCCTTAATTCGTCACGGACTTCCTCTAACCGTCGCTTCGCGGAATCGCAAAGTTGGCGTGCGATGTCTCGCGCCTGCTGCCATTCCTGGGTAAGGGCGTCCCGGCGTCGCACCATTTGACGACGAACCGCCTTGATCGCATCCTCCGCCCGGACGGAGCTCATGACGTCACGAGCGATGCTCAGAGCCTTGATGAATTCGCCCTTCTGCAGGTCGCCGAAATACTCCACGACGGGAGAAAGATCGCCAGCGTCCGCCGCTTGAAGGGAATCGAGGTACCGGTCGCGATCTCGATCACGAACGACCAGGGGAAACCAGCCAGCCTTGACGAATATCAGAGTGGAGAGCGCTCTGGCGATCCGTCCATTCCCGTCCTGAAACGGATGAATCTGGACGAATCGGTGATGCAGCCAAGCGGCTTCCACCTCCGGAGGCGAGTCCCGGTGAGCGAGATGCATCTCCATGAGCCGGTCCATTTCCGAAGCTACATGCTCCGGAGGACAGTACTGATGGACGCTTCCGTCGAGCTTGGTTGGATTGTTGGGCAAGCGCTTGTAGTCGCCTCGAATCAGATCGACATTTGCGATCGATCCCATTGCATCGAACGCTTCGACGGTCTCCTGGCTACGAGTCATCAGGGCGTTAATTTCCTTGATATAGCTCGTGGAAAGCGGACGATCGCCCTTCACGAACATGAAGATTCCATCTACGACGGCCTGATGGTCGATGATCATGGACGTGACTGACTTGGCGTTCTGATTGCTGGAATGGGAAATCAGAGCAGCATCTATTCCTTGTTCGATCAGGAGTCTGGTTACCCCTCGATCGAGAACGTACAGGCGCTCGATCAATCCTGTTTCGATGGCCCATTCTCGTTTGAGTCTTTCGTTGAACCGAATGAACGGACCTTCCGTCTCCAGAGAAGCACGCTGTTCACTCCAGACCTCCGCCAAGTGCTTCAATCCCGGTTGGCAAGATCCGCAGGATGGTTCGTGTAATCGGTGATTCGCTCCCATGAGCGGCTCATGGCACCGGATTATGGCACACCGAGGTCGTTATTGCCATCGACGGGGCCGCCTAAGCAGGCGTGGATCAACCGCTTCCCTGCCTGGATCTTTCCGCTCGACGAGAAGCTGCAGCACTTCTTCGAGCCGTTCCCGCCGATCGCCAGCACCAAGGAGGAGATCGACACCATCAACGAGGTGCGGGGCGACCTGGTCACCTACTACCACGAGATGAAGGACAAGTTCATCGTCGGCCAGGAGTCGATCGACGAGAAGTGGGACGAGTACCTGCAGACCGTCGCCAAGCTGGGCAGCGACCGGTTCGTGCAGGTCTACCAGCAGAAGTGGGACCGCTACCTGGATATCGTCGGAGGCAACTGACCCTCCTTTCCCGCGCGGCGGCGCCATCGCCGGCGCCGCCGCGTGCCTTTCCGACCGCGGTGCGTGTGGCGCCGCCGGTCAGCCGGCGGGGGCCAGCCCGGTCAGGTCGATCGGGTTGCTCCACGCCTTGCGGCCGTGGGTGTCGAGCACCTCGACGCGCACCCAGTCGGCCTCCCGCAGCCCCAGCACGGCGTGCTCGAAGGGGTACGCCGGATCGGTCGGACCGGCCGGGTAGTCCGCGCCCCTGAGACTGCAGACCGCCGTCACCCGCACCGCCGGCGAGCAGCTCACCTCCAGGCGATACGGCCGATCGTCCGCGTCCGACTGCTCGGACCGAGTGACCCGCAGCGAGCGGATCTCCGGCCCCGTCGTGCAGTACGACGCGCCCCGTTCGAGCGCGGCCACGATCGCCTGGGGCGAGCGGTCGGCCGCGCGCACCATCGTCCAGCCCTGGAACAGGTCGTCGCCGTGCGCGGGGTTGCCGTGGCAGTCGTCGTTGGCGATCGCCGGCAGCGGGTGGCCGGCGTGGTCCATCCAGTCGTCCCAGATGATGCCGGCCTCGCCCCGGCCCATGCGCTGGCAGATCGAGTTGAACACCTCGATGCCGGCCAGCCCGGTCAGCGGCATCACGTCGCGGCGGACGTTGATGCCGCTCCAGTGCGGGTGCGCCAGCCACACCGAGCCGCCCTGCTCGCGGACCGCGTCGATGACGTGCTGCGGCGGCATGCGCTGGGCGTCCACGTCGTCGGTCATGTTGTAGGCCAGCAGGTGGTACCCCTGGCCCCCGAACGGGTTGTCCGGATGGATCTCGGCGCCCTGGACCAGCGTCATCCCCTCCGGCACCGGCACGCTGTTCACGCGCGTGATGCGGTGGTGGTCGGACAGGCACAGGAAGTCGTAGCCGCGCTCCCGGTACTGGGCGACGCGGGGGCCGGGCTTGACGTGCCCGTCCGACTCGGTGGTGTGGGCGTGCAGGTTGCCCTTGAGCCAGACGCCCGCTGCGTCCGGCCCGAAGGGATCGATCAGGGACGGTGAAGACATGTTGTGCAACTCCTCTGCGGCCTCATTATCCTCTCCGTGGGCGGCCGGTGCCAGACGGGACGCTGCACCACGCCACGGGGAGGGGAAATGAGCCTGTTCGACCTTCAGGTTGTCCTGCTGACCTGCTGTACGCCGTGATCGGCGGCGCGGGGGCCATCCTGTTCATGTACGCCGGCTTCAAGGTCCTGAACCACGTGACCCGGTTCGACACTGCACGCTGCGCGCCCTGAACCGCTCCCCGGTCGACGGTGTCGACACCGTCCGCGCCGACCTCAACGACCTCGACGCGATCCGGCCCGCGTTCGACGGCATCGACACGGTCGTGCATCTGGCCGCCTATCTCGACAATGATCCGTACGGCCACCTGTCCACCAACGTCACCGGCACCTACCACGTATTCGAGGCGGCTCTCGCCGCCGGCGTGCGCCGCGTGGTCTACGCCAGCTCCGGCGCCGTCGCCGCCGGCTACGAGGTGGACGAGCCGTACCGCGCCCTGGTCGAGGCGCGCTGGGACGACGTGCCGGCCGACCGCGACGCGATCACCACCGACGACCCGGTCCGGCCCAACGGCCTCTATGCCGCCACCAAGGCGTTCGGCGAGGCGCTGGCCCGCGACTACGCCGACTCGTACGGCCTGTCCATGATCTGCCTGCGCATCGGCCGCGTGCTGCCCGGCGACCAGCCGCGGGACCCGCGCGAGGCCGCGGTCTACCTCAGCCACCGCGACGCCGTGCAGGCGGTCGAGCGCTGCATCGACGCCCCCGCCGACCTGCGCTTCGCGATCCTGTTCGCCGTCTCTGCCAACCGCGGCCGCTACCGCGACCTGGAGCACGCCCGCCGCACCATCGGCTTCGTCCCGCAGGACGGCGCCGACTGGCCTCTGTAGCGGCGCGCCCTACACGCAGCCGGGGAAGCGCCGGCCACGGATGGTCACGTGATCGCCCGCCTCGCCCTCGAACCGGCAGCGTGCACTGGCATAGTGCGTGGCGTAGCCCCAGCGCGGCCGGTCGGTCAGGTTGGGACGGCTGGCGTGCAGGATGAGGCCGTGGTGAAAACTGCAGCTCCCCGCCGCCAGCTCGACCGGCCGCGCCTCAGGCGGCTCCACGCCGTCGACCGGCTCGTAGCGCCGCCACGTCTCCTGGTCGGTGACGCCGTCCAGGTGGCTGCCCGGAATCATCCACAGGCAGCCGTTGGCGATGGTCGCCTCGTCCAGAGCGCACCAGCAGGTGACCATCCGGTCGGGCGGATCCAGGTGGAAGCCCAGCGGCGTGTCCTGATGGAACTTCTGCCGTGACCCGACGCGTGGCGGCTTCATGAACAACTGGTCCTGCGCCAGCACGAGGTCGGGGCCGAGCAGCGACTCGATGATGTCAACGATCCGCGGCTCCCGCGCATGCGTCAGGAAGACGGGGTCCTCGAACGCCATGTGCGACATCTTGCGCAGCGACGCGGCGTAGCCGTCGGCCCGCATCTCTCCCGCTTCCACGAGCGGCTCCACCTGCCGCTTGGCCTTCTCCATCGCCGGCGCATCCGGCGCCGCCAGCTCCCGGATGCGGCGCCGCGCCGGCTCCAGGCTCTCCGTGTCGAACAGCCCGTCGACGACCAGGTAGCCGTCGCGGCGGAACCGCTCGACCTGCTCGGCGCTCAGCGCTGCCATCGCTACGACTCCTCGACCACCGGGTTGGTGAGCGCGCCGATCGACTCGATCTCGATGGTCACGCTGTCGCCCGGCTGCAGGAACCGCGGCGGCTTGCGGGCCGAGCCCACCCCGTGCGGGGTGCCGGTCATGATCACCGTGCCCGGCTCCAGCGTGGTGCTGCCGCTCAGGAAGGCGATCAACTCCGGCACGTCGAAGATCATGTCGCGTGTCGTCCAGTCCTGCATGGTCTCGCCGCTGACGACGCTCTTGATACCGAGCGCGTTGGGATCCGGGATGTCCTCCGGCGTCACCAGCGCCGGCCCCAGCGGACAGAAGGTGGCGAAAGTCTTGCCCCGGCACCATTGTCCCCCGCCCCACTGCAACTGCCAGTCGCGGGCGCTCACGTCGTTGCCGCAGGTGTACCCCAGCACGTAGTCCAGCGCCTCCTCGCGCGCGACGTTCCGGCACGGCCGGCCGATCACGACGGCCAGCTCCGCCTCGTAGTCCACCTGGTCGCTGCGCAGCCGGCGCGGCAGCACGATGTCCCCGCCGGGGGCCTGCACCGCCGACGGCAGCTTCATGAACAGGATCGGCTGCTCGGGCACCTGCGCCCCCGACTCCTCCGCATGCTTGCGGTAGTTCAGCCCGATGCACAGCACCCCGGTCGGCACCACCGGCGCCAGCAGCCTCGCCCCTTCGACCACCGGCCCATCCGCAGCGTCCAGCGCGATCTCCCACGCCCGCCCGGCGGTCGCAGCCGGCCCGTCGTCGATGGCGACGATCGACCCGTCGTCCCGCTGACGCCCGTATCCGATCGCCCCGTTCTGCTCGTAGCGTACGATTTTCATGACGAACAGGATTGTACGATGCATCGCGTGACCGAGGGAGTCTGCCCGAGCTCACCGAACCCGAGCACCGATCTGACTGCGCGCGCGGATGCCAGCGCCGACGGTCAGTAGGGCTCTGGTTGCGATCCGCACTGTCGAGTATGATTTCAGTACGCCCACTTTCATACGGAGATGACATGAGGATCTCGGAACGAGGCCAGATCACGATTCCCAAGCCCCTTCGCGACCGCTTCGGGATGAATCACAACGTCGAGGTCGAGATCACTCCCACCGAACGCGGGCTGTTGATTCACAAGCGAACCACCGCGGAACACCCCGTCGACCGGGTGTATGCCGTGCTGAGCAAGACCGGCAGCACGGACGATTATATCGATGAAATCCGCGGACGGTGATTACCGCAGTCGACACCAACGTACTGTTGGACGTGTTTCTGGCCGACGAACAGCACGGTTCGAGGAGCTCGCTCCCGCGTTTGGTGACCGGAAGCGCTGGATGCCGCTCTGCGCGAAATCAACGTCACGCTCGCCGCGCTCGACGCCTCGATAGCATCGGACGGCGCTGGCTGAGCTATCGCCGCGCCGGAGGGCCGCGGGAACGAATTATCCGGCCGCGCGTACGCGTACGATTCGTCAGCGGGAGCGATCTCGGGATCCGCGACGAACATGACCTCCTGTCCGTTGGTCCTGCGAAGATGGCCCGTATCCGGCTTCTTGCCCGAGGCGCATTGTATGACGACGATCATGGGCGGCTCGGCATCCGCTCTATCAGACGTTCCAGCTCGTCAAGAAAAGCGGGGTCATAGATTGCGTCGACGTGATCCGAAGTCGTAGAACCGCCTCAGGTGGTCGAGCCGAGCACCTCGGTCGCATCGGTCGGCTCGGCGAGCCAAGCGGCGCGGCGTCGATGGGCGGCGACGTACTGATAGCCGTAGTCCGGGTCCTCCACGACCAGGATGGCGTTTCCCTGCGGCGGGTAGCGCTTGATCGCATCCTCGTCCAGGTCGACGCCGAGACCGGGGCGGTCCGGAACCAGGATGTGGCCGTCCTCGATCGTCGGCTGCCCGATCATGACCTCGTAGCGCTGCGGGACGTCGTTCACCAGGTACTCGTGCATGAGATAGTTCGGCAGGGTCGCGAGCAGGTGGATCGCCGCCATCTCCGCCACCGGGCCGAGCGAGCCCTGGTGCGGAGCGACCATCACCTGGTGCGCCTCGGCGATCGCGGCCAGCTTCTTCATCTGCCAGAGCCCGCCGAAGCGGCCGGTGTCCGGCTGCGCGACATCGATGATGCCCCGCTCGATCAGCGGACGGAGCGCGAATAGGTCGGGATACGCCTCGCCGATCGCGATCGGCAGATCGACCGCCTGCGCCACCCGCGCCAGGCCGTCGATGTCCACCGCCGAGACGGGATCCTCGTAGAACAGCAGGCCGTAGCGCTCCAGACGTCGGCCCAGCGAGATCGCGTCGGCCGGCGTCTGCCACGGCCCGCCGCCGGCGTCGACCATCAGGTCGATCTCCGGCCCGAACTCGCTGCGCATCCTGCCGACGCGGCTGACCGCGTCCCGCCAGCCGAAGAGCTTCATCGCCGTGAAGCCACGGTCGACCAGCTCGCGCGCTCGCTCCTCGTCGAAGGCGTGGCCGTAAAGGCGAATACGGTCGCGCATCTTGCCGCCCAGCAGGTTCCAGACCGGCGTTTCCAGGGCCTTGCCCTTCAGGTCCCAGAGCGCCAGCTCGATGCCGGTGATGGCGCCCGAGCCGACCACGCCGGTCATGCCGTGGCCCTGCGTGGAGGCGTACAGCTTCTGCCAGATCCTCTCGATCAGGAACGGGTCCTCGCCGACGACCAGCGGCTTCAGATCCTTGATGGCGGTCTGCACGACCCGCGGCCAGCCCCAGCATTCGCCGACGCCGTACAGCCCCGTGTCGGTGTGGACCTTCACGAACAGCCAGTGGCGCCAGCCGGCCCGCTCTGGCGTGCCGCCGTATACCAGGAACGCGCGGACGTCGGTGATGCGCATGGTGAGTTCCACTATAGGCGATGGGTGCCCGCAAGACGCGAACGTTTCGTGCGGAGCGGCCGAGTGACAAATCGAGGATGATGGCACGGCGATGACCACGCAGGAGCGGGCGGGAACACGGTGAGCGGGTTCGTCGGCTACCTCCTCAACGCGACCTACGTCAACTCCGGCGCCGACGGGCGCGCGGTCGTCCACCTGTACGGCAAGCTCCAGGACGGCCGCCCGTTCCTCGTGCGCGACGGCCGCGCGGTCCCCTACTTCTACGTCGAGCACTCGGACCGGGTGCAGGCGCGGGCCGCAGGCGCCCGGCTCGTGCCAACCGAGCTCCGGACGCTGCACGGCGCCCGCGTCTGCCGCGTGGAGCTGGCTCACCCCCAGGAGGCTCCGCCGCTGCGTGAGCGGCTGCACCGCGCCGGCGTGCCCACGTACGAGGCTGACGTCCGCTTCGCTTATCGCCACCTCATCGATCGAGGCATCCGCAGCGCCATGCGCATCGACGGCAAACCCGCTCCCCTCGGCGGAAGCTTCTCCCGGACGGTGCTGTTCCACGAGCCGCGGCTTCAGCCGGCGGACTGGACCCCGGAGCTGAACACGCTCTCACTCGACATCGAGACCGATCCCAAGGCGCAGCAGCTCTACTCGGTGTCGCTCTGGGGATGCGGGGCGCGGGAGGTCCTGCTGTGTTGTCCGGATGAGGCCGCGCACGCCGCCTGCCCGAGCGGCGCGACGCCGTGCGCGGACGAGAGGGAGCTGCTCACCCTCCTCTGCCGGCGGATCCGCGAGCTCGATCCCGACGTGCTGACGGGCTGGAGCATCATCGACTTCGACGTGCCGGTGCTGATCCGGCGGGCGGCTGCCGCCGGGGTGCCGATGGAGCTGGGCCGCGCGCCGGGCGAGCTCCGCCAGCGCGGCGAGGGGGCGCGCCGGTTCAGCGACTCGGTGTTCATCCCGGGCCGGACAGTGCTCGACGGCATCCGCCTGCTGCGCGCCGTCGGGGTGCGCCTGCCCGACTACAGCCTGGAGACCGCGTCCCGCCACATCCTGGGCGAGGGCAAGACCTTCCACGCCGCCGACCACGCCGCAGAGATCCAGCGCGCCTTCGAGCGGGATCCGGAGCGCTTCGTGCGGTACAACCTCACCGACGCGCGGCTCGCCTTCGACATCCTGGAGAAGCTGAAGCTGGTTCCGTTCACCGTGCAGCGCAGCCTGCTCACCGGCATGCCGCCCGACCGCGCCGGCGCCTCCATCGCCGCCTTCGACTTTCTGTACCTGTCGCGCCTGCGGGAGCGGGGCGTGGTGACCCCCACCGTCGGAGTCACGCAAGGCGAGAACGGCACGGAGGCTCGGCAGGGCCAGCAGGGCGGCCACGTCCTGCCCTCGCAACCGGGGCTGCACGGGAACGTGATGGTGTTCGACTTCCGGAGCCTGTACCCCAGCATAATCCGCACCTTCCAGATCGATCCGCTGGGACTGATCCGGGAGCCCGTTCCCGACGGGAAGGAAGGCGAGGTCATCCGCGCCCCGAACGGCGCCTGCTTCCGCCGGGAGCGAGGCATCCTGACCGAGCTGCTGGACGGACTGTTCGAAAGCCGCGCACGGGCCAGGGAAGCGGGCGACGCGGTGGCCGGCAACGCCATCAAGCTGCTGATGAACTCCTTCTACGGCGTGCTGGGCACGCCATCGTGCCGGTTCCACGACCACCGGCTGGCGAACGCGATCACGGGATTCGGCCAGCACTTCCTGCTCTGGGCCAAGGAGTGGATGGAGCAGCACGGCCTCCAGGTCCTGTACGGAGACACCGACAGCCTGTTCGTCGCGGCGGACGAAGACGATGCAGCAGCGCAGGGAGAGCGGCTGGCGGAGGAGTTGACCAAGGACCTGGCTCGCTACATCGCGGAGACCTGGCGCGTGCGGAGCGCACTGCAGATGGAGTTCGAGACCCTGTTCGAGCGCCTGTTCCTGCCTCCCTTGCGCTCCGGCGAGCGCGGCGCCACCAAGCGGTACGTGGGCCTGGCCGGCGGCCGATTGCACTTCACTGGCATGGAGGTCGTGCGCAGCGACTGGACGGAGCTCGCCCACGAGGTCCAGCGCGAGCTCTACACCCGCCTGTTCGCCGGCGATCCGGTCGACGATTACCTGCGGCAGGTGATCGTCGAGGTGTCGGCGGGAAGGTGCGACCGGCAGCTCGTCTACCGCAAGTCCCTCCGCAAAGAGGCCGGGGAGTACCGTGCATTTCCGCCGCACGTGGTAGCCGCGCAAAAGCGCGGCGCCCCCGCCGCGGGAGAGCTGCGCGGCGTGATCGAGTACGTCATCACCGTCGAGGGCCCGGAGCCGACCGGCAGGCAGCACAACCTCCTGAACTACGAGCACTACATCGAGCGCCAGATCCGCCCGGTCGCGGAGCCGGTGCTGCGCCTCCTGCAGCTCGACTTCGACGAGATCCGCCGCAATCAGCGCCAGTTGGAGCTGTTTCCCGCTTAGCCGGCACTATCCGCACACACTGACCCTGACGACGTCGGCCGCGGCCACCTCCCTTCAGTCGTCCGGATCCGTCCCCCCACTCACGATCTCCTCGATGCCGGACCCATCGAGGTTGGCGCGCTTGATGGTGCCCAGTCCGCTGTGAGCCCAATACACTTTTCGATTGACGAGATCCAGGGCGATCGCGGTCGGGGACTCCAAATCGGAAGTTACGAGCGCCTCGACTCCGGACCCGTCCAGATTGGCGCGCCAGATCCTGTTCGGCCCTCCGTCCGTCCAATACATGCTTGACGCGTTCGGGATTGAGATCGATGGGGTTCACCGGCCACTTGCTCGGTGAACCGCTCGACGCCCGCCTCAACAGCGACGTCTTTCGCGATCTCGCTGGTGGCGACATGGCGACGGACTGCGCTCCGGCGCATACTTGGGCGGGCCTTGCCGAGAACGGCCTCGGGCCGCGGAATCTCGGCAGGCCATTCCTGGTCGTCCGGCCAGTGGTCGGAGAGGTACTGAAACGCCCGCGCCGCGCGCCGGATCGTTATGGTGCGTCCGCTCTTCAGGCGGGCGATCGTCTCTCCGCTCCCGGTCGCAAGACGGGACACCGTCGACAGCCGGCGCCGGGTACGCGCAGCGAAGATCGCGCACAGGCGCGATAGCCATTCCGTCGTGTCATCCATAGCTCGATATGTTATTCATAACACGGGGCAGTAGCCCGTCAACCGCGCATGTTGTCGTTTAGATGGAGCATCGATATTGTGTTACATGTGAAACAATTGGGGCTGGAACGCCTCCGCTCCGCGGTACGGCAACACGTCGAACGTGAGGGGCTGCGGCCACTCTCTGTCCGCACCGGCGTTCCCGTCGGACAGCTTCGCAGCATCCTCCAGGGACGCGCCGCGCTGAGCACGACCCTGGAGCGTGTTTCGTCCGCCCTCGGTCTGGAGTTCTACATAGGACCACCACGCAAGCCGGAGTCGGCCCGCGTCCGCAGAGGCTAAGAGGGCCGCTCGGTCCGCGAACGTCCCGGCCCCGGCGTGGAAGCCCCACCTGCGTGGGCGGCGAAGCTGCAGCGCGAACTGCGCGCCGGCCTTCGACAGGACTTGGCTGAGGTACTGCGCCAGCTCACCGGCACCAAGCCCGATTCCATTCGTCCGAACCCGCCGGCCACCGAATCAGCGGGCAGTGGCGAGTGAGGAACCGGCTCCTCCGGCCCCACGGAAGGTCTTGAGGACGGTTCAAGGAAGGTCGCCGGGAAGGAGAACTGAAGGGGCACCGAGAGGGTCTGTACGAAGGAGAACTGAAGGGGCGAATCCGAACCATCGAGGCGTTCCTGGTCCGCGCCGTAACCATGGTCCACCATCGAGGCCGCCACCGGCATCGACGAGGCTGCCTTTCGGAAGCTCAAGCAGCATGTCGACGCCGACGACGACGGCCCCACCTGAAGGTCTCCAACCGGACGGCCGCGTTACGATCACGTCCTCGACTCACAGGTCCTTCGATCCCTGTTGGTGATTGGCCGCGGACGGCGACGTCGATCACGTTCGCCGTCCGCAGGCATCGCCGACGAGCGTTCCTTGGCATCCGTGAAGGGCAATTAGCCGGAACGCCGTCAGCGTTCCGGCTATTGCTGGAGGGTCATCACGTAATTGTAGTCCCCGTACGACCGGTCCTCAAGTTCCTCTTGCCAAGGCGATACCGCGATCATGCGCTCCCCTGACTCGCTCGACATGGGAGCATAGGCGAAGCGCACCGTTGTCCCGGTGGCGCCCGTAACGTAGAGGTAGTAGTTGTCCGGGTCGAAGTCCCATCGGCCACTCAAGGTGCGCGTGGAATGCAGATTCTGCTCCGACCATGTGAATGTGCCGTCAGGTGCCAAGGTCATGGTTACGATGTGGTAGTGGTCGTTTTCGTCACTGTGCCACTCAAAAACCCAAACGCCGACCGGCGGCAGGGCAAGCGAGGGGTCCGAAACGCGAGCCATCCGATCCAAAGCCCTGTCTTTGCCGCTTCTGTCCCCCAAGTGATTGACAAGTAAGTCACCATCCCCGACCAGAAAATAGGACTTCCGCCGTTCTATAACGACATCGTCAGTTTCGTCGTCATCGTCATGGTTATCGTACCATTTGAGGACGATTTCCTCATCCGTGATGGTCCAAGTCGCGGAGTAAACCCAATCATGATCGAACGATCCGTCCATGAGAAAGTGAGATCGAGCGAAAATGTACCGAGTCTCTGTGAAGGTCACAAAATCAACGAAGGTTCCTATCATGACGTCTTCCATGGCGTCTTCGTCCCACCGATACCATTCGAATGTTTTCTGCCACGTGCCAAGGATGCGCTCCCGGTTCGTCAGCGGTTTTGCGTTCACGACGATCGTGAACGTCACCGACTCCATGGTGCCTCCGGTCGCGGAGTCCTTGGCCGTGTAGGTCATAGGGTATGTTCCCGGCGTGGTAGGTGTGCCGCTCAGCACCCTGGTTGCCGGATCAAACGTGAGCCCGGGCACGGCCCCCGACAGCGAGTATACGAGATCCTCCTCGCCTCCCACGGCCTCTGGCAACGGCTCCGTCACCGGTGTGTCGACGACCATCGTCGACAGGGAGATCGTCAGCTTCCCTGCCGCGAACCCGACGTCCGGCACAGCCGCCACGTCCGGCACAGCCGCCGGCGCCCTGCAGCCGACAAGTAGTATTGCTCCGACTGCGGCCAAGGCGCTTGCCGTCGCTATCGATCTGTTGATGGTTCGCATCGTCTGTCCTCCTGTGTCGATGCTGTCTGGTCAGGACCGAAGTCCCGCACAGGCGCGGTCGTATCGCCGCCACGGTCGCAAGACCGGACCATCGAGAGCGGCAGCGCGTACGCGCGGCGCAGACCGTGCATAGGCTCGAGAGTGCTCATTCATGTCATGGGTAGCACATATCGTGCTATGCGTATCACGGATGCCCAAGTATCGTCAACGACGCGTGTTGGGTTCTGCTCGGATCTTCGCTATCGTGTTACATGTGACACGATTCGGACTGGACCATCTCCGCTCCGCGGTACGGCTGCATGTCGAGCGGGAGGGCCTGCGGCCGCTCTCCGTTCGTACCGGAATCCCCGTTGGGCAGCTCCGCAGCCTCATGCAGGGGCACGCCCCGCTGAGCACCACGCTGGAACGGATCTCGTCCGCGCTCGGGCTCGAGTTCTACGTCGGACCGCCACGTAGTCCGGCCTCGGCCCGCGCGCGCCGAGGCTGCGAGGGCCAGTCGGTCCGCGAGCGTCCCGCCTCCGGTGAGGAAGCAGCACCCGCGTGGGCGATGGAGCTGCAGCGCGAACTGCGCGCCGGCCTTCGAGAAGACCTGGTTCAGGTGCTGCGCGATCTCACGGATGCCAAGCGCGAACTCCCACGTCCGAAACCGCCGGAGACCGACTCACCTGGTGGCGATTGAGCCGCTTCGCACGTCCGAGGTGGTAGACGAGGTTCGCGCAACACCGTAGCGCAAGCAGCCGTCCAGCCAAGCCCCGACCGCCAGACTGTCTGCGACGCATGCCTGCCGAGTGGCCGGCTCAAGCGCCAGCGCACGAGCGGGCATTGATGAGGTGTGAGCCCGAGCCGACCGCACGACAAGTACTTCCGCAGCGTCTTCTCCAACACCCGTGACGCCGCCAGCCTGCTCCGCGCCTGCGTCCCGGGTCCGCTTGCCCGGACACTGCGCTGGTCCACGCTCACCCTGCAGCCGGGGCGCTTCGTCAGCCCCGACTGGCGCGACAGCGAGGCCGACCTGCTCTTCTCCGTCGAGCGGGAGGCGCCTCCGACGCCCGTCCTGCTCTACGTGCTGCTGGAGCACCAGTCGTCGCCCGACTCGTGGATGCCGTTGCGAATGCTGAACTACTGTCTACAGGTCTGGCTCCGCTGGCGGACCCGGCACGGAAGCGAGCACCGCTTGCCGCTGATCGTGCCGCTGGTACTCTATCAGGGAGCCGAACCGTGGCAGTACGAGCGGGAGTTCGCAACGTTGTTCGCCGATGCGGAGCCAGCGTGGCGTTGGGTGCCGCGCTTCGAGCACCTGCTGATCGACCAGACCAGGCAGAGCCCGAAGTCGGTGCCCGGGGCCCTGTCCGCCAAGCTTGCCCAGATCGCGATGATGGCCGCGTTCCGCGAGCCTCGGGAGGAGCTGCTGGAGTCGGCGACGCGGCTGATGGGCGAGCTGTACCGCGCCGCCGGATTCGCGGAAGTCGCCAAGCACGTGGAGTACGTGCTCACGACGCAGCCGGGCGAGTACCGGCCGCTTTTCGTCCGGGCGCTGCGCCGCAACGTACCCGGCCGCGGAGGAGACGTGATGAACTACGTTGAGCAACTGATCGAGAGAGGCCGTCGAGAAGGTCGTCAGGAAGGAAGACTGGAGCTGGCTCAAGCCATTGACGGCCTGCTCGAGCGCGATGTTCCGTGGTCCGTTATCGAAGCCGCCACCGGGATCGACGAGGCCAGCTTTCGCGACCTCAAACGACACGCCGCGACGTTGCGCCGTGCCAGCCGCCTGGACCTGGAACTGGACCAGGACGGACTCTCGGATTTGCGCCGCCAGCGGTGATCCTGGTCCATGGTTCCGCCGCGCACCCGTGCTGAACGCTGCGCGGGCTATGGGATAGACTGCGGCGGTCCGGTCCCGCTCGGGATCTCTCACGGCCGGCCGTGAGAGATCCCGAGCGGGACCCCGGCGAACTGAGGAGAAACCCATGTCAGACGCAGCCCTCCTGGAGGAGCTCAGGAAGATCGACACGCCCACGGTCACCAACGTGGTGGCCACCTACCCCGGCAACGACCTGTGCCTGGAGCTGTACCACCCCTGGGAGGCGAACTGGTACACCGACAACCGGCTGTCGTGCTGGTATCCGGAGCTGGGCCCCGTGGCCGGCTACGCGGTCACCTGCGTCTACGGCGTCGCGGACCCGGGCTACTCGGCGCTCACCCTGCTGGACGTGCTGGAAGCGACGGACCGGCTCGGCAAGCCGTCCATCTTCTGCTTTGAGCAGCGCTTCCCGCCGCATCTGGCCGACAAGGTGGGGCTGTCCGGCGGCAACATGACCTCCGCGCTGCGCGCCTGCGGCGCGGTCGGCGCGATCAGCAACGGCCCCTCGCGCGACATCCACGAGATCCGGCCCATGGGGTTCCAGTACCTGACGCGCGGCGTGTGCGCCGGCCACGGCCCGCAGGCGCTGCATGCCGTGCAGGTGCCGGTGCGCCTGTCCGGCATGGACGTGGCGCCCGGCGAGATCGTCCACATGGACGAGAACGGCGCGGTGAAGTTCCCGGGCGAGCGGCTCGAGGAGGTGCTCACCAACGCGAAGAAGCTCCTGGAGCACGAGGAGGACCGGGTCGGCCGCCTGCTCCAGGCCCGCGGCTTCGAGGAGGTGCGCGCCATCATGGGCACGCACCAGTACGCGAAGAAGAAATAGCGGCCGCGCTCAGCCGCTCACCTCGTAGGAGCTGGCGGTGTAGGTCACCGACTGGCCCGGCTCCAGGGGCACCACGGCCGTGCCCGGGCTCAGGAACGCCACCTGCCGGGTCAGCTCGTCGATGTCGGCCGGCTGGCCGAGCTCCTGGCCGTAGTGGCAGGGGATGACGATGTCGGCGCGGATCAGGCTGGCGGCGCGGGCGCCCTCGCGCACGCCCATGGTGTACTTGCCGCCGACCGGCAGGATCGCCACCTGCGGGCCGTACATCTGGCTGATGAGCTGCATGTCGCTGAACAGGCAGGTGTCGCCGGCGTCGTAGACGGTCACGCCGTTGTCGTAGGCCATCACGAAGCCGGCGGTCGCGCCGCCGGTGTGGTAGAGCACGCCCGGCGGCAGCGGGTGCGGCAGCACGTGGTCGGACAGCGAGTGGGAGTGGTGCGCCTGGGTCATCGTGATCTCCACGTCGGCCACGGTCGCCGAGCCGCCCGGATTGAGCGGCAGCAGGGTGTCTTCACTCAGGCCGACGGCCTTGGCCACCTCGCACAGCTCGTAGTGGCTGATGAACGTCGCTCCGGTGCGCCTGCAGATCTCGTAGCTGTCGCCGATGTGGTCGGCGTGGCCGTGCGTGGCCAGCACGATGTCGGCGGCATCGACCTGGTCGCGGCTCAGCGTGGTGGTCGGGTTGTCGTCCAGCCACGGGTCGAAGTAGCTGACCGTGCCGCGGTCCGACTCGAAGCGAAACGACGCGTGGCCGATGTACGTGATCGTGATCCGTGCCATGTGGTTTTCCTTTACGCCGGCAACGCGCGGCGCATCATCACGCGGTAGCCGTGCTTGATGGCACGACCTCCACCTCGACCATGCCGAAGGTGGTTTCCGTATCGGAGTCCGAAGCTCCGGCGTCCGCCAGACTGGCGCGGTGGAAGGCTCGAGCTTCGCCGACGGACATCCGCGGTTCGGGCACCGGCTCACCGTGCTCCGCCAGACTCTCGATATGCAGCGAAATCGCCTGGCGTATGGTGGCTCGAGTGTCGTCCATGGACGCTCCCGTGGCGATGCAGCCAGGCAGGTCGGGAGCGTATGCGCCACAGTTGTTGGGGGTTCGTTCGAACACCACGGCGTACTGGAGCTTCACCTTCGTCCCTCCCTGAGACCTGCTTGCCTCAGTATATTCAACCATGTTCCTGGCGGTACGTCATCGCTCAGGCGGCCGGCGCTCGATGTAGTCCAGACTCTGATGCCGGAAGTAGGTGTCGTACAACTCCGCGTAGTGACCGCCGGCCGCGGACAGCGATTCGTGGTCGCCCTCCTCGATGATGCGCCCGGCGCGCAGCACGACGATGCGGTCGGCGTGCCGGACCGTCCACAGGCGGTGCGCGACCACCACCGCGGTGCGGTCGCGCAGTACCTCGTCCAAGCCCTCCTGGATCAGCGCCTCCGTGAGCGGATCGACGCTGGCGGTGGCCTCGTCCAGGACGATAACCGACGGGTCCTTGAGCAGCACCCGCGCCAGCACCACGAGCTGGCGCTGCCCCATGGACAGGCTGCGGCCGCGCTCGCTGACCGCCGTCGCCAGCCCGTCGTGCAGGGTCTTCAACCAGTCGCCGCCGCCGATCCGCCGTGCGGCGCGCTCCACCTCATCCTCGCCCGCGTCCGGCCGCCCGTAGCGGATGTTGTCGGCCACCGTGCCGTTGAACAGGAACGGCACCTGCGTGACGAAACCCAGGTGCGACCGGAGGCTCGCCAGGTCGAGGGCGCGGATGTCCCGGCCGTCGACGCGGATCGAGCCGGCCTGGAACTCGTAGAAGCGGGCGATCAGCCTGGTTATGCTGGACTTGCCGGAGCCGGTGTGGCCGACCAGCGCCACCGTCTCGCCCGCGTCGATGGTAAGCGAGAAGCGCTCGAACACCGGCTCCCCCTCCTGGTAGGCGAAGTCGACCTCGCGGAGCTCGATCCGGCCCGAGAGCGTGGCCACCGGCTCCGAGCCGGTCTGGCGGACCGTGGGCTCGGCGTCGAGCAGCGCGAACACCCGCTCGCCGGCGGCCAGGCCGAGCTGAAGCTGGCTCCAGAAGGAGGCGATGGAGGTGAGCGGGAACCACAGCAGTCCCACCCCCTGCAGGAACAGGTACCACTGCCCGATCGACAGCCCGGACGCCGATACCCGCACGCCGCCCAGGTAGGCCAGCACGCTGGTGGCCATGCCGGCGATCGCGAACAACAGCGGGAAGATACCGGAGAAGACCAGGCCGGCCCGCCAGTTCAGTCGGTAGGAGGCGTCGTTCACGCCGGTGAAGCGGTCGTAGATCAACTGCTCCTTGCGGAACGACTTGGCGACGGCGATGCCGCTCATGGTTTCGTGCACGTGGGCGGTGAGGTCGCCGAGGGCGCGCCGCGACTGCGTGACCGTGCGGCCGCGCGACGTGCCGGAAGCCGAGCGCGACGCCGACGATCAGCGGCACCAGCAGCAGGGTCACGCCGGTCAGCAACACGTCGACCGTGAACAGGTAGGCGAGCACCAGCGCCACCAGCACCGTCTGGCTGACCAGCTCCATGGTCAGCGACACCACCTCCGAGAATGCCTGCGAGTCGGAGGCCACGCGGCTGACCACCTTGCCGGTCGGGTTGGCGTCGTAGAAGGACAGGTCGTGGCCCATCAGCGCCGCGAACGCGTCGTTGCGCAGCCGCTCGACCACGCCCCCGATGGCGCGCGAACCGGACGCGCGGCGATGGGCGTTGAACAGCCAGCTCAGCGTGTTCAGGCCGATGATCGCCCCCGCGGTGCCGAGCACCCAGCGCAGCGCGACCGGTTCGCCGCCTGCCAGCTCCGCGCTCACCCCGTCGATGGCGCGGGAGACCATGATCGGCAGGAGCGTGCCGCTCACCGCACCGGCCAGGATCGAGCCGCACACCAGCAGGATCCGCCTGCGCTCCGGCCGGAACCGGGTCAGGATGCGGCGCACCAGCTCCCGGTCGCTGTACGAGCGGTCGTACGCCTCGGCCTCGATGCCGTCCATGAGGAAGCCCATCAGCCGGGCTCCGGGACGCCGTTCGGCGAAACGGGTGCCGCCCGTCCGGTCAGCGGTGGCAGGTCGAGGTCGTAGCGGCTGAAGATGCGCCGGTAGTGCGGGGAGCCGGCCAGCAGCTCGGCGTGCGTGCCGTTGGCGACCAGCCGCCCGCCGTCCAGCACCAGGATGCGGTCGGCCCAGCGGATCTGCGACAGCCGGTGGGTGACGATCAGCGTGGTGCGCCCGCGCTGGATGCGCGTGAGCGCGCGCTGGATCTCGTCCTCGGTGGCGCTGTCGATGGCGCTGGTGGAGTCGTCCAGGATCAGGATGCGCGGGTCCTTCAGGAACGCGCGCGCCAGCGCCAGGCGCTGCCGCTGGCCGCCGGACAAGGTGACGCCGCGCTCGCCGATTACGGTGTCATAGCCGTCGACGAACGAGGTGATGAACTCGTCGGCCGCCGCCGCCTGAGCGGCCGCCTCGATGTCCGCCCGCGATGCGCCGGGATGGGCGAAGGCGATATTGTCCGCGATCGAGCGCGAGAACAGGAACACGTCCTGCTCCACGCTGGCGATCTGCGACCGCAGGCTTTCGAGGTTCCAGGTGCGCAGGTCGATGCCGTCGACGCGCACGCTGCCGTGCGTGGGGTCGTAGGTGCGGTTGACCAATCGCGTCAGCGAACTCTTGCCGGAGCCGGTCTGCCCGACGATCGCCACGGTCTCCCCGGCTGCGAGGTCGAGGTCCACTCCGGTCAGGACGGGGCCGCTCCCTTCATAGCCGAAGTTCACCGCATGGAAGGAGATCGCCCCCTCGATCGGCGCGCTGACGCCGGCGGCGTTCTGGTCGATGCCCGAGGTCTGCCTGAGCACCCCCAGGATGCGCTTGGCGCCGGCAATGCCGCCCTGCAGCATCGAGAACGAGAACGCGGAGATGAAGGTCGGGATGCGCAGCGCGTGCATGAGCCCGACGAAAGCGATCAGGCCGTCCAGCCCGATCACGCCGCGCTGGAGGGCCAGCACGCCGTGCAGCAGCGCCAGCCCGGCCAGCGCGCCGTAGATCAGCATCGGCACGTAGAACCCCTCGATGCGGTTGGAGCGCACGAACAGCTCCTTGAAGGCGCTCACCGTGCGGCCGAAGCGGCCGCGCTCGAACGCCTCGCGCACCGAGACCTTGACCACCTCGATGCCGGAGATCGCCTCCTCCAGCGCCGCGGTCATCTCGCCCTGCGCGTGGCGCTGCTCGAACAGCACCGGACCGAGCCGGCGGACGAACGCGCGCAGGGTGATCGCGAAGGAGATCGCATACAGCACCGGCACGAGCATCAGCTCGGCGTCCAGCAACAGGATGTAGACGATCGGCGTGATGAAGCCCATCACCATGTCGCTGATGAACAGGATCCCCGGATGGATCATCATCGACAGCATCCGCGAGTCGTCGGTGGCGCGGGCCACCAGGTCGCCGATCCGCTGCCGGTCGTGGTAGGTCTGGCTCTTGCCGAGCAGGTTGCGATAGAGCTCGTCGCGCGCATCCCGCTCGATGCGGTGGGCGAGCGTCAGGGTGCAGGCGTTGGCCGCCATCGACAGGCAGGCGTCGCCTGCCAGGATCACCAGCAGCCACAGGCAGGCGACGAGGATCCCGGCCGCCGGCGCGGCAGGCGCTACCGGCTCGAGGATCTGCGCGGCGACGCGGCCGACCATGATCGGCGCCAGTCCGTACGCCCACCAGGCGCCCGAGTGCAGCACCGCGGCCCCCGTGGTGAGCAGCGGGTAGCGGCGCAGGTGGGACACGATCCAGCGCGCCGCCGAGCGCGTGTCGTACGGACGCGCGTCCACCCGACGCCGTTCCCGGCGCGAAGGCACCTGCTCCTCCGTCCCACCGGGTCGCCACTCGCTCGCCACGTCATCTCCCCCGTGCCGGCGCCACGCGCGGACCGGCGCTGGCCTGTCGCCCCGTCAGCGGCTCAGGCGCTCCCGGAAGTCCGCCTGGCTGGTGCAGGCAGCAGCAGCGATGAGGCCACGGTCAGCGCAATGTACGTGGCCGGTGCCAACGCATGCAAACGCTCGGCGGCACGACTCGCCGGCCCTGCGCCGGAGGGGTATTATCGGTCGGGCGGTGAGGAGTTGACCATGCAGACACAGGGGCTGACACGGGAACTGACGCGGAACCTGACGCAGGCTCAGATCGACGAGTACCACGAGCGCGGCTACATCGCGGTCGAAAGGGTCCTGCCGGACGAGCAGGTGGCCGAGCTGCAGCGGGTCACCGACGACTTCGTCGAGCGGTCGCGTGAGACCACGGAGCACACCGACGTGTTCGACCTGGAGCCGGACCACACGCCGGAGGAGCCCAAGCTGCGGCGCATCAAGGAGCCGCACCTCGTGCACGAGGAGTACGATCGCGCGCTGCGTGACGAGGGCATCGTCGAGATGTCCAGCCAGCTCCTGGGCACCTGGGCGGTGCGCACGCACGGCAGCAAGCTCAACATGAAGTCGGGCGAGTTCGGCAGCCCCGTGCATTGGCACCAGGACTGGGCCTTCTACCCGCACACCAACGACGACGTGCTGGCGGTGGGCCTGGCCATCGACGACATGACGCGCGAGAACGGCTGCCTGCTGGCGATCCCGGGATCGCATCGCGGCCCGATCCTGGACCACAACCAGGACGGAGCCTTCGTCGGCGCGGTCACCGAGCACGGCTTCGATGCCGAGGACGCGGAGGCGATCGAGGTGCCCGCCGGCGGCGTTTCCATCCACCACGTCCGCACGCTGCACGGGTCGCTGCCCAACGCCTCGCAGGCGTCACGCCGCCTGCTGCTGCTGATGTACTGCGCGGGCGACGCCTACCCGATCTGGATCGCGGGCGGGCAGATGAGCTGGGACCAGTACCGCGCCACCTTCGTGCGCGGCGAGGCCTCCAATGAGGTGCGCATGACCTCGACCCCGGTGCGCCTGCCGCAGCCGCCGCCGATCCGCTCGGGCTCCATCTACGAGACGCAGCGCGAGCTGAAGGGTTCGACCTTCAGGTAGAAGGTTTCGACCTTCAGGTAACCACCACCCCGGCCTGCAGCGCGGACTGCGCGGCCGCCAGGCGGGCGATCGGCACCCGGAACGGCGAGCAGGACACGTAGTTCATGCCGTGCCGCAGGCAGAAGTCGATCGAGGCGGGATCGCCGCCGTGCTCGCCGCAGATGCCCACCTTGAGCTCCGGCTTGGCACTCCGGCCGCGCTCGACGCCGATCTCCACCAGCGCGCCGACGCCGTCGGGATCCATCACCTGGAACGGGTCGTGCTCCAGCACGCCCTCGGCGACGTACTCCGGCAGGAACACGCCCGCGTCATCCCGGCTGTAGCCGAAGGTGAGCTGCGTGAGGTCGTTGGTCCCGAACGAGAAGAAGTCGGCGTGCCGGGCGATCCGCTCCGCGGTGAGCGCCGCGCGCGGGATCTCGATCATGGTGCCGATCTGGTAGGGAACGGGCGTTGCCGAGCGCGCCAGCACCGCCTGCGCGACCGCCTCCGCGTGCTCGCGCAGCCGGCGCAGCTCCTCCTCGGTGCCGACCAGCGGGATCATGATCTCGGGAAGCACCTCGATGCCCTCGGCCGCCTCCGCGCAGGCCGCCTCCATGATCGCCTGCACCTGCATGTCGTAGATCTCCGGATAGGTGATGCCGAGCCGGCAGCCGCGGTGGCCGAGCATCGGGTTCTGCTCGTGCAGGCCGTGGATGCGCGCCTGCAGGCGTTCGAGCGGCACGCCGGTCTTCCTGGAAAGCTGCTCCATGTCTTCCTGCGTCCGGGGGACGAACTCGTGCAGCGGCGGATCGAGCAGCCGCACGGTCACGGGAAAGCCCGACATGGCCCGGAAGATGCCGCGGAAGTCCGCGCGCTGCAGCGGCAGCAGCCGGTCAAGCGCCTGCTGCCGCGCGTCGGCGTCCTCCGCCACGATCATTTCCTGGAAGATCGCCAGCTTGCCCTCGTCGAAGAACATGTGCTCGGTGCGGCACAGGCCGATGCCTTCGGCGCCGAACTCGCGGGCGGCCTGTGCGTCGCGCGGCAGATCGGCGTTGGTGCGCACCCCGAAGCCGCGCGGCTGGCCGGCGAGCTGCACGCGCGTGCGCACCTCGTCGGTCCAGGACAGGAACTCCGCCAGCGGACCCGAGATCTCGGGCTCCGTGAGGGGCGCTTCACCCAGGAACACCTCGCCCGTGGAGCCGTCGATCGTCACCCAGTCCCCCTCGCCTATCCGCACCGGCCCCACGCTGGCGGTCTTGGCGGTGATGGCAAGCGCCTTGCAGCCGGCCACGCACGGGGTTCCCATGCCGCGCGCCACCACCGCGGCGTGCGAGGTCATGCCTCCAGTCGCGGTCAGGATGCCCTGCGCGGCCACCATGCCGCCGATGTCCTCCGGCGACGTCTCGCGCCGCACCAGCAGCGTGCGCTCGCCGCGGGCCGTCCACTCCTCGGCTTCGTCGGCGGTGAACACGGCGCGCCCGGTCGCGGCGCCGGGGGACGCGTTGAGGCCGGTGGCGACAGGATCGCCCAGCTCGCCGCGCCGCGCCGGATCGATGCCGGGGTGAAGGAGCTGGTCGATCTGCTGCGGCTCGACCCGCTCGATCGCCTCCTGGCGGGTGATCAGCCCTTCGCTCACCATGTCCACGGCGATCGTCACCGCCGCCGCGCCGGTGCGCTTCCCGGACCGGGTCTGCAGCAGGTAGAGGTCGCCGTGCTGGACCGTGAACTCCAGGTCCTGCATGTCCCGGTAGTGGCGCTCCAGGCCCGTGCGCACCTCTTCGAGCTGCCGGTACACGTCGGGATGGCGCCGTCGCAGCGCCGTCAGGGGCTCGGGCGTGCGGATGCCGGCCACCACGTCCTCGCCCTGCGCGTTCTGCAGGTACTCGCCGTAGAACACGTTCTCGCCCGTCGACGGATCACGGGTGAAGCAGACGCCGGTCCCGGAGTCGTCGCCGGAGTTCCCGAACACCATCGACTGCACGTTGACGGCGGTGCCGAGCAGGCCCTTGATGTCGTTCAACTGGCGATAGCGGATGGCGCGGTCGTTGTTCCATGACCCGAACACGGCGTCGATGGCGCCCCAGAGCTGGTCCAGCGGGACTTGCGGAAACGCCTCGCCGGTGTGCGTGGAGTAGATCTCCTTGTAGGCGGCGATCACCTCGTCGAGGTCGGACTCGTCCAGGTCGGTGTCCTCGGTCACTCCCTTGCGCTGCTTGGCCTCCTCCAGCGCGTGCTCGAACGCGCCGTGCGGGACCTCCCGCACGACGTCGCCGTACATCTGGATGAAGCGCCGATAGCCGTCGCGGGCGAAGCGGGGATTGCCCGACTGGGCGGCCAGGCCCTCGACCGCGGCGTCGTTGAGGCCGAGGTTGAGAACCGTGTCCATCATGCCCGGCATGGACCGCGCCGCCCCGGAGCGAACGCTCACCAAGAGCGGATCGCGGGAGCCGCCGAGCGTGCGGCCCATCAGGGTTTCCAGGCGCTGCAGGTGTGCGGCCACCTCTTCGCGGAGACCGTCCGGATAGGTGCGCCGGTTCTCGTGGAACGCCGCGCACACCTCGGTGGAGAGCGTGAACCCCGGCGGCACCGGGATGCCCAGGCTGGTCATCTCGGCCAGGTTGGCGCCCTTGCCGCCGAGCAGCTCCTTCATGTCGGCCCGCCCCTCGGCGGACCCGTCCCCGAAGAAGTAGACGTACTTGCTCTTTCCCTGTGCCACGTGTGCCCCCTCCCGTCCTGCGACCGGGTTGCCCGTAGGAGAAAGCCCAGGACTCACGCTGTCAAGGCGGTCCACGACGACACCGCAGGCGCCGGGCCTACCCGTATCCGGCTTGGATCGCATCGGGACCGATGCGCTTCAAGCCAAAGGAGCGGCTGGGCCGCGAGCGGCGCGGCTCGCGGGGAGGGCATTCCGCCACTGGGACAGAACTGGAGCCGCCACGTGCAACTTCTTGTCGCTCAGGCCACGTAGGCTTCCAGGTATTGCGCGCGGGAAGGATGGCGAAGCTGGCGCAGCGCCTTCTTCTCGATCTGGCGGATGCGCTCCTTGGTCAGGTGGTAGCGCAGCCCGATCTCCTTCAGGGAGAGCGGCCGGCGCCCCTCCAGCCCGAAGCGGTGCTTGATGATGTCGGCCTCACGGTTGGTGAGCGAGCGCAGCACGGTGGCGATGTCCTCGCGCAGGGACCGCATCAGGGTGCTGTCGTCCGGGGCTTCGCCCCTCGGATCCTCGACGAACTCCGACCGGTTGGCGGATTCGGAGTCGGCGTACATCGGCGCGTCGAGCGAAACCAGCTCGCGGGAGATCGAGGTCAGCTCCTCGACCAGCTCCGGCTTGAGTTGCAGACGCTTGCCGATCTGCTCGGCCGTCCCTTCCTTGCCGGTCTCGCTCTGCACTTCCTTGCGCGCGCGGTCGATCTGCACCAGCTCGTTGGCGCGGTTCAGCGGGAGCCGGATCAGGCGGGACTGCTCGCACACCGCCTTCAGGATCGCCTGCTTGATCCACCATACGGCGTAGGAGATGAAATGATAGCCCTTGTCCACGTCGAATCGGTCGATCGCGTGCAGGAGTCCGATGTTCCCTTCGCTGATCAGGTCCAGCAGCGGCAGGCCCTGATTCTGGTACCGCTTGGCGACGTTCACCACGAACCGGAGGTTGGCGCGCGCCAGCGCTTCCTTGGCGTCATTGTCGCCCGCCGCAACCTTGCGGGCCAGGTGCTCTTCCTCTTCTCTGGTGAGCAGCGGAATGCGATTGATCTCGCGCAGGTACCGCGCGAGAACGCTGTCATCGCTGGATGTCTCTCTTGCCATCTTCTCTTACCTCGTCACCATTGAAGCAATATGCGTGCCAATCCCGCTGGCTCGTCTTGAAATGGTTATTTGTTTGCAGGCATGATCTTTGCAGTCAAGACGGTCGATCGGCCACGACAGCCCCATGGGTCATAATGACCCGCTTGTCCAAGGAATCGGCATCAGGTCGTGTCAGATTTACCCTGCATCGGCGGGGCAGGCGCAATCCCTCGATCGGTCTTGACGCTCCCGAGGGGCGTCCGTATATTCGGCAGCAATCACAACGCGCTGCGGCCCCGGCCGGCGCTACACCACTCATCAATACAGCGAGGAATTCATGAAGATTCAGCCCATCGGTGACAGAATCCTGGTCAAGACTGTCGACGCGGAGACGCAGACCTCGGGCGGTATCTACATTCCGGAGACCGCCCAGGAAAAGACTCAGGAAGGGGTCGTGCTGGCAATCGGCGACGACGAAGAGATCAAGGTCAAGACGGACGACAAGATCATCTACGACAAGTACGCCGGGACCACGATCAAGGTGGAGGGTGAGGAACAGCTCATCATCAAGGCCGCCGACGTGCTCGCGGTCGTCAGCTAGCCCGCGCGGCCCTGTTGACTGCGCGGCCCTGTTGACCGCGCGGCCCTGTTGACCGCGCGGCCCTGCACGCGCCAAGGCCCGCTTCTTTCGGGGAGCGGGCCCTTTTTTCGTGCCTGAGTCCGCGCTGTCCGTTCGCGGACGTTGTCCCCGGCCCGGCACCCCGATAGGATCGATCCGGCAGGTGGAAGGCACAGGCATGCACGGCTCGGGGATGGATGCGTTCTTCTCTCGCGTCGAGCGGGTCATCAAGACGCTCCTGAAGCCCGACGAGGACTCGGACCGGCGGAGGACGGACAGGTTCTACTCTGAGGCGTGGGAGGAGCTGGAGGAGTATCTGCGCACCGGCGCGGAGCGCCCCCCTGGCGGCGACGGCACAGGCGGCGCGGGGGGATCGGCCGGGTACCGGCAACGGCCGCAGGCGGCCGCACAGGACTACCGCAACCTGGAGCTGGAGCCGGGCACCGACTTCGCCACGGTCAAGCAGGCATACCGGCGGCTGATGCGCACCTACCACCCCGACCGCTACGCCGACGATCCAGAGCGGCAACGGGTCGCGACCCAGATCTCCGCGAAGCTCAACGCATCCTTCAACCGCATCCGCGAAGCATCCGAAGCCTCGTAACCGCCGGCCGGGGCCGTCCTACGGCTCGGCTTCGATCCCGTACTCGGCCAGCTTGCGGTGCAGGGTCTTGCGGCCGATGCCGAGCACCGCGGCGGCCTTGGTCTTGTTGCCCCGGTGGGCTGCGAGCGTGTAGCGGATCAGCTCACGCTCGGCGTCTTCCACGGTGCTGCCTATCGGCAGGCGCACGTACGCATCGCCCGCCGGCTGGTCCGGTTGGCCCGGGATCAACCGGGCGGCGTTGCCGGCCGCCGTCCGCACGAACGCGTTCGTCGCGTCTTCGCGAACGTGCAGCGGCAGGTCGGCCGCGGTAATTACGGATCCGCGAGTCATCACCACGGCGCTCTCGATGGCGTTCTGCAGCTCCCGGACGTTGCCGGGCCATTCGTAGTCCCAAAGCCGCTGGTTGGCATCCGCGTCGAAGCCCTCGATCTCCTTGCCGTTCTCGGCGGCCAGCGCCTTCAGCAGGGCGGCCGCCAGGATCGGAATGTCCTCGCGCCGCTCGCGCAGCGGCGGCACGCGGATGTTCACCACGTTCAACCGATAGAACAGGTCGTCCCGGAACCGGCCGGCGGCGGTCTCCGCCACCAGGTCGCGGTTGGTGGCGGCGATGACGCGCACGTCCGCCTCGATCGTCTGCTCGCCGCCGACGCGCTCGAACGCCCGGTCCTGCAGGACACGCAGCAGCTTGATCTGCACGGCCGGGCTGATCTCACCGATCTCGTCCAGGAAGATGGTGCCGGTGTGCGCCAGCTCGAAACGCCCCCGCTTGAGGCCGGCGGCCCCGGTGAAGGCGCCCTTCTCGTGGCCGAACAGCTCGCTCTCCAGCAGGGTCTCCGCCAGCGCCGCGCAGTGCACCTTGATCAGCGGCTGCTCTGCGCGCGGCGACAGGCGGTGGATCGCCTCCGCCACCACCTCCTTGCCGGCGCCGCTCTCGCCCGTGATCAACACCGAGGCGCGGCTGGGCGCCACCTGCTCGACCATCTCGAACACCCGGTGCATGGCGGCGGTGTTTCCGAGCAGGCCGCGCGACGCCTGCTGCCGCTCCAGCTCGCGGCGCAGCTCGCGGTTGGAAAGGGTCAGCTTGCGCTCGGCCAGCGCGCGCTCGACCAGCAGGCCCAGCCGCTCCAGGTTGACCGGCTTCTCCAGGAAGTCGTAGGCGCCGTCGCGCATCGCCTGCACGGCGACCTCCACGGTCGCGTGGCCGGTGAGGATGATCACCCGCACGGTCGGGTGGCGTTCGGCGACCTGCTTGAGAAGCTGGTCGCCGGACAGGCGCGGCATGCGCAGATCGGCGATCACGAGGTCGATCTCCTCGATGGCCAGCACGCTCAGAGCCTCCCTGCCGTCCGCCGCCGTCATCACAGCGTGACCGTCGAACTCCAGCGCCCTGCGCAGCCCTTCGCGAATGTTCCGCTCGTCGTCGACGACCAGGATCGTGGCTTTCATTTCGCGACCGCCTGATACTCCACCATACGCCGGGCGCGGGGCGAGACCGGAATGCAGACCCGGAACGTCGTACCGGCGCCGGGCCTGGAGGACACTTCGATGTCGCCGGCGTGCTCCTTGATGATCTTGTAGGTGAGCGTCAGACCGAGTCCGGACCCGAACTCGCGCGTCGTGAAATACGGTTCGAAGATCTTGTCGGCGATGTCGTCGGGAATGCCGGTGCCGTTGTCCTGCACGGTGATGCAGATGCGCTCGCCGTCCAGCATCGTGCCCACGGTGAGCGTCCCGCCGGCCGGCATCGCCGCCTTGGCGTTCTTGACGATGTTCAGAAGCGCCTCGCGCAGCAGCCGCTCGTCGATATGGGCGGGCGGCAACCGCGACGCCAGCTTCTCGACGACCTCGATGCCGCTCGCGCTCAGCTCCGGGCGCAGGAACGCCAGCAGCGGATGCAGGACGTCGTTGATGTCCCCCTCGCGCAACTCCGAGTTCATCGGCCGCACGGCGAACAGGAAGTCGACGACGATCTTGTTGAGGCGCTGAATCTCCTCGGTCATCGTGCTCAGGCTCTCGTCGATCTCGGCCGGCACGTCCTGGCCGCCGCCCAGCGATCGCTGGATGAGCTGCAGGTGGATGCTCATGGACGTGAGCGGGTTGCGGATCTCGTGCGCGACGCCGGCCGCCAGCGTCGTCATCGACGCCAGGCTCTCCGCCCGCCGCAGCCTCGCCTCTTCCGAGCGGCGCTCGGTGATGTCGTCCACGTGCACGAGGCTGCCGTCGATCCGGCGGTCGCGCACCAGGGGAACGATGGTAATCTCCAGTGTCGCCGCGTGCGCGCCTTCCAGCGTGAACTCGCCGTCCAGGACCCGGTCGGAGCCGATCAGCGTGTCGCGCAGGAACTCCGCCACCTGCTCGTCGTCGACGACCTGCCAGACCGCGCGGCCGGTCAGCTCATCGTCGACGAACGGCAGCATGCGCTCCACCGCCTTGTTGATCAGGCGGATGCCGTGCGCCTCGTCGAGGACGATGATGCCGTCGGTCATCGCCTCCAGCACCATGGCCAGCAGGTCGTTTTCGGCCGACAGGCCGCGCAGCAGCGTGCCGGCCTGCATCGGGTCCAGGCGGTCGAGCCGTTCGATCGCCTTCTGGTAGAAGCGGCTCATGTGCGCCTCATCGGCGGTTCGCCGCCGGCGGCCATGCCGCGGGCGATGTCGGCGACGGTGGCCTCGGGGTTCATGTTCATGGTCTTCACCCTCCATGCCGCGTCATCGAGGAACCGGTACCAGCGCTCGATGCGCTGCACCTCGGCGACGCGTTCGGGCGACCTGAGCAGGGAACGCAGATGCTCGGCACAGGACTGCAGGAACGCGAAGCTCTCGTCGCGGTCGGCCGGCACGGCGATGCCGGCGTCATCCCAGGCGCCGCCGGCCAGGGCAGTATCGCAGAACAGCGCCGCCGCGCGCTGCAGGTCGGCCGCGCCGGCCGCGGACGTGCCGGCCGCACGCCGGCCGGCCAGGTAGTCGGCCACCGACGCGGCGTCCGCCTCCGGGTCGCCGAACACCTTCCCGATCACGCGGCGCTGCTCGGCCGCGCTGCGCTCCGCGAACCGGTAGCGGGACAGCCGCGACAGCAGGGTCGGGATCAAGGCCTGCGGCGACGGCGCGGTGAATATGAAGTGCGTGCGGGCCGGCGGTTCTTCCACCGTGCGCAGCAACGCGTTGGAGGCCGGCTCCGGCAACCAGCGCCGTACCTCCACGATGATCACCTTGACGCCGGGCGTCGCCACCCGCGCCCAGATCTCGATCGCACGCACGGCGTTCACGGACACCGCCTCCAGGTTCGCGCCGCGCGCCAGGTCGCCCGCCACCTCCGCCGTGCCGTCGGTGCGCAGCGCCTCCAGCCGCTCTTCCAGCTCTGCCACGCGCGGGCGCAGCCTTCGCAGCCGCGGCTCGGAGCCGGCCCACAGCAGCTCGTCGAAGCGGCGCGTCAGGGTGCGCACCGAGCGCACGAACAGCGCCCGCGTCGCGGCCGTGTCGGACCTGGAGATCGCCGCCGCGGCGGCGGCGATCTCCGCGGCGAAGTCGCGCCCTCCCAGCATCAGGACGTGCGGGTCCTGACCCGCCCGGTGGCTCCCGCATGACGGGCAGCGACAGCCCGGCTCGCCGTCCGACCGGCAGTTCAGCACGCGCCCCAGCTCCAGCGCCGCGGTCAGCTTGCCGGCCGCCGGCGGGCCTTCGAACAGCACCGCCGGCGCCAGCGTTCCCTCCCTCACCGCCCGGCGCAAGCGGTCGGCGGTGCCTGCGTGGCCGATCAGGTCAGCGAACATCGGCTGCGCTCCCGGTCGCGGGCGGGCCGATGCCGAGCGTCTGCTCGGCGAACTGCGCTGCCACGCTCGCCTCGAGCAAGCCGGCGGCCTCCGGGACCCACGGCTGAGCGTGCATCCCGGCGATCGCCAGGGCGCCGATCACCGCCCCTTCGGCGACGCCCAGCGCCAGGCCGAACAGGTGGTCGAGCTGTTGCAGGCGCAGGGTCCGCGATACGCGCTGGAGAATGTGCTCCAGGAGCTTGAGCACCAAGTAGGTGATGAGGAACAGCACCAGAAAGGCGACCACCTTGTTCCAGAACGATTCACTGCCGGTAGCGACGTCGACGTAGGCGCTGGCCGGCACCACCAGCACGGCGGCCACGGCGATGCCGGCGACCACCGCGGCGACGCCGAACGCCTCCGCCACGAAGCCGCGGATCGCGGCGCGGATCGCCAGGATCAGGGTGACCAGGATCAGCACCACGTCCAGGGTGCCCAGCCCGGCCAGGACGACGGCCAGCCGGTCCATGAAGACCGGAATCTGATCGCGGAGGTCCTGCAGGAACTCGGTCATGCCCTCATCACTCGGTGATCCTCCATCACTCGGTGATCGGCCATCACTCCGTGATCCGGCACTGCCGGCCGGGCAACGCCAGTCCGGCCGCCCGCAGCGTGTGCCGGACGACCTCGGCGGTGGCGCCCGGCCGATCCAGCGAGCGTATCGCGGCTGACATGCGGGCGCGGAGCCGATCGTCCGCCAGGCGGCGCGCGCACCGCACCAGCCCGGACGCGGTCTGCGCACCGGGCTGCAGGACCAGGGCCGCGCCCGCGTCCGCCAGCAAGCGGGCGTTGACGATCTGTTCGCCCCGGCTCGAGGACCGCGGCAGCGGCACCAGCACGGCGGCCGTCCCGGTCGCCGCGAACTCGGCAAGGGAAGTCGCCCCGGCTCGGCTCACGACGACGTCCGCGGCCGCCAGCACGTCGGGAAACTCCTCATCGAAGTAGGGCTGCGCGCGGTAGCCCGGGTCGTCCACGGCCTGCCCGCCGTTCTGCCTGCCGGTCTGGTGGACGACCATCCAGTCGCGCGTCAGCTCCGCCCTTGCTTCGCCGACCATGTGATTCAGCGTTGCCGCGCCCAGGCTGCCTCCGACTACCAGCATGATCCGGGTCCGGTCTCCGACCCCAAGATACCGCCGCCCGCGCCCCGGGTCGCCCGCGCGCATCTCGGTGCGCACCGGCAAACCCGTGAGCCGGGCGCGCGCGGGCAACGGCAGCGTGGCCGACGACGACGGCCAGGACAGCAGCACCCGTCTGGCGACCAGCGAGATGATCCTCGTCGCCAGACCGGCCGTGCTGTCCGACTCGTGGGTGACGACCGGGATTCCGAGCAGTGCCGCAGCCGCCGCCGGCGGCACGCTGGCGAAGCCGCCCTTGGCGAACAGCACGCCGGCCCGCTCGCGGCGCAGGATCCGTACCGCGCCCAGGACGCCCGCGCCGGTGCGCCCGATGTCGGTGATGTTGCGCAGCGAGGCATACCGTCGCAACTTACCCGCGGGGAGCGCATGGAACTCGATGCCGGCCGCACGCACCAGCCGCGCCTCAAGAGCGCCGTGGGTGCCGAGCCAGAACACGTGCAGGCCGTGCGCGCGCAGCATCCGCGCCACCTCCAGGCCCGGATTGACGTGCCCGGCGGTGCCGCCGCCGGCCAGCGCTACCGTAGCGCCCGCTACCGTCTCCGCCCGCATCGTCCGTTCCCCCACCGCCGCCCGCGCCGAGTGCTTCTGGGCACGGCGCTGTGCCTGCTGCTGCCGGCCGTCATCGGGGCGGCCCCGGCCTCGGCGTGTCTCCCGTCGGGCCGGATGGTCGCCGACGACGGACGGGAGTTCCCCGCCGTGCAGCGCGCGGATGGCGCGCTCGCCTGCATGCCGGCCGACACCGCGCTCGGCCGGGAAGTGCACGAACGGTTCGCCGCGCTCCTGCCCAGCCATGCGTTCGAGACCCGTGGCGAGCTGCCGGCCAACGGCGCCACGACCGCCGACCTGTACGAGGCGCTGCACGCGATCAGCACCCTGCAGGGCATCCGGTACTTCTCGGTCCTGTACCGGGGCGAGCGGGTGTTGTTCAAGACCGCGCATGCCATCGACACCCACGGCGCCGCCCTGCCCGACCCGGTCCCGGGAGCCGGCGGCCGCGGCGAGGCGTTCGCGCTGGTCGACGACGCCTCCTTCGGCAGGGCGCCATACCGGCTGGAGTACCGCACCGCGGACGACGCCATCCTGCTGATCGTCAGCAACCCGCTGCCGCTCAGCGTCCTGAGGATCCGTCTGATCGACTCGGATCGGCTGCTGATCGCGCTGCTGATCGCCCCCGCAGGTTCCTCAGGCACCGGGGCGTGGACGGTGTACGGACTGGTAGCCGCGCAGGCGCCGAACGTCCTCGAGCGCTTCGTGGAGGCATCGCTGCGCAGCCGCCTGGCCGCCATGCAGGACTGGATCGTCGCCAGAGCGGCCGCGGTCGCCCGGCCGGGGAGCGGCACCAGCTCAGAAGCCGGCGCCCGCAGCGCCGGCGCCGCGCAGGGCTAGCTGCGACAGCCCGATCAGCGATCCGATCAACGCGCCGAACAGGTTGATCCACTTCAGGTGCCTGGCGATCACGGTCAGCAGGATGCGCTCCACGTCGCGCACCTCAAGGCGATCGATCCGATCGATCACCAGCCGCTCCACGTCCAGCGCGGCCACCATCGTCGGGACCTGCTCCACCAGCAGGCGCTCCGCGCGGCTGGCGACGGCGTCGTCCAGGGCGGCCTTGCCGCCCGCGTCGAGGGCAAGCAGCTCCGCCAGGGTCACGTCCCCGGAGTCGGCCAGCCGGTCGATGGCGCCCGCGATCTGCGCCGCGACCGACCGGGCGGTCTGCTCGTCGGACAGGTAGCGCAGCAACCGTTGCGAGATCTCGTCCACCGTATCGCTTGCCGACACGCCGAGGAAGCGGGCCGCGAGCTCGGCGATCGGCGTCTGTCCGTGCTCCTCCAGGAACCGCTGCAGCACGGCGTCGATGAGCGCGGCGACCGGTCCCGCGGCCGCGGGACCCCACAGCTCGCCGATCCGCTGCTCGGCCGCATCCGGGAGCACGTCGGCCAGGGGCCGCTCGCGGGCCGATGCCAGCCACTCGTGGAGCGACTCCTGCATGTGCGCCACCACCTCCGGGTCGTCGGCGGCGTGCTCCAGTTGGCGCAGCGCGTCGTCGACGATCTCCGGCATGCGTTCGGCCAGCGTGCGGTCGTACTGCGCGGCCCCGATGAACAGCTTCTGCATCAGGTTGAGCCGATCCAGGATGTCGCGCAGCAGCAGCCTCCCGCGCGTCTCCAGCTCGCCGCGCATGGCGGGCCGCCGCAACCATCGGACCAGCTCGCGCATCAGCGACGGCACGACCGCAGGCAGCATGACGGCCAGACGCTCCGCGACGGCCGGCGGCAGCAGATCGCCGACCGTCGCCTGCGGCCGCTCGGCGACGCCTGAGACGGCGCGGCCGATCTGCCGTCCCACCTCCGGCTCGGCCAGCCTGGGAACGAGTCGGCCGCTCACGAAGGCCGACAACGTAAGGTCATCCGCCACCTCGCTCAGGCGCTGGCCGCCGGCGCTCTCCACCGCGCGCCCGACCAGTCCCCGCAGCGCGTAGATGAAGCCGCGCGAGCCGAACAGCCGGTGCAACAGCGCCGCCAGTCCCTGCTCGATCTGCGGCCGAGCGCCCTGCACGGCGCCCGCCAGCTTCCGCACCGGCATGGCGAGCAGCTCACCCGAGAGCGACGCGAGCTGAACGCGCAGGCGCACGGCGAACTCGGGCCGTTGCAGATGAGCGCGGATCGCGTCCGGCGTGAGCAGCTCGCGCGACACCACGCTGGCGATGCTCCGCGCGAGCTGTCCCCGCTGACGGGGGATCACGCCCGGTGTCAGCGGCACCGGGATGCCGAGGACGCGCTTGCGGGTCAGCGGTCGAAAGAGCATCCGGATCGCCACGAAGTTCGTCGCGTAGCCGATAGCCGCACCCATGAGCGGCGGCACCGCCCAGATGCGAAGCCAGGCGACGACCTCATCGAACGGAACCTCATCGAACGGAATGTTCAACGATCGCTTCCGGCAGAGCCCGTCTCCGCGTACGCACTCACCTCGGCGAGGCCGGGCACCTCTGTAAGGAAGGCGCCGAACGTCCAGCCGCGCAGGCCGTTGTGGTTGACCTGGTACCAGTAGTCGGTCTGCCCGTCGATCTCCATCGCGTCGGGCGTCCGCGCGAGGATCTCCACGCGGGCTCCCTCCGTCAGCGACAGCAGGATGCGTCCGGTCTGATCCGGCTTTTCCCGCAGCCGCAGGCCGTCCACGTCGACCACCGCCCATCGGATGGACATCGCCAGCACCGGCGTCGGCGGCAGCACTAGCGCCGGCTCGATCTTCGGCGACCCGCACGCGCCGAGCCCGAGGGTCAGAGACAACAGCAACGCCGCCACGCCCGCCGGACGCATGCTCATCGTCGCGACCCGCGGCGCCGGCGCCCGCCGGATCCGGCGCGCCCCGCGCCCGCCTCCGCCTGCCGCTGCTTCGCGGGCCCGCCGTCCTTGAGGCGATCGATCTCGTCGCGCAGCACGGCGGCCCGTTCGAACTCCAGCTCCTCGGCCAGCTTCAGCATCTCCCGCTCCAGCGTCCGGATCAGGTCGTCCCGCTGCTCGGGAACCTCCACGTCGTACTCGCCCCGGTGGATCTTCAGGTCGCGCGCGGCGGCATCGCGCTTCTCTTCCGACTTGCGCACCAGGAGCTGCTGGACCTCCTTCCTGACGCTGGTCGGCGTGATGCCGTGGCGGCGGTTGTGGTCTGTCTGGATCGCGCGGCGCCGCTCGGTCTCCGCGATCGCCTCGCGCATCGCCTCCGACTCGGCGTCCGCGTACATCAGCACGGTGCCGTTCACGTGGCGGGCGGCGCGGCCGATGATCTGGATCAGCGAGGTCGCCGAGCGCAGGAAGCCGATCTTGTCGGCGTCCAGGATCGCGATCAGCGACACCTCGGGCAGGTCCAGCCCCTCGCGCAGCAGGTTCACGCCGACCAGCACGTCGTACTCGCCGGCGCGCAGGTCGCGCAGCAGCTCGACGCGCTCCACCGTCTCCACCTCCGAGTGGAGGTAGCGCACGCGCAGCCCGATCTCCGCGAGGTACGAGGACAGGTCCTCCGACATGCGCTTGGTGAGGGTGGTGACCAGGCAGCGCTCGCCGGCATCGACGCGGGCGCGGATCTCCCCGTACAGGTCGTCGATCTGGCCCTCGCTCGGCCGGACGTGGATCTCGGGGTCGAGCAGACCGGTCGGCCGGATGACCTGCTCGGCCACGCGGTCGGAGAGCTTCAGCTCCAGAGGACCCGGCGTCGCGGAGACGAACAGCACGCGGCCGACCAGCGCCTCGAACTCGTCGTAGGTGAGCGGGCGGTTGTCGAGCGCCGACGGCAGGCGGAAGCCGTGATCGACCAGCGCCTGCTTGCGCGAGCGGTCGCCCTCGAACATGCCGCGGAGCTGCGGCAGGGTCGCGTGCGACTCGTCGACGATGGTCAGGAAGCCCTCGGGCAGAAAGTCGATCAGGACGCCCGGGCGCTCGCCGGGCTCGCGGCCGCTCAGGTGCCGGGAGTAGTTCTCGATGCCGGGGCAGTAGCCCATCTCCTGCAGCATCTCCAGGTCGTACTCGGTGCGGGTCGAAAGACGCTGTGCCTCCACCATGCGCTCGGCGGCGCGCAGCTCGGCCAGCCGCTCCTGCAGCTCCTGGCGGATCTGCGCGGTGGCGGCGCGGATGCGCTCCTGCGGGGTGACGAAGTGCTTGGCCGGATAGATGGCGCAGTAGTCCAGCTCGCCGAGAGCGGTGCCGTTCAGCGGATCGACCTGGCGGATGCGCTCCACCTCGTCCCCGAAGAACTCGATGCGGACCGCCTGCTCGGAGTAGGAGGGGAAGATCTCCAGCACGTCGCCGCGCACCCGGAAGGTGGACGGGGCCAGCACGGCATCGTTGCGCTCGTACTGCACGGCGACCAGGTCGCGCAGCACCCCGCGCAGGTCCACGGTGTCACCCAGGCGCACCTGCAGGCGCATCTCGCGGAAATCGCGCGGGTTGCCCAGCCCGTAGATGCACGACACGGTGGCGACGACGATCGTGTCGCGGCGCTCGACCAGCGAGGTGGTGGCCGACAGGCGCATGCGCTCGATCTCGTCGTTGATCGAGGCGTCCTTCTCGATGTAGAGGTCGCGGGAGGCGACGTACGCCTCCGGCTGGTAGTAGTCGTAGTAGGAGACGAAGTACTCGACCGCGTTCTCCGGGAAGAAGTCCTTGAACTCGCGGAAGAGCTGCGCGGCGAGCGTCTTGTTGTGCGACAGGACCAGCGTCGGCCGCTGCTGCGCCTCCACGATCTTGGCCATCGTGAAGGTCTTGCCCGAACCGGTGACGCCCTTGAGGGTGTGGAAGCGGCTGTCGCCGGACAGGCCGTCGACGATGGCGGCAGTGGCCTGCCCCTGGTCGCCGGCCGGCTGGAACGGCGCGTGGACGGCGAACCGGTTCACCGGGAGCGTTCGCTCAACGTGACGGATTTCCGCGGCTCGCAGGGGTACGGCGCGCCTCGACTCTGGCGATCGTTACTCACGAGAGCGCTCGCTCAACGTGACCGACAGCTCCCGCAGGCGGCCGTCGCGCTCCACGACCACCGTCACCTCCTCGCCCGGCTTGTTGTCCTCCAGCGCGGCCAGCAGCTCGCGATAGCCGCTGATCTGGTGACCGTCCACCTCGACGATGATGTCGCCGCCGGCATAGAACACCCTCTGGTTCCAGCGTACCGGGTTGGTGCCGCCGCGCAGGCCGGCCCGCGCCGCGGGCGAGTCGGGCTCGACCACGTGCACCAGCAACCCGTCACGGCGCGTCAGGTCCAGCGCCCGCGCCAGGCGCGCCGAGATTGGCACGGCCCGCATGTCTATCCAGCCGCGCCGCACCGTACCGCTCTCCAGGAGCTCGGGCAGCACGCGGCGGGCGGTGGCGATCGGCACGGCGAAGCCGATGCCGACCGAGGCGCCGGTGGGCGAGAAGATCATGGTGTTGATGCCGATCATGAGGCCGCTGGCGTTCAGCAGCGGTCCGCCGGAGTTGCCGGGATTGATGGAGGCGTCGGTCTGGATCATCTGCTGGATGATGCGGCCGTCGTCCGCCTCCACCGGCCGGCCCAGGCCGGAGACGATGCCGGTGGTCAGCGACCGATCCTGGCCGAACGGGTTGCCGATCGCCAGCACCTTCTGGCCGACACGCAGGTCGGTCGAATCCCCGAACGGGATCACCGTCAGCGGCGTGCCGCCCGGATCGAAACGGATCACCGCCAGGTCGTTCTCCGGATCGGCGCCGACGAGCGCCGCGTCGTGCTCGCTGCCGTCCCAGAGCGTGACCGTCAGGCGGGTGGCGTTCCTGATCACGTGGTGGCTGGTCAGCACGTGGCCGTCGGCGTCGATGATCACGCCGGAGCCCGAGTCGGAGCGGGGAATGGGGCGATAGCGGAAGACCACGCTGCCCTCGGCCGAGACGTTGACCACCCCCTCGTTGAGGGCGTCGTAGATGGCGATGTTGTTGCGCTCGTCGGCCGAGTAGTAGCGCCCGCCCGCGACGCCTTCCGTCCACTGCACCGGCTGCGCCGGAGCGGAAGCCGCCCACGGCTGCGGGGCGTCAGGCTCCGCCGGCACGCCCGGCGTGTGGCGGGCGATCAGCATGCCCAGCCCGAGCCCGGCGAACGTCAGCGCGGCCGCGACCGCGCCCAGCAGGGGCCCGGCACGAACGCCGGTGCCGCTCACGGCGACGCCGCCCGCGTGAGCTCGTCCCAGACGGCGCGCCGCCTGGCGACCTCCTTGTAGTGGTCGGTCTGCGACACGTTCAGCGGGTTGGTGAACGTCAGCATGTCGAGCGGCTGCTCGGACGCGGAGCGCCGGTTCCAGTCCCGCAGGCCGTTCATGGCCTCCGGGTCGTGATTCCACGTCGGCCGCTCGTTGGGCCGGGTGCGGTTGAACAGGAACTTGATCATGTGCCGGCGCCGGCCCGAGCGGTTGGCGGCCGTGCCGTGCCAGAGGTCGTAGTGCGTCAGCGCGAAGGTGCCCGCCTTCACCACCAGCGGCACCTGGCCGCTGATGTTGGTGTAGGTCCGCATGCGGTCGGTGGGCGCGTTGCGGAAGTGGGTGCCGGGCACGATGATCGTCGGCCCCATGTCGGGGGTGACGTCGGCGGGATAGTAGAGCCCCAGGAACCGGTCCAGGCCGACGCCACGCCGGTTCTTGCCGTCCTGGTGCCAGTGCATGTACGCGGTGCCCGGCTCCTTGCAGTGCCAATGGCGGTGCGCCATGACCTGGTAGTCATCTCCCGCCAGGCTGGTCAGCGCGCCCTGCACGAGCGGGTGGTCCAGCACCCGGTGGAGATCCGGGACCGCGTCGGTGATGGCGTCGCCCGGGTTGCCGTCCATGCCGTCCAGCGTCGCGGCGATCCGTTCGTTCATGCCGGCCGGCAGGTCGAGCTCCAGCAGGAGATGGCCGCGGATGATGAAGTCGACCACCGCCCGGTCGTCCAGAAGCGTGTCCGGGTGCGCCGCCGCGATCGTGCTCATTCGACCACCTCCATCTTCTGCAGCACGAACTCGTAGCCGACCATGTCCAGGTCGTCGTCGTCGAAATCGGCCTGGTGCAGCGGGAACTGCACGATCTGCCAGCCGTCGCACACCGCGTCGTGCACGGACTCGTACGGACACGGCGGCGGATCCACCTGCAGCTCGACCGCGAAGCCGGGCACCGGCTCGTAGACCGTGAAGCCCAGGATCGGCGACTGGATGTTGGGCGTCTGCGCGTGGATGTACATCAGGCGCTGCTTCGGCCGTGCCGTCTGCCGCATTCCCATCTGCCCCCTCCTGGCCCCACAGATCATAGGTCCCGCGCCGTTGCCGGGACAAGCGGCGGAAGGTACCGTGGCCGGCATGGCACAAACCCAGGTCATCGCCACCGAACCGGCGGTCGACGGCAACCCGGGCATGGACTTCCGCGAGGAGCGCATCGCCCTGGCGTGCGCGTTCCGATGGGCGGCACGCTACGACCTGCACGAATCGGTCGCCAACCACTTCAGCCTGGCGGTCGACGCAGCCGGCACGAAGTTCCTGATGAACCCGCGCGGCCGCCATTTCTCGCGCGTCAGGGCCAGCGAGCTGCTGCTCCTCGACGCGGGCGATCCGAGCACGATGGAGCGCCCGGACGCGCCCGACCCGACCGCCTGGGCCCTGCACGGCAGCATCCACCGCAACGTGCCGGGCGCCCGCTGCGTCCTGCACGTGCACTCGAAGTACGCCACGGCGCTGGCCTGCCTGGACGACCCCACGCTGCCGCCAGTCGAGCAGAACGCGATGCGCTTCTGGGGGCGGGTGACCATCGACGACCAGTTCGACGGCATGGGCCTGGACGACGAGGCCGAACGCGTCGGCCGCCTGGTCGGCGACAACCCGATCCTGCTCATGCGCCACCACGGCGTGATGGTGTTCGGCCCGACGGTCGCGCAGGCGTTCGACGACCTCTACTACTACGAGCGCGCCTGCTGCACGTACCTCATCGCCGTGCAGACCGGCATGAAGGTGCGCGCCGTCCCCGACCGCGTCGCGGCCAAGACCGAGCTCCAGTGGCGAAACTACCCCGACCTGAGCGAGGACCACTTCCGAGCGCTGCGCGAGATCCTCGATCAGGAAGACCCCTCCTATCGCTGGTGACCCGCCCGGCATGGTCCTGGAGGTCGCGATACTGGACGTGAAACCCGGACTGCAGGCCGACTTCGAGGCGGCCTTCGCCGAGGCGCAGGCGATCATCTCCGCCATGGACGGCTACGTGTCCCACGAGCTCCGGAGGTGCCTGGAGAGGCGCAGCCGCTACCTTCTCCTGGTGACGTGGCGCACGCTGGAGGACCACACCGTCGGTTTCCGCGGATCCGACCGGTACCAGGAGTGGCGCCGGCTGCTGCACCACTTCTACGACCCGTTTCCCGAGGTCGAGCACTACGAGCCCGTGCACGGCGCCCCGTGACCGGCGCCATGTCACGGGTCTTCGGCGACTACGACGTCCGCATCGATCCGTGGGAGATCGACTACGGGGACCAGACGCCGCTGGAGTCCCGGAACGATCGGCCGCGCGAGCACGTCGACCACGAGGTCGAAGTGCCCGATGACGCATGGAAGGCGATCGTGCCCCCGGCTCCCGGCTCGTTTCGCGAGCGGGTCGTGTTCGTCGACGGGGTCCGCAGGCTCGACGCCCGGGTGCAGGTCCGGCAGGACGAGACCCTGATCTTCGGCGGCTTCGGCAGCCATGCGGTTGGCGCTGCCATCATGCGTGACTCGGCGGCCGATTTCGGCGAGATCCGCGTGTCCCGCACCATGGTGCTCGGGGGTGGACGCCCCCTGCCGGCTCCCGTGCAGGTTCGCGACGATCTGGTGTATCAGCCCGAGAGCACCCCCAGGACGGAGGTGGACGGGCCGTTGCGGCACATCCAGGACTCGATGCGAACCGCCGAAGCGGCGATGGCCGCCGATCTCTGCGCCCCGGACACGCTGGTCATCGTCGACGGCCCGCTCAGCTTCGTGCCCGAGCGGCCGGAGCAGGCCGTCGGCTACATCAAGCGGCTGCACGACCTCTACCTTCCGGGCCGGTTCCTGCCGCTCATGGCGACCCTCCCGGCGGGCTCCCGGACGCCCCTGTTCGCGATTCGCGGCGACCGCTCCGGGTTCGCCCGGTACTCCTGGTTCCAGCGCCTCGGCGACCCCGCACACGGCGCCGTCGAGTTGCATGGCCTGGTCCGCCTGGAAGTGGGAGCGTCCGCGGGCGTCGACGCCGCCCGCCACCTGGCCGATGCCGCCACCGCCTGGCTGCCTGGAGTCGCGCCGCAACGATCCAGGGACCCGCGGTCGCCGCAGAATCTCCTGCCCATCGGCGCGCTGGAGCAGCAGCTCCGTGCCCGGCTCGGCGACGCGCGCCTGATCCGGCGCTGGATCGAAGCCCTGGTGGCACGGGAGGCCGCGCATGAGTGAGCGAAGCTGGGAGTCCCCGGTCGGCGTGGTGCTCGGATCGGAGGACGCCGGTCCGCTCGAGTTCTGGGTCGGCGTCAGCGAAGGGCGCTTCCTGCAGCTCGACGACCTGGTGACCGTCGAGGCGGTCGTCGACGGCGAGAGCGTCGGCTTCTTCGGCATCGTCGACGTGGTCCGCAAGCGCTATGAAGGCGCGCAGTTCGACTCGGACGCGTTCCGGGCCTCGGAAGGGATTCTGCCGGTGGACGTCTCCTACGCCGCGCACGTGCAGGTGACCCGCATCGACCCGGAGGTGTTCGTCCCGCCGCACCCCGGCAGCGAGGTGCGCATCGTCCGCGGAGTGGAGTTCCGGCGCGCCCTGTTCATCGATCGGATGGAGCGCAAGGTCGCCATCGGCGGCGCGCGCGCCGGCGAGACGGTCTACGCCAACCTCGACTTCCTCGACGGCGAACGGGGCGCGCACGCCTCGATCAGCGGCATCTCCGGCGTGGCCACCAAGACCAGCTACGCCACGTTCCTTCTCTAATCCCTGTTTCACTCCGACGCCCTCGGCCGGGACGCGGCCAACGCGCGGGCGATCATCTTCAACGTCAAGGGCGAGGACCTGCTGTGGCTGGACAAGCCGAACGCCAAGATCGACGAGGACGCAGCGGCCAGCTACCGCGCCCTCGGCCTGAACGCGGGACCGTTCGAGGACGTCGGCTTCTTCGCCCCGACCCGGCGCCACGGCGAGGTGCTCATCCCCGAGGTCGGCAGCCGACACGAGGGTGTCCGGGCGTACGCGTGGACGCTCCGCGAGTTCGCCCGCAACCGCCTGCTGCGCTTCATCTTCGCCGAGGGCGAGGACGCGCGCTCGCAGCTCTCGTTCCTGATCTACCGGGTCGAGCGCGTGCTGGAGCGCGCCGCCCGCGCGGGCGACCGGAACGATCCGGGCATCACCGTGGACGAGGCGCACGTCGTCAGCTTCGACGACCTGATCGAGCTGCTCGACACGGAAGCGCTGGACCAGATGGCGCCGGCCGCCGCGTCCGGCACGCTGGACGCGTTCCGCCGGCGGCTGCATGCCGCCGCGCAGCACATGGGACACCTGGTGCGCGGCGACCGGGAGACGGCGCGCCACCGCATCGACTGGCAGGCGCACCAGGTCACGGTGGTGGACATCCACACGCTGCATCAGACCGCGCAGATGTTCGTGGTCGGCGTCCTGCTCAAGCGGATGCTGCAGGACAAGGAGCAGCAGGGCACGGCCCGCCCGCTGGTGTTCGTCGTGCTCGACGAACTCAACAAGTACGCGCCGCGTTCCGGCTGGAGTCCGATTCAGGACGTCCTGCTCGACATCGCCGAGCGCGGCCGATCGCTCGGCGTCTCCCTGTTCGGCGCCCAGCAGACCGCGAGCGAGGTGGAACGCCGGGTGGTCGCCAACGCGGCGTTCAAGGTGGTCGGACGCCTCGACGCGGCCGAAGCGGAACGGGGCGAGTACGGCTTCCTCACCCAGGTCGCCCGCAAGCGCGCCACGATGCTGTCACCGGGCACGATGATCGTAACCCAGCCGGAGCTCCCGACCCCGATCCTGCTGAACTTCCCGTTCCCCTCCTGGGCGACGCGCCAGAGCGAGGTGAAGGACGCCGGCGGGGACGAGGACCCGTTCCTGCGCGCGTGAGGATCTCCTCGTGAGGATCGTGCACACCAGCGACTGGCACGTCGGCCGCCGCTGGAAGGGCATCCAGCGGCTGGACGAGATGGAGGCGGTCATCGACAACCTGGCCCGCTTCGTCGAGCGGGAGTCGATCGACCTCGTCCTGCATTCGGGCGACGTGTTCGACAGCCGCAACCCGACGGGCGACTCGGAGCGGCTGGTCAATGAGTTCCTGGTGCGCGTCGGCCGTGCCGGCGCCCGCACCGTCGTGATCGCCGGCAATCACGACGATCCGCTTCGGTTCGACGCGCGCGCGCTGCTGGCGGCGGGCGCCAACGTCCACATCCTCGGCCGCCCCCGGAGCGCGAGCCGCGGCGGGACGTTCCTGCTCGAAACCCGCGGCGGCGAGCAGGCCGTGGTCGCGGCGCTGCCGTTCGCCTCGCCCGGGATGTGGGTGTCCGCCCTGGATCTGACCGGGGACGAGGCGTCCGCGCGAACCCGCTACGCGCACCTGTTCCAGCGAGCGGTGGAGAACCTCTGCGCCGGGTACCGCGACGACGCCGTGAACCTGCTGGTGGCCCATACGCACCTGGAGGGCGCGGCCTTCGGCGACTCGGAGCGCCGCGTCCACCTGTCCGAGGACTGGGCCGCGACGCCGCAGACGCTTCCGCCGACCGCGACCTACATCGCGCTCGGCCACATCCACAAGCCGCAGAAGGTGGCGGGCACGCTGTCCGCCTGGTACGCCGGATCGCCGCTGCAGCTCGACTTCGGCGAGGTCGGCCAGGAGAAGACGTTCGCGGTCATCGAAGCCGCACCACGCCGCCCGGCGCGGGTCGAGCACGTGCCGTACGAAGGCGGCCGGACGCTGCGGGACATCGAAGGGACGCTGGACGACCTCGAAGACCATGCCGGCGCGAACGGCGATGGCGCGTGGCTGCGGGTCACAGTCAAGCTCAACGAGAAGGACCCGGACATCAACCGCAAGGTGCGCGACCTCCTGCCGACCGCGCTGGTCGTGCGCGTGGACCTGCCCGAGTCCGAGGTGCCGGACAGCGACCGGCCCAACGCCGGGGCGCCGGCGGCCGAGCTGTATGCCGCCTACCACCGGCGCGCTCACGAACGGGAGCCCGATCCTGCGGTCCTCGACACGTTCGGGCACCTCCACGAGCGGGCGCGCGAGGACGCCTGACCGATGCGCCCGATCCAGCTCAGCGTCGAAGGACTGACCTGCTTCAAGGAGAAGCAGGAGATCGACTTCTCCGGCCTGGACCTGTTCGCGATCTCGGGTCCCACCGGCGCAGGCAAGTCGACGCTGCTGGACGCCATCCTGTTCGCGCTGTACGGCGAGGTCCCGCGCGTCGGCAAGCACGACCTGAAGGAGATGATCTCGGCGGCACGGGAGCGCGTGAGCGTCCGCTTCGACTTCGCGGTCGGAAAGCGGCGATTCCGAGTCGCCCGCGCACTGCGCCGCAAGGGCGCGGCTGCCGTCCGCCTGGAGGAGCACGACGGGACGGACTTCAACACCGTCCTCGCCGATCAGGTCCGCCCGGCGTCCGCGGAAGTGACGCGTCTGCTCGGCCTGGACGTCGATGCGTTCACCCAGGCGGTGATCCTTCCGCAAGGGGAATTCGCGAAGTTCCTGAAGGCCGATCCGCGCAAACGCCGCGAAATGCTGCGCACGCTGCTGCGGCTCGACGTGTACGAGCGGATGCGACAGGCCGCACAGGACACGTCGACCCGGAAGAAGCACGATCTCGGCGCGCTGGAGCAACGCCTCCGCGAGGAGTACGGCGGCGTCTCCAATGCGACGCTGGCAGCCTTGCAGCGTGAGTTGCAGCAGGCGGCAACGAAACTCGAAGAGCGGCGCAAGGAGAGCGAAGCCGCCGAGTCCCGGCTGATCGAGATCCGGCATCGACACGCGAAAACGGTCGACCTCGCCAAGAGCGAGGCAAGGCTGGCGGAGCTCCACGGCATCACCCCGCAGATCGAGGAAGCGCGGAGCGAGCTTAACGCCGCGCGCCGGGCCGCGGCGCTGGTTCCACTGATCGAGGAGGCCGACCGGGCCGGGCAGGAGGCCGACCACGCGAGGAACGCCGCGCAGGACGCCAAGCAAACGCATGAAGCGGCCACGCGCGTCCACGAGGAACGCATTCGGGAGCTGGCACAGGCCCAGGAGCAGGCGGAGGAGATCCCCGCCCTACGTGACCGCGTCGCCAACCTCGATCGGATACTCGGACGGCTCCCCGAGCTCACGAGGCTCGAAACCGAGGTCGGCAGGAGACGCACCCGGATCGAACAGCTCGATCAGGAGCTCGAACAGGGTCGCGAGCGTCTGGAGCTGTTGGCGGATGAAGCCGCGCGACAGCAGGCCTTCGTGGGAACAGCCCGCGCCGAGCTCGACACCATCGGGTACGACGCCGAGCTCGACGCCGCGCTCGACAAGGTCCGCGAGACGGCGACGGAACTCGCGATCGCCCGCAGGCAGCTCCAGGATGCGAAGCCGGAACAGGAGCGGCGGCGCAAGACGCTGGATGGGCTGGCCGTCGAAGTCGAGCGGCTCACGGGCCAAGCGCGTGAGAGAGACGATGCCCTGCACGACGCGGAGCAAGCCGTGGAGGCTGCGGAGGAGGCACTGCATGCGGCCCACCGTCAGGACGCGGCCAACGACTTGCGCGGATCATTGGCAGTGGGGGGCCCGTGCCCGGTCTGTGCGCAACTCGTGGCAGATCCGCCGGCGGCCGATCTGGACCCTGACGTCGCAGCCGCCCGCTCCGGCCGCGACGAGGCCAGCACCACGCTGCGGCGCGCACGTGACGATGCGCAGGACGCTCGCAACGCGCTGGTGGGGACCCAAGGCGACGTGCGCGCCGCTCAGGAGGCGTTGACCGAAGCGGACAGCACCATGGACAAGGCGCTTGCGGACATCCGCCAGCTGACAGCCGACATCCGGGAGGCCATCGGCGACAGCGTGCCGGTCGACGACGATGCCGTCGTGGCCTGGTTTCAGGAACTGATCGAGACGACCACGACTGCCCGCAGCTCCTTCGAGGACGCCCAAGGTCGCCTTGAGACGGCAGAGCTCCACTTGACCGACCTGCGCCGCAGCGAGCACACCACGCGCAGCGACCTCGGCCGAGTACGAAACGAGCGGCGCGAACGGATCGCGGAAGTGACGGCGGACGAGGAGCGGCTCCGCGCCGTGAGAGCCGAGATCTCAGGGGTCACCCAGTCCGCCGATCCCGGACAGGAGCGGACCGACCTGTCCTCTCTCATCGATGATCTGGAAGCCGCACACGGGGAGGCCATGTCAGCCGAGGCGGAAGCCCGCCGCGGGTTGGCGGCGGCCCAGCAGGCCCACGGGGACCGCGAGCGGGCCGCCGGCGAGGCTGACCGGGAAGCGACGGCCCGGATCGAGCAGCGTGATCGACACGTCGCCCAGGCACGCTTCGACAGCGTGGGCGACGTTCGCAACGCCGTGCGGGACGATACCGCACAGGCCCGATTGAGCGAGTCCGTCGCCGACCACGAGCGCGACCTCCACGCCACCGAGCTGCGCGTCCGCGACCTGCGGAACGACCTGGGCGGCGAACGGGTTTCGGACGAACAGCTCGATGATGCGAGCGCCAACGACCGACAGATCAAGGGCGAAGTCGAGGATCTCGTCACGAGGAACGCGCATCTCGGGCAGCAGGTCGAGACGATGACCGAGCGCCTTGCGCGGGCGCAGGCACTCCACGAGCAGTTGCAGGCCATGAGAGACGACCATCACCTCTTCAGCGGCTTGGCCACCGATCTCCAGAGCGACCGGTTCCAGGCGTACGTCCTGGAGGACAGTTTCACGAAGCTCGTGCACGGCGCATCGGACCGGCTGTTCACGTTGTCAGGCGAACGCTACTCGTTGACGTTTCAGGACGACCAGATCCTGGTCGTCGACCACGACAACGCCGACGAGACGCGGATCAGCGACACGCTGAGCGGCGGAGAGACCTTCCTCACCTCATTGTCCCTGGCCCTTGAGCTCAGCAGGCAGGTGCAGGATGCGGCGGGCGCCGTAAACCTCGACAGCCTGTTCATCGACGAGGGCTTCGGCACCCTCGACCCGGACACCCTTGCGACGGTCTCCGAGACCATTCAGAGCCTCCAGGTTGCCGGCCGCATGGTCGGCGTCATCACCCACATACCGGAACTGCGCTCCGAGTTCTCCCAGCAGATCCAGGTAGCCAAACATCAAGGCTCCTCCACGGTCCGTGTCAAACGCGATCTGTGATGGACTCGGCTTCCTTGCCCTCCTCCCCACCCTGTCATCTCGGGGAGAGGAGACGGTGACACCGAACCGTATGGGACCAACTGCACCGACTACGGGACGCCAGCCACGCGGTGACGGTCTTGCTCGGTGACAGCGGCCAGTAGGAGGCGTCCTGGTGCCAGCTCACCCGCTTGCCGTTGCCCGGCGGCCATCGCCGACATCATCGAGGAGCGAGGCAGAATCACGGCTGACGCGGCGCTTCGACCGGGGAAGTTCTTCGGCACGACGCCGCGGTCTGGCTGGGCCTGCAGGATGACTACGATCTGGAGGAGCAGCAGGAGGTGATCGCCGACGAACTGGACGCGATTGCGAGCATCGCCTGACCCGATCACCCTACTGATTCGTACCGGCCACCGAGGCCAGCCCCGACATGCCCCGGCTATGGTTTCAGCGTTCTGATCCGCGGCGCAGCGTCAGCCGCAGGTAGTCCTCGGTCGCTTCGAACTCGGGGTCCACGCCGTTGCGGGCGCGCATCAGCGGCATGATCCTGTTGCGCACGCCCATGCCGCGCGCATCGGCATAGTTGTAATCGCGCAGCACCTCGGAGATGAGCAGATTGCGCGGTGCACGCTGGCCGGCGATCATCTTGGCGACCGTCATGCCGTTCTGCAGGGCGCCGGGGCTCACGATCTCTATCCGATCGACGTAGCGGACGACCTCCACTTCCTCATATCGCGTCCAGTCGCGATGGGTCAGCGCGTTGACGACGCCTTCGCGCAGCGCTTCAAGCGGGTAGTGCCAGCGCCGTTCCCGGCGCATTGACTCATCCACCGCGCCCGGCTCCTCCGAGACGAACGGGCGCATGGCGTCCGCGAGACGCTCGATGAGTCCCTTCTCGACCAGTTCGCGCCCGCCTGGCAAGTCCCGCCAGAGGCCGGTGAGCGGCCCCTCGATCACCTGATCATCCAGCGCGTCGTACGCCTTTTCCCGCCCCTTGAAGCACATCCAGCGTACGCCGGCATGGCGCAGCAGGCGGCGCGGACGGTACCCGAACAGCAGCAGCCCGGCGATCGTGCACGCGGGCGGGCCGGCGTCGCGTTCCACCATGAAGCCCAAGGCGCACAGGCGTTCGTGCCACGCCGCTTCATCCTGCGGCTCGCTCGGTTCTCCCACGATCGTGGTGAGGTAGTCTGCCAGGCGTTCCCGGCTGAGATGGGCAAGGCCGCTGCCCGAAACCGGCAGCATCTCCGTGTGCAGCAGGCCGCCGGTGGCGAACAGCCGCGCCTGCTGCTCCCGTGTGGCCAGCCGCGATGTGCTGCCGACGCGCACGTAGATGTCCTCGCGGCCGCGCTGCCGGACCACGTACGGCTTGACGGGACCCTGCGTGACCGTGACGACGGCGACGCGGCGATCGGGGGCGACCGGTACCTCTTCGTAGAACGGCAGCAACAGCGGATGGACCAAATGGCCGAACACCGTGTCCATGACCCATCGCTCCAGGCCCGCGCGGCGTATCCCGGTGATGGTCCCGTCGTCCTCCACGCCCAGCAGTACGCGTCCACCCTGGAAATTGGCCAGCGCTGCCACCTCTCGCGCCAGTTGCTCGGGCCGCAGCTCGTCCCGCTTGAACTCGACGCCCGAGTTCTCCCCCGCCTCGATCAGCTCCAGGAGTTCCTCCCGGGTCATCCGCGGTCCCCTCCGCTGAGTGGAGCCGTCACGGGGCCGCCTCGACGGGGGCGGCCTGCAACGACATCCCCGAACCATGTCGGGAGGGCAGTCGACCCCACGAAGCCGGCCATAGTACCGATCATACCGCGCCGGTGGTCCGCGACGGCCTCTTGCGGCGCGGCCGGTGTACGATGGCGGCACCATGGCACGCCGCGAACCGACCATCCTCAAGGATGGCCTGTACTTCCCGGAAGGGCCGCGCTGGCGGGGAGACAGATTGTATTTCTCCGACGTCCTGGCCGGCACCGTCCACCGTCTGGGCCTCGATGGAGACCTGGAGACGATCGCCGCGGTCGAAGAACTCCCGTCAGGGCTCGGCAGGACGGCAGGCTGATCGCCTGCCGGGACGGGAGCACCGCCGCCGTCGCCGAGATGCGCCGGATCACGGGGTTCCCCTGCAACGACATGGTGATCGACCGCGCCGGCCACGCCTACGTCGGCAGTGACGACACCGATCACTCGGATCCAGGAGGAAGGAGGATCGTGATGGCTCTGAACGTGAATGACGTGATCGCAGGGCTCGACCCCGCGCGGCGGCGCAAGGTCGAGGAACGGGCGGCGGAGCTCATCGCCACGTTCCCCGACCGTCCGCCGGTCGAGCTGTCCGGCATCGCCGAGCGGGAGTCCCGCGATTGAGGCCGGACACGGTCCGAGCGATGGATCGCCCCTGCCAGCCGCGGCACGGCAGCGGCGCGACCGTCAACTCGACAGAGCTCGCGGGGTGGCTTACGGTCATCTCCCATGCTGACGCAGAAACAGGTCGAGGCGTACCGCAACGACGGCTATCTCCGGGTCTCCAACATCTTCACGGACGAGGAGCTGGAGGAGCTGGAGCGGGAGATGGACTTCATAGTCGAGGAGTGGTGGGGAGAGGACAGCATTGGCTGGAAGGGGCCGTGGCGCGACCACTACCTGCCTGCGGGCGAGCAGGAGAACACGCGCGCCGTGTTCATCGCCAATCCGCAGTTCTACTCGGCGGCCTGGGGGCGAATCATCTTCCACCAGCGGCTGACCGAGTGCGTGCGCGCCCTGGTCGGCCCCGCCGTGCAGTGGCACGGCACGATCCTGCACGCCAAGCCGCCGGAGCGCGGCACGCCGTTTCCCATGCACCAGGACTACCCGTTCTATCCCCACGACGGGCCCGACTTCGTCGACTGCCTGCTGCATCTGGACGATTCGCCGGAAGCCTCGGGCTGTCTGCAGGTCGTTTCCGGGAGCCACAAGCAGGGCCCCCTGGAGCACATCACCGGCGACCATACCCGGCCCTACCTGCCGCCCGAGCAGTACCATCCCGACAAGACGCCGTCGGTGGCGGTGCCGGCCATGGCCGGTGACGTGATCTTCTTCAGCTACCTGACCATCCACTGGTCGGACATGAACACCACCGACCGCTGGCGCCGCTCGGTACGGATCGGCTTTCACGACGCCGCCATGCGGCCGACCTTCGTGGAGCCGACGGAGCCTTACAACAACTTCGTGGTGTCCGGCCTGAAGCGCCGCGGCAAGCAGCAGGGCCTGACCTACAAGGTGGTGGGCCAGGGGCAGGAGCAGCACCTCAAGAAGCAGCCGGCGCGCGCCTAGCGCAGGGCACCAGAGCGATCCGCCCGCCGCATGGCTGCCGCACCGTCGCGGACGCGTCCCAACGTCGTCCTCTTCCTGGCCGACGACCTGGGCTACGGCGATCTGAGCTGCTACGGCAACACCGTCCTGTCCACGCCCCACATCGACCGGCTGGCCGCCGAGGGCGTGCGCTGCTCCCAGCACTACAGCGGTGCGCCGATCTGCGCGCCGGCGCGGGCCGCGCTGCTCACCGGGCGTTACCACCACCGCTGCGGCGCGCTGAGCGTGGAGTCGAACCGCGGCCTGGACCGCATCGCCCTGCGCGAGCGCACCATCGGCGACGTCTTCGCCGCCGCCGGTTACCGCACCGGCTACGTGGGCAAGTGGCACAGCGGCCTGCACGATCCGAGGTACCACCCCAACCGGCGCGGCTTCGCGGAGTTCGCCGGCTTCCTGGGCGGCATCATGGACTACTGGAACTGGTTCCTGGACTACAACGGCAGTCCGCGCCGGGCCGACGGCCGCTACCAGACCGACGTGCTCACCTCCGAGGCGGTCGACTTCATCCGGCGATGCGCGGCGGCGCCCGGTGCCTCCGCCCGGCAGCCGTTCTTCCTGGTGGTCGCCTACCACGCGCCGCACGCGCCTCTGCAGGCGCCCGTGGAGAGTTGCGCGCCGTTCCTGCAACGCGGCGACCTGAACCCCGCGCTTGCCACCCTGTACGGCATGGTGGCGCGCATGGATGAGGGCATCGGGCAGGTCCTCGATGCGCTCGATGCCGCCGGCTGCGCCGACGACACCGTGGTGCTGCTGACCAGCGACAACGGCCCCTGGCTCGGCCCCGACCGCTACGGCGGGCGGCGCTTCAGCATGAACCGCTACAACGGTCCGTTCCGCGGCCAGAAGCAGGACGTGCTGGAGGGCGGCATCCGCGTGCCGGCGATCGTCCGCTGGCCGGACCGCCTGCCGGCCAGCGCCGCGTGCGACGAGATGATCCACTTCTGCGACTGGCTGCCGACGCTGGCCGCCGCCGCGGGCGCGACTCCGGACGGGCTGCCGCTGGACGGCTGCGATCAGCTCCCCCGGCTGCGCGGCACCTCGCCCGCAGGCGCGGCGCCGCGCTTCTGGCAGTTCAACCGCTACGACCCGGTGCCGTGCTGCAACCTGGCGATGCGCGACGGCCCCTGGAAGCTCTACTGGCCGCGCATCCCGGAGGCGATGGTCAAGCTGCAGGAGGACAACGTGGCGGTGCGCGACCTGATGTCGCGGGGGCACTTCGAGATGGCGGTGCGCAACCCGTCGGTCGGGCGCACGCTGTCGGCGCCGGAGCAGCCCGAGCTGTACCACATCGCCGACGATCCCTGCGAGGCGCGCGACCTGGCGGCGGCCCACCCCGACCGTCTCTCCCGCATGCGGATCGCGGCGGAGAACTGGTTCGCGTCCGTGGAGGCGGAGCGCCGCGCGAACCTCAGCGACTGACAGCGGTCGGCGCCCGCCCCGTGCGGGACGGCGCTATTCCTGCGCCGGCAGAGGCAGGGATGTGCCGATGTCGAGCTGGCGAGCGCAGTGGGCAAGGGTGGAGTCGTACGTGGCGAGCCAGGCGCCGGCGGCCTGAGCAGCAAGGAGCAGTGCGGCGTCCACCCAGCCGATTCCGGTGCCGGCGGGGCGGAAGCGGCGAATGAAGTCGTGCAACTCGCCGCCGTTGGCCGGTTCGCACCAGTCCAGCGAGTGCATCAGCGCCTCGTTCTCGGCGGACAGGCCGCCGAGCAGCAGCTCACCCACCACGTACGGGTGCACCAGGGCCTGCCCGCTCGTGATCCAGTCCCTCGCGGCCAGCGCCGACTCCTCCCCCCCGCAGAAACCCGAGCCACACGCTCGTGTCGATGAGGACGATCACTGCCGGCCGCGTGCCGGCCGCCGGCGCGTTACGGTCTGCATCTCGGGCTGAGATCCGAACGCCGCGGTCAGCCTGCTGCGCCGCTCGGCGTTGATCAGTTCCGTCAGACCGAGTTCCAGCACCGCGGTCTTCGTCTTGCCGGGATGGATCGCCATCGCCTCGCGAACCAGGTCGTCGTCGAATCTCCCTTGCAAGTTCTCTGTCCGTCGGGAATTGTGGCACGCCTCGGTAGTGGGGCATACATCCGGCGAAAGACCCCGCAGTGCTGGCTGGGGGGTTGATCGGCGCGAGCGGTGCCTATTGCCTCAACTAAGAATCGAACCGTAGCGAGGCCATGCCTCACGAAAGAATCTAACCGAAGGCGGCGGCGGAAAACGAGGGGGGAGCGCGAGGGGGGAGACTCACAGGCTGTGGATAGGTGGATAAACGTGGGCGGCGTCGTGGCGCGTGCGGCAAGAGTGCTCGCTGCAGACGGTGGCTGCCGTTGCGGAGCTGCCCATCGGAGCGGATTGTGGCGAGCGCCAGGCTCCCGCACACGGGCAGGTGGTCTGCGAGCGCAGGCAGCAGCGGTGGCGTCGCGGTGCACAGAGCCGGACGCGAATCAACGTTGGTGGAGCGCACTGCGGGTATCGGGACACCAACCCGGCTCAGCAAACGCCGTGAGGGCAATCCTCGCGCGTTGATTTCTCCGCTCACGGCCCGCTGAGGCCGAGCGACCCTCCAGAGCGGTCCGAGCCGCCGTTCGGCGCCAACGCTCATCGGTTGCTCGGCCGTGCCGGGGGCCGTGTCTTGTCGGCATGCGCCCGCAGCAGGTGATCGGTCAATCGGGTCAGCTCGCGCTTGAGGGCCACGGGGTTCAGCGTCTCATACTGCTGTTTGAGCCGCGCCTTGACCTCGGCGTCCACCGCCGAAGATTGCAGCACGCGCTGATACGGAGTCTGGGGCTGGTCATGGACGCGGCGCACCGTGGAGCCGTAGCGGGTCTTCTTGATGAGCTTCACCGAGGGGTAGAAGAAGTTGACCAGGAGGCCGAGCGTGGCGTAGACGGCGTTGAGAGCTCCCAGCTCCTCGTCGGTGTCGTGGCGCAGGTAGCCGACCGCGCGGCGCACCACGTGGCCGTTCTTCTGCTCGACGTAGCAGGTGTCGTTCTTGCGGTACGGGCGCGCGCGCGTGAAGGTGATCTGATGCTCGTTGCAGAAGCCGACCAAGTGGTGGTTGATGAATTCGCTGCCGTTGTCGGTGTCGATGCCCTTGAGCGGGATCGGCAGCGTGCGGCGTGCGTCCTGCAGGGCCGCGTGGGTCCAACGCTGCGCCTTGTTCTTCAGCCCGTGCAGCTCGACCCAGCCGGTGTCGACGTCGGTGAGGCTCAGCGTGTGGCACAACTCGCCGGAGGCATTGCCGCCGTCGTGGCCCACCAGGTCGATCTCGAAGAAGCCCGGCTCCTGTTCGTTCCAGTCGGCGAAGGTGCGGATCGGGATCTGGTGCTTCAGGAGGCTGCCCGGCTTGGTGTGGGTGCGGCCCTTGATCTGCAGCCGCGCGCGCTCGGGCTGCAGTAGCCGGTCGATGGTGGCGGCGCTGATGCTCAGCAGCTTGGCGCGCACTTGGTCGCTGAGCGGGATCTCGCCGAACGAGTCGAGGACCGCCAGCATGGTGCGCAGCACGACCACCAGGCGCTTGCCGCACATGAAGTCGAATACGTACCAGATCTGCGTGAGGGCCTTGAGCACCTCCTGGTCGTAGCGGCGTAAGCGACCGGCGAAACCAGGCTCTATGAAGCCGGCGGCGGTGGACGCGCAGTCGGCAGGAGCGAGAGGTAGTCGGCGCGGGTGCGCGCATGCGGCAGCCTCTCGAACAGCTCGCGCAGATACCAGTACGGCTCGCGCCGGTTGGCCTTGGCGGTCTCGATCAGGCTGTACAGGATCGCGCTCGCCTTGGCTCCGCGCGGGCTGCCGGAAAACAGCCAGTTCTTGCGGCCCACCACGAACGGGCGGATCGCCTGTTCGCAGGCGTTGTTGTCCGGGCTCATCTGCGGGTGGTCCAGATAGCGGATCAGCTTCGGCCACTCGCTGAGCGCGAAGGCCACCGCCTTGCCGAGCGCCGAGCCGGGCAGCACCTGGTCGCGTTTCTCCTGCAGCCAGCCGTGGAACTTCGCCAGCACCGGTTGCGCCTGTGCGCGCCGCGCGGCCACGAACCGCTCAGGGTCCTTATCGCGGTACTTCGACAGTTCCGACTCGGCGCGGTACAGCTTGGCGATGAACCCCAGCGCATGCAGCGCCGCTGCGGCCCGGCTGGACACCTTGCCCAGCGCGTCGGCGGCCTCCTTGAACGCTCGCCGCACGTGCGCCCAACAGCCCACGTGCACGATGCCGGGCTGCGCACACGGGCGCGCGTAGCCGTCGTACATCAGCGCCTGGCAGGCTGTGGCGGCAGCGATCATCCAGTCCGACATCGTGCGCCGCGACAGCTCGACGCCGAGGCGCGCGAACTGCCGCTCCTGGCGGTACAGAGGCAGCGCGTCGCAGAACTTCGCCGTGGCGATAAACGCCAGCAATCCCTCCGAGGCCAGCCCCTCCGAGGCCAGCCCCTTCGGGATCCGCACCGCCGGATGCTCTTCGTCGCCGGAGCCTTCGCAGTGATGACAGGCGTACTTGGGCCGCACCGTGCGGATCACCCGTACCTGCGGCGGGATCACGTCGAGCTTCTCGGAGGTGTCCTCGCCGATGCGCACCAGGGGGTGGCCACACTCACACTGCTTGTCCTGCTCGGGCAGGTCGATGACCTGCTCGATCCGTGGCAGCGCCTGCGGCAGCGGTCTGCGCCGCGGGCGGCTGCCAGTGCGCGCAAGCACCTCGGCGGCCGCCTGATCCGCGGACGGCTCATCGTCCGGCGATGGGCTGTCGGCGGAGTGTTCGATCTCATCGAACACTCGAATCTGCAGCCGCTCGGCGGCGGTGAGCTGTTCGGTACCGCGTCCATACAGCTTGTTCTTGAACCACTCCACCTGTTCTTCGTAGAGATCCAGCTTCTTTGTTCAGCTCCCGAAGTTTCGCGTCCAGATCGTCCTTTTCCAGGACCAGGCGACGATTCTCTTCGCGTAGCGCATCGCGTTCTTCGGCGACCGCTGGCGCGCTGGACATGTAGATGCCATAGCACGAAATATGCTGACAGTGTCAACCCACCTCAGGCGATTTCCCGGTACCGGAGCTCCTCGTGGGTATGCTAGAAATCGATCCGATCAGCAGCATCCGAAGCTCCTCGATGCCGATCTCTCGGCGCGCCTCGGTCGCCGTTGGCGGCCACGGAAATCGCCCCTTCATCCACAGACAGAATCCCGTCCGATCCCAGTACACCGCTTTCAGCACGCGCCGCCGCGCGTTGCAGAACACGAACAGCGCCGTCTCGAACGGACTGAGCTGCATCTGCTCCTGCACCAGCACTACCAGCCCGTTGACCTGCGTGCGCATATCGGTCGCCCCAGGCCGTACGAAGATCCGCGCCGCGCCCAGCTCCACCCGGATCACCGCTCGCCCTCCAGCGCCGCCAGTACTTCGCGCAGATCGGTAGCCCGCACCGACCGCCTCAGCTTCAGCACGTACCGCTGGCCGACCACCAGCTCGATCGTCGCGCCCGGCTCGGCACCGCCGCCGCGCTGCCCCAGTTCGACCAGCCGCTGACTCTCCGGCCCCGAGGACTGCCTCGACTTGCCCGCCCACCGGCACAGCGACGAATACGGCAGGCCATGCCGCTCGCTGTACGCCTTGCTCGACAGGCCGCTGCTCCGCCACTCGGCAACCTGCTGGCTCCAATACTCGCGCCCGTGTCTCTCGTTCACCTCATCGTCCCTCCTGACAGGGACGATCACCCGCTATTTCAGCCGTCGTAAGGTGGGGTTCAGCGGACGCTTACGTAGCGGCGCGGTCGCGCGCGGGGCTTGGGGCGCCGGGGGCGTCCGACCACGAGCTTGACCATCTGTCCGTCGATGCGCACCACGCGGGTAGCGCCCCCAAGAGTTCAGCAGATGGATCGCGTACTTGCGTGTGTAGCCGGTGGCCTCGACGAACTCGCCGAGGATGACCGTCTTGTCCTTCCTGGTGGCGCTGCGGTACCGCCGCGCCACCTGCTCCGTGAGTGCCCTGCGCTCACCCATCGTCAGCCCCATCTCCTCGGAACCTCCTCCGCGGTGTGCGAAGGGCTCCGGACCGGACCGTGAGGTCCAGCCGCTTCGGTTAGACCGAAGTTCCAGGAGCGAAATGCTCTGAAGTCTTTGTGATCATGATAGTTACCTTGATTCCTCAGGGTCGCGTGCGTGGCTACACGCGGGATTTGATCCCAAGCAGCTCGAAACAGCGCTGCTGAACCGGCGTCGGGTGCGTGTGCAGCGTGAATGTGCTTTCGCCGTCGGCGATTCGCATCGTGTTCGCCGTCAGGGTGCCCAGTTCGTCGATCAACGTCCGAAAGCTGTGCACCGGCAGCCCGTCCTCGGTGCGCTTGCTCGACGCCTTGGCCGCCGCGGCCGCCGATCGCTGCGCCGGCGCCACTTCGGAGACCCGCTTGCGCTCGGCGCCCTGTCGATCGTGATCGTCGAACAGCAACGGCGCCAGCGAGCGCCGCATGTGCCACTCCACGTAGTAGGCCAGCATGCACAGCAGCACGTGCGCCCGCACCCGATCGGCGCGCCGGTGGTGAATCGGGCGCACCTTCAGGTCCACGGACTTCATGCACCGAAACGCCCGCTCCACCTTCGACAGCCCCTTGTAGGCGCGCACCGTCTGCGCCGCGTCGAGCACCTGCGGCTCCACGTTGCTGCGCACGATGTACAGCCCGTCCAGCGCCTGCTCGGCGGCGATCTTGTGCTCATCGCGCCGAAAGCTGAACGACTCGGAGGTGATCTCGGTCACGAAGTGCTTGCCCACCTTGTAGTGATTGATCACCTTGCCGACCCGCATGCCGATCTCGGCCTCGCCCCGTAGCGGCTGATGGACGCGCTGGGTGGCCTGAGCGATCGGGGCCAGCTTCTGCTCGGTGGCCTGTAGCAGCTCCTGGCGCTTGCGCTTCCGTTCGTCGGCCAGCAACGGGTTGCGGCACACGATCAGCCGCTCGCCCGGAAACTCCTCGCTGGTGATCTCGGCCAGGTCGCGCTCGTCGAACAACGACGGCGCCACCTCACCGGCGGCCACCAGCTTGCGGATCGTCGGCGCGCGCAGCGTGGTGATCCAGCGCAGCCCCTCCACCTCTTGCAGGTCCTCGCGGATCCTCGCCGCGCTCAGCATCCCGCGGTCGCCGACCAGCACCACCCGCGTGAGTCCGAAGCGGGTGCGGATCTTGTCCACCTGCGCGCTCACCGTCTTCGGGTCGGCGGTAGAGCCAGGCAAGACTTCCACCGCCACCGGACAGCCTTCCTGGGTGCACAGCAGCCCGAACACGATCTGCAGCGTGCCCGACTTGCCGTCACGGCTGTGTCCCAACTGCGCCAGCTCGCAGTGGCTGCCCTCGAAGTAGGTCGAGCTCACGTCGTAGAGCACCAGCGTGTGCTCGCTGAGGTGCTGTTCAGCCAGGCGGTCCTCGATCGCCGCCTGGCGCCCGACCAACCAGTCCATCGCCTCGTAGAGCTCGTTCTCATCGACCTCGCCCAGCCGCAACGCCTCGCCGAGGGTTGACGCCGCGCTCGGCGGTGATAGCGCGCGGGCGGTGGCCAGCTTGGACTGCGCGTCGATGACGCGGGCGGTGATCATGGCGATGACCAGCTCGCGCGAGCGGCTGGCCTTGCGGGCGATGAGGGTATGGAGTCCGAGCTGCTTGAGGATGCCCAGCACGGCGGCGACATGGCCGTGGGGGAGGCTGCGCAGGCAGTCGAACGCGTCTTTGGGGTTGACCAGCGGTTCGCCCTTGAGGGCTCTGCGGATCAGATCGATGACGTGATCGGGGAGATGGGAGATGTTGCCGAGGGTTTCGTGCTTGATCTTTCCGTCCTGGCGGAAGGTACGGCGCAGCAGGTGGGTGTGGTAGGTCCGGTTGCCATGGCGGCGCGTAGTGGTGGCTACATGCACGGGTCCCTGTCTGCTGGGCATAGTTGCCAGGATAGCAGAAAGAGGAACGAGCGTCAACTACACTCGTGGCTACACATTGCACCTCCAAAATGCGGTAACTGCCATTGCTTCAAATAGTTACGTCAATTTCGGCTCTGGAACTTCGGGTTAGATTTTTAGGTGAGGCACGCTTTCGGCAGGGTTAGATTCCTGGTGAAGGCAATGCGGGGTGTAGTCAAGGCTACGGTCAAGCGATATTATACCGACCCATGAAGTTGATCGGCGACGACGGCGACCATCGTGGCTGCTGTGCTGCTCGCGGCGACCGCAGCAGCATGAACCGGGTGTCACATGTGGCCGGCACCTACAGCGGCACGATAAGCGTAGACGCCACCTTGGGGCGCGCATGACGCGCCCAGAGCGAGCTTGCCCATTGATCCATGGGACACATAGAGAGGGTGCTGTGGCTGCCCTGTTCACCGTGGTGGTCCTCCTCGCGCCGCTCACGGTAGCAGCGGACGACGACGGGGAGTTCGTCTCCGAGGCTACCTTCCTCGCCATTGAGGACTTCGCCGGGCTGCCCAGGGCCAAATGGACCCCTGCGGTGGTAACCAGCTCGTGGGACATGTTCGCGCCCGGCGACACCTCCTGTTCCACGGGGCGCTGGATTTGGGCGACAGCTATCGGCGCGTAGTGATGTGCCAGCACGAGTTCACCGCGGATGATGTGTTCGTGACCCGGATCCTGCTCACTGACTACCCAAGCGTCTGAGTCTTGGCGGGGATCAAAAGGAAGTACCGCGGCGCTGAGGGCAGGTGCTGGTTTGACGCGATCCGCGAGGATTCCGTTTGGGCTGACGATTGCGACATGCTCCCCATGAAGGGCGCATGAATTCGCCCCGCTGCGCTCGGCGCTTCGGCTGGACAGACATCATGTCCGCTGCGTCTCTCAGCTTTGCCGCCTTTGCGCTAGTTCATACCGTCGTCGTTTCGGATCAGAACCGCCAGTGCGATAACCTTTATCGCGACTACTCCGCCCTGCTATCGTTGAATAACATGATCTTTTCTTCGCGTGTCGATGTCGCCGTGATTTCATCATCGCTTTCCACCGTTGCGGACGAGGAGCCCTCACTGACATCTGTCTTCAATAACAATAACAAGATAATTCGCGCCGCCACAGCTCTCGGATTCTCTGTAGAAGAGATTCAGAGCAAGATAGACGAATTGCTTTACGCTTTTCCTCGTTTCCCCCTCAATATGGAGGACTTGCTGCGCGCGCCTCCGAGCACGAGCCCCCTGGAAGACGCGTTATTTAATTACCTCCGGTCTTTGGATGGGATAATGGATCAGGTGCAAGCCCAGATAGCGTATCTGCGCTCCTTGAACCAGACCCGATGCAGAACACTCATGCCCATTGGGATCACCTAAACGCTGGCGGTATCGCGCTTGCGATTAGGCCGGCCCTGCCCCCGCTTCTCTCGGTCGCCTGCCATCCTGCACCGGCTCAGCGAGGTTGTGGCGTCAGTGTTCCGCGTCGCGAAACGGCAACAGCATGTCCGTTTCGTAGGCAGGAAAGGCCATCTGCAACCGCGTCTTGAAATCATCCCATGATGACGCGGACCTCATGAGAGCAGTCACCGCCACAAGATGTTCGCGCAGCTTGGGATGGCCGATGTCCACAGTGAACCACTGGTGGTGCTTGTGCGACCGCCTGCCCGTGCTCGGCACCACCGGGTTGCGGCGCTTCAACTCATCAAGGACGCCAGGAGCCAGTCGCGCATAGACGATGTCGTTGGTGTAGTGTCCTATCACGGATGGACGATTGCTTGCAGGGTTAACAGGCCAATTCTTCAAGCGAAAGATGTGTTCGTAGAACTCCGAAGGAAACGTCCTAGACCACGGCCGCAGTTCTTCCGAAAGGAACCGCTCGAGAATCGCCGCGAGGTCGCGTTTGGCACGGATCTCCTGGTACCCCGTAGCCTCGTCAACCAATGCAATGATGCCGATCTTGGCAAACCCGCTGATGAGCTTCTTCGCATTCTTCAAAAGCGGCTCTTGCCGCGACGTTGTGCTGCCCTCATCTGCCGCCTGAATGATCGCGTTGCAGATGTCGACAAGAAGAGAGGCGGGGTAGCCATACGCCAATCCTCCGCCCTGCGGGTTGGCGAACGCGACAGGGATTTTCAGCACCGGCATTAAGTCGCTGCTGAGAAATGGTTTAAGCCATTCTCGCCCCACTAATCTGGTCATTTCATCACCGGCATCAGAATTGTCGACAAGGGCACCACCAAAACCCCTCTGCGTAAGCACGCGCTGCTCGTCTTCCAAGACGTAGCATTGGATCTTGATGTCCCCGACGACCAAGGGACGACCAGGAGCTCCCGCTATTACTTTGAGGGGAGGTTGTCTGCTCGATTCGTTCATACCAACCGCTAGTGTCGCCATGCCTTACTCTCTGGTCAAGCGTTATTCGGAACGATACCCCTCGCCAGATCACGCGGCGCTATCGGAGCGCCGCGCCCCAGCCAGCACTGCGAGATCGCCGCTTGGGTCGGTGCCGGCGGCGTTCGCCGCCCGTGCTCCCCGCCCGCCCTCGCGGGCGCGATTTCAATAGACCCCATACGACCATCAGCGGGGCGTCCTTTGGTACCATGGCGGAGCTGGGGTCCAGCGGCAGCAGCTCCGGGCGCCGTAGGAGCGCCATCCCCCGGTTCACCAAGCGCGACGGAAAGGTCTATGCACACCTCGCGCGTTCCGGTCTGCCACCGCAGCCCCATCTCCGGCCACGATTTCAAAGACCCCACTACCGCCGCAGCCCAACTTGCCCGGTGCGCCCGCCTGCGATACCCTGCGCGTCGATTCCAATCGGGCAGGCTTCCAGGCCCGCCCACGCACAAGGAGTAACGATGAAAGTGACCGTAGTACGGAGAGTGCTCGCGGCCCTGGCGCTGTCGATGCTCGCCGGAGGCACCGCCTTCGCACAGATGACGTACCAGGAGGCGCCGATGCTGGCCGCCATGGTCGAGGCCGGCGATCTGCCGCCCGTGGAGGAGCGGCTGCCGTCCAATCCGCTGGTGGTCGAGCCGTTCGACTCGATCGGCACCTACAGCGCCGGCCCGATCCGGATGATGGACACTGTGGACCGCATGTCGATCGGCCTGCGGGTACGCCACACCGGCCTGTTCCGCTACAACCAGACGGCGAGCGCGTTCGAGGCCGACCTGGCCGAGAGCCATGCCTGGTCGAACGAGAATCGTACCCTCACCCTGAAGCTGCGCGAAGGGCTGCGCTGGTCGGACGGCGAGCCGTTCACCACCGCCGACATGCTGTTCAAGTGGGAGCAGGACATCCTCAATGAGGAGCTCTCGGCACGCGGCATCGACGCGTTCTTCACGATCGGCGGAGCACCCGCGGTCTGGGAGGCGCTGGACGACTACACGCTGAGCATCACCTGGGCCGCCCCCAACCCGGTCGCCATGGACCGCTTCGGGCGCACCCACTTCTCCGGCGACAACGTGCTGTTCCAGCCCGCGCACTACCTCAAGCGATTCCACGCCGGCTTCAACGAGGACGCCGCCGCCCTCGCCGCCGAGTTGGGTTACGAGGACTGGACTCGGATGTTCCGGGCGCACGGCACGCAGGGCTACACCCAGTCGGCCGTGATCATCGGCCGCCCCTACATGGACATGCACACGCCGGAGGTGATCGAGAGCGATCGCGTGTTGCTGGTGCGCAACGCCTACTACCACCACGTCGACACGGCCGGCAACCAGCTTCCCTACGTCGACCGGCTGGAGGTCGTCCACGTCGCCGACCGGGATCTCTACGACCTGAAGGTCTCGTCGGGCGAGGTAGACTTCGCCGCCTACTACGCCACCGCGCCCAGCCTGCCCACCTACAAGGCGGGCGAGGCGCAGGGCGACTACCGGACGATCATCGCGCAGTCGCTGCGCACCGCGGAGCTGGTGCTGTTCATCAACCACAACATCGACGAGCCGGTGCTGACCGACCTGTTCAACAACCGCGATTTCCGGGTTGCGCTGTCGGTGGCCCTAAACCGCGAGCAGATGAACGAAATCGTCTTCTTCGGAATGGGCGACCCGCACCCGGCGACGCCTCTGAACACCATGGAGTTCTTCGATCCGGCCTGGTACAACGACAACCTGGCCTACGATCCAGATCGAGCCAACCAGCTCCTCGACTCCGTCGGGCTCTCCAAGCGCGACGCTGACGGCTTCCGCGTGCGCCCCGATGACGGCACGCGCCTCAGCCTGGTGATCGAGATCGGCGTCCTGGAGGGGCCGAAGCAGGCGATCTGCGAGCTCATCTCCAACGACTGGCGCCAGGTGGGCATCGACGGCGCCTGCAAGGTGATCGACGGCGCCCTGCTCCGCGAACGGCTGGACACCAACCAGACGGCGATCGCGGCATGGCACCTGGGCCGCACCACCCTGCTCGGGCGTGGCACGCCGGACGAGTTCGCCTTCGAGCGCTGCACGGCGAATAGCTGGGGCCGCCAATGGTGCCTGTGGTTCGTCACCGGCGGCGAGATCGGCATCGAGCCCCCGGACGAGATCAAGGCGCTCAACGAGCGCTGGCAGTCGTTCAAGCAGGCCGCCACCGGCACGCCGGAAGCGGTCGAGCGCGGCAGGGCGTACTACGAGTACTTCGCCAACGAGCTGCCGATCATCCCGACCGTCGGGCTGGCGCCGCATCCGGTGATCATCCACAACCGCATGAGGAACATTCCCTCCGAGAACATCTTCTGGGGCTCCGACACCAACTTCTACGCCCCGTACAAGCCGGAACAGTGGTACATCGCGGAGTAAGCGAGCCTCCGAACCGGACGTGACCTGCGGGAGAATGGGCGGCAGGACCTGCCGTTCATTCTCCCTTTCCTTTTCCCAGAAATGAACTACACCACCTATCTGCTGCGCCGCCTGCTCTACATGGTGGCGACCCTCGCGGTCATCACCGTGGTGATCTACATCGTCATCCAGTTGCCGCCGGGCGACGCCGTGGACACGATCGTCGCGCAGCGGGAGGCGGAAGGCGACGTGGTCTCCGAGTCCGAGGCGGTGGCGCTGCGCAGCCAGTACGGCCTGGACCGTCCCCTGCCGGTGCAGTACGCCGACTGGATGGTCAAGTTCCTGTCCGGCGACATGGGGCGTTCGATCCGCGGCGTCCCGGTGAACGACCTGATCTCCGAACGCCTGGGCGGTACCATCATGCTGTCGCTGATCAGCATCATGTTCACCTACCTGGTGGCGATCCCGATCGGCATCTACAGCGCCACCCACCAGTACAGCCTGACCGACTACAGCCTGACCACCCTGGGCTTCATCGGGCTGGCGACGCCGAACTTCCTGCTGGGGCTGATCTTGCTGTACGTGTTCTACAAGTTCTTCGACCTGAGCATCGGCGGCTTCTATTCGCCCGGAATGGAGGTGCAGCCGTGGAGCCTGGCCAAGCTGCTGGACCTGATCAGCCACCTGTGGATACCGGTCATCGTGATCGGCACCGCGGCCACCGCGGGCACGATCCGGGTCATGCGCGGCACGCTGCTCGACGAGCTGGGCAAGCAGTACGTGATCACGGCCCGCGCGAAGGGAGTCGCCGAGCCCCGCGTGATCTTCAAGTACCCGGTGCGGCTGGCGCTGAACCCGATGGTCAGCGGGGTGGGCGGCGTCCTGCCGGAGCTGATCAGCGGCGAGACGATCGTCGCCATCGTCCTGGGCCTGCCGACGCTCGGTCCTCTGATGTACACCGCCGTGCGGGCCCAGGACATCAACCTGTCCGGAAGCGTGTTGATGGTGATCAGCGCGCTGGCCGTGCTCGGCGTCCTGATCTCGGACATCCTGCTGGTGGTCGTGGACCCACGCATCACCTACGAACGCAAGGGCTGACGTGGCCACCGACACCACCGCGTTGCAGAGAGCCGACGCGGCCGTGACCGCGGAGGAGCGCTACTTCATTGCCTCGCAGCGACAGTTGATGTGGCGCAAGTTCCGGAAGCACCGCATGGCGGTCGCCGCCGGCGTCGTACTGCTCGCGGCCTACCTGGTTGCCTTCACCTACGAGTTCTGCGCCCCCTACGGCTCGCTGACCCAGCACGAGGGGTTCGTCCACGCGCCGCCGACGCTCGTCCGCGTGATCGACCCCGACGGCCGGCTGCGCCTTCCTTTCGTTTACGGACTGACGGGCAAGGTGAACATGGAGACCTTCCAGCGCGAGTTCGTGGAGGACCGCTCGGTGATCCACCCGGTGCGCTTCCTGGTGCGCGGCGAGCCGTACCGGTTCTGGGGCGCGATCGACGCCGATCTGCACCTGTTCGACGCCGGGGAGGGCCGCGTGTTCCTGCTGGGCGCCGACGAGCTGGGCCGGGACGTGTTCTCGCGCGTGCTGGCTGGCAGCCGGGTCAGCCTGACCATCGGCCTGGTGGGCGTGCTGATCAGCTTCGTGCTCGGCTGCCTCCTGGGCGGCATCTCCGGCTACTTCGGCGGCGTGCCCGACCTGGTCATCCAGCGCCTCATCGAGGTTTTCAACTCCATTCCCGGCATACCGCTCTGGATGGCGCTGAGCGCGGTCATCCCCGTGAACTGGCCGATCCTGCGCACCTACTTCACCATCACCATCATTCTGTCGGTACTGGGCTGGACCGGCGTGGCGCGCGTGGTGCGCGGCAAGCTGCTGGAGCTGCGCGAGTACGAGTACGTGACCGCCGCCCGGCTGGCAGGCACGCGCGCCGGGAAGATCATCGCCGGCCACCTCCTGCCCGGCTTCCTGAGCTACCTGATCGTCAGCCTCACCCTGGCGGTACCCCGCATGATCCTGGGCGAGACGGCGCTGAGCTTCCTGGGGCTGGGGATCCAGCCGCCCGCGGTGAGCTGGGGGACGCTGCTGCAGGGAGCGCAGAACGTGACCAGCATCGCCATCTATCCGTGGCTGCTGACGCCGGCGCTGTTCGTGATCGTGACGGTGCTGCTCTACAACTTTGTCGGCGACGGGGTGCGCGACGCCGCCGATCCCTACGCCATCACCGGCAAGGGGTAGCGCCGCCACCGCCTTGCCGCCCAAGCTGACCGCCACTACTCTGAGGCGATGAGTTCTCAACGCGTAGCCGTCATCGGCGCCGGCGGCAGGGGCCGGTCGCTCGGCAACCTGATCGCCAGCCGTCCGCGGTGGGCCGACATCGTCGCGGTCGCCGAGCCGCGCGACGACTACCGCGAAGACTTCGCGCATACCCACGGCATCGAGGAGCGCCACCGCTTCCGCGACTGGCGCGACCTGTTCGCCGCATCCGTGCCGCTGGACGCGGTGCTGGTCACGACGATGGACCGCGACCACACCGAGCCGTCGCTCGCCGCCCTGGCCGCCGGCCACCACCTGCTCATGGAGAAGCCCATGGCGCCGTCGCTGGAAGAGTGCGAGCGCATCGCGGCGGCCGCCGCCGACTCGAAGGCGATCACGGCGGTGTGCCACTCGATGCGCTACGGGCGCCCCTTCCGGATCCTCAAGGAGGTCGTGAGCTCCGGCCGCATCGGCAGCGTGGTCACCGTGGATCACCTGGAGCAGGTGCAGTGGTGGCACCAGGCCCACAGCTTCGTGCGCGGCAAGTGGGGAAACGAGGGGCGCTCGTCCTTCATGCTCCTGGCCAAGAGCTGCCACGACGTCGACTACCTGGCCTACCTGGTGGAACGGCCGTGCCGGGCGGTCAGCTCGTTCGGGTCGCTCACCTACTTTCGCGCCGAGCACGCCCCCGCCGGCAGCGGCGAGCGTTGCGTGGACTGCGACATTGAGCCCGACTGCGTCTATTCGGCGATCAAGCTCTACGCCGATACCGATCGCGACGGCGGGCCGGTGAGCTGGCTGACCCTCGACCACAGCCGTGAGGCCCAGTTGCAGGCCATCACCGACGGCCCCCACGGCCGCTGCGTGTGGCGGTGCGACAACGACGTCGTCGACAACCAGATCGTGGCGCTGGAGTTCGACGGCGGCGTCACCGCCACGTTCACGATGACCGGCTTCACCGCCGTCGGCGGCCGGCGCACCCGCGTGCACGGTACCGAGGGGGTCGCGGAGTTCTCCGAGGACGGCATCGAGGTGCGGCGCCTGGGGGAGAACGTGGTCGATCGCATCACCATCGAGCCGGAATCCGGCGGCCACGGCGGCGGAGACCGCCGGGTGGTGGATTCGTGGCTGCGGGCCATCCACACCGGTGACCGCTCGTCGGTCGTCACCGACGTGGCGGTGTCCCTCGACACCCACCGCATCGCGTTCGCTGCGGAGCGGTCCCGCCTGGAGCGGCGGGTGGTCGAGCTGGGATAGCCGGGATGCAGAGACCGGTTCGCCTGGGTCTGATCGGCTGCGGCGGCATCGTGCGAATCGCACACGCGCCGGGGTATCAGTCGATTCCCGACCTGGTGCGGGTCACCGCCTTGGCCGATCCGGTCAGCGACAACCTGCAGCAGATGGGTGAGATGCTGGCCGTGCCGCCGGAGCGGCGCTACGCCGACCACCGGCAGATGCTGGAGCACGCCGAGCTGGACGCGGTCACCATCGCCACGCCGCACCACATGCATGCCGCGCACGCGATGGACGCGGCGGCGGCGGGTGTGGCGGTGGTCTCCGAGAAGCCGATGGCCACCTCCGTGGAGCAGGCGCGGGAGGTGCTGGCGGCGGTGGAGCGCCACGGCGTGCCCTACGCGGTGGTGCACAACTTCCTGTTCGCTCAAGGGTCGGAGCGGGCGCGGGCGCTGCTCACCGACGGCGCCGCGGGCACGCCCTTCTTCGGGCGCGCCAAGTCGCTGTTCAACAAGACCGACGACCGCGCCGACCCGAACCGGGAGTGGCGCGCCTCGCGCGCAGCGGGCGGCGGCGCCATCAACGACACCGCCTACCACGAGATCTACCTGCTGGAGACCCTGGTCGGCTCACCCGTGCGCTACGTCGAGGCGCGGGTGGCGACCGCGCGCTTCGCCTTCGACGTGGACGACCTGGCGCTGCTGCTGCTGGAGCACGAGAACGGCGCGCCGTCCACGGTTTCCACCTCCTGGTGCGTCCCCGGCGGCGAGACCGCCAACCTGGCCGAGGTGCACGGCCCGGCCGGCGGCGTGCGCGTCATGCGCCGCGGACGCGGGCTGTGGCAATACGCGCGCAGCACCGCGCAGTGGCAGGTGGTGGCGCTGCCGCCGCAGCCGGCCTGGGCGGAGAGCGGCCACGGGCGCTACTTCGCCGCCACCTTCGACGCCCTGGCGCGCGGCGCCCCGCCGCCGATCGGCGGCGCGCAAGCCCTGCACAACCTGCGCATCGTCGCCGCCGCCCGCCGCGCCACCGCCGAACGGTGCGCCGTGGACCTGCACGCGACCGACGACTGACCCCATCACGAAGAGAGGAACCCCATGAGACCGTACATCGACTGCCACAACCACATCGGCCGCACGCTGAACCGGCTGCCGCCGACCGGCCAGAGCACGGCCATGTGCCTGGCCCGCTTCGCCGAGACCGACGTCTACGCCTGCCTGTCGATGCCGACCGCCACCGGCGGCCTGATCCTGCGCGGGCTGGAGGACATCCGCGACCAGAACCGGGTAATCGCCCGCGCGCGCCGTGACTTCCCCGAGCACGTGCCGCTGGGCCTGGCGCTGGTCGAGCCCTGCCTGGGACCGGTCGCCGTGGACGAGGCGGAGTGGGCGATGAGCGAGCTGGGCCTGCACGGCATCGTCTCCCACCCGCCGGTGCGCGAGGCGTGCATCCCCTTCGTGGAGATGGCCGCGGGCCGCGGCGGGCTCTGCAACGTGCACATGCACGACGCGCTGTTCGGAAAGGTCGCGCGCATGTTCCCGGCCGCGACCTTCATCACCCATGCCTCAAGCCACGCCGCCGAGTCCTTCGCCGGCATGGACAACGTCTGGTTCGAGATCGTGCAGTACCCGGACGAGCGCGGCAGCCTCTGGGACTTCGCCAGGCTGGCCGACAAGGTAGGCCGCGAGCGCATCATCTTCGGAGCCGACCTGCCCTACTACGACTACCGCCTGCTGCAGCGGATCATCGAGGAGGCGCCGATCGACGACGACCTCAAGGACCGCATCGCCTACCGTAACATCATGGAGCTGATCCGCCAGTACAACCCGGACTGGCAGCTCCCGGACGGGCCGCCGCCGGCTCCGCGCGTCTACCAGCCCGACGAGCTGTGGGCCGTGGATCCGGAGAAGCTCGACCGGCTCACCGTCTACGGCTGAGCAGACCGGCAGACTGCGATTGCCGGCGGACTAGTTCGAAGTTCCAGGAGCGAAATTGCCTGAAGTCCTTGAGGTCAGGGTAGTTTCTCAATGGTGCAGGTTCCTCTGCATGGCTACATGCGGGGTTTGATCCCAAGCAGCTCGAAACAGCGCTGCTGAGGTGCTGTTCGGCCAGGCGGTCCTCGATCGCCGCCTGGCGCCCGACCAATCAGTCCATCGCCTCATGGAGCTCGTTCTCATCGACCTCGCCCAGCCGCAGCGACTCGCCCAGGGTGGACACGGCGCTCGGCGACGAGAGCGCGCGGGCGGTGGCCAGCTTGGACTGCGCGTCGATGACGCGGGCGGTGATCATGGCGATGACCAACTCGCGCGAGCGGCTGGTCTTGCCGGCGATGAGGGTGTGCAGCCCGAGGTGCTTGAGGAGGCCCAGCACGGCGGCGACGTGGCCGTGGGGCAGCGAGCGCGTGAGCAGCAACGGATCCGAGACCGAGGCGAAGGCGTGGCCGCCCTTGAGCAGGGTGCGCAAGCCGTCGACCAGATCAGGGGGCCATGTGGAGAGGTTCGCGAGCGTGCGCTTCTTGACCTTGCCGTGCTCGCGGCAGGACTCGCGGAGCAGGATGGCAGGGGGAGAGGAGCGGTTGGGGACGGACTCGATGTACCTGACTACCGATCTGTGGCAACAGCATGCACACAAGAGGTCCTGTCAATAGGTGTGTAAACGAGTCAGGCAGCGTCCCGCTCCTGATCTTCGATTCGAAATGCCACACTGTTCCTTCAACCGGGCTTTTTTCGCCTCACTCCAATTGAAGGCCACGAACTACAGAAACGTAGGATGAACCCGGACCGGGGTCAAGACGGAGAAAGTACGCCAAACTTGCTCCATCAATTTGCCCAAGCGACCCATGGGTTTCATAGCGTGATCCAGCACAGGTCGCCGTCGCCGTAGCGGCGGTGCTGGACCGCCTCCAGCAGGTGGTCGACGGTGACGCCGTCCGAGCACTCCAGGTCGGCGATGGTGCGCGCCACGCGGGTGATCGCGTGATAGGCGCGCGCGGACAGGCCGAGCTTGTCCACGGCTTCGCGCAGCGCGGCGCGGCCGGCCGTATCGAGCGGGCAGTTGACCTCCACCGCCCCGGCCGGCAGCTCGGCGTTGCGCTCCCAGGCCATGCCGCGATAGCGGTGCCGCTGGCGCTCCACCGCTTCCGCGACGCGCGATGCGATCTGCGCGCTGCCCTCCGGCGCCGGCGCCTGCAGGTCCGCGGAGCGCGGCGGCGACACCGGCACGCGCACGTCGATCCGGTCGAGCAGAGCCCCTCCGAGCCGGCGCCAGTAGCGGTGCACGTCAGCCGGCGAGCACAGGCAGACCGCGGCGTCCCGGCCCAGGTTGCCGCACGGGCAGGGGTTGGCCGCGCAGATGAGCTGGAAGCCGGCCGGGTAGCGCACCGAGTAGCCGGCCCGGACCACGGTCACCTCGCGCGACTCCAGCGGCTCGCGCAGCGCCTGCAGCAGCGCCGTGCGGAACTCCGGCGTCTAGTCCAGGAACAGCACGCCGCCGTGGGCCAGCGACGTTTCCCCCGGGCGCTGCATGCGGCCGCCCCCGATCAGCCCTTCCAGCGACGCACTGTGGTGCGGCGTGCGGAACGGCGGCCGCGTGATCAGCGACGCGCCCTCGCCCAGGGTGCCGGCCACCGAATGCACGCGCGTCACCTCCAGCGCCTGCCGGCCGGTCAACGGCGGCAGGATGCCCGGCAGGCGCAGGGCCGCCATGGTCTTGCCACTGCCCGGCGGGCCGAACAGCAGCGCGTGATGGCGGCCCGCCGCGGCGATCTCCAGCGCCCGCCTCAGCCGGTCCTGGCCACGCAGGTCGGCGAAGTCCCCGGTCGCCACATCGCGCGGTGCGGCGGCCGGTGCCGCGCTGCGTGGCGGCTTCGCGCGTGGCCAAGCGTCGGGCCGCACCTCCCGGAATCTCGTGACAGCCTCCTTCAGGGAGTCCACGCCGACGATCGACCCGCGGCCGAGGGCCTGAGCTTCGGCCAGGTTGCTGCGCGGCACCACGAAGCGTTCGATGCCGCGCTCCAGCCCGGTGCCGACCGCGGCCAGCACGCCGTGCACGGGGCGGACGTCGCCGCGCAGGGTCAGCTCGCCGAGCACCATGATCCCCACCTCATCGTCCCAGGGGACCTGACTCGAGGCGGCGATCACGCCCAGCGCCAGCGGCAGGTCGAATGCGGAGCCCGACTTGGGGACCGCGGCCGGCGAAAGGTTGATCAGGATGCGGTCGTCCGGAAACGACAGGCCGCTGTTGCGGATCGCGACGCGGATGCGATCGCGTGCTTCGCGCACCGCACCGCCGGGCAGACCGACGATGTCCACCACCGGCATCCCGCGCCGGATGTCCACCTCCGCGGTCACCAGAACGCCGTCCACGCCGATCGGGGCGTGGCAGGCCACACGCGCCAACATCTGTCGCTCTCCTCCGGGCGCCGCTTCGTGCGGCTTCCGTCATGGAAGAGAGCGATCCCGAGTTCGGTGGCGCTTTAGCTCGGGCGCCGTCCCCTGCGCCCGGCGGCGATCGTCTCCTGGACCAGCCGGTCGCAGGCTTCGTTGAGCTCGACGCCGGCGTGGCCGCGCACGCGCCGGAACGCGACCCGAAGGCCGCGCCCCTCCAGCGCCCGCTTCAGCGCCTGCAGCTCCTGCCAGAGCTCACGGTTCTTGACCGGAGACCGCGCCTTGGTCCTCCAGCCGTTGGCTTCCCAGCGAGCGATCCACTCGCTGATGCCGCCCTCGACGTAGCGCGAGTCGGTGATCACCGTCACGTTGCCGTCGGCCCGCTCCCGCGCCAGCCGCAGCGCTTCGATCACGGCCTGCAGCTCCATGCGGTTGTTCGTCGTGTCGGCCGCGTAGCCCGTGTCGCGCGCCTGCCCGTCCGCCGTCTCGGCCACGTAGGCCCAGGCGCCGGGACCCGGATTCCCGAGGCAGCCGCCGTCAGTGTGGATGGTCACGAACCGGCCGCCTGCAGAGTCACGATCGCGCATGTGCCGTCCGTTCCCCGCTCCAGCACCAGCGAGCCGCCATTGTGCTCGATCAGGGCTCGGCTGATGTAGAGGCCCAGTCCGTCGTGACCGGGCTTGGTCGAGTAGAACGGATCGAACACGCGCGAGCGTCCCGGCCCGAGAGGGCGGGCGCCCGAGTCCTGGATCTCGATCACGATGTCGTTCCCACGTTCACGGGCGCTCATGATAATCCGTGAGCGAGCACGAACGCCCGCCTCCTCCGCGTTCACCAGCAACTCGGCGAGAGCCCGCGACAGCTCGCCGGGGTCGCAGGCCACGACCAGCTCGCCCCCGTCGGTCAGCTCCACCCGCAGGTGGCTGCGCCGCCCGGCGCGCCGGTACGCCGCCGCGAACAGGTCGGAGACCTGCACGGCGACGACCGCGCCGCCCGCCCTGGTACCGTCATCGAGCCTGCGAAGCGCGGCCAGGACGGTGAGCGCCTTCTCGCGAAATCCGCGAATGGTGTCGAGCGCGCCGCCCGGTAACCGCAGCGGAGCGGCGGCCGGTGATCGGGTCCCGTCGCGCTCGGCCTCCAGCTCGGCCTCCAGAGCATCCAGGACGCCCGCGGTCGCGGTCATGGAGCCGCCGAGCGAGCGGTGTAGCGCGCGCGTCAGCACGCGCAGATCGCGCACCCCGCGCGGGCCGCCCCCGCCGCCACGCCCCGATGCCTGCGCGGGCGTGGCGCCGCCCGTTCGGTCGAACGCACACACCAGAGCGGCATGGAGCACGAGCAACGCCACGAACAGCGGGCTGAGCACCAGGAACGCGGCGACTTGGTCGCTCAGCCCGTAGCTGGCCTCGATCTGCTGCTGCGGGTAGTCGCCCGCGACCGCGACGACCAGCAGCAGGAGCGCCAGGACGATCGCCGTCGCCCAGAAACGGTTGATCCCGCGGCGCTGGTCGACGCCGGGGATGTGCCGGGTACCGACCAGGAAGAACGCCGGCAGCGGCAGCAGCAGAAGATCCGCAATCGCACCGGCGGGTACGGGGACGACGATCTCCGCAACGTCAGCCGGAAGGCGCAGCAGCAGGTACGCGGGCAGCGACACCAGCATGCCGCCGATCGTCCACAGGACGGGTTCCCGCGTATGAGGTCTCCGCGCGCGGCGGTACGCCCTGATCAGCAGGCCCAGGGTGATCACCAGCGCGACCGCCGTACCCACATCGGCCACGGTGCCCGCGAGCTCGTGACGCGCCAGCCAGCCGGGGTCTCCCCCGGCCGCCGCCGAGAACGACGCGACGTGGAACACCGCTATCAACGCGGGAAAAACCAGCCCGCCCGCGACGGTGGCAATCCGGAGGCGCCGCGACAGGCGGCTCTGCGGCATTGCCAGGATCGCCATGGCCAGGAGCCAGGGAGTGAGCGTTCCCGCCTGCGCCAGCAGGTGAGCGAGCACGGACTCGGAAGAGAACGGGCGCGTGGCAACCGTGACCGCGTGCGTGAAGGCCGCCAGCGACGCCATCCGGCATGCCGACCGGTAGGAAACGCCACCGGCCAGGAAGTAGCCGGCGGCCAGCATTCCGGCTGACACAACCGGGATGAGCACGCGATCGAGCGGGCGGACCGGGATGCCGGCGACCGCACCACCGAGGCGGACCACCGGCTCGACGCCGCCGATCAGGCGAACCACGTAGAAGACGCATACCGCCGCCGCCAGCGTCCCGATGATGATCAGCCGCTGCTGCCGGCGCCGCTCCCTGCCGGACACTTCGCTCAAGGCGACGGCTTTCATGTCGGTACGGCCCGGTGCCCGTTGCCGCCGCCGGCGAGACGTGCCGGCGCGGGACACACGCCGCGGGCGATTGGACCTGAGCTTGACATCGCGTCCCGAGTGCGCTTACCTCAAGCGCATGGCGGCGTAGCTCAGTTGGTAGAGCAAGCGGCTCATATCCGCTGGGTCAGGGGTTCGAGTCCCTTCGCCGCTACTTTTCCCGTACAGAGACCCGGGGCGGTCGAGATCCCGGTTAATGCGCTCCGATTGCCGACAGGGCTCCAACTGCCGGCAGGTTTCGGCGCGCGAACGCCGGCAACGGGACATCGGGGAGATGTCGGGCACCTGCCACGACACAGACAGATGATCGTCGCAGGGCCGACCGCACTGCGATGAGAAATAGCAGGGGCAGGATTCGAACCTGCGACCTCCGGGTTATGAGCCCGACGAGCTGCCAACTGCTCTACCCTGCGTCTTCTTGTCTTACGAGTAGAATACCGTGGCTGGCGGCTCCCCGTCAAGCAGGGGTCGCCACGGCTCCCGTCGCGGTGCCGCCACGGCTACCGACCGGCCGAGCGGATCGCTCTCCGGCCGCGCCTGGTGTGCTCAGCGCTTCTGTTGGGTCTGGATCTTGCGCAGCTTCTTCAGGCGCTTGCGCTCCATCGCCTTGCGCCGCTTGTTGCGAACGGTCGACGGCTTCTCGAAGTATTCCCGCCGTTTCCACTCGCGGACGATCCCTTCCTTCTCGACGATCCTCTTGAATCGCTTCAGCGCCTTCTCGAGCAGCTCCTCTTCACCGACTTGTACGAACGCTATGACTCGATCCTCCTTCGCGGGCCGCCGGCTCAGCGCCGAACAACTCCGCAATCCCTCATGATAGCGCGAGACGCAGTCGTGTCAAACCGCGTGTCACCCTTCATCATCGGTACAGGTCGAGCACAACCATATGCAGCCGGCGTTCGCCGTCCGAGTAATCCGGGTCCAGTCGGTACACCACGTCAACGGTGTCGCCCGGGACGAACTCTCCTGCCCGGTGGCCGGCGCCCCAATACAGCGCCGGCCATCGATACGCTCCGGCATCCAGCAACAGCCTGCAGTGCTCGGAGGCACGGCCGAACAGGCTCACCTCCGACACCTCGAGTCCGCGCGTCCTGAGCGCCAGCGGCCCATTGCCGATGCCGGTCGGCTCGACCGCCGCGACGAGTCGGTCCAGTGCCGGCGTCAACTCGCGGGCCGGAACCTCGGCATCCAACACCCGCGCCGGGTCGTGCCTGACGCGCGCGGCGCCGGGGCGCGGGCCGGACCAGCGCCGCCGCAACTCGGTGAGAGTCTCCGCAGGCGCCATGAAGCCTCCGGCGCTTCGGTGGCCGCCGCGCGAAGTGAGCAGGCCGTCCGCGTCGGACAGGAGCAGCAGCGCGTTCGCGCCACTGTCGGGGCTGCGGATGGAGCCGGAGATCAGGCCGTCATCGTGGGCGACGACCGCCACCGACCGGTCCAGAAAGCGGCTCAGTCGGTAGGCGAGCGGTCCGGTGAGTCCCCGCGCCAGTTCCCGATCGTCGACCACCAGACAGCACGCCTCCGGGCATTCGCGCGCGAGTCGGCGCGCCCCCGGCAGCAACCGGTTCCAGGCAGCCCCGCTCTCTCTCCTACGGCGCGCATCGAGCTCCTGCATGCGATCCGACAACTCCGCGCACTCGCCCCGCTCCCGGCTCACCAGCAATTGCACGGCGTGATCGCCCTCTCCGTAACGGGCGGCCGAGCCGATCACGGGATTCAGGGTGCGGCTGACCTGATCGGCGGTGGGCACCGGCATGGAGCGTCCCACCCGCAGCCACAGCTCCAGAAGCCCCGGACGGTCGGACTTAGCCAGCATGTCGAGCCCGAGAGCGGTGATTCGCCGGCTCTCGCCGGTGAGCGGCATGCGATCGGCGAGCGTTGAGAGCATCGCCAGATCATAGGGAAGCTGCGCGGCGGCCACGGGGTCCGCGCCGCCCCCCTCCTGCGCCCGACGCACCGCCTCGGCGAGCTTCAGCGCGACCGCCCCGGCCGCCAGGACATCCGACCCCCTTCGTCCCGAGAGCGAGGGATTGACCACCAGCGCCGTCTCCGGCAGCGACTCGAACGGCGAGTGATGGTCGACGACGAGCACGTCGATGCCGCTCCGGGTCGCTTCCCGAGACTCTGCCGGCCCGATCGAGCAGTCCACGCAGACCACGAGCGCCGCACCGGCGTTGAGAGCCTCCCGCACCCCGCCGTCGGGCACGCCGTGGCGTCCGCCCGGCGGAATCCGCCATCGCACCTGCGCGCCTGCCCGGCGAAGCAGCTCGACCATGATCGCCGTCGCGGCGATGCCGTCCACGTCCGGGTCGCCGTACACGAACACCTGCCGGCCCGCGCAGCGGCCGATACGCTCCACCGCCGCCGGCATGCCGTCGATCCGAACCGACGGCAGCGGGCCGCGCCCGAGAAACGCTTCCACATCCGCCGCCGCCGTGATGCCGCGTCGTACCAGCACCGCCGCAAGGAGCGGATCCAGGGTGTGCCGGCCGGCCAGCGCGCGGACCGTGGAGGACTCGGCGCTCGGCAGCGTCCAGCCGCCGGCGGTGTCCCCGTTCACGCGGCGCCGTCCAGGTCGGCCGTCTGCAGCGGAAGGTAGGCCGCGCCCCCCGGCAGCAGCTCCGACTGGAAGAGCACCAGCGAACGGAACGTGCCGCGTGCCGGCGGCAGACGCAGCCGGCAGAGGCGTTCCCCCGCCTGCCGCGGAACGCGGCGCACGCGCGCCAGGGTGACGTGGGCCAGGAACCTCCGGCCCTCGCTCGCGCCAAGCCGCAGGCGGAGCGCCCCTGCCAGCGCGCCCAGCTCGTCGGCGCCGTCCTCCACGCCGAGATGCACCACGCGCGGCCGTGAAGGCGACGGCAGCAGCCCTAGCCCCATGAACGTCGCCGCCACCGGCGCCGCCTGCCCGGCGACCTCCCGGCAGATCCCACTCAGCCTGCCCGCCTCCTCGTCATCCACCTCGCCGACGAAATGCAGCGTCACGTGCAGATCGGCCGGGACGATCAGCCGTGCGTCCGGCAGCTCCGCGCCGACCGCCGAGCGCCACGCCGCCAGGCGGTCCCGTGCGCCGTCCGGCACCGGCAGGCCGAAGAACACGCGCGCCATCACAGAACGCCCATGCCGGACTGCAGTGCCGTCAGCGGCGCATCGAGCGCGCGCTGCACCATGCGATACATGACGCTGGCCAGCACCCGGTCGTCCTGCAGGCGCACCGCCGCGGCCCGGTCCGGGGTGAGCCGTTCCGTGTGGCTGAGGTAGGCGCGCGCGCCCGGGCTGAACGCCGCATCGGCGGGGGACGAGCAGTCCGCGCAACGCATGTCACCGTACCGATCGGACAGGTAACCGGGCACCGACGGCGCCAGCGCCCGGTCGCACGCCGCACAGACATGCAGCTCGGGTTGCAGGCCGGAGTAGCCGAGGTAGCGCCAGATGAACTGGACGGACAGGGCGCGCTGTGCGTCCCGGTCGGACGAATGCAGCGCCAGCAGGCAGCCGAGCAGCAACCCGTACAGGTCGGCCGCATCCGCCGCGCCGGGCGACCGGAGCACCACCTCCGCCCACAGAGATGCTGCGAAGTAGCGCGGCACGCTTGCGCGAATGCCCCCGAACTCGTCCCGGCAGGTGATCTCCGTGATCTTGTACTGATCCTTGACCGGATCGCGGTACAGGCGCAGGTCGGCGTGTATGAACAGCAGCGTGGTCAGGCGCAAGCGGCTGGTCGTCTTGGCGGCCCCGTACGCCATCGCGCGCACCAGCCCGAACGAAGGGCTGAGGAACGTTACCAACCGGTTGATCTCGCCGACCGGAGTCGTGCGCAGAACGAGAGCCGGCGAGACGAGGTGGCGGCGCGTCAGGGCACGGGCACGAGCGATTCCGCACCATAGGAAGTTGGCGCGCCAGCGACAAGCTCCTATGGGAAGGCACGGCTGGGCGCACAGCGCTGCCACAGGCAGCGGTGTGCGGGCGAGGGGTTGGCGCGCAAGCGACAAGCTCCCTACCTTGCATGCATGCCGCCGTTTCCGCCAGGGCAGGTCGTCCCCGCGGCACGCACGCTCCCCAACCGCCTGGTCGTGCTCCCCCTGACCGGCAAGCCGATCTTCCCCGGCCTGCTGACGCCCTTGGTGGCATCGCCCGGCGCCCAGACCGCGACCGTCAGCGCCGCGCTGGAGCTCGGTGGGTTCCTCGGGCTGGTGCTGACGCGCGACGTGGATGACGAACAGCCCGCTCCCGACCGGCTGCACGGGGTGGGAACGGCCGCCAAGGTCGTCCGCAAGATCAATCTGCCCGACGGTGGGCTGAACGTGTTCATCTCCACCATCACCCGCTTCCGGATCGCGAAGGTCCTGGACGCCGGCCCTCCGCTGGTGGCTGCCGTACAGCCTCTGGACGACACGAACCTCGACAGTGACGAGGTGCAGGCCCTGGCGCGGGCGCTGATCTCCGAGATGAAGCAGGTATCCGAGGGCAACCCGCTGTTCTCCGAAGAGATGCGGCTGAACATGGTGAACATCGACCAGCCGGGGAAGATCGCGGACTTCCTGGCTTCGATCCTGAACATCGACCGCCAACAGCAGCAGCGCGTCCTGGAGGAGCTGGACGTGCGCGAGCGGATGGAACAGGTGCTGGTCTTCATCAAGAAGGAGCAGGAGCTGCTGAAGATCCAGAAGCGGATCCAGGGCGAGCTGGAGGAGAAGATCTCCAAGAGCCAGCGGCAGTACTTTCTGAAGGAGGAGCTGAAGGCGATCAAGGCCGAGCTCGGCATGGCGGTCGATGCCAAGACCGACGAGTACCAGCGCTTCAAGGAAGCCTTCGAATCGCTCCAGCTCGAACGCGAGGTGGCCGAGCGCGTGTCGGACGAGCTGGAGAAGTTCGCGCTCATGGATCCCGGCTCGGCCGAGTTCGTGGTCACGCGCAACTACCTGGACACGATCGCCACGCTGCCGTGGGCGGACCCTGCGCCGGAAGAGATCGACCTGAAGCGCGCCGCCGCCGCGCTCGACGCCGACCACTACGGACTCGACGACGTCAAGGAGCGGATGCTCGAGTACCTGGCGGTGCGCAAGCTCAACCCCGCAAGCCGCGGCTCGATCCTGGGGCTGGTGGGTCCGCCCGGCGTCGGCAAGACCTCGATCGGCCGCTCCATCGCCGGCGCCCTGGGCCGCGAGTTCTTCCGCTTCTCCGTGGGCGGCATGCGTGACGAGGCCGAGATCAAGGGCCATCGCCGCACCTACGTGGGCGCCATGCCGGGCAAGATCATCCAGGGACTGCGCATCGTGAAAGCGCGCAACCCGGTGTTCATGATCGACGAGATCGACAAGCTCGGCATGTCGTTCCAGGGTGACCCGTCCTCGGCATTGCTGGAGGTGCTCGACCCCGAGCAGAACGCGGCGTTCCGCGACCACTATCTCGACCTGCCGTTCAACATCTCCGACGTGCTGTTCATCGCCACCGCCAACACCCAGGACACGATCCCGGCGCCGCTGCTGGACCGCATGGAGATGATCCGCCTCTCCGGCTACATCGACACCGAGAAGCTGGAGATCGCCCGCCGCTTCATCATCCCCAAGTCGCTCTCCCGCGCCGGACTGGACCACGGCTCGGTGCGTTACCGGCGCGCCGCGCTGCTGAAGATCGCCGACGGCTATGCCCGTGAGGCGGGCGTACGCAACTTCGAGAAGGCGCTGGACAAGATCCACCGCAAGATAGCCCGCACCGTGGTGGAGACCGGTCCGGTCTCGGACACGGGTCCGGCTTCAGGCAACGGAAGTTCGGCCAACGGCGCGCGCTTCGTGATCGACCGCGATCACGTCGGCGACTACCTCGGCAAGCCCTTGTTCCGGGACCACGACCGGCGGCGCTCCATGCGCGTCGGCACCGCCACCGGGTTGGCATGGACGCCGCTTGGCGGCGCCGTGCTGACCGTCGAGGCGGTGGGCACCAGGGGCCGCGGCGGCTTCAAGCTGACCGGACAACTGGGAGACGTCATGCAGGAGTCGGCGAGCATCGCCTATTCCTGGACCCGTCAGGCGGCGCGGCGGCTCGGCATCGACGACGCCTTCTTCGACGAGCAACGGATCCACGTGCACCTCCCGGCCGGAGCCACCCCCAAGGATGGGCCGTCGGCCGGCATCACCATGGCATCGGCGCTGCTGTCGCTGGCGTGCGGAGCACGGCTGGCGCGCTCGCTGGCCATGACCGGCGAGCTGTCGCTGGTGGGCGACGTGTTGCCGATCGGCGGACTCAAGGAGAAGGTGATCGCTGCCCAGCGCAACCGCATCCGTGAGATCATCGTCCCTCGGGCGAACGAGATGGATCTCGCGGACATCCCCGAACGCGTACGGCGCGGCATCAGCTTCCATCCGGTCGGCACGATGGAACAGATCGTCGAGATCATCCTTTGACCGGCCCCCGCACAGGGTTCGGCCTCGGCGGCCCGGTGTGCCCCCGCACCGGGATCTCTCAAATGGGGCTTGGGAGGGCGTTGGCGATAGCCCTGGCGGCCGCGGTCATGCTGTCAGCCTGCGCGGGACCGGAGGAACCGGCGTCGCTGCACGCGGCATTCGGTGTCACGCTGGAGGATCTGACGGCTCTGATCGAGCCGCTCCCGGAATCCGTGCAGGAGCGGATCCTTGCCGAGCCGGCCGTGTTCCTGGACCTGATGGCCAAGACGCTCGATCAGCCGGCCGACCTGCTGGTGCTGGTCGACAAGGAGCACGCGCTCGCCGAGGACTACCGGCCTGTCGACTTGGTCGATCTCGACGGCCGGGGCCTCACGGTCACGCGGCCGTCCATGACCCTGCGGGCCTTCGTCCTGCCCGACCTGGCCGCCATGACGGCGGCGGCGCGCCTGGCCGGCACCGACGTGACCATTTCTTCTGCCTATCGCTCCTACGCCCGGCAGGATTTCCTGTTCGACTACAACGTGGAGCAACTTGGCCTGGAGCAGGCGTCGACCCTGGTTGCGAGACCCGGCCACTCCCAGCATCAGCTCGGAACGGCCGTCGACTTCGGAAGCATCGACCTGGGTTACGGGGAAACGCACGAGGGACAGTGGGTGCTGGCCAATGCCTGGCGCTTCGGATTCTCGCTCTCCTATCCGCAGGGGCTGGAGGACGTCACCGGCTATCAGTACGAACCGTGGCACTTCCGGTACGTGGGCCGCGCCGGCGCCGAGCTGGAGCGCCGCTTCTTCGGCATTCAACAGGTATTCCTGTCCCACTACCGGCACCTGATGCCCTCCCTGCAGGCTGCCGTGGCAGCGGGCGTCAACTCCGGGGCCGGCGGCTGAGCAGCATCGGAGAACGGGCAGCCTCAGGGACGGGCCAGCACCTCCGCGGGCAGATCGACCGAACCCTGCCTGAGCAGCCGGCAGGGCCGCGTCGTGGCATCGACCACGGTCGACGGCACCGGAGAGCCGAGCTCGCCCGCGTCGACGATCAGGTCCACCGATGCACCGAACGCGGCCACGATCTGGCTCAACCGTGACAGCGGGGGAAGCCCCGATCGGTTGACGCTGGTCGAAAACAGCGGCGCGCCCACGCAGCGCGCCAGCCGGCACAGGAACGGATCGTCCGGCACTCGCACCCCGACGGTCCCACCGCCGGCACGCGGCAGCACGATAGTCAGCGCTCCCGGCCAGTACTCCAACAGGCGTTCCGGAGGCTCGCCCGCTGCCCCGCAGCGCCACAGCCAGGTCCGGTCGGGGATCAGCACAAGGAGCGGCCGGTCTTCCGCCCGGCTCTTGGTCCGCCGGATGCGCGCCTCGGCCGCCGGGGCGGCACCGATCAGGCCGTAGATCGTGTCACCGGGCAGGATCGCCAGCCCGCCACGACGCAGCACGCGGCAGCAAATCGGCATGACGCCGCGGTGACGTGCGGGCAGCACGGTGGCGGCGCGCGCGTTCATCGCCGCGCGATCGTCCATCGCTCCGCGATCGTCCATCGCCCTGCGATCGTCCATCGCCCTGCGATCGTTCACCGAACCTGAGTCGCACATAGAGCAGCCCTCCCACGGCCAGGCCGGCCAGAAGAAACGCCAGGCGGGGCGCCTTCGGCGGCTTGCTCTCCGTTACCACGGCGCCCGCTTCGAAGAACGAGGGTCGTTCGCCGGTACCCTGCAGGCGGATCACCCGCTCGCCGGGCGCATACAGGCCGAGATCCCGCGCGTACAGCCTGATCAGATCGGGGCTGGTGGACAGCGCGTCGAACTCCGCCTGCAGGTACTGGTTGATCTCCTGCAGCGCCTCCACGTTCCGTTGCAGCGCCTCCCGATGCTCCTGCATGCGGTCCATCGCGATAGCGACGGTCACCAGGTTCAGGACGGTGTACACGAAGTAGGCGGTGACCGCGCACGACAGACCGCGAAGTATTCCCATCCCTACCGTTGTGCCCCCTACCCTCTTGATGGTCGGCACCGGCCCGGCCCGCGTTGAGGGCGGAGGTGCGACCGGTTCCGTTGACATCACGGCCTTCGGCGAGCTCATACTGGAGGAAGCCGCCGGCTAGGGAACGGCCCCGGCGACGCTCCGGACATGCCACACGCTGCCGACCCGCACATAGCAGACAGCCCACACCTAGCGGACAGGCCACACCTAGCGGACAGGGACCGCGCCTCCGAACCCGCAGGAGCCATCGAAGCCGGCGGTGGGGTCTGGGTCAAGCGCTGGTCGCTGTCGGTCGCCGGCACCGTCGGCCCGTTGCCGCTGGCGGCCGAGCTGACGAAACCTGGACGGGAGGACGGTGCGGGAGATCCGGAGCCGGGCGCCGGAATGCTTCCGGCCGGCATCGAGCGGGATGTGCGTGCCATTCGCTCGGAGATTGACGACCTGCGGCGCGAGGTTCGGGAACTTCGTGCCGGTCGCGACGACTCGGACTGAGCGCCCACCGTTGCAGCGGGCCGGGAACGTCACTCCCGGTACTGCACGCTCAACTCCTGCAGATCGCGAGTCAGGAATGACTCCGCGAACTCCGCCCGTGCCTCGCCGACCAGTTGCCGGAGGTCGCGCTCGGTGTAGCGCGGACTGTAGTGGATCAGTCCCATGCGCCCCACCCCGGCGGCGCGGGCGATTCGGCCCGCCTGCTGCGCGGTGAGGTGCTTCTTGGCGCCCGCGTCGGCGGCAAGGTCGGCACAGAACATGCCTTCACAGATCAGCAGATCGGATCCGGCCACGAACGGCGCCAGACCGGAAAAGGCCGCCGTATCGGTGACGAAGCTGAAGGTGCGTCCGGGGCGCGGCGGCCCTACCACGGTCTCCGGTTCCACCACGGTGCCCTCATCCAGCGTCACCGCTTCGCCACGCTGCAGCGTCGACCACAGCGGTCCGCGTGGAACACCGGCGGCGAACGCCTGCTCGGGATGAAACTGTCCGGGACGAGACTCCTCCACCAGCCGGTAACCCAGGCAGGGCTTGGTGTGCCGTACGCGCAGCGAGTCGACGCGGTATCCGTCACCCTCCACGACGGTGACGTCGTCGTAGAACTCGTGCACGATGATCTCGTAGTTGATGTAGATATCCAGCACGCGCAAGGTCTGCTCGACGTACTGCCGGATGCGCGGGGGGCCGTAAATGTACAGCGGCTCCGACCGGTCAACCTGCGACGACAGCGACAGCATTCCGGGCAGTCCGGTGACGTGGTCCGCGTGCGTGTGAGAAATGAAGATGCTCGTGATCTTCTTCCACTTCAGGTTGAGGCGGCGGAACGCGATCTGCGTGCCCTCGCCGCAGTCGAACAGCAGCAGGTCGCCTTCGCGTCGCACCAGCACGGAGGTCAGGCCGCGGCCCGGCAGCGGCATCATGCCACCGGTGCCGAGGACGAAGATATCGAGGTTCATGCGCAGATGGCAGTAAGGTGCTTAACCACCCAGGGTGGCCGGACGCGGGAGTATAGGAGTCTGCCGGATCGCCATGCAAGCGGCAGTCTCCGGCCACCGGGGCGCACCCGCCGGACTCCGTCGTGACGGGATCGCCGCTTGCCCGCTCGCTCCGGCACACCCGGATCCTGGCGGCCATCCGCGCATTCTTCGCCGACGCCGGCTACCTCGAGGTGAGCACGCCGCTCGCTTCGCCCACACTGCTGCCGGAGCCTGCCATCGAGGTCTTCGCGACGCGGCTGCATCGCCCGGTAACGGATAGCGCCCGGGACGAGGGTCTGCCGCTGTACCTGAGCCCGTCGCCGGAACGCCACATGCGCCGACTCATCGCCCTGGGCTCGGGGCCGATCTTCCAGCTCGCCTCCGCGTTCCGCAACGGCGCCGAGCTGGACCGTACGCACAGTCCGGAGTTCACCATGCTGGAGTGGTATTCGCCCGGCAGCGAGTATCTGACCGAGGTGGCCCGGTTGGAACGGCTCGTGTCGTCGCTGCCGGCTGAGGCTCCGCTGCCGGTCCCGTTCGACCGCATCACGGTCCGTGACGCCGTGTTGCGGGCCTCCGGGATCGATCTGGACGCCGTCGACGACCGGGACCGCTTCCGTCGCGCGGCGGAGTCGGCGGGCGTGCGCACCGCCGGCGACGACACCTGGGAGCAGGTATTCAACCGCGTCTGGCTGGCCGCGGTGGAGCCGGGCCTGCCCGACGACCGCGGTACGGTCGTCTACGAGTATCCGCGTCGCGTGCCCACCTTCGCGCAGCCGATCAGGGACACCCCGTACTGCCGGCGATGGGAACTGTACGCGCGGGGACTGGAAGTCGCCAACTGTTTTCAGGAAGAGACCGACGCCGAACGACTGGCTCGGGTCATCGAGGGGGAGGATGCACGCAAGCGTCGCATCGCCATGATCCTTCATCCCCCCGACCGGGCGATGGCCGATGAGGTACGCGGCGGCCCGGAGATCTGTGCCGGCGTGGCGCTCGGCGTGGAACGGCTGCTCATGGCGCTCGACCGGCGACAGGAGATCAGCCAGGTGATCCCCTTTCCGCTGCACCATGCGCTCCGGCTGTGATAGGGTCCGGGCGGTTCAAGGCGAAATGAAAGCAGGCGCTATCGACAAGGGAATACACGTGCTGTTCCGGGGAGACCCTTACCTGGTCACCGATCGCGAGTTCGTCAATCCGGGCAAGGGATCGGCATTCGTCCGGCTGAAGCTCAAGCACGCACGCACCGGACAGGTGATCCGTGAAGTGATCAAGTCGCATGAGACGGTCGAGGAAGCCGACGTGGAGGCGCGGGACGCGCAGTATCTGTACTCGGATGCCGACTACCTCGTGTTCATGGATGTCGGTTCCTACGACCAGTTCAATGTTCCCGCAGCCAGCGTCGATGAGAGCGTCATCCGCTTCCTGAAGGAGGGCGAGTCCTATCAGGTGCTGATGTGGGGAGAGGATCCGCTCGCGGTGCAGCTTCCGCTGAAGATGAAGCTGGAGGTGACCGACGCGCCGCACGCCGAACGCGGCGACACCGCCACGGGCGCCACCAAGCCGGCCACCACGGAGACCGGCCTGACACTGCAGGTCCCCCTGTTCATCAAGACCGGCGACCGCATCGTCGTCAACACGACCACGGGCGCGTACGTCGAACGGGCCTGATCCCACCCATCACCGGCGACCGCGCAGCCCCCGTCGAGCCCCTCGGGGAGGGAGCACCGTCGGCTGGCGCGTTGCGGGCGCACGGGCTGCTGCACAAGCGGGTCGTCCTTCCCTGCGCCGGGGGAGACCTGCAGTTCTGGTTGTCGCAGTCGCTGTTCAGCGGAGACGACATCGATACGGGTACACGCGCGCTCCTGGATACGATCGCCGAACGTCTCGGTGACCTGCCGGTTCGGCGCGCGCTGGACCTGGGCTCCGGAAGCGGGGTCATCGGGGTGGCGCTGTCTGCTCTGTGGCCGCGCGCGCACGTCATCCTGAGCGACCGGGACGCGCTGGCGGTCGCCGTCAGCGCTCTCAACGCACGGGAGAATGACGGGTCCCGCGCCGCCGCGATCGGCTGTCTGGGGGTTCCTGCGGCCCGCGGCCCGTTCGACCTGATCGCGGCCAACCTGCCGGCCAAGGTGGGTGAACCCGTGCTCCGCCTGCTGGTGCGCCAGGCCGCCGCCGCGGCTCCGGAGGGTTACCTGGCCCTGGTCGTGATCCGGCCACGGCAGGACGTGGTCGAGCGAGCCCTGCAGGGGCGCGCGCGCATCCTGCACCGGCGCGAGCTGCGGGCGCATACGGTCCTCGTGGCCGAGACGGCCATGGCCGCACCCGGCGACCCTCCACCCGGCCAGGACGGGCTTGCCGCCTACCTTCGGGGCGACGCGGAGTTCCACTACGGCGGGCAGGCCGTGCGGCTGCAGACGGCCTGGGGACTGCCGGACTTCGATGCCGTCCCCTACTCCCTGCGCGCCGCCGAGCCGCTGGCGTGCGCCAGTGCCCTGGGTCCTCGCGTGCTGATCTGGAATCCGGGGCAGGGGCTCACCGCGTGTGGCCTGGCAGCGACGGAAGGCGCGCGGCCGGCGATAACCGTCGGCAGCCGCGACCTCCTGCAGATCGAGACCGCCCGCCACAACCTTCGGCACCACGGCGTCGCCGCCGCCGGCTTGCACGCTCCGTCGATCGCCGACGCAACGGGACCCGGCCCGCGCTGTAGCGCGCGCTACAGCGCCGTGGTCGCCACGCACGGCGAGACCGACGGCCCCTGGTGGCGATGGATACCCGAAGCCGTGGACACGTTGCTGGCGCCCGAGGGCCGCCTGCTCCTGATCGGGTCGAGCACCCCCGTCGACCGGGCGCTGCGCTCACTGCGTGAGCAGCGCTCGCCAAGTGAGCGGCATGCTTCGCGTGGGTGCGCCGCGACCGGGATGGTGAAACGGCAGGACCGGCGCCGGCGCGGCTACCGGGCCGTGCTTCTGCAGCGCCGTGCCCGGCAGCAGCGCTCCCGGGAATAGCGCCCCCCATCCCCACCTTACGCGTGCCCGGCGGCCGTCAGCCTTCCGAGCCCCGCCGCTCCTTGCGCAGGCGCTCCGTCCACTCGCTGTCCGGGTAGCGTTCGTACAGCCGGTCCTGCAGGCGGTTGGCTGCTCGTTCCGCGCCGTTGTTCCGCCACAGCCCCACGGCGTAATAGAGCGCCTCGGCAGCGATCTCGACCTCGCCGGGGAACCGCAGCGCCACGTTCGCAAGCTCGTCGGCGGCCGCCTGTTCGCCGTCGGTCTCCACCATGAGCTGAGCCCGGCGCAGGTGCGCCTCCGCCTGCCTGCCGCCGCCGGCCACCGCGACCTCCGAAACCACGCGATAGGCATCGATCGCGCGCTGCGGCTCACCGGCCTGACGGTAACGCTCGGCGAGCAGGAAGTACCCGTCGTCCCGTTCCGGCCCCGGGCTCAGATCGGGGAGCGCCTCCTCCAGGATCGAGACGGCGTCGTCCGTCTGGATCAGCATCGCGTAGTCGTACAGCACGCGAGCGCGTACCTCGGCGGGCAGCGTGGCCTCGTCGGAAACCGCGGCAACCAGATAGTAGCGCCTGGCGCTCGCCGCGCCGATCGCCTGAAGGCTCGCGCGCAACCCCTCCAGGGCCCGCTCGCGAAGGCCGGTGTCGTGGGCGGCCAACAGCGTACGCCAGTGGAGATCGGCGGCGTCGGCGTGGCGGCCGAGCGCCTCCGCCGCCGTCGCCGCGGACGACAGCGCCCGCCGTCCGGGCCCGTCCTCCCCGGCGTCCGCCGCGACCTGCTGCAGAACCTGCAGGCCCGCTTCCTCCTGGCCGTGCGCGATCAGGTACTCCCCGTACCGCAGACCCGCTTCCGCCGCCATGAGGCCGGCCGGCGCCCGCTGCCGCAGCTTCTCCAGGGCGGCCCCCGCCTCGTCCGTGCTGCCGGCGAGGAGCGCACCCTCCACCAGCATGTACAGGACCTCGTGCGCCAGGTCGACGCCGCCGGTCCCGGCGCCGGCCTGCCCCGCCGCCACTCCCTGTCCCGCGCGGACTTCCCGCGATTCGATGGTCCCGAGGGCGGTGACGAGAAGATCACGCGCCTGATCGGGCCGGTCCATGCGCAGTTCGCTGAGGGCGGCGCGGTAGAACGCCGACGGCACCTGGGCAGCCGCGGGAAACCGCTCTGCGAAAGCCAGGTACGCGTCGCGCGCCGGATCGTAGCGTCCGCCCTGATAGTGGGCGGCGGCATACAGGTAGGAGGCTTCGACCGCGACCGCCGCATCGGGCGCCTGCGCCGCCACCGCCAGAGCGGTGTTCGCCTCGTCCGACCGCCGCAGCCGGTAGTACACGCGACCCAGCGCCAGGTGGCGATACGGTTCCCAGACGCTGGCGCCGTGTCCGTCGCGCAGGTAGATCAGCGCCTCTTCGTACGCTCCGGCGTTGTACAGCTCCGCTCCCAGAGCCAGGCGGGCACGCCACTTGAGCTCCCCCGACGGGCCGGCGTCCACGACCTCCCGGTAGAAGTCGGCGGCGCGCTTGTGCTCGCCGCGCGCGCCGTAGATGCGGCCGATGCGATAGATCGCCTCCAGCGACTCGGGAGCCGAACCGAACTCCCGCAGATCCGCGAGTACCCGGAGTGCGCGAGTGTCCTGGTCGACGGCGACCGCGGCATCAGCCACGCGCAGCAACCCGGCCATCGACACGTCCCCCGGACCGGCGGCAGCCAGCATGGCGGTCGAGTCCGTTGCCTCCGCCACCCGCCACAGCCGTTCCCAGGCGTCGAGCGCCGCCTCCGTGTCCTCCAGCGCCTCCCGCGTCTGCGCCAGGATCTGCAGCGCCTCCGTGATGCGCGGGTGATTGGGAAACCGCTCCGCGAAGTCCTCCAGCGCCGTCACGCCCTCTTCCAGCGCTCCGTCCTCGATCAGAAGGTAGGCACGGTTCAGGACGGCGCGTGCCGCCACGCCGGCGTCCGGCCCGTCACCGGCATCCTGCAGCGACTCCAGCCCCGGCACCCGCTGACCAGTCTGCAAGTAGGCAAGCGCGAGGTAGTAGTCGGCCCGTTGCGCGTCGCCCGGATCGAGGCCGCCGGCCAGCGCTGCCGTCAGCTCCGTGACCGCGCCCGCCGGGTCGCCGAGCTGCAGCGCCGCCTCACCCTTGACCTGCAGCAGCCGGGCGGCGAGGTCGGCCGCGTGTCCTTCCTCCAGCGCCGCGTCGGCCCACTGTGCCGCCGATGCGAACTCCTCCATGCTCAGGTACAGGAACGGAAGGCGCCTGAGCGCCGCTCCCGCCAGGGGACCTGAGGGGAACAGTTCCAGGTACCGGCTGAAGCGTTCCGCCGCTGCAGCGGGCTGCCCGGCCAGCAGCGAGGCATCGGCCTGCGCGTACAGCGCCTGCGGCGCGCGGGGGCTGCCCGAGTGCGCCAGCACGATGCGCCCGAATGTCTCTGCCGCCTCAGCATAGCGGCCGGCCTGGTAGGCGAGCTGTCCCGCCCGGAACAGCGCGTCGGCCTGCTGCGACGCCGGCAGTTCGCTGACCAAGGCCAGGTAGGCGCGCTCGGCATCCTCCGCGCGGCCGTCCTGCTCCAGTGCGGTGGCGTGCAGCAGCAGGGTGCGCCACCGGTACTCCGGCGGTGTGTCCGTGCGCTCCAGTTGCCGCTCGGCCCGCTCGACCGCCTCGGTCGCCCGCCCCTGCGCCAGGCGGATGGCCGCCTGCCAGTGGCCGAGGACCGCGACGTGCTCGGAGTCCGGGAACAACCGGGCGAACGACCCCAACAGGTCGTACGAGTTCGCATGGTGCCCCAGATGGTAGTGGGCGAGCGCGAGCAGGAAGGTGGCGTCCGCGCGCAGCTCCGAGTCCGGATAGCGTTCGGCCAGCGTGTCGAACGACTGCACCGCATTGGAGAACAGACCGTCGGCGAAGGCGTCGGCGCCTCGTTGATAGAGTTCGCGGGCATCCTGAGCGGCAGCCGGCAGGGCCAGCGCCAGGAACAGGGCCACCCGCAGGACGCGCGTGACCGGCGCGCCCCGTTCGAGGAAGTACGTCAACTCAGGTAGTGACGAGCTCTTTGGCCGGCTGGGCCGCGCGTCGCTTGCGGAACACCAGGCGATCGTCCTTGACGTCGACCGTCACGCCGCTGCCGGGAAGAAAGCGGCCGCGCAGGATCTCCAGGGACAGTGGGTCTTCCACCTCTTTCTGGATCAGACGGCGCAGCGGCCGCGCGCCGTACTTCTCGTCGGAGCCGTTGTCGATCAGGTAGCCACGCGCGCGCCGGCTGACCCGCAGGTCGATGTTCTGTTCCGCGAGCCGTTCGCCGACCTCGCCGATCAGGCGGTGCAGGATCTTGTCCAGATGCTCGCGTTCCAGGGCGTGGAAGACCACCACCTCGTCGACGCGGTTCAGGAACTCGGGGCGGAACAGCCGTTTCATCTCGGCCAGCGCCGAGGACTTGATGTCGGCGAAGCGCATCGCCTGTTTCTCGGTGCGGAAGCCGAGAGAGCCATCCTGGATGATCTCGCGGGCACCCGCGTTCGAGGTCATGATCAGGATGGTGTTGCGGAACGACACCGTGTGGCCCAGCTGGTCCTGGAGCTGCCCCTCCTCCAGCACCTGCAGGAGGATGTTGAACACGTCGGGGTGCGCCTTCTCGATCTCATCCAGCAGGATGACGCTGTAGGGCCGGCGCCGCACCTTCTCGGTAAGCATGCCGCCTTCGTCGTAGCCGACGTAGCCGGGCGGCGCTCCCACCAGCCGCGACACGTTGTGCTTCTCCATGTAGTCGGACATGTCGACCAGGATCAGCGACTCCTCGTCGCCGAACATGAACTCCGCCAGGGTCTTGGCAAGCTCGGTCTTGCCCACGCCGGTCGGGCCCAGGAACACGAACGAACCCATCGGCCGCTTCGGTGACGACAGGCCGGTGCGCGACCGGCGGATCGCCGCGGCCACCACGCTGATCGCCTCTTCCTGGCCGACCATGCGCTCGTGCAGCTCGTTCTCGATCTCCAGCAGGCGGCGCGACTCCGACTGCGCGATGCGCGCCAGCGGCACGCCGGTGATCTCGGAGATCACGCGCTGGATGTCCTCCGGCTCCACCAGCCGCTGCTCGCCCTGCGTGGTCTGCGCCCACGCGCGCTCCTGCTTGTCGAGCTGCTGGCGCAGCAGGCCGACCTTGTCGCGCACGGCGGCCGCCTTCTCGTAGTTCTGGCTGTTGACCAAGTTGGTCTTCTCGACCATCAGCCGCTCGATCTCCTGGTCGAGCTTGACCAGCTCCTTCGGCCGGGCGCCGTTGTCGATGCGGCTGCGCGACCCCGATTCGTCCAGCAGGTCGATCGCCTTGTCCGGCAGGTGGCGGTCGGAGATGTAGCGGGCGGAGAGGGACGCGGCCGCCTCCAGCGCTTCGTAGGTGTAGAAGACGCCGTGGAACTGGGCGTAGCGGTCCTTGACCCCCTTGAGGATCTCCACCGTCTCGTCCACAGAGGGCTCGTCCACGAACACGGACTGGAAGCGGCGCTCCAGCGCGGCGTCGCGCTCGATGTACTTGCGGTGCTCGGCCAGCGTGGTGGCGCCGATGCACTGCAGCTCGCCGCGCGACAGGGCCGGCTTGAGCATGTTGGAGGCGTCGATCGCCCCTTCGGCGCCGCCGGCGCCGATGATCGTGTGCAGCTCATCGATGAACATGATGATGTTGCCGGAGGTGACGATCTCCTTCATCACCCGCTTCAGCCGCTCCTCGAACTCGCCACGATACTTGGTGCCGGCCACGAGCGACGCCAGGTCCAGCGTCAGCACGCGCCGTCCGTGCAGGACGTCGGGCGCGGTTCCGTTGACCACCTTCTGAGCCAGCCCTTCGACGATCGCGGTCTTGCCGACTCCCGGCTCGCCGATCAGCACCGGGTTGTTCTTGGTGCGCCGCGCCAGGATCTGGATCACCCGCTGGATCTCGCGGGCGCGGCCCACGACCGGGTCCAGCTTGCCCTCGCGCGCCAGCGTGGTCAGGTCACGGCTGAATTCGTCCAGGGTCGGCGTGGGTTTGCGGGCGGCCGTCTGCGTGCGCCGCTTCGGCGTCCCGGAGCTCTGCCGCGTTTCGCCGAGCCCGTTGATGCGGATGATCGCCTCCCTGAGCTGCTCGAGGGACACGTTGCGCTGCGCGAGGTAGCGGTACGTCGCGCCGCCCTCGTCGCGCGCCGCGGACAGGAGCAGGTGCTCGGTGCCGACGTAGACGTGGCCCATGTTCTTGGCTTCGTGCGTCGCGCCCTTCAGCACCGTCTGGGCGCGTTCGGATACCTCGATGTCGCCGAGGATGAGGCCGCCCTTCCCCTGCGTCAGGCTGCGCTCGATGTCCCGGCGCATCTCGTCGATGTTGACCTTGACCCGCTGCAGGGCCTTGACCGCCACCCCTTCGCCATCCTTGAGCAGCGCCAGGATGATGTGCTCCGGGAGCAGCTTCTCGGCATGACACCGCTTCGCCTCTTCCTGCGCTCTGAACGAGATGACCTTCTGGGCGCGCTGGGTCAGGCCCTTCCACATCATGTCCTGCCTCCGTGGTTCACAGTTCCCGGGGAGCTTTGAGCATCGGTCGCGATGCACTGCCTGCAGCAGAGTATCGCAAAGGACGCCCCACCGATCAATCTATCGCTGCCGGAGCGACTCGACCGGCCGCAGGCGCGCGGCGTGCAGCGCGGGACGCACCGCGGCGATCGCCGCCGCGACGGTCACGGCCGCTACGGCGGCCAGCAGCTGCCCGGGATCGGGGCGGACCGGAATCCGTTCCAGATAGAAGGAGCGGTCGATCAGTCGCGCCGGCCCGTCCGCTCCGGCAAGCAGCAGCGCAGCCGCGTTCACGCTCCACTCGATCGCCGCCAGCAGCTCGTTGACGTTGACCGCCGCGGCCAGCCCCAGCGCGACGCCTGCCACTCCACCCGCCGCGCCGCTGACCAGACCCACCGTCAGGAACGCCATGCCGACCTGGTCGCCGGAACCGCCCATGGCACGCACGTAGGCCATCTCGGCGCTTCGTTCGATCAGCAGCATGCGCAGCGCGGAAGCCACGTTGACCGTCGCCACCAGCGCGATCACGGCCATGATCAGCGTCAGCCACACCTTGGTGGCGCGAAAGGACCGGTACGCGGAGCGTTGCAGGTCGAACCAGCCGATCAGCCGCGCCTCCGGTGGGAGGATCCTGCCCAGTTCCTCCATCACCGTGTCGAGCTCTCCGAACGGGTCGCGGACCTTGACACCCAGGAATCGGAACCCCGTGGCGCCGAGATCGCTGGCGGCCGCTGCGCCCATGAATGCAAACGTTCCGTCAAGGTGCTGATAGCCGGACCGGTACACGCCGGCGATCCGCACCGCGGCGAGGCGGGGCGCGCCCTGAACCCAGAGCCCCACCCGGTCGCCGGTCGTCACCCCCAGCGTCTCCGCCAGCTCCCGCCCGATCACCGCCTGGTTCCCCGCCTGCAGGTCGAAGGATCCCTCCACGCTGAGGTAGCGACGCAGCCCCGCATCGCGTTGCAGCAGGTCCGGGTTCACGAAACGGACCTGCACGTCGGTGCGCAGTCCCTCCGCGCTGAACAGCAACCCCAGGCTGCGCACCTCCACCTCGGCCAGCGTCACCCCCGGGGCGGCGCGCACCGCCGCCGCCAGGCGTTCCGCGTCACCGCCTGCCGGCGGGACGATCCGCGCGTGGTAGGTGTCCACCTCCAGGAACCGCCCGGTGATGCCTTCGATCATGCCGTCCGCCACCACCAGCACGACGATCACGGGCACCAGGCTCAGGGCGATGCCAAGGGTGGTGCCGGCCAGGCCGGGGCCGCCGCGAGCGTGCCCGCGCCCGGCGATCATCACTCCCAGCCACGGCGCGGCCGGCAGGTTCATGGCGCGCCGCCGGCCGGCGGCGGCGCGCCCGCAGCCCCCTCGACGAGCACGCCGTCGGCAAGCGTCAGCGCACGGGCGGCCCGAAGGGCCAGATCGATGTCGTGCGTGACCAGCAGGCAGGCGGCGCCGTGGTCGGCGACCAGAGTGAACAGCAGGTCGGCGACCGCGTCCGACGCCGCCCGGTCCAGGTTGCCGGTCGGCTCATCGGCCAGGATCATGGCCGGCCGCCCGGCCAGCGCCCGCGCCACCGCCACCCGTTGCTGCTCGCCCCCGGAGAGTTCCGTGGGGTATCGGTGGCCCGCGCCGATGAGCCCGACGCGGTCGAGCATCTCGCGCGCCGCGGCAACCGCGTCCGCGGCAGGTCGATTCTGCAGGCGCACCGGCATCGCCACGTTTTCGAGCACCGTGAAGTCGCGCAGCAGGTGGTGGAACTGGAAGATCATGCCCAGCCTGCGCCGCTGCAACGCCAGCTCGACTTCGTCCAGGACCGTGAGATCGGTCCCGTCCAGCCGTACCGTGCCGGACGTGACGCGGTCCAGGCCGGCGGCCAGATTGAGCAGCGTGCTCTTGCCGGAGCCGCTGACGCCGGTGATGGCAACCGAGGCGCCGGGGGCGAGATCGAGATCGATTCCGCGCAGGACCAGCCCGTCGCCGGCGGCGCGCCCGTAGCGCTTGGTGACCCGATGCATCGACAGGACCGGAGGCGCGGTCATTCACGCGCCTCGCGGAGAATGCGCTCCGGGGTGATGCGGCGCAGCCAGCGCCCCGCTGCCAGCGCCGCGGTGAGCCCGGCGCCGATGGCCACAGCGCAGGTGAGCACCGCCTCGTGCAGCAGGACGCGGTTGGGGATCCGCTCGAGCTGGAACAGCGCCCCGGACGGCAGCGCCCGCGGCGCCGTGGGGGGCACGGCGAAGAACCGCGCCGTGGCCAGCAACGCGTTCGTCGCCGACTCGGTAACCCGGAGCAGCGCGGTCAGGTTGTCTGCGATCGCCAGACCTGCCGCCAGGCCGCACGCCACGCCGATCACGCCGCCCGCCCCCGCCTCCATGGCATACGCCAGCCGCAGCGTCGTGGGGGTCGCGCCCAGCGCGCGCAGCACACCGATCTCCTGGCGGCGCTCCTGGATGCGGCGCCGCATGCCGTGGAAGACGTTGAAGGCGACCACCACGAAGGCGAGCCCGATGAGCGTCGACATCAGCAGCTTCTCCGTGCGCAACGCGCCGTAGAACGCCTGATTGAATTCCCGCCACGTGCGCACCTGGTAGTCCGCGACGGGAAGCCGGCCGGCGAGCATGTCCTCCACGGCTGCACGCTCGGTGCGATCGCGGAACCGGTTGACCAGCTTGATGCCGTACTCGAGCGGCACGCCCCCGCTCGTGATCAGCTCCGCGGTCGACAGCGACGTCACGGCCCAGTGGCGGTCGAACTCCGTGAAGCCGCTCTCGAACGTGCCGGCGACGATCAGCGACGCGACCCGCGCCGCCGGCCCCCCGCCGGCTGCCGTCCGGTCGACCAGGTACACCGCGACCTCGTCCCCGTCGCCAACGCCGAGCTGCGCGGCCGCCCCCACGCCCAGCGTCAGGGTGCCGAGCTCGAGCGGCGCCGGCCCCAGGCCGAGCTGCGCGGCGAACGAGGGCGCGCGGACGGCGACGTCGGCCGGTACCGCGCGCAGCGTAATCCCGTGCCGGTGCCGGCCGGACGGCCGGCCGACCATCGCCGTGAGGTCGGCGAGCGGTGTGACCGTCCGCACGGTGGGTCGTTCTTCGATGTCCGCCAGGACGCGCGGCGGCAGGGGCTCGTGACCGTCGCGGCTCAGCCGCAGGTGGAACGAGCCGATCTCCACCAGATCCTCGATGTAGCCGAGTTGCAGACCGTTCATGATGCCGAGCACGCTGGTCAGCATCATCACGCCCGCGCCCATGCCGACCACGGCGATCGCCAGCGAGGCGCGGCCGCGGCCCGGGCGTCCGCGCAGGTGGACGCCCACCAGTGCCAGCGCCAGTCTGACGTCGCCGGCGACGGATGCCCGAACCGGCCCGGGGTCACCGCTGCGTGCCGGCACCGTCATCGAACACGCGTTCCCGGACCACCTGTCCGTCCCTCAAGACCTGCTCGCGAACCCGCGTGTCGCCCCGGAAGTGCACGCGCAGATAGGGGGCTCCGTCGCGGTAGTAGTCGGCCTGACGGGTTGGTTGCCCGTCGTCGTCCGACGGCCACTCGTACGTCGTGACCGACACGATCTCATCGTTCTGATCGAACCTGACGGTGCGCAGGCGATCGTCCGGGGTGTCCTCCGTAGCCGACCCGGCCTGCGAGTCCGTGACGTACTCGTACTCCCACCGCTCTTCGCCGGCATCGGTCTCCCGCCGCGTGGTGACGATCCGTCCGGCGGCGTCGCGGTGGTGCCGGACCATCTCGACCTGCCGGCCGCCCTCGGTGGTGACCGCCTCCAGAACCCGGCCCGCCGCGTCGAAGCGGGAGGCCGTCCGCCGGTCCAGCGCAGGCTCGATCCTGGTCTCGCCCACCAGGAACCCGTCGGGCGAGCGCTCGAGCTCGCGAACGGCATGCAGGACGTCGCCACGCCACTCCTCGGCCTCGTAGCGCTCGCCGGCGAGATAACGCGAAACCAGCCGGGTCGCCCCGGAGGTGACCGCCTCCTCGACCAGCGTCCCGCCGGCGAACACGAAGCGGACGCCCAGCCGATCCGCCCCGGGCTCGACACGGGCGAAGTCACGCAGCTGACCGGTGGCGGCCAGCTCGTAGGTCGCGGTCTGCAGCACCGCACCGTCGCTGCCGGTCACCACGACCCGTACCATCCGCGGCTCGTACGCATAGGCGGCACGGCTGGCCAGCACCCCGCGGTCGTACTCGCTCACCTCCGCGAGCTTGCCCGTGTGGTCGAAGCTTCGTTCGGCGACCAGCATCCCGTCCGCGTAGTCGGACTCGGCGATCAGCGTGCCGCCCGCATCCCGCAGCGTCACCCACCGCCGGATCTGGCGGCCGCCGTCCAGCAGGAGCCGCTCCTCGCCGGCCCCATCGCCACCCTCCACCGCTCCGCGATGCACCAGGACGAACCGGTGTTCGGCGGCGGCAGCCTGCGGGATCTCCTCGAACTCTATGCCGATCTCATTCGAGCGGTAGTAGACGTCCCTGCCCTCGACGGTCTGAGCCGGGACGGAGACGACCGCCGTGACCGCGAGCGCCGCCGCGAGCGCGGGCAGCGACCGGCGCATCACGCCCGGCGGCCGTCGCCGAGCAGGCCGGTGACGTAGGTTGCCGGATCGAACCGGGACAGATCCTCCATCCGCTCGCCGGTGCCCACGAAGGAGACGCCCAGCTTGAGCTGGTGGCAGATGTCGAGCACCACTCCGCCCTTCGCCGTAGCGTCCAGCTTGGACAGCAGGATGGAGTCCACCCCGGCGCCGTCGCGGAAGGTGCGCGCCTGATCGAAGGCATTGCGGCCGGTCGTGGCATCGACCACGAGCAGACGGTGCAGCGCGACCCGGCGCCGCTCGGCGATCCGCACCAGCTTGCGCAACTCGGCGTCGAGTCCGGCGTTGGTATGCATGCGCCCGGAGGTGTCGGCCAGCACGATGTCGACCGAGCGGGCGGTCGCGCTGTCGATCGCGTCGAAGAGCACGGCGCCGGCGTCGGCTCCCTGCCCTTGCGCGACCACAGGGATACCCAGGCGCTGTCCGTGCATGCCGAGCTGCTCGGCGGCCGCGGCGCGGAACGTGTCGGCGGCGGCGAACAGAACGCGGCGGCCGTTCCGCTTCAGCAGCGCGCCAAGCTTCGCCAGGTTCGTGGTCTTGCCGACCCCGTTGACGCCGACGGCCATCACCACCGACACGCCGGTGGGGCCGAGCTCCACGACCGCCGCGCGAAGGCGTTCGAGCACGCGCCCGCGGATGGTGGCAAGCGCCTGCTCGCCACGCCCGAGGCGCCCGTCCAGGCCCTCGAGCAACTCGTCCACCGTGCGTGGTCCGATGTCCGCCTCCAGCAACGTGTCTTCGATCAGGTCCAGACGTTCGGGCTGCGAGCCGAACAGCTCGCGCAGCCTCTTTCCCAGGCCGAACATCATCCGGCCGGCCGGTCGGCCGTTTCCGTGTAATCGATCATCACCCCGATGGTACGCACGAGCCGGTACACGGAGTAGCCCGCCGCCGCCACCGCTCCTACCGTGACGCCGATCGTTGCCGGCTGCCAGGCGATCGGCCCGCCGTCGTGCAGGGCGACGTCGCGCGCAGCAAAATCGGTGACCAGCGCGCTGAGCAGCAGCGGCGGCAGGAGCGATACGGCGAACCAGCCCAACTCCTCGTAGAGCCGTTCGCGGCCGCTCGCCTGCTCCGCGGCGCCGTCGAAGCCGGCCGGCAGCAAGGGGACCGTGAGCGTCCCCGGCGTAGCCGGTCCGATGCGCGCGGCGGTGTCGGCGTGGCCCTCGAGCACCAGCGACACCGCCGCGTCGGTCGGTGGACGCGGCAGCCGCAGCGGCGTCACCCCTGCATAGACGGACGCCACGTAGACGGCGGCGCCCGTCGGCTGCGAGTCGAGCAGCACGATGCCCAGGTCGCGCGGCAGGAGCTCCACGGCGACGCGCAACTCCCGCCCCGGAGCCAATTCCACCTGCCGGACCGACGGGTGATAGCCGGGCCGGGACACCGTCAGCGTGGCGCGGCGCGGCGCGGTGTAGCGCAGCAGCGTCGTGCCGACGCCGACCAGCACTCCGTCGAGCCGTACGGTACTGTCCGCCGGCACCGGCTCGACCGCGAGCCGGGACCACGGCTGGCCCAGCAGCAGCGGCGCGAGCCCGTCGGCGGCCGCATCGATCGCCCCCTGCAGTGCGTCGACCTGCCCGGCTTCATAGTACGACCAGACGGTGCGCACCGACGCCGCGTCGAACGCGCGCAGCTCCAGGACCAGGTGATCGGCGGCGCTGTCGAGCGTTCCCCAGATCAGCAGGTCGATGTCCCGCGCGGCCGCGACCTGGCGAGGCAGGACCCCGACAGGAGCGTCCGCATCGACGAGCTCCACTCCGTCGATGCCGGCGAGGCGCTCGCGCAGCAGCCGCGGCAGCGTCTCGGCCAGGTAGCGGTGTTCGGCCGCGAGCTCGCCGGCAAGCGGGCTGAAGCCCACCCGCCGCTCCGCCTGTGCCGATGCGGCGTGCTGGTCGGCCGCCGCCGGAGCGGCCGACCAGCACGCCGCCAGGAGCAGTGCCAGGCGACACCGGGCACTCACGCGTGCCCTCTCAGGCGGTTGCGGCCAGGCGCAGGTATGACTCGATGAACGGATCGATGCGTCCGTCCATCACCGCCTGCAGGTTGCCGTCCTCGTGCCTGGTGCGGTGATCCTTCACCATCGTGTACGGGTGGAAGACGTACGAGCGGATCTGGTTGCCCCAGGAGATCTCCTTCTTGTCGCCCTGAATCGCCTCCAGCTTGCTCTGCCGCTCGGCCTCATGGTGCTCGAACAGACGCGAGCGCAGCACCTTCATCGCGGTCGAGCGGTTCTTGTGCTGGCTGCGCTCGTTCTGGCACTGCACGACGATGCCGGTCGACAGGTGGGTGATGCGCACCGCCGAGTCGGTCTTGTTGACGTGCTGGCCGCCCGCACCGGACGCACGGTACGTGTCCACCCGGATCTCCTCGGGACGCACGTCCACGTCGGCCGTGTCGTCCAGCACCGGCGAGGCGAACACCGACGCGAAGGTGGTGTGACGGCGCTTGTTGGCGTCGAACGGGGAGATGCGGACCAGGCGATGGATCCCCGTCTCGGCACGCAGGTAGCCGTAGGTATATTCCCCCGAGAGCTCAACCGTCGTCGACTTCAGGCCGCCTTCCGCCTCGGTCAGGTCGATGACCTCGGTGGCGAAGGAGCGCTCCTCCGCCCAGCGGAGGTACATGCGCAGCAGCATCGATACCCAGTCGCACGCCTCGGTGCCGCCCGCGCCGGCATGGATGGTCAGGAAACAGTCGGCGCGATCGTGCGGGCCGGCCAAGAGAGACTGCAGATTCAGCGCGCCGAAATGGTCCTCCAGCTCGACCAGACCGGCCTCGATCTCTTCCGACAGCTCCTCCGAGTTCTCCTCTGCGGCCAACTCGCACAGGGTATCCAGTTCTTCGGCGGCGTCGCGCACCCCCTTCCAGGGTTCGATCCGGCCCTTGAGCCGCTTCAATTCCGCCAGGGTCGTCTCCGCGGCGGCGCGGTCGTTCCACAGCTCGGGCGCCGCGGTCAGCTCCTCGAGCTCGGCCAGGCGGCGCTCGGATTCCTCCGGGTCAAAGACGCCCCCATGCGGCGTCGATGTCGGCGCAGAGCGCCGCAAGCCGTTGCCGCAGTTCGGATAGCATCATATGAATACCCTCATGTGAGTATTGGCGTCGGGCTGCCATGCTATCACGAGCCGCGCCCGGCGCAAAGACGCGAGAACGCGATCGATGCCCGGCGCGACCACCGTACTCCCGCCCCGGAGCGCAGCCTCCAGGCGATCACCAGCCCGCAGTACTGGTACTCGCCGCCGACATGCACGGGCGCATAGACTCCCGCCTGAGCCTCTCCCGTACGAATCGTCAGCCGCGCTCCGCCGCCGGGATCGTCGATCTCCACCAGCGTGGTGGGGCCGAACGACACGGGCTGCCGGAGCGCGCGTTGCGCGCCCCGCGGCCCGACCGCGCGCGCGGTGCTTCCGGCGGCGACGGCAAGGTTGATCTCCACGCCGAGCCACGCGTCGATGTCGCGGTCCGCAGCGAGATCGTAGCGGACCTCCATCGAGCGGGCGCGGAACCGATAGGACTTGTGCAGGGTTGACGGCACCGAGCCGTCCGCTCCAGCGCCCGTCGCCGACGCGGGGATGGCAACGCCGCGGCGCAGCAGGGTGAGACGATCGTCGTCCACGGACTGCACCACGTACCGCTCGCCGACCGGGCAGGGCGCGGAGCGAAAGCCGCTCGTGTAGTCCGCGACCGTGGGCGCGGATGCCAGGACGTGATCCACGAACCCCCGCTTGAGATAGGGGTCGGCCCGGTCGGGTCCCGGGCCCTCCGTGCGCGTGAATGTGTTCATGTAGTTCACCGAGCCCGGCAGGTAGTCCAGCTCGAACAGGATGCCGCCGGCGGTGTGCACGTAGGCGTTGTACTGGCGGCCGTGATACAGCAGTTCGGGGTGTCCGTCCATGTCGTAGTCGGTCCGCATGATGGACGGCAGAAACGACGTCTGGTCGCGTGCCTGCACTTCGGCCTGCAGCAGAGCCTCGTAGACCGCATCACGCGTGCAGCGGGTGTGGATCCCGCCGTCCGGCCGGCTCCAGTAGGCGTGGCCGCACTGCCCTCGCCACAGGTCGTTGCGCGCGGCACGGCGCCGCTCGCGGTCGCCGCGCACCTGGTTCACGAGCAGGTAAGAGTGCACCATCTTTGCGTAGAGAAGACGGCAGTCAGGCAGCCGGGACACGTGCCGGCGGAACACGCCGTGGTCGCTTCCGGACACCGCGTCCTTTCGCGAGGACGAACTGCGACGGACATCCATGCCGCAGTCCAGGTAGACGAACCCGTCGGTGCCGTGGCGCCGCAGGTACGCCCGCGGCGTGGTCGGCACGATGCGCGTGTCGGCGCTGACCAGTTCCAGAAAGCGCTCCAGCCACCGGAGGTCGCCCAGGTCTTCCGGCTCGTCGAGGGCGACCGCCACCCGGTTGCCCTCGAGGTCACCGGCGCGGCAGAGCGACGCGACTGCCTGCTCCGGGGAAACGGACTCCATGAGCTCCCCAAGGCGATGGTGGATGGGCATCACCGACAGCACCCTGCCTTCGTCCTCGGTGAGATGGGCGCGGTGGAGCTGGCCGCCGGCCACGCCGGTGGCCCGGAACTGCCGGGAGTCCAGGAACGTGAACTCCATGCCTGCGCCCACCAGGGAGTGCGCCAGCGATGGCTCCCAAACGCAGTCGGCAAGCCACACCCCTCGAGGTCGGGTGCCGAAGCGCACACGCAGCTCGGTCGTCAGTTTCTCGATCTGCCCGACGCGATCGAGCGCGGGGATGACCGGCAGCACCGGCGCATAGAAGCCCCCGCCGAGAGGCTCCATCTGGCGCCGCTTGACCATCTCGCGGAGCAGCATGATCAACTCCGGGTGGCGGCGATCGATCCACTCCAGCAGCTCGCCGCCCAGATGAAACATCCAGCGGGAGTCAGGGAAGCGGCAGGCGAGCTGCGCCAACGGCTTGTAGCTCCTCTGGTAGGAACACTCGTGATCCGAGTCCGAACAGCCCACGGGACGCTGGCTGCACAGGCCCAGTATCAGGTTGACCGTTCCTTCCGATCCGCTCACGGGCGTCCCTTCCGGGAGGGACGCGACCACAGCGCTGCGCCCACCGAGATACCGCCGGCCGCCAGGCCCAGCGCGATCGCTGCGCCCGTCTCCCGGCGAGTGCGCGCGGCATCGGCCAGCCGTTGCCGGCGCACCGGCACGGCGCCCGCGTCAAGCAGCAGCCGGCCGACGCCACCCGCTTCGGAGATCGTCCGCTGCAGCCAGCTCCGATCGTAGATGGCGACCACGTTCTCGCGGCGCAGCACGCGGCGTTCGCGCGCGTCGAAACGAAACGAGGACACCGTCAGGCGCTCGCCCTCGGTCGGCAGGCGGTAGGTGCGGCCGTACGGCAGGCCTTCCTGGAATGCCACGTGCGCAACGTAGTCGGCAGCGTTCGGCAGAGCGCCCCGGTCCCCGTCCGATACGCCGAGCCCGCGGAGCCCCTCCCACGTGAGTCCGTCCGGGGCGCGTAGAGCGCTGCCGGCTTCCGGGGCAGGTACCCATACGGCCGGCAGCGATGCCCCTGCGGTCGCGACCACGGTCGCCAGAGCGACCAGCGATCCGGAGGCGACAAGGTCGGCGGACCGCCGGCGCGGTCCGCCTGGCAGCGGTATCCTGCGGGCGCTCGACGACGCCATCGCGGCGATGGAGCCCAGGCTGGCCGCGCTGACTGCGAAGCCCGCCAGCGCTCCGGCGGTCAGGAAGCTGGCAGTCACCACCACCGCGACAGCGGCCGCAGCCCCGCCGGCCGCCCGCGCAGGCACGGGACCGGGCAGGCGCCAGAGCGCGGGGACCACCGCGGCCGCGGCGATCACCGCCACGCCGCCGGCGTTCAGCGCGGCGACCGTCCAAGGCGCCACGATGCCCGCCATGCCCAGCCCCGACGCGGGACGGCCGGCGACGGAGCGAACCCCGATCGCGGCCACGGCGACCGCGGCTACCAGGCCGGCTGCCAGCAGCCGGCCGCGGACGTCGAAGTCCAGCACCGCACGTGCCGCCGCCGGGGCACGGAACGCCAGACGGAGCAACAACCCCGCCGGCGGCAGGTCGGTGCGCAGATAGCCCAGGCTCCATTCCCTACCCGAAGGGTCGCTGGCGGCGAACAGACCGGTGACGCCGCGCAGAAACGGATCGAAACGGGGATCCACCCGGTCCAGCCGTTGCGCCAACCGATCCACCGGCACTTCCGCGAATCCGCCAAAAATCGTGAACCGTAACGATGCGGCACGGGTCACCGATCCGGCGAACACCCGCTCGAGCGGGGCGCGGTCGAGGCCGCCGGCCCCCTCTCCGCCGAGCAGATAGTATCCATCCCAGATCTGTGCGTGCGCCGAGAACAGCGGAAAGGCCGCGGGCGCCACGATGGCACCGAGGAACACGACAGCAAGCAGGCTCCCGGCCATCCGCCAGCGCGGATCGCGGTCCCGTTCGGCGGACGCGAGGCGCTGGGCCACGGCCGGGTCGCGCGCAGCCGCCTCCGATCGGCGCATCCGTCCACTATCGAACCGCGCCGGAGCAAGTGTCAACGTGACCGCAGACGGCCACGCTGCGGTACCATCCGAGCGGCATGAGTTCCCGGCGCCCGTGTCACTCGTGACGGGACGACAATGAGCCAACAGGGCAGAACCTGCGAAGCGCAGCGCAATGACGCCGGCCGGCGCATCGACCGCGTCCTGCGCCGGATGCATCCGACCACGCCGTTGAGCCTGCTGTACCGGCTGCTGCGGACCGGTGCGGTGCGCCTCAACGGAGCGCCCACGGTGCCGGGCGCCCGCGTCTGGCCCGGTGACCGCATCACGCTGCCGGCATCGCTTTCATCCGCGACGGCCGGAGCGGCACAGGGAGGGAACGAAGCAGCGGTCGCGCCGTCCGATCGGACCGCCTCCCCCGCCAGGCAGATCCCGGCCCGCTTTCCCACCCTGGTGGACAACGAGCACGTGTTCGTGACCGACAAGCCGGCCGGGGTCGCGGTCGCCGGGCCCGTCTCCGAATGGCCGTTGCCGCTCAGTCACAGCCTGGAGCCGATCCTGGCCGATCGGGTGCCGGGATCGCTGTCGTTCCGCCCCGTCGCCGTGCACCGGCTGGACCGGATCTGCTCCGGGCTGCTGGTCTACGCAAAGACGATCGACGCGGCGCGCGACCTGACGGCGCTGCTGCGGGAGCGCCGCGCCACGAAGGTCTACCTCGTGGTGGTGGAGCGGACGGTGCGCCGCCCGCAGGTCCTGCAGGCGCGCCTTCGCTACGACGCCGCGCGCCGACGCGCAGTGATCGACCGGGAAGCCGCGCTCCTGCGCGCCTCGCTGCACCCGATCGGCACGGTTGCCGGCATGACCCTGGCCGCGGTGTCCACCCGCACCGGCCGGCGGCACCAGGTACGGGCCCTGTGCGCGAGAGCCGGCATGCCGCTCGCCGGCGATCGGCGCTACGGATCGCGAAGGCGCAGGCGGCCGTTCCTGCACGCCTGGCTGTTGTGTTCGGGCGACCCTTCCCTTCTGCGCTGTACTGGTGCACGGTGGTTGGAGGCGCCGCCGGAGATCGCGCGGCTCGCCCGGCACTCCGCCGACTGGGAGCGAGCGGCGGTCACGTTGCGCGCCCGATACGTTGACTGCCGGTACCTCGATGACGTGGATTCGAACCCTGGTGCATCACCTGACATGGCGGCTGCGCGGCGTGCGCGTCACCGCGCTCATCGGCCGCAGCGGCACCGGTAAGAGCTTCCGGGCGCAACTCATCGCCACGCACCACGGCATGGACCTCATCATCGACGACGGGTTGCTGATCCGGAACCAGAAGATCCTGGGCGGCCGGTCGGCAAAGGTCGCCAACAACGCCCTCGCCGCCGTGAAGACCGCGGTGTTCCACGACCCGCGCGCGGCTCAGGGAGCTCGTCGGTGGATCGCGGCCATTCGCCCGCGCCGCGTGCTGGTGTTGGGCACCTCGGCCAGGATGGTGCAGCTCATCACCCGCCGGCTCGCCCTGCCGGCGCCGCACAGGTATCTGCACATCGAGGAGATCGCCAGCCGCGCGGAGATCGACGCGGCACGCGCGGCGCGGGAGTCCGAAGGCAAGCACATCATCCCGGTACCGCCGGTCGAAGTGCGCCGGGACTACGCACACATGGCGATCGACGCCATCAGGATCTTCTGGCAGCGGGGCGTGCTGCGCAACAAGGGGATGGTGTTCGAAAAGACGGAGGTGATCGGCGGGAGCCGCGGCGCGGTGTCGGTGTCGGAGGCAGCGCTGACCCAGATGGTCGCGCACTGCCTGCATGAGCACGATCCCAGCCTGCGCCTTGCGCGCGTGATCGTCAGCAAGTCGACCGGAGCATGGGCACTGGAGGTGATCGTCGACGTTCCGTCGGGAGCCGCGGCGGGACCCGGGCTGCACGACCTGCGCGAGCTCATCATGTCCAGCCTGCAGCGCTACGCGGGTCTCGTGCTGAGCCAGGTGGACGTAACCGTCGGCAGCCTGCTTCCGGACGCCGACCGATAGGAGTCGGTTGGATTTGCCGCGCAAGCGGGAAGGCCGCGGAGCGGTGGGCCGACAGACTCCGACACGGAAGGTTGGGATGGGCCAATAGCGGAGCCAAAGGCGACGGTATTGGGGCGCTACCCGCCGGCGTGACCGCCGTCGGCGTGACGGGCACGGCGTGATCGCGAACGCCGCCGCCGGGGCCCGGCGTTCGGCTCGACCTGACCTCCGCCCAGCGACGCGACGATTGAGCGCGCGTCTTCGTTGGTAATCGCGAGCGGCGCGAACGCCTCCTTCACGCCGCGCAGCGTGGGGTCGCTGCCGGTCCCGTTCACCGCGGCCGCCAGTGCCGCCATCGCCCGCTGGCGCACCTCCTCTCCTGCGCGAGCGGTGCGCTCGATGCGGGCCAACTCCACGATCAGGGGATCCTGGCGGCGCGGACGCACGCACCCGGCCACCGCGGGCAGCATGGCGGCAAGCAGCCCCAGCCGCGCGCAGTCCAGGACGATCGCCGAACCGTTGCCGGAGGCGAGCAGCTTGCGCAGTTCCTCGCTCAGCCGTCCGGTCGGGCATTCGCCGAGCAGTCCGGCGTGCCGCCGGATCAGCCGCCGGTACCCTTCAGGCACGCGCACGCCCAGAAAGGCGGCGTACTTGATCGCCCGCAACATGCGCACGGGGTCATCCATGAACGCCTGCCCGGGATCGCCGATGGTGCGCAAGCGGCCGGCGATGAGATCCCGGAAGCCCGCCACATAGTCGATGATCTGCTGGCGCCGGGGACAGTAGTACAATCCGTTGACCGTGAAATCCCTGCGCAGCGCATCCTCGGCCATGGTGCCGTAGTGGTTGTCGCCATCCGTACCCGGCCTATCCGTTCCCGGACCGCGGAAGGTCGACACCTCGACGATCCCCTGCCTCCCGGCCGGCACGTGCATGATCTTGAACCTCCGGCCGATGATCCGCGCGCGGGAGAACTGCCGCGTGACCATGCGCGGACGGGCGCTGGTGGCGACATCGACGTCCTTCGGGATCCGGCCGGTGATCAGGTCGCGGATGGCGCCTCCGACTACGTATGCCTCGTGGCCGGCGCGTTGCAGGCGGCCGACGACCGCCAGTGCATCGCGATCGAACTGATCGCGGTCGATTCCGTGCTCGTCTCGCGTATAGACGCGGGCGGTGACGGCATGCTCGCCGTCGGCCGACATCCGGTACCGCCTCAACACCGGAAGCAATTCTACCCCGTCACGGTAACGGACGCACATGCCGGATGCGCGGGCATGGCGGGCGGCGCGGGTCCGGCCGGCCACCGATCGCCCCGCGGCCGTTCATGATGCCGATGCCGGACGCGGCGCTGCACATGCCGGTCTACCGGCACCGCGGGCGCATTCTGGCTGCGCTCGATGAGCACCGCGCGGTCGTGGTGGAGAGCCCGACCGGCTCCGGCAAGACCACGCAGATCCCCCGGCTGCTGTACGAGCACGGCTACGGACGTACGGCGCGCATCGGCATCACCCAGCCCAGGCGAATCGCCGCGGTCTCGGTCTGCCGGTACCTGCAGCGGCAGATGGCGGCCGCGGACGGGGTTACGGAAGACCTGATCGCCTACAAGATGCGGTTCGAGGACACGACGACCCGCTCCTGCGCGATCAAGATCATGACCGACGGCATACTGCTGCAGGAGATCAAGCTCGACGGCGATCTGCGCGAGTACCAGGTGGTGGTCGTGGACGAGGCGCATGAACGCAGCCTCAACATCGACTTCACCCTGGGTCTGCTCAGGCAGGTGCTGGAGCGGCGCGACGACCTGCGCGTGGTGGTCTCCTCGGCCACCATCAACGCCGAGGTGTTCTCGGGCTACTTCAGCGGTTGCCCCATCGTGCGGGTGGACTCGCGCACCTTTCCCGTCGACGTCCACTACCGGCCCGTCCATCCCGAGAACGATCCCGCTGCGACCCAGGCGGCGATCGGCGACATCGTCGCCGAGATCGACCGCACCGGCGAGCCGGGCGACGTGTTGATCTTCCTGAGCGGCGAACGCGAGATCCGCGAATGCATAGAGACCCTGCGCTCCCTGCGGCTCGGCCGGGCGCTTGCGCCGCTGCCGCTGTTCGCCAGACTCGGCGGCGACGAGCAGCAGCGGGTGTTCGACGACTACCCGGGGAGGCGCAAGGTCGTGGCAGCGACCAACATCGCCGAAACCAGCCTGACCATCGACGGGATCGTCTGGGTCATCGATCCCGGACGGGCCAAGCTCAACGCCTACGATCCACGCACGTTCACGGCTTCCCTTACCGAGACACCGATCTCCCGCGCCTCCTGCAACCAGCGCACCGGCCGCGCGGGACGGACACGGCCCGGCGTGTGCTACCGGCTGTACGACCGGCGATCGTTCGACAACCGTCCGGCGTTCACGGAAGAGGAAATCCTGCGGACCGATCTGACCGAGGTCGTGTTGCGCATGGCCGATCTGGGTATCGACGACTTCGAGGGCTTCGACTTCATCTCGCCCCCGGGCCGGCGGCACATCCGCGCCGCCGTGGACTCACTGCGGTGGCTCGGCGCCTTGGATGACGGCCGCCGCCTGACCGGAATCGGCGAACAGATGGTGCTGTTTCCCATTCTGCCGCGGCTCGCGCGCGTGATCGTCGAGGCCATCCACCGCTACCCGACGGTGGTCGATGAAGCCATCACCGGCGCGGCGTTCCTGTCGACGCCGTCGCCGTTCCTGTATCCGCTGGGGGAAGAGGAACAAGCGCGCAGCGCTCACCGAGCCTTCCACCACCGGCTCGGCGACTTCGCGGGCTTCCTGGATCTGCTGCGCAGCTTCGAGCAGGCCGGCGACCGGAAAGGCTTCTGCACGCGACACTTCCTGGACGACCGGGTGCTTGGCGAGGCTGCCAACATCAGGCGCCAGCTCGCCCAGATCGTATCGGACATGGGTGTACCGCTTGCCGGGGGCGGTCCGCTGCACGACTACCTGTGCGCGATCGCGCGCGGGTTGATCCAGTCCGTGTGCGTCAACACGGGACGCGGGATTTACCGGTCGCTGTCGGCCGAACGGATCCACATCCACCCGGGATCATCCATGTACCGGGAGGATGCCCGCTTCATCGTCGCCGGCGAGATCGTGCGCACGTCGCGCCTGTACGCCCGCTCGGTCTCCCCCCTGCGGACCGCAATGCTCGCGCGCGTCGATCAGCGCCTGGCCGAGGCTCTGGTTCCGGAACCGCGGGCACGGCCCCGGTCCGGTCGTGGCCGAAGCGACCGCGAGGGAGCCCGCGGCTCGCGACCGCCACGCGCGGGCGCCGCCCTGCAGCTTGCCGGGGTGACCCTGCCGCTGACGTCCGGCAAGGGCTCGCGGCGGTACGCGATCCTGGAGTGGAGCGCGGTCCGCGACCGGCGACTGGAGCTGGCGGGCGCCAGCCGGCGCGACCTCGGAGACGTGCGCGGGGTCATACGGCAGAGCGGCGGGGAACTGATGCGCGGCGCGCCGCTCTCCGCCATCCTGCAGGCCCTGCCCCACCTGCGCCTCGACGAAGGGGTGCTGCGCACCTGGCCGGAGCGGCGGTTCGACCCGCACGCGGATCGGGCGCCGCTGCTCGCGGCTGCCGGGCTCGCCCTGCGCGTCGTCCCGCGCGGCGCAGGCAGCCGCCGACTGGGCTTCCTGTCCCTGACCGCGGACGGCTCCGGCGGCTTCCGCCTGCAGCCGCGCCGCGGATGGCGCCACGCCGTGGAAGAGACGCTGGCCAGCCTGCAGTCGGTGGCGGACGGTGCGCAGCCGCTTGAGGAACACCTGTCCGAGCTGCTGGAGCGGACCTCCGAACGGTAGGCCCGTCCCGTCCGCGCTACAGCGCGGCCGATGCCAGCACGCGCAACACCTCGGCCCGTTCGACCGGGCGTACGAACGTGTCGCCCACGCCGCGCTGCAGCACGAAGCGCAGTTGCCCACCGCGGCGTTTCTTGTCAGCCGCCATCGCCTCCACCAGCGCGGCCGGCGGCGCTTGCGAACCCACGCGCAACCGGAAGCGGAGCGACTCCAGCAGCGCGAGCACTCGCTCCCGGTGCGCCGGAGGCGTTTCGCCGAGGTGCACGCCGAGATCCATGGCGCGGGCGATGCCCCACGCCACCGCCTCTCCGTGGTTCCACGGGCCGAAGCCGGTCACCGCCTCCAGGGCGTGTGCGAAGGTGTGTCCGAGGTTGAGCACGTCGCGCAGCCCGGTGCGCTCGGTCGGATCCGCGGCCACGATGCCGCCCTTCACCTGTACGCACCGGCGCACCACCGCGCAGGCCGCCGCGGCGCCGCCCGTGACCGCCGCGAACCCGTCGCGTTCCAGGAGCTCCACCAGACCCGGGTCGCCCAACAACGCGGTCTTGACCACCTCCGCGATCCCGGCCGCAAGCTGCCGCTCCGGCAGGCTGGCAAGCGCGCCCGGCCACACCACCACCTGGGCCGCCGGGTAGAAGGAACCGATCAGGTTCTTGCGGCCCTCGTAGTCGACTCCGGTCTTGCCCCCCACGGCCGCATCGACCATGGCCACCAGGGTCGTGGGAATCAGGACCAGGCGCACGCCACGCAGGTACACCGAGGCGGCGAAGGCGACGACGTCGCACAGCACGCCGCCGCCGAGCGCCGTGACGCTAGCGCCGCGATCCAGTCCCGCCCGGTGAGCGGCATCGATGACCCGCGCGACCGTGCTCCAGCCCTTGTCCGCCTCCTCCGCATCGACCCGGAGTGCCTCGGGCGATCCCGCCGGGAGCAGCGGCTCGGTGTGGTGGTCGCAGACCAGCAGGGCGTTCTCCGACGGTCCCACGTCGGCGGAGCTCAGCGTTGGGACGAAGCGGATGGTCGATGGCGACGGCCCGAACCGGAAGACCAGGTCCGACGTGTCGGCGTCCGGCGTGTCGACGTTCCCGCCGGACGCCGCTCGAGTCTCCGCCATCCGCCGGATGTGAGGGCTTAAGCGCGCGGCGCGGAGACGGGATCGACGAAGCGCGAGTCCTTCGTGACCACGAAGTACAACTGCGGCGTGTTGTCGTGAGGGGCAACGCCGAGCGTGCCGATCTCCGAACCGACCTGTACGCGGTCGCCGACCTGCACGAGCACCTGCTCATTGTTGAGGTACGCGTAGACGTAGCTGTCCCGGCGAACCAGGACCACGTACCCGTAGCCGCGACTCGGCCCGGACCAGGTCACCGTTCCCGAGGAAACCGAACGGACCGCCTGTCCGCGAGCCCCGTGGATCGCCACCCCCCGCAGCTTGCCGGTCAACCTCTGCCGCTCGCCTTCGGTAGGCCACAGGACCGGCTCCTCCAGGTCCCGTTCTTCGCCCACGCCCTGGAGCGTCAGCACGGTACCCGTGGCGAGATCGCGCGGATCGTCGATGTCGTTCAGGCGCATCAGCTCGCGGACGTCCAGATCGAACCGGTTCGCGATCGAGTACAGGGTGTCACCCCTGACCATGGCGTAGGTAACGGGCATCGTGGGAACCGCCGCCGGCGAGACCGCGTCGCCGCCCGGCACCCGGAGGCGCGTTCCCGCCGGCACGCGCCGGGCGTCGGTTATGTCGTTGGCCGCCATCAGCTCCGGCACCGGGATGCCCACCTCGCGCGAGGCGCTGTACAGCGTGTCGCCCCGCTGCATGACGTAGTAGCGCTCCTGGCCGTGTGCGCAGCCCACGGCCCACAAGCAGATCGACAGTAACAGCAGCCCTCGCAGCACGACTCCCCTATCTTCGGCGGCTCGCTACGGGAGGTTGAGTCCCTGGCTGGAATCCGGAATCGACGGCGAGGGGTGCGACCCGCGGCGAACGGCGCGCGGAAATCGGGCTGGGGAGATTTGAACTCCCGACCTCTCGGTCCCGAACCGAGCGCGCTAGCCACTGCGCCACAGCCCGCGGTTGTGTTTCGGGAGCGACGGGACTTGAACCCGCGGCCTCCGGCTTGACAGGCCGGCGCGATAACCAGCTTCGCCACGCCCCCGGATGAGAGCCGGAGGGTGCGCCGCCGTGGCGCGCTTGTCAAGGCCGGCGGGCCGGCCAGCCGGATGGGGGCCGGAGTGGCACGTCGACCGCGGCCCGCGTTGACAGCGGCCGGCCGCGTGGCTACCTTCGTCGTCCATGGCGCGGGGCGGCAACCCGCTGTCCGTAGAGTCACGCAGCAACCGGTCCTACCTCCTCTACGGGTTCAGCATCGTGGTGATGGTCATCATCGGCGTGTCGATGATCGGTACGCTGGCTCCATCGGGGGTCGGCGGGAGCGGGTCGACGATCGTGTTCGGGACGTACGACGGCCAGGAGCTCTCGTATACCCCGACCAACTTCTTCGGGGCGTCGTACGATCGGTTCTACCGGAACTACACCGCGCAGGCGGCGGAGGACACCGATCCGCGGGCGTTGCTCAGCAACATCTGGCGCGACGCATACAGCGCCACCGTGCTCCATACCGCACAGGTGCACCTGGCGGTCGCCGCCGGCGTCCACGTTTCCCAGCAGCGCGTCGACCAGACCCTCATCGAGTCGGTGGCCCGCTACGAAGACCTCGAACAGATGCCGGTGGCCACGCGGGAAGGCAACCTGGACCGGCTGCACGAGTTGCTCCTCAGGCAGCGGTACCGGGACGATGTGACGAGCGGCCGCCTGAGCAGTGAGAGCGAGATCGCCTTCTACGAGGAGATGATCCGCCACGAACGGCGCTTCGAGTTCGTCAGCCTGAGCTACGGCGCCTACCCCGACGAGGAAGTCGCGGCATACGCCGCGGACAGCGCGGGCGACTTCCGCCGCGTCAGCCTCAGCCGCATCCAGGTCAGAGGCGAAGCCGAAGCCGCCGAGGCGATCCGGCAGCGCATCGTGTCCGGCACCGCCACGTTCGAGGATCAGGCGCGCGCCCATTCGCAGGACGGTTTCCGTGAGTCCGGCGGCGACATGGGACTTCGCTACTTCTTCGACGTGAGCCGCGCCTTCGATGATCCGGAAACGGCGAACCAGGTGTTCGCCCTGGGCGAAGGCGAATTATCCCCCGTGCTCGCCGGACGAACGGACGACGTCTTCTACCTCTACCGTGCCGACAGCCGGGTCATCGAGCCCGACTTCTCGGACGCGGACACCCTCGCCACGGTCCGGGCCTACCTGGTCACCTTCGAACGCGGCCGGGTGGAAGACTACCTGCTGGCGCAGGGCGACCGCTTCGCCGTGGCGGCATCGCAAACCGACTTTCGCACGGCTGCCGCCGATCTCGAGTTGACCGTGCACGCGACCGAGTGGTTTCCGATCAACTTCCGGGACTCCGCGTCACCGCGAGAGGTCAAGGCCGCGGGCGACCTGCCGCTGCTGTCCGGTGCGGAGGATTTCGAGGACTTCTTCCAGCAGGGCTTTGCGTTGCAGCGGATCGGCGACGTATCCGCGCCCGTCCGACTGACCGATCAGGTGATCGTGCTCAGCCTGCTCGAAGAGCGCGAGCTGCCCCAGGAGCTCCTGCGGTACGAGGTGCTCGGGGAGACCGTATTCGGGTGGTTCACCGAACGGGCAATGAATGACGACCTGCTGTGGTGGGTGAACGACAGCGGCCTGCTGGAGGACAACTTCGCGCAGGCGTTCGCGGTCATCACCGGCGGCGGCTGATCGGGCGAGGTCCCGCGGCCCCGGGCGCGCGTAAAGCCCGCCGAGCGGGGCTTTACGCGTCGGAGCCGCGCAGCACCGCCACGAACGCGTCCTTGGGAATCTGCACGGCTCCGACTGCCTTCATGCGCTTCTTGCCGGCCTTCTGCTTCTCCAGCAGCTTGCGCTTGCGCGTGACGTCGCCCCCGTACAGCTTCGCGGTCACGTCCTTGCGATAGGCGTTGATCGTCTCCCGCGCGATGATCTGACCGCCGATCGCTCCCTGCACGGGGATCTTGAACTGGTGGCGCGGGATCTCGTCGCGAAGCCTTCGGCACAGTTCGCGCGCGCGGCGGACCGCCGAACCGCGGAACACCAGTTGTGCCAGCGCATCCACGGGCTGGCCGTTCAGCAGCACGTCCAGCCGCACGATGTCCGTGTCACGGTAGTCGGCGACGTCGTAGTCGAATGACGCGTAGCCGCGCGTGACGGACTTCAGCCGGTCATAGAAGTCGGTCACGATCTCCGCCAGCGGCAGGTCGAAGCGCAGCTCCATGCGCGTCTCATCCAGGTAGTCGAGCGATTGCTGGATGCCGCGCCGTTCCAGACAGGTGGTGATCACCGCGCCGACGTACTCGGATGGGGTGATGATCGACGCGCGCACGTACGGCTCCCGTGCCTGCTCGATGCTGCCCGGGTCCGGATACTCGCCCGGCGTGTACACGCTGAGCTCCGACCCGTCCTGAAGCTGCATCCGATACTCGACCGACGGGGCGGTGAGGACGACGGCAAGCCCGAACTCCCGCTCCAGCCGCTCCTGGACCACCTCCAGGTGCAGCAGGCCGAGGAAGCCGCAACGAAAGCCGAAGCCGAGCGCCACCGACGACTCCTTGGCGAAGCTCAGCGTGGAGTCATTGAGCTGCAGCCGCTCCAGCCCCGCGGCCAGCTCTTCATACTGGTCGGCGTCCATCGGGTAGATGGCCGCGAACACCACCGGCTTTGCCTCCCGGAACCCGGGCAGCGGCGCCTGGCACGGACGTTCCGCCTCGGTGATGGTGTTGCCCACGCGCGCCTGCCCCACCGATCTGATCCCGGCCACCAGGTAGCCGACCTCGCCGGCGTTCAGGACATCCGCCGGTCGCGGCTTGATCCCGAACAGCCCCAGCTCCTCGACCCGGTAGGTGGCATCGTCACCCGCCCAGAAGCGGATGCGCGCGTTCCGGACGATCCGGCCGGACACCACCCGGAGGTGCACGACCACGCCACGGTACGGGTCGTAGGCGGAGTCGAACACCAGCGCCTGCAGCGGCGCCCGAGAGTCGCCGTCGGGTGGAGGAACGCGCGCGACAATCGCTTCCAGGAGCCGGTCGATCCCCTGGCCGGTCTTGGCGGACACGAGTACGGCGTCCTCCCCGTCGAGGCCGAGGTCCCGTTCTATCTGCCCGCGCGTCCGGTCGATGTCAGCGGCCGCCAGGTCGACCTTGTTGATCACCGGGATCACTTCGAGATCGTGTTCCAGAGCGAGGTAGTAGTTCGCCAGGGTCTGCGCCTCCACGCCTTGCGTGGCGTCCACCAGCAACAGCGCGCCCTCGCAGGCGCTGATCACGCGCGACACCTCGTAGGTGAAGTCGACGTGTCCGGGGGTATCGACCAGGTTCAGAAGATAGCGGGTGCCGTCGTGCTGGTGCGGAAGCGAGATCGCCTGCGACTTGATCGTGATGCCGCGTTCCCGCTCGATCTCCATGCTGTCGAGCAACCGGTCGTGGAACTCCCGGTCCGACACGACGTGGGCGCGCTGGATGAAGCGATCGGCCAGCGTCGACTTGCCGTGGTCGATGTGGGCGATGATGCAGAAGTTGCGAATGTGCTCGCGCACGAACCCCTCAGGCCGGCCGGCCTTCCGCCAGCGCGTCGCCGCCGGAGAGGTCGTCCCGTTCGGGGAAACCGAGCAGGATGCGGATCTCGGCATCCTCGACCGTCTCTTTCTCCAGCAGCGCCGTGGCCAGCATCTGCAACTGATCGTCGTGCCGCTTGAGGAGATCGGCCGCCTCCTTGAGCCGCGACGACATGATGGCTCCCACTTCCTGGTCGATGTGGCGGGCGGTTTCCTCCGAGTAGTCCTTGTGCCGGGCGATCTCCTTGCCAAGGAAGATGGGTTCCTCCTTCTGGCCGTACGATACCGGACCCAGCATGTCGCTCATCCCCCACTCGCAGACCATGCGGCGTGCCAGCTCGGTGGCCTGCTCGATGTCGTTCTGAGCTCCGGTGCTGGTCTCTCCGTAGCGCAGCTTCTCCGCCGCGTAGCCACCCATGGTGATGGTGATGCGGTGCAGCAGCCAGCCCTTGCCACGCGTGTACATGTCGTTCTCCGGCAGCGAGAAGGAAACGCCGAGTGCCCGGCCGTGCGGAACGATCGTGACCTTGTGCAACGGGTCGGCGTGTTCCAGATGGTAGTGAAGCAGCGCATGGCCGGCTTCGTGGAAGGCGATCATCTCCCGCTCGGACGGCTGGATCACCTTGGAACGGCGCGCCAGCCCCATCATGATCTTGTCGCGCGCCTCTTCCAGGTCGGCCATGCCCACCTGGTCCTTGCCGTTGCGGGCGGCCAGCAGCGCCGCCTCATTGACGATGTTCGCCAGGTCGGCGCCCGAGCAGCCGGGTGTGGCGCGAGCGACCCGGTTGATGTCCACGTCACCGCCGACCGGAATCTTGCTCGAGTGGATCTTGAGAATCTCCTCACGGCCCTTGACGTCCGGCATGTCGACGACCACCTGGCGGTCGAACCGGCCGGGACGCAGCAGCGCGGGATCCAGCACGTCGGGCCGGTTGGTCGCGGCGATGATGATCACGCCGTCCTTGGTGTCGAAGCCGTCCATCTCCACCAGCATCTGGTTCAGCGTCTGCTCCCGCTCGTCGTGGCCGCCGCCGTATCCGGCGCCCCGCGTGCGGCCGACCGCGTCCAGCTCGTCGATGAACAGGATGCACGGGGCGTGCCTGCGGCCCTGCTCGAACAAATCGCGCACCCGGCTGGCGCCCACGCCGACGAACATCTCCACGAAGTCGGAACCGGACATGTGGAAGAACGGCACGTTCGCCTCGCCGGCGATCGCCTTTGCCAGCAGGGTCTTGCCCGTTCCCGGCATCCCGACCAGCAGCACACCCTTGGGTATCTTCGCGCCGATGCGCGAGAACTTGGCCGGATTGCGAAGGAACTCCACCACTTCCTCGAGTTCGTACTTGGCTTCGTCCTGGCCCGCGACGTCGGTGAAGCTGATCTTCTTGCTGGTGTCCAGGTAGCGCTTGGCGCGGCTCTTGCCGAAGGAGAACGCGCGGTTGCCGGAGCCCTGCACCTGGCGAAACATGAACCAGATGAAGAAGATGCCGAGCACCCACGGCAGGAACTCGATGAAGATCCGGAATGGCGAAACCGGCTTCGGGCCTCCCGTAACCCGCACGCCGCTGCTTTCCAGCCGGTTCAGGAGCTGCGGATCGTGATAGGGAATGGTGGTCCTGAATTGTCTGTCGTCGTCCCGGTAGGTGCCAAGGATCTCGAATCCATCGACGATCTTGACCTCCGCGACCTCCTTGCCATCGACGTAGGCCAGGAATACGGAGTAGGCGATCTCCTGCGCGAAGCTGCGCTCGTTGTTGTAGACGACCAGCAGCACGAACAGGGCGATCAGCGCAAGCAGGGTGATCAACGCGACCCGGTTGTTGAACGGCAGTTTGGGCAGCCCGGGGTCTGGCTTCTTCGGCTCTTGCGAACGGTTACTCACGACTCCTCCTCCACGCGGCTGATCGCGATCACCGCGCCCGTGCCGTCGCCCTCGCCGCCGGCACCGTCCTCCCGGTCGGCACAGTATACGCTTCGCACATCCCGATAGCCGAACGCAGCACCGCAGACCGCCAGCACACCGCGTCTATCGGCGACCACGGGGATCATCCACCGGTGCGCTTCCGGCGCGCCCCACTCGCGCAGCACGGCGGCGAGAGGCTTGACGCCGGAGTGCAGCCGGATCTCATCTCCGGGCCGGCACGACCGAACCAGGAGGGGTCCGTCAATCGAGCCCACCCGCACTCCACCTAGCGAAACTGTGCCGGCAACTGTCCGCTCGCCAGCCACGGGTTCTGCTCTCCGGATTTCGACCTTCGTCTCCGGTACTTTATACGATCCGCTCCTTACGGCCTTCCAAAGATAGCCGGTTCCGGCGCCATGGACAACCGCGGCCGACATGACCAGATGGGCTGCCAGGCGCTCTATGACCACACCGTGGCCGGCCGCGCGCACCCGTCCCATGTTCTTTCCCGCCGCTCGCAGGATGGGGATCAGGAATCGGCGCGGCAGGCGACGCGGACCCGTGCCACGCAGCAGCAGATCGTAGCCCTGGAAGAGCGCCTCCATTTGCAGCGCCTCCGGTGCGGTCCGGAACTCATGCCACGGCAGTGCGATGCCGAGAGCGGTCCGCCTCCAGAGCAGCCGCTCCGCCGCCTGCGCCGCGACGAAGGCCTGGGTCTGCTCGGCGTGTCTCCCCACCTCGGCCAGGCGCGTCGCTGCCCCCGGGAACCTGCGTTCGATGTCGCCCAGCAGGTCGCGCACGCGGTTGCGGGTGAATCGCGGGTCGCCGTTCTGCGAGTCGCGGCGGAATGACAGCCCTTCCCCATGCAGCCATGCCCGCAGATCGTCACGCCGTATTGTTTCGAGCGGCCGGATGACCCGGCCGCGGCGTGCCCGCATGCCGCCGAGGCCGGCGACGCCCGTTCCCTGCAGCGCCCGCATGAGCACGGTCTCCGCCCGGTCATCGGCCGTGTGCCCCACCGCGATCCAGTCGGCGCAGCACTCGCCGGCAAGGCCCTCCAGGAAACGGTAGCGAGCGGCGCGGGCGGCCGCTTCCGGGCCGCCCCGAACGGACTCCCCTCTCGACGACCCGGTGCCCACGCGCAGCGGAACCTGCAGACTGCTCGAGGCCGCACGCGCGTGGACGACGTCGCCGTCGATTTCGCGGCGGGAACGCAGGCCGTGGTCGAAGTACGCGGCGACCACCTCGATGCCCATCCGCGTGCGCAACCGGCACAACAGCGCCAGGAGAGCGGTAGAATCGGGCCCCGTGGAGTATGCGGCGACGACCGTATGGCCATGGCGGACGCCCAGACACCGCAGGGCGCGCCCTACCTGAGTCGGGATCCCCTCAGTCGGGTTCGTATGAGTTGACCGCATGCACCACCCGATCGATCGGCTCGTTCGCCAGGCGCAGCACATGCTCTGCCGCGAAGCGCTCGGCCGCATCGATTCGCTGGTGATCCTCCGCGCCCGGCGTGCCCAGCACGTGGCGGATCACGTCGCCCCTGCCGTCCGGTCTGCCCACGCCGACCCACAGCCGGGGAAACCCGCCACCGCCGGCGGCGGCGATGATCGATGCCAGCCCGTTGTGGCCGCCGGAGGAGCCCGAGCGCTTCAAGCGCACCGCCCCTGCCGGCAGATCGAGGGAGTCGCAGATGACAAGGGTCTGCAGCAGGGTGCACCCACTGAACCGAAGAAGCGCGGCAAGCACGTCGCCGGATCGGTTCATCATGGTCAGCGGCTCCGCCAGAAAGACACTGCTGCCCTCGGCCTCGACGCGCGCCACGGTGTAGCGGCCGATCCCGCGCCGCTTCATCCGCGCGCCGGCAGCATCCGCCAGCGCTTCCACGATCCGGAACCCGACGTTGTGTCGGGTATCCGTGTAGCGGGGACCTGGGTTGCCCAGCCCAACCACCAGCAGCCGGCCTTCGGACTCGGCCGCGCTATGCCTCTGCGTCGGGAACCTCGACGTCCTCGCCTTCCCCTTCGATCTCCTCCTCATCGATCTCTTCTTCCCCTTCGTCGGCGAGACGGTGAGCGACGAGGCAGACCACCTGGTCAGCAGGGCTCAGGACGCGGACGCCTTCCGGCGTGTCCAGATCCCGCACGTGGATCGAGTCCCCGCTGTCCAGCCCTTCGATGTCGATGTCCATGCTCTCCGGCAAGTCACGCGGCAGGCACTCGACGTGCAGTTCGCGCAGCAGCGTCTCCAGGATGCCTCCCTCGCGGACGCCGATCGGCGTACCCTGGAAGTGCAGCGGGACGTGGGTGCGCAGGGTGCGGCCGGCTACCACCTCGAGAAAGTCGATGTGCAGGAGCTTGTCGGTGATACGGTCGGTCTGGTAGTCCTTGATGAGTACGTCGCGGTCGCCGTCACCGGTGGAAAGGGAGATGATGGTGCTCTCGGAAGCATGACGGAACAGCCGCTGCACCTCCTTCGCGTCAACGGAGATCGACTCCGCCTCGGCTGCGCCGTATACTACCGCCGGCACCCGCCCTTCACGGCGCAGCCGGCGTGCCTCCCGCGTCCGGGTCTTCGATCTGGGCTCAGCCCGTAATGCCAATTGCTCCACGTATCTGCTCCATAGGTATCTCTGGGACGGCAGGATTCGAACCTGCGAATGCCGGTACCAAAAACCGGTGGCTTACCGCTTGCCGACGTCCCATCGACACAGAATTATACGGACGGTGAACGCGATTTGGAAACCGCTATCTCGATCTCATCTCTCGACGCGCCGCCCGGCGGGACGCCGGACGACCGCTTCGTGACGGTCCCACGGGTGCCGAGCAGCCGGCAACCACCCCCGACCCGCTTCCGCCGCTTCGCGGTGGACGACGATCTGGCCGAGTTCGACGACTTCGACGAGGACGAGGACCTCGACAGCCAGGACTTCGACTTACGACGAGGACGAGGAGTTCGAGGACGCCTTCGCCGGCGGTGACGGCGACCCGGCGGACTCCTGACTCAACTCGACTGCGTGTCCGCGTCCGGGCGCGAACCGCGGTCCCGGAAGACCGCAGGACTCCGGAACCAGAGCCTCTCCAACTCGTAGAACCGCCGCTGCTCCTCGGTCATGAGGTGGACCACCACGCTTCCCAGATCGACCAGCACCCACCCGCTGTCGTCCGGTGCACGGCGCAGGCCTTGCCCCGGGCGTTCGCGGCCGCCGTCGCCCATCCGGCGCAGCGCGATGTCCAGGTGGCGCAGGACGCCGCGCAAGTGAGCATGACTCCGCGTGGTCGCGATCACGAAGTAATCGGTCCAACCGCTCTGCCGTCTCACGTCGAGGACGACCGTCTCCTCGGCCTGGTGCTCGACCAGCAGCTCGGCCAGGGCCAGGGCGGTTCGCTGGCTGCCGCTCGCGGGGTGGACGTCTTCCTGTTGTGCCATGTCTACCGCGACTGACAGATGCGGCCGTTGAAGTCGCGCCCCAGGATCACCGTCACGTCCGCGACGGCCGACGACGCAGCGATGGCACGATCCGGGGTGATGACTCTGTCCGCGTCCGCGGCGATGGCCCTGTCCGCGGCCTGCGCTGTATCCCCTTCGCACTGAATCAAGGCAGCAACCAGACGTGCCTGCTCCGGATCGCCCCGCCGGCCGACGAACAGCGTCCGCTCGTAATCGGGGTGGTCCGCGTTGTCCACTGCCACGACCCGGTAGCCGAAGCTCTCGAAGACCGTCGCCGCCTGCGCAGCCAGACCGCTCGTGCGGGTGCCGTTGAGCACCTCCACGGCGGGAGTCACGTCCCCGTCCCCGGCGTCCAGCGGAACGGACAGGGCGGCGATGGTCTGCTTGACGGAATCCCGCAGGAGCGCGCCCTCTTCATACGGGAACAGCAGCGGGCGATCGTTGACCTCCTGAACTCTTCCCAGGACCCGCAGCAAACTGATCCTGTCGGTGTCCAGTTCGACCAGCGTGGCGAACAGTCGGTCGAAGGCACGCCGGTTCAGATCGGTGACGACCGCATAGTACAGCAATCGCTTCGCGGTGGGATCGGACAGCACCACAGGGCTGTCGGCTATGGATCGCAGCAGGCCCTGCATCAGGCGGTGCACCCGTTCGACCCGCTCGGCGGCCGGTTCCTCGGCGGTCCGGTAGGAGAGGTAGGCACGCGCCATGTCGCCATCCAGCACCACGCTGCCTGATGGCAGCAGAACGCGGCGCTCCGTATCGAGGATCTGAATGGTGTCCGGGATCACGACCTCGACGCCGCCGAGTACATCGACCAGCCGCCCGAGCCCTTCGTACGACAGGTCGACGTAGAAGTCGAGTTGCAGATCGAGGAGCTCGGCCAGGCGCCCGCCAAGCTCGGCGTGGCCGTCCGGGCCGTACAGCGTCGCAATGGGGCCGATCCGCTGCGGGTCCGGGAGCACCACGCCGATCGACCCGGGAACGAACAGCAACGCCGCGCGGCCGGTCCTCGCGTCGAGCATGAGCACCTCGAAGGAAGGCGACGGTTCGTCGATGGGAAGCATGAAGGTCACGGCGATGCGACCCTGGGCATCGATCAGGTCGCTCACCGCGTCGCTGCGCAGTCTTACGAAGCTCAGGACGAATGCGCCGGTCGCGATGACCACGATGAGCCCCGTGATCACCCCTGTCACCGCCCGTCCCCGGCGCGGGCCGGCAACCCTCATGTCGCGCCATAGAGCCCGTGGGAGCGGATGTACTCGAGGACCGCGGGCGGCGTGAGATGATCGACCGGAAGGCCGGCGCGCAGCCGGTCGCGGATGAGCCGGGAAGAGAGCGGCAGCCGCACGTTGCCGACGACCCGGTGCGGGAACGGCAGCGGCGCGCTGCCGTCGAAGCGCCGGCCCAGGATCAGGTCGGCCTCACGGGCCAGGCTGGGCGCCTCGCGCCATGACCGGTAGTCGGCCGCCAGATCGTCACCGATGATGACTCCCAACCGGCCGCGCACCGCGCCGAGGTATCGCACCGTGTCGATGGTGTAGGAAACCCCGCGGCGGTCCAATTCGCACGAGTCCACCCGGAAGGCATCGTGTCCGGCGACCGCCCGGCGCAGCATCGCCAGCCGGTGCGAGCCGGCGATCAGCTCGTCGGCGTCCTTGTGCGGCGGAACGTGCGCGGGTACGAAGATCACCTGCCCGTACGCCAACTCCGCGCAGACGGTGGCGGCGAGATGGAGATGGCCGTTGTGGACCGGATTGAAGGTCCCTCCGAAGATGGCCGTCCTCACGGCACCCGGTCCGGCGCAGGACACGGGGCAGCCGGCAGCCGTCCGCACGGACGCCGGTCAGCGCGCGACGGGCTGCTCCGCAGGGCCGTCAACAGGGCCGCTGGAATCGACGCAGACGAACTTCCGGTTGCGGCGACGGTAATACCTGACCAGACCGGAAGACCGTGCGAACAGCGTGTCGTCGCTGCCCAGGCCGACATTCGGACCGGGATGCACCCGGGTTCCGCGTTGACGTACCAGAACGGCGCCCGCGTGTACGCGTTCGCCACCGTAGCGCTTGACGCCGAGCCTGCGGCCGATCGAGTCGCGCCCGTTGCGCGAGCTTCCTCCACCCTTCTTGTGAGCCATGTCCGCCTCTCCTCAGGAAGCCGCGGCTTCCCCGGCTGCGCCCGCGACCACGTCCTCGATCACCAGACGCGTGTAGCGCTGCCGGTGGCCCCGCGTGCGCTGCGTGCGCTTGCGGCGGCGGTAGGTCGACACCCTGATCTTCCTGCCGCGCTCCTCACCGGCCACACGCGCGCGTACCCGTGCGTCGGCGACATACGGATTGCCTACCCGTACGTCACGACCGTCGGACAGCAGCAGGACCGAGTCCAGATCGAACGACTCCGCCTGCGCGGCCGACAGTCGATCGACGACGATTTCAGTACCGGGACTCACCCGGTACTGCTTTCCCTTGATCTCTACGAGCGCATACACGTCACCAACGATAGTACGCTCGGGGCGTAACGGTCAAATCCGTGCGGGGGGCGGTAGCGCGCCGAGGTTTGACCCGGCGTCGGAGCCGTCGTTAGGCTCCGGACCCGCGCCGGAGTGGTGAAACGGTAGACACCGGGGACTTAAAATCCCCTGGTCCGCATGGACCGTACCGGTTCGAATCCGGTCTCCGGCAAAGTTCCGCGCGCGGCCCACGACTCCCGTCCGACCGGCGCTTGCGTCGTCTCGTCACACGCCGCCATTGATGGTATAGTGTTACCCGCCATGGTTACCGTTCGCCGGTTCTTGACCGCAACAGCACTCGTCACTTGTCTGCTGGCGCTGGGGACGCCGGCCCTCGCCCTGCCGGCCGATCTGGCGGCTCTTCCCCCGGAGAAAAAGGTCGAGATGGCCGAGTCGTACTACTTGGCAGGTCTTCAGTACGAGGAAGTCGGCAAGATCGAGCTGGCCGCAGGGATGCGCCGGCTCGCCTTCGAACTGAACCCCGCTCTGGACCCGGATGCCATCGGGGAGCAGCAACGCGAGAAGATCGACCTGCCCGACCGGCCGCCGGCTGAAGAGGTCGACACGACGGGCTGGACATCCAGCTTGGTGGTATCGCAGCTGCTGCGTCTCGCAAGCGCCTTCCTGGCCCACGACTCCGACGCGATCGTGTCCATGCTGGACGGCTCGGTATTCGTGGCGGGAACGAACGTGACCCGCTCCCAGGCGCACTCCGTGCTGGACGCGCTGTTCGCCGAGCGATCGCTGGCGGGAATCTCGCTCGGCCAGATTTACGACGTCGACAACGTGATGGCTCACCGCTACGGGATCGGAACCGGGGCCCTGGCGGACGCCTTCGAGGTCAGCGTGGACGCTCGCATGGATCTGTCGGCCGCCGTTCCGTTCTGGGGCACGCAGCAGCGGTTCGTGCTGCGCCCCGTCGGAGACACGTGGCTGGTCTCGGCGATCCTGTTCTCCAACGAGCAACGGGTCCCTGCCAACTGGTCGCCCGCTCCGATGGAGTCGGCCGCGGAAGCCGAACGGCGCATGAGCGCCTCGGATGCCCGCAACAAGGCGCTGGCCGACCGGACATCCGTCGTCACGGCGGTGCTCGACGGGGCCGACCGCTTCCTGGAGAAGGACACCGCCGGCGTGCTGGCAGCCGTCGACCACGAGATTCGCCTTCCGGACGGGTCGGCAGTGACGCGCGAGTCGCTGCGAACGATGCTGGACGACTACTTCGGCAACTCTCCCTACCGCGGCCTGACCGCCGACGAGGTGATCACGGTGGGCATGGTCGAGGCCCTGGACGCGGACGATGGGGCTGCGCGGTACCGGGTCGAGATCAGCTTCGAGGCGCAGTATCGGGAGGCGTTTCCGTCGTTCCGTTCGGGGCAGAGCCTGGAGCTGCGGGACGCTGACGGTCGGTGGGTGGTTTACGCCATATCCTGAACGCTTCCACGTACCCGCAGTCGTCGGGCAGATAGCGCGAGAACAGCGCGTGGAAGATCGTCAGGCGCTTGCAGTTCGCACAGGTCGACAGCCGTGACTCGTAGACCGTGCAGAGCTGGGTCGACACATCCAGAAACCGGCACGGCGAGTCACGGTCGATGACCAGGTCGCCTTGCACCCGATCGCGCCGATAGCAGCACTGCCCACACTGCGTACACAGATCGTCCCACTTGCGCTGCAGGTCGGCGAACACGGCGGGCAGCTTAGCGCGAACGAGCTTCGGAAGCGAGCTACCATGGCGCAGGTGTGGCTCCATCGCTACGTGCCGGCGGCCGTATCCGCGATCGCCGTGCCCCTGGCTCTCCCGAACGAGCTTGCGCCGCTTGGCAATCCGCTGCTCGGGATTTTTGCCTTCGCGCCGCTGTTCCTGTCGATCTACCACTGCCGCTCCCATGCACAGGCAGCCGCCGCCACCGTCCTGTTCATGCTGGTGGCCACGCCGCTGTCGTACTACTGGCTTCAGTACTTCCACGAGTACGCACTCTGGACGCTGGGAGGCCCGGTACTGGGCTATGCGCTGCTCGGGGCCATCCTGGGGCCGATGCTCCGCGGCGTTGCCGTCGCCGGCGGCCGGCTGCGCCCGTATGCCGTCGCCGCCGCCTGGACGGTCTACGAGTACTTGAAGTCGTCCGGGTTCCTGGGCTTCCCCTGGGGGCTGGCTGCCTATCCGGTGAACACGGTCACCCCGCTGATCCAGTTCACGGCGCTGACCGGCGTGTGGGGACTGTCGCTGCTGATGGCGCTGGTCAACGCCGCGGTCGCGGAAGGGGTGCAGCGGCCGTGGCGGCAGCAACCGGTACGGACCTGGCTCATGGTCGCGGTGCTGGCGATCGGCGCGCTGGGGTACGGCTTCATCCGCCTCGGCGCCGATGCGAGCCGGGAGTCGGGGGCCGGAGCGGGCACGCCGATCGAGGTGGCGCTGATCCAGCACAACCACGATCCATGGGCCTCTCAAGACCCCATCTCCCGTTACCGAGCCATCAGCGACAGCCTTCTGACCCTGATGCGGCTCACGCGCCAGGTGCTTGAAGAAGGCGACCTCGACCTTGTGGTCTGGAGCGAGACTGCCCTGATCTACCAGCCGCTCGGCCACCCGGACGCCGAGTCCTATGAGGTCATGCCGGACGGCGACCCGCTGGCGCCGTTCCTGCGGGGACTGAATGTTCACTTGATCACAGGCGCTCCCTACGAAGTCGATGCCGATGCCGGCGAGCACAGCAACTCCTCCTTCCTGATCGGCCCGGGAGCGAGCCGGTTCGACCACTACCGCAAGCAGCAACTCGTTCCGTTCGCGGAGGCGGTGCCGTTCTACGAGATCGATTTCGTGCGCCGGTTCTATCGTTCGGCGGTCGGCATCGGCGCCGGATGGGTCGCCGGCGACCATCCGACGGTGTTCACCGTCAGCCTGTCCGACGGCCGCGGCGTGCGCCTGTCGACACCGATCTGCTTCGAGGACGCCTTTCCCGCCTTGAACCGGCGCTTCGTCCGCGCCGGGGCGGAGGTGCTGGTCAACCTCACCAACGACTCGTGGTCGCGCACCGTGTCGTCGGAGACCCAGCACCTGGTGGCGGCGCGCTTCCGGTCCGTGGAGAATGCGCGGCCGCTGCTCCGATCGACCAACGGCGGCATCACCGCAGCCCTCGACGTGTACGGGCGGACGATTCCGGGATCCGTACTGCCGCCGTTCACCGAGGATGCCGCTCTGGTCACGCTGCACCTGCCGGCGACGCCGGCCACGACGCCGTATACCGCCTTCGGCGACTACCTGCCCGTCGCCCTGATCCTCGTCCTCATCCTGCTGCTGGGCCGACATGCAGCCAGTAGCGGCCGCCGTCGGCGATCACCGCGCACGGCACGCCGAACAGTCGTGACAGGTTCGCGTCGGTAAGCTGTTTCGCAGGCGGCCCGGCGCCCGCTCCCGCACCGTCCTTCATCAGCAGGACTCCGTCGTAGGAGCCGTCCAGCTCCTCGATGCTGTGGGTGACGTAGACGACCGTGGCGGGCGATCCATCGCTGGACGATCGGTCGACGGCCGTGCGCAGCGCCGTCAGGAACTCCTCGCGCGCCCGCGGGTCCAGACCCGCGCACGGCTCGTCCAGCAGCACCAGCGCCGGGCGCGCTGCGAACGCGCGCGCGATGAGCGTACGCTGTCGCTCGCCGGTGGACAGCGTCACGAACCGGCGTTCGCGCAACGGCCACATGCCGACCGCGTGCAACTCCTCCTGCGCCCGAGCCGCCTCCGGCGGTGCGATCCGGTCGTAGACCACGAAGGTGCCGCGCATGCCGGCGACGACGGTCTCCAGCACCGTCTGGAAGCGAGGGATCCACTGCAGCAGGTCGGCGTGCACCCAGGCGATGGCACACCGCAACGGGCCCAGGTCGACCCGGCCGACGCGATGGCCCAGCAGGTCGACGGTGCCGGAGGAAGGATGCGCTCGCCCGGCAAGCAACCGCAGCAGGGTGCTCTTGCCGCAGCCGTTGGGTCCCAGCACCGCCCAGCGCTGCCCCGTCTCCGCCGACCAGCTCATGGCCTTCAGGACGGGAGTCCGGTCGATGCGCAGCGTGACGCGGTCCAGCGCGAACGCCGGAGCCCCACGGCGTGATTCGGCCAACCCGCGAGCGATAAGGCCGCGAACGGTCAGTCGCCGACGGCCGAGGTGTTCATGGAGCGCAGGAAGGCATCGTTGGTCTTGGTCTTGCGCATCTTCTCGATCAACAGCTCGGCGGTCTCCAGCTCGTCCATGGGGCCGAGCACCTTGCGCAGGATCCACAGCTTTGCCAGCTCCTGATCGCTCAGGAGCAGCTCTTCCTTGCGGGTGGCGGTCTGCTTGATGTTGATCGCCGGGTAGATCCTGCGGTCGGCGATCTTGCGGTCCAGGCGCACCTCCATGTTGCCGGTGCCCTTGAACTCCTCGAAGATGACTTCGTCCATGCGGCTGCCGGTCTCGATCAGGCCGGTCGCGACGATGGTCAGGCTGCCGCCGTGCTCGACGTTGCGCGCGGCGCCGAAGAAGCGCTTCGGCTTGTGCAGGGCGTTGGAGTCGACGCCGCCGGACAGGATCTTGCCCGACGTCGGCACGGTCTGGTTGTAGGCGCGGGCCAGACGGGTGATCGAGTCCAGCAGTATCACGACGTCCCGCTTGTGCTCGACCAGGCGGCGCGCCTTCTCGATCACCATCTCCGCGACCTGCACGTGCCGCGTGGCCTGTTCGTCGAACGTGGAGGAAACCACCTCTCCCCTGACGTTGCGCTGCATGTCGGTGACCTCTTCGGGACGCTCGTCGATCAACAGCACGATCAGAAAGACCTCGGGGTGATTCTCCGTAATGGCATTCGCGACCCGCTGCAACAGCATGGTCTTGCCGGCGCGCGGCGGCGACACGATCAGCCCGCGCTGCCCCTTGCCGAGGGGGCAGAACAGGTTCATCATCCGCGTTTCCAGGTTGCCATCGGCGGTTTCCAGGTTCAGTTGCTCGTCGGGATACAGCGGCGTGAGGTGGTCGAACGGCACCCGGTTCTGCGCGACGACCGGCGGGTTGTCGTTGACCGTCTCCACGAGCAGCATCGCGAAGAACCGCTCTCCGTCCTTGGGGGGGCGGATCTGGCCATGGACCGTGTCTCCGGTCTTGAGGTTGAATCGCCGGATCTGCGACGGCGACACGTATATGTCCTCGGGCCCCGGGAGATAGCTGTAGTTGGGCGATCGCAGAAAGCCGTATCCATCCGGGAGGATCTCCAACACGCCGTGGGCGTAGATCACGCCACCCTTGGCATGCGTGTGTTCCTTGAGGATGCCGAAGATGAGATCCGTCTTCTTCGTCCCCACGAGGCTTTCGGGGCTCAACCCCATGGCAGCCGCCTGGCTGCGCAGCTCCGGCAGGTCCTTTACGGCGACATCGCTGATCAGGAGCTTCTCGCGCGGGGTTCCGTCGTCGACCGGCGCCCGCAGTCCGTCGATGCCATCGCTGCCCGACGTCTGCGCCTGCTTCTCAGCCGCCTGCTCCGCCTGCGCGACGGCGGCCTGTTGGGCCAAGGTGCCGTCGACCCCGTCGAAGCCGTCCTTGACTTCGATCCTGAGCTTCTTTCGCGATCGTGACCGTCTGCTTGTGCTTTTTTCCGGCATGTTGCTCCCCGGGACTCCCCGCGGAATCGGCGCGGCCGTTTCCGTCCGGTACCTGCTGAATGGCGTTCTCGCAGCCCCGTGCTTGGCGCTGGGAAGGAGTGAGTGCTTGTGGAAACTTAATCGCGCGGAGAATGCGGTGTCAAGGCCGCCGAGACAACAGGATCGCGCGGCGGGCCCGCGTCCTTATCCCTCAAGCGGGGCCGCGGACGCGTCGCGCTTGTCGGACGTGCCGCTCATCTCCAGCTCGCCTTCGAAGACGGCGCCGTCGGCGACGATCAGCCGTGCCGTGCCGACATCGCCGAACACTCGGGCAGTCGCCAGCATCTCGACACTGTCGGCCGCCTTGATGTCGCCGCGCACGGTGCCGCCGATCACCGCTGACCCCACCTCGATCTTGGCGCACACTTGCCCGTTCTCGCCGACCAGAAGCCGCCCGGCGGAGTGGATCTCTCCGTCGAACGTGCCGTTGATCTGCAGGACGCTGTCGAACCGGAGCAGTCCTTTCATCCGGGTCTCGGCCGACAAGGTCGTGGGCGGCGCATCGGCGCTGGGCCGCTACGGCCTCTTGCGTCCGAGCACGGTCAGGAGCCGGTGACGCCCGCGGAGGCGATGCCGGCGAGCCGGCGATGGAGCTCGTCGAGGGAGAGATCTCCCGCCTTGAGCTCGTCGCCCTGACGCTGCAGGTCCCCGATTTCCTGCTCCAGAGCATCGAGCTTGGTGAGGATCGCGTGCGCATCGTCCTTGATTCTGTCGGCGAGTGTCTCGGCGGACACGGCTCCCGGGGCGTCGACCAGCCGCAACTGCTGCTCGATGGGCCTCCGCACATGTTGGGAGAAGAAGATCAGCGACTCGTTCAGCGACTCGATCACGCCGATCCGATGCTCGCGCCGTGTCACCTGCTCCTGCAGATGGCGGCGGTGCAGTACGGCGCGCATGCGGGCCAGCACCTCGGTGAAGTTGAACGGCTTGGTGATGTAGTCGTCCACCCCCAGTTCCAGTCCCTGCACCTTGTCCTCGACGTCGTCGGCCGCCGAGAACATGATGATCGACACGTCGCGGTACGCGGCCAGATCGTCACCGTGCTTGATCCTCCGCGTCACCTCCCAACCGGTCATCCGCGGCATCATGTTGTCCAACAGGATCAGCGCCGGACGGAAGCTCGGCAGCTTCTCCAGTGCCTCCACCCCGTCCGAGGCGGTATCCGTGGAGAAGCCGAGCTTCGACAGCATCAGGTCGAAGATCTCGACGTTCGTGGCTTCGTCGTCGACGATCAAAATCTTGTCACCGGTCACGGGATGATCATCATCCCGTCCGGCATGCCCCTGTCAACGCGCATCGCGCCACCGGCGTAGAACGGCTCCGCCCAGGGCGCCCGCGATCAGCAGGAGCGCCGCTGCGGTCAGCGCAACTCCCAGCCAGTCGCCCGCGCGGGAGTACAGCGTAGTCGCGGCATCGAAGACCGGCACCTCGCCGATCAGAGTGGCCTCGACGAACGGCTCCAGCGTTGCGGTGATCCGCCCCGAGGGCTCGACGATGGCCGTGATGCCGCTGTTTGCCGCGCGCACGACGCTTCTGCGGTTTTCGGTAGCGCGAAACACGGCCATGGCGAAGTGCTGCATCTCCGCGGGTACGGAACCGGACCACGTGTCGTTGGTCATGTTGACGATCACCTGCGCGCCGCGGTTGACGAATTCACGGTTCAGATAGCCGAAGGTGTCCTCGAAGCAGATCGGAGTGGAGAAGCGGACCCCGCCGGCATCGAAGACCGTCCACTCGTCGCCGTGTTTCCAGAAATGGGTATCGAAGTCCTCCAGCAGATCGCGAAGGAACCGGGGGCCCCAGTCCGGGTAGTGCTCGGTGAACGGCACCAGGTGCAGCTTGCGGTATGTCTGGACGATCTCGCCACCCTGGTACAGCAGCGCCGCGTTGTAGTCCACCCGCACGTCGCCCGCGGCAGTGCGCCTCTTCTGGCCGTCGTCGTTGCCGACGACGAACGGCACCGTCTGCTCGTCCAGGAACGCCCGGAGCTGGCGGACCAGCTCGTACTTCCTGATCGATTCCTGGTCGCGCGCGCGGTAGCGCGTGTGCCAGTCAATACCGGGCACGAACGACGTCTCGGACCAGATCACGGCGTCGGGGTTCTGGGCCAGCGCCTGCCGGCTCTGCCTCAGCAGGACGTGCAGGGATCGTTCGTAGGCGAGGTATCCGCCGCGCCACGGATCGATGTTCTGCTGAACCAGGGCGACCCGCCACCGGGGGCTGTCGCCGTAGTCGATCGGCAGCGCCGCGCCGTAGACGACGGCAACGGCGAACAGCAGGGTCCAGATCGCCGGAACCAGTGGCCGCGCCCGCAGGAGCCGGCCGAAGCGCCGCCACAGGTCGCCCCGCGGCCGCAGCTCCGCCACCAGGTGCGCGACGTAGCTATTGGCCAGCACCACCAGCAGCGACACGCCCCACACGCCCGCGAACGCCGCGGAGCGGACCAGCGGCCCGAACAGATACTGCGTGTACCCGATGACGCCGTACGAGTACCCCAGGAACCCCTGCGTCTTCAGGTATTCGTAGGCCACCCAGAGCACCGCCTGCCAGAGCGGCGCATGGCGAGGGAATCGGTCGGTGACCAGCTTCAGCGCGGGAAACAGCACCGCCATGTAGAGCAGGTGGATGGTGGGCACGAACAGCAGCGCCAGCGCGTGGAAGGTCGACAGCCAGTAGTTGAACAGGGCGTAGCTGCCGAAGCCGTACAACACGCCGTACAGGACGACACGGCTCCAGGGCGACTTGCCGATCACCCAGAACGGGGGCGCCAGCGCCACGAAGGCGAGCGGATACCACCCCCACGCGGAGAGCGGATTGGGGAATGACAACGCGAACAGGGCCGCGGACAGCGTCAACGCGGTGACCTCTGCCACCACCTGCCGCGACGTCTTGCCGGTGGAGCGGCGTGCCGCCCGGCCGGGGTTGGCCGACCGGGTCAGATCGGCCACGGTGAATGTCGAGGTGTCACACCTGGCTGGACCAGGCACGCTCCTTCAGCTCGCGTCCCGGGCGGAACGAAGCCACGCCATGGTTCTCCACCTCGACCCGTTCGCCGGTGCGCGGATTGCGCGCGACCCGGCCCTTGCGCGGTTTCAGCTCAAAGGTGCCGAAGCCACGCAACTCCACGGCGCGCTGGCCGATGATCCCGCCCTTCACCTGGTCGAAGAACAGATCCAGGATGCGATGGATGTTTTTCTTGCTGACCGGCACCTCGGCATAGATGCTCTCGATGATCTCCGCCTTGGTCAGCTTGTCAGCCCGGTCCGTCCTGTCAGTTCTGTCTGTCCCCTCAACCGCCACCAGATCGCTCCTTGTGGCCCGGCACGTCGCTTAGGTCGCCGCGAACCGCCGCCGCAGGCGCCCGGCCAAGCGGCGCTTGTAACGCGCGGCCGTGCGCCGGTGCACCACGCCCTTCGAGGCGGCCTTGTCCACGGCGCGCACGGCATGGCCAAGCCGCTCGACGGCTTCGGACCGGTCCCCGTCCAGGGAATCGACGAAAGATCGAATCGCGGTACGCATGCGGCTGCGCACGGTGCGGTTGCGCAACCGGCGCGCGCTGTTCTGACGCTGGCGCTTGGCAGCGGAGAGTTTCGCGGGCATCGCCAGCCAAGCTACCAGTGCGGCGAAGCGATCGTCAAGACTTGCCGGCCTGGAAGATGCCGGGACGGCGGCCCAGGGCCTTCAGGAACCACTCCCGATCACGAATCGATGGTGCCGCTTCTTGCCGGCGCGCACGACGAGTTGCCCGTCCGAGACGTCCGCCGCCGCGACCGGCCGGTCCATGTCCGTCCACTGCCGCCCGTCAAGGTAGGCGCCCCCTTGCGAGATCAGCCGACGGGCGTCGGAACGGCTGGACACGAGTCCGCCCCGCACCAGCAACTCGACCAGCGTGACGCCGGACACCATCTCCGCCGCGTCCAGCGGCGAGCTCGGGATGGCGCCGCTGTCGCTTCCGCTGCCGGCGAACAGCGCCCGGCTGGCCTGGCGGGTGCGCTCGGCCTCCTTGGCGCCGTGCACGAGGGTGGTCAGCTCCATCGCCAGCCGCTCCTTGGCCGCAAGCACAGCACGGTCGCGCAGGCCGCCAAGCTCCTCCACCTCGGCGTCCGGCAGCAGCGTCAGCAGCGCTAGCAGCGTACCGACGTCGGCGTCCGGGACGTTGATCCAGTACTGGTAGAACTGGTACGGCGTAACCAGCTCCGGGTCCAGGAACAGCGCGCCCGCGGCCGTCTTGCCCATCTTCTTGCCGTCCGCGGTCGTAACCAGCGGCCAGGTCAGGGCGTGCGCCTCGACCCGCTCCACGCGCCGGATCAGGTCGACGCCGGCCAGGATGTTCGCCCATTGATCATCGCCGCCGATCTGCAGCAGGCATCCGTGGCGGCGGTGCAGCTCCAGGAAGTCGTACGCCTGCAGCAGCAGATAGTTGAATTCCAGGAAGGAGAGGCCGGTCTCCAGGCGGCGGCGGTAGGTCTCGAAGCCGAGCATCCGGTTCACGGAGAAGCGGGGGCCGATCTCGCGCAGGAAGTCCAGGTAGCCAAGCTCGGCGAGCCAGGTGGCGTTGTCGACCACGGTGGTCTGGCCGAGGTCGATGATGCGGCCCACCTGCCGCTGCATCAGCTCGGCGTTGCGAACGACGGTCTCCACCGGCAGCAGCGGCCGCATGTCGTCCTTGTCCGACGGATCGCCCACGCGGGCGGTGGCGCCGCCGATCAGCAGCACCGGCTGGTGTCCGGCGCGCTGCAAATGCGCCATGGCAAGCAGACCGACCAAGTGGCCGGCGTGCAGGCTGGGCCCGGTGGGGTCGATGCCGAGGTAGAACGTGACGCGATCGCGCTCCAGCACCTTGGAAAGCGCCGCTGCATCCGTGGTCTGCTTGATCAGCCCGCGCCGGGTCAGGGTGGTCAGCACGTCCATCAGGAGCCGTCCGCGCGGGAGTAGCCGGCCGTCAGCTCGGCGAGCTGCCCCCGCAGCGCGTCGCGATGGACGCGGACCTGTTTCATCGAGTCGCGCAGCCGCACGGTCACCGTTCCGTCGTCCCTGCTCTGGTGGTCGACCGTGACGCAGTACGGCGTGCCGATCTCGTCCTGGCGGCGGTAGCGCCGGCCGATGGCGCCGCCCTGGTCGTAGAAGGTATCATGGTCGGCCCGCAGGTCGGCGGCCACCTCGCGGGCCAGCTCGGCCAGCCCGTCCTTCTTGAGCAGCGGGAACACCGCCACCGTGATCGGAGCGATCGCCGGGTGAAAGCGCATCACCGTACGCTTCTCCCCTTCCACCTCGTCCTCGTCGTAGGCGTCGGCCAGCACCGCCAGCACGGTGCGGGTCAGCCCCACCGCGGTCTCGATCACATACGGGACGAGCCGCTCACCCTGCGTGCCCCCGGAGCTGCCGTCGTCGAGGTAGGTCAGGTCCTTGCCCGACAGCTCGGAGTGCCGGCGCAGGTCGAAGTCGGTGCGATTGTGGATCCCCTCCAGCTCCTGCCACCCCATCGGGAAGTCGTATTCGATGTCCACGGCGACCTTCGCGTAATGGGCGATCTCGTCCGGCCCGTGCGGCCGCAGCCGCAGCCGGGACGGCTCGATGCCCAGGTCGGTGTAGTAGCGGAAGCGCGCTTCCCGCCAGTGCTCGAACCAGCGCTCGTCCTCATTCGGATGCACGAAGAACTGCATCTCCATCTGCTCGAACTCGCATGTGCGGAAGATGAAGCTCTTGGTCGTGATCTCGTTGCGGAACGCCTTGCCGACCTGGGCGATCCCGAACGGCACCTTGACGCGCCCGGACTGCACCACGTTCTTGAAGTTGACGTAGGCGCCCTGCGCGGTCTCCGGGCGCAGGTAGACGTTGGCACCGCCGTCCTCCACCGGACCCAGCGTGGTGCGCATCATCATGTTGAACTGGCGCGCCTCGGTCAGCTCCGCCTTCCCGCACTGCGGGCAGCGGCCGGCCGGGTCCTCAAGGTGGTCGGCGCGGAACCGCGCCTTGCAGTTGCGGCAGTCCACCAGCGGATCGTTGAAGGCGCTGGTGTGACCGGAGGCCTCCCACACGCGCGGGTGCATGAGGATGGCCGCGTCCAGGCCGACGACCGGCAGCTCGCCACGCGTCATGGTCCGCCACCAGCGGTCGCGCAGGTTGTTCTTGAGCTGCACGCCGAGCGGTCCGTAGTCCCACGCGGAGGCAAGGCCGCCGTAAATGTCGCTCGACGGGTAGACGAACCCCCGCCGCTTGCAGAGCGATACCAGTTGATCCAGTCCAGGTCGATCGAGTGTCGTGCGCGTCATGTTCCTTCCCGTTACGCGTCGGGCGTTTGTTCGTCCAGCTTGACCAGGGCGGCGCGCAGCCGGTTCCGGCAGCTCTCCGCACCCAGAATCCGCATGCTGCCGAACAACGGCGGCGACACCCGCGCGCCGGTGATCGCCACCCGCACCGGCATCATCAGGTCGCCGAACTTGACGCCGAGCTCATCGGCAGCGGTGCGGAACGCCTGTTCGGCTGGGGCTTCATCCGGGCCGCATGCCGCGTCGACCAAGTCGAGCGCCCGCTCGATCACCCGCGCCGTCCGCGCCCCGTCCAGCCGTTTCGGCACGAGCGCGCCGCCATCGTATTCCAGCTTCGTGGCGAACAGAAACCCCGCCACAGGTATCGTGTCGCCGAGCACGGTCAGGCGCTCACGGACCAGCTCGGCGACCGGCCGCGCCACCCGCTCCGCGTCGGCCGCGCCCGACGTGGCGAGCCACGGCGCAAGCCGCCCGGCCAGTTCTTCCGGCGGCAGGGCTCGGATGTAGTTGCCGTTCATCCAGCGCAGCTTGTCGGCGTCGAACACCGCGGGGGAGGCGTGCAGCCGCTCCAGGCTGAAGGCCTGTTCCAGCTCCCGCAGGGTGAACAGCTCGCGCTCCCCGTCCAGTGACCATCCGAGCAGGGCCATGTAGTTGACCAGCGCCTCCGGCAGGTAGCCCTGGTCGCGGAATTCGGCGACGCTCATCGCCCCGTGGCGCTTGCTCAGCTTCTTTCCGTCCGGTCCGTTGACGACCGGCAGGTGGGCGTACCGCGGCGGCTCCCACCCGCATGCCCGGAAGATCAGCACGTGCAGCGGCGCCGAGGAGACCCATTCCTGGGCACGCAAGATGTGGCTGACGCGCATGTCGTGATCGTCGGTGATGGCTGCCAGGTGGTACGTGGGGTAGCCGTCGGACTTCAGTAGCACGGGATCGGGATTGATGTCGCTGTTGCGGCGCTCGATGGAGCCAAGCAGGTCATCCTCGTAGCGCGTTGCGCCGTCCAGCGGCACCTTGAACCGCACGACCGAGGGTGTCCCCCGATCTTCGTGGTGCCGGCGTTCGGCCGCGGACAGGTTGCGGCAGCGGCGGTCGTACCCGCTGCCGGCCTCGCGCACCCGCGCCAGGCGTGCGGGATCGCAGTAGCAGCGATAGGCACGGCCGGTATCCACCAGCCGTTCGGCCACCGCCCGGTGGCGCTCGACCCGCTCCGACTGCACGTACGGGCCATGCGGGCCGCCCACCTTCGGTCCCTCGTCCCAGCGCAATCCCAGCCAGCCGAGGGTGTCGTAGATGTCCTCCAGCGCGGCCGGATCGAACCGGGCGCGATCGGTGTCCTCGATACGCAGGATGAAGGTCCCGCCGGACGAACGCGCCAGCAGGTAGGCGAACAGGGCGGTGCGCGCCCCGCCGATGTGGTGCAGCCCGGTCGGCGACGGGGCGTAACGAACGCGAAGTGACATCTTCTGTTTCCGGTGAACGGGCACAGTAGGGGCGCCCCGCGACCGCGTCAAACGGCCCGCCGTGGTGGCGGGCCGGGACACCGCTTGCACGGTGCTCCGGCCGCCCCATAGACTCCCGGCGATGGTCGAACGGTCACATCCACACACCCTGATCGATCGCCTGTGGCCGCCGGCCGGGAGCGCCTCCGGTTCGGGCACGTGGGCCGCCAACCTGTTTCTGGCGCTGGTCGGGAGCTTGTTGATCGCGGTCTCGTCGAAGATCAAGGTCCCCATGGTGCCGGTACCAATGACCCTGCAGACCCTGGTGATCCTGGTCATCGGCATGGCGGCGGGCTGGCGTCTAGGCGGACTCACCGTGCTTCTCTATCTGGTGGAGGGAGCCGTGGGATTGCCGGTGTTCGCCGGCACTCCGGAGAAGGGAATCGGGCTGGCCTACATGGTCGGCACCACCGGCGGCTACCTGCTCGGCTTCCTGCTGGCAACGCTGGTGATCGGCCTGCTGGCCGAGGCGGGGTGGGACCGCAGCGTTCCGCTGGCCGCGGCGGCCATGCTGATCGGCAACGTCGTCATCTACGTCCCGGGGCTGCTGTGGCTCGGGAGCGTCGCCGGCTGGGACAACCCGATCCTGCAGTGGGGTCTCACGCCCTTCATCGTCGGCGATCTCGTAAAGCTGGCCATCGCCGCCCTGCTGATGCCGGCAGCCTGGCGACTGGTTCGCACGAGCTGAAGGAGCCGGCCGCCCGGCTCTTCCGGCGGCTCCTCGAGCACGTGGAGCCGGCCGCGCCGATCGTCGACCTGGCAGCTCCGGTACCGTTGCGCGCCGTCCTGACCACCGCGGCAGCCGGCGACATGAGCGATCCGGCCACATGGCGACGGACCTGCGAGGCGCTCGGTGTCAGGCCCGAGCGAATCCGCCGCGTCGTGCAACGGCATACGCGCTGCGTGATGGTTGCCGGCGAGGGTTCCCGCGACGCCGCGCGTCCGGCCGACGGCATGATCGCCGGAACGCCGAACGACGTGCTGTGCGTGACCGTCGCCGACTGCCTGCCGATCTTCCTGATCCCGCGCGACCGCCGGTTTCCGGCCCTGCTGCACTCCGGGTGGCGCGGCACCGGCATCGTCGACGATGCGTTCACCTGCCTGGAACGCCGCTTCGGCCGCGGTACCGACGCCTATGATGCGGTCATCGGTCCCGGCATCGGTCCGTGCTGCTACGACGTGCCGGCGGAGCGGGCGCGCCGCTTCCGCGAGCGGTTCGGGGCGGATGCGGCCGACGTGGCAGGCGGAGCGGGCCGCATCGACCTGCGCGCGGCCAACATCGCTCTGCTGTGCCAAGCGGGTGTCGCCAGCGTCACCGTGTACGACGACTGCACGGCGTGCTCGCCGGCGTTGCTCTCCTTCCGGGCGGAGCGGGCGGCGGGGAGGGACGGTGGCCGCCGCATGGCCGCGCTACTGGGACGATTCGGGAGCTGAAGCGAACCGCTACGGGCCTGCCGGCTTTGTCGTACCATGCCGTGGGGTCGAGGAGACCGCCACGGGGAACGCCATGCCGCCTATCCGCAACGTAGGAATCATCTCGCACATCGATGCCGGCAAGACCACGACCACGGAGCGGATGCTCTTCTTCACGGGGCGCACCCACCGCATCGGCGAGGTCGACGACGGCGAGGCGACCACGGACTGGATGCCGCAGGAGCAGGAACGCGGCATCAGCATCACCTCGGCGGCCATCACCTGTTTCTGGGCCGACCATCAGATCAACCTCATCGACACCCCCGGACACGTCGACTTCACCGCCGAGGTGGAGCGTTCGCTGCGCGTGCTCGACGGCGCGGTGGCGATCTTCTCCGCCGTGGAAGGGGTCGAGCCGCAGTCGGAGACGGTGTGGCACCAGGCGGATCGCCATTCGGTCGCCCGCATCGCCTTCGTCAACAAGCTGGACCGCGCCGGCGCATCGTTCGATGGGGTACTGCAGCAGATGCGCAGTCTGCTCTCCGCCGAGCCGGTCGCGCTGCAGGTGCCGTGGGGCGAAGACCGCGAGCTGCGCGGGATCGTCGACCTGATCACGATGGAGCGGATCTCCTGGAGCGACGACGGTACCACGATGCAGCGCCGCGCGGCCGATCCCGCGGACCCGGGGGTGGGGCCGCGCCGCGACCTGCTCGTCGACGCGCTCGCCGACGGGTCGGACGAGATCGCCGAGCGCTACCTGGAGGGCCGCGAGCTGCCGGTCCCACTGCTGCGAGAGGCGGTCCGCGCGGCGGTGGCCTCGGGCCGGATCGTTCCCGTGCTCGCCGGAGCGGCGCGGCGCAACATCGGTATCCAGCCGTTGCTGGATGCGATCGTCTGGTATCTGCCGGCACCGGACGAGCTCCCCGCTCTCCAACTCCTAGACCGGGACGGGAGTGCCGCCGACCAGCCGCTGCTCGCCCGGTCGGCGAAGGGGCAGCCGCTCGCGCTCGCCTTCAAACTGCAGAACGACCGCGAGTCCGGGCCCTTGAGCTATCTCCGCGTCTACTCGGGGACCTTCCGCCGCGGCGACCGGCTCCTGAACCTCAGCCAAGGCCGCACCGAACGCATTCAGCGCCTGCTGCGCATGCACGCCAACAGGCGCGAACAGATCGATGCGGTGAGCGCCGGCGAAATTGCCGTGGCGGTGGGACTGAAATTCGCCCGCACCGGCGACACGGTGACCAGCAAGCAGCGCGGCAGCCAGGCAGGAGGCGCCGCACAGCCAACCGGGCTCTTGGAACGCATGCGCTTCCCGCTGCCGGTTGTATCGGTGGCCGTGGAGCCGCACTCCGCATCCGACGCCGCCGCGCTGCTCGACTCGCTGGAGGCGCTACGGCTCGAAGACCCGACGTTCGCGGTGGAGGAGAACGATGAGACCGGCCAGCTCCTTGTCTCCGGCATGGGCGAGCTGCATCTCGAGGTGCTGATGCGGCAGATCGCGGAGCGCACCGGCATCGACGCAAGGGTCGGCAAGCCACAGGTCTCCTTCCGGGAGTCGGTCTCCGCTGCGGTCGAGCACCGCGAAGAGTTCGAACGCGAGATCGGCGGCCGTGCCCACTACGCGGCTTTGAGCCTGCGCGTCTCGCCACGCAGCCGGGGCGGCGAGTGCACCTTCGATCCCGGGCCGGTCCCGGCTGCCGCGGGCCTTCCGGAGGCGCTGTGCGCGGCGATCTCACGCGGCATCGAGGCAGGCTTCTCATCCGGCCCGGGATTCGGGTACCCCCTGGTCGATGTCGCCGTCGAGCTGGCCGACTGTGCATACGACCAGGAACGCGCCAGCGAGTTCGCATTCGAAGCCGCGGCGGCGAGCGGCTTCGTGAGCTGCTGCCGGAAGGCGGCGCCGATCCTGTTGGAGCCGGTGATGAGCGTGGACGTCACCACCCCGAAGGAGTTCGTCGGCGAGGTGCTCGGCGGTCTGCAGATGCGCGGCGGGGCCATCGACACGGTGGAGTCCGGCCACGCCGCGGAACGGGTCAGCGCCAAGGTACCGCTGGGGGCCATGTTCGGGTACACCACCGATCTGCGCGGCGCGACCCAGGGCCGCGCCGCCTACACGATGGCATTCGCCCGCTACGCGCCGGCGCGCGGGAATTGAGACCTCGCGGGCCCGCCGCTCACCGCGCCGCGCGCACGCCGCTTGACAGCGCAATACCGCCTGCATAGCGTCGCCGTTCAGAGTCCAGCCCGGAGCATCACCGTTATGAGCGTCCCTACAGACCGAATTCGCAATGTCGCCCTGGTAGGCCACAGCGGCACGGGAAAGACCACGCTGATGGAACAGATACTCGTCCACGGCGGCGTGGTTCCCAAGTTCGACCCCGCCAAGTCCGTCAGTGACTGCACGGAGGAAGAGATCGCCCGCCAGATCTCGATCTACAGCGCCTTCTCCCACATCGACTGGGACGGCCGGAAAGTCAACCTGGTCGACTCGCCGGGTTCCGGCGACTTCATCGGCGAGGTGGTGGCGGCGCTCGGCGCCGCCGAGTGCGCGGTCGTCGTGGTCGGCGCAGACGTCGGCGTGCAGATCGAAACGGCAAAGCTGTGGCGCCGTCTCGAGCGGGACGGGACGCCACGCATCGTCTTCGTCAACGGCATGGACAAGGAGCATGCCGACTTCGACGCCGTGCTCGAGAACCTGGGCCAATCGTTCGGCGGGGTGTTCGCACCGCTGAGCGTCCCGATCGGGGCAGGGAACGCGTTCGAGGGCGTCGTGGACGCCGTCGGCCAGCGCGCGCTGTTGCGCTCGGGCAACGGCGACGCTCCGGTGCCGGACGCGTTGAGCGATTCGGTAGAGGAGCGGCGGCTGGAACTGATGGAAGCCGCGGCGGAAGGCGACGACGCCCTGATGGAGAAGTACCTCGAGGACGAGGTGCTGACCGACGAGGAGATCACTCGTGGCCTGACGGCGGCGGTCGCCGCCGGTCAGGTATTTCCGGTGCTCGCCGGTTCCGCGCTGCACGACGTGGGAGTCACGCCGCTTCTGGACGCGATCGTGCGCACGGTGCCGTCACCGGCGGGCGCGACCGTGCAGGCAGACGGCACGGGCGAGGTCACCCCGTGCACGATCGACCCGTCCGGTCCGGCCTCCGCGCTTGTGCTGAAGACCAGCGTCGACCAATACGCCGGCCGCTTGTCGTTCGTGAAGGTCATCACCGGCGGCCTTCGCTCCGATGCCGACCTGATCTGCGCGCGCACCGGCACCAAGATTCGGCTGAACAAGCTGAGCACCCGCCAGGGCGATAAGCTCGAAGACGTGCAGGAGCTGGCTGCCGGGGACATCGGCGTGCTGAACAAGCTGACCGATGTTGCCACCTGCGACACGCTGCACGCCCCGGAGGCAACCGTCACCTATGTGCCGCCGGACTTCCCGCAACCGGTACACGCGCTCTCACTGCGAACGGCTTCCAAGCAGGACGAAGACAAGCTGTCGGAGATCATCGGCAGGACGGCGGACTCCGATCCGACCTTCCGCGTCCGTTACGACGGGGAGACGCGCGAAACCGTGATCGCGGCGATGGGGGAGTTGCACCTGGCCGTGGTCCTGGGGCGGATCCGCGACAGCCACAAGATCGAGGTGGAGACCGAACTGCCTCGCGTCGCGTACCGGGAGACGATCAACCGGCCGGCCGATGCCGATTACCAGCACAAGAAACAGACTGGCGGACACGGGCAGTACGCCAAAGTTTCTCTGGAGATCAAGCCGCTGCCACGAGGTGAGAAGTTCCGTTTCGAGAACGGCATCGTGGGTGGTGCCATCTCACGGGGCTACATCCCGGGGGTTGAAAAGGGCGTCCTCGAGGCGCTGGAGTCCGGCGTCCTTGCCGGCTACCCGGTCGTGGACGTGGAGGCGAAGGTGGTGGACGGCAGGGAGCATTCGGTCGATTCCTCCGAGCTGGCCTTCAAGCTTGCCGCCCGGGAAGCGACCAAGGCGGCCCTGGCACAGGCCAAGCCCGTGCTGCTGGAGCCGATTGTCGACCTGGTCGTGTTGAGCGACGACCAGTACCTGGGTGACATTCTCTCCGACCTGAGCTCACGGCGTGGACGGGTGCTGGGACAGGAGCCGACAGGGTCCCTGCAGGAGACCCGTGCGCAGGTCCCGCAGTCGGAGATGCTGCGCTACTCCATCGACCTCAAGTCGATGACCTCCGGCACCGCGTCCTTCGAGATGACCTTCAGTCACTACTCGCCGATTTCCGGCAAGGTGGCCGAGGACGTGATCGCCCGCGCCAAGCAGGCGGACGGAGACTGATACAGTCAGGGCAGCGGAAGGGAGCCCGAAGACTTGACCCGTTGGGCCGACGCCTCTTCAGTGGACGTCCGTTACCGGTACCGTTGCCGCTTACAGGAACAGCACGCTTGCCAGCAGGAAGTGGATGACGCCGACGGCGATACCGCCAAGGCCCAGCGGGGTCCGGTACGGCTTCAGCGTTTCGTCGATCCTGGCGATGCCCGTGGCGGAGCCCGTGGCGCCCGAGTCCGGCGCCCCCGAATCCAACGATCCGGTGGCGTCACCGTCGCCCGGTTCGTCGCCGGCAACCTGCTCGACACCGCCTCCGAGCATTCGCCGTTCCTGGTAGCGATCGATCATGAGCATCGCTCCCAGCACCATGCCGGCAATCGACGGCAGGAAGTCGCCGACGATGATCACCTCACCCGGGGCGCGCCAGAAGAGCTTCACGAACCCTATCACCAAGGCTATCGCGCCCAGAGTGCCCTTGGCGCGGCTGCTTGCCGCGAAGCGCCGCAAAGGCTCCAGAACGGGTATCCGCTCGACCAGATAATCGGCCGCCAGCGTCGCGCCGGCGACGATGGTGCTCAACACCGACAACAGGTAGATATGCACCCCGACAGGGTAAGCGCCCGGTTAGCGTCAGGTCAACAACGAAACGCTGCTTCTGCCTGGTGGCGACGTGCGGCCTGCGGCTTTCGTTATCCGAGATCGTCACGGCCGGCTACCACGCGCGACACCGACGCCGGCAGGTCCTCCGCCAGAAACCAGCCCCGCTCGCGGTACAGGTGTCGAGCCGCCGCGGCGTGGATCAGCACCCCTGCGCAGGCTGCCTGGTAGGGGCCAATCCTGCCGCCGGCAAGCAGCGCGCCGATGACGCCGGCCAGCACATCTCCGGAACCGCCGGTCGCCAGCCACGGCTGCATGCCGTCCACGACGCTCAGAGGCGGCTCTGCGCCAACGCCCGCCGCGTCACCGCCGTCCGGAGCGGCGATGTAGGTCACGTGCCCTTTCAGCACGACGACCGCGCCGAACCGCGCAGCCACGTCGGCAGCGGCCGCGGCGGGATCTGCCAGCGCCTCGGCGACGGTGGCGCCGAGCAGCCGGGCCAGCTCGCCCGGATGGGGCGTCAACACCCAGTGGCCGGAAAGTCGCCCCGGCCCGCCGGCACGTGCGAGCAGCGTGGTCGCGTCGGCATCCAGCACGCCGCCGCACGGCTTGACGAGCAACCGCTGCAGCCACTCCGCGCGGGCCGGCCCGGTCCCCCACCCGGGACCGACCACCAGGCTGTCGAAACGCCGGGCGAGCTCACCTGGTTCCGCCGTTTCCGACCAGGGAGCGACCATCACCGAGGTAAGCGCGCCGGCCTGCACCGGGTAGGTGTCGGCATCGGCGTGCAGGGTCACCAGGCCCGCGCGGCTGCAGGCAGCGGCGGTCGCGGCCAGGCGCGCGGCACCCGCCGTCCCGGCGGAGCCGGCAAGGACCGCAACGTGCCCGCGTGTCCCCTTGTGCGCGTCCGCCGGCACGGACGGCAGCATGGGCGCCAGCGCCGCGGGGCCGAGCAGCCGGGCGTTCCCGGCGGCCGGATCGGTGAGCGCGGCGGGAAACCCGATCGGCACGACGATGATGCTCCCGCATGCGGGCCGGGCGGCCGGCAGGTAGAGCGCCCTCTTCGGAAGCTCAAGCGCGAGCGTCCAGTCGGCGTGGACGGCGGGCATGTCGGCCGTGAACCGGTCCCCCACTCCGCTCGGCGCATCGAGGGCGATGACTCGCGCCGCGCTGCCGTTGATCCGTTCGGCCAGCGCCGCTGCCGGCCCGCGCAGCGCCCCGCGCTGTCCCGTGCCGGCCATTCCGTCGATCACCCATCCGCAGGAGAGCGTTGCCTCCGCCGCGTCGAGCACGGTGATGCCAAGCGCCCGGCAGATGGCGAGGTTGGCCGCACATTGGCTTCCATCGGCGGGTTCGCCGTGGCTGAGAAGCACCGTGATGTGCCGCGCGCCGATGGCGTGAAGCTGGCGGGCGACGACCAGCGCGTCCCCCCCATTGTTGCCGCGCCCCGATACGATCGCAACCGGTTCCTCGGGAACGGGCCGGCGCCAGATACGCCGTTGCATCGCCTCCAGCGCCTTGAGCCCGGCGTTTTCCATCAGGATCGGAGGCGGGATCCGGAAGCGGTCGGATGCCTCGCGGTCGATCGCCGACATCTGCGCCGAGTCGACCAGGCGGTATATGCCCGGTTTGTCCACCGGGCGCAGCGCGCCCGCGTCAGCGGCCGTCAGCGCCGCTGCATCAGGAGGTCGGTTCTCCACCAGAAGAAATCCACTCGTTCCGGCCCGATCCGGGCACCGTACAGTACGCCATCTGTCGCCACCTGCAGTTCCGAGAACTGCAGGGCCGGATCTTGCAGGGATAGCTCGACCTGCGCCAGGGGCCGTCCCTCCCCATCGGTGATGGTGAGTGGCACGCGACGGCCCCCCGCGCTGACGGGCTCGTCGCCGCCGTGCGAGGCGAAGAACAGCCGCCCGCCGGCGCTGCCGACCAGGCGGAACGGTGCATGCGGTGCGTGCGGCGCCGCGAACGCCCGCTCCGGGTCCTCGTCACCGGTCACCCGCCAGATGTCGGCCTGCCCGCCGGGCAGCGTGACCGTCTCAACCAGCAGATGCGGCGGCCCGCGTCCGTCGGCCAGCACGGACTCGATCTCCACGGTGGGCGGGACATCGTCCGCGCTGCTCAGATCACGGACCGAGAGCCGGCGCCGGAATCGCAACATCCCCTGGGAATCGAACCAGAACGCCTGCCACGAGTCGGCATCTCGCGTGACGACGAACGGCTCGTCGCGCTCGGTGACCAGCAGGCGATGCACCCGACCGAACGGACTGCCGCCTACTCCCTCCCGACCCAGATAGCCCAGGTCGGCGCCCGTTCGGTCGAACCGGCGCACAACGTGGCTGCGCGTGATTCCGTCCTCCGTCTGCCAGTCGCCGGACGCGAGGCGCTCCTGGACGTATATCGTCCCCTGCGAATCGACCGCGACCCGCCCCAACGGGCCCAGTGGCAGGCTGCGCGCGAGGCGGGTGGTGACGGTGTCCGTTCCCGCCTCGGCGAGCCCCACCGGCATCGGGTTCAAGCGCGGGTCGTACAGCAGCAACAACAGGTCTCCGAACGAGGAGAACCGCATCACCTTGCGTATCGGCGCGTTGACCACGTGGAACAGACCACCGTGTAGAGAGAGCCAGACGCCCGCCTGTTCGTAGCCGGCGGAAATGTGTACCTGGTCTTCCAGCGGTCCCACCGACAGGCTGAACAGCTCCTGGCGCGTCACCGGCGCTGTCCGTGCGGCACATCCTGCCGCCGACAGCGCCACGGCCAGCGCCGCAACCAGCAGACGTGCCGCACGACCGATTCCACCCGCGCGCCCGTCCGGCTCCTTGACCTTGGCTTCCAGCCGTCGATACATTCGCACTATGCGGGGTTTCCTGTCCCGCGTACTCGGCTCAAAGTCCAACCGTGATCTGAAGGCCCTGGTTCCGCTCGTGAACCGGATCAACGAGCTGGAGTCGCGGATGGTCGCGCTTTCCGAAACCGACTTTCCGGCGTGGACGGACAAGCTGAAGAAGCGGCTCCAGTCGGGCGAAGCGCGCGACCAGATCCTGCCGGAGGCGTTCGCCCTGGCGCGGGAGGCCGCGCGCAGGCAACTCGGCGAGCGCATCTTCGACGTCCAGCTCATGGGCGGCATCATCCTGGACCGCGGCGCGATCGTCGAGATGAAGACCGGTGAGGGAAAGACCCTGGCAAGCGTCCCCGCAGCCTATCTCAACGCGCTGTCCGGCGACGGCGTGCACGTCGTCACGGTCAACGACTACCTGGCCGAACGCGACGCCGAGTGGATGGGCCGCGTGCATCGCTTCCTGGGCCTGAGCGTGGGGGTGGTCCTGTCGCGCATGGAAATGCGCGAGCGCACGGAAGCCTACGCGTGCGACATCACCTACGGCACCAACAACGAGTTGGGATTCGACTATCTGCGCGACAACATGCGCTGGGACTCCGAAGCTCGCGCACAGCGCGGTCACCGGTACTGCATCGTGGACGAAATCGACTCGATCCTGATCGACGAGGCGCGCACGCCGCTGATCATCTCCGGGGCGGCCGAAGACGACACCGAGCGTTTCGCGCAGGTCGACCGGCTGGTCGGCGGGTTCCGGGAGTGTGCGAAGGATCCCGAGACCGACGACTACCCCGAGGAGCCGATCGGCCACTACAAGCTGGATGAGAAGGGCAAGCGCATATCGTTCACCGACGAAGGGATCGCCGCGGCCGAAGGTCTGTTGCGCGGCAAGCGCCTGATCCGGGGGTCGCTGGTAGACGACGAGAACTTCGAGTACATCCACTACCTGACCCAGGCGCTGCGCGCCCACCGGTTGTTCCAACGGGATGTGGACTACGTGGTCGAGGACGGCACCGTGCAGATCGTCGACGAGTTCACCGGCCGCATTCTGCACGGCCGACGCTACTCCGACGGCCTGCACCAGGCGATCGAGGCGAAGGAGCGGATCCCGATCCTCAAGCGCAACCGGACGCTCGCCTCTATCTCGTTTCAGAACTACTTCAAGCTCTACGACAAGCTGTCCGGCATGACCGGTACGGCCGATACCGAGGCGACCGAGTTCGGCAACATCTACGGTCTGGACGTGGTGGTCATACCCACCAACCGCCCGCTGGTCCGGGCCGACCACGACGACGTGATCTTCCTCAACGAGCAGGACAAGATGGCCGCGATCGGGGACGAGCTGGCCGCCTGCCAGGAGGCGGGGCAGCCGGTGCTGGTCGGCACCGTCTCCATCGAGAAGTCCGAGCAGCTCTCGAAGCTGCTGCGCAGTCGCGGGGTCGAGCACGAAGTGCTCAATGCCAAGGCGCACGCGAGGGAGGCGCTGATCATCTCGCAGGCGGGTGCCAAGGGTGCGGTGACGATCGCCACCAACATGGCCGGACGCGGCACTGACATCAAGCTCGGCGGCAACCCGGAGTATGCCGCCCGCCGGCGCCATGCTGCCGACAGCGGCGATGGGACCGGCGACGCCGCCGGTGACGAGGAGCGGTTCAGGACCATCTACGAACGCGAGCTCGATGACTGGCGCCACCGCTACGACACGGTCCGCGGCGCCGGCGGATTGCACGTGCTCGGCACCGAGCGCCACGAGTCGCGCCGGATAGACAACCAGCTCCGCGGCCGCTCCGGGCGTCAGGGCGACCCCGGATCGTCCCGTTTCTATATCTCGCTGGACGACGACCTGATGCGCCTGTTCGGTGAAAACCTGCGGAGCATGATGTCGAAGGTGGGCATGAAGGACGGGGAGCCCCTGGCCCATCCGTGGCTGAACAAGTCGATCGCCCGCGCACAGAAGCGGGTCGAGGAGCGGAACTTCGAACTGCGCAAGCACCTGTTGGACTTCGACAACGTGCTCAACGAGCAGCGCAAGTACATCTACGGAAAGCGCGACGAGATCATGGCGGATGACGATCTGCTCGGCCGGGTACGGGAGACCGCCACGGCGGCGGTCGATGAGTTGACCGGCGGCGCCGAGTACTCCGTAGCCGGGACGCTCTCCGCGTTGCGCTCCCGGTTCGGATTCGCCATGCCGGACGGGGAGGCGGCGCTGGCCGATCTGCGCGGCGGCGAGGTGCGCGACCGGGTGGTGACCGCGATGGACGCCCATCTTGCCGAGAAGGCGGACCTGGTCGGAACGGCCAACTTCAATCTGTTCATCCGCTACGAGTATCTGCGTCTGATCGACGCCCGGTGGCAGGATCACCTGGAGAGTCTCGACGCGTTGCGCGACGCGGTGTACCTGCGCACCTACAGCCAGAAGAACCCCTTGCTGGAGTACAAGCTCGAGGGTTTTCAGATCTTCGACGAGATGCTCGCCGGCATCCGCAACACCATTGCGGAGAAGATCTTCCGAGTCACGATCCGGACCGGGAACGGCACGGCAGGCGCCGTCCGGCCGGCGCGCAGACCGCAGCCGGAGGGCATGGCGACCATGCATCGCGAGCTGGGGCAATTCGCAGCCATGCGGCAGGGCGACGCCGAAGGAGCCTCGGCGATGCCCGCCCGCCGTGTGCCCAGCCGGCGGGCCACGCCGGTCGGATCGGCTGCCGCGGTCGCATCTACCGCCAGCGCGGGACCGGCACTGCCGGGACCTTCCACGCCGCAGGCGGAGCGGAAGATCGGACGCAACGAGCCCTGCTACTGCGGCAGCGGCAAGAAGTTCAAGTTCTGCCACGGACGCTGACCGGATTTCGTTCGACCACTCGACGCCCTGCACATTGACTCACATGGACGGCATGCACATTCTGGTAACCAACGACGACGGTCCGGAGTCGCCGTTCGTGGCCCTGCTGATCAGGGCCGCCGCCTCGCTCGGCTCGGTCACGGTGGTCCTGCCCGCCTCGGAGCGCAGTTGGACGTCGAAGGCGATGACCCGCTACGCCGACCTGCCGCTGGTACGCCATGACCACCGGGATCGAGCCGGTCACGCCGTGACCGGTTTCACCCTGGGAGGCACGCCGGCCGACTGCGTCAACGCCGGCTGCCATCTGCTCGGTCCGCGCACACCCGACCTGGTCCTGTCCGGGGTGAACGCCGGTGAGAACACCGGTGTTTCCTACGCGGCCTCATCCGGCACCATCGGCGCCTGCCTGGAGGCCAACATCGCGCTCATCCCGGCGATCGCCCTGTCGCAGCAACTCACCACGGCAGGATTCGAACGCTGGGCCGCGCGCGCACCGGCGAAGCCGGGAACGGAGCTGGGCGACGCCGCCGCGCGGCTCGACCATCTGCTACCCGCGCTGCTGGCCGACCTGCTGCCCCGGGTTCGTCCGCCCGGCGAACGACGAACCGAACGCCCCGTCACCTGGAGCGTGAACGTCCCGGCGAGGCTGGCCGCCGACTGGCGGCTGATCCCGTGCGCGTTGGAGCGCGCGCGCTACGGCTCCTGTTTCGAGCGCCACGGAGACGTGCTGCGCCATGTGGGGGCTCCCGCCATCCGCAACCCCGACGCAGGGACCGACATCGACGTGCTCGCCCGAGGATCCGTCAGCCTGACCTGCATCGATCCATGGGCCCTGGGTCAGGAGATCGCTCGCGGCTGATCGCCAACCACCCACGGGCCCCGGCGAGGAGCGCATCGGGAACCGATGCGCTCCGAGCCAAAGGAGGGGCTGGTCCGCGAGCGGCGCCGTGCAACGGCGCCGCTCGCGAGGCGCTAGAGGCCGGGCACCTGCGAGGACGGATTGATCGGCTGCCGCCGGCTCCACAGCTCGAAGTGGAGATGGGGGCCGGTAGACTGGCCGGTCGAACCCACGCGGCCGATCGTGTTGCCGGTGGACACCAGCTCTCCGACATCGACATGCACGGAAGACAGGTGCGCGTATAGCGACTGGTAGGAACGCGCTCCATGGTCGATCACGAGGTATCTCCCCAGGACGCCGTCCCGCGCCACCCGCTCGACGCGACCGTCCGCGGCCGCCTGCACCGGGGTGCCGTGCGGCGCAGCGATGTCGACGCCGCGGTGCATGCGCCACTTGCCGCTGAAGGGATGTACGCGCATCCCGAACGGGGAGCTCACCCACCCGCCGCGCAACGGGTGGCCGAATCCCAGCCCCATCCTCAGCAAGCGCTCGAACCCGGAGTTCTGGGCGCCGGGGAAGAACAACTCACCGCTCACCGACTGGGCGTCGACCACGGGATTGGCGGCCAGCACGTCGCTGCCGGCCAGCCCGTGATCGCCAGCCACGGTCTCCAGATGGTCCCTGCTCTCCACTTTCAAAAAGAGTCCGTCCTGGTTCGGAATCGTGAAGACTTCACCGATGTCGACATTGTGGACGCCGGAACCGGCGTCGCGATTGAGGCTGGACAGCGTGTCCAGCGTCAGCCCGAACCGTTTCTTGATGAGGGACAGGTTGTCGCCGGGCTGCGCCGCGTAGCGCATGGTGGCGATGGGCAGCGGCCACGCCGCCGAAGCCGCGCCGCCTGCGGGCAGGACGGCCGCCGGTACGACGCGGGGCTGGTGCAGAACCTCGAACCATCGCTCGGGCAGATGCAGATAGTCGCGTTCGAGGGTGGCGCTCTTGGTCAGGGACAGCCCGACGGACTGCGCGGCGACAAGGATCACCGACAGCATGACGGCTCCTGTCAGCAGAATGCGGTCAGCGCGTCCCTCCACGAGCGCGCATCATGCTAGTGCAGATAGCGGCTCGGGTCAACAGGCTGGCCGGCCTTGAAGATCGAGAAGTGCAGGTGGCTGTTCGTGCTGTCTCCCGGCGCGCCCATCGTGCCGATAACCTGGCTCTGGGCCACCAGGGCGCCTGCCACCACATGCGCCTGTGACAGACGCGCGTACAGGGTCTGGTAGCCGTCGGCATGCACCAGCACAAGGTACCGTCCGTAGGTGCCGTTGACTCCCACGCGGCCCACCCGCCCCGCCATGGATGCGGCGACCGGTGTGCCGGCCGCATGCTCGATGTCGATCCCGTCGTGGAAGCGGCGGATGCCCGTGACCGGATCGGGGTGGTCACCGAAGGGCGTGACGACCCGTCCGGGCACGGGTTTGAGGAACAGCCTGCCGAGCACGGCGTTCCGTGCATTCATCGGCAACGAAGCACCCGGAATGAACAGCTTCTGCCCCACGCCGAGCGCGGACGACGGCAGGTCATTCCACTCCATCAACTCCGTCAGGCGCACACCGTGCCGGGCGGCGATATCGCTGAGCGTGTCACCTGAACGCACCGAATAGGAGAGCCCTGACGCGTTCGGTATCGTCAGTTCCACGCCCTCCTGCAGATCGCTCACGTCGCGGATGGCGTTGAAGCTGATCAGGGTGTCGAGGTTGATGCCGAAGCGGTGCGCGATCTCCGAGAGTGAATCGTCCGCCCGGATCAGATACGAGCGAAGCGACAGGTCGGGAACCGCATCCCACGCGGCCTCCGCCGAGCTCGAGTCAGCCGGCGCCACGTCACGGTGAATGAGACTGTCGGCAGGCCCGGGCACCGTCGGCGGCGCCTGAGGCCGGGCGGCGGCGATCACCAGACCGGCGGGTATCACCGCTGCGGCGACGGCCACCGCCACGTTCACGATCACGCGGAACCTGCCGCGCAGGCGGCTCTGCAACCGGTCGAACAGCCCGCGCCGCCACAGGGACCGCAGCGATGCGGCGCGCGCGCGGTCGGCTGCTTCCGACACGCCGGCCGGGACGACCGTCAACTGCGCGGCCCGGCGGGGGCTGAAGTCGAACGGTTCATCGAACCGCGAATGGCGCGGACGGAGGCTGGCGACGCTCTGCCTCTTCAACTCGCGGACGAACGCGGCACGAGCGCGATCGGGTGCGGCGACTCTTTGCGCGTGGAGTGCACGTACCATCGTCCTCTGTATCGACACATCCCGCGCCACCTATTACACTTTCCGGGGACCCGCACGGCACCGATGTTGGAAGCGCGCGAACGCTACCGCATGTGGACGGTGATCATGGGCCTGGGCGTTCTTGCCGTGGCGATCGCGGCTCGGTTCGTCTGGCTGATGGTCGTCCAGCCGTTGCCGGATCCGCGCGCCGCCGTGCAGGTTTCCGACGTCGAACGCGGGCCCATACTGGACCGAAACGGGCGGCTGCTGGCGATCGCAACGCGTTTCGACTCGGTTTCGGTCTGGACCCCGGACGTAACCGACCCCGCGGCAGCCGCGGCCACGCTGAGCGAAGTGCTGGACCTCGACCGGTCGCGGATGGAACAGCGGCTCCGGGGCCGGCCCCACTTCGCGTATCTCAAGCGCAAGATCACCCCGACCGAGTCGGCGCAACTGCGCACGCATCTGCAGGCCGGCGAACTGCGTGGCGTGTCGCTGCAAACCGAGTTCGGGCGCACCTACCCCGAGCAGGAACTTGCCAGCCATGTACTCGGCTTCGTGGGTGTCGACGGCGTCGGACTTGACGGGATCGAGAACACCTTCGATCACGTGCTGTCGCCGGCCGTCGTCCAGCCAGGAGAACAACTCGTGCGCGGCCACCAGGTGGTGCTGACCATCGACGTGAACGTGCAATACGCGATGGAGCAGATCGCGGTTCGTGCGCGTACCGAGCACCGGGCCCAATGGGTAACGATCCTGGTCATGGTGCCGCAGACCGGGGAGTTGCTGGCCTATGCGGCATCGCCGCGCTATGACCCGAACTCGATCGACACGAGCTCGGCGCAGACCCGCATCAACCGTCCCGTCGCGGTCGCGTACGAACCCGGGTCCGTGTTCAAAGTGTTCTCGATTGCGTCCTTGCTGGAGAGCGGTGCGGTAACGCCGACCGATACCTTCTATTGCGGCGGCCGCTACACACGACACACTCCGGGCGGCGGCACCATTCGGATCGCGGACCTGAAGAAACACGGCACGATCACTACCGCGGACATCATCAGGTATTCGTGCAACGCGGGTGCCGGCTACGCCTCCGACCGGATCGACGACGGGAGCTTCCATGCCGCGCTCAGCGCATTCGGATTCGGCTCCGCGGTCGACCTTCCCTTCTCCGGTGAGACCGCCGGCATCTTCCACGACGTCGAGCGGTGGTCGCTGCGCTCCAAGCCGACCGTGACGATGGGTCAGGAAGTGGCAGTGTCGGCGGTCCAGATCATGCGCGCCGCCAGCGCCATCGCCAACGACGGAGTGATGATGCGGCCGCGGATCGTGCGGCGGGTGGTCGGCGCCGACGGCACCACCGTCAAGGACTTTCTGCCCGAACCGGTGCGCCGGGTCGTGAGACCCGCGGTCGCCCGCACCATGCTTGCCATGATGGAAGGCGCGACCGAGCCCGGGGGCACGGCCGTGCTGGCACGCGTTCCCGGCCTTCGGGTCTCCGGCAAGACCGGCACCGCGGAGATACTGGACGAGTACACGGGATCCTATTCCGAAGACGCGGTGATCGCGTCGTTCCTGGCCATTGCGCCGACCGAGAACCCGCAGGTGATCTTCTACGTCGCCATTCGCAATCCGCGAGGGCCTTCCCGATACGGCGGCCTGATCGCGGCTCCGCTGTTCGCGGAAGCCGCCGCATTCCTCGTGCCGTACCTGTCGCTGTCGAGCGCCGAATCACCGCGCGTGCGGTACCAGGGTGCCATCACGCGGCAAACGCCAGCCGCTCCGGTGATACAGGAAGCGGCGATCGGCGACTATCGTGGGCTCCCGAAGCGCAGCCTGCTGCCCCTGCTGAGCGACAGCCGGTTGTTCGTGCAACTGATCGGCAACGGCTTCGTGCACGGGCAGAGTCCGCCGCCGGGAACACCGATCAGCGACGGTCTGGAGGTGCGCCTCACCCTGCGGTGAGAGCCTGGCGCCTTCCGGGCGCCCCGCGGCCTCAGATGCCGCGCTTGACGTTCGTGAGCTTGGTCCGCAGGCGCAATCGGGCCTTGGTGTGAAGCTGCGACACGCGTGACTCGGTCACCTCCAGCACCTGCCCGATCTCCTTGAGGGTCAACTCCTCATAGTAGTACAGCGCAAGGACCTGCTGCTCGTTCTCCGGCAACTCCCTGATCGCCTCCACGATCACCCGCCTCATCTCTTCCTTCTCGGCGATGGTCGCGGGTCCGGACTCCGTCGGCGACTCGATGTTGTCCTCGATCGACACGCGATCCTCGTCCTCACCGCCGTGCCAGACGTCGTTCAGCGACACGACCGCGGTGCCGGCGATCCGCACCAGAACCCGCTGGAATTCCTGAACGCTGACACCCATGCCTCCGGCGATCTCCTCGTCGGTCGCCGCCCGTCCCAGGCCGGCCTCCAGTTCGCGGACCGTGTCCTCCACTTCCCGCGCCTTCTGACGCACCGACCGCGGCACCCAGTCGATCGCACGCAGCTCGTCGAAGATCGCGCCGCGAATACGGGTCACCGCGTACGTCTTGAACTTGACGTGCTTGGTGGGATCAAACTTGCTGATGGCGTCGAACAACCCGAACATCCCGCACTGCACAAGGTCGTCGAAATCGACAGCGCTCGGCATGCCGATCGCGACCCGTCCCGCCACGTACTTCACCAGCGGCGCGTACTGATGCACGAAGTACTCCCGGATGGACGGGTCCCGCTGCTTTCGATAGCGGTTCCACAGGTCGTTCTCCGGCATCTCATGCCAGCGCGGATTCGCCTTGATCACGAGCGCTCCACTCCGCGCGGGCCGCCGCCCAGCTTCGCTGCCGTCGTCATCGGTCTTCCAAGCCACCCCGCCTTTCGCCATGTTAGCATGTATACATCAGGGCACGCCACGCCGCCAAGCGGTGCATCTGCGGCTCGTTCCGCCAGCGCGCTGCCGCCGGAGCGGGGCGGCAGCACGCGGGGCGCGCGCAGTCGGGCAGCGGACAGCAGAGTGCGGCCCGGAGTGCGGACGCCGCCGCGGACCGCGGTCTATGGTCATTCAGTGTCCCCTCCCAGTGACGCCGAAACGAACCCCGAACCTAACCCGGGACGGGTGGGCCGTCAACGTGCGCCAGGTGGAATGGGAGTCCTGCTACAGGATGAAGCGCGTCAGGTCACGATCCTCGATGACGCCGGCCAGCCGTTCGTCCACGTACTGGTCGGTCACCGTAATCTTCTGCCCCTTTGCGTCGGGTGCGTGGAACGACACCTCCTCGAGGATGTGTTCCAGAATCGTGTGCAGCCTGCGCGCTCCGATATTCTCGGTGCTGGAGTTCACCTCATTCGCGACTTCGGAGATGCGCACGATCGCTTCCGGGGTGAATTCGAGCTCGACCCCCTCGGTCCCGAGCAACTCCGTGTACTGCTTGATCAGGGCGTTCTCCGGCTGCGTGAGGATTCGTTCGAAGTCCTCACGGGACAGCTGCTGCAACTCGACGCGAATCGGGAAACGGCCCTGGAGCTCCGGGATCAGATCCGAAGGCTTGGACATGTGAAACGCGCCAGCGGCGATGAACAGCACGTGCGTGGTGTCAACCACGCCGTGTCGCGTATTGACCTTGCTGCCCTCGACGATCGGAAGGATGTCGCGCTGCACGCCCTCCCTCGAGACGTCCACGCCGTTGCGGCCCTCGCGTGACGCGATCTTGTCCAGCTCGTCCAGGAAGATGATCCCCATCTCCTGTACACGTTCTACCGCCAACTCCGAAACCCGGTCCATGTCAACCAGCCGGTCGATCTCCTCGTTCAACAGCATCTGCCGCGCTCGCTTGATCGACGCCTTCTTCTTCTTGGTGGCCTTGCCGCCCAACAGGCTGGAGAAGTTGCTGAAGTTGAGGTCCATCTCCTCGACTCCCTGCCCGGACAGGATGGACACGTTGGGCATCTGCTGGGCGCTGACGGTGACCTCCACCGGCCGATCGTCCAGGTCGCCCGCCCGCAGTTTCTCACGAAGCTTGTCCGCGGTGCTGTTTCCGGCTTCAGGCTTGGCCGCGTCGGCGGCGGGAGTGGCAGCCGCCGGCCCCGGCCCGCCCCCTGGCCCCGGCCCGGGCAGCAGCAGCTCCAGCAGGTGGTCCTCGACCCGACGTTCCGCCTCTTCCTGGACGCCTGCCTGCTCTTCCGCCTTGACCATTGCTACCGCCACGGAGGTCAGGTCGCGGATCATGGACTCCACGTCGCGGCCGACGTAGCCGACTTCCGTGTACTTGGTGGCTTCCACTTTCAGAAACGGAGCGCCACACAGCTTGGCCAGCCGTCGTGCGATCTCGGTCTTGCCGACGCCGGTGGGCCCGATCATGACGATGTTCTTGGGGGAAACCTCGTCGCGCAACTCGCTCGGCAGCCTGCGCCTGCGCATCCGGTTGCGCAGCGCGATGGCGACTGCCCGCTTGGCCCTGTGCTGACCGACGATATAGCGATCGAGCTGCTCGACGATCTGCGCCGGCGTCAACTGGTCCAGATCAACGGTCATCGACCCTCTCCTTGGGCGAATCGGCCTTGGGCGAAACCTCCTCGATGACGATCCGGTCGTTCGTATACACGCAGATGTCGGCGGCGATCGCCATCGCGCGCTGGGCTATCTCGCGAGCCGGGAGATCCGAGGCGTCCAGGTAGGCACGCGCCGCGGCGGCGGCGTATGCGCCTCCCGAACCGATCCCCACAACAGGGTGATCCGGCTCCAGCACGTCGCCGTTGCCGGTGATCAGAAACGTGGCGTGCGCGTCCCCCGCGACCAGCAACGCCTCCAACCGCCGCAGAACCCGATCGGAACGCCACTCCTTTGCCAGCTCCACCGACGCACGCATCAAGTCCCCGCCGAACTCCTTCACCTTCGCCTCGAAGCGTTCGAACAGCGTGAAGGCGTCCGCCGTGCCGCCGGCGAAGCCGACCGCGATCCTGCCGCCCATCAGCGTTCGCACCTTGCGCGCGGTGCTCTTCACCACGGTCGCCTCCAGGGAGACCTGACCGTCGGCCGCCAGTGCCAGCGTGCCGTCGCGGCGGACGGCGACCACGGTGGTGGCGTGCGCCCACCCGTCGCGTGCGGTCACGTCGCGGTTCCCGGGCGGGCCAGCCGGGCGTGGGGGTGGGCGACGGCATAGACGTCACGGAGCCGGTCCACGCTGGTGTGGGTATAGACCTGGGTGGTGGACAGGCTGGCGTGGCCAAGCAGCTCCTGCACCGTGCGGATGTCGGCGCCGCCGTTGAGCAGGTGCGTCGCGAAGCTGTGCCGGAAGGTGTGCGGCGAGACCGGCTTGCCGACCTGGTGGCGGTAGCGGCTTACCGCAAGGCGCATGCCGCGGTCGCTGAGGGCGCCGCCCCGCCGGTTGAGAAAGACTGCGGGCACCGACCGCGACTCGGGGTTCGCGGCGAACCGGTCGCGCAGGTACGTTCGCAGCGAGCGGGCCGCCGACTCCGTCAGGTAGACCATCCGCTGCTTGCCTCCCTTGCCGGTCACCCGGGCGGTACGCGCTTCGAGCTGAACGTCTTCGAACCGCAGTGCCGCTGCCTCCGCGACGCGGCAACCGGTCGCGTACAGGAACTCCAGCAGCGCCGCGTCCCGCACGGCCGTCAGGCCGTCTCCCGGCGGCTCGGCCGCGGAGCCCAGCACCGTCGCGGAGTCCAACATGGCCGCGGCCTCGTCCTCGAACAGGAAGACGGGCAACTGCGAATCGGCGCGCAGGCCGCGCAGACCCGCGGTGGGATCCGGAGTGTCGGCGTCATAACGCCGCAGGAATCGATAGAAGGAGCGGATTGCACTTATCGCCCGATTCACCGACCGTGGGCCCAAGCCCCCCTGCGCGAGCGTGGCGAGATAACGGCGTACGGCAGCGGGCTGGACCGAACGGGGATCCTCGGTGCCGGTAGAGCGCAGAAAACGCTCCACCTCCCGCCGATACGCAGCGACGGTGGCGGGGGAACTGTGCCGGACGGCGTTGAGATAGGCGACGAAGGTGTCAACCATCATCACCCCCGTAGGCATCACCCCCGTAGCAGGACGACGCGCCGGTCAGCTCTGCCTGCAGCGACCGCGAGAGCCTCTTGCCCACGCCGGCATCACCCCTGACCGGGCCCGGAACCCGTGCACGCGCGCCGGCGGCGGTTTCGATGACGTGAGCGCCGTCGGCCGCCAGTGCGTCGCTGCCGGCTGAACACTGCGCGTCACCCAGGCCGGCAGCATGCACCACCACCTCCCGGCCCTGATCGAGAGCATGGTCGGCCGTGATCAGCGCTCCGGATCCCTCCGGCGCCTGGATCACGACGAGCGTGGTCGACAGGCCGCTGATGATCCGGTTCCGGCACGGGAAATGATGCCGGCGCGGCTGCGTGCCCAGCGGGTACTCGGAGAGGAGAAGGCCGTCGGCGGCGATCAGGGAACGCGCCACCGATGCGCTCGAAGCCGGATAGATCGTGTCGACGCCGGTTCCCAGGACGGCCACCGTGCGGCCGCCGGCGGCCACGCAACCCCGGTGAGCCTCCGTGTCGACGCCACGCGCAAGCCCCGACACTACGGTCGCGCCCCGCCGTGCCGCCTGGAATCCGACCTCGAACGCCGCGCGCCGGCCCGCCCCAGACGGGCGACGGGTGCCGACGACCGACAGGTGATCGGCGGACGCGAGAAGCTCAGGGTGATGGCCACGGTAGTACAGCAGGAACGGCGGATCGTGGATCGCCGTCAGCAGCGGCGGATACCGCCTGCTGCCGTACAACATGCAGCCTCCGCCAAGCTGCGTCAAGCGCGATCGTTCCCGCGCCGCGGCCTCCACGAGCCTGCCGGGCTCCTCCGGGACGGCGCGCAGGCGGCGCGCCGACACCTCCCGCACCATGCGGGGAGTGAGTCGCGAGACGGCACTCACGTCCGGGGCGCGATCGAGCAAGCGCAGCTTCTCCATCGCGTTCAGGCAGCCGATGCGATCGATCGCCAGGGCGGCGACGAGAAGATCGCCGGCCGCTTCCCGACAGCGTCCATCAGCCCCCGTAACCCGTTCCCCGTCCTGCAACCGCGCTTGCGTCCTCCGACCATACAAACGGCAGCACGTCCGCGGTGCTTTAGGTTCCGGCGCTCCCTCGCGGATGGTGACGGCGGTGCGCGTCACGTAAATCGGTGGCGTCCAGGTGGGTGTAGATCTGGGTGGTTGTGATATCCGCGTGACCGAGCAGTTCCTGCACGGAAAGAAGATCGGCGCCTCCCCCCAGCAGGTGGGTGGCAAACGAGTGACGCAGTGCGTGCAGCTTGCCGCCGACCCCCGCCTTTACGGCGGCCTCCTGGAACCGCTTCCACATGCCGGCGCGTGTGAGCCGCCGACCCGAGCGGTTGAGGAACAGAGCCGCCTCTCCCGCATGCGCGGCCAGCACCGGCCGGCCGTCTTGCAGATAGCGCTGAATCCAGTCGAGCGCCTCGCCCATCAGCGGCACCAGGCGCTGACGCCCGCCCTTGCCGGATACCGTGACGAAGCCCTGGTCCTGATGCAGGGAGGTCACCTGCAGCGCCACCGCCTCGCTGACCCGCAGCCCACAGGAATAGATCATTTCGAACAGCGCCCGGTCGCGCAGCCCGGACGGCGTGCTCGTGTCCACGGCTGCCAGCACGCGATCCACGTCGGAGGGGCTGAGGACGGCAGGCAGCTTGCGCGTCGGCCGCGGCGGATCGATCAACGCGGCCGGATTCGCCGCTGCTCTTCCTTCTGCCTGCAGGAATCGATACAGCGCTCGCAGCGCGCTGACCGACTTGGCCGCGGTGCGAGCGTCGATCCCGCCCCGCTGGCGCTCGATCAGGTAGTCGATGATGTCGGCGGCGCGGGCGTTCGCGATCGCGATGCCGCGCTCGACGCAGAAGTATTCGAACGTCCGGCACTCCTGCCGGTACGTGGCCACGCTCGTCGCGGCCAGCGCGAGCTCGGCGCTCAGGTGCGCGCCGAAGTCAGCGTCGAGCTCGCTCAGGGTTCGGTCTGCCGGGACTCGAGGTGGGCAGCGCGCTGCTGTTCTCGCAGCACCGCCGGGACGTTCAGATCATCGTCCGCGCGCCCCCGGTGCGCCCCGCCGTTGCGACTTCCCCGGCCGCCGTTCAGGCTCATCCACTCCTCGTAGGAGAACACGTCGACCTCGTCGTCGGATGCCTCCTCCGGCTCGGCCTGCTCGGCTTCCCGGTTGAAGCCCGTGGCGATCACGGTCACGCGCAACTCGTCGTTGAGGTCCGGATTGGTCGCCATCCCCGCGATCACCAGCGCTTCATCGGAGGCGGCGGTGATGATCTTGAGCACGTCCTCGTACTCGGTGAGACACAGATCCTCACCCCCGGTCACGTTGACCAGGATCCCCTGCGCCCCGTCGATGCGGGCATGCTCCAGGAGCGGGTTGTTGATGGCGTTGGTCGCCGCGTCCACGGCGCGATTCTCCCCCGTTCCCACGCCGACGCCCATCAACGCATCGCCCTTTTCCTTCATCACGGTCCGCACGTCGGCGAAGTCGATGTTGATTTCGCCCGGCTCGGTTATGAGGTCGGAAATGCCCTGCACCCCCTGGCGCAGCACGTCGTCGGCGAGATAGAACGCTTCCTTCATGGAGGTCTTCTTCTCCACGATCCGCAGCAACTGCTGGTTGGGAATAATGATCAGGGTGTCCACTTCCTTGCGGAGCCGCTCGATCCCGTCTTCGGCCAACGCCATCTTGCGCGCGCCTTCGAACTCGAACGGCTTGGTCACGACGCCGACGGTCAGGATGTCGGCTTCCCGAGCCGTGCGTGCGATCATGGGAGCGGCGCCGGTACCGGTGCCGCCGCCCATGCCGGCGGTGATGAACACCATGTTGGCATCGCGGAGCACCTCCTCGAGCCGTTGTTGATCCTCCAACGCCGCCTTCTCGCCGATTTCGGGATCGCCGCCGGCCCCCAGCCCCGCGGTCAGCCGCGAGCCGATCGGCACCTTCAACTCCGATCGGCTCAACTCCAGCGCCTGCAGGTCGGTGTTCACCGCCAAGAAGCGCACATTGCGCAGTCCGGAAGCGATCATGCGGTTGACGGCGTTGCTGCCGCCCCCTCCTACTCCGAGAACCTTGATCTCGGTGAGAGACCGCGGCTCCCCATCATGTATCTCAATCGTCATCGTCCCCTCCTTCGATGACCACAGGTATCATATAGTATTCATATGAATTCGCGAAACCAGCGTTTCATGCGGTCCCAGACGCTGTCGTAGCCGCTTTCACTGGTATCCATGTCGAAGTGTTCCGGGCGCCGCTTGCCGTGGCCGTACATCACCAGGCCGACACCCGTCGCGAACTGCGGGCTGCGGTACTCCTCCACCAGTCCGCCCATGGGCCTCGGATGTCCGATCCGCGCCGGCAGTCCCAACACGTCGGTCGCCAACTCCGCCGCACCGGGCAGCAGCGCGCCGCCGCCGGTCAGCACGACGCCGCCGCTCAGCAGCTTGAGGTACCCGGCACGGTCCAACTGATCCTTCACCATCCCGAACACTTCGGTCATGCGCGGCCGAATGATCTCCGTCAGGCGGCTTCGCTTGATGGGCCGCGGCGGGCGGCCACCCACCCCCGGAATGCTGGCTTCGATCTCGTCGTCGTCCAGATCGTCGGGATGGCAGCTCCCCGCCTCGTGCTTGAGACGCTCGGCCACTTCCATGGGCGTCTTCAGCATGATGGAGATGTCGCTGGTGACCTGGTCGCCGCCGAGCGCGAGAACATTGGTCAGGTACGGTGCACCGTCCAGATAGGCGAGGGTGTCACTCGTGCCGCCACCGATGTCGACCAGCAGCACGCCCAACTCCTGCTCGTCCCTGCTCAGCACGGCCGCGGCGGCGGCCAGCGGCTCCAGGACGATGTCGTCGGCCTTGAAGCCGGCGCGGTTGATGCAGCGGATGATGTTCTGTGCCGAGGAAACCGCGCCGGTGATGATGTGGACCTCGGCCTCCAGCCGCACGCCCATCATCCCGATCGGATCCCGTATGCCGTCCTGCTGGTCGACGGTGAATTCCTGCGGGATCACGTGGACGACCTCCCGGTCCATGGGTATGACGATCGCCTTGGCGGCGTCGATTACGCGCTCCACGTCGTCGCGCGTGATTTCCCGGTCCCTGCCCGTGACGGCGACGACCCCTCGCGAGTTGATCCCCTCGATATGGCCGCCGGCGATGCCTGCGAAGGTCCCCGTGACTTCCCGGCCGGACTTCATCTCGGCGGCCTCCACGGCGTTCAGGAGCGAGCGCACGGTGGCGTCGATGTTGATGACCACGCCGCGGCGCAGTCCCCGCGACGGGGTGGTGCCGACGCCGATGATCTCGAGCCCGCCCTCGTGCCCGATCTGCGCGATGATCGCGCACACCTTGCTGGTGCCGATGTCCAACCCGACGATCAAATCTTCCCGTGCCACGCTACCCCCTCACCTCACGCATCCGTCGACCGCGCGTACGGAGCAGCTACCTGCGACCGTGACGCGGGCGGCTCGACGTAGACCGCCTCTCCGCCACGAAAGTCGATCTCCCGGGGAAGGGGCGACGCGCCGTCGGCGTCCAGCACGTCGAGCGCCACGAGCGCATGCCTGATCACCTTGATGTCCAGGCGCGGGCCCAGCCGTACCGAGACCGGGTAGATGCTGGGATAGAACGACAGGTCGAGCGCACCCGTGTCGGTGGTGGTTACCACCACTTCCGAGATCAGGCCGTACAGCCGTGAGTCGCCATCCCTGACGGCGGCCAAAGCGGAGACGGCCGGCAGCAGCTCTTCCGGCAGCATGACTCCCGGGCGTGGCGGCTGGACGAAGCGAAGCCCGGACACGATCGGCAACTCCGGCGCCGTGCCGGGATCGACCTCCATGATGACCCCGCTGGCGTCGAACACCACCGGCACGCTGCGGCCCTCGATCGTCGCCAGCGACATCGCCAGCGGCTGGCGCCGGGTCACGGTGATCTCCAGCGTGCCCGGGATGCGGGTTCGCACCGATGCCGATCGGACCATCGGGTGGGCGGCGATCCGCTCGGCGATGGCCTGGGTGTCGACATCGAAGACGTGATCGTCACCGTCGAGCCCCGCGATGCGCTTCAATTCCACGGTCGAAACCGGGAACTCGCCGTAGACGACGATCTTTCTGATCAGGAGCTGCGGGGCGATGAGGCTGCTGAACAGGAACTGGGTCAGCAGTCCCACCACCACCACGCCGCCGATCAGCAGCACGGCCAGCGCGGCCCTACGCACCGCGCGCTCCCACGGGTCGCACCCGGCCGGACAGTCCGGCGCCGGACGCCAGTGATGCGCCTGCCGCGCGCCGGCTGATGCCGCAGAGCACGCCTGCCATCACCAAGGTCATCACCATCGCGGATCCTCCGTGAGAGAACAGCGGCAGCGGGATCCCGGTTGCCGGCAGCAGGCCGGCGACCACGGCGATGTTGGCGAATGCCTGCACGGTCACGGACGTGGTGATCCCGCACGCCAGGTAGGCGTCGAAGCGATCCTGAGCCATGCCGGCGATCTGATAGCCGCGGGAGGCGAACGCCACGAACAGGGCCAGCACGATCGCGACGCCGATCAGTCCGGTCTCCTCGCCCACGACCGCAAACACGAAGTCGGAGTGAATCTCCGGAACATCGCCGAGCTTGCGGACGCCTTGGCCGAGCCCGAGCCCGGTCAACCCCCCGGACGTGAGCGCCTGGCGTGCCGCCAGCACCTGGTAGCCGAATCCCGTCGGATCCGCCTCCGGATTGAAGAACGCGATGACCCGCTCGACGCGATGGACGCGCGTGAAGATCATCATCGCCGCGAGCGGAGCACCCACCAGCGCGAGGGCGACGAAGTACCGGAACTGCACCCGACCGATAAAGAAGATGATGCCGGTGACCAGTATCAGCAGCGCCGCGGTGGAGAAGTCGTTCTGCAGGTAGATCAGCGCCGCGAAGACGCACACCACGATGACCGGCGGCAGCAGCGTATTGACGGCGTCGGTTCTGGCGTCGTACTTGCGTGACAGCATCGATGCCAGGTACAGCACCAGAGTGAACTTGACGAGCTCCGACGGTTCGCAGGAGATGCCGGCCACCACCAGCCAGCGCCGCGCCCCCTGTATCGGTTCGCTGATGCCGGGGATCAGCGTCAGCGCCATCAGTACGCCCGACAGCGCGAGCAGCGGGATCGACAGGCGCCCCAGGACCCTTGCGTCCACCCGGGAGACCACGACCGCCGCGATCGTCCCGATCAGGATGAACAGCGCCTGGCGCCTGACGAAGTACAGCGAGTCGCCGAACACGTGCTGCGCGCGGTAGTGCGAAGCCGACAGCAGCACCCCCAGTCCGATTCCGGTGAGGGTGATCAGGATGACGATCAGCGTGAGATCGGTGCGGCGGTGGCCCGCCGGCGCATCGCCGTTAGCCATCGCACCGGCCCGTGGGGTCTGAGGTGTCGACGTCCAGCGTCGGGAGCAGCCGTTCGATGCGGAAGGCGCGAGATGCCTTCAACAGCACCAGATCACCATCCCGCACGATGGCACGCAGCCGGCCGTCGATCCCTTCGATGGTTTCCGTCCAGATGGCGCGGTCCGCCGCGTCCGCTCTGCCGATCTGGTCGGCGAACGCGTCGCGGAGCGGTCGGGTGGCCGCCCCGAAGCAGCACAGGATGTCGATCCCGGCGTCGATCAACGGCTGCGCCAGATCGAGGTGCGCGCGGGCACCGTAGCGGCCAAGCTCCAGCATCGGTCCCAGAACCACCACCCGACGAGCGGGCGATCGCTCCTCGCCCAGCATGACCAGGGCCGCCCGTACCGACTCCGGGTTGGCGTTGTAGCCGTCATCGATGATCGTGCAACGGCCCCGGTGCACGGTCAGGCGGCCGCGAGCCGGCCGTACCGCCTCAATCCCGGCGGCGACGGTTTGGGGATCGAATCCCAGCTCCGAGGCCACCGTCAGCGCCGCCAGCGCGTTGTCGAGATTGTGACGACCGGGTAGAGAGAAGCGGAATTGGAGCCCCTCCCAATCGATGGACCAGCCATCCAGCCCCAGATTCTCGCTTCGCTCGTACCCGATCGTCGAATTCGCCCCATACCTGATGACCCGCGCGCAGACCCCGGCCAGCAGCAGGTCGGCCGCCGGCTCCTGCTCGCGCAGGTACACGCAACCGGTCGCCGGGACCGATCGCAGCAACGCACCCTTCTCGCGCGCGATATCGCGGCGACTGCCGAGCCGTCCGACGTGTGCGCTGCCGATATTGGTGATCAGCGCGTGGTCCGGCCGTGCCAGCGCGGCGTAGCGCTCCATCTCGCCGATGGAGTTGATGCCGACCTCGAACACGGCGAACCGCTCCTGTCCGGTCATTCGCAGCACCGACATCGGCAGGCCGACCTCGGCGTTGAACGACGCCTCCGAGACCAGGCTGCAGCTGGCCCGGTGCAGTATCGCTCCCAGGATCTCCTTGGTCGTGGTCTTGCCACTGCTGCCCGTGACCGCAATGCGCACCGCGGCGCGATGGACCGCGCTGTGGCCGCACGCCAGGTCATACAGCGCGATCAGCGGATCGTCGACCGCGATCAGCGTGCCGTGCTCTGCGGGCTCGATGTGCCGGTCCTGGCGGACCAGCGCCGCCGTGGCTCCACGCCGGAACGCGTCGTGCACGAACTCGTGACCGTCGGCATACTGCCCCGGCAGAGCCACGAACAAGGACCCCGCTCGAGCGAGCCGCGAGTCCGCGATGACCTGGGACACGCGGGCTTCGGCTCGGCCTCGGACCCCGGCACCCAGCATCCCGGCGATCTCGTCCACGGTGTAGTTCATGAAGACTCCGTCCCGGACGGCTGACCGCCCGCCGGATGCGCCGGTTCGACGACGGTCACGTGCTCGGCGCTGATCGGAGCCAGCCCCAGCTCCTGCTCCGCGAGCTCTGCGATGCGCTGCGGCGAGCGGTAGATGGCGATCGACGCCAGCAGCCGCTTGTTTCGGTCCAGCCACGCGGTCTGCTCGTACTGGAGCTGCTTCAACTCCTCGGCCAGCAGATGCCGGTGCAGCCCGCTCCAGGTGGTCACCAGCACCGCCAGCGGGATCATCAGTGCCACGAAGATCGTGAGCAGCCGCTGGCGCCCGGACGCGATGGTCACCGCACACGCTCCAGCACGCGCAGGCGGGCGCTGCGCGACGCGGGATTGGCCCGCACCTCGGCGTCGCTCGGGGCCTCCGGCCGCCGGTGCAGCGCGACCAGGAGAGGATTGCCGGCCGGATACCACTTGACGATGCCGTCGTCGATCGAGTGAAAGGCGATCACCGCAAGGCGACCGCCCGGTCGCAGAGCGGAAGCGGCGGCGTCGAGCGAACGCCGCAACCTCCCGACCTCGTCGTTGACGGCCACGCGCAGTGCCTGGAACACCTGTGTGGCCGGATGACGGCTGCCGCCACGCCATGGGGTGCGCGCCAGGATCGCGCGCACGAGCTGATAGGTGGTTTCGATTCTGTGCCGCGAACGAGCGTGCTCGATGGCCTCTGCGTTCGCACGCGCGTTCCGGTCACCGCCATAGCGAACGAGCAGATCGCACAGACGGTCCGGCGAGTCGCGATTCACGATGTCGGCGGCCGAGACGCCCCGGCGCGGATCGAAACGCATGTCCAGCGGCTCGTCACGCAGGAACGAGAATCCACGCGCGCCACTCTCGATATGAAACCGGCACATTCCCAGGTCCATGAGAATCAGATCCACCGCGGCCGGGGCCAGATCCCCCAGCGCCTCGTCGGACCACGCCTGCCGCAGCTCGAAGCGGCCGACATACCCGGCCAGCCGGCCTCGGCTTCGCGCCAGCAGCGCTTCGTCGGCATCGGACCCGAGCAGGGCGATATCCGGATAGCGCTCGAGCATCGCGATGGCGTGACCGGCTTCGCCGAGCGTGACGTCCACGAACGTGCTGCACGGGCGGGGCGGCCGCAGGTACTCGACCACCGCCTGTTGCAGTACCGGGACGTGAATCGGTGCGTCGGGATCATCGGCCGTGCCATGATTTCCATTCAGAGCGTGATGCTGCCACCGATCTCCTCGGCGGCCTCCTTGTACTGGTCATCGGTCTCCAGCTCATAAGCCCGGTAGACTTCCTCGTCCCATACCTCCACGTAACTGTTGATGCCGAGCACGATGCAGTCCTTGTGCAGTCCTGCGTAGTCGCGCAAGGTTGGCGGGATGGCGATCCGCCCACTCCGATCGATCTCGATCTCCTGCGCGGGAGCGAGGAACCGGCGCCCCAGCATTCGGTCCCTGGCCAGGAACAGTGATGAGGATCCGGTCAGCTTTCCGGACACCGCCTTCCATTCCTCGGGAGCAAAGAGCCACAGGCATCGGTCGATCGCGCGCGTCAGGACGACCAGGTTGCCGGCTATGGACCGGCGAATCGGCGCCGGCACCATCAAGCGGCCCTTCTCATCCATCGCATATCGGTACTCGCCTGAAATCACGCCTCTAGCTCACGGGACGCGAAAGTCCGTTTCCGATGGTCCTCCGCCATCCGATGGTCCTCCACGATCTCCCACTTTCTCCCACGAACTTCCCTATAATAGGGAGCCCCCACCACATGTCAACTGCTGAACGGCCGATGGGCCGCTCCCGGTGTCTCAACCAAGGGTCATCGATTTTTGATGGTAAACATTTGTAGGGTTATGGAGATCGAACTGCGGCTGATTTGACACCGTTGCGGAAGCGCCCTTACCCTATGACGAGCGTCGACGCAGAGAGCCCGTGACCCTATATCGAGTACACTTCAGGTGGCGGAACAAAGAGGTACAATTGGTGGCGGAGAGCCTGGACCTCACCCATCCGTACTTCGTGTCGATAAAGGGTATCGTCTTCAAGGAAGACGAGAAGCTGATCATCAATCCCTCCGAGGAGGAGATCAGGCGTACCTTCGGGGACGCCTCGCACCTGATGATCCCGTTCCAGACCGTCTCCCTGATCGAGGAGTTCGAAGCGGACTCGGGCTCGCGCATCCGGCCGTTCACGCTGGTGGAGGACTCCTCGGGAGAAGAGCTGGACGAGCGGTCGGGTGGTGACGGCGGGGAACAGTCCCTGTAGCCGGTCCCCGGGCGGCCAGGCTGACCTGCCAGCGAGACTGACGGTCAGTCGACCTGGCGGCGCGCCGTCTCCAGCAACTGCGCAGCGTGCTGCCAGGTCGCCCCCTCGGTGTGGTCGCCTGCAAGCATACGGGACAGCTCATCGACCCGCGCCACGTCGTCGACGACGGCGGCGCCCACCGAGCTGCGTTCCGCGGAGGTGCGTTTCTCGATTCTGACGTGCGTGTCCGCGCGTGCTGCCACGGTCGCCAGGTGCGTGATGCACAGCACCTGTTGGCGCTCCGCCAGCCAGCGCAGGCGCTCGCCGATCGCCACGCCGATCTGCCCGCCGACGCCGGCGTCGATTTCGTCGAACACCACCGCCGCCGTTCCACGGGCGCGGGCCGGCACCGCGTTGAGCGCAAGCATCACCCGAGACAACTCGCCGCCGGCGGCCATCGAACGCAACGGGGCAAGGCCTTCACCGGGATTTGATTCGAGCAGAAACTCCACGACATCAGCCCCCGTCGCGCCGATCCCATCAGGGTGCGGAGTCACCGATATCCCAAACCCGGCCTGCGGCATGCCGAGCTGGCGCAACTGATCCTGCACGGAACGCGCCAGGTCCGCCGCCGCGCGCTCTCGAGCGGCGCTCAGCGCGGTAGCCGCCGCGCGCCGCGACCGCTCGAGCGCGGCCTCCAACTCGCGATACCGGGACAGCTCTTGCCCGCTCGACGCCAAGCCGTCGAGCCGGCGCTGACAGTCGTCGGCGTGTGCCAGCGCAGCGGCTTCGGTGCCGCCGTACTTGCGGATCACGGTGCGGATCGCCGCCAGCCGATCCTCCAGCGCAAGCAGCTCACCGGGGTCCACCGTTTCGCTCTCGGCCCTGCCGAGTGCATCGCCGAGTGCATCGGTGATGTCCTCGACCTCGTAGAGCGCGGTCTCCACCTGACGCGCGAGCGCGGCGAAGCGGCCGTCGATGGCCGCCAGCTCGCCGAGCGCCTGCAGAGCGGTGCGCAGACCGGAGCCCGCGCCTCCCTGTGTCTCCGAGGTCGCCGTCCGTGCGGCGGCCAGGAGCCGCTGGATCTGCTCCACGCTGCGGAGCACACGCTGGCGATCGGACAACTCCTGCTCCTCGCCGTCGCGCAGCTCCGCACCGGCGATCTCCGCTGCCGCGTGTTGCAGCAGCTCGCGTTCGTGCGCGGAGCGCTCCATATCGGACCGCATTCGATCCAGACGACGATCCAGCTCGGTGAGACGGCGTGTGTCGGCCGCGATGGAAGCCACCTGCTCCTCGACGTCGGCGTACCGGTCCAGCAGCCGGCGGTGCTCCGCCGCCGACAGCAGGCCCTGGTGCTGATGCTGTCCGTGGATCGCCAGCAACATGCGTCCGAGCTCGGCGTAGTCCGCCAGCGGTACCGGTACCGACTGGACGAACGCCGTTCCGCGGCCTCCCCGCCGGGCGATCCGCCGCATGAACAGCGACTCCTCATCGAGCTCGATCGAACGCGAGCGGAGCCACCGGTCGATCTCCTGGCCCTGCGGAGGATCGAACACCGCGGTCACTTCGCAGACGTCGGAGCCCGAACGGATTTCCTCGGCCGACATGCGGGCGCCCAGGGCGACTCCGAGCGCCCCGATGATGATCGACTTGCCGGACCCCGTCTCGCCGGTGATGGCGGTGAGGCCGGGGCCGAACGTGAGGTCGAGGCGGTCGATCAGGGCATAGTGGCGGATGTGCAGCGCTTCAAGCACCCGGCTCCCCCGCCCAGTACAGCTTGTGCCGCAACACCTCGTAGAAATTCCTCCGGTCAGACTGGATGATCAGCGCCGAATGCTCGTAGCGCCTGAGCACGACGCGGTCGCCCGGTTGCAGTGGAAGCGGCTCCTGCCCGTCAACGGTCAGCATGACTTCGGTGCGCTGCGGCTCTTCCACCGTGATCTCCACGACCTCGTCGGCGGGAACCACGAGCGGGCGATTGGAGAGCGTGAACGGGCAGACCGGGTTGAGCACCAGCGCCTGCATCTCCGGGTGCAGTATGGGACCGCCGGCCGCCATCGAGTAGGCGGTGGAGCCGGTCGGCGTAGCAAGGATGACCCCGTCCGCGCGGTAGCGGCCAACCGCAGTTCCGGACAACGCGACCTGCAGCCGGGTGATCTTGGGCGTACCGCCGGTGGAGATGACGGCATCGTTGAGTCCGGGCAGAAGCGCGACCTCCCGACCGGCCCGCAGTACGGTCGCCACCACCATCAGGCGGGGGCTGACCGCCAGCCATCCGCTGCGGTAGCGCTCGAACGCGTCCTTCCACTCCGTCTTGGCGATCTCCGTGATGAACCCCAGGGTTCCGAGATTGACCGGCAGAATGGGCGTCTCCAGCTCCGCCACGATCCGCGCGCACGTGAGCAGCGTGCCGTCGCCGCCGAGCGACAGGGCGATGTCCGGGGGCGCGGCGCAGTGGGCGCGCGGATCGGCCTCGATCCGGTCCGCCTGCACCGATCTGTGATGGAGGTAGTCGGCGACTTCGTCCACGAACTCCGCATCGGGATTGCCGGGTTTGTGCACCAGAAGCGCTCGGGTCACGTTCACGTCGCGCGCCACCGTTCACGTTCCGTGCCGGCGATCACTACGGCAGCGTCGCCAGCACCTTGGCGACGACCTCGACCTGCCCGTCACCGAGCAGCGGGTACAACGGAAACAGCACGCAGCGCCGTGCCAGCGAGTCGGCGGCAGGACACGCGCCAGCAGCGTGCGCATCGTCCGGGGCTTCGTCGGGCACGACAGCGGCCGCGCCGTTCGTCGCGCCCCCTGCGGCGACGATCGAACCTCCATAGGCCGAACGGGTGTCGATGCGGGCTCGCGCCGCGTAACGCTGCACGTCACGAGCGCCATCGGCGACCACCACCGGATAGGAGAACGGCACCTGCAGGTTCTCGTCCGCGCCGGGGGGAAGGCTCAGCGTGCGGTGGCGGGTACGCGTGATCGACGCGTGGTACGCGTCCCGGATGCCACGCCGCGTCTGCATGTCGTCGTCATAGCGTTTGAGCTGGGCGAGCGCCAGGGCGGCGTTGAGGTCAGCCAGCGGCTCGGAGCGGTCCTCGGCCGCCTCCCGGGCGGACGCGAGCAGGGATTTCGTACGGCAGAGCAACAGCGCACCTCCCGCCGCCGTCAACAGCGCGGTTGCCGCCAACGAAACGACCACCAGGTCAGCGCGAGGCCCCGGCGCCGCGTCGCCACCGTACCCCCCAAGCGAGCAGGTAGCGTCCTCGATCACCGGCAGATCCCAGCCGCCCACGCGCGTCAAGTCGGGAACGAATCCAAGGGTATGGTCCAGCAGTGCCGCGCACGCTCCCCCACGAGCCTCGTCCGCCGCGTCGAGGTCGATCACGCCGGAGTCGGCGCTTACATCCACCACCACGGGCATCAGGCCGCTCGCCTCCACGGCGTCCCGGTGCGCACGCGGAGCCAGCGCCGAGCACAGCACGCGCGATCCGCCCGGAACATCGATGGTCGTGAGGGCACATGCGAGCGCCATTCGGTAGTCCGCCAGCGCGATGCCGCCGGCCATGCCCAGGACGCCCGCCACCGCGGCGACGAGCTCGCGGGCCCGGTCCCCGGGGCCGATCTCATCGGTGACCAGGCAGCCGAGGACGCTGTCCATCTCGTCGCGGCGAACCGTCGGCCGAAACACGGGAACCCGGTTCACTCAGGACTCCCGTCCCGGCGCGGCTGCGGACACCGTGTTCGCGCGCAACGGCACGAATCGGCAGTCCACGCCGCGGGTAGTCTGCGTCGCGTTGCCGCGGCGACGGATCGTGGTCATCACCTGGTAGCCGTCGGGCTCCCCGACCGGCATCAGCAGCACGCCTCCGTCCGCGAGCTGCTCGACCAGCGGTCGCGGTACCGACGAGGAAGCCGCCGCAACCAGGATGCGGTCGTACGGAGCCGACTCCGGCCACCCCATCCCGCCGTCGCCGATACGAAACTCGACGTTGGAGAACCCCAGGTCAGCCAGGACCCTTCTGGCGCGATGCTGCAGTTCCGGGAGGATCTCCACCGACCACACATGGCCGGCAAGTTCAGCCAGGATCGCCGTCTGGTAGCCGCTGCCGGTCCCGACCTCCAGAATGCGCTCCCGGCCGGTGAGCTCGAGCATCTCGGTCATCAGGCCCACGATGAACGGCTGCGACATGGTCTGTCCGAAGCCGATCGGCACAGGATGATCCTCGTAGCAGCCGCAGCGCGCAGCGAACGTGACGAAACGGTGGCGCGGAATCCACTTCATCGCCGTGATAACGCCTCGATCCGTGATCCCGCGACTCTGCAACTGGCGGTGCACCATACGGCGGGCATCCCGGTGGTCGGAGCCTGGCACGGCTCTGCCTGACACGGCCGACCGCCGGCCGCGGTCATGCATCCGTCAGAGGACGGCTCCTTCCGTACGCCGCTCGTCCTTCATGTGCAGCTTCGACAGCTTGTACGCCTTCAGCAGTTGCTGAATGGCATCGTTCACCGCCTCGGTGCGGTCGTGATAGAAGCCGTCCTTGACCATGCGGTCGATCCCGGCCAACAGGTCGGACGAGGTCTCGACGTATGTTTTGGACACGGCGCACCCCCGGTCAATCGCCCGCCGCGCCGGCAGCACGCAACCGGCGGCCGAGCGGGTTCAAAGTCATCCTGGGCCTGGCTAGACTCGAACTAGCGACCTCACGCTTATCAGGCGTGCGCTCTAACCACCTGAGCTACAGGCCCCGACTCTCGACGGTTACATGATACCTCAGATCGACGTGCGTGTGGGACCACCATCGGATCATAATCACCTCCGACACCACCCATGGACATCGCCCGCACCACCGCCAACGCGCTGACCCTGAGCAGGGGCGCCCTGGCACCGCTGATCCTGATCGCGCTTGCCGGCGACGTCGGTGGCGGACCCGGCCTTGCGCTGGTCCTCGCGGGCGTCGCTGTGGTGACCGACTATCTCGATGGCGCGGTCGCGCGGCGCTTCGCTGTCGTTTCGCGGTTCGGCAAGGTGGCCGACGCACTCACCGATGCGATGGTGTTCGTGGCGCTCTTCGTGGGTCTGGGGATCCGCGGGGTGCTCCCGTCGTGGGTGCCGGCGCTGATCGCGGCTCGCGAAGCGGCGATGCACGGACTCATCCGGCCGGTACTGCTGCGCCTGCGAATCGACGCCGGAGCGCGGCCGATCGGCAAGCTCAAGACCGTCCTGCAGGCCGGCGCGGCGATCGTGGTGCTGGTGGTGCTGCTGGTCGAGCCCGAGCACGCACGCCGCGTGGCGGTGCCCTTGGTTGGCGCCGCGGCGGTACTGTCGATCGTGTCCCTGTACTGGTACGTCGATCCGATCGGGACATGCCGCGGTTGGGACGCACTCACGCTCAGCATCATCGCGACGTGCCTGAGCCTGTGGCTTCTGCAGATGGCGATCGTGGCGGTTGCCGCCGACCTCGGCGTGACGGCCAGCGTGCTCCCGTACGCCCTGCTGCACACGATGGTGGCCGGCGCGCTGATCTTCCTGCTCCTGAAGCGCCGATGCGACTTCGCGCTCCTCGACGGCCCCGTGCTATCGAGAATCAACCCCTCGAACGTGCTCACGCTCGCGCGGCTGACCTCGATCCCCACCGTGGTCCTGCTCATCATTGCCGCAGCCGACGGGACCGCTCCGGTGTGGCCGGTGATCGCGCTGCTGTCGGTCGTCCTGCTCACCGACCTGGCCGACGGCGCGCTGGCGCGGCGCAGGGGCCAGGTGACGCGCATCGGCTCCTACCTGGACTCCTCCACCGACTACCTGCTGCTGGGAACGGCGGCGATCCTGTTGTTGATCTTCGGCATCGGCACACCGTGGGTGTTCGCGGTGCTGGTCGTGCGGCTCACCGTCCAGTCCGTCGCGGTCTCCTGGATGGTGTGGGCAGGGCGGCCGCTGCCGTCGGCTACCCGATTGGGAAAGGCGTCGATTGCGGCCGGCATGGTGCTGCTGGCGGCGGAGCTGGCGGCCGCGCTCGCGGCGCCGGCAGTGCTTTCGGCGGGGATGCTGCCCGTGCTGCGCACCCTGCTGGAACTCGCACTCGCCGGCGTGCTGGTGGCGTCGGCCGTGGAAAAGCTCGTCCTGCTCACCCGTGCTGCCCGTTCGAAGCCCCGAAAGTCCTGAGCGGCCGAGAGCTGGAGAGCTACTTGCCCTTACGCTTCTTGTTGCGCCGCTTGCTGACCGGCTGCACCCGCGGGCCCGACGGCCGAGGTGAAGCCGCGGGGGGCTGAGCGTCGGTTGCCGTGGCCGCCGCGGTCGCGGCGGGCGCCCTTCCCGGCTCCGGACCTGGCTCGTCCGGCTTCGGCCGCGCTGAGGCGGAGGAGGCGCGGCCGCCGGCCGCCGGCCGCCGGCCGCGCTGCAGCAGCAGAACGATCGGCGACGCGATGTACATCGACGAGTAGGTGCCCACGATCACGCCGATGATCACGGCCAGGGCGAATGTCTGGATCGGCCCGGTCGCAAAGACGTAAATGGCGACCACCGCCAGCAGGGTCGTCAAGGAGGTGATGAGGGTGCGCGACAGAGACTGCGTGATGCTCGTGTCGATCACCCGGCGCAGGCCGGTGTCGCGCATGAGCGACACGTTCTCGCGAACGCGGTCGAAGATGACGATGGTGTCGTTCAGGGAGTACCCGACGATGGTCAGCAGGGCCGCAATCGTGGCGGTGGAGACCTCGAGCTGGAAGGTGCCGAGAATGCCGATCATCACCAGCACGTCATGGGCGACGGCCACCAGCGCCGCGACCGAGTACTCCGGGCGAAAGCGGAAGCCGACGTACACCATGATGAGCAGCAACGCGACCACGACCAGCCACACCGCCTGCTGGCTGAGGATCTGCGAGAACCGCCTGCCGACGAAATCGGTGGACCGGACGATCAGGCTGTCATCACCGAATTCGTCTGCCAGCAGAGCCCGCACCCGCTCCTGGACCGCCTGCAACTCCGTATCGTCGTCCGAAGCTACCTCCACGCGGATCACGAACTGCTGGTCGGCCAGCGCCCCGATGGTCTTGATCTGGAACTTCTCCAGGGAGAAGAGCGCGGCGCGCACCGCGTCGATCGACAGCGGCTCGTCGCCGTCCGCCCCCGCGTGCAGAACCAGGCGGCCGTCCTGCGGCCGCGGGCTCTCGGCAAGGAGTTCGTCGGAGGCCAGTCCCGGCTCCAGCGCCGTGGCGGCCGTGACGCCCGAAATCGCGGCGAACGCGTCGGCCATCTCCCCGAGCGACGGGTAGTCGGCGAAGGCCAGAGGCGTCTGTCCGAGCACGTCGGTGGTGCGGACGAGGACCCGTTCGGTGGTTTGCTGCACCACGACCTCCAGCTCCGTCCCCGCCTGCAGTTCCACGATCAGCGCCGGACGAGCGATCTGGATCTGCTGCGACAGGCCGCCCGCCAAGTCGACCGAGAGATTGAAGCCGCGCTGAACGGTGACCGCCAGTCCGGCCACGATGACCACGAGCGACAGGATCATCATCGGCACCCGGAGGCGGGTGAACTCGATCGTCGCGCGCCCTCCGCCAGCCAGCACTCCGCCAACCTGCATTATGCCGTCCTCCGTCGCGCGCCGGCCCAGCCGAGGCTCAGGCGCTCCACGCGCAGTACCTCGATCATGAAGTCGAAGATCAGCCGCGACACCACCAGGGCGGTGAACATCGAGGACAGGATGCCCACCGACAAGGTCACGGCGAAGCCCTGGATCGGGCCGCTGCCGATCTGCGACAGGACCACCGCGGCGATGAAGGTGGTGATGTTGGCGTCCAGCACCGCGCGGAATGCCTTGGCGAAGCCCGCCCGCACCGCGGCGGCAGGCGACTTGCCCGCACGCAACTCTTCCTTGATGCGCTCGAAGATGATCACGTTGGCGTCCACCGCCATGCCCACCGTCAGTATCACGCCGGCGATGCTGGGAAGGGTCAGCGTGAAGCCCAGCACGGACAGGATCGACACGACGAAGAACAGGTTGAGCGCGAGCACCAGGTCGGCGATCAATCCCGCACCGTGGTAATAGGCCGCCATGAACAGGAATACCAGCACGGCCCCCACCGCGACTGCCCGCAGACTGGCGCGGATGGCGTCTTCGCCCAGGCCCGCGCCGATCTCCTGCTGGCTGACGATGTCGAGCGGCACCGGCAGCGAGCCCGTACGCAGCACCAGAGCCAGGTCTTCCGCCTCGCCCTGGGTGAATCCGGTGACCCGCACCTGCTGGCGAATCGCCTGGGATATCTGCGCGCGAGCCTTGACGCGGTCGTCGAGCACCACCGCCAGGATCTCGCCCACGTTCTCCTGGGTCAGGTTGAAGAAGATGTCGCCCCCTTCCGGGCTCAGGAAGAACAACACCTCCGGGCGGCCGGTGAGGGGATCGCGGTCCACCCGCGAGTCGTTGATGAATTCCCCCGACAGCCCTTCCTGATCCTTGATGACCGCGTAGCCGAGGAGCTGATCCACCTCGTAGGTGTCCTTCTCGTAGACACCGCGCAGCACGGTGCCCGCCGGCAACACGCCGGGATCGCGCAGGCCGCCGCCCGCGCCCAGGAAATTCCCCGGGTTGGCGCGCTGGTACTCGTCGAACGCGGCCTGGCCGTCCTGATCCACCAGGTGGAATCCCAGCCGGCCCTTGCCGACGATGAAGTTGCGCATCCGTTCGGGATCCGGCGCGCCGGGCAGCTCGACGACGATCCGGTCGTCGGCCACGCGGTTGATCGAGGGTTCGGTCAGTCCGAACTGGTCGACGCGGTTGAGGAGTATCTCCAGCGCGCGGTCGAGCGCATCCCTGCGGTCGGCGTCGCTGAGCGGTCCCAGCTCGTTCGCCAACTCCTCGAAGTCCGGCTCGATCAGCACGTACATGCCGCCCTGCAGGTCCAGGCCGAGTTGCAGGCTGCGGGTCGTCAGCTCCTTGAGGTCCAGCAACCGCTGGCGGTGATCGGACTCCAGTGCGCCCAGCAGCGTCGCCTGGCTTCCGAATCCGTCGAGGAGCGCCTGCACCGTCCACGGAGACGGCACCGACCGCCCTTCGAACCGGTACTGATCCCGCGCGGGGCCGCGCAGGAAGCCCAGATCCTCCGGTACCGATGATCCGGGATCGGCGTCGACGAGCGTCAGCAGCCGCTGCAGGTCGGCGCCAGCCCGTTGCTGCGACACGATGCGGATCTGCTCGCGCGACGAGGTGGCAAGTTGCCGCTCGTCTTCCGGGAGGAGCACGTGCCAGCGGATGGTCGGCATCAGGAAGGCCACGGCGATCCCGACGAACACCAAGGTGATCCCGAGACGGAGGCGTTTGCTCATCAGTTCTGCGTTACCGTGGGAGAGAGCGCCGGAAAACGTCCGGCGGTGCTACCTGGAATCGGTGTTGTCCGGTGACCGGACGGCCGCTTTGTCGAATTCGATTTTAGTATCGTCGTCCACCTTCAGCGTCAGCGTACCGGAATCCTCGCGGATGGTGGTTATCACCCCGTGCATCCCGCCGATCGTAACCACTTTGTCGCCCTTCTTCAGACTTTCCAGGTACACCTTCGTTTCCTTGCGCTTCTTGCTCTGTGGGCGCAGCACCAGGAAGTAGAAGATCAGAAAGATGGCGGCGAACGGCAGAATCAGCCCGATAATCGGGTCGTTGGGTTGCATGCAGCGAGTTCCTTAGAGTTCCCTTTGGTTCCTAACGGGCCGTCGGCAAGCCGGGAGCGATCGTCGCTCACCGACGCCGGAAGCTATCACGCCGAGGGCACAGGCACAACCGCGGCGGCCACCCGCCCATGCCGAGCCACCCGTCCTCCGAGCCCCATGGTCAAACCCGCTCGACGCCCGTCACGGAGTCGGGCACGCCGAACACGCCGAACCGGGCCCGAAGCTGGTCCACACCGGTCACCGGAGCGACCGCCTTTGCGTTGTAGGAGCTCAGTACGGCCTCCTGAGCCGCGGCGTCTCCATCGAACTCCGCAGCACACAGCGCCGCCTTGTACAGCCCGCGTTCAAGCAGCCGTTCACCGGACAACCGCGCACCGCGGCGCCGCGCAGCGCGGTCGACGATGGCCACGCTGCCCCGGTAGCCGATGGTGAACATGAAGTCCGCACGCGAGACTCCGCGCGGGTTCCGCTTTCGTACCAACAGCTTCATGACGCAGACGAGACAGGCTTCACGCCCGCACAGCGCGGACGTGAGGCCTCTTCAGAACGATCGGAAGTTCCCGGCGTTCTGATGTGGAAAATCCTGCCTCTCAGCAATCCTGTCTCTTAGTAGCCCTGCCGCTTAGTAACCCATGCCTCCCATGTCACCGCCCGGGCCGCCCGGAGGTCCCGCGGGCGCAGCATCTTTCTTCTCCGGCAGATCCGTGATCGTGCACTCGGTGGTGAGCAACAGGCCCGCGATCGACGCCGCGTTCGTGAGCGCCGACCGGGTCACCTTCGCCGGATCGATGATCCCGGCGCCGGACATGTCGCACCACTCCATGGACTGGGCGTCGTAGCCGATGCCCGCCGCTTCGTTCTTGGCGCGCTCGACGACGATCGATCCGTCCAGCCCGGCGTTCACGGCGATCTGGCGGATCGGCTCCTCCAGCGCACGCTGCACGATCTTGAAGCCGACGCGCTGCGCTTCGTTGAGGCCTTCCAGGTCCCGTTCGCCCAGCTTGCCGGCCGCCTGCACCAACGTGGAGCCGCCGCCCGGAATCACGCCCTCCTCGATGGCGGCGCGAGTGGCGGACAGGCCGTCCTCGACCCGGTGCTTCTTCTCCTTGAGCTCGACCTCGGTTGCGGCGCCGACGTTGACCACGGCAACGCCACCGGCCAGTTTGGCCAGGCGCTCCTGGAGCTTTTCCTTGTCGTAGTCGGAGGTGGTCTCGTCGATCTGCACCTTGATCTGGGCGATGCGGTCGGTGATGTCGCCCTGCTTGCCGCCGCCCTCGATGATGGTCGTGTTCTCCTTCTCGACCTTGATGCTCTTCGCCGTGCCGAGCTGCTCGAGCTCGGTGTTCTCCAGCTTCAGGCCCAGCTCTTCGGCCACGACCTGGCCGCCGGTGAGGATGGCGATGTCCTCGAGCATCGCCTTGCGGCGGTCGCCGAATCCGGGGGCCTTCACCGCGCACGCGTTGAGCGTGCCGCGCAGGTTGTTGACCACCAGGGTGGCCAGCGCCTCACCCTCTATGTCCTCGGCGATGAGCAGCAGCGGCTTGCCCGACTGCGCCAGCTTCTCCAGCAGCGGCAGCAAGTCCTTCATGCTGGAGATCTTCTTGTCGTGGATCAGCACGTACGGGTTCTCCAGCACGGCCTCCTGGGTGTCGCGGTTGGTGACGAAGTACGGCGACAGGAAACCGCGGTCGAACTGCATGCCCTCGACGACCTCGAGGTTGGTCTCCATCGACTTGGACTCCTCGACCGTGATGACGCCGTCCTTGCCGACCTTTTCCATCGCGTTGGCGATCAGCTCGCCGACCGCCGGGTCGTTGTTGGCTGAAATGGCGGCGACCTGCGAGATCTCCTCCTTCTCATTGATGTCCTTGGCGGAGGCCTTGATGTGATCCACCGCCTGGTCGATGGCGACGGCCACGCCGCGCTTGATGTCCATCGGGTTGATGCCGGCCGCGACCGACTTGAGCCCTTCCTTGATCATCGAGTAGGCTAGGACGGTCGCCGTGGTGGTACCGTCGCCGGCCACGTCGTCGGTCTTGGTCGCCGCTTCCTTGAGGAGCTGCGCGCCCATGTTCTCGAATGGGTCCTCGAGCTCGATCTCCTTCGCGATCGTGACCCCGTCATTGGTCATCGTCGGAGCGCCGAATTTCTTGTCCAGAACGACGTTGCGGCCCTTGGGGCCCAACGTCACCTTGACGGCGTTGGAGAGCTTCGTGACACCTGCGAGCAGCTCCTTGCGGGCTGATTCGTCGAACTGCAGTTGCTTAGCCATGGATCACCCTTTTGAAGAGTTATGTGATTTGGGATAGTTTCCGCCAAGATAACAACTCCGGCCGCCAGCGCCAACATCTGTGGTCAATTTTCTGTCCGGGAGCCCTCTAACGCGGCTCCCAACGTGAGTGCGCCGCTCACCACGCGTCTGACCGGGCCTGACCCGGCGCCGGTACGAAGCCGCAGCGCGCCGTGCCGGTCGACTCCGAGCAGCACGCCGGTCATGGCACCGCCGTCCCGCTCGACCCGTGCGGGGCACCCGACCCCGGCGAGCCGCCCGCGAAGCCGGTCGAGCCAGTCGTCGGCATCCAGCAGGCGATGCATCGCCGCCAGCACGTCCCCCTCCAGCCGTGCGCGGTCGATGCTGCGGCCCAGGCACAACGCCAGCGACGTGGCGTCCCCCGCATCCGGCGGAAACGACCGCTGGTTGCCATTCATGCCGACGCCGATCAGCAGCCATCCGCGAGTGGCCGCGCACAGCACCCCCGCCAGCTTGCGCCCGCCGACGAGCAGGTCATTCGGCCACTTGATGGACGGCGACAGGCCCCGCGCAGCGGCCACCTCGGCCAGCGCGCAGCCGACGCGGAGCGGCACCGTGGACGGCTCCGCCGCCGTCCGGTCCTGGTGCAGCATGAGCGTCAGCAGCAGGTTCGCCCCGCGTTGCGACCGCCAGCGGCTCCCCGGATTGCGGCCGCGCCCGGCGCTCTGACGCTCGGCGGTGATGGCGGTTCCGTGCGCCGGGCACGCAGCGATCAGCCCGGCGGCCGCGTCCATCGTCGACGTGGTGAGGTCAAGCCGATGGATCGGAGCCCCCCACGGGGTCGTCGAGCGCGGTTCCCGTGCCCGTGGGGTGCTCACCTGGGCCGGCTTACATCGATACCATCAACTCCTGCGGCGAGCACAGGAGCTCCAGGAAGCGCGACACGAAGGTAGCCGCCGGCACGCCGTCCACCACCCGATGGTCGAACGCGAGCGACACCGGCAACACCACACGCGCCTCGATCGCGCCTCCGGCAGCCACACGCGGCGCCTGATGGATGCGGCCTATGCCCAAGATCGCGACCTGCGGCGGGAAGATCATCGGCGCCGCCCACAAGCCGCCGAACGGTCCGAAGTTGGTCAGGGCGATCGTGCCGCCGCGCAGGTCGTCGGCCGCCAGCGAGCGGTTGCGGGCCGCGGCGACGAGCTGCTTCATCTGCCCGTCGAGGGTCAGGATCGTGCTGGAGTCGACGTTGCGGATCACCGGCAGCAGCACGCCCGCCTCGGTATTGACCGCGAAGCCGACGTTGACCTCGCGGTACACGGTCACTTCCTGGGAAACCGCGTCGTAGGTGGCGTTCAGGACCGGGACCTCACGCAGGGCGGTGGCGAGCGCCTTCATGAAGAACGGCTGGTAGCTGAGGTGCGTCGTGCGGTTGCGATTGGCCTTCGCGCGCAACTCGACCAGGTCGTCGACCTCGCCCAGGTCATGGACGATCGCCGTGGGCATCCTTCGGCTGACCTCCATGTTGCGGGCGATGGTCTTGCGCAGGATGGTCAGCTCCACCCGCTGCCCGGCCGGCACGTCCACCGGCCGGGTGAGCGGATCGTCGGTCAGCGGGAAGCCGAACGCGTCCTTGTCGAGCGCCGGCGGCGCGGCTACCGGCAACGCCGCCGGGTTCTCCGCCGCCCGGTAGATGTCGTCCTTGCTGATGCGTCCGCCCTCGCCGGTCCCCTCGACGGTGCCGAGATCGACGCTCAGGTCACGCGCCAGGCGGCGTGCAGCCGGGGTCGCCAGCGCCGCGCCGGCGGCGCGACGGCGCGCAGGCTGCGGTGGACGCCCGGCCGAGGGAGGCGGCGATCCGTCGTCACCCGCGGCGGCTGGCGGCGCCTCGTCGCTGGGGGGGAGCAGGTCGGAGCCGGCGTCCAGCCGGCCGACGACGGTTGCGCCCTCCGGCGGCCGCACCCCGTCGCCGTCCGTGCGCTCGGCGGTCTCCGCCGGCTCGGCGCCGTTCTCCTCGCCGTCCACCTCTATGTAGGCAAACGGGTCGCCGACCTTGATGACCTGCCCGGCGGCGGATCCGAAACGGCGTACCACCCCGGTTTTCGGCGACGGAATCTCCGCCACCACCTTGTCGGTTTCGACGATGGCGAGGATATCGCCTTCCGCCACCGCATCGCCCGGCTGCAGCTTCAGCTCGAGAATCTTGCCTTCGTGCAGCCCCTCGCCGATGTCCGGGAACTTGAACTCGTACATCTCCCTCACCCGCCTCAATAGCTCAGCAGCCGCCGTGCCGCGCTGACGATGTCGGCGACGCCGATCAGGTAGTGCCGCTCGTGGCGGGGCAGCGGCACGATGATGTCGCTGCCCGTCAGCCTCGCCGGCGGCGCCTCGAGGTGCAGGAACGCCTGCTCCGCGACGGTCGCGGTCAACTCCGCGCCGACGCCGTACGAGCGCGGACCTTCGTGCACGACCAGCAGCCGGCCGGTCTTACGCACCGACTCCACCACCGTCGCGAGGTCGGGAGGATAGATCGTCCGCAGGTCGATCACCTCCGCCGAGGCTTCGCCGTCGAGCTGCCGCGCCGCGGCGACCGCCTCCTTCATCTGGGCGCCGTAGGAGACGATGGTCAGGTCGGCGCCGGACACCACGACCCGAGCGGTCCCCAGCGGGATGACGAAGTCGCCTTCGGGGATCTCCTGTCTGGGCGCCTGGTAGACGCGCTTGGGCTCCATGAAGATCACCGGGTCGGGATCCCGGATCGCGGCGATCATCAGGCCCTTCGCATCATGAGGGGTGGACGGGATCACCACCTTGATGCCGGGAACATGCGCGAGGATCGCCTCCATGCTCTCGCTGTGGTGCTCCAGCGCGCGCACACCGCCGCCGTACGGCATCCGGATCACCATCGGTGCGGTAAAAGCCCCCTGCGTACGGGTCCGGATGCGTGCCACGTGGTTGATGATCTGGTTGAACGCCGTCCAGATGAACCCGCTGAACTGAATCTCCACCACCGGGCGCAGCCCCGCCGCCGCCATCCCCAGCGCGCTGCCCACGGCAACGCTCTCGGCCAGCGGCGTGTCGAAGCAGCGGGAAGCGCCGAATTCCTCCTGCAGGCCCGTGGTGGCGCGGAACACGCCGCCGTTGACGCCGATGTCCTCCCCGAAGGTGATCACCCGCTCGTCGAGGCGCATTTCGGTGCGCAGCCCGTCGTTGATGGAGGAGACCAGGTTGGCCGGCCTCATCGGCGTCCTCTCATCGGTCGCCGCGCAGTTCGCGCAGCCGCGCGAGCTGCTGCTGCAGGAGCGGGGGAGCCTCCGCGAACGTGTGGCGGAAGCCGGCTTCCAGGTCGGGATCGGGGTCCGACTCGACCGCTTCGAAGGCCTTCCGGGCCCTGGTCCGCGCGTCCGCCACCAGTGCCCGCGTTTCCGACTCCGTCAGCAGTCCCCGTTCCATCAACAGCCGTTGCACGCGTCTGATGGGATCGTGACGCTCCCACGCCCGCTCCTCCTCGCGGGTGCGGTAGCGGGTCGGGTCGTCCGTGGTCGTGTGCGCCCCCACCCGGTAGGTGATTCCTTCGATCAGCGTCGGCCCGTCACCCGCCCGCGCGCGGCGCACCGCCTCGCGCACCACCTGGTATACGGCGGTGATGTCGTTGCCGTCCACCTGCACGCCGGAGAAACCGTAGCCCTCGGCTTTCGCCGCCAGCGACGGCGACGCGCATTGCGTGTCGCGCGGGGTCGAAAGCGCGTACTGGTTGTTCTGAACGTAGAACACGGTCGGCGTGTTCCACACCCCGGCGAAGGTGAGCGACTCGTGGAAATCTCCCTGTGACGTGGCGCCGTCGCCGCAGTAGCAGAGCACCACGCGGTCGCGTCCCAGGTGCCGTTCGGCAAAGGCGAGGCCCACGGCATGCGGGAGCTGAGAGCCGATCGGGATGGCGACCGGCGCCAGGTGGTAGCGATCGATGTCCAGCCGGCTTCCGTCCTCGACGCCGTACCAGTACTGGAAGTGGGTGGTGATCGGCAGGCCGCGCACCAGCAGGGCGCCGAGCTCCCGGTAGGCGTGGACGATCCAGTCGTCGTCGCGCAGCGCCATGGCCCCGCCGACGCTGTTGGCCTCCTGGCCGACGGCGGGCGGATAGGGAAGCAGCCTGCCCTGCCGGGTGAGACTGACCGCCCACTCGTCGATGGCGCGTGACTGGATCATCACCTGAAACGCGTACAGGAGCTGCTGGTCGGTCATGCCCGGGTCGTCGTGACACTCGGGCGCCAACGCCCCCTCCGGAGTCAGGCGCTGCACCATGGCTGGATACAGAGTACCGCTCCGGGCCGGCACACGCAACCTGCGGCCCCCGGTGGAGCGATGAAACGGACGGATCCGGGCCCGCATCGTATGCCGAACGCAGCCGCGGGAACCGGACTTGCGCCGCACGCGGCCGGCTCGGCAGACTCGTCACGGTTGCGGATGGAGGCACAGAGGACGCCCAAGCCCGCGGTCCTTCCGAGGTTGACGGCGCTCCGAGTCGACGATGCGGTCGCGCTGGCGGAGAACATCGAGCGCTGCGCGGTCGAGCCGACCGGAGAGCGGCGCTGGCAGCGGATGGTCCGTGAAGTGCTGGCCGAGCCGTTGCCGCTCACCCGCATCCCCTTCGCCGTGCACCGGCTGTGCTTCGCTGCCGCATATTCGGACCGCGACCCGGACCTGCCGCCGGCGCCGGCGTGGCTGCCGGAGATGGGGTCCGGAGACACCAACGTACGCAGGCTGGCGCGGCGCGTCGGCGTCGACCACATCGCCGCTTTGCACCGCTGGTCGATCGAGCATCGCACCGAGTTCTGGGAGCTGATGTGCGAGCACCTCCGGATCGGTTTCCACGGCGATGCGGGGCCCGCATGGCGCGACGGCCGGTGGTTTCCCGATGCGCGGCTGAACATCGCCGAGAACTGCCTCGAGCCGGGGTCGGCCGGAGACCGGCTGGCGATCGTCTACCGCACGAGCAAGGACGGACCGCTGGACGGGATGAGCCGGGCCGATCTGGCGCGGCTGGCGTACGCAGTGGCCGGTCACTGCCGCGAACGCGGGCTGCGACCGGGCGCCCGCGTGGCGCTCTATCTGCCGATGACGGCGGAGGCAGTCGCCGCCTACCTGGGGGTGATCCTGGCCGGCTGCACGGCGGTCTCGATTGCCGACAGCTTCGCCGCGCCGCAGGTGGCGGTCCGATTGCGCATCACCGATACCTCGCTGGCGATCGTCGCCACCCGCACCTATGAGCGACTCCTGGACGCCGCTCCCGACCTGGACGCCATCGTCATCGGCGAGTTCCCGCGCGGGCACCGGCCCCGAGCCCGGGACATCCCCTGGGAACAGGTCGCGTCCGCCACCCCGGCCGCTGCGGTCGCGCGTGACACCTGCGCCCACACGAACATTCTGTTCTCCTCCGGCACCACCGGCGAGCCCAAGGCCATCCCGTGGACCCATCTGACCCCGATCAAGTGCGCGACGGACGCCATGTTGCTGCATGACATCCGGCCTGACGACGTGCTGGCATGGCCGACGAGCCTAGGGTGGATGATGGGACCGTGGTTGATCTACGCCGCGCTCCTCAACCAGGCGACGATCGCCCTGTACCATCCGGGCCCGAAGGGAGCGGACTTCGGCAGGTTCGTGCGGGACGCGGGCGTCACCATGCTCGGACTCGTGCCGACGCTGGTGCGCATCTGGCGCCAATCCGGCTGCATGGAGGGAATCGACTGGAGCCGCATACGCCGCTTTAGCTCGACGGGTGAGTGCTCGGACCCCGAGGACCAGCTCTACCTGATGGCACTCGCGGGCTACCGACCGGTCATCGAGTACTGCGGAGGCACGGAGATCGGAGGCGGATACGTCTCGGCGACGATGGATCAGCCGGCCGCGCCGGCGACGTTCACGACTCCGGCGTTCGGGCTGGACCTGGCCATCCGGGACGAGCACGGGCAACCGGCGACCGACGGCGAGCTGTTCCTGGTGCCGCCATCGGTCGGCTTGTCCACCGAGCTGCTCAACGACGATCACCACGACGTGTACCTGGCCGATACGCCGATCGCCGACGGCCGGCCGCTGCGCCGCCACGGCGATCACATGCAGCGGCTGCCGGGGGGCTACTACCGCGCCCTCGGCCGTGTCGACGACACGATGAACCTGTCCGGGATCAAGGTGTCCTCCGCAGAGATCGAGCGCGCCCTGTCGGGCGTGGAAGGCATCGGCGAATGCGCGGCCGTGGCGGTTGCGGACCGCCACGGCGGGCCCGATCGCCTGGTGGTCTTCGCGGTCACGTCCCGAGCGCTGCCGGACCCGCTCTCGTCACTGCAACGTGCCCTTGCCGAACGGCTCAATCCCCTGTTCAAGATCTCGGAGGTCTGCCTGGTCGATGCGCTGCCGCGGACCGCCTCCAACAAGGTGTTGAGGCGGGAGTTGCGCTCGGCCTATTCGGCGGGCCCCTCCGCGGTTTCCAGGGCATCGACACGCAGCCGCTCCATGCGCACTATGATGTAGCATGCAACCCGGCGCCGTACCCAAGTGGTAAGGGAGAGGTCTGCAAAACCTTTATGCACCGGTTCGATTCCGGTCGGCGCCTGACCCGTCGGCAGCGGGGTTCAGAAACGGTCCGTGACGGTAAGCCCCAGCCAGTTCGTCCGGTATTCGGAGGTCGCACCCACGTCCTCGTGCGCGGTCTGCAACCCGGGGACCTCCGGCCGCTGGAAGCGCCGTGCACGTGCGATCGGCTGCGGATCGGAGATCCCCTTGGCAATCACGATCCTGCGGCTGTCCAGCCTGCCGAACCACGGGTCGACCACCGCGTCGTCCGCGGGCCGGGCCGGAAGAGATGCACCGGCTTCCATCGCCGGGTCCACGGGCACCCAGCCGAAGTCCTCCAGAAAGAACTCCGCCCAGTAGTGCGGGACCGCCCTTGCGCTGTCGTCTATCAGGTATCCCGCCACGGGGCGTGCGGGGATGCCCGCAGCGCGGGCCACGGCGCTGAACGTGAGCGCGTACTCGTACGGCGCGGCCCTGCGTTCGTCGATCGCCGCGGCCACGACCTGCATGGGTCCCGCGCCGGCAGGCGCGATGCGGGCGCCTGCCGCGGCAACGGGCTGCAGCCGGGCGACCACGTAGTCGAACGTCAGGCGGGCTCGCCACAGCGGATTGACGTAGCCCCGCATGGCTCGCTCGGCGATCGCCGGCAGATTCCCGCCGGACGGCACGACCGCGTCGCCGCCGGTGAAGCGCTCATGGAAGGCGCTGTCCGTGCGGTATCCTCGCACGGACGACGGCTCGATGGCCGTCTGAATCGCGTAGCGCCGTATCCGGTAGTCGCTCCGCACTTCGCGACTCACGCCGGAGACCGGATCGCGGAACCCGAACAGCCCGACGCCCGCAGGGTCCCGCTGAATCGGTCGCTCGTTGACCGAGGGCTCGGCCAGGTGCCGCTGCGCCGACGTCTCCGGGATCGCGGGGATCCAGAGATAGAGCTCGCCGCCGCCGGCGGCACCCGCCGCGGCGATGCTGACCGCGTACGTCGCCGCGTAGCCGCGCGGGTCGAGATAGCGAACGGTCCCCACCTCGCTGCGGACCTCGAACTCGTGGGCGGCGCTCTGTCCGGTTCCGTTACGGACCGACACCTCTCCCGAGCGCACGCCCGCGGGCACCCGCACCACGATCAGGCGATCGCTCCAGCGAACGTGGTCCAGGTCGACCGATGAGCTTTCGATTACGGGGTTCGGCCGCGCCGCCCCCTCGCCGCCGGCCGCCGCAGTGAAGCGCACCGCGCCGGGCGACGCCCCGAACCCGGCGCCGCTGATGGTGATTTGCTCGCCGACCGCGGCGGCGGACGGGCTCACCTCCCTGACGACAGGAGGGCTCCCGGGCTGTCGACTGTCGGCAACCGGGCTCGGAAGATCATCGCGGTGGGTCAGCAGGATCCCGTTGCTCGCTCCCGCCGGGGTTACCACGCGCACGAGCCCGCTTGCGAACGTCGCGGGCACGACGACCACGATGCGCTCGTCCGACCAGGAGCGATACGCGCTCGCGCGCGGCTCCCCGCCGGCGAAGGATACGGCGCTGGTACCGCGCTCGCGGCCGAAAAAGCGACCCTGCAGGCTGACGACCCGTCCGGGGGTCGTCAGCTGAGGCGTCAGCGCATGCAGCCGCGGCGACGGCGTCGCGAACCTGGAGATCGCGAAGGACGCAGCCGCCACCAGGAGCAGGGCGGCCATCGCACGGGCGACGCCGGGGCACGGTCGCATGCTGAGCACCCGGCGGTGCTCAGGAAACGGCGTTCTGCTGCTGCGGGACCTCGTTCTCTTCGTAGAGGTCCACCTGGACCGCCATCACGATCACCACGGCCACCGGTCCGTCCTCCTCCGCGTCGTTGTGCCGGGGCGGATCGACCGGAAAGGCATCGGCCCTGAAGTGGAACCGCCTGGTGTTGCCCTGCAACTGGTCCTCGCCGCCGAGGGGGAACAACAGCACGTGATCGCCGAGCGCCACCGGCATGGCGCGGTAGGCGCTTGCCACCGGCTCACTCCCGTATGCGCCGGCCGGGTCGGCCTCCCAGATCTGGAGCTGGACGTGCAGCGTGAGCTCGGCCGCGGTGATCCACACCGGCGTGAACAGCGCCTCCACTTTCAGCCGGTCTGTCTGCTCCAGGGTGGCTCCGACCGCTTGCCTGGGCTTGGTGGGAGTCGACTGATCCAGCTTCATGATGATTCTGCCGTCCAGCGTGACCAGACTGAGTGCCAGGCGAATCTCCAGCGGGCGGTCAGCGAACTCCTCCAGCAACGCGTCCGGTAGCGCTGAACCCGACCCGCTCGCATCGGCGGGAGCACTCTGCGCGGCGAGCGGCGTGCCGCCGGCCGCGACCGCCATCAGCAGGGAGCAGATCAGGGAGCGGAGCCCCCGGCGCCTATGGGATGGTTGTCGCACGTTCGCCTTGGTGCAGCTCGCCTTCATGCACGATGACCGGCGATCCGATCAGCCGATAGCTCACGGGTGGCAGGTTCACCTCCATCGTGGCGGAGTCGCCGAACGACGCCGACGCAGACGGCTGCAGCTCGACCTCGTGCAGAATCTTCGGCGCGCCGAAGAGTTGAAACTCGCTGGTGCTCGGGAGCGTCAGTTCCATCACCACCGCGCGCTCTGCGCCGTATGGCGCCACCGGGTCCGCCGGGACGGCAGCCAACCGGCTCAACGCGGCACGCCCCCACTCGTTCAAGGCCGGCGGACGGTCCCCGAGCGCCAGGGTGAACACGAAGGCGACCGCCAACGCCGCCGACGCGGCCGCGATCGGCAGCCGCAGCGAACCGCGACGGCGCCCGGCGGAGGCCGGCGCCTGCGCGCCGAGCAGTCTCCATACCCGGATCGCCGCCTCTTCCACGTCGGGCTCCTCGCACTCGATCAACCGGTGCGAAACGGACTGAAAACGCCGCAGGCGCATCCGGCAGTGCTCGCATCCAGCGAGATGGGCCTCGATGCGCTCGGCGCTTCCGGGCGGCAACTCGTGATCGTGGAAGCTCGACAGGACAGGGTCGTCAGGACACATGGTCGTCAGGAAACATGCAGACTGCTCGGATCGAGGATTTTGGCAAGGCGCTGCCGAGCGCGAAACACGCGCACCTTTACGTTGCTCTCGCTGAGGTGAAGCACACCGGCGATTTCGCGGTAGCTCAAGCCTCCGTACTCGCGCATCACGAGGGGGGTCCGCAGGTTCACGGGCAACTTTCCCAGCGCGTCGTGGACCGCGGAACGGGTCTCGGAACGCAGCACATCGTCATCGGTCGTTTCTTCCCGGGTCCCCCGCGGAGTGCGCGTGACGTCGCGGTTGGCTCGGAGCTCGCGCTTCCTGCGCTTCTCGACGTTGAGGGAGAGGTTTCGTACCACCCGCAGCAGCCAGTACTTGGTCTGGTCGAGGTCGGGCAGCGGAGCCGGCCGCCGCAGGTAGCGCATGAACGCCTCCTGGCAGACATCTTCCGCCACCCCCTGGTCCAGGCAGATTCGGTAGGCCACCCGATACAGGGTGGGAAAAAGGGATCGGTAGATTTCGTCAAAGTCGCGGCCCGCTACATCGTTAGACAACAACATCCCGGTCCCTTGGTTACAACTTGGGCCGGCCCTTTCCGTTCGAGTACCGCCAGCGCACCCCGTCGGGCCGATCTTCCAGCACCACACCGCGCGCGGCAAGCTCGTCGCGAATCGAGTCCGCGGTGACGAAGTCCCGCTGCGCACGGGCGGCAGAGCGCCGCTCGACCAGATCGCGCAGCTCCGGCGCGAGCTCCGTGCGGTGCGAGGCAGCCTCCTCCATGCCGATCGCCAGGATGCGGTCCATGCGCCGCAGTACGTCCAGCTTGGCAGCCGCGCCCACGCACGGCTCCTTCACCAGGCCCCACAGCACGGCCAGACAGCGCGGCATGTGCAGGTCGTCGCGCGCTTGGCGGCGAAAGTGCAGCCAGGCACGCTCCGCCTCCTCCTCGGTGCCCGGAGACTCGGCACCGGCGGCACGCTCGGCGAGCTCGGCGACGCGGTCGAGCAGGCGTCGGCGGGCGGAGCGCGCGGCCTCCATCCCCTGCGCCGAAAAGGTGTGTTGATCGCGGTAGTGCGCGCCCAGGCAGAAGTAGCGGTAGTCGAGCGGCTCGAAGCCGCGCTCGACCAGGTCCGAGACGGTGGCGATATTGCCGCCCGACTTGGCCATGCGCGCACCTTCGATCAGCAGGAACTCGCCGTGCACCCAGTAGCGCACGCACGGTTCGTCGGTCACTCCATCCGATTGGGCGACCTCATTGGTGTGATGCACCGGGATATGGTCGACGCCGCCGCAATGGATGTCGAAGCGCTCGCCCAGGTAGCGCATCGACATCGCGCTGCACTCGATGTGCCAGCCCGGATAGCCCGTCCCCCACGGAGAGTCCCACAGCATCGCCTGCCGCTCGAACTTCGACTTGGTGAACCACAGGCCGAAGTCGTGCGGTCCGCGCTTGTTGGCATCCACCTCGATGCGGGCGCCGGCCTGCAGCTCGTCCAGGTCGAGCCGAGCCATCTGGCCGTAGCCCGGGAACGTAGAGATATCGTAGAAGACGTTGCCGGCGGCCTGGTAGGTGTGGCCGCGCTTCTCCAGCCGCTCGATCAGCGCGATCATGTCCGGGATGTGATCGGTCGCCTTGCACACCACCGTCGGCCTGGTGATGTTCAGCGCCCGGCAGTCCCGGAAGAACTGATCGGTGTAGTGCTCGGCGATCTGCTCCACCGACAGGCCCTTGGCGCGGGCGCTCTTGATCATCTTGTCCTCGCCATCGTCGCCGTCGTCGGTGAGATGGCCCACGTCGGTGATGTTCATCACGTGGCGGACCTCGTAGCCGCAGTCTTCCAGGGTGCGCCGCAGCACGTCCTCGAACAGGTACGTGCGCAGGTTCCCCAGGTGCTGGTCGAGATAGACCGTCGGCCCGCAGCAGTACATCCCGACCCTGCCTTCGACCAGGGGCACGAACGGCTCCACCTTGCCGGTCAGGGTGTTGTGCAGAGAAAGCGTGTCTTCGATTCCCGGATAGTACGCGCCCCCGGCCGGCCGGGCAATGGAAGTCCGCGGTCACCGGCCCAGCGTAAGGCCGACGGCCCAGTCACCGTCGTCCTCGAGGTCGAGGCGCGCTTCGTTGCCGGCTTCCCGCAGCACGCATTCCACGCGGGCGCTCCACTCTCCGGCCCAGCCGGCCGCCACGGTGAGCTGCAACCGAGGATCAACGCGGAGCCGCGTTCCGATCTCGACGCGGGGAGTCGTTCGATCGCCGGTCACGTTCGCCGATCCGGACAGCCAGGCGCGGTTGCCGCGATCACGTGCCTCCGCCCGCCCGGAAACGCGCACGCGATCCGACGAACGCGTCTTTCGACGGGAGATTTCGGCACTGCCGGCCAACCCGGATGAGACGCCCGCACCGGCGGCAAGGCGGGCGGACAACATCTGCTCCGGCCTCGCGTCGGCGCGCCACCGCGAGCGGAGCTCCAGCGACGGCCAGGAGTCGCCGGCGACGCGCATGCGGAGCGCCGCGGCCGCTCCCGCGGCATGTTTCGCGTCGCCGGTGAAGTAGCCTCGGCCGGCGAGCGCCAGCGAGCCGTCCAGCGTGAGCCAGTCGGCGACCAACCCCGCGCTGACCACTCCCGCGCCCGACAGGGGCAGGCGGTCTGCCGCCATGACGACCGGCATTGCCGTCACCCGCAGCAGGCTGCCGGTCCCCCGCAAGCGGGCAACCGCGTGGATCATCCGCTCGCGGGGCTCCACACGCTCTTCGGCGGGCGTTCTCCCGGGCGCAGGCGCGAGTCGAGAGAATACGGCCGCCAGTTCCGCTTCCAGGCCGGAACCGTGCCGGACTCTTCCGCCGGCTCCGAACCGGTTCAGCGTTGCGGACCGACGCATCACGAAGACGTAGGCGTCGTCGGCTCGCAGCGCCGCGCCGAACCGCCCCGAGGGAACGCGTGCCGCGTCCAGGAGCGCGCCACCATCGGCGGTCAGCACGGAACTCCAGGGATACACGCCGAGCGGGGTCGTCATGAGCAGGCGGGTCAGGCCGGCAAGCCGCAGCGGACCCACCGTCAGCGACTCGGTATCGACCCCGGCGACAGACCGGTCCGTGTCCCGGTCGGTTCGGGCGATCAGGCGCAGGTCGTCCATGAGAACCTCGACGGCCGCGGCCTCGACCTCCGCGGCCTTGCCGGCGAGGTCGACCTGCAGCTCCTGCGCAGACAAGGTGGCGGCGACGGAGAGCACGAACGAGACACGGATGATGCAAGACGTCATGCCGAAGCGGTCAGCAAGAACGGTGCCAGCCAAGCGGCCGGCCTCACGGCGCCTCTCGCGCCGGACCTTACATCCGCTTACCAAACTCCCGTGTCGAGGCCGTCCGGGCCATCACCAGACGCCGGGCATAGCCGCGAAGGCCGCGGCCCGGTTTCATTGGGAGTCCTCGTGGCACACGACCGCACGCGCACCTCGTCCGGAGCTCAGGCCTTCGGGCCGGCGTTGAACTGGCGCGAGATCGACCGCGTACTCGTCGAGCTGGATCTCAAGGGCACCTTCATACAGGACGTCGCGCAGACGGGCCCGGCGACGCTGCTGTTCTCACTGCATCGTCCGGCTGCCCCGGACCGGAGCATCGGCCCCGGCCGGCTCACCCTCCTGTGCCGTCTCGCCGGCGGCAGCCGGCTGCATCGCACCGCCGAACCGTTTCCGGGAGGGCGAGCACCCCCGTCACGATTCGCCACCTTTCTGCGCGCGCACGTGCGCAAAAGCCGAATCGATTCCGCGCTGCAACTCGGCACGGAGCGGATCGTCCGCATCCACTGCGGGGCCGGGACGCGACGGCGCATCATCTGGCTGCGTCTGTGGAGCGGCGCCTCGAACTGCGTGGTCACCGATGATCGGGGGACCATCCTGGAGGCCTTGTTCCGGCGCCCGCAACGCGGGGAGGCGACCGGCTCCCGTTTCGCGCCGTCGGTCCAGGTCGGCGGCCGGGACCCGCAGCGCTACCGGTTGCGCCCTCTGGCCGGCACCGGCGACTACAGCGCACGCCTGGACGCGCACTACCGCGCGCGGGAACGGATCGCACGCGCCGTGAGCGACGCGCACGCCGCCCGCATCCGGTTCGAGCGCGAGCGCCGGCGCCGCGCCATCCGCATCGCCCGACTGCGCGCCGCCGTGCGACACGCAGCCGACTACCAGGCCATGCGTGCGGCCGGCCAGACGATCCTGGCCAACGCCCATCTCCTCGACCGATCGGTGAGCCGGCTGCCGGCGGCCGACGGCGGCGCGGAGATCACGCTGAACCCGCGGCGGTCGCCGGCCGAAAACGCGAGCCGTTACTTCCACGAGTATCGTCGGCGGCGCGCGGCGGTCGAGCGCTTGCAGGGCGAATTGGCCGCCGCGCAACGACACTGGCAGGCGTTTCGTGCGCTGGGCCCGGCCGTTTCCACAACCGATGCCGGCGCCGCGCCCAAGCCGGCCTCCAGGCACTCGTCCGGCGGCGCGTCCGGCGGGCCGGGCAACCTGTTCGCGTCAGCCGGCTGGGTGCTGCGCGTCGGGCGATCGGCAGTCGCCAGCGACGCCATCCTCCGGCATACGGCCCGCGGCAACGACTACTGGTTCCACTGCCGCGACCATCCGGGAGCCCACGTGTTCCTCTCCGCCCGGCGAGGCAAGAGCCCGCCGCTGCCGGTGCTGCTGGATGCCGCCACCCTGGCCGTGTTCTTCAGCAAGGCGCGCCGGAACGGCCACGCCGACGTCCACTACACGCAGGTGAAGAACCTGCGGCGCGTGAAGGGCGGTGAGCCCGGAGCCGTGGTCCCCATACGCGAGAAGAACCTGTTCGTGAGGCTGGAGCGTGCGCGGCTGCGCCGGCTGCTCGGCCCCGCGGATTCCGGTGGCGACGCGGGCGCGGAGCAGGCGGTCCCGTCACCCGGCCAGCCGCGCCATCAGCTATAGTACGGCTCGACGTGGCACGGCCCGAACGGCTCGATCTGGACGGCGAGGCGCTCCTCGGCATTCCGGCAGGGTCGCGGCACAACCAGTACAGCCTTGCGCAGCTCGGCGCCGTGACGCAGTCCGACGGCTGGATCGTGTCGGACGGCGCCGCCGGGAGTCCTCCGACCATCGAGGTCTGGCGCTTCTCCGGCTACCGGCACCACCGGGCACAGGTCTACGTGGTCGGTCCGTGGATGGGCGGCGTCACCCTCGACGAGGCGCTTACCGAGCCGCCGTCACCGGTCCGCGGCCAGCGCCTGCAGCGGCTGGCGACGGCCCTGAAAGCGCTCTCCGAGCGGGTCGACTTCGGCGGACCACTGCAGGGAGACGCCGTTGTCTTCACCGAGGACGGCAGCCTGCTGCTGCTGCCGCCAGCGGTGATGGACCGGCTGAACGGCGTCAAGTCACCTGCCGAGCGCCTGGCGCACGTCGAGCGCTACCTGCATCCACACCGCCAGGGCCCCGACCAGCTCGCGTTCGCGCTGGGCGTCGCCGTGTACCGGATTCTGTGCGGCCGCTACCCGTTCGACGGGGATTCCGAGGAAGCGATCCACGACCGCGTGCGCGGGTTCCCTGTGGTCTCACCACGAGCCTTTCAGCCGTCGGCTCCGGCCGAGCTGTGCGACACCGTGATGTCTTCCCTGGGCCAGGGATCGCAGGGCGTGCCCACCCTTGCCTCGTGGGACCTGCTGCTCGGCGATGATGCCGCGTCCGGCGCGCTCGCCGCGCTCGGCGATCCGCCGCCGGAGGCGCTCCGCGCAGCGGATACCGAAGCGGAGCTGGCCGAACGGCGCTTCGCGCGCAGCCGGTTCCTCAACCGCAACTGGCGCCGGCTGATCGGTTGGGGCGCCGGAGCGGCGGTGGCGCTTTCGATCCTGGTGCCGATCCTGGGCCGCGCGCTCGCGCCGCCGGTCACGCGCGGCCTGGAGCCGGCGGAGGTGGTCGAGCTGTTCTACGGATCCATCAACGCGATGGACACGGAGCCGATGGAGGACGCGGCCACCGACAATGCCGGCCAGGGGCTGATCAATGAAACCCTGCACATGTTCCTGGAGTCCCGCATGGCTCTCGCCAACCGAGGGGGAAGCCGAGTCGTGCCGGCGCCGGAGTGGGATGAGCTGGGCCGGATCGAGCAACCGCCGTTTCGGGTCTACGGGATCACGGACCTGGAGATACACGCGGAACAGGGTCAGCCCCAGCCGATTTTCAGGGCCCACTATCACTTCTGGACGCCCAACCTCGAAGACATCGCCAGCGTGACCGATCCACCCGGCGTGCTCGTAACCGAGCGACTGTGGCTGCGATGGACCGGCAAGGATTGGGTGATCGAGCGGCTGGAGCCGGTCGAACGGGTGCCGATTCCCGCGTCGGCAGTCGGCACGCAGGCGTCGGACGGCCAGAACCGGGGAGGGACCGACAACTGACCGCCTGGCGGCCGGCCGCCGAGTTGCGCGGGCTGCGCGCGACCGTCATGGGACTCGGCCTCAACGGCGGAGGCCTCGGGGCAGCCCGCTTCCTGCACGCGCGCGGCGCTCGCGTCACCGTCACCGATCTCAAGACGGCCGGCGAGCTGCGGCCGGCAGTCGGTGCGCTGCCGGCCGGGGTGGGGCTGAGCCTGGGGAGCCATCGGATGGGTGATTTCACCGCATGCGACCTGGTGGTCAAGAACCCCGGCGTGCCTCCGGATTCGCCGTTCCTGGCGGCGGCGCGCGACGCCGGAGCGGACGTGGAGACCGAGCAGTCGCTGTTCCTGGCCCGTTGCCCGGCGCCGGTGCTGGCGGTCACCGGCAGCAAGGGAAAATCCGCCACCGCCGCCGCGCTGGCAGCGATACTGGGCGAGAAGGAGGCGGAAACCCGCCTGAGCGGGAACATCGGCGGCTCGCCGCTGGACTTCCTGGACGAGCTGACCGCGGACACCCCGGTGGTACTCGAGCTGTCGTCCTGGCAGTTGGGGGACCTGCGCGGTCGCGGCCTGCTGGCGCCGCCGGTGGCCGTGGTCACCAACCTGCTGCGCGATCACCAGAACCGATACGGCTCCATGGAAGAGTACCTGCAGGACAAGCGTGTCATCGCCGAGGCACAGCCGCCGGGCGCGGCGCTGGTGCTCAACGCCGACGATCCGTGGCACCGGCGCTTCGCCGACGGCGCCGCCGCCCGCATCGTCCTGTGCTCTGCCCGGCAGCGTCCGGCGGGCGACGGCGCATGGCTGCAGGACGGCGTGGGCCGCGTCTCGGTGGAAGGCCGCTCGGGCGTCGCGTTCGACACGGCGTGGCTCCCGGCCGCCGGCCGCGTCATCGGCAGCAACCTGATGGCGGCGGCGGCGGCGGCGGCCTCGTTCGGCATCGAGCCGGCGACGATACGTCGGGCTCTCCGCCGATTCCGCGGGCTGCCGCACCGCCTGGAGCCCGTCGGCGAAGTGGCGGGCGTCCGTTTCGTGAACGACTCGGCAGCCACCATACCCGAGGCGACGATCGCGGCGCTGGCCGGCGTGACGGCTCCGGTGGTGCTGCTGGCCGGCGGAGCGGACAAGGATCTCGACTTCACCGAACTGGCCGCCTCGGCAGGATCCGTGCTCCGCTGCGCGCTGCTCGCCGGCAGCGCCACGGCCAAGCTCGACTCGGCGTTGCGCCGCGCCGGGGTGGCCTGCGACGGCCCGTTCCCGTCACTGGAGGAGGCTTTCGGGGCGGCGCGGCGGGCAGCCCCGCCCGGAGCGACGGTGCTGCTCTCCCCGGCGTGCGCGTCGTTCGGGATGTTCCGCAACGAATTCGACCGAGGCGACCGCTTCCGGGCGCTGGTTCGGCAGCTCGCGGCATCGCTTTGATGCCGGCCGCCCGCGGCCCTATGTTCTCCGGGTGTACTCGATTCTGCTGATCGCGCACTCCTACCTGCGCTGGCCGTTGCTGCTGCTGCTCCTGCTGCTGCTGGTACGCGGTGCGTCCGGCTGGGCGGGCCGGGCGCAGTGGCGCCGGGGAGACACGGCGCTCCTGCAGGCGGCGACCCACCTGCTGTCCCTGCAGTTCCTGATCGGTCTGCTGCTGTACGTGGCGTTCAGCCCGCTGGTCCGCGTGGCGATGGAGGACCTCGGCGCCGCGATGCGCGACGCGCAACTCCGCTACTTCCTGGTGGAGCACACGCTTCTCATGGCGATCGCGGTCACGTTCATGAGCATCGCCACCGGGCGGATCAAGCGCGCGCCGGCAGAGCGGCGTTTCCGGCGAACGGTTGTCGCCGTGGTGGTCACGCTGCTCCTGGTCGGCGCCGCGATTCCCTGGCCGGGGCTGAGCGCCGGCAGGCCGCTGTTCCGGATCGAGGGGGCCGCCCCGGGCGGATTCTTCTAGCTCCAGCTATCGAAGCCGCCCGCCGCGGGCGGGGTCAGCCCCCGTGTCCCGGAGCGTGGCCGCGATGCAGGTACCAGGTCCGTGCCCGCTCCGCCCCGCGAAACGCGGCGTGTCGCGGCCGGTTGAGCACCGCGTCGTGGGCGGGTGCGCGGTGCACGATCTCCCCCCCGAACCCGGTCTTCATGCGATAGAGGCCGGCCATCGGCAGCGCGGGGTCGGCCGTGCGGGGAATGCCGAACAGGTCGTAGGTATGGCATCCGGCTTCCCGCGCCAGCCGCATCCCCGTCCATTGCAGGCCGTAGTTGGGCATCGCGTGCCGGTGGCGATCCGACGACGCGCCATACAGATAGCGCGCGCGCCGGCCGAACAGCGACACGACGATGCCGGCCACGTCCTCACCCTCGTATGCGGCCATCAACAGCAGCAGGCGCGGACGGCGGCCGGGGCAGGTGTCGGCGGTCAGAAACAGCTCTCGGAAGTAGCGCAGGCTGTGCCGGGTGATGCCCTGGCGGCGGGCCATGTCGCGATGCAGGCGGTACCAGCCGTCGAGCCCCGCGGCGCCCACTTCGCGCACGACGACGCCCCGGCGCTCGGCGAGCCGGACGTTGTAGCGCGTCTTCGGTTTCATCGCGGCCAGCAGATCGGCTTCGCCACGCTGCAGGTCGACGATCACGGTGCTCTGCGGCTGCACGGCCGGGGCCGCGCGCCACCGGCCGGACCAGCGCTCCTCCGGCCACGGCGGATCGAAACGGACGGCGAAGCTGGCCGGCGGCAGCAGCGGCCGCGCCGCTCGCGCCAGACGATCGAGATAGGCGCCGCACGCCGCTGAAGGCGGCTCGGCCCCCGGCCCCAGCGGGCAGTACACGAAGGTGCCGGCCGGCGTCCGGCGGCAGAGCAGGAGAACCGTTCCGGCGACGCCGGCGCCGGAAACGGCGACCGCCAGCGGGCGCCAGCCGAGCCGGGCGCGAAAGGATCCCCAGAACCCGCTCTGCAGCAGCTCGTCGCCGGCCAGCGCGTCCAAATCGACACGCCGTGCCCGGAGGCCGCCGCATCCATCGCCCGCGGCACCGCTGGTGGCCGCTTCCGCCCCGCTCACCGGCACGAGCATGCACCGAAGCGGGCCTGGCGCGCCCCCTCAGCGGCGCAGCGCGCTGATCAGGCGGGCCGCCTCCTCGGCGGAGAGCTTGCCTTCCTTGAGCATGTCGAGCACGAGCCTGACCTCTTCCTCGGTGCCGGCGGCATCGGCCTGTGCCGGCCGCGGGCCGCCCTTCCGTCCCAGTCCGTCATCGTCGTGCGAGCGTCCGGCGCCGCGCCATCGCCGTCCACCGGGCCCGCGCCGGTACCCGGCGCCGCGGCGCCCGGGGCCGCCACCTGCGGCGCCGAACGCCTCGTACACCTGGCGCGAGATCTCCTCTCCCAGTTTTCCGAACTTCAGGCCGTAGCCGCGCATCTCCTTGAGAAACTCCCACATCTCGTTGGGGATCTCGAACGTGAAATCCGGATCGTCCCACGCATGGTCGTCATCGTCGGTGAACGCCCGTTCTCCCGCCCGCTGCTCCTTGCCGTCGAATTCGTCGAAGCCAACCAGTTCACACCTCCCCAACGTGTGTACGAAGATCGAGAACGCTCCGGAGCCGAGCGTGACCTGCGCGAAGCCCGGCCCGGTGGTGACCACCGATGATCCGAGCCTGTTCACCAGCCGGCCGCGTGACTTGACCGTGGCCGTGAGGTCCGCATCGTCCGGCAGCGCGAGCAGCACGCGGCCCGATCCCGACATGATGGAGACCTTGCCGTCACCGGTCGGCCGGAGTTGCAGGGCCATGCGGCCGCTGGCGTTGTGAAACTTGCCCCCGGTCAACTCGGCGTCGCGCACCGTGATCTTGCCGTTGGCCGCCGACACGTTCAACTGCCCGGCAATCCGTTCGGCGGTGATCGACCCGTTGGCGCAGCGCACGTCCGCGGTTCCCGTGAGGTCCTGCAGGGTGACCGCTCCGTTCGCCGTGCGGACCCGCACCGTCCCATCCATGCCGGCGACGAGCACTGAGCCGCTGGCGCTGTCCGCGCTCAGCTCCCACGAGCGCGCCGCCGGCAGCGACAGCTCGAGGGTGCCGCCCGCCTCTTCGTCGTCATCGCGCCGCGGCTCCGCGATCTCCAAACGGTCGCCGTCGCGCGCGACCCGGATCGCATCCAGACCGTCAGCCGCAAGGGTTCCGGCGTCGCCTTCGACCGCGCGCGCGACAATACCCCGCCTGCGCGTCGTGATGCGAACCTCCGCTACGCCATCCAGATCAAGAGTGATCCGATCCATCGTTACCTCCTCCGGCGCCCGCGTCCTCAGCGTGCAGGCGCCGTATCACCTCACCGAGCGATAGCTCCCCGTCGCGGAGGCGGCGCAGCAGGCGCAGTCGGCCCTGGTCGCCTCCTTCCGCAGCGCCGGCGCCCGGTCGTTCGCCCGGTGCGTCGAGAGCGGCATTTACCGCCTTGAGGCGGGCCTTGACCGTCGGGTAGGACATCCCCAGCCGCCGCTCGACCTCCCGCAGGTTGCCCTCCACGTGCAGAAACAGCCGCACGAAGTGCAGCAGGTCGTCCGGCAGCGCGCACAGGTCGCAGCGCTCGAAGCGACCGCGGATGGTGACGCCGCAGGACCCGCACGCATATTCGGCAACCTGCAGCCGCTGATCACAGATCGGGCACGGTCCCAGCGGAGGTTGGATATCCAACGCCATGTCCCGAACCTAGGCACATCCCTTCACATAGTCAATCGAATCATGAACTCTATTCAGGTATCACGACGATTTCCTGGCGTCGAACCGCCTTGGAACTCTCCGGTTTGACCTTGGCGCGCCTCCGGGTATATCGTCGACATTGTGTAAGGGCTGGCGTACGCGCCCGGTCCCCGTCCCCTCAAGGGAGGAGTCCCATGTCAGAAAACGATTCATCCGCAGAGCGGCGTGCGCCGGGCAGCTTCAGCCCGCGGGCGGTCGGCCTCATGCTGGGCGCGGTCCTGCTGGTCATCATCGTGCTGTCCAGCTTCTACGTCGTGGACGCGCGCGAAAAGGGCATCCTGTTGCGCTTCGGCCGGTACGTCGGCCGGGCCAGCGATCCCGGCCTGCACCTCAAGCTGCCGTTCGGGATCGACCGCGTCTACAACGTGGAGACGGAGGTGCTGCACAAGCTGGAGTTCGGCTTCCGCACCGAGGAGGCCGGCGTGCGCACGGTGTTCTCCACCCAGGAGTTCCCGGAGGAGTCGGTGATGCTGACCGGCGACCTCAACATCGTCGACGTGAAGTGGTCGATCCAGTACCGCATCATTGAGCCCGAGAAATGGCTGTTCAACATCGTCGACGGAGAGACGACGATCAAGGACATCTCCCGGTCGGTGTTCAACCGGCTGGTGGGCGACCGCGCGATCCTGGACGTGATGGGCGACGAGCGGCCGGTCATCCAGTTGCGGGCGCAGGAGGAAATGAACGCCCTGTTCGGCACCGAAGGCTACGACATCGGCGTGCGCGTGGACGCGGTGCAGCTGCAGAGCGTCGTGCCGCCGCGCGGCGCGGTGCAGAACGCCTTCGAGGACGTCAACAAGGCGATTCAGGACCGCAACCGCCTGATCAACGAGGGCAAGGAAGCCTACAACCAGACGATCCCGCGCGCCCACGGCGAGGCCGACCGGCTCATCGCCGAGGCGGAGGGCTACAAGGCCGAGCGCCTCAACCGCGCGGAGGGTGACGTGGCGCGCTACGTGCACCTGTACGAGGAGTACCGCAAGAGCCCGGAGGTGACCCGCACGCGCCTCTACTACGAGATGTTCGAGGAGGTGTTCAAGGACGACCAGGGCACCGACCTCATCGACAAGAACCTGACCAACTTCATCCCGCTCAAGCAGCTCGGACAGGAGCTGTCGCTCGGAGGGAACCAGTGAAGCGTTTCATCACGATCGTTGTGGTCGCAGGCGCCGCCCTGCTGATCTTCCTGATGCTCGGGCCGTTCTACGTAGTGCAGGAGGGGCAGCAGGCGATCATCCTGCAGTTCGGCCGCATCGTGCGCTCCAAGACCGACGCCGGGCTGGCGCTCAAGGCGCCGCTGATCGACCAGGTCGTTCGCTATCCGAAGAAGATCATCTCCTGGGACGGCGACCCGACCCTGGTGCCGACGCAGGAACGTCAGTTCATCTACGTGGACACCACGGCGCGCTGGCGCATCGTCGATCCGGTGCTGTTCTATGAGTCGGTCAAGGACGAGCAGGGAGCCCAGACCCGGCTCGACGCGGTCATCGACTCCGCGGTCAAGGAAGTGATCTCCAACAACCGGCTGCAGGAGGCGGTGCGCAACTCCGACGTGATCAACGAGATCGTGCGGCGGTCCACCGACGATGCCCAGGACGCCAGCTCGATCCTGGGCGACACCTACACCGAAGTCACGTTCGCCTCCATCGACAAGGGGCGCGACGAGCTCTCCAACGACATGCTGGGGCGCGCGAAGGAAGCGGAGGCACTCTATGGGATCGAGCTGCTCGACGTGATCATCCGCCAGATCCGCTACTCGGACGACCTGACCGAGAGCGTCTACAGCCGCATGATCACCGAGCGCCAGCAGGTGGCGCAGGCGTGGCGCTCCGACGGCGAGGGGCTGAAGGCCGAGTGGCTCGGAAAGCGCGAAAAGGAGCGGCTGGAGATCATCTCGGAGGCAGAGCGGACGGCCAAGGTGATCCGCGGTGAGGCCGACGCCGACGCGGCGGCGATCTATGCGAATGCCTACAACACCGACCCCGAGTTCTACGCCTTTTTCAAGGCGATCGAGGCGTACCGGGCGCTGCTGCCGAACTTCCAGAAGACCCTCTCCACCGACGCGGAGTTCTTCGACTACCTCTACGAACAGCGCTGACGCCGCCGGTCCCCCCCTGGCGGGACCGGCGGCACCGGCGTGAAGCGCAAGCCCGGGCCCGTTCGTGCCGATGACCAATGAGTGGCCCGACTGATGCAAGCAGCCGCCCTTTCCATCCCCGAGTGGACGAAGTCGCTCACGTGCCAAGGACGGCATGGGCGATCCCGATGAGCGATCCGGCTGAATCTCCACGCCCGGACCTGGCGGATCTGCCGGATCGCATCGGAGCGACGCGCGTCCGTGGCCGGGCGGCCGGCCCGATCGACGCGATCCGCTACGATTCGCGCCAGGCCGGTCCCGGCACGCTGTTCGTCGGGCGCCCCGGCAGCAAGGATGACGGCCACCGCTTCATATCCGACGCCGTGCGCCGGGGCGCGCGTGCGGTGATCCACGAGCGGGATCTGCCCGCGTACGCCACCGACGTCTGCTACCTGCAGGTACCTGACGCGAAGACGGCCCTCGCGGTCGCCGGAGCCTGGCACGCCGGCGACCCGGCACGGAACCTCCTGCTCGTCGGCGTGACCGGCACGGACGGCAAGAGCTCCACGGCGTGGTTCACGAAGCTGCTCCTCGACCGTCTCGGCCTCCCGGCCGGACTGGTGTCGAGCGTCTACGTCGACGACGGAACCGGCGTCGTGGATACGCCCTGGCGGCTGTCGACTCCCGAAGCTCCGGAGCTGCATGGGCTACTGGCAACCATGGCCGGCCTCGGCTGCCGCGCCGCGGTCATCGAAGCCACCTCGATAGCGCTGGCCGCCGGCAGGGTGCACGGACTGCCGCTTGCCGCCGCCGCGATCACCAACGTCACGCACGAGCACATGGAGTTCCACGGTGACTGGAAGCGGTACCGGGACGCCAAGGCGGCGCTGCTGGACATGGTCCGTGATCGTCCGGACGGCTCCCGCGGCGTGGCGGTGCTCAACCGCGATGACAGGGCGTGGCACGACCTGCGTGCGCGGTTCCCCGCGGCGCAGAGCTTCAGCACCGTTTCGCTGGCGTCCCACGGCGGCGACGAGGCCGACTGCACCGCAACGGTTCTGGCAGCCGACGGCTCCGGCCTGACTCTGGCCGTCCGGCTGCACGACGTCCGCAGGCAGTGCCGGGTGCAGATCGGCGACCCTGTGCAGGCCGGCAACATCGCCGCCGCCCTGCTGATGGCGTCCGGCGCCAGCGGGGCTGCCCCGGACCATGTGCTCGATGCGCTGCCGGTCCTCAGCCCGCTTCCGGGACGCATGCAGCAGATCCGCAATGACCGCGGCTTCACGATGATCGTCGACCATGCCCACACGCCGGCAGCCTTTCGGCAACTCTTCGCCGGGCTGCGGCTGTGCCGCGGTGCGGACCTTGCCGCCGACAGCCGCACCATCGTCGTGTTCGGCTCAGCCGGAGAGAAGGATCGCGAGAAGCGGGCCATGCAGGGCCGGATCGCCTCCGAGCACGCCGACATCGTGATTCTTACGGATGAGGACCCGCGCCGCGAGGATCCGCTGATGGTCCTCAAGGACATCGCCTGCGGCTTCGTCGCCGGGGCGCCGGCGCCCCGGCTCATCCCGGACCGGCGTGAAGCGATCGGTACAGCCGTGGAGCTGGCACGACCGGGCGACACCGTGCTGCTGCTCGGCAAGGGCCACGAGCGCAGCATAGAATACGCCGATCACGTGCAGCCGTGGGACGAAGTTACCGAAGCGCACTCGGCAGTCCAGACACATGATTCTAAAATCTCGGGCATGATAGCGATATGACTTCGTTCAGAGCGGCCGTGGCATTCGCTGCCCTGCTCATCGCGAGTGTTCCGGCCATGGGGTTGCGAATCGCCGAGTGGTCGATCGACCCGCGCGCGGAGTTGGATGAAGGCCAGCTCGTCGAACGGCTGCAGGAGATCCTTTCCTCCGAGGAGATCGGCATTTCCCCCGATTTTCCGTCTCGCATCCGGGTCGAGATCGGCGTCCATGACAGTGCCGGAGGGCTGGACCTGATAGTCACCAGCTCCGACCTGGAAGCCGAGCGTGCCCTGACGTCCACCGTGCGCACGGCCTCCGCCACCAGGCTCGACACGGTCGTCGCCGCACTGGTCGCCGACCTCGGGTACCTGCAGGCGGCGCGCGCCGGCTTCCCGCCGCCGATCTACCTTCCACCTGACATCACCGACGTGATCGACGGTGGAAGAATTGCCGCGTTGTTCCGCACCGTCGATCAGGCCACCGGCGACGCGGAAGCCGCGGTGGAGTCCGCGTTCGGGTACGAAGGGCAGATCCTGGACCTCGCCGCGCACGACGGCGGCGTCAGCGTGCTGCTGACCGGAGGGTCCGCCGAGTTGGGGCCGCGCTTCGAGCTGATCGCGGCTACCCCGGCATCGCTGCTGCCGGAGGCGCGCCCGCCAGGCGCCACGGCCCCACAGGAGATCGCCCGCACCAGTTGGACCCATGACGTGCTCGCGATCGACCTGAACCACGCGCGCATCGTCCGCCGGCGCAACGGAGACGACGACATGGCCTTCCTCGACCTGCCGGACGCGCGGCGGCTGGACGCCGTCCCGGGCGGCGGGTTGGCTGCCCTTACCAGGAACGGACCGGCCTATGTGCACCTGACCGAACTTGCTATCGAGAAGCGCCCCGTACCGGTCGCCGCGCCATTCATCAACGCGATGGACATCGACGACCAGCGGCGCATGGTGCTGTACGACCAGTTCGACCGCAGGGTCGTGATCGCCGGCCTGGATGGCCGCGAGATCGACTCGATTCGCCCCCAGGTGGACCCGCGGATGCTCAAGTTTCCTCATGCGCTTGCGGTGCTTGACGACGGAACCGTCCTTCTGGGCGGCTCCGGGCTGGTCTGGGCCTTCGACGAACTCGGGCGCCCGAAGTGGCTGCTCATCGCTCCGGACGGAGGCCGGGAGATCTTGCCGGCCCAGTTTGTGCTGGAACCGGCACCGGGCAGGGATGCGTTCTATCTGCTGGACTCACAGCGGGCACGAATCCTGCGCTTCGGTGGTCACGGCACCAACGAGGCGGACGATGCCGCCGGTACCACGGGCCCGACCGTCATCGCCAGGCAGCTTGCCGAGCTCGCGCTTGCCGATGCGGTCGCCTCGCTGGAATGGGGAGACCTGCCGCAGGCCCAAGACCGCGCCGGCCTGGCGGCGGCACTCTACGAGCATGCCCTCCATCTGACACCGGAGGACGAAGCGAGCCTTTCCGGACTGGAACGCGCGGTAGAGGTTCGCGGCGACTCCGAGAAGGTGATCTTCCAGGAGCCGTTCCTGGTCGTCAGCCCGGAGTCGCTGCACCTCGAGGTCGCCGAGCTGCAGTCACCTGTGGCCATCCCGGTACAGATGGAGAATCCCGGCGTGGTTGCCCGCACCGGTGTCAGCCTGCTTGCCGCCGGCGTACACGTACCGGTCGGCAGCATCGAGCCCGGAGCGCGGGTCGAGGTGTTGCTCGATCTTCCCGATCGTCTGCTGGCCACGCAGGAGTGGCTCTCCTTGGACCTCGGGGTCGTGATCTCCGCGGAGGAACCGGACGGAGCGCCGCCCCGGAGGATGTTCCTGGCGCTGCCGCTTACGGTTTCCGCTCCTCCGTGGGAGCAAGTGGTAGCCGGAACGTCTTCGCCACCGGGCTGAACCCCTGCTGGACGAACAGCCGCTCAAACTCCTGCTCCTGGCCGCACAACGCCACCTGCACTGAGGAATAGCCGGCTCCCGCCGCTTCGTCGATGAAGTGCGAGAGCAGCGACCGCCCGATGCCCAGACCGCGGAACTCGGGGGCCACCGCGATCGCTCCGACGCAGACGGTACCGTTCCCTTCCGGCACCCCGCCGATGAAGCCGACGATCCCCGGCCGGCTCCCGCGCACCACCGCGAGCAACGCATTCGGATTGGCCGTGAGTTGCCGTGCGTCCTCATGCAGCCTGACCACGTGCTCCAGGTCCCCGGCATCGACACGGCCAAAGGCGAATTCGCTGGCCATCAGGTCGTCGGTCTCTTCCGGTTCCGGCCCGAGTCGTTCCAACCCGCGCGACTGCCGCTCCAGGTCGTACCACTCCGTCACGATCCGCCGCATCTCGGCCATCTTGAAGCGGTACCAGCGTTGCTCCACGTACGGGATGCGCCTCAGCTCGTCCTTGAATGCGCGGAACACCCGCCCGCGCGAATTCAGCGCGTTTCGCAGGCGGTCGCGATGAATCGGATTGCGCAGGGCTGCCACGAAACGCTCCATGAGATGGAACCCGTCGATCGGCCGCCACGGAGGTATGGGGACGAACCGTTCCCCCAGGTGCGCGCCGCGATCCTTGACCATCTCCGCGGTTTCGACGTCCACGGAGTAGTCGGCTCCCTGGTCCTCCATCGCGAACACGATGCGTTCCACGATCTCCGCGACGAGGTCGAACTTCACCGGCTCCCTGCCACCCACTACTATATCGCCAAAGGTGAGCATGACTGAGCACGGAACTGGGCGATGGCAACGATAGAGATGGTCGCGGCACGCGAGATTCTGGACTCGCGCGGCAACCCCACCGTGGAGGTGGAGGTCGGCCTGGAAGGCGGCGCACGCGGCCGCGCCGCGGTGCCGTCGGGGGCCTCCACCGGCGCGCACGAGGCGATCGAGCTGCGCGACGGTGGCGACCGCTACGGCGGCAAAGGGGTCCTCAAGGCGGTACAGAACGTCAACACACGGATCGCTCCCAACCTGGTTGGCTACGACCCCATCAACCAGGTCGGGATCGACCGCGAGATGATCGAACTGGACGGGACCGCGAACAAGCGCGTGCTCGGAGCCAACGCGATCCTGGGGGTTTCGCTGGCGGTGGCCCGCGCAGCGGCCGCCGACCTGGACCTGCCGCTGTACCGGTATCTCGGCACGTTCCATTCGACCCTGCTGCCGGTGCCGATGGCCAACATCGTCAACGGCGGCGCGCACGCGGACAACAGCCTGGAGTTCCAGGAGTTCATGATCGTGCCGGTGGGCGCCCCCAGCCTGCGCGAGGCGGTGCGCATGGGCGCCGAGGTATTCCAGACGCTCAAGCGGGTGCTCGCCGAACGCGGCTTGTCGACCGCGATCGGCGACGAAGGCGGGTTCGCACCCGACCTTCCTTCCGACGAAGCCGCGCTCGGCCTGATCATGGAGAGCATCGAGGCTGCCGGCCTGCAACCGGGCGATGACATCGCCATAGCGCTGGACCCCGCGACGTCGGAGCTGTACGACCCTGAGACCGGCCGTTACACCTTCCGGAAGACCGCGCGGGCTTCGATGACCTCCAAGGACCTGGCGGATCAGTGGAAGGATTGGTCGCAGCGATATCCAATCATCTCCATCGAGGACGGCATGGCCGAGGACGATTGGGAAGGATGGCAGGTGCTGACCGACGCGCTCGGCGACCGGGTCCAGCTCGTCGGAGACGATCTGTTCGTGACCAACGTCGAGCGCCTGGCGCACGGCATCCGCGAAGGCGTGGCCAACTCGATCCTGATAAAAGTGAACCAGATCGGCACGCTGACGGAAACGTACGAGGCGGTCGACACGGCCCGCCGGGCTGGCATGACCGCCGTGGTGTCGCACCGATCGGGCGAGACCGAGGACGCCTTCATCGCGGACCTGTCCGTCGCGCTTGCGACGGGCCAGATCAAGACGGGATCGTTCTCACGCTCCGATCGGCTGGCCAAGTACAACCAGTTGCTGCGCATCGAGGACGAGTTGGGCGATCAGGCGATCTACCCGGGCCGGGCCGCATTTCCCGGGGCGCCTCCGCGGTAGCACGGGGGATCGTTCGGTCCCCGTTCCAGGCTACTGCCATCCTTCGTCCGTCGCGACCGCCCGGCGCACCGCCGCCGCCGGGAATCCGCGGGCCAGCAACCGGCGCGCGATCGCGTCGCGGCCATGGCCGGCGGCTCGCAGTCCCGAAGCGCTGGACCGAAGCAATTCCTGCTCGACGGCGACGGGCAGCTCGTCCTCCACGACGGCTGCGGCCACCGAGTCGCTCACGCCGCGCCTGATCAGTTCCGCCACCAACCGGCGCCGTCCTTCGGCCTTTCGTCCAGTCCGTGCGGTCAGCCAGGCGCGGGCAAACCGTTCGTCATCAAGGAGACCGGCGCGGGTCAACGATTCGATCACCGTGTCCGCAACGGGAGCGTGTCCTCTCTGCTGCAACTTCCGCCGCAACTCGAAGACGGAGTGCTCGCGGCGGGCGATCAGCTCCTTGGCGCACTCCAGGGCCGTGGCGGTGTGCCCGGTCAAGGCCGTCACCTCACGCTCGCCAACGCTCAAGGAGGCCGCGACTTACCGCCCCAAGCTGCCTAGTATCGGATCAAACTGCAGTTTGAGAGGGTGCGCGCTACGCGACTCGCCATCAGTCTGATGGGGTACTACCGCTTCGAGAACTGGAAGCGCTTGCGCGCCTTCGGACGGCCGTACTTCTTGCGCTCCACCATGCGTCGGTCGCGCGTAAGGAAGCCGTTGGCGCGCAGGCTCTCGTGGTTGCTGCCGTCATAGGCATCCAGGGCGCGCGCCAGGCCGTGGCGGCTGGCGTCCGCCTGACCCGCCGGCCCGCCGCCCGACACGTTGATGAGCACGCTGAGCTTGCCCAGGTTGTCGGTGACGTCCAGCGGAGACGTCACGCGCCGTACCAGTTCCTCCGAGTTGAAGTAGTCGTCCAGCGACTTGCCGTTGACCTTGATCTGTCCGGCCGCGGCGCGCTGCAGGTCGGTCTCTCCGGCGTCGGCGCCGACCACCGGTTGGCGCAGGAAGACGCGGGCGACCGCGGTCTTGCGGCGCCCCGTGCCCAGGGCGAGATTGATGCCGTCCGTTTCTGTCATCAGCTTTGATCCCGTTCGGATGATTGACGTTCGAATGATCGAAGGTCGATGGGTTGAGGGCTCTGGCCCTGGTGGGGATGCTCGGAGCCGGCGTACACGCGCAGGTTGCGGAACAACTCCCGACCCAGGCGGCCCTTGGGGAGCATGCCGCGTATGGCCTGCTCCACCGGAAACACCGGCTTGCGGGCGATGGCGTGTTCGAAGGTCTCGCTGCGCAACGCCCCGGGGTAGCCCGAGTGGCGGTAGTACCGCTTGTCGCTGCGCTTTTTCCCGGACACGGCCACCTTGGCCGCGTTGATGACGACCACGCGATCGCCCAGGTCCTGGTGAGGTGCGAAGTAGGGTCGGTGCTTGCCGCGCAGCACGCTGGCCACCCGTGCCGCCAGCCGGCCGAGCGGAGCGCCGTCCGCATCCGCGATGTACCATCGTCGCTCGACGTCGCGAGCACGCACGAATACCGTTTTCATCGCTCTACGTTGCCGCCTCCTTACGTCGACGAGCCGGAGCCGCGGGCCTCGGCCTCCTTCGCCTCGCGTTCTTCCTTCTTGGCTTCCATCTTGTCCTTGATATCCGCGAATCCGACAAACAGCGCGATCAAGCCGATGAGCAGGGCTACCACCGGGATGCCTCCCTTCAGGAAGTCCATGACGTCCGGCCACCACTGCATGGACCACGGCACCGGCAGTACCGAGTAGACCGCGAACAACAGGAGCACCAAGCCCACCAATAGAGCAATCATCGTCGCCTCGTGCGCTGAGAGTCCCCTAAGGGTAGCGTCTCCCGGCGCGTCAAGCAAATGCACCGTCCCGCCTCGCCACCTCCATCCCGCGCCGTGGCCGGCGGGGCGGGAACCGCGGCACTCTTGACCGGCCCGATCTTGACCGTCTGGTGTGAACGGCAGGACATTGATTGCCGAAGCAAGAGGACGCCCCGGCGGGCTTCGCCGGGCCAGGGAGGAGCCATGTCCGAGCGACACGCATTACACGGCCGTGTCGACGCCGCTGCCCAGACCGGACTGCTGAGCAACGTCTACCTGTGGATGACCGGCGGACTGGTCCTGAGCGGCGCCGTCGCCTGGTTCGTGGTCAGCCAGGACGTGCTGTTCAGAGCGATCCTGGGGAACCCGATGCTGTACTTCGGGCTCATCATCGGCGAGCTGGCGCTGGTCTGGTTCCTGAGCGCCCGGATCATGACCATGGGCGTCGGCGCCGCCTCCGGCGGGTTCATCGCCTTCGCGGCGCTCAACGGCGTCACGCTGTCGGTGATCGCCGCCGTCTACACCACTCAGGAAATCGCTCAGGCGTTCTTCATCGCGGCGGGCATGTTCGCGGGGATGAGCGTGTACGGCCACGTGACCAAGCGTGACCTGACGTCCATCGGCAGCTTCCTGAGCATGGGCCTGTTGGGCCTGATGATCGCCATCGTCGTCAACCTCCTGGTCGGCAGCGGCATCCTCGATCTCCTGATCTCGATCGGCGGGGTAGCGCTGTTTCTGGGCCTGACGGCATACGACACCCAGGTGATCAAGCGCTGGCAGGCCGAGGCCGGATCCATGGATGAGACCACATTCGTCCGCCTTTCGGTGCTCGGCGCGCTCAAGCTCTACCTGGACATGCTCAACCTGTTCCTGTTCCTCCTGCGGCTCGGACGGCGCTAGGAGTCTGTCAGGAGTCTGCCGGACTCTCGGCGAACAACCGCATCAGCGCCGCCGCCTCGCCGGCCGAGACGTCGTCCGGCAGGATGCTCGGTCCCGGGTGGAACGGGGAGAGCAGGATCCCCGCACGCAGGAATCTGTCGAACACGGCGTCATAGACGGCCTCATCGCACCGCGCCGCCACATACGGTCCTCGCCGCTCCCAGCCGGCGCATCCGTGCGTATCCGGCCATGCACGCTGCGCCCAGGGTGCACCACCGTACCGCGGCAACCGGTCCAGTCCGGCCAGACCGGCTACCAGAAGCGGCGCCGGCTGCGGCGCCGGTGTGATCATCAGCCGCTCCAGCTCGCACGCCGCCGTCCCCGCCGGCAAGCACAGCGGCGCCGGCGAATCCCCGATCGTGGACGGCAGCACCGGCACCACGGCCCGCCATCGGGGGGGCGGTGGCGTCGGCCCGAGCAACGGCCGCCAGATCCCCGCCAGGCGAGCTTCCGCCGGACCGGCTTCGACCGCGGGATCGTGCAGCTCCCCTGCCGCGACGCCGAGATGCTGCAGCACCGCGCGCACCTCGGCATCGCCGCCGGTCAGCAGCGGCTCGAAGCCCGGGATGAGGTGCCGGAGGCGATTGCACAGCCGGCGCTCGTACACCGAAGGCAGACCGCCGTTCACCCCCTGGGACAGGGCGCCCTTGATCCGCGCCAGCGCGCGATCCGGACGGTGTCCCAGCAGAGCGCGGCCGCCGCCTTGCCACAGGTCCAGGAAGCGCCGGCCACGATGGTCGTACAGGCGATAGCCACGCGCCCGGCGGATCGGTTCCAGCCGCCCCAGCCGCGAGCGGGCGGCAGGGTCGGGCGCGGTCACGATCGGATCCGTTCCAGGGCCGAGTAGCGCACCGCGAACGACGCCTCGTGCTCGGTGGCGAACCGCACGGTCACGAACCACGTGCCGGCGCTGCTCCAGCGACGGGTGACGATCCCGCTCCCGTAGTCCTCGTGATAGACCTCTGCTCCGGCCGGGAAGTCCTCGGCCTCCCCCTGCCCGCGATTCGCACCATCACGGGCCAGCAGCCGGTCGGGGATTTCCGACAGGAAGCGGCTCATCTGCTGATCTCGCCGCTGCCCGAACACGGTCCGGCGGGCGCAGGTGCTGAGATGCAGATGGCGCCGGGACCGCGTGACGCCGACATAGAACAGGCGGCGTTCCTCCTCCAGGTCGCGGTCGGCCCGACCGGGGTCGGGCCGACCGGGATCGGCTGCGCGGTCGCCCGGCAGCAGCGGAAACACCCCCTCCTCCAGCCCGGTGATCACGACCCGCTCGAACTCCAGCCCCTTCGTGTTGTGCATGGTGATCAGCGTGACGGGACGGATCGCCCCGCGGGGCTCCTCGTCGCGTTCGCCGCCGGAGTCATGCAGCCCGGCCGCTTCCAGGAAGCGCCGCAGCTCCCCGGGCCCGGATCCGAACGGCTCGGCGCTGGCGGCGAGCTGCTCCAGATTACGCAGGCGGCTGCCGCCGGACACCTCGTCCAGCCGGGCGTAGTGCTCGGCAAGGCCGGAGCGCTCCAAGGCGGCAGCCACCAGCGACGCCACAGGCTCATGATCGGCCATCGTGCACAGCTCCCGGTGCAGTTCGAGAAAGGCCCCGATCCCGGCACGCGCCCGGCGCGGCAAGGTACCGTGCACGGACCGTGCCCGGTCGACGACGGTCACGGCAGGCGGTCCGACGTCGAACAGGGTCTCGGCCTGGGGACGTGCGGAGGCATCCGTCCTCACCGCAAGGATGCGCTGCACCGTCTTGGGACCCACCGAGCGCCGCGGGGTCGCGACCGCGCGCCTGAACGCGACGGTGTCGGCCGGGTTGACCGTCAGGATCAGATACGCGAGCGCATCCTTCACCTCCTGGCGCTCGAAGAAGCCGATGGATCCGACCAGCCGGTAGGGGATGCGCAGCCGCCTGAAGGCAGTCTCGAACGGCTGCGACTGGAAATTCATCCGGTACAGGATCGCGGTCTCCAGATCGGGGTCCCGGTCCACCAGCTCACAGCACAGCCGGACCTCCGCCTCCTGATCCGGCAGCTCGTGCAATTGCGGTGCCGGCCCGCTCCCGTTCTCGGTCCACAGTCTCTTGCCCAGGCGGTCCCGATTGCCGGCCACCACGCAGTCCGCGACCTGCAGTATCTGCGGGGTGGACCGGTAGTTCTGCTCCAGGCGGATGATCTCGGCCCCCGCGAAGTGGTCCGGGAACGACAGGAACGCCTGCACGTCGGCGCCCCTGAACCCGTAGATCGACTGGTCATCGTCACCGACGGCACAGACGTAGGCATCGCCACGCGCCAGCAGGCGCAGGAGCTGGAACTGAGCCCGATTCGCGTCCTGATACTCGTCCACGAGCAGCGCCCGGAAGCGCCCGGCGATCTCGTCCCCGGCCTCGTCCGACAACAGGTCGATCGCACGCAATATCAGGTCGCCGAAGTCCAGCCCGTTGCTGCGCTCCAGATGCTCCTGATACGCGGCATAGAGCTCGTTCAGCGGGAGGTCCACCGGCGCGCCGAGCCGGTCCAGGTCGTCGCTCGGGCGCAGTCCGTGATCCTTGGCGCGCGCGATCAAATCGGCGGCCGCCTTGAGCTCGTCCGCGGCCCATCCACCGCCGGACGCGTCGCGCAGGACCGAGAGGGCGTCGGCGCTATCCAGTATCGAAAAACCCGGGTCGATGCCGGCCCTGGATCCGTAGCGTCGCAGCAGCCAGTTGCAGAACGAGTGAAAGGTGCGGATGTTCGCTTCGGCCGCCGCCGGCAGCATCGCCGTTGCGCGATCGCGCATCTCCTGGGCGGCCTTGTTGGTGAAGGTCACCGCCAGCATCGACCACGGCGGGATGCTGCGCCGCTCGGCCAGATAGGCGATCTTGGTGGTGATCGCCCGCGTCTTGCCCGATCCGGCACCTGCCAGGATGAGCAGCGGGCAGCCCCAGTGCTCCACGGCGCGCCTCTGAGGCTCGTTCAAGACCTCCAGATAGTGTTCGATCAGCGTCGTCCCGCCCCTGGTCCCGGTACCCGGCAATGTGCGACCGGCCAGCTCAGGCGGCCCCGGCCGGGATCGACACCAGCGCCTGACCCCTGGCCGAGCCGAGCTGCAGGGTGAGGTGCACCCGGACCGGATCGACGGTTCGATCGACATCGTTGAGCAGCACGCGCAGATCGGTCCGGGAGTCTCCGTCCAGGTCGAGCAGGCGCTCTCCACCGACCGCAAGCAGCACTTCGTTCCCGCCGTACTCGATGACCAGGCCGTTCTCGTAGCGGGCCAGCAGCACGTCGTGGCGCCGGTTCCCGACCGGAACCCGCAGCACGGTGCCGACCGGCAGCACCTGGATCGCCACGTCATCGGTCATCACGAACGAATTGCCGGTCAGCCCGGCCCGTCGCTCCGCACTCCGCTCGGCCGCGGTCAGGCCGCCCAGGCCGGCCGGCGGAATCACCCAGCGCAGCAATGCGGCCACACCGGCCGCGAACACCAGCAACGCCAGCACCACCACCGCCACCAGCGTCGACCGTCTGCGGCCCGGTGTGACATCGGCGGCCGCCGAGCTGGCGGCCTGCTGCGTCCGGTAGCGTTCGATCAGCGGCTCGGGATCCAGCTCCAGGTAGCCGGCGTAGCTGCGGATGAACCCGGTGATGTAGGCATCACCGGGGAAATCGGAGTATTCCTCGGCCTCCAGTGCCTCCAGGAAACTCTTGCTGATGTGGATGTCGCGTGTTGCCTGCTCGAGCGAGATGCCTCGCGCCGTACGGGCCTCGAGAAGAGGCGTGTGCTCCGCGGGTGCCGGACCGTCCTCAGTCATGGGCTCAGTCAGCTTCCCCGAGCAGCAGATCGCGATAGACGTTCGCGTCCGGCGGCGGCTCGTACCGGAACCGTGCGTCCGGTATCGACTGGTCGGTGCGCACCGCCCGGAACTCGATGGCGACCCGATCCCCGGAACGATACTCGCCGACGATGCACCGTATCAGCCTGTCGTCGCCGACCGCAACCTCGATGGTCTCGAACGCCTCCTCCGGGACCCGGCGTTCCAGCAGCAGCCTGACCACCTGCTGGCCGGATCCGTCGCCCAGCGACACGGGATACGGTCCCTTCTCGTTCTCGTAGGCGATCCCGTAGTTTGCGCGGAGGAAGCGCAGGCCCAACATGGCGGCCAGGCTCGGCGACAGCGAGGCGGCCGCCGGAGTCCCTGTGGTGAGCCGCTGCTCGATGACGTAGTCCAACGCGGGCATATAGATCGTCAGCATCGCTCCGTCCGACACCAGCACCTGGCCGGCCGGCAGGGTGAAGTCGATGCGCAGCAGGTCCGGGTCCTTGAATGAGAGGGCTCCTTCCATCCGCGAAAGCTCCACCTCCCGTTGCTCCGAGCCGCACCACGCCGCGCCGGCTTGCGCGCCGTCGTCGCCGACCCGCCCGACACGGCGCCGGGCGAGCACGACGTTCGCCTGATAGTCCTGGATCGCCGCGTATCTGCGGGCGACGTCCTCGAAGAACACCGTGGCGGTCACCAGTTCCTGGGCGGCCGCCAGATCCGCCGCCACGGCCATCCAGACCAGGAAGGTGGCGGCGCCCGACCACCAAGCCCAACGCCGTTCGGGCGGCAGGCGATCCGGCGCCCGGGCGGGACTCCTGCGCCGCGCTGCGTCGCGCATGCCGCTGCGGGCTACGTCCGACGCTGCTGCAGGGCGTGGATCCTGTCCCGCAACTCCGCCGCCCGCTCGTACGCTTCCTGCTCGACCGCCTCATCCAACGCGCTGTTCAACCGATCCAACACGGTCTGTGCAGGCACCTTGATCTGCTTCAAGGCGGTGCGGAGGTACTGAAGTGACCGCAGCCTCTCGTAGTGGTAGGTCGGAGTGTCGACTTCCTCCAGCGCACCGATGTCGTCGATTGCCTGCTGCAGGGTTTCGCGGGCGGCGCCCGGATTCTCGGCGCCAAGTTTCAGCATGGCGTCCGCCATGGCGTTCATTCGAATCATGTAGGGCCGGTACTGCAGAATCTCGTTCTGATCGTCCGCTGCCTCGACGTACCGCTCCACGAGATCGCAGATCTGCAGGTTGTGGCCCGTGTCGCTGATGGTACGTTCGAAATCGCCCATCTGAAACAGGATCAGGTAGCGGTAGTAGTAGAGGATTCCCTCGTTCTGCAGGCGCAGGAAGTCGTCATGGTCGATCAGGAAACCTCCTTCGCCGGCGCCGTCCCAGGCATCGAGGCGATCGAGCATCTCCGTCAGCACCGATTCCTTCCCGAACGGGCTTAGGCCGTCCGGCCGGCCGTCCAGCTCGTACTGCTCGATGCCGAGCGGTTTGCGCACTTGCAGCACGCGGCGCCCGTCGCGCGCCTTGATCACACGGTACTGGTCGTCAGCATCGTACTGCCAGTCCGCGAGGAACTCCGTCAGGTCACGGTCCATCGCTCTGTCGCCACCCCGCTCCGCAATGATAACGACATGCCGATGCCCGGAGGCAACCCCATGAGGACCCGGCCCGCATGCCGGTGGTATCATCGCGGCGACGATGTCCGTTCACGTCATCGACCTCTCCGGGTCGCTCATCGAGCGTGAGTCGGGCGCCACCCCGTACCTCGCCGGCTTTCGCGCCGCCGTGATCGGCGCCCTGGACGCGTCCGGCGACAAGGCGATCGTCGTGACCGGCGGCGGCGATCTGGCGCGCGACTACCAGACCGCCTATCGCCGGCTCGTGTCGACCCCGTCCGACGACGCGCAGGACTGGATCGGCATCGCCGCCACGCGTCTGCATGGCGAACTGCTGCGACATGCATTCGCGCCGGACTGCTGCGCCCCCGTGATCACCGACCCGACCGCCGTCACGGACTTCCCCGGCCGGGTGATGATCGCGGCCGGATGGAAACCGGGCTTCTCCACCGACTACGACGCCGTGCTGCTGGCACGGCGTTTCGCCGCATCGACCGTCATCAAGATGTCCAACGTGGCGATGGTCTACTCGGGCGATCCCAAGCTCGACGCCGGCGCGCGTCCGCTCACCCACGTGACCTGGGGGGAGCTTACGCGGATGAGCGATGGTGAGTGGCGTCCCGGCAGCAGGCTGCCGTTCGACTCGGTCGCCACCCGCGCCGCCGGCCGGCAGGGCATGACCGTGATTTTCACCGGCAGCGACACCGGCAACCTGCGGGCGATCCTGGAAGGCCGACCGTACCGCGGCACCACGATCGGTGACGCGTGAGCCGTACCGTCCCGCCCGCGCATCGGTTAGGATGGCGGTGGCGGCCGCACGGAACCGGGCACGAGCCGCCCGCGCGCAACCGGATGAGGTCGCGCGACGGCCGGCGTGATGAAATCGGTAGACATGCCAGACTCAAAATCTGGTGGGGGGTAACCCCCGTGTCGGTTCGACTCCGACCGCCGGCAGGTCGATGATGCCGCACCAGCCCGCCGAAGCACACGACATGAGCGGTGTGCACCTGCCGACCTACGAGGAGCTCACCGCCCCGCGCGAGGTGGCCGCGGGCGGGCTCTACAACATGCGCGATCTCGGCAGGCTGCCACGCCGGGATGGCGGCCACACCCGCTCCGGGGTGTTCTACCGCGCCGACGACCTGTCGGGGCGGCAAAGACTGTACCGGCATGATCGCCGCTCTCCTGTTGACGCTTGCTGACGTGCCGGAGTTGGTCATCGCCGCTGACTACGGACACACCGCCCGCAACGGGCTGGCGCACCTGCTACGGCGGAGTGGAGCGGTACCTGCGCCGGCACTGCGGGCTGACCGAGGATGAGATCGGCGTGCTGCGCGACAAGCTCGCCGCGTAGCAGCCCCTACACCGTCAGGTCGACCAGCTCCAGATCGTTGTTTGCCGGGTCGTAGAGGCCGTAGGTGGGCGTCCGGCCCATGGCGCTCAGCGTGCCCGGGTTGGCCAGCAGCACGGAACGGCCGCCCGCGCCGAGCCGCTCCACGTGGGGTACGTGGTCGTGGCCGTAGAACACGGCATCGTACTCCCCGCCGGAGGCGAGCGCCCGTGCCAGGCGCGGGTAGTGCTGCATGGCGATGCGACGCTCGCCGATTGCCAGCTCCGCAAGCTCCGCGCCGTGGAACCGGAAGTTCTCCCTCCCGGCGGTCCGCGTGGTCATCAGGTAGTGGTCGCCGTCGACATTGCCGGCTACCAGGTCCACCTGCCCGGCGAACGCGTCCAGCAACCGCAGCAGCGTGAGCGGCGCGCAGACATCGCCGCAGTGCAGCAGGTGCGTGCACCCCATGTCGGCCAAGCCCCGGCACAGGGCGTCCAGCGCCGGCCAGTTGTCGTGGGTGTCGGAGACAACGGCGATCCGCACCGCTACGGTTCCTACTCGGACGCCCCGGCCGTCAGCCGTCGTAGCGCTTTAGGGCGACCACCGCGTTGTGACCGCCGAAGCCGAACGCGTTGTTGATCGCGGCGCGCATGGGAGCCGGCTGGCCGCGGTTGGGCACGTAGTCCAGATCGCACTCGGGGTCCGGCGTCTCGTAGTTGATCGTCGCCGGGTAGAACTGTTCCTGCAGCCCCTTGATCGTGGCGATCGCCTCCACGCCGCCGGCCGCGCCGAGCAGGTGCCCGATCATGGACTTGGTCGACGAGACCTTCATCCTGGCCGCGTGATCGCCGAACACCTCCTTGATCGCCCGCGTCTCGGTCGAGTCGTTGAGCTGCGTCGAGGTGCCGTGCGCGTTGACGTAGTCGAAGTCCTCGAGTTGCAGGCCGCTCCCCGCGATCGCCATCTTCATCGCGTTCACGGCGCCCTTGCCTTGCGGGTGGGGCGCGGTCAGGTGGTTGGCGTCACAGGTAACGCCGTAGCCCATCACTTCGCAGTAGATCGGCGCGGAGCGAGCCTTGGCGTGCTCCAGCTCCTCCAGGATGAGCATTCCGGAACCCTCGCCCAGGACGAAGCCGTCACGGTCCTTGTCGAACGGCCGGCTGGCCCGCTTGGGGTCGTCGTTGAACGACGACGTGACCGCCTGCAGCACCGAGAACCCGGACAGGGCCAGCGGCGCGACGGCCGCCTCGGCGCCGCCGGTCACCATGATGTCGACCGTCCCGTCCTTGACCCATCGATACGACTCGCCGATGGCGTCGTTGGCGGACGCGCAGGCCGACACGACCGTGTAGGAAGGGCCGTGCGCGTGGATCCTGATCGCGATGTGGCTGGCCGCGATATTGCTGATCATCTTCGGCACCAGCAACGGGTGCACGGCCTTGGGGCCTCGGTCGAACAGGTGCTTGAACTCGGAGTGCAGGGTGTGAATGCCGCCGAAGCCGACCCCCAGGATGCAGCCCGTGCGCTCCGCGTCCAGGTCATCGGTCGCCAGCCCGGCGTCGGCGAGCGCCTCGATCGCCGTCACCATCGCGAACATCGCGAAGCGGTCCAGGCGGCGCGCCTCGCGCCTGTCCAGGTACTTCGACGGGTCGAGGTCCCTGACCTCGCCGCCCACCTTCGAGGGGTAGTCCGAGACATCGAACGACGAGATGTGATCGATACCGCTCTCGTTGTTCCTGACGGCACGCCAGAACGTCTCGACGTCGTTGCCCAAGGGAGTGACGGCGCCGAGGCCCGTAACCACCACACGTCTGTCCATTCCCATCTCCTTCGTTCCGAATCGCCCGTCAGGACCGCGCAGCTTCCGCTACATCAACAGTCCGCCGTCCACCTGCAGCACCTGTCCGGTGACGTAGGTGGAGCGGGCCGAGGCCAGGAACGCCACCATTTCGGCCACATCCTCCGGCGTTCCGGTGCGGCCGAGCGGAATCATGCCGGTGATGTTCTCCCGTATCCCGTCGCTGAGCGATGCGGTCATTCCGGTCTCGATGTAGCCGGGGGCGACCACGTTCACCCGCACGCCGCGGCCCGCTACCTCGCGCGCGAGGCTCTTCGAGAAGCCTATGATCCCGGCCTTCGACGCACAATAATTCGTCTGGCCGGGGTTGCCGGTCAAGCCGACCACCGACGAGATGTTGATGATGGACCCGGAACGCCGCCGGACCATGTCACGAGCGACGAGCTTGCAGGTCAGGAACGTCGCCGTGAGGTTGAGCGCCAGCACCGCGTCCCAGTCCTGCCGCGACATCCGGAACACCAGTCCGTCGCGGGTGATACCGGCGTTGTTCACCAGGATCTGCACGCCCCGCTTCTCTGCCAGGATCTCCTCGATCCGTGCATTGACGGCCTGCTCGTCGCCCACGTCGGTCGCCAGCCACCGGTAGTCGCCCTGCCCGTCCAGCGCCGCTTCGCCTGCGGTCCGCGCGAGCGAGTAGACCTTCGCGCCGTCGCGCAGCAGGGCGCTGCAGACAGCGGCTCCGATGCCACGCGAGCCGCCGGTCACGACCGCGACCGCGCCTTCCAGGCTCATGCCAGGGACCTCAAGGAGGAGGCCGCCGCGGCCGCCTCGATCGCCTCCAGGGTCCCCGCCGCCTCGCATCGGACCTTTCCCGGGAAACCCCGGAACAGCCCGGTGAGCACCTGTCCCGGCCCTACCTCCAGGTAGCGGGCGTAGCCGGCCGCCTGCAGCGACGCCACTTCGTCCGTCCAGCGCACGGTGGACACAACCTGCTGCACGCAGAGCTCGCGCGCCTGGCTTCCGGAAGTGACCTGCGCTCCGGTGACGTTGGCGTACACCGGCCGTACCGGATCGGCGAACGGGACGTCGGCCAGCACCTCGGCCAGCCGATCGGCCGCGTCCCGGATCAGCGGCGAGTGGAAAGGCCCGGAGACCTTCAGCGTGATGAAGCGCCTGGCGCCCGCCTCCTTGCACGCCGCTTCGGCGTCGCGCAGGCCCCCGGCCGTGCCGGACAGGACCACCTGCCGCGGGCTGGAGTAGTTGGCGACGAAGATCGTCCCGGGCGGCAGATCGGCGATCGCCGCTTCCACACGCCCCGGGGCCAGCCCGATCACGGCGGCCATTCCCGAGCGGCCGTCGGCGGTGTCGGAGGCGCGGCTGGCAGCCTCCATCGCGATCCCGCGCTCCCTGGCGATCGGAAAGATGTCGGCCGCTCCGATCACCCCGGCCAGGTGCAGCGCCGAGTACTCGCCCAGGCTGAAGCCGGCGAAGCCGTCGCCGGTCACGCCATGCTCGCCGAGCACGATGGCGGCGGACAGGTTGGCAAGCGTGACCGCGATCTGGGTGCGGTCCGTGGCGCGCAGTTCCTCCGCGGTACCGTCGAACAGCAGGCGCCGCAGGTCGGTACCCGTGGCGTCGGAAGCGATCTGGAACAACTCCTTGACCGCCGGGCTGTGATCCCACAGATCACGGACCATCCCCGGGTACTGGGCGCCCTGCGCCGGGAACAGGAAACACGTCCGCATCGGTTCGCGTGCAGGGTAGCCCCGCCCGCCCCGGCGGGTCAACGAGCGGAACGCCGGCCGCTTGACCCAGAGAAGACGGGGACTCTAACATTCGGCAACCGACAGTCGTCTTCGAAGGCGGAAGCCTCCTACCCCGCTCCAAGGAGACCCGATGGGCGCAAGAATTGAGGGGATCGGCGCCTACACGCCGTCCCGACGCATGTCCAACGACGAGCTCGCCGAGTTCCTGGACACCTCCGACGAATGGATCCGATCCCACACCGGCATCGGCTACCGCCACATTGCCGGCGATGACGAAGCTGCCTCCGATCTCGGCGCAGAGGCGGCGAAGGTCGCGCTTGCGCGTTCCGGCACGGACCCGGAGTCCATCGACATGGTGCTGGTGGCCACCGCCTCCTCCGACTACGTCGGCTTCCCGTCCACGGCATGCATCGTGCAGGACATGATCGGCGCCAGGAACGCCGCGGCGATGGACATCGGCGTCGGCTGCACGGGGTTCGTCTACGGACTGGAGACAGCCAAGGGGTTCATCGCCTCCGGCGCCGCCGAGCGCGTGCTGCTGATCGGCAGCGAGGTGTTGACCCGCATCGTCGACTGGACGGACCGCAGCACCTGCGTGCTGTTCGGGGACGGGGCGGGCGCCGCGGTGATCAGCCCGTCGGACAACGGCTGCGGGATCCTCGACTCGGTGCTCAAGGCGGACGGATCGGGCGCCGCCTACCTGGCGCGCGAGGTCGGCGGCACGCGGACGCCGTTCAAGCCGGGCCGCGACGCGGAGCGCGATCTCTTGATCAAGATGGAGGGGCAGCCCGTCTACAACTTCGCGGTGCCGGCCATCATCGAGGTGATCCGGGAGATCCTGGCGCGCAACGAGCTCACCATCGACGACATCGCCTACATCGTCCCGCACCAGGCCAACCAGCGCATCATCGAAGCCGCCGCCAAGCGGTCGCGGATTCCGTACGGGAAGTTCTACCTCAACATCGAGGAGTACGCGAACACGTCGGCGGCCACGATTCCGATCGCGCTCAACGAGCTGTACGAGCACGACAAGGTGTCGCCCGGCGACCTGCTCATCACCGTCGGCTTCGGCGCGGGCCTCACGTTCGGCGGCAACCTGCTCGAGTGGTAGCGGCCGCGGGACGCTACGCGGGGGTGAGCTTGTGCACGAGGTTCTCCACGCCCACCTCCGACACGTAGATGTCGCCGTGCCGGTCGACCCACACGCTGTGTGCCCCATGCGAGCGGTCGGTGGGCTGCACCGGCATCGGAATGTCCGCGAGCTCGTTTCCGTCCGGATCCAGGATCACCAGGGTGCCGTCGGCCAGGTAGACGGTGCCGTCGCCGCCCACGAACAGGCCGCACGGACTGCGCTTGTTGCCCCATTCGGCGACCTGGCGCCCGGATCGGTCCAGGATGCAGATCCGGTTGTTCGGCTCGCGATCGGCGATCATGACGTGGCCGCGGTAGTCGCAGACCACCGAGTGCGGCAGCGTGAACCGGCCCGGCCCCGCGCCGCGGCCGCCGAACGTCGCCAGCAGCTCGCCGGCGGCGGAGAAGCGGTGCAGGCACTCCTGCCCGTAGCCGTCGGCCACCCAGATCTCGCCGTCCGGCGCCACCACCGCGCGCGTGGGCCGGTTGACGGCATGCCGGCCGCGCCCGGAACGCCGGGAGTGCCCAGGGTCTGCAGCACCTGCCCGTCGGCGGTGCAGATGCGCACCGTGTGGTCGCCGCAGTCGGCGACCAGCACCCGGTCGTGCTCATCGATCCACAGCTCGTGCGGCACGCTGAAAATATCCTCTCCCCACGTGGTGATCAGCTCGCCCTCGCGATCGTACACGACGATGGCCGGATCCGGCTCGCGGTCGATCACGTAGACCCGGTCGCGGCTGTCGACGGCCACGCCCGACGCGATCCCCAGCGTGCGCCCCTCAAGGCCGCCGCCCCAGCCTTCAACAAATCGGAATGACTGCTCCATAGTTCACCTCCAGGATCAGCATGACGCCCCGAGCGCCGGAGCGTCCAGCGTCCGAAACCATGTCTGCAGGGCTTCCGGGAGTTGACGATTGAGGGTACGATGTGCCGCGCGCGCCGTAGGTGCGGAGAGTCGCGCTACACCCGGCAGCTTGCCGCATTGAGAGAGATGCCATGACGACGAACCAGACTTGGTGGCCGAATCAGTTGAGCCTGAAGGCTCTTCGCCAGAACTCTCCCGCATCGGACCCGATGGGCGGGGACTTCGACTACGCCGAGGCGTTCGGGAACGTCGACGTCGAGGAGTTGAAGCAGGACATCGAGCAGGTGATGACCACCTCCCAGGACTGGTGGCCGGCCGACTACGGCCACTACGGGCCGCTGTTCATCCGCATGACTTGGCACGCCGCGGGCACCTACCGCATCAGCGACGGCCGCGGCGGCGGCGGCTCCGGCTACCAGCGCTTCGCGCCCCTGAACAGTTGGCCGGACAACGGCAACCTGGACAAGGCGCGCCGCGTGCTCTGGCCGGTCAAGCAGAAATACGGCCGCAATCTCTCGTGGGCCGACCTGATCATCTTCGCCGGCAACTGCGCCCTTGAATCGATGGGCTTCAAGACGTTCGGCTTTGCCTTCGGCCGCCCCGACGTCTGGGAGGCCGACGAGACCGACTGGGGCTCGGAGACCGAGTGGCTCGGCGACGAGCGCCACGACGCCGACGGCGAGCTGCAGGGACCGGTCGGCGCCGACCACATGGGCCTGATCTACGTGAACCCGGAGGGGCCGGGCGGAAACCCTGACCCCGCGGCCGCCGCGCAGTACATCCGCAACACGTTCGCCCGCATGGCGATGAACGACGAGGAGACGGTCGCGCTCATCGCCGGCGGCCACACCTTCGGCAAGGCGCACGGCGCCGCTCCCGACGACCAGGTCGGCGCCGAACCCGAGGGCGCAGGCGTTGAGGAGCAGGGCTTCGGCTGGCGCAACGACCGCGGCTCGGGCAAGGCCGGCGACGCCGTCACCAGCGGCCTGGAAGGCGCTTGGACCAACGAACCCACCAGGTGGGACAACAACTTCATGGAGAACCTGCACGGCCACGAGTGGGAGCTCACGAAGAGTCCCGCCGGCAAGTCGCAGTACACGCCCGTGAACGCATCGGAGGCGGCGACCGTGCCGGACGCTCACGATCCGTCGAAGAAGCACGCGCCGATGATGCTCACGACAGATCTCTCGCTGCGCGAGGATCCGGTCTACGCGCCGATCTCGAAGCGCTTCCTTGAGAATCCGGCCGACCTCGAAGACGCCTTCGCCAGGGCGTGGTTCAAGCTGCTGCACCGCGACATGGGGCCGCGCAGCCGCTACCTCGGATCGCTGGTCCCGGAAGAGCCGCAGCTGTGGCAGGACCCGGTGCCGGAGGTCGACCATGAGCTGATCGGCGAGCAGGACATCGCGCACCTCAAGGCCGAGGTGCTCGCCTCGGGCGTGTCCGTGACCCGGCTGGTCGCGACCGCCTGGGCGGCGGCGGCATCGTTCCGCGGCACCGACAAGCGCGGCGGCGCCAACGGGGCGCGCCTGCGCCTCTCCCCGCAGAAGGACTGGGAAGTCAACGACCCGGCCGAGCTGGCGAAGGTGCTGCCGGTGCTGGAGGGGGTCCGGGCGGAGTTCAACAACGCACAGTCGGGTAGCAAGCGGGTCTCGCTCGCCGACCTGATCGTCCTGGCCGGGTGCGCGGCGGTCGAGCAGGCCGCACGCGATGCCGGGCACGACGTGCAGGTCCCGTTCGCACCCGGACGCACGGACGCGTCGCAGGAGTGGACGGACGCGGAGTCGTTCGCCGTGCTGGAGCCTGCCGCGGACGGGTTCCGCAACTACGTCAAGGCCGGCAACGGAACGTCGACGGCAGAGGAGCTGGTCGAGCGCGCATGCCTGCTGACGCTGACCGCTCCCGAGATGACGGCGCTGGTCGGCGGCATGCGCGTCCTGAACGCGAACACTGGGCAGTCCGCGCACGGCGTGTTCACCGACCACCCGGGAGCGCTGAACAACGACTTCTTCGTGAACCTGCTCGACATGAGCACCCGGTGGCAGCCGTCTTCCGACGGCGTCTTCGAGGGCCGCGACGTGTCCTCCGGCGACGTCAAGTGGACGGCCACCGAGGTGGACCTGGTGTTCGGCTCGAACTCCGAGCTGCGCGCCCTCGCGGAAGTCTACGGCTGCGACGATGGGCAGGCGGCGTTCGTGCGCGACTTCGTGGCCGCCTGGAACAAGGTGATGAACCTCGACCGCTACGACCTCTGAGCGACGGCAACCGGACCGGGTCCGGTTGCCGTCTCCTTTACCGCTCGCCCCCGCTCACCCGCACTTCGCGTTTCAGCCGGGCCCGCCTAGCCGGTCAGTACGAGCGGCAGGATAACCGTCACTAGCACGGTGCTGGCCCACAGCGCTTCCGGCGCACCGGGATCGCGTTGTCGGTCCGGTTGCCGCGCCGACTCGTAGCGGGAGACCAGGTGTTGCAGCAGCAGCCCCAGGCCCACGCCGTAGAACAGGTGCCCGATCAGCGAGGCGTAATTGGCCGACGCCGCCGCCAGCGACCAGTCGACCGGGTGCCGCAACAGTGCCGGGAACAGCGTCAGCGCCCCGAGCAGCCACCACAGCACGCCATACGACAGTCCCCAACTCATCCCCGCTCCGGGGCTGTATGCATGGCGCTGGAACAGCAAACCGAAGCTGCTGCCGACGACGATCGAGATCCCGAAGTGCACCACCACGCCGACAAAGGGCGAGCGCGAGCCGACCAGGCTGGCGACGCTGGGCAGCGCGCCGACGCCGTACATCACGACGGTGAAGAGTATCCCGCCCAGAATACCACCCGCCTGCCCGATCAGGACGCCGCGGACGCTGCGCGCCCCCGCACCCTCACGCGTGCGGCTGAGCGGATCGGAGTCCACGAACAGGATCATCCACAGGCGATTGACGACGGCATAGACCCACCCGACGACAGCCCCGTAAAGGAGATGCGCCACCAGCGACGAATAGTTCGCCCGCGCCGCTTCCACGGTCCAGAGCACGGGGCTGTGGGTGAACAGCGGCAGCAGCGTCAGCGGGCCGAGAATCCACCAGAGCACGCCGTAACCCATGCCCCAGATGAGAGCAGAGCCGACGCCGACCACGTCGCGGTGGAACAGCAGAGCGAAGGTCATGGCGATGACCAAGCCGATGAGGAAGTGCAACAGGCCGCCCGCCGTGGGCGAGCCCGTGCCGACCATGCCGGCGACGACGGGAAAGAAACCCGCTGTCTCGATGCCCCACAGGAACACCCATGCGCCGAGCAGTCCGCCCACTCCGCCCACGACGAGCGCCTGCACGAGCGGCGGCACCAGCTCGGGAGCTCCCGGCTCCGCCGGCGACCTGGCGTCGGGAATGAACGGGAGCAGGCGGCCGAGGCCGTGCATCGCCAGGCCCAGCACCGCCCCGAAGCCGACCATGTGCGCCAGGAGGTGCGGAAAGCTGCCCTGTATCGCCTGCACCGTCCATTGCAGACCGCGCCCATCCACGAGGGGCAACAACGTCAGCGGACCCGCCAGCCACCACAGGATGCCGTACGCCTGACCCCACATGAGGCCCGATCCGGCGGTTTGCACCCGCACGCCGAACCCGAGACCGAAGAGGAGGCCCAGGACGCCGCTCATCAACACGTGGATCGGCCAGCCGATGGCTGGCGTTGCCAGCAGTCCCGACACGCTGCCGCCCAGCACCCCGGCGATCGTGCCGGCCAGCAGACGATTGCGCGTCATGACCGCACGTCCCGCTCCGACTCGGCGTCGAAGCTCATGGTCTGCACGATGTCAGGCGGGAAGAACACATCCAGAACCCAGTCCAGCAGGACGCGCAATCGCTTCTCCAGGTTGGGGAGCTTCGACAGGTAGATGGCCCGCCACATGATCCATGCGAGAAACCCGGAGAAGCGACGCCCCAGCACTTCAGCCACCGCCAACTGGTGCCCCAGCGCGGCCAGGCTGCCCAGTGTCTTGAAGTCGAACGGTTGCAGCGGCGTGCCGCGGATTGCGGCGGCAACGTTGTGGCCCGCGAGCTTCCCTTCGCGAAAGGCGTGCTGGGCCGTCGGCGGGTAGAAGGAGCCGGGGGCGTTGGGGATGGGTATCCGGGCACAGTCGCCCGCCGCCCACAAGGCCGGGTTCTCGACTGATCGCAGGTCGGACGAGACCGGAATCTGACCCCGCCGCGTCAGCTCGACGCCGAGTGCATGCACGATCGGATTTGGCTGATTGCCCGCCGTCCACACCACGGTGTCGGCAGCGAGTCTCTCGTCGCCGATGAGGATCATCCCCGGCGCGGCACCGGTGACCCTGGTGTTGGCGATGAACTCGACGCCTCGCGACGCCATCTTTTCCTGGGCGAACCGCCCCAGGGACTCACTCAACTCGGGCAATATGATGTCGCGGGGATGGACCAGCACGAACCGCACGTCGTCCGGCGCAATGTTGGGATAGTAGGGCAACATGCCCCGGCCGAAGTCGTTGAGGCCGCCGATCAACTCGACGCCGGCAAAGCCACCCCCGACGACCACGAACGTCAGCAACCGGCACTTCGTCGCAGGCTCGTGCTCGAAGTCGGCCCGCTCGAACCGGTCGATGATCTGATTGCGGAGTCGAACGCTGTCCTGCAACGACTTGAAGGTGAGCGTGTTGGCCTCGATGTCCCGGTTGCCGAAGAAGCTGGGAACGCATCCCGTCGTGATCAACAGGTGGTCGAATGCCAGGCCGGAGTCCGGCGAACGTACGCCGGGACTCAGGTCGACGCGACCTCGTGCCCAGTCGACGCTCGCGACCTCGCCCTGTACCACATGCACGTGTCGAAAGAAGGTACGCAGAGGCGGACTGATGTGTTGCGGACTGACGGCGCTCGACGACACCTCCGACAGCATGGGCGTATGCACGAGATAGTTGGTCTTGCTGACCAGCCATACGTCCACGCGAGGGTCGTCGGCGAACGCCTTGTCGAGCGACTTGGCTGCGCTTACGCCGGCGTAACCACCGCCGACGATGACGACGTTCGTCCTCACGGCCGGTTCCGGCGAGGGCGTTTCGACCGGCGCCAGACGCAGGCGCTCGCACACCAGGCCGTAGAGGAACCCGGTCAGACTGCCGTGCAGCACGTAGGCGACCAGTTCCGGGACCATGCGGGCCGCCGTGCCCACGCGCCACCTCGGAGCGTCCGCGCTGAGAATGGGGAAGAGGCTGATGGCAAGGACCGCCCACGCCACCACTCCCATCACGACACCTCCCATGACGTTCTCCGGGTGACCGCCGGGCGCGGGACGGAACAGCAGCGCGAAGGCAACGCCCAGCGACGCACCTGCCACGAGCAGCCGCATCGCTCCCCCGGCGTTCCCGTCAGTTCCGACGAGCACCGCGGTCGGGCCGAGAGCCATCAGAATCACTTCCAACACGGCGACGGCCAGGCCAATCAGCAGGCCGGCGATGAAACGGCGCGTCACGTCGCTGCCCGCACCGCGGGTGCCGGTCCGGCCGGCGGGAGTTGCCTCCAGGCGCGCAGCACCTCGGCCACGCTCCATGCCTGCGCGACACAGCCGCCCGGAAGGTGCGGCGGGTCGCCGTCGAAGACTTCGCTGACGGATCCCAGGCCGGCGTCGGCAAGGTGATCCTTCAGCGGGGCGAGGATCCCGCGGGTCGCCGCCGGGTCCCGGTACACGCGGTAGTGGGCGGTGGCGAAGGGCCCGAGCAGCCAGCCCCACACGGTGCCGCGATGGTAGCCCGCGTCGCGTTCGGCCGGACCGCCGCCGTAGCGGCCAACGTAGTCCGGATCGTCAGGCGCCAGGCTGCGCAGGCCGTACGACGCCCAGAGCCGGCGGGCGCACACGTCGACCACGGATTTGGCCTGGGCCTCCTCCAGCAGGGGGAACGGCAATGATACCGCGAAGATCTGATTGGGCCGGAGTCGATGGTCGCAACGGCGGCCGTCGGCCGCGGGCTCGCCCTCCGGGCCGTCGATCACGTCGTGGAGGTAGCCGCCGGTAGCGTACCAGAACCGCCTCCGGAAGCTGTCTGCGGCCTGCGCGGCCGCGGCGCGGTAACGCGATCCGTCTTCCGCCGCGCCCAGCCGATCGGCCAGGTCGGCCATGACGCGCAGGGCGTTGTGCCACAGGGCGTTGACCTCGACCGGCTTGCCGATGCGCGGCGTGACCACCCAGTCGCCCACCCTGGCGTCCATCCAGGTGAGTTGGACCCCCGGCTCACCGGCGTACAGCAGGCCGTCGTCCGCGTCGACGCGAATGGCGTGGCGCGTCCCCCGCCGGTGCCGGTCGACGATCTGTGCCAGCGAGGGAAACAGCTCTTCGATGAGCGCCAGGTCGGCGGTGTGCTGCAGGTACTGATGGACGGCATGGAAGTACCAGAGTGTGGCGTCCACGGTGTTGTACTCCGCCGCCGCGCCGGGATCGACTTCGTCGGGAAACCGGTTGGGGAGCATGCCCCGGTCGAGGTAGCGCCGAAAGGTACGCAGGATGTCGGCGGCGATCTCGGCGCGGCCGGTGCTCAGGGTCAGCCCCTGGAGGGCGATCATGGTGTCGCGTCCCCAGTCGCCGAACCAGGGATAGCCGGCGATGATCGTGCTTCCCGCCGCCCCGTCCGCGAGCGAGCGCCGCACCACGAACTGGTCGGCGGTCAGCGCCAGGTTGCGGACCCACGCCGGTTCCTCGGCCGGGAGCGCGCGCAGCAGACCGGCCTGTCGCGCGCGCTCGCGTGCCAGCGACTCCCGGCCGCCGTCCGCGGCGACATCCTCCAGTGAGCAGGAGAACGTCACCGTCTCCCCCGGCCCGAGCGCGCACGTGAACGATCCCGGCGAGAACAGATCCTCGGCTGCGTCCAGGCCGCGCTCGGTCTCCATGCGGTGTCTGAATTCCCAGTACCACTCCGGATGCGCGTGGAACGCCCCCCGGTCGGCGACGATCCTGCAGGGCGGCGCACCGGCGTCCGCACGCACGGCGACCCCGCCGGCGATCGGATCCGCGGCGACCTCACCACCACGCGTGTGGCCGTGAAAGTCGCGCCAGGCGACGAGCGGAGTGGCGGTCAGCGTGACGGTGCCGGCGGCGCGCGCGAGCGTGAAGCTCAGGCGGACGGTGTTGCGCCCGTGGTCCATCCAGATGCGCTGCTCCAGGCGCGCGTCGGCCAACGCCCAGGTCCACACCGGTATCAGGTGGTCGAGATGGAACGACTCGATGCGGCGGTAGCCGTGCGGGTCGACGGTGCCGGCGCCGAACTCGTTGGTGAAGAGGGGATAGCGAGTCCCGTCGTAGCAGGCCAGGGTATCGATCTTGGCCACGGCGAGGGTGCGCTGCTGCGGTGGGCGCAGCGCCGCCACGAGCAGGCCGTGATAGCGGCGCGTATTGAGTCCCGCCACGGTTCCGGAGGCGAACCCGCCGAGGCCGTTCGTTACCAGCCACTCCTTGCGAACGGCGCTCTCGAAGCGGCCGCAATCGCTCCGGCCCAGCCTCACGGTCTGTGCCGGGTCGCAGGTGTCCGTGGCCGTGGAGCTCATGCACCTCCTCCCTCGCCGCCGATCACCCGCACTTCGCGTTCCAGTCCCACCTCGAACCGCTCCATCACCGCCGCCTCGACCGCTACCGCCGCCGCCAGCAGCTCGGCGCCGGTGGCGCCACCGTGGTTGACCAGCACCAGCGCATGGCGCTCCGCCACGCCGGCACGCCCGAAGCGGCGGCCGCGCAGACCGCAAGCTTCGATCAACTGCGCGGCCGGTACCTTGAACCCTCCGCCGGCCGGCACGCCGGCGAGCCGCGGACAGCGCTGCCGCGCCCGTTCGTAGCGTTCGGGCGCGAGCACGGGATTCTTGAAGAACGAGCCGGCGTTGGGCTCGAGCTCCGGGTCGGGCAGCTTGCGGCGGCGCAGGCGGACGACCGCCCGGCTCACGTCGGCGACCGAGGGTGCCGCGATCCCCATACCCGCGAGCTCCGTGCGCACCCCGGCATATTCCAGGTTCAGCCGCGGCCGCGTGCGCAGACGCAGACGCACTTGCGTGATCAGCATCCGGTCGCGCAGGCCGTGCTTGAAGACACTGTCCCGGTAGCCGAACGCGCACGCGGCACCGTCCATGGTGCGCGGCTCGCCGCCGTCCAGCGGCACCGCCTGCAGGTCGACGAACACGTCGGAGAGTTGCGCGCCGTAGGCGCCGATGTTCTGGATCGGGGCCGCGCCCACCGCCCCCGGGATCAGGCTGAGGTTCTCGAGTCCTCCCCAGCCGCGCGCCACCGTGTAACCCACCAGCCGGTGCCAGTCGTGACCGGCGGCGGCCGTCACGATCGCCGACTCCGAGTCCTCCTGTACCGCGATGCCGCCTGAGCGCGGCATGACCACGACGCCGGGGTAGTCGCCGGCGAACAGAACGTTGCTGCCGCCGCCGAGCACCATGCGCGGCAGGCGGTCGAAGCGCGGATCGTCAAGCAGCTCGGCAAGCTCGCGCGCCAGGCGGTCGGGCGGTCCGCCGCCGACCCGTACCAGGTAGCGTGCCGTTGCCGCCACGCGCAGCGTGTTGCCTGCGGCCAGCGAAACGTCAGTCTCGACCCGCACCTTCTCCTGCCTGCGGCGGGGCCGCGATCAGCTGCTCAGGCGCTCCAGCACCTTGTACAGCGCCTGCGTGCCGCGGTCTTCCAGGCCTTCGGCCATCGCCGCCGTGTAGAACTGGTTGGCCAGCGACAGTCCCGGCAGCGCCAGCCGCATCGCCTGCGCCTCGGCGAGGGCGATGCCCATGTCCTTGACGAAGTGCTTGATGTAGAAGCCGGGCTCGAAGTCGCCCTTGACGATGCGCGGGGCCAGGTTGTTGATGGCGAAGCAGCTCGCCGCGCCCTTGCCGATGACGGCGATGATCTCATCGCGGTCCAGCCCCGCCTTGTGCCCGTACAGCAGCGACTCGACCACCCCCACCATGGTGGAGGCGATCAGGATCTGGTTGCTCATCTTGGTGTGCTGTCCCGCGCCGGCCGAGCCCATGTAGGCGATGTTCTCGCCCATGATCTCGAAATACGGCATGGCGCGGTGGTAGTCGGCGCGGTCGCCGCCGACCATGATCGCCAGCGTGCCGGCGCGCGCGCCCAGGTCACCGCCGGAAACCGGAGCGTCCAGGGAGGCCACGCCGCGCTCTGCCGCCTGTTCGTGCAGCCGCTTGGCCAGTGCCGGCTCCGAGGTGGTCATGTCGATCACCATGCTGCCGCTCGCGGTCGCGGCAAGCACGCCGCCCGAGCCCAGGAACACCTCTTCCACGTCACGCGGGTAGCCGACGATGCTGAACACCGCCTCACTGCCGTCGGCCACGCCGGCCGGCGTGTCGCACCAGACGGCGCCCGCGTCCAGCAGATCCTGCGCCTTGTCCTTCGAGCGGTTGTAGACCGCCATCTCGTAGCCGGCCTTGCGCAGATGCAGGCACATCGAGCGCCCCATCACCCCGGTGCCGATCCAGCCGATCTTTCCTGCCATTCGTTCTCCGTTCCCCCTTTCGCCGTCAGTATACTAAGGCGGTGCAGACCCTTCAGACGACATTCGTCCAATCCGAGCGCATGCGGCGCGTGCAGCCGCCGATCATCCCGCGCATCCACCGGCTGATCGCCGACAACCCGGGCACCATCTCCCTGGGGCAGGGCGTGGTCGGATACCCGCCGCCGCCGGGCGTGCCGGAGGCGCTGGACCGCTTCATGGCCGACCCGGCCAACCACAAGTACGCCTCCGTATACGGCATCCCGGCTCTGCGCGAGCGCATCGCCGCCAAGCTCGCGCGCGAGAACGGGATCGCCATCGGCGACGAGCACGAGCTGATGGTGTCGGCCGGCGGCAACATGGCGTTCGTCAACGCGCTGCTGGCGACCTGCGACGAGGGGGACGAGGTGGTGCTGATGTCCCCGTACTACTTCAACCACGAGATGGCGGTGACCATGGCGGGCTGCCGTCCGGTGCTGGTCGCGACCGACGCCGACTTCCAGCTCGACCTGGACGCCGCGGCCGGTGCGATCACGGACCGCACGCGCGCGGTCGTGACGATCTCCCCGAACAACCCGTCCGGCGCCGTCTATCCGGAGGCGGACCTGCGCGAGCTGAACCGCCTGTGCGCCGAGCGCGGCGCCTACCACGTCCACGACGAGGCGTACGAGTACTTCCTCCACGACGGCGCCGAGCACTTCTCGCCGGGGTCGCTGCCGGATGCCGGCGAGCACACGATCTCCCTGTTCTCGCTGTCCAAGGCGTACGGGTTCGCGAGCTGGCGGGTCGGCTACCTGAGCCTGCCCGCGCACCTGAGCGACGCGGCCGCCAAGATCCAGGACACCGTCGCCATCTGCCCGCCCATAGTCTCGCAGTATGCGGCGTGCGCGGCGCTGGACGCAGGCGTCGACTACTGCCGCGGATATCTTGCCAGGATCGCCGCACGGCGATCGGCGGTCCTGCGGGCGCTAGGCGAGCTGGCGCCTCTGGTGGAGGTGCCCGCCACCCGCGGCGCATTCTACGCGCTGGCGCGCGTGGCCACCGGCGCCGACTCGGTGGAGGTCGCCTCGCGGCTGATCACCGAGCACGGCGTCGCGGCCGTGCCGGGAGCGGCGTTCGGGCTGACCGAGGGCTGCTACCTGCGCATCGCCTACGCCGCGCCGGACGACGCGACCCTTGCGGAGGCGCTGGACCGGCTCGCCGACGGCCTGCGGCGGATCGTATGACCCGCTACGAGGACGCCGGCTTCCTGACCGGGATCGACGTGCTGGACGGGGACGAGGTTGCCGCCGCCCGGCGTGCCTTCGACGAGCTCGAGCGCTCGGTCCCGGCCGAACAGCGCCAGATCGGCCTGCATGCCCGCCACTTCCAGGACGAGTTCGTGTGGCGGCTGGCCACCGATCCGCGCGTGCTGGACGTCATGGAGCACGTGGTGGGCCCGGACGTGATGCTGCTCGGCACCCATTTCTTCAACAAGCAGCCCGACCCGGACGCCGGCTCCTACGTCGCGTGGCACCAGGACGTCACCTACTGGGGCCTGGAGCCGGCCGAGGCGCACAGCGCCTGGATCGCGATCGACGACAGCGACGCCGCCAACGGCTGCATGCGGGTGCTGCCGCGCTCCCACCGCGAGGGCGTCAAGGCGCACGGCACCGCCGAGCGGGCCGGCAACCTGCTGTCGATCAACCAGGAGATCCCGGACGACCAGCTCGACACGACCGGCGCGGTCGACCTGGAGCTGCGCGCCGGCCAGATGTCCGTCCACCACGGCCGGCTCGTGCATGCCAGCAACCCCAACCGCTCGACGCGGCGGCGCTGCGGACTGGTGGCCCGCTACATCTCACCCGCGGTCAGGCAGGTCAGCCCCGACTCCTACGGCGGGCTGCACGAACCGGTCCTGGTGCGAGGCCGGGACCGGTACCACCACTTCCCGGCCCGCGAAGCGCCCTTCAGATGAACATCGTCCGCGTGTCTAGTTCTTCAGAATCGACTCGCGGGTGGAATCGCTCCAGCGGTTGTCGTCCAACTCTCCGGCCAGCGGCCCGTACCGGTACGGGCGTTCCTGCGGATATCGCTGGCGCCGCGCATCGACGGCAAGCGGGATGATGCGAGAACGGTCATGGATGCGCGCGGCATCGTACGGCCTGGGCGGATTTCCCCGGACCACCCCGAGCACGGAGGCGCGCGAGTAGAAGCCGAACACCAAACGTCACCCGCAGGGACTCGGACACGTTGGCGAACGAGCCGTGCACGACCTGGCGGTTGTTGATTGCCAGTCGAACGCGCCCGCCGCCCATGCCGCCGCGAGCTGCCCGGACCCCTCCCGGAGAACGGCCTGCGGGCGGATCCCGACGGCCGACCACAACGCGGTCAGCGCACACCGCGCGCATACCCGGCCAGCCGGACCCACGACCGGTCGTCCGGTTCCGTCGTGCCGGCGTTCCCGAACAACGCGTCCAGCAGCGAGGCGCCACTAGCCCGAAGTTCCAGGAGCGAAATGCTCTGAAGTCTTTGTGATCATGATAGTTACCTTGATTCCTCAGGGTCGCGTGCGTGGCTACACGCGGGATTTGATCCCAAGCAGCTCGAAACAGCGCTGCTGAACCGGCGTCGGGTGCGTGTGCAGCGTGAATGTGCTTTCGCCGTCGGCGATTCGCATCGTGTTCGCCGTCAGGGTGCCCAGTTCGTCGATCAACGTCCGAAAGCTGTGCACCGGCAGCCCGTCCTCGGTGCGCTTGCTCGACGCCTTGGCCGCCGCGGCCGCCGATCGCTGCGCCGGCGCCACTTCGGAGACCCGCTTGCGCTCGGCGCCCTGTCGATCGTGATCGTCGAACAGCAACGGCGCCAGCGAGCGCCGCATGTGCCACTCCACGTAGTAGGCCAGCATGCACAGCAGCACGTGCGCCCGCACCCGATCGGCGCGCCGGTGGTGAATCGGGCGCACCTTCAGGTCCACGGACTTCATGCACCGAAACGCCCGCTCCACCTTCGACAGCCCCTTGTAGGCGCGCACCGTCTGCGCCGCGTCGAGCACCTGCGGCTCCACGTTGCTGCGCACGATGTACAGCCCGTCCAGCGCCTGCTCGGCGGCGATCTTGTGCTCATCGCGCCGAAAGCTGAACGACTCGGAGGTGATCTCGGTCACGAAGTGCTTGCCCACCTTGTAGTGATTGATCACCTTGCCGACCCGCATGCCGATCTCGGCCTCGCCCCGTAGCGGCTGATGGACGCGCTGGGTGGCCTGAGCGATCGGGGCCAGCTTCTGCTCGGTGGCCTGTAGCAGCTCCTGGCGCTTGCGCTTCCGTTCGTCGGCCAGCAACGGGTTGCGGCACACGATCAGCCGCTCGCCCGGAAACTCCTCGCTGGTGATCTCGGCCAGGTCGCGCTCGTCGAACAACGACGGCGCCACCTCACCGGCGGCCACCAGCTTGCGGATCGTCGGCGCGCGCAGCGTGGTGATCCAGCGCAGCCCCTCCACCTCTTGCAGGTCCTCGCGGATCCTCGCCGCGCTCAGCATCCCGCGGTCGCCGACCAGCACCACCCGCGTGAGTCCGAAGCGGGTGCGGATCTTGTCCACCTGCGCGCTCACCGTCTTCGGGTCGGCGGTAGAGCCAGGCAAGACTTCCACCGCCACCGGACAGCCTTCCTGGGTGCACAGCAGCCCGAACACGATCTGCAGCGTGCCCGACTTGCCGTCACGGCTGTGTCCCAACTGCGCCAGCTCGCAGTGGCTGCCCTCGAAGTAGGTCGAGCTCACGTCGTAGAGCACCAGCGTGTGCTCGCTGAGGTGCTGTTCAGCCAGGCGGTCCTCGATCGCCGCCTGGCGCCCGACCAACCAGTCCATCGCCTCGTAGAGCTCGTTCTCATCGACCTCGCCCAGCCGCAACGCCTCGCCGAGGGTTGACGCCGCGCTCGGCGGTGATAGCGCGCGGGCGGTGGCCAGCTTGGACTGCGCGTCGATGACGCGGGCGGTGATCATGGCGATGACCAGCTCGCGCGAGCGGCTGGCCTTGCGGGCGATGAGGGTATGGAGTCCGAGCTGCTTGAGGATGCCCAGCACGGCGGCGACATGGCCGTGGGGGAGGCTGCGCAGGCAGTCGAACGCGTCTTTGGGGTTGACCAGCGGTTCGCCCTTGAGGGCTCTGCGGATCAGATCGATGACGTGATCGGGGAGATGGGAGATGTTGCCGAGGGTTTCGTGCTTGATCTTTCCGTCCTGGCGGAAGGTACGGCGCAGCAGGTGGGTGTGGTAGGTCCGGTTGCCATGGCGGCGCGTAGTGGTGGCTACATGCACGGGTCCCTGTCTGCTGGGCATAGTTGCCAGGATAGCAGAAAGAGGAACGAGCGTCAACTACACTCGTGGCTACACATTGCACCTCCAAAATGCGGTAACTGCCATTGCTTCAAATAGTTACGTCAATTTCGGCTCTGGAACTTCGGACTAGCTTCCTGCAGCACCGCCTCGCACCGGTCGAGCACCGCCCGTGCCACCGGCTCGCGCTCGTACAGCTCCCGCGCCCCGGAATTCCACGCGCCGTTCCGGCCCGTGTACGCGAACGCCATCTTCGCAGCCTGCCGCGGCTCCCGTTCCGCTCCGGAGTCCGCGGAAGCCAGCGACTGCAGCCGGTCGCGCAGTTCGACGGCATCGCGGAAGACGACCGCCTCGCGGTACGCCGAGGCACCCCGCAGCGCCGTGCTCGACCCGCACAAGTCGGTGGCGATCGCCGTCGAGCAGATGCGCGCGATACATGAGGCGGCGGGCCCTGCGATCGAGCTCTGCTTCGACGTGCACACCCGGCTCGACCCGCCGCACGTGATCCGCATGTGCCGGTGGCTGGAGGAGTTCCACCCGTTCTTCATCGAGGACCCGATCAGGTCCGAGAACCCGGCCACCTACCGGACGCTGGCGCGCCACGTCTCGCTGCCGATCGCGGCGGGGGAGCAGTGGGCGTCCAAGTGGCCGTTCCGGGAAGTGATCGAGGAGGAGCTGATCAACTACGCGCGCATCGACGTGTGCATCGTCGGCGGCCTGACCGAGGCGCTCAAGATCACCCACTGGGCGGAGACCCACTACATCGACATCGCCCCGCACAATCCGCAGGGGCCGGTCAGCGCCGCCGCCTGCACGGCGCTGTGCATGGCCTCCACCAACGTCGGCGTCCTGGAGATGCCGCAGCGCCCCGGCACCTTCTCCCAGGCGCTGTTCCCGCAACAGATCGGCTGGCAGGACGGCTTCGCCTTCGCCCCCGACACTCCCGGCCTCGGGGTGGACATGGACCTGGAGGTGGCGGCGGCCTCGACGGTCACGGCCACCGACTGGCCGCCCCGCCTGTCCCGTGAGGACGGCGCCTTTACCAACTGGTGAGCTACCGCGCCCGCTGCGGCCCGTCCACGCGCACGGTCACGATCTCGGTGCCGTGGTACTGCTCGTGGCGCACCGACGTGGCGATGTGCCGCAGGAGCCGCAGCGACGTCTCGCGCTCGTCCGGGACCTCGGCCGAGCGCGGGTCTAGCAACGCGATCCGGTCCTGCAGGTTCTCGTGGCCGGTGGTGGCGACGAACTCCAGCACCGCCCCTCCATCCTGCTTGTGGGCGACCAGCAGCAGACGCCGCGCCTCGCGCTCGCCGTCTTCCTCCTCCCCGATCAGCGACAGCACCGTCTCCTCGCCGGCGGCGTCAAGCCGCCCGGCCATCGCCTCATCCCATCCGTTGCGGGATGCGAACGCGCCCAGGAACTCCCTGATCTTCGGCAGGTCGGCGAGGTCGGTCCGCACCTCGATCCGGCGGCGGCGGGGCGAGGTCAGCTCCATGAACAGGGTCATCAAGATGGCCACCAGGCCGCCGGCCGTCATGCCGTTCTGCAGCAATCCGCCGGCCACCTGTGCGAAGTACTCGGGGAAGATCACGCCGCTCTGGAAGCCGACGCCGGCCCAGAACGAGACCCCGACCACCAGTCCCTTGCGGTAGTCGATCCCGTCCTGGATGACCATCTTCATGCCGGTGACGAACAGCATCGCCAGCAGCACCGTGATGTACGCCGCGGCCACCGGCCCCGGAATCGCCAGCACCACCGCCAGCGCCTTGGGCAGGAACGCCAGCGCGACGAAGATCGCCCCGATAGCGACCCCGACGCCGCGCGCCCCCACGCCGGTGAGCTCGGTCACCGCGATGCTGGTCGAATACGTCGTGTTCGGCACCGTACCGACCAGGCCTGACAACAGGTTGCCCGCGCCGTCGGCGGACACCGCGCCCTGCACGGCGCGGAAGTCCACCGCCCGCGGCCGCCGCCACGACACGCGCTGGATGGCGGCGCCGTCGCCGATGGTCTCGATCGCGCCGACCAGCGTCACGAACACGAAGGCCGGCAGGAGCGCCCAGAAAACCGGCCCGAAGCTCAGGTCGAAGCCGGGCCAGCCGCCTGCCGGAACGCCGACCCACCCGGCGCCGGCCACCGATGCCATGTCGTAGAGGCCGAACAGGCCGGCGACCACCGAGCCGACGACCACGCCGATGACGGGTGCCCAGAGGCGGAGCGATCCCGTGGCCTTCAACGCGAGTCCGGTGATCACCAGCACGGTAACGAGGGCGCTCAGCGGCGCGGACAGAGGCGGAGCGCTCTCCAGCACGTCCGCCAGCGTATCGAAGACGATGGGCATCACCGTGACCGCGATCAGCATGATCACCGTCCCCGCCACCGTCGGGGTCAGAATGCGCCGCAACAGCGAGAGCCTCGCGGCGAGCACGAACTGAAACAGCGCCGAGATCACGACCAGGGTGGCGAGCATCGCCGGCCCTCCCTGGGCGAGCGCCGCGACGGAGACGGCGATGAAGGCCCCAGACGTGCCCATCAGGAGCACGTAGCCGGCCCCGATCCTGCCCACCCGAAGCGCCTGCAGCGCGGTGGTGACACCACTGACCGCGACCGCCCCGAACACGGCCCAGGAGAGGTACGAGTCGCCACCGCCGGCGGCCCGGACGACGATGGCCGGCGTGAGCACGATCCCGCCCAGGCAGAGGATGGCGAGCTGCAGGCCCAAGCCGAAGGTCAGAAGCTTCGGCGGCTTGTCGTCGGGCTCGAAGCGAACGCTGGCGCGCGCTCCGGCTTTCTCGTTCTGCATGCGGTCTCCCTCCAGGCGCCGTCGGCGGCCCGTGCGCGACACGCCGCCGACGGCCGCACCCGCGATCGTAACGGGTCAGAGCAGAACGGGCACTACCGTTGTAGCGTTGCCGCAACCCATGAAGCGAGGGACGAGATGAAGATCACGGAGATCGAGACCTACCTGATGAGCGCCGCCACGGGCAAGGATTCCTGGTCACGTCGCAACTGGCTGTTCGTGAAGGTGCTCACCGACGAAGGGCTCTACGGCATAGGCGAGGCCAGCGGCTGGCCGCGTGTCGTCGAGACCGCGATCCGCGACCTGAGCGCCATCCTCGTCGGCGACGATCCGTTCCGGATCGAGCGCATCTGCCAGAAGATCATGACCGCGATGATGGGCCACGGCATGACCGGCGTCGTCGGCTCAGGCGCCATGACCGGCATCGAGATGGCGCTCTGGGACCTGAAGGGCAAGGCGCTGGGCGTCCCGGTCTTCGAGCTGTTCGGCGGCAGGATCCGCGACGAGGTGGCGCTCTACGCCCACGCGGGAACGCCGGAACGGAACGAGGAGCTGGTCGCGATGGGCTACGGCGCGCTCAAGACCGGCGGCTTCGACGGCCTGCCCAGGAAGGTCGCCCGCCTGCGCGATGCCCTGGGGCCGGACGTCGACCTCATGGTGGACGTGCACGGGCCGCCGTGGCTCACCACCCGCGACGCCATCGCCCTGGGCCAGCGGCTCGAAGAGTACGACCTGCTGTTCTACGAGGACCCGGTCGCCCCGGAGAACATCGAGGGCATCCGCCGCGTGGCGGAGTCGGTCAACATCCCGATCGCGGTCGGCGAGCGCCACTCCTACCTCTGGGGCGTCCGGCAGGTCCTGGAAGAGGAAATCGCCGACGTCATCCAGCCGGACACCGGGCGCGCCGGCGGCCTGCTCCAGCTCAAGAAGATCGCGGCGCTGGCGGAGGCGCACTACGCCGTCATCGCCCCGCACGACGGCTCGCTCGGGCCGGTCGCGGAGATGGGCGCCGCACACGTGCTGGCGACGGTCCCGAACTTCCTCCTGCTCGAGCACCTGGCCGACGACGTGCCCGCCCGCTACGAGGTGATGGAGCCGCAGCCGAACATCGTCGACGGCAGCATCGTCCTGAGCGAGGCGCCGGGCCTCGGCGTGGACATCGTCGAGGACGCCATCGGCAGCTACCCGTCGACCGGCAACGTGAGCGCGCTCGCCGAGGAGGACGACCACCTCTACGTGGCGCCGCGGCGGCGCCGCGCCCGGTTCCTGCAATAGCGCGGCGAGGGTGCCTCAGATGGTGAGCCAGCGCCCGAAGCCGGCTCCCCAGCGGTCGTGCCCGGCGCTCAGCCGCCGCGTGCCCGAACTGTCGGCAGAGGCGATCCACAGCTCGGGCGGCTCGGTGACCCGCGCCCGTGAGAAGACCACCGCGTCACCGGCCGCCGACCAGGAGGCGTGGTAGTCCCACCTGCCCTCCTCCGCGCTGGTGACCTCCTCCATATCCCCGGAGTCGGGGTCCAGGGCGCAGAGGTGTGTGCCGCCGTGCGCCAGCTCGGGTGCATACACCAGCTCCTCGTGATCGGGGAGGGAGGCGTCGAAGCGGGCGTCCGCGTGCGAGTCCGGCAGCAGCCGGGTCCAGGTGATGCGTTCCCGCCCCGGGATCCAGGTGGTCATGTTGGAGCCGCCGCCGCGGTAGCCGTCGGCGCCGTAGGAGGTCCCGAACCAGTGCGACTGGCCGGCGGTCACCACCCGGTGGGCGGTGGCGTCGGGATGGCCGATGCACAGGTCGGCGGCGAAGTGGGCGGGATCGGTGGCGGAGCGGCAGTCCAGGTACGCCAGCCGGTCACCCGCGGCCGACCACACCGGTGCGAAGTACAGGTGTCCGGTCCGCGCCGCCACCATGGTCCGGTCGCCGCTGGCGACCTCGATCACCTCGATGCTGTACGGGTAAACCTTGGGGTACCTGCTCGACTTGTCGCCGGTGACGTGACAGGCGACGCGCGCCTGGTCGGGACTGATCTCGGCCCCGTAGTGGAAGCCCTGGCCCGGGTGCGTGAGCGCGCGGCATGCGCTGCCGTCGACGTCCATGACATAGAGCTGCTGCTCGCCGTCGACCATGGCGCTGGCCAGCAGCCTGCGCCCGTCGGCGAAGGCCGCGCCGCAGGTAAGGAAGCGGCTCGGGCGGTCGGCGACTTCCAGGGACTCGAGCCTGCCGCTCTGCAGATCGTAGAACCAGAGGTTGACCTGCACGTCGCCCATCACCATCCGCCCCATCGTAGTGTCCTCGAAGCTGTGCAGGATGATCCGCCCGTCCGGCAGCGGCGGCCCGAACTGCCAGCGCTGCTGGCCGGGCACGTCCAGGTCGAGGTACCGCTCGCCGCTGCCGTCCTCGGCCACGACGCCCAGGCGTCCGCCGGCGTGGAAGCCGATCAGGCGACCCGGCATGGCCCCGTCCGCCCCGAGCCGCGGGTCTTCATCGGACCACCCTACTACGTCGACCCGGTGGCGGACTGAACGAGCGAGGACCACCGCTGCCTGTTCAAGCCACACCGCGCGCGTGCAGAGTGTCTGCGATGAGCGAAGCGATCGACCGCGCCTGGGAAGCCGCGCTCGACGAGCTGAACGCCTGCGACGCCGACATCGAGCGCGGCCTGCGTATCCACCGCGACGCCATCGTCTGCGATCCCGTGTCCGGGGGCGCCCGGCCGTGGACGCACGCGATGAGCGGGCTCGCCCGCGAGCTGATCCGCCAAGGCACGGCCCCACAGGACATGGAGTTGCAACTCCAGGAGGTGGCCGACCGCGCCGTCGTGCACGACGGCGGCGTGCGCTCCGAGTACCTGGAGGCGTGGCGCCGCTCGGGCGTGACCCTGGCCAACGACTACGGCCACATGTTCTGTTCCTGGCGGACCGAGGGCTATTCCGGGCTGGTCAACGACGCGATGATCACGCTGCGCTCGGTAGCGCGCACCACCGCCGTGCTCGATGCGCTGCGCGACCACCTGGTCAAGTTCCGGTGCGCCGGCGACGTGGCGGAAGCCAAGCGCGCCGGCAAGCACTGCATCATGTGGAGCACCGGCGGGCCTCCGCCATGGATCGAGCATGACCTGGGCAACCTGGAGATCTACCACCGGCTCGGCTTCCGGCAGGCGCAGATCCTCTACTACACCAACCGGCTCGGAACTCAGTGCTACGACCGCCGCGACCACGGCCTCACCGACGCCGGCGTCGACTACGTGCGGCGCCTCAACCGGCTGGGCATCGTCGTCGACCTGGCCCACTGCAGCCGCCGCGCCCACCTGGACGCGGCCGCCGCCTCCACCGCCCCCGTGATCGACAGCCACACCGGCTGCACGGCGGTCCGGGACCATCTGCGGAACGTGGACGACGAGACCATCCGCGCCATCGCCGGCACCGGCGGCGTCGTGTCGATCCTTGGCGGCCCCGGCCGCCGCTTCCTGGGCGAGCCGCTCGGCGGGTTCGGCGACTGGCTCCGCCACGTCGAGCACGTCGCCGAGGTGGCGGGCATCGAGCACGTCGGCGGGCGCGGCTCCGACGTCTCCTACCGAGGCTCGATCCCGGGCGACATCCGGCCGCACCTGTTCGCGGACGCCCCCGAGCCGATGGAGAGCCAGCTCGACGGCAGCTTCGCCTGGGTCGCCGCGCCGTACTTCACGGTGGCGCTAGCCACTCGCGGCTACACCGACGACGAGATCGCCGCCATGATCGGCGGCAACTACCTGCGCGTGCTGCAGGAGGTATGCGGATGATCCGGCTGTGCACGTTCGCGTCCGACGTCACGCCGCCGGTCGGCCATCCGCTGTGCGCGGGCTGGTATCCACCGGCCGCGAAGATCGGCGGTCGGTTGCAGGCCCTGGGCCTGATCCTCGTCCCGGACGGCGAGCCGCCGGTCGTGCTCTGCGCGCTCGACTGGGCCGAGCTCAGCAACGGGGACTACGACCGCTGGCGCGCGGACCTGGCGCGGGCGGTGGGCACCCACCACGACCGCGTGGCCGTGCACTGCACCCACGCGCACGACACGCCGTGGCCGGACCGCGACGCGCAGGACATCCTGGACGCCCACGGCCGGCCGGACGTGATCATGGCCGGCGACTGGGCGGAGCGGGCGCGCGCAGCGTCCGCGGAGACAGCCGCAGCGGCGATGGCCAATCCGCGGCCTTGCACCCACTTCACCACCGGCGAGGCGCGGGTGGACCGCATCGCCTCCAACCGGCGCCTGATCGGGAAGGACGGCAAGCTCTGGGCGATGCGCTGGACCAAGACCAGCGACCCGATGGTACGGGCCGCGCCGGAAGGGGCGATCGACCCGATGCTCAAGACCATCGGCTTCTGGAACGAGGACGAGCCGCTGGCTGTCGCCCACTACTATGCCACGCACCCCACCAGCCTGGACGGCACCGGCGTGGTGAACCCGGAGTTCGTGGGCCTGGCGCGCGACCGGCGCACCGCCGCGTCCGGGGTGCCGCACCTCTACTTCACCGGCTGCGCCGGCAACGTGGCCGCCGGCAAGTACAACGACGGCATCGCCTACAACCGCGAGCTGTTCGCCGGCCGCATCCACGACGCCATGATCGCCGCCGAGCAGGCGGCGGAGCGCCAACCGCTCGCGGGGCTGCGCTGGGTCGTGGAGCCGGTGCTGCTCCCGCCGCGGCCCGACCTGGACGAGGAGGCGCTACTGGAGCGTATACGCACGCCAGGCGCGGTCGAGAGCAAGGAGCTCAGCAGGGCCGCCCTGATGCTCACCTACCTGCGCCGCCACAAGCGCCCGATCCCGGTCACCTGCCTCCACTTCGGCGCCGAAGCGGCTATCCTGCACCTGCCGGGCGAGACCTTCATCGAGTACCAGCTCCACGCCCAGGCCGCGCGGCCCGACGTGTTCCTGGCGGTGGTCGGCTACGGCGACCTCGGACCGGGATACATCACCCTGGAGCGGTCGTTCGCCGAGGGCGGCTACGAGCCGACCGACGCATTCGTGTCCGGCGCCTCGGAGGCGATCCTGCGAGCCGCGATCGACCGGGCCATCTGCAAGGACCAATGACGCATCACAGCGCCCAGACCGGCGGATACCTCGGCCCCGACAAGTAGCGCGGCAGGGTGTCCTCCCCGCCGCGCCCTCAGCGACGTCGAGGCAATCAACCTAAATCCCTCTCACCACGACCGCGATCAGCTCGACCGCCCTGTGGAAGGTGCGCAACATGCTTGGCCTCCTCTGGTTGTTCGGGAACGGCTTCCGCAGGACTACGTGATGTCGTACGCGCGGCTCAACTGGCCGCGGCTCGCAACGACGAGCCCCCGGCCTGCGGTGCGTCGTGGCCAAGGCGACGACGGAGAGCAACTCGCGGAGGGGCAGCCCCGATCGCGCGACCTGTGGGAATGTATCCAGGACGCTCGGGCGCAGCGTTCCGCGCCTTGACTGAAGCGAGCCACGCGGTACCGTGGTGGCTCATGAGCACACCGCGACCCGACAAGGAGGTCAACAGCCTGGAAGGAGGCTACTGCGCAACGACGGGTGTCGGTCCTCTTGGATGAGGAGACAGCCGTCGCCGTAGCCGGGCTGGTAGAACGGTTCGCTGTTCCAAAGGCGCGGCTTGGTTGCGCTCGCCGCTGAGTTCGGAATGGATGCCGTCGGCGGCTACCTGCGAGGTTTGATCGACAGCGCAGATGAACTGCGAGCCGAAGCGAACGTCGCCTCCACCGACGCGACCCCGGCACAGATGGCCGATCTACTGCTTCGGCTGATCGAGTTCCAGACAAGCGCCGCGACACTGTTACCGAACGCTGCGAAACTGGCGGACGGTGTGAAGGATCGACTACTGCAGGCTGTGAAAGATCGTGGTATCGCGAACCCCGTATTTGATGAGTTAGAAACGCTCGCAGACGAGCGGAACATGCCCGAAGCCCCCGCCGACTGACTTTGCTGACTGCGCGACCGGGCCGGGGGTGGCCGCTCCCGTCTGACCTATGGACCGAGGGAGCAGTCGGCGACCGCACGCCGCGCACTTTGAGGCTACTCACCCACCCCGCACCCGTAGCAGCTTCACCAAACCGATCCCGGCCGCGTCGAATCGCTGGGGCGAACCCGGAGCGAGTGGACGCCGATCCGGCCGACGGCCGCCACGCACTTGTGGGTGACCGCCCCGGATCGAGCCTCGGCCGCCGTTAACCCGAAGTTCCAGAGCCGAAATTGACGTAACTATTTGAAGCAATGGCAGTTACCGCATTTTGGAGGTGCAATGTGTAGCCACGAGTGTAGTTGACGCTCGTTCCTCTTTCTGCTATCCTGGCAACTATGCCCAGCAGACAGGGACCCGTGCATGTAGCCACCACTACGCGCCGCCATGGCAACCGGACCTACCACACCCACCTGCTGCGCCGTACCTTCCGCCAGGACGGAAAGATCAAGCACGAAACCCTCGGCAACATCTCCCATCTCCCCGATCACGTCATCGATCTGATCCGCAGAGCCCTCAAGGGCGAACCGCTGGTCAACCCCAAAGACGCGTTCGACTGCCTGCGCAGCCTCCCCCACGGCCATGTCGCCGCCGTGCTGGGCATCCTCAAGCAGCTCGGACTCCATACCCTCATCGCCCGCAAGGCCAGCCGCTCGCGCGAGCTGGTCATCGCCATGATCACCGCCCGCGTCATCGACGCGCAGTCCAAGCTGGCCACCGCCCGCGCGCTATCACCGCCGAGCGCGGCGTCAACCCTCGGCGAGGCGTTGCGGCTGGGCGAGGTCGATGAGAACGAGCTCTACGAGGCGATGGACTGGTTGGTCGGGCGCCAGGCGGCGATCGAGGACCGCCTGGCTGAACAGCACCTCAGCGAGCACACGCTGGTGCTCTACGACGTGAGCTCGACCTACTTCGAGGGCAGCCACTGCGAGCTGGCGCAGTTGGGACACAGCCGTGACGGCAAGTCGGGCACGCTGCAGATCGTGTTCGGGCTGCTGTGCACCCAGGAAGGCTGTCCGGTGGCGGTGGAAGTCTTGCCTGGCTCTACCGCCGACCCGAAGACGGTGAGCGCGCAGGTGGACAAGATCCGCACCCGCTTCGGACTCACGCGGGTGGTGCTGGTCGGCGACCGCGGGATGCTGAGCGCGGCGAGGATCCGCGAGGACCTGCAAGAGGTGGAGGGGCTGCGCTGGATCACCACGCTGCGCGCGCCGACGATCCGCAAGCTGGTGGCCGCCGGTGAGGTGGCGCCGTCGTTGTTCGACGAGCGCGACCTGGCCGAGATCACCAGCGAGGAGTTTCCGGGCGAGCGGCTGATCGTGTGCCGCAACCCGTTGCTGGCCGACGAACGGAAGCGCAAGCGCCAGGAGCTGCTACAGGCCACCGAGCAGAAGCTGGCCCCGATCGCTCAGGCCACCCAGCGCGTCCATCAGCCGCTACGGGGCGAGGCCGAGATCGGCATGCGGGTCGGCAAGGTGATCAATCACTACAAGGTGGGCAAGCACTTCGTGACCGAGATCACCTCCGAGTCGTTCAGCTTTCGGCGCGATGAGCACAAGATCGCCGCCGAGCAGGCGCTGGACGGGCTGTACATCGTGCGCAGCAACGTGGAGCCGCAGGTGCTCGACGCGGCGCAGACGGTGCGCGCCTACAAGGGGCTGTCGAAGGTGGAGCGGGCGTTTCGGTGCATGAAGTCCGTGGACCTGAAGGTGCGCCCGATTCACCACCGGCGCGCCGATCGGGTGCGGGCGCACGTGCTGCTGTGCATGCTGGCCTACTACGTGGAGTGGCACATGCGGCGCTCGCTGGCGCCGTTGCTGTTCGACGATCACGATCGACAGGGCGCCGAGCGCAAGCGGGTCTCCGAAGTGGCGCCGGCGCAGCGATCGGCGGCCGCGGCGGCCAAGGCGTCGAGCAAGCGCACCGAGGACGGGCTGCCGGTGCACAGCTTTCGGACGTTGATCGACGAACTGGGCACCCTGACGGCGAACACGATGCGAATCGCCGACGGCGAAAGCACATTCACGCTGCACACGCACCCGACGCCGGTTCAGCAGCGCTGTTTCGAGCTGCTTGGGATCAAATCCCGCGTGTAGCCACGCACGCGACCCTGAGGAATCAAGGTAACTATCATGATCACAAAGACTTCAGAGCATTTCGCTCCTGGAACTTCGGGCTAGTGCTAGTGGGGAGCGCGCTGCTCGCCCCGCTTCCACACGTTGACCACCGCGATCGGCATTCGACCTAATCATGGGACCTTGGACGAAGCATGCCATGGCGCGCCCTGACCTCTCGATCGTTCCGGAGCGGCTGAACCCCGAGCTCACGCCCGAGCTGGAGCAGGAGGTGCACTTCTTCCAGAAGTGGGGGTACCTGGTCGTCGATGACGCGATCACCCCGGAGCAGATCGAGGTCCTGCGCGACGCCATGGACGACGCGGACGCGCGCGACACCTTCGGATGGAACGGGGAGCCCAACCCGGGGCCGTACGGCAGCCTCTTCAGGGAGCTGCTGGAGGAGGACGACCGTTTCGCCTTCCTGCTCGACCATCCGCCGGTGCTCACCCGCATGAAGGCAATCCTCGGCAACGCGATCCAACTCCACAGCGCCACCGGGCGCGTCACGCCGCCCGGCACACCGGAGCAGAACTGGCACCGCGACGGGCCGTGGCCGCAGGATCCGGACGGCACGCCGTTCGGGTCGATTCCGGGGCAGGTCAACTGCGGCTACTACCTGGACGAGCTGACCATGGACAACGGCCCCATCGTCATACTCCCCGGCAGCCACCGGGCGATCTTCAGGCCGCCGAAGGACAGTCCGGTGGAGTTCCCCGACGAGCTCTACGTGCTCGCCAAGCCAGGCCAGGCCGTGCTGTTCAGCGGGTGGCTCTACCACCGGGGAGCGGCCAACAACTCCGACGCGAAGCGGCGGGTGTGCCTGATGTGCTACCAGAACGCCTGGATGAAGTCGCGCGAGACGTTCGACGGGCCGAAGATGACCGCTCTGCGCGAGAACGGCACGCCGGAGCAGAAGCTGCTGCTCGGCGGGATCCCTCGCTGGTGACGGGAATGAGATGCCGATCGGAAGCACCCGGATAAATGAACAAGCGTGAGGTGATTTCGAGGATCAAGGACCTCACGCTGCAAGAAGTGCGTGCGTGGGATGACCGGACATTCGCGGCATTGATCGAGCAGTTGGAACTGCTCCCGGAGGACGGGTACGTCGACGCCACGTACTTCGAGCGCATGCCCGGCGAATGGGTTCCGTGGTAGGTGATCGCCGGAAATACATTCAAACACTATCCCGACCACCTGCCCGCGATCCGGGCACTCGCGGAGTCAGACTTCGACCGGAACACGGCGGGCGCTTCAGGGGTTGCTTGAGCGGCGATCGATCTAAGCTCGATCTCGCTGTACACGGTCGCCGTCCAGAATCATCGGCACGGGAACGATGGCGGCCTGGAGGTCGATGCCGGTTCTGATGAAGCGTTTCCAGTCCCGGTCCTCGACCTGCAGGTAGGTCACCACCGCGTTGCCGGCGCTGGTGAACGTGCAGCCGATGTTGGTCAGCTCATACTCGCCGCCGGCGATGTCGCCGATGCGTCGCCAGCTCCGGCACTCGTCGGTGGAGACGGCCATCGACAGCGGGCGCCGGCGGCCGAAGTGGTGGTGCGCAGGCTCATAGATGCTGTCGTTCCAGATGAGGAGGAGTGTGTCGGTGCCGGGGATCCGGCTCAGGCAGGTGCCCGATTCCGGGGCCTTCAGTCCGGTGGTCTGCGGCAGCGACCAGGTGTCGCCGCCGTCGTCGGAGTAGGACAGGAATACGGACCCCAACTGGGTCCGGAGCGACATGTAGATCCGGCCGCTGTCGACCTCGGCCAGGGATGCCTCCATGGCGCCGCGCAGCGGCAGGTCCACCGTGCCGCGCGAGCGCGCCCAGCTTCTGCCGTCGTCCTCGCTGATCCAGCACCACGCGCTGTTGTGCTGGCTGAACTGGCCGCCCGTACCGCCGTGGCAGGGCACGAGCAGCCGTCCGGAGGAGAGGACGACGATGTCGACCGCGCCGCCCTGCAGCCACTGGCCCGGCGAGCGTTCCCACACGGTGCCGATCTGCGTGAAGGTCTGCCCTTCGTCCTCGGACCGGTACGTGCACATGGTCGTGCTGCTCTCCGAGTGGGCGCGCAGGCAGATCATGAGGAGCTCGCCCGTCGGCAGCCGCGCGACCGCCGGCGAGTGCACGTTCATGTCGCCCGGCGGGATGTCGACGATCATGCGCTCGCCGCCCCAGGTGAGCCCCTGGTCTGCGGAGGTCTTGGCGTGGATCCGGCAGGGGGCGAGGTCGGCGCCCTCGTCGGCGGACGCCTCGTACTTGTGCCAGAGCACCAGCAGCTCGCCGTCGTGCAGCTCGATCACGCTCGCGGTATCGTTGCGCGGGTTCGCCGGCCCGGACTTCGCGATCGTCGAGTAGCGGATCTCCTGACGGTTCATGTCCCATGCCTACCAGAAACGGGCGTGGGACTCCACTGTCGCTCAGAGCGGCGCCGGCAAGGAGGATGAAGGTGGCAGAGACCGAGGCGGCGGTCTTCGTCGACGTGGGCAGGGCGGCATTCGAGAAGATCGAGGTGAGCGATCCCGAGCCTGGACAGGTGCGGGTGCGCACCCGCCTCTCCTCCATCAGCGCGGGGACCGAGGGGTGGATCCTGCACGACCGCTTCACCTGGAACCCCACCTGCTACCCCTGCGTGCCCGGCTACCAGCGGGTCGGCACCGTCGAGGCGCTGGGGCCGGGCGTCGGCGGCTGGTCGGTCGGGGAGCGCGTGATGGCGACCCGCAGCGACTGGCCCGGCAGCCCGGCGGCGCGGTCCGGGGCGCACGCCGCCGTCGGCAACACGCTGGCCTCGGAGCTCTTCGCCCTGCCCGGCGGGGTGGGCGACGTCGATGCCTCGGGGCTGGTGGTGGCGCAGGTCGGCTACAACGCCGCCAGTCGCGCCCGCATCGAGCCGGGAGACCCGGTGGTGGTGTACGGCGACGGACTGATCGGGCAGTGCGCGGCGCAGGCCGCCCGCGCGCGCGGCGCCCGCGTGACCCTGGTCGGCCACCGCGCCGAGCGGCTGGAGCTGGCCGCCGCGCACTGCGCGGACACGGTCGTGAACGGCCACGGCGGGGAGGTGGTCGAGGCGGTCCGCCGCCACGCGGGGAGCGAGCACGTCACGGCGGTCCTGGATTCCGTGCAGAGCGAGGATGCGCAGCGACAGTACACACCGCTGCTGGCGCGCGGCGAGGGGCAGATCGTCTACTGCGGCTTCACGCCGGGGACGACGTGGGCGGACATGGCGCTGCTGCAGCAGCACGAGCTGACGGCGCACTTCGTCTCCGGCTGGACGCGGCCGCGCATGGAGGCGACGCTGGACCTGATGGCGCGCGGGCTCATCAGCCTGGAGCCCCTGGTCACCCACCTGGTCCCCGCCTCGCGGGCGCCGGAGATGTACCGCATGATCGCCGCCAAGGCGGAGCCGTTCCTGGGCATCACCCTGGATTGGGAGCGCGCCGCATGAAGGTCCTGATCACGGGCGCCACCGGCTTCATCGGCCGCAACCTGATGCGCGAGCTGGAGCCGGACCACGAGCTGCGCCTGCTCGATCAAGCCCGGCCCGAGGAGGCGACGATGTTCGCGGGCACCACCCGGCTGGTCGCGCCGTTCGCGACCGACTGGCCGTTCGTGCAGGCCCACATCACCGACGAGGCAGCGATGCTGGCGGCCATGGACGGCATGGACGCGGTCATCCACCTGGCGGGAGAGCCGCGCGGCCTGCCGGAGATAGGGGTGGCGACCTTCCGCGACAACGCGCTGGGCACCTTCGTGGCCATCGACACGGCGCGGCGCGCCGGCGTCCGGCGCTTCTTCTGCGCGTCGAGCATCAACGCCTTCGGCACCTTCCACTGGCGTCTCGGCGGCCGGCCCGTCCCCTACACGAAGATGCCCCTGGACGAGGACTTCGATCCCGTCCCGGAGGACCCGTACAGCCTGAGCAAGCTGGTCAACGAGAAGACCTGCGCCGCCTACCACCGCGCCTACGGCATGACCACGGCGGCCTTCCGCTTCGCCGGCGTCTGGTCGGAGGAGCGCTACCGGGAGAAGCTCGCCGAGGGCCCGCCGCCCACGCAGGCGTGGTCGGACCTGCTCTACCAGTGGGTGCACGTGGACGACGTCGTGCGCGGCCTGACGCTGGCGCTGGAGGCTCCGGACATTCCCGGCATCGGCGTCTACACGCTGGCCGCCGGGGACACCCAGTGTCCGGAGCCGACCATGGAGCTGCTGGCCCGCTTCCGGCCTGACCTGGCCGCGACGGTCGACCCTCCGCTGGAAGGCCGCGCGTCGCTGCTGTCCATCGACCGGGCGCGGCGCGCCTTCGGCTACAACCCGATCCGCCGCCTGGGACCGTAGCGGGAGCGTGAAACAGCGGTTCACCATGGGCCCGCGGTAGCGCTGGAGGAACGAATGTGCCACTATCTGAGCGACGGCCGTGAGAACCATACGGGAGCTGCGACTTGACGGCTTTCTGTCGTTCCCGCCCCGTTCCCCAGCGATTGAGCTACGTGCGCTGAACGTGCTGATCGGACCAAACGGGTCCGGAAAGTCGAACCTGATCGAGGCGCTGGAGCTCCTGTCATCTACTCCGCGCGACCTTGCAGCGACGGTGCGGGATGGCGGAGGTCCTGCGGAATGGCTGTGGAAAGGCGGATCCCGGCCGGAGTCTGCTCAGATTGAGGCGGTGCTGTCGGAAGGCACGCCAACAGGCCGGCCATTGAGATACAGGCTCGTGTTCACCCCGGTTCAAAGCCGCCTGGAGATCGTGGACGAATCCATAGAGGAGCTGGAGCCGGCGCCGGGTAAGCCCGACGTGTACTTCTATTACCGCTTTCAGCGCGGGTACCCGGTCCTCAATATCAAGGATCCCGTGGGCGAAATACTCCAGAGACGCCTTCAGCGCCAGGACTTGCTTCCAGACCAGTCGGTATTGGCGCAGCGAAAGGATCCCGATGAGTACCCTGAAGTCACGTGGGCAGGCAAGACGTTCGGGGCCATCCGCACCTTTCGCGAATGGACGTTCGGTCGCTATGTTCCGCTTCGCGAGCCACAACCAGCCGACCTTCCGGAAGACGACTTGCTCCCGGATAGCCGCAACTTGGCCTTGGTGCTGAATCAGATTCAACATCTCGGTGACACACGGATGGACGATCTGCTAAGGCAATTCTTCCCACGTTTCGAGAGAATGTCGACCAAGGTGTCCGGCGGTACGGTGCAATTCTACCTGCATGAATCAGGCTTCGGTACGCCGATCCCGGCAACTCGACTGTCCGATGGGACCATCCGATTCGTTGCGCTGCTCGCGACACTACTATCCCCGTCGCCGCCACCGCTTGTATGCATCGAGGAACCGGAGCTTGGATTGCATCCGGACGCGGTTGCTCTGCTCGCCAGCCTGCTGGTTGAAGCCTCGGAGAGGATGCAACTCGTGGTCACGACACACTCCGACGCCCTGGTATCCGCACTGACCAGCCATCCGGATGCCATCGTCGCCTGCGAACGCATCGGACCGCGCACCGTGTTGCGTCGTCTGGAGCCCGAGAAGCTGGTGAAGTGGTTAGACGAATATCGTCTGGGCGATCTGTGGCGCATGGGCGAGCTCGGGGCCAACCCGTGAGCGGCGTTGCCGTCTACATGGAAGGCGGTGGAGACGGAGCGTCCGCCAGAGCAGCCCTCCGTCAGGGCATGGACACGTTCCTTGAGCCGCTCAAACAAGCGGCCCGCGACAAATCCTGGCGCTGGAGGCTGGTCTGCTGCGGATCGCGCAACGAAGCCCATCGTGGCTTTCGGAATGCCCTTGATCACGGCGACGGCAGCGTATGCATACTGCTGGTAGACGCCGAAGGACCGATGAAACAGCCCGCCCGTGATCACCTGCGGAGTCGCGACGGATGGGACCTTCGTACGATAACCGAGGACCGGATACATCTCATGGTGCAGGCGATGGAGGCGTGGATCGTCGCGGATCCGTCGGCGCTCGCGAGGTACTACGGGCAGGGCTTTCGGCTCGCCGCGTTGCCGAAGACACGGAACCTCGAAGAAGTGTCCAAGCAAGACCTGGAGCGCGGCCTGCGCCAAGCGACGCAGGCCACCGGCAAGGGCCGTTACCACAAGATCAAGCACGCGAGCGACCTGCTGAAGCGGATCGATGTCTCGGCGGTGACCTCTCGATGCGGGCACTGCAAGCGGCTGTTTGATGATCTTGGGAAGATCCTCGCAACTTCGTAATCCAGGCCGTCCATCACGAGCTGCACGCCCTCCTGAAAGAAGCGCCGCATGTCGATGTCGCGCCGCGGCTCCGTGGTGTGGATGATCAGGCACGGATGACGACGTCGAACCCTGCCGGGAAGTCCTCGCCTGCCACCTCCATGGTCGGTGTCTGCGGCGTCGGCAGCCGGTAGGCGTGCGTCGCCCCGTACCGTCGTGCCAGCTCCAGGTTGCGCTCCTTGAGATCGGTCACGGCCAGGTTCCCGGGGCTGAACAGGGAGATCACCTGGGTCAGGGTCAGGCCGCTGACGCCCTGGCCCATGATCAGCACGTTCGTGCCCGGATCGATGCGCGACAGCTCGGCCGCGTGCAGGATGCCGGGCAGGATCTCGATCAGGCTGGCCTCCTTGAGCGGGAACCCCGGCGGCAGCTTCATCACGTTGAAGGGCCGGCAGACCACGTACTCGGCGAAGCCGCCCCAGATGTAGCGGCAGATCACCGGGCCGCCGACGGCCAGGCCGCGCACGTGCGCGCCCAGCTTGTCGATCACGCCCGCCACCTCGTGGCCGAGCCGCGCGGGCAGGGACAGCCACTCGGGCCTGCGGGTGCCGCGATACACCTCGACGTCGGAGCCGCACACGCCGACCCACCTGACCTTGACCCGCACCTCGTCGTCGCCCGGTTCGGGGATCCGCGCGCGGGCCGTGGTGATCCGGTACGGCGCCTCCAGCACGGCCACCCGCTGCGAGTCGGGGGCGCTCTCGTCCACCAGGTCCAGGCCGGCCGGCTGCATGCGCGTCGCCATCAGTGCCTCCGATTCGATTGTGCGCGGAAGCGCAGGTCGACGGATAGCCGGCACGCTGACGTGCGCGCGCTTGCAGCGTAGCGATTACTATAGCTAGCATCATAGCTATGCCGACCGTACAGATGACGATGGATGCCGAGTTGCTTGCCAAGGTCGACCAAGTCGCCAGGAAGCTCCGTACCACCAGGTCGTCGTTCACGCGCGACGCGCTCCGTTCGGCGCTGCAGCGCCACGAGGAAGCGGAGCTCGAGGCACGCCATGTCGCCGGGTACCGGAGGCACCGGACGTCACCCGGAGAATTCGACGTTCCCGAAGGGGACCGGGCGTGGGGTGACGAGCCATGGAACGACAGCGAATGACCGGCTCTGCCGAAGGCTGACGGTGAAGCGCGCGGAAGTTCGCTGGTATCGATTCGCTTCGCCGGACAAGCGGCGCCCCGTTCTGGTCCTGACCCGCGACTCGATCATCCCGTTCCTGGGGGAGGTGACCGTGGCACCCGTCACCACCCGGATCCGCGACATTCCGAGCGAGGTGCTCCTCTCCGTGGAGGACGGACTGCCGCGCGAGTGTGCCGTGAACTGTGACCACGTGCAGACCGTGCAGCGGGGCAAGCTCGGTGCCCTGATCACGACGCTCTCGCCGGGAGTGATGGATCAGGTCGCGACCGCGGTTCGCTTCGCGCTCGACCTGGGCTGACCGGCGAGCACGCCCCGGGGATCGACGGCCCGCGGTGATAAGCTGGCGCGGATGCGGAAGGACCGGGCGGGCGATGTCCCCGTCGCATGGATCGAGCCGGAGCGGACGCAGCGGACGCTGGTGATCTGGCTGCCGGGATTCAGCGGCAGCAAGGAGAAGATGGAGCCCTACCTGGCGGACCTCGCCGCCGCGGGTTTCGTGGCGCTCGCGTACGATCCGCACCAGCACGGTGAGCGCATGGTGGAGGCGCTCGACGAGCTGCGCGCCCGCATCAAGGGCAACATCCGCCGCCACTTCTGGCCGATCCTGGCGCGCACCGCCGAGGACGTGACGCAGGTGATCGACTGGGCCGTCGAGCGGCTCGGCGTGGACGGGCGGGTCGGCATGGGCGGCATCTCGGCCGGCGGCGACGCCTCGGTGGCGGCCGCCGCCCTCGATCACCGCATCCAGGCGGTGGCGGCGGGTATAGCCACGCCCGACTGGCTGCGCCCCGGTTCCTTCGAGCCGCCCGGCGAGCCCGACGCGGCAGCCCGGGAGGACTACCGGCGGCGCAACCCGCTCACCAACCTGGACGCCTACCGGCACACGCCGGCGATCAGCTTCCAGAACGGCGCGCTCGACCGGCAGGTGCCCCCCGACGGCTCGGTGCGCTTCGTCGATGCCCTGCGCCGGGAGATCTACGCCGGCTGCCCGGAGCGGATCGAGGCGGTGCTGCGCGACGGCGTCGCCCACGCGTTCGAGGACGCTCAGTGGCGGGGCAGCCTGGCCTGGTTCCGCCGGCACCTCGAGGAGAACCCGACGCCATGAAGTTTCACGCCGGAGTGATCGGGGCGACCGGCTACATCGGCACCCCGTACCGGGAAGAGATACGCGGCGCACCCGACGCCGCGCGCATCGTCGCGCTGTGCGCACGCCGGCGCGACCGGCTACAGGCGGCGGCGCAGGCCGACGGGTGCAGCTTCATCACCGACGACTGGCGGCAGGTGGTGGACCACCCGGAGGTCGACCTGGTGGTGGTGACGACGCCCGACCGCCTGCACCGCGAACCGGCCCTAGCCGCGGCCGCCGCGGGCAAGCACCTGTTCTGCGACAAACCGGTGGGCGCCGACGTCGGCGAGGCGTACGAGATCTGGCGCGCCTACCGCGACAGCGGGCTGGCGCACTACGTCCCGTTCTGGACGAGGTACGAGCCGAAGTTCCGCCGCGTCAAGGAGCTGCTCGACGCCGGAACGCTCGGCGAGCCGAAGGTGATCGTGTACCGCTGGCACAACACGCGCCCTGCGGCGATCCCCTTCACCTGGCGGGACGACGCCAGCCTGTCCACCGCCGGCAGCGTCGCCGACGTCGGCTCGCACGCCTACGACGCCGTGCGCTGGCTGATCGGCTGTGAGGCGCGGCGGGTGGTCACGCAGGCCAGGACGCTGACACCTCCCAAGCCCGATCTGGGGCCGATCGACCTGGCCGAGGCCCTCGATTGGGGAGCGTCCAACCCCACGTCCGCAGCCACGCGCACCCGCGCCGGCACGGCCTACGACTATGCGGCGATCATCTGGGAGTTCCACAACGGCGCCGTCGGCGCGTTGCTGCTGTCGCACGCACCGGTGCTGCGCAAGGGGCTGGCGCCGGAGGTGGAGCTGCACGGCAGCGAGGCATCGGTGTCGATCGACCGCATCCGCCATACCGTCAGCCTGGTCGACGCGGACGGCGAGATCGGCGTCGAGGAGATCCCGGAGGATCCGGTCAACCGCTGGGCCAGCTTCGTGCTGCCGGCGCTGGCCGAGCGCGCCGCGGGCGCCGAGTGCGATCATCCGGGGCTGTACGACGGCTGGCGCACGCAGGTATTCACCGAGGCGGCGGTCGCGTCGGTGAAGCGCGGCACCTGGGTGGAGCTGGCGGAGATGGACGCGGAGGCGTAGCGAGCGTATGAGCGATCACCGCATCAACCGAGCCATCGAGCTGCTGGCCGCCGACCAGCCCGTCTACTACATCGGCGGCCACACCGGCGCGGTGCTGACCCACGAACAGGGCATGCAGGACGCGCACACCTGGGCCGACTATTTCAACGTCGGCATGGAGCACGGCTGCTTCGACCTCACCGGCCTGGCCCATTACATGCAGGGGCTGGTCGCCGGCGGGCCGACCGCGAGCGGGCACCGCACGCCCACCGTCATCGTCGAGCCGCCCGTCGACGGCACCAGCGAGCCCGTGGTCCGCTACAACGCCTGGCAGTTCCGGCAGATCCTGGCACGCGGCGTGCACGGCATCCTGCTGTGCCAGGCGGAGACGCCCGACGCCGTGCGCGCCTTCGTGGAGTCGTGCCGTTACCCGCGCAACATGGCAGGCGTTGGCGCCGGGTTGGAGCGCGGCACCCGCGGGGTCGGCTCCGAGCCGGAGGCGGCGACCATCTGGGGCGTCGAGATCGACGAGTACGTCGCCAGGTGCGACCCGTGGCCGCTCAATCCCGACGGCGAATTGCTGCTGGGCATCAAGGTGGAGTCGGTGCGCGGGGTGGCCCACATCGAGCAGATGGTGGCCGTGCCCGGGCTGGGGTTCGCAGAGTGCGGTCCCGGCGACCTGCACATGTCCTACGGCGTGGAACGCGTCGAGGGGCAGTACGACCCGCGGGTGATCGAAGCGAACGAACGGGTGCGCGCCGCCTGCGCCGCCAACGGCGTGGCGTTCCTGGGGGGTGGCACGGCCGACAACATCACCCGTCAGATCGACCGCGGCATACGCGTCGTGTCCAGCGGGCGCGAAGAAGTCGCCCGCATCGGCCGCGCCCACAGCGGACGCACCCTGCCGGTGGGCTGACCCCGATGGCACCGCCGAACATCCTGGTCCTGTTCACGGACGACCAGCGCTTCGACACGATCGGCGCCCTGGGCGCGGTCGAGGTCCACACGCCGCACCTCGACCGCCTGATGGAGCGCGGCACGGCCTTCACCCACGCGCACATCCCCGGCGGCACCACCGGCGCGATCTGCATGCCGAGCCGGGCGATGCTGCACACCGGGCGCGACCTGTTCCGGATCGAAGGTACGGGCGAGGACATCCCCGCCGGCCACGTGCTGCTCGGCGAGCATCTCGCCCGCCACGGCTACCGCACGTGGGGCACCGGCAAGTGGCACAACGGCTCGGCGAGCTTCAACCGCAGCTTCCAGGACGGCGCCGAGATCTTCCTCGGCGGCATGGAGGACCACTGGAACGTGCCGGCCTTCCGCTACGACCCGACCGGGCGCTACGCCGGCACGCTGCCGCAGGTACCGGAGTGGCTCTCCTCGAACGAGGTGCGCGTCCGCCGCGGCGACGGGATCCGCGCCGGCGTGCACTCCAGCCGGCTGTTCTGCGACGCGGCGATCGAGCGGCTCCGGCACACCGATGCGTCGGCCCCGTTCCTGATGTACGTGTCGTTCATGGCACCGCACGACCCGCGCGTCATGCCGGCCGAGTACCTGCGCCGCTACGACCCGGAACGGCTGACGCTGCCGCCCAACTTCCTCCCACATCATCCGTTCGACAACGGCGCGCTGGACATCCGCGACGAGCTGCTGGCCGCGCACCCGCGCGACGAGGCGGAGGTGCGGCGCCACATCGCCGAGTACTACGCGATGATCACCCACCTGGACGCGGAGACCGGCCGGCTGCTCGACGCGCTGGAGGAGCGCGGTCTTGCCGACGACACGATCATCGTCATGGCCGGCGACAACGGGCTGGCAGTCGGCCAGCACGGCCTGATGGGCAAGCAGAACCTCTACGAACACTCCGTGCGGGTGCCGCTGATCTTCGCCGGCCCCGGCGTGCCGCGGGGCCAGACGCGCGACAGCTACGCCTATCTGCTGGACATCTTCCCGACGCTCTGCGATCTGACCGGCCTGCCCGTCCCCGACAGCGTCACCGGCCGCTCGCTGGCTCCGGCGCTGGCCGACCGGGACCACCACGCACGTGAGCGGCTCTACCTCGCCTACTGGGACAGTCAGCGCGCGATCAAGGACCGCCGCTACAAGCTCATCGAGTACCGGGCCGGCGACGGGACGGTGACGCAGTTGTTCGACCTGGAGGCCGATCCCTGGGAGATGAGCGACCTGGCCGGGCACCCGGAGCAGCGGCATCGCCTGCAGGCGATGCGCGCGGAGCTCGCGGCGGCGCGCGACGCCTCCGGCGAGATGGCGACCCCCTACGGCCCGGCTTTCTGGGACTGACCGAAGCCGGTCAGTCGGTGCGGTGGCCCTGCCCTTTGCGGGGGTTCTCCAGCGCGTCGGCCCAGAGCCGGCTCCAGGTGTCGTAGCTGGCCATGACGCTGGACGGGTCCGTGCGGCTGCGGACGACGAAGTCCGGGTGCGCCGGGCGGCCGGTGTGCTGCCCGGTCGGCTGGTAGCGCAGGTCGAGCGACCACCGGCACCGGTCGGAGACGTTCGGCACCGAGCAATGCGGCGTGAAGCGCGTGAGCAGGATCACGTCGCCCCGCACGCACTCCAGCAGCACCGGCTCCGCCTCCGGCATCAGGTCGGGGACGATCATTGTGCCGCCCTCTTTCTGATGGCGCAGGTAGCCCAGCTTCGACACTCCGGGGAGGACCTGCAAACAGCCCATCTCCACGGTGCTGTCGCCGAGCGGCAGCCAGCAGGTGACCACGTTGGAGCCTTCCGCCTCCTTCATCATGACCCCGGCGTCCTGATGCCACGGCACGCCGTGGGACCAACTGCTGTCTCCGAAATCGGACGGCGGCTTGGCGCGCACGTGCTGGATGGGGTTGCAGGTGATCTCGGAGCCGACCAGCGGCTCGACCAGGTCCAGCAGGCGCTCGTTGGACAGGAACGCGAACATCGCCGGGGTCCGCATCTGCATGATGTCCATGCCGTCGCCGATCTCGCCGGTCTGCCTGAGCAACAGGCCGTAGCGGGTGTCGAACGGCGCGCCCTCGCACCGGTCGGTGAGCTTGCCCTCGTCATACAGCTCGCCCGCCCGCCGGTCGATGAACGCCTCCAGCTCGTCGATCACCGGCTGCGTTTCGGCGTCGGACAGGACGCCGGGCACGAGCAGGTACCCCGTCTCCTGGAACGAACGGACCTGCTCAGGCGTAGTGCGTGCCATGTCGCCCCACATACTGCCACGTGCCTTCCGACACCTGGAACAGGCTTGCGCATCAGCTCCGGCACCAGTTTGACGAAGGGTGGCAATATTGGTAGCATATTGGTATGAAGGTGAGCATCAGCCTGCCGGAACGCGATGTGGCGCTCCTCGACGAGTACGTTCGCGAGCGGGGCGTCAAGTCCAGGTCGGCCGCGGTGAAGCGGGCAATCGACCTGCTGCGCGCGGTGGACCTGGCCGATGACTACGCGGCGGCGTGGACGGAGTGGGACGCCGGCGGCGACAGGGCCACGTGGGAACAGGCGACCCAAGACGGTCTGATCACCTGATCGGGGTTGCCGCCATGCGTCGCGGAGACGTCCGGATCGTCGACTTCAGCGTTCCCATGGGCTCGGAGGCGGCGTACCGCAGGCCCGCCGTCATCGTGAGCAACGACGGCGCCAACATGACCGCGACACGACTGCGTCGCGGTGTCGTGACCGTGGTACCGGTCACCGGCAATGTCGAGCGGATCTTCCCCTTCCAGGTGGCGCTCCCCGCCCGCGCCTGCCAGCTCACGGTCGACTCCAAGGCGCAGGCGGAGCAGGTTCGGGCCGTGGCCGTCGAACGCATCGACGAGCACGTGGGCCGTGTCCCGCCCGACCTGATGAGCAAGGTCGATGATGCGCTTCGTCTGCACCTCGCTCTTTGAGAGCCGCGCGATGTCCCTCGTAACGCTCGGCCGGCACTGCGCATGTCGTTGAATATCGATTCGGTTTCCTTTCGCACGCGATGGATGCGGACCCGCTTTCCGTTCCGGTACGGGATCGCTTCCATGACCGAGGTGCCGCACGTGTTCGTGCTCCTGCGCGGCTCGGTGGACGGAACCGCATGTGCCGGTCTCGCCTCCGAAGGACTGCCGCCGAAGTGGTTCACCAAGGACCCGGACACGAGTTTCGAGGCGGATCTGCCGGCGATGGTACGAGTCATCCGGCACGCCGCCGAATTGGTCACCGGTTGCACCCACGATTCGGTGTTCGCACTCTGGCAGCGACTGCACTCGAAGCAGGAGGCTTGGGCCGGCAGGCAGGAGATTCCCCCGTTGCTGGCCCACCTGGGGACCGGCCTAGTGGAGCGGGCGGCGATCGATGCGTTCTGCCGCGGGAGCGGGACCACCTTCGTGCGCGCGGTGCACGACAACCTGCTTAGCGTCGATCTCGGCGCGCTCCATCCGGAGCTGGCCGGGAGCCGACCCGCTGACTGGCTGCCCCCGCCGCTCCCGTCGATCGTCGCCCGTCACACCGTCGGCCTGGGAGATCCCCTGCTCCGGGACGAGATCGCAGGCGAGGATCGGGTCGCCGACGGGCTGCCCCATGCCCTGGCCGACGCCGCGGCCGCGTACGGGCTGACGCACTTCAAGATCAAGGTCTCCGGACGGCTGGAGACCGACGTTGCGCGGCTGCACGCGGTGGCCGAGGTGCTGGAAGCCGCCTCGCCCGGCTTCCGCTTTTCCCTGGACGGCAACGAACAGTACGGAGACGTCGCGACCTTCCGCGATCACTGGAAGGCGTACCGGGACGAGCCGGCGCTGCGGTCGCTGTTCGACGGCGACCGGCTCCTGTTCGTGGAGCAGCCGCTGCACCGCGACGTGGCGCTGAGCGGCGATGTCGGCGAGGCGCTGGCGCCCTGGCCGGAGGCGCCGCCGATGATCATCGACGAGTCGGACGGCCAGCTCGATTCGCTGCGCCGGGCGCTGGAGCTGGGGTACCGGGGGACGAGCCACAAGAACTGCAAGGGCGTGATCAAGGGCCTGGCGAACCGCTGCCTGATCGAGTGGCACCGGCGCAACCGCCCCGAGGCCGGGCCGTGGGTCATGAGTGGCGAGGACCTCGCCAACGTCGGGCCGGTGGCGCTGCTCAACGACCTTGCCGCGATGGCCGTCCTGGGCATCGGTGACGTGGAGCGCAACGGCCACCACTACCTGGCAGGGCTCGGCATGTTCCCGGAAGCACTGCAGGCCACGGTGTGCCGGGCGCATCCGGACCTCTATGCCATGCGGCCGGAGGGATACGCGTCACTGCAGATCGCCGCGGGTAGCCTGTCCACGCGGAGCGTCCTCGCCGCCCCGTTCGGACACGGCCTGGACCTCACGGACGAGACCCTCGTTCGCCTGGGGGAAGAAGGACTGCCCGAGATAACGACCGATGCGCGGAGCATCGTGATCTCGCCGGCGGACTCGCATTCCGAGAGAGAGTTCCGCGCGTCCCTGGACCGCAGCAACGAGAAGTTCGCACCAACGCAGAAGCGGCTTGCCGAATGAGGTGGAGCCTCCCCGGTTCCTTACCGTCGCGGAGGTGCTGTCGATTCTGCAGTGAGCGGATTCACCCAGCGGACACCTGCGAAGCGACTGAAGTCCGCATCGTTGGAATAGACTTCGCCGCCGTACTCCGCCGCGTGGGCGGCGATCTGAACATCCGTCGTGAGGTTGACGTCGGGAACGATCACCGCGTTGCCCGCAGCTTCTCGATCACGGCATCATCCTCCAGTTCGTCGACCAACTTGTTGAACGATGCGACGTCGATGCCGGGCCGGAGAGTCGTGCTGTGAGGCCGGACGCGGAATACCCCCTGACGTGCCGCCGCGGTCGAAGGCGCCAGACCCTTGCGAATTGCTTCGTTGACGACCTGCTTGAACGGCTTTCGCTGCCGGTGCGCCTCTTCCGTGAGCAACCGGGCAACATAGGAGTCAAGCGTCAAGGTGGTTCTCATCCAGGCATCATGAGCTCCACTCCTCAGGCGTCAACGCCGCAAAGCCGGAGTAACTTTCGCGAGGACGCACCATGAAATCGAATCAGGGCGAGGCGGCGCGGTTCCTGGATCTGGCATGCCTGACCTACGGCAACGACTCGACGGACAGGGTCGATCGCGCCAGGCGAATGCTGGCCGACCGGCCGTCGCTGGCGGCGGTCGATGCCCACACCGCGGCCGCGACGGCGAACGCTACGACGTTGGGACGGCTCCTGAGCGACGACGCCAGCCGCGCATCCGCAGCCGGCGGGCCGCGCAGGTGGCCGCCGCTGCTCTACCTCTGCTACTCGCGCGTGACCGAGCAGCTCGCCGGAGCGGACGCCATCGGCGCCGCCCGGCTGCTGATCGAGCACGGTGCCGACCCCAACTCCCACTTCATGTGGGGGCGGACGTACCGGTTCACGGCCCTTACCGGCGCGATGGGCGAAGGCGAAGGCGGCGTCGCCAGCCAGCCGCCGCATCCGCATGCCCGGGCACTGGCCGAGCTGCTGCTGGACGCCGGCGCGGACCCCAACGACGCCCAGGGGCTCTACAACACGATGTTCCGGCCCGACGACCGCTGGCTGCGCCTGCTCCTGGACCGCGGGCTCACCGCCGCGGACAGGATCAACTGGAAGACCAGGAACAAGGCCGGAACCCTCGACTTCCTCCTCGGTCACGCGGCGACCAAGGGCTTTGCCGACCGTGTCGAGCTGTTGCTCCGGCACGGCGCCGATCCGCGCGGCAGCAGCTACTACAACGGCCGGACCCATTACGAGAACGCGCTGTTGCACGGCTTCGGGGACGTCGCCGCGTTGCTGCGGCGCGCCGGCGCCACGCCGACGGAGCTGAGCCCGGAAGACCGCTTTCGGGCCGCCTGCATGAGCGGCGACGAGGCTGCCGCGCGCGCCGCTCTCGACGCTGCGCCGCAGAGCCTGAGCGGTCCCGAGTCGCTGCACACGGCCGCCTCGCTGGGCAACGTGGACGCGGTGCGGTGCCTGCTGAACCTGGGCGCGGATCCGAACGCCACCGCGAAGGACGGCACGACCGCGCTGCACCACGCCGGGTGGAACGATCGGCGGGAGGTCGCCGAGGTCCTGGTCGCACACGGGGCGCGGCCGCTGCGCGACGCCGATCACGGATCGTCGCCGGCAGGATGGGCCGACCACGCCGGCCACGTCGCCATGCGGGACTACCTGCTCGACCACTGCACCGACGGCCTCGACCTGGTCTCCTTCGGCAGGGCCGCGGCGTTGCGCCGCTACCTGTCGGAGCATCCGGACTTTGCGACCAGCGTCACGCCGGGCGGGGGCTCGCCCCTCCATCACCTCCGCGACGACATCGACGACCTCGAACCGGTGATGGACGCGCTCCTGAAGGCCGGCGCCGACCTCGGCGCCCGGGACTCCCGGAAAGAGACCGCACACGAGAGCGCAATCCGGCGAGGTGAGCTCACCGTGGCGGCCCTGCTATCACGGTTAGGACGCCTGCTCAATACCGCCGCACACCGGAAATGCGGATCTCATCGCCAGATCGACGTGCCGTCCAGGAACAGCTCGTGCACGTCCTCGGCGTAGCCGTACTGCCACGCCACGTGGTGCCACTCCGTGTCGGTGATCCCGGATTCGGTGTCAAGCATTGCGGGCGTCAGGCCGGACGGATCGTCACGTAGTAAGGGGCGATCGTGCGCTCCTGGCGGTCGTGAAACGATGCGTACAGCTCGTCCTGGCCGGCATCCAGGTCCACCTCGAAGGCCGCCAGCGAGTCGCCGGCAGCGGTCTCGACCTGGCGACACCTGCCGCCCACGGTGAGTTGCGCCCAGCCGATGTCCAGGGCGAAGCCTCCAGTGTAATGCGGTGCGTCGTCCTGGCGGATCGCGTCCCTGCGCCACTCCACGTCGTCGCCGTCGATGCCGGCGTCCAGCGCGTGGCCGGCCTCTTCCGGCCAGCGCCGCAGCTCCACCCGGTAGCGGCCCGCGCGGCGGACGTCGATGGCCCAGGAGCCGCTGACGGCCAGTCCCGCGCGCACTTGGCGCTGGTTCCACGCGGTGTGGCACGCCTCGTTGCGCAGGTCATGGGTGGTGAGCCGCACCGGCTCCGCGTCGGCGCCGACGGCGATGGCGGCGTCGCAGTCGAACTGCCCGGAGACCCGCTCCCACCAGCGGTCGTAGCCGGCGCGCAGCTCGGCCACCAGCGTGGGGTTGTGTGCGGCGACGTCGCTGCGCTGGCCGGGACCGCGCTCCAGGTCGTACAGCTCGGTGCCGTTCACCAGCCGCCACCGGCCGCGCATCACCGCGCTCTTCCGCCACTTCATGGGGCGGGCGATCCGCTGGGTGTCGCTCACCACGATGCGCTCCGCCCATGCGGGGTCCGCCTCGCCGCGGATCAGGGGGACGAGGCTGCGGCCGTGGAAGGAGCGGCCGGCCGGCACGTCCAGGCCACACAGGTCGAGGATCGTCGGCATGAAGTCGACGTAGCTGGTGAGCGTGTGGACGTCGCGTCCGCCGGCCGCGCCCCCCGCGGGGTAGCGCAGCAGGAACGGCACGCGGTGGCCGCCCTCGTAGGGCGAGCCCTTCCGGCCGCGCATGCCGGCGTTGAAGCTGCCCGGCGCCTCGCGCGGGTGCTCGTCCGCGTCGAGGTCCACGCCGCCGGCGGTGCCGTTGTCGGTCATGAACACGACGATGGTGTCCTCGGCCAGTCCGAGCGTCTCCAAAGTGCTCGTCAGCGTCCCGAAGTTCTCGTCGATGTTGGTGATCATGCCGTAGAACCGCGCCCGGTCTTCGTGCGGAACGGCGCCGCGGTATCTCTCGACGTAGCGGGGTTCCACGTTGAGCGGGGTGTGCGGGGCGTTGGTGGCGATGTAGCAGAAGAACGGCTCGTCGCGGTGCTCCTCTATGAAACGGAGCCCCTCGCGGAAGAACACGTCGGTGCAGTAGCCGGCGAAGCGCTCCGGCCGGCCGTTCACGTAGTAGATGTCGTCGAAGTAGTCGTTCCCCCACGGATCGCCGGTGTTCCCGATGCCGCCGCCCGCGTGGTAGACCGACCGCTCGAAGCCGCGCTCGTGCGGCCGGAACGGCGGGCTGTCGCCCAGGTGCCACTTGCCGAAGTGCCCGGTGCGGTAGCCGGCTTCGCGCAGGGCGTCGGCCAGTGTCCACTCGTCCTCGCGCAGCAGCGAGCGGCCGCCGATGGTGTGCCAGACGCCGGCGCTGTTGCAGTCGTGGCCGGTGAGGAGACCCGCCCGGGTCGGCGCACAGGTGGTGCCGACGTGGAAGTCCGTGAACCGGACCGCGTTCGCGTGGTGGCGGTCGACGTTGGGGGTGCGGATCACGTCGTTCCCGTGGCACCCCAGGTCGCCGTAGCCCTGGTCGTCGGTCAGCACGAAGACGACGCTTGGTCGTTTCATCTCTTCGCACTCTACTCGACGGAGCTAGCCGCGGTGTCGCCAGCAGGGCACCTTTGCCCTTTCTCGAGCCGTCCCTGAAGCGCCGCTGACGCTCGCCGGGCTGGTGGAGCGCACGGAGCACGACGGTCCGCGCAGCTCGCCGTGAGCTACGACGTGGTTGATCTCGTGGCGGTGAAGGCGGATGATCTGCCGCGAGCGAACCTGCTGCGATGGGTCGCGGAGGTGGAGCAGGGCGCGCAGACGGGCGCGTTGCCCAAGCGGGTGCGGGAGCTGGGGGAATGGCTTGCGGAAGCGGGCGAACCGGGTCTGACGAGGAGCTTCGACCTGTGGCTGGGCGTCTTGGGCCGGAAGTGGGGCGTGGAGTTGCCGTCGATCCGTGAGTACGAGGAGGTAAGCGCCGTGTTGTTGGAGAAGATCGATCGCTGGGAAGCGGAAATCCTGGAACGGGGTATCGAACAAGGACTCGAACAAGGAATCGAGCAGGGCATCGAACGGCAGAGGGCGCTGCTGCACCGTTTGGCGGAGCACCGGTTCGGTCCGGCGGCGGCGGAGCGGCTGTCGACGGTGCTGGCCGGCGTCACCGACGCGGATCGCCTCGCCGAAGCGGGCGAGTGGATCGTGGACTGCGCCACGACTGCCGACTTCCTGGCCCGAGTGAGCCGCACGGGCGCGTAGCCACGGTGACGAGTCCGTCCCGTCAGGACGGGCGTTCGATGATCACGATGCGGCCGGGTGCGAGCCGGGTGCCCCCCAGTACATGCGAGGTACGGCCGTCAGGCCAGACGATGGACAGCGCATCGATGCGGGCGCCGGCCGGCAGGCCGAAGTGGAGGCGTGGCGGCTCGCCCGACAGGTAGCCGGCGGTGCTCCGCATCTGCCGTACGTAGGTCCCGCCGAGGTGACCAGCGACACGCGCGCCCCGAGGGCGTGGCGGTTGCCCGATCCTGGCAGGCGCAGCGCCACCTGCAGGCCGGCGCCGCCGCACAGCCGGTTCTCGAACACCACCGCGGCGGGTCCGTCGCCCGCGGCACTTCCGGCGGCTGCCAGGCACAGCGCCGTCACCAGCACGGCCGCCCCGGCCGGCGTCAGGTCGGCGCGGCGCCTCACCCTCGCGGCGGCGCGGCGCCCGCGGTGCGGTCGACCAGCTCCGCACCGATGAAGTCGGCCAGCTCCCGGCCCACCGTCACCATGCGGTCGGCGGTCGCGCCGCCCGAGTGATCGAGCCGGATGGTCCGCTCGTCGGCGTCGATCAGGCTCAGGGTCACGAAGCTGCGCGGCTTGCTGCGGCCGAGCGGCAGCCGGCTCGGAGCGTACCGCGACGGGTCCAGCGGCGCGCTGTCGACCGGGCCTCCCCGCAGATACTCGCTGACCTCGACGCACCGGATCGACGACAGCGCGATGCCGGTGCGCTTGAAGAGGAACGCCAGGCCGATCTGCCGTTCGCAGGTGCCGGCGGCCGGCTTGAAGATCCAGCAGTCGCGGTACGCCGCCCCGAACAGGCACAGCGCGATGATCCCCAGCGGTACCGCGTCCGCCGGCAGCGTGACCGGACGCCCGCCGTCGGCGGTCGCCACGACCATGCCGACGATCAGCATCACGCCGATCCCGGCCATCATCACCCGGTAGCCGACCGACATCCCCAGCACCATCTCCTCCGACTCCGCCCCGTCGGAGCCGCGGCTCCAGCGGGTGCGCAGGGTCAGGCGGGACGCGGACAGCAGCATGGCGTCATGCGTACGGATCGGCCGCGTCGCGCAGGCCGTCGCCGAAGAAGTTGAACGCCAGCACGATCACGGTGATCAGCAGGCCGGAGATCATAAGCCATTGGTGTTTGACCAGTACCTCCGTCTTCTGCGCGTCGCTCAGCAGCAGTCCCCAGCTTGTCAGCGGCGGGGTGATGCCAACCCCCAGAAAGCTCAGCGAGCTCTCGCCGAGGATCATGCCCGGAATGCCCAAGGTAGCGCTCACGATCAGGTGGCTCAGCGTACCCGGAATCAGGTGGCGGAAGATGATGCGCCACAGGCCGGCGCCGGACATCAGGGACAGGACGCTGATGAGGATGCTGTAGGGTACGGTTCGCTTCAGCAGGTCGACCACCTCCAGCCCCTCGTAGTCGAACGACTCGCCCATGTCGCCGCGCAGGAAGTTGGCGATCCAGCCGCCGTACCAGGAACGCCGTCATCCCGTTCGGCAGTATGCCCCGCCGCTACCAAAAAGGAGAGCCGGACCGGGCCGGCTCTCCTCGCCTCTACCAACGCCCGTGAGCGCGTCTACTGCATGCCCTCCCGGATGAAGTACTGATCGGACTTGGACAGGATCAGCGCCTTCCAGTAGAAGCCGTTGTCCGGGATGTTGCCCATGCGGTTGTGCCGGATCACCATCGCCGGCCGGTCGGTGACGAAGTGGATGAACTGCAGCGCGTCGGTGGAGGTGTAGTTGAAGTACTCCTGCACCGCCGCCCGCCATTCGTCCAGCGTCGTGGCCGTGGCCATCTGGTTCTCCAGCTCGTGGGCGCGGTCGTACTCGGCCGGCTGTTCGCGCACCGTGCCGCCCCGCCGGATCGGGTTGTAGGCGCCGACCAGGATGTGGACGTCGTCGCCGTTCTCGTACTCCAGGATGCCGCCGCCGTCGCCGTCGCGGATGCCGATTGAGTCGAGCAGCTCGCGCGCCTTGTCGAGGTCGGGTCCCAGACAGGTGTCCTGCACCGGGTCGTAGAAGGGGCTGGTGTGCGGGACCCCGGACACCGACGGGGTGGCCAGGCCCAGGAACAGCTTCTCGTTCAGCTCGTCGCGGTCGATGGCGACCGACAGCGCCTGGCGGAACTCCTTGTGCTGGTTGGCGTTTTGAAGTTCTCATCCTGCGCCGCGGGCCAGTCGAAGCGCACCATGGACGGCTGGCGGGACCCTGACCAGATCACCACCTGGTAGTTGCCCTGATCCTCCCGCTGCTTGAGCAGCGAGAACTTGCCCAGGTCCTGGAACTCCTGTGAGCCGATGTCGATGTCGCCCTGCATCGCCTTCAGGAAGCGCGCCTCCAGGTCCGGCGTCACGCCGACCCGGATGTAGTCGATGTAGGGGAGCTGATTGCCGGTCTCGTCCACGACGGAGTAGTACGGGTTGCGCTCCCAGAGCACACTGGTGGTCTCGACTCCTGGATTCGAACGTGCGCATCCTGGGTTCCTCCTTGGGATGAGGCCTCCGAGTGTAGGTTCGGCCGGGAGCGCACGCGACTGCCGGGAGCTCCTCGCAGCGGATCACTCCGCCTGTTGCCAGCGCTGCCGCAGCCGTTCGCCCCAACGGTCCAGCAGGTCGCGCGGCGTGCCGGGGCGCAGCGGCCGGCGCTGCAGGGAGCGCTCGGTCTCCGCCAGCCGCTGCCGGCAGTCGGCGATCACGCCGGCCAGCGCCGCATCGCCCGCCAGGTTGCGGGTCTCGCCCGGGTCCCGCTCCAGGTCGAAGAGCTGCTCCACTCCCCGTTCCGCGCCGGGTCCGGGCGGCAGATAGTCCTCGACGTCGGCCGGGCGGTACTCGGCGACGTACTTGTAGCGGGGGGTGACGATGGCCCGCGCCCAGTAGTTGCTCTCGATGAAGGCGTGCTGGCGCCAGTCAGCGCAGCCGCCCTCCAGCAGAGGACGGATGCTGCGGCCCGGCAGCCCCGGCGGCGGCGCTACGCCGGCGTAGTCGCACACGGTGGGAAACACGTCCACGCCGGAGATGAAGTGCTCGCGGTCGTAGCCCCCCTTGGGCAGCGTCACCCCGGCGCCGAGGCAGGCGGCGATGAACGGCACCCGGATGCTCTCCTCGTAGAGGGTGAACTTCTGGAACATTTGATGGCGGCCGGCCGCCTCGCCGTGGTCGGCCGTGAACAGGATCAGGGTGTCGTCGGCGCGGCCCGTGGCCTCCAGGGCGGCCAGCACCATGCCGATCTCCGCGTCCACCTTCTCCACGAAGCGGTACAGGTTCCACGCCAGGGCGCGCCACTGCAGCGCCGACCAGCGGCGCGTACGGCGCAGGATCGGCCAGTGGATGAGGCAATCGTCGTCGCGGCGCACCACGCGGTGGGTCATGGTTTCCGGCTCGTCGTACTGGAAGTTCGCCGGCAGCGGCGGCAGCTCGACGGCGCTCATGATTCCCTGCGCCACCGGGTCGGGAATCGGCGTCTCCTCGAAGTCGTGCCCGTACTCGCACACGTCGTGCGGATTGACCATGCCGATCTGCAGGAAGAAAGGCTCCCGAGTGCCGCGGCTGGTGAGGAACTCCACCACGGAGCGGGTGGTCGCCCCGTCGTAGTACTCGCCGCCACCGGCGCCGATCCGGCGCTTGCCGACGTAGAGGGTGCGGAAGCTCTCGGTGACTTCACGGCCGGCGATGTGCCATTTGCCGGCGTGGTAGGCGGGAAAGCCGTGGGCGTTCAAATGCCGGCCAAGATCGGGGAGGCCGTCGTGGAGCACGCCCCGGTTGTGCGGCACGCCGGTCTCGGAGGAGTACCGTCCGGTCATCCAGCTCGAGCGTGCCGGCGCGCACACCGGGTCCGTGCAGTAGGCGCGCATGAAGGAAAGGCCGTTGCGCTGCAGGCGGTCGATGCTGGGTGTGGCGAGATCGCGGTTGCCGTACGCGGAGACCGCATCCCACGTGTGTTGATCCGTGTGCAGGAAGATGATGTTGGGAGGCGAGCTCACGCCGCAACCCCGTTGGATGCGGCGCTTGCCACCCACGTCTGGAACAGCGTCGATGCCACGGCTACGGTGCCGCGGCCGTCCACCCAGTAGTAGGTGGGCGGCAGTCCGCGGCCGTGCGCGCACCACCCGGTGAAAGCGCCCAGATCCGCGTCCGGGGGCCACTGCCAGACCCCGATCGGGGTCAGCCGCACCGGCTCGCGCAGCCGGTCCAGCTCCTCCAGCAGCGCCAGTTCGCAGCCCTCCTGCAACTCCGGGAGGATGTCGAGCAGTGCCCACGGCGTGGTCAGCGGCCGGGTGCCGCTCCAGTTTGCCGCCGCCAGGGTGACGCCGTTCACGTTCAGCCGGATCGGCCGTGCGGCATCCCGCCCGGGCGCTCCCAGCCCGCCCGTGGCACGGTGACGGCGATAGGAGCCGCCGGCGTCATTGCGTATCTCGATCTGCCAGTCCCCGATGAGGCTGCGCCAGCGGTCGGCGGCGGCGCGGAACGCATAGGTAGCGCGCTCGCCACTGGTGGTGTTGCGGGCGGTTACGCGATAGTCGGTCTCACCCGTGGCGGATGCGCGGGCGCGGTTCACCTCGACGCTGCCGATCGCCAGACGGGTCGCCGGCGCGGGCTGGTACCCGCTCCAGAAGTTGGGCAGCACTCGGTACACGGTGGCGTCCCCCGCCGCCGCCTGCCGGTAGTAGTCCCGCAGCGTGGCCACCAGCTCGGCACCGAAGCCGGGTTGCTGCTGCGAGTGACTCTGATCGAACGACCAGTGCAACACCGGCGCCGCGGCGCCGGTTGCCGTAGTGCCCCGCATCCCCGACGCAACCGTAACCAGCTACATCCGATTGCTCCAGTAACCGGGTCGTCGCTTCGTGTGGGCAACCGCGACGATCACGATTTCGTCCTCGGAGACGACGTAGACGACCTGATAGGGGAATCGACGGACCGGCACGCGACGGGTACGGGTCCCCTCATCGAACGGTCCGATGTGCGGCTGAGTTCCGAATGAGCGCCGTCGCCTCTGTGACGCTCTCGAAGAAATCCGCCCCCAGACCAGACCGCTATTGCTCGTACCAAGCTACGGCGGCAGCGAATTCTTCGCGAGCCGAGGAAAGGTTGCGAACCCGACGGCTCACCGGCCAAGAATGTCGCGCTCGATCCGTCCCATGGCGTCATCCCAAGACTCAAGCTCCGCGGAGCCTGATTCGAGAGCCGCTACGCGTCGTCTGATCTCATCGGCCCACGAGGACGCAGCATCTGGATCCGCCGGGCCGTCAAGACTTGCAAGGAGCTCCCTGGCTAACTCGGCACGGCCCTTCAGATCCAAACGAAGCGCGTCCGCAAGAACGGTCTCCGCAGGCTTCGTCATGCGGTTACGGTACGCGGCAGGCGGCCACTCCACAAGGCCAACCGTTGCCGGCACTGTCGTAGCGGTGGCTTCAGGATGACCGTCTCGCGAACGGAACGTACACGAACACGGGATGCCGGGCGGCGCGTGGTAGCGTTGCGTCCCAGAAAGACATGAGACCCCACGCTTCGGTTCCCATCCGGGCGATCACCTCTGGTCCGGGCCGGCACTGGTTCGGCTACTACGACAAGCTGCAGTTCGACCCGACCAGCCGCTACGTGCTGGGTATGCGGGTGGAATTCGAGGGCCGCCAGCCGCGTCCGGACGACACGATCTCCGTCGGCGTCATCGACCTGCACGCAGGTGACGCCTGGCGCGAGGTCGGCCGCACGCGGGCGTGGTGCTGGCAGCAGGGCTGCATGCTGCAGTGGATACCCGGCTCCGACCGCAGGATCATCTGGAACGACCGCGAAGGAGCCCGTTACGTCTCCCGCATCCTGGACCTGGACTCCGGCGCGTCGCGTACGCTGCCGGCGGCGATCTACGCCGTCTCCCCCGACGGCCGCACCGCCATCGGCACCGATTTCCGCCGGCTGAATGACATGCGGCCCGGCTACGGCTACGCCGGCATTCCCGATCCCAATCGCGAGGTGCTGGCGCCCGAGGACGCCGGCATCTACACGCTCGATCTGACTGCGCCCGGCGCGGAGCCGGAGCTCGTCATCCCCATTGCCGAAGTGGCCGCCCTGCCGTATCCGCACGGCGACATCGGCTCGGCCAAGCACTACTTCAACCACCTGCTGTTCAACACCGACGGATCGCGTTTCATCTTCCTGCACCGCTGGCGGTGGGGCGACGGCAGGAGGACGAGGATGCTCACCGCCGCCCGCGATGGATCCGACCTGCACGTCGTCGACGACTACGGCAGGATGTCCCACTTCGTATGGCGCGATCGGGACACGATCCTGGGACGGTCCTGGCGACCGGACGCGGGAGCGGCGTTCTACGTCCACCGGGACCGGAGCGACGAGGTGAGCGTCATCGGCTCCGGCGCGATGACCAGCGACGGACACTGCACCTACCTGGCCGATACCGACTGGATCCTCAACGACTGCTACCCCCAGGGCGACGGACGGATGCAGAACCTGTACCTGTATCACGTACCGACCGGCCGCCGGGTCGATCTCGGATTTTTTCACGCGCCTCCGGAGTACACGGGGGAACTGCGGTGCGACCTGCACCCCCGCTCCGATCCGTCCGGCCGCTACGTCACCATCGACTCCGCGCACTCACGCGGCCGGCAGATCTACCTGCTGGACGTGGGCGAGGTGTTGAACCGGTAACCGGGCCGGCGCCTCACGCTTCGGCCGCGTCCAGGTACTGGTGACCACGCGCGCCCATGGCATCGGCCCGGTGTTCGTGATCGTGAGATCGAGATCGATGTCGACGTCCCGCCAGCGGACGGTGCAGTCGATCCGACCTCACGCCGTTCTCTTCAGCCATGGCCCCGTGGCGGCAACGATACCCGGCGGAGCTCATCGCGCGAACCTTGCCGGTGCCGGGACGCGGCGCTACCGTCGGATGCCATGCCCAACTACCGGTCCTCCGTTCCGCGCTTCACCTTTTCCGACACGCGTGCCGCGCAGGAACGCGAGCTGTCCGCCAACCCGCTGCTGGAGCGTTTCCGCGCCTCCCGCCGGGAGCTCGCCCGCGACCAGCACGTGCCCCGGTACCACTTCGTCAGCCCCGAGCACCGGCTGAACGATCCCAACGGCCTGTGCCGATGGCAGGGCCGCTGGCACCTGTTCTACCAGAGCTATCCCCCGGAGGACCCGCGTCAGCACTGGGGCCACGCGGTGAGCGACGACCTCATCCACTGGCGCGACCTCCCCTATGCGATCTATCCCGACCCGGAACGCTGCTGCTTTTCCGGCGCGACCCTGGTGGAGGAAGACCGGGTCATCGCCTGCTACCACGGCACCGACGCCGGCACCATGGTGGCCACCTCGAGCGATCCACTGCTGCTCAACTGGGAGAAGCTCACCGGCAAGCCGGTCATTCCCATGGCGAGCCCGGACGGCTCGCCGCTTCCCTACCGCGTCTTCGACCCGTGCATCTGGAAGCAGGGCGGCCGCTACTACTCGCTGAGCGGCGGCACCCTGCCCCATCCGCCGGCCGGCAAGGTGAGCCGCGCCGACTTCCTGTTCCGTTCCGACGACCTGGTGAACTGGGAGTACCTGCACCCGTTCGACGAGGACGACCGCTTCTCCCTGGTCGGCGACGACGGTGCCTGTCCTTACTTCTGGCCGATCGGCTCCGGCCCCGATCGCCGCCACATGCTGCTCTATTTCAGCCACATGAGCGGCGGCAAGTACCTGATCGGCGACTACGACACGGAGCGCGACAAGCTCGCGGTGACGGCGGGCGGCCGCTTCAACTTCGGCTCCGCGCAGCCGGGCGGCGTGCACGCGCCGTCGGCCACGCCGGACGGCGACGGCCTCGTCGTCATCTTCAACATGAACCCCGCCAAGCCCACGCGCGGCTGGGACCAGGTCATGAGCCTGCCGCGGCGTCTCACGCTGGCCGAGCACGACGAGATCGAGATGGAGCCGGCCGGCGACATTGCCTCCCTGCGCGGCCGGCACGTCCGCGTGGGGCCGACGAAGCTGCCGGCGAACCGGGACGTGGTGCTGGAGGAGGTGAGCGGCACGTCACTGGAAGTCGCCGCGGTGATCGATCCGCAGGATGCGCCCACCGTGGAGATGGACGTGCTCCGCTCCCCTCGGCGAGAGGAGTACACCCGCATCAGCTTCTACCGGCGGCGCGGCTTCCGGAACCGCGAGCGGTACGACGGAGGCGATCGCGACAAGGCCGCCGCGGCGGCGGACAGCCTGATCACCCTGGACAACGCGCGCTCGTCCGAGCTGCCGGACGTGTTGTCGCGGGCGCCGGAAACTGCGCCGGTCCACGTCGCGCCGGACGAGCCGCTGGAGCTCCGCATCTTCGTCGACCGCAGCGTGGTGGAGGTGTTCGCAAACGGCCGCCAGTGCGTGGCGCTGCGCGTCTACCCCGGACGCGAGGACTCGGCCGGCGTTTCGCTGCGCGCCTGCGGCAGCGCCGCGACGCTTCGCTCCCTCGACGCGTGGCAGATGGGGAGCATCTACGAGTGACGAGCGTATTGTACACGCCGAGGCGCGGTGAGCGCCAGCCGATGCAGGTCCCTGGCACCAGGACCAGGGCGTTACCCGCGAGGAGGCGGACGCTTCACAGATCCTCACGGTGTGGATTCCGCTGGTCGACGTGGACACGACCAACGGTTGCCTGCAGGTGCTCCCGGGGGTCAACAAGCTCGGCCTGCTGCAGCACGAGCGGGAAGGCTCCCGGTCACACTTCGACCCAGGCCCCGGTGTCCGAGGAGCGGTACACGGCGTCGAACAGCGCCACCGAGCGGCGCGCCTCGCGGCCGTCGCACTGCAGCCCTGAGCCGGTGCGGATGGCGCCTACCATGTCCGCGAAGATGTTGTCCGGCAGATCCGGCGGGATCGCGTAGGAGCCGAGGTCGCCGGCGACCACCTCCGGCCCGCCCTCGGCCCGGAACGCGTCGGCGGCCGAGCGGGCTCCTTCCGGTACGTGGTCGAGCGTCATCTCCTCCGCGTGGGCCCAGGTGAGAGTGCCCCACGTGCCGCTCAGAGTGACCTCGTGCCCGCGGTTGGGGACCGCGCAGGTGGTGGTGACGATCGACCCCACCGCCCCCTCGCGGAACTGCACGACGGCGGTCGTGCCGTCCTCGGTCTCGATGTCGTGGCCGTAGGTGCCGCGGCAGCCCACGACCCGTTCGGGGGTGCCGGCCCACCACAGCAGCAGGTCCACGAAATGGACGGCCTGGTTGGCCAGCGAGCCCCCCTCGGTGTCCAGGCGACTGCGCCACGCCTGCGGCATGCCGGCGTCGTAGTAGGCCTGCGGGCGGAACCAGTGCATGCGTAGGTCCGCCCGAAGCAGCCGGCCGACGGCGCCGGACTCGACCGCGCTCTTGACCCGGTGGTTCGCGGGAAGGTAGCGCTCCTGGAAATCGATGCCGAGCTGCAACCCGTGGCTGTCGGCCTCGTGGATCGCGCGATCGCAGGCGGCGGCGGTGATGTCCATCGGCTTGGTCATGCACACGTGCTTGCCGGCCTGCAGCGCCTGTATCGCCATCGCCGCGTGCGTGCCGCTCGGCGTCCACAGCCCGATCACGTCCACGTCGTCGCGGGCAAGCAACTCGTCGCAGCTCTGCACCCACGGCACGCCCAGCTCCCCCGACGCGGCCGTGCCGCGCTCTTCCGACAGGTCGCAGATCGCGACCAACTCCGCCCCCTCGGTGTCGATGCATCGGTCCGCTCGCCCGCGGCCCATGCCCAGGCCGACGATCGCGAACCTGACGGCGTCTGCCATTCGTCTCTCCTGTGCGCCGGACAGCCTCCGGCTCGCCCGGTACGATGACCGGGCGGGCACGATGTGGCAATGGGAATAACTGAGTCGCCGACGTCGGCGCGATCGTGCCGGGGCGCACGGTGCACGACTACGGCGGCATAGAATGCCCATCTCGCTGAAGGGAGGTGGGAACGCGGTGAAGGTATACGTGACCGGTGGCACCGGATTCGTCGGCAGCAACATCGTCAAGGTCGCCGCCGAGGAGCACGGCGCGGCGGTGTTCTCGACCGTGTACCGCTGGCAGCCGGAAAGGCCGGTCCCCTACGAGTTCGGCCGCGTCGACATGACCGACCGCGACCAGGTGCTGGCAAGCGTCCGCGCCTTCCGGCCCGACGCCATCATCCACTCGGCGATCCTCAAGGGCTTCGACCAGATGTACCGCGATCGCGCCCTGGCGTGGCGCGCCTACGTCGACTCGACGCGCCACCTGACCCAGGCCGCCAACGAGGTCGGCGCCAAGATGATCCTGATCTCGTCCGACTGGGTATTCGACGGCACGCAGAGCGGCGCGGACGAGGCGACGCCCCCCAATCCGGTCAACCTGTACGGCCTGCTCAAGGTGGTGGGCGAGACGGTAGTGCTGGAGGCGGCCGACAACGGCGCGGTGGCGCGCATCTCCGGCGTGAACGGTGTGCACTGGGCGCGCCCCGAGGATCCGCAGACCCAGAACGTCGGCTACGGCAGCCTGATCGGCGCCCTCCTGGAGACCGCCGGCCGCGGCCAGCCCTTCGTCATGTGGCATGGCGAGATCAACATGCACGCCACCCTCAGCCTGGCCAGCGAGAGCGCCCGCATGATGATGCGCATCATCGAACGGGACGCGCGCGGGATCTTCCACTGCTGCTCCGGCGCCAGCCTCTCGCGCATGGAGGCGATCCGGACCGCCGCCGAGGTGTTCGAGCTGGACGCCGGCCTGATCTCGACCGGGCCGCCGAGCTGGGTGGGGATGGCCGGAGCGCAGGTCCCGCACGACACCAGCATGTCTGCGGCGGCCACCGCGGAGCGCCTGGACTACCGCCTTCCATCCGCGGAGGAGTTGCTGCGGATCTACCGCCGGGAGTGGGAGACCGGCACGCTGAGCACGCCGTAGCTCGCCGCCGCGCCGGGCGTCCTCAGCCGTGCGGCCAGCTCGCCACGAAATCGTCGACGTCGAAGTTCCGCGGCATCTCGTACTGCTCGTAGCCGGCGGGCCCGCGGAGCCTGCGGTCGAGATCGGCGAAGCCGTCCCGCAGGCGGTTCACCTCCGCCCCCGTGAAGCGCTCCATGAGCGTGGCGGTGCGCCACCGGTTGCCGGCGTGGTCCAGCGTCGCGACCTGGTAGTCGGCGTCGGACAGCGCCTCCGCGCCGACCTCGGCTAGTCTCCAGAGCGCATGCGCGATCTTGTGGAGCTGCACCACGCAGACCATGCGGCCCACCCCCCCGGGATGCAGGAGCGCCAGATGCTCCCGGAACGCGGCCCCGTCCCGTTCGATAACGGCCCGGAAGGCCGCCTCGATCACATCGCGCTCGTCGCGCAGCAACCGCTCGAAGCGCTCGAACCGCCGCGCCGTGTCCGAGTCCAGCCGCTCGAACAGATCCGGCTTCCAGCACGTGGCGCGGCTGTGCGCGAGCACCGGGCCGCCGAACTCCCGGTAGGCGACGTTGAACGTGCGCCGGCGGCGGTCCGCGTCGGCGCTGCCGGAATGGACCATCGCCGCGTCGAACACCACGGCATCGCCGGCGGCCAGCTCGCAGCGGCGCGCCCCCGGCAGCGGTTCGTCGGCGAGCTGCGCCGGGCGGTCGAAGACCTCCTGCTCGTCACCGGTGTTGCCGCGCCGGTTGCTTCCCGGCACCACCCAGAGCGAGTCGTCGTCGTGCAAGGCGATATTCCACGAGAGGACGCCGGGAGCGTTGGCCTGGCAGTCGGCCTGCAGGCCGCCCAGCGGCAACGGGGACGACGGCCGCAGCACCGAGTCCCGGTGCCACTGGAAGATCTTGCTCAGCGGCTTGGCCGGTTCCGTGAACAGGGACGCGGTGTTGAGCCCCACCTCGGTGGCCGCCATGAGCCGGCGGTTCACGTCCAGCACCCGGTCGGACACCAGCGGATCGAACAGCGCCGCAGTGTCCTGGTCGATGAAGTCGTAGAGGCCGGGGTGCGGCACGCGGTGCGCGTCCCAGCCCACGTTCGGGTCGCCGCGCGAGCGCTCGCGCGCCCGGTCCAGGAACAGCTCGGCGGTGGCGAGGATCGGCTCCAGCCGCTCCGGCTCAATTGCGCCGCGCACGATCAGATAACCCTGATCCAGAATCGTCTTCGGCTCGTCGGTCTGTTCGGCCATCACTCGTGCGTCCGCAGCGATCTCCGCGCCTCACCATGCCCGCCCAGCGTGCAGCAGGCAAGCGGCCGTGCATGTGGACCAGGGCGATGTCGCCGGCCTTGATACCATGCGCTCCATGAGCAGCTCATCCAGCCGGCTGCGGCGCCGCTACCGCGTCATGTGGAACGACGACGGCGGCACGGCCAGCCGCTGCTTCTTCTGTACCGACTTCGGCGCCGACATGACGGAGTGGGTCGAGCTCGCGCACGACACGCCGGTGCGGATCTACGCGGGAATCGAGGAGGCGTATCGGGCCGGTCACACCGGCCACCTCGACGTCAGCGCCCTCGACTACGGCACTCAGCCCAGGCGGCGGCTTGACGCCGAGATGATCAGCGCGTGCGCCGCCAATCATTGGGCGAGCGGCGTGGACGGGGTCTACACGGCAAGGGCAGCGAGCCACGCGGATACCGGCCCCGGACGTAGCGCGTGTTCGATGCCGCTCGAAACCGTGTAACATCGGCTCATGGCTACCCTTGACGATGCAGTGCGGTTGATCGAGGACGGAGACTGGCAGGCGGCTCACACCATCGTCCAGAAAGACTCCTCGCAGCTCGCGAGCTGGGCGCACGGCATCGTCCACCTGATGGAGGGCGATCGCTCCAACGCCGGCTACTGGTACCGGCGCGCCGACCGCGAACTGCGGGACGACGTGGAGATCGAAAGCGAGATAGTCGCGCTCAAGGCCGAGATCGCCCGCGCTTGACGGTACGGCCTGCGTTGCGCCTTCAATCGTCATAATGGATCAGCACAGCGACTTGAGTCCGCAGCCAACCCCCACCACCCGCAGACTCTCAAGGAGCCAACCGTCTGACCGAGGACTTCTCTTCCACTTGCGAGAGTTGATGCAGCGCGACGTCGACCAGTCGCCTATCGAGGATCCGCACCTTGCGCTCGGCCGCCTTCGCACCCGCCGGCCAATTGCGCAGCCCCTCCAGAACCCTCGCGATCGTCGGGTCCACACCTTCCTCTTGTATCAGCCAATCAACGGTCGCCAATAGCTCCATGCCAAGAGGCGACTCGAAGCCATCAATGGTCACGGAAGTCCACTCCAACACGCTAGCGTATGCATGACCGTCGCCGGTACTCAGGTAGTCCGCCACAAGATCTTTCTTGACCTCGTTGAACCAGATCAGATCCCGCGGGCGCGCGTCGGCGAGCCTCCTTTCGCACCGCAGGTAGCTGCCGTCCAAGTTGTCGAGCAACATTCGAAGCCTATCGGAGTACGGACCGTATTTGTCAGCCTTGAAGTCGAACTTGAACGGATCTCCTGCCGCGAGCAAAGTGCAGCCTCGCTCGAGAAACCACGCGAGCTTCTGCACTTCGAGGATCGAGCAATCGATTCCCATCACGCAGTAGCGGCGCACCATCTCCGCGACCAGCGCCCGAGCCGGTGTCAGCTTCTCTACACCCCTCTGCTTCGCCACGTTCTGGTACTCTCCAGTCGGTTCGTAGACCACTGCCTCGAGGTCGTCGATCCCTTCTATCGCAGCCTCGATCAGCGGTCGTACGTCGTGCCAGTCGAGACCTCCATTGCCGCACCCAAGGGGCGGAATCGCGATGGACTTGATCCTCTTCTCCTCGATGGTTCGGACGAGATCCCGCAGACCATCTTCGATCCACTCCAGTCTGCTATTGGCACGCCATCCCTTCTTGGTAGGGAAATTGATGATCCACCTCGGCCCGAAGAACTCCTCATTCCGCGTAACGAACATCCTCCCGACTTTGAGCTCTCCGTTCTTGCAGCCACGAACGTACGTATCGTAATTGCAACACCAGCGCCAACGACGAGCAGCAGCATCGAGTAGATCGGGCCGTCGCTGCCGCTCTATGGTGTCCGGTTAATCCGAGCCGGGGTCAGGCTACCACTTGGTGGTGTCGTAGCCGTACTGTGCCAGGGCGCGCGGACGACGATGCCCCAGGCACCGGGCGACGGGATGTCGGCGACGATCTCGAATCCAGGCGGGTAGGCGGCGCCGTGAATCCCGGATGCCGGGAGCCGCGCGCTGCGGGCGGATGTCGTGCGTCCGTTGACAATGATCTGCTGCCCCGAAACCATGGTGGAGGATGCTGATCTACCTCTTGCGGCGCGTTCTGATCATCATTCCGACGCTGCTGGCGGTGTCCATCGTCGCCTTCCTCGTCATTCAGGCACCGCCGGGCGACTTCCTCACCGTGTACATCGGCCAGCTCGAATCCCGCGGCGAGCAGGTGGCCGACGACCAGGCGCAGGCGCTACGGGTGCGCTGGGGCCTGGATCAACCGCTCTCGGTTCAGTACTTCAAGTGGCTGCGCAGCATGCTCCGCGGCAACATGGGCCTCTCCATGGTCTACAACAGGCCGGTAACGGAGCTCATCCTCGAACGGCTGCCGTGGAGCGTCACCATCTCGCTGGCGGCATTGTTCATCGTCTACCTGGTCGGGCTTCCGGTGGGGATGATCTCGGCCGTCCATCAATACTCGGCGCGCGACTACATCTTCACCGTGATCGGTTTCCTGGGGCTTGCCATACCCAACTTCCTGTTCGCTCTGGTCCTCCTCTGGGGCTACTATCAGCTCTCCGGCAACGTCGCCGTGGGCTTGTTCTCGCCGGAGTATCAGCTTGCTCCGTGGAGCTTCGCCAAGCTGCTCGATCTGCTCAAGCACGTGTGGATGCCGGCCCTGATCGTGGGCACGGCGGGCACCGCGTTCCTGATCCGTACGCTGCGGGCAAACCTGCTCGACGAGCTCAACAAGCAGTACGTGATGGTGGCCCGCTCCAAGGGCCTGTCGGAGCAGAAGGTGGTGTACAAGTATCCGTTCCGCATCGCCATCAACCCGGCGATCAGCACGCTCGGCTGGACGCTGCCGACGCTGGTGAGCGGCGAGCTGCTGACGTCGATGGTGCTCGGGATTCCGACGCTCGCCCCCATATTCCTTACTTCCCTGAGGTTTCAGGACATGTTCCTGGCGGGGAGCATCGTCTTCGTGCTCAGCGTACTGACCGTGATCGGCACGCTGCTCTCCGATATCCTGCTGGCGTTCCTGGATCCGAGAGTGCGCGGATCCGTATGAGCAAGACGGTCATGGGAGACCCCCGAAGCCGTCGAAAAACACGGCTTCCGCGGGACCAACGATACGTCGTGGCGTCCCAGTTGCAGCTCACGGTCTGGCGCTTCCTGCGTCACAAGATGGCCGTGATTGCCCTGGTGATTCTGGGGGTATTCTACCTGGTCGTGGTCTTCGCCGAGTTCGTGGCGCCCTACGATCCCTACCACAACGACGCGAAGTATCTGCACGCCCCTCCGCAACGGCTGCGCTTCATCGATGACCAGGGACGCCTGCACCTGCGGCCGTTCGTGTACGGTTTGAAGTCCGAGGTCGATCCGGTACGGCTGGCGCTGGTGTTCGAGGTCGATACCTCGGCCAGGCATCCGCTGGCACTCTTCGTGAAAGGCGATCCGTACCGAATGTGGGGGCTGTTCGAGTCGCACGTTCATCTGTTCGGCGTACGCGAAGGAACCCTGTTCCTGCTCGGCGCCGACAAGATGGGGCGCGACCTGCTGACGCGCGTCATCTACGGCGGCAGAATCTCGCTCACCATCGGGCTGGTCGGCATCGCCATCAGCTTCGTGCTGGGCATCCTGATCGGGGGCATCTCCGGGTACTTCGGAGGCCTGGCGGACATGACGATCCAGCGGATCATCGAGTTCATTCGCTCGATCCCGACGCTACCGCTGTGGATGGCGCTGAGCCTGGCGCTGCCGCCGTACTGGTCGATCATCAAGGTCTATTTCGGCATCGTGATCATCCTCTCGCTGGTCGGCTGGACCGACCTCGCCCGCGTGGTACGGGGGCGCTTCCTGTCGCTGAAAGAAGAAGACTTCGTGCAGGCGGCGCGGCTGAACGGCTGCAGCAGGGGGCGCATCATCGCGCGCCACCTGCTGCCCTCGTTCTACAGCTACGTCATCGCCTCGCTCACGCTGTCGATCCCGGGCATGATCATCGGCGAGACAGCGCTCAGCTTCATCGGGCTGGGGCTGCAGCCGCCGGCGATCAGTTGGGGCGTGCTGCTCAAGGAAGCGCAGCACATCCGGGTGCTGGCCAACGCCCCGTGGCTGCTGACGCCGAGCATCTTCGTGATCGTCGCGATCCTGGCGTTCAACTTCGTGGGCGACGGCCTGCGGGACGCGGCGGATCCCTATACGGCCGTGTGAAACTGGAGGGAGGAACATGCCGAGACCCGCAACGACCGACATCCTGAACGTGGGCGAGGAATCGCAGTTGTTCGTGGACGACCACGTGGTCGCCACGACGGAGCGGCTCACCCGGCGCCTGCACGCGGTGGAGAAGGACCCGGCCAACCCGGTGCTGCGCCCCGAGCTCCCCTGTGAGGGGACCTCGATCGAGTACACCAGCGTGCTCTGGGACGCGGAGGAGCAGCGGTTCAAGACCTGGTACCTGTGCGGCGACAACCAGGACGCCCGCGCCGCCCCGGGAGCCAAGTCCCGGTTCGAGATCCGCTCCTGCTACGCCACCTCCGCGGACGGGATCAACTGGGACAAGCCCGATCTCGGGCTGATCGAGTGCGGCGGGTCGCAACCCAGCAACGCGATCGACAGCGGACGCTGGCTGCAGGGCGTGGTGCACACGGGCCCCGACCGGGAGCCCGACGCGCGGCGGCGCTACAAGATGCTGGCCTGGGTCACCGGCGGCTACCAGGCCGCCTTCTCGCCCGACGGGATCCAGTGGACCGATGCGCCCGGCAACCCGGTGTGGCCCATCACCGGCGACGTTGCGCCCACCATCTACGACGAACGCGCGCGGCAGTACGTCAGCTTCGCCAAGGTGCACGACGAGTACGAGGGGCACCGGCGCCGGCTGGTGGGACGCGGCACCAGCCCCGACTTCATGCATTGGAGCGACCCGCAACTGATTCTGGCCCCGGACGATCAGGACGAAGGCTGGACCCTGGGCCGTCCCGGGCACCACACCGAGTTCTACGGGCTCTGCGGGTTCCCGTACGCCGGCATGTACCTGGGGGTGCTGTGGGTGTTCCGGGTGACCGGCAAGGTGCCCGGCGGCACCAACTACGGCGGCATTCACGGACAACTGGTGCACAGCCGCGACGGGGTCGCCTGGGAGCGCGCCTTCAGCCGCATGCCGCTGATCCCGATCGGCCCTCAGGAGAGCTTCGACTGCGGCTACATCCATGCCGCCGGCCGGCCGCTCGTGGTCGGCGACGAGGTGTTGATCTACTACGACGGGCACGATGGAGACCACGGCTCCTACTGGTACAAGGAGCCGTGGGGCAGCGACGAGCCGCGCCGCGGCGGGGCGCTGGGCCTGGGCCGGCTGCGCCTGGACGGCTTCGTCTCGCTCGACGCCGGCGCCGACGGCGGAACGCTCACCACCAGGCCCCTGATCGTCGCCGACGACGCGCTGGTGGTGAACGCCGGTACCCGCGGCGGCCTGGTGAAGGTGGAGGTGCTGGACCTCGACGGCGCGGCCGTGGCCGGGTTCGGCAGCAGCGAGTGTGTCCCCATCAGCACGGACAGCGTGCGCCACGTGGTGCGCTGGACCGGTGGCAGATCGCTGGGGGCGCTGCGGGACACTCCCGTGTCGTTGCGCTTCCACCTGCGGGACGCCGAGCTGTACAGCTTTCGCTTCACGGCTGCGCGCTGACGGGTCCTGCCGGCCGGCGAATCAGGTTCCGGTTGTGTGCTCTCCGATCGTGTACCGGGTGCGGCGCTGCGCCCGCTTGATGCCGGCGAGCGACAGGCTGTCGGCGAAGTGGCAGGCGACGAAGTGCGGGCGTTCCGCCTGGTCCCCGCGGTTCACGAGCGGCGGCTCCTCGCGCCTGCAGATCTCCTCCGCGTACGGGCAGCGCGGATGGAAGTAGCAGCCCGCCGGAGGGTTGGCCGGGTCGGCGACGTCACCGGTGAGGACGATGCGCCGCCTCTCGTGGCGAGACTCCGGCTCCGTCTTCGGCACTGCGGAGAGCAGCGCCTCGGTGTAGGGGTGCAGGGGACGGAGGAAAATCTCGTCGGTGTCGCCAAGCTCCACGACCTTCCCCACGTACATCACGGCGACGCGCTGACTCACGTATTCCACCACCGCCAGGTTGTGGGCGATGAACAGGTAGGTCAGGTGGAAGCGCTGCTTCAATTCCTGCATCAGCTTGAGGATCTGTGCCTGCACGGAGACGTCGAGGGCTGACACCGGCTCGTCGGCGACGATGAACCTCGGGCTCAGCGCCAGGGCCCGCGCTATCGCGATCCTCTGCCGCTGGCCGCCTGAGAAGGCGTGCGGATAGCGCCGCATGTACTCGGGATCGAGGCTGACGTCCCGCAGCAGCCGCGCCACTCTCTCCTCGAGCTCGTTCTTGCGGCGCACGATGGCGTGCGTGAGCAACGGCTCTCCCACCGTCTCCAGGATGTTCATGCGCGGATTGAGCGACGAGTAGGGGTCCTGGAAGATCATGCTCATGTGGCGCCAGACGCTCTTGAGCTGCGCCTCCTCCAGGCTCGCGACGTCGATCGGGTCGCCGCCGTCGACGCTGAAGCGGACCGATCCGGACGTGGGGTCCAGGGCGCGGATGATGCATCTGCCGGTCGTGGTCTTGCCGCAGCCGCTCTCCCCGACCAGCCCCAGGACCTCGCCGCGGCGCACGAAGAAGCTGATCCCGTCCACGGCGCGTACCACGTTGACGGTGCTGCGCAGCAGGCCCCGCGTCACCGGGAAGTGCTTCACCAGGGCGATGACTTCGAGGAGTTTCTCGCTCTCCATGCGCGCCTTCAGTGGTAGAGGTAGCAGCTCGTGGTGTGGCCCGGTCCCACCTCCGCGGAGCTGGGGAACGCCTGCGCACACCGATCCTCCAGGACGTGGGCACAGCGGGGGTGAAACGGGCATCCGGCCGGCATTTCGTAGGGGCTGGGGACGCTGCCGCCGATCGCCTCGATCTCGTGGGCCGAGCCCTCGCCCAGGCGCGGGATCGAGTTCAGCAGGCCGACCGTGTAGGGATGTTTCGGAGCGCGGAAGATCGTCTCCACCGGCGCCGACTCCACGTCCCGTCCCAAGTACATGACCATCACCCGGTCGCACAGCTCGGCGATCACCGCCAGGTCGTGGGTGATGATGATAAGGGACATGTTCAGCTCGTGCTGCAGCTCCTTCATCAACTCCAGGACCTGGGCCTGGATCGTCACGTCCACCGCGGTGGTGGGCTCGTCGGCGATCAGCAGGCTGGGATGGCAGGAGAGCGCCATGGCGATCATCGCCCGCTGCCGCATGCCGCCGCTGATGGCGAAGGGATAGGCGTCGATGGTCTGGTCGGGGTTCGGCATGCCGGCGCGCCGCAGCATCTCGACGGCGCGCTCCCGCGCGGTGCGTTTGTCGCACTCCTGGTGCAGGCGGATCGCCTCCATGATCTGGTTGCCGATGGTGTAGACCAGGCTGAAGGCGGTCATCGGCTCCTGGAACACCATCGACACCTCGGCCCCGCGGATGCTCCGTACCTGCCTGCCCTTCCAGTCCAGCTTGGCAAGATCCACCACGCCCGCTTCCGTGCGCAGCAGGATCTCGCCGCTCACGATGCGGCCGTTGCGCGGGACGATGCGAAGGATGGACTGCGCCGTGACGCTCTTGCCGCAGCCGCTCTCCCCGGCGATGCCGAGCGTCTCGCCGCGTTGCAGGTCGAACGACACGCCGTCGACGGCCTTCAGCGTGCCCTCGCGCGAGAAGAAGTACGTCTTGAGATCGCGTACGCTGAGCAGCGCATCGTCCTTCGCCACCGCGCCATCATGCATCGAAGCGGGCCTCCGGCCGCCAGTGGGGAGGGGCTCCCCGCCGGCCGGGGAGCCCTCCTCAGCGCTACTGGTCGATGTAGATCGGCGCCAGCATCTCGTAACAGATGTTGTAGTTGCTGTTCCTGGGCCAGTTCCTGATGCGGTTGTTGACCACCCAGTACTGCGCTTGCATCGGCATGTTGAAGCCGCCGACCATCCACAGGTTGTCGTCCCAGATCTCGGCGATCTCGATGGTCTTGGCGATTCTCACCTGCTCGTCGCCGGAGGCGAGCGCCTCTTCGCGCAGGCGCATGATGGTCTTCACGTCCTCGGGCGGTTCCGATCCCTTCTCACCGCCGCTCACGATCCAGGAACCCCACTGCGGCGCGGTTCCCCAGCGCTCGGAAATCGGCACCAGCGAAGCGCGGAACAGCGGATTCATCGGCCTGCCGCCGTGCTGTCCGGTAGCGGTGAAAACGTCGTACTGGCCGGACTCGATCGTCGCGGACGCCATGCCCTGTTCGATCGGCTTGCTGACCACCTCGATGCCGAGTTCCTTCCAGTAGTTCCGGTACAGCTCGGCCAGCTCCACGGTCTCCGGCCACAGCACGTTGATGGTATTCACCAGGCGCAGGCGCTCGCCGTCGGAGCGCAACCGGAAGCCGTCGCCGTCGCGGTCCGAGATCGTGCCGATCTCATCCAGCAGCGCGTTGGCCTGGGCCGGATCGAAATCCAGGTGGCTCTTGAACAGGTTCTCACCGTGAAAGGGAGGACCCTCGGGGAGCCCGGTGTGGGTCGGCGTGGCAAGTCCCTTGAACACCAGGCTGTTGGCTTCCTCGCGGTTGATGGCGAGCGAAAGGGCGACGCGGAACCGCTTGTCGTTGAGCAACGCGTTCAGCACCGGGTCCTCGTGATGGAAGTTGAAGCGCACGTTGCCCTGGTTGTCCGGCGGCCACCAGTGCTGCTCGATGCGGTAGTCGCCGCGCTCCATGTTGTCGAGCACGAGCTGATGGTTGGGGAAACAGCCCCAGTCGAAGCAGCTGTTGTAGTCGAACTCGCCGGCGATGGTCTTGAGCAGCAGGGCCTCCTTGTCCTCGGTGAGCACCCGCTCCATGCGGTCGATGTAAGGAAGCTGATTGCCGGCAGTGTCGATCATGAAGTAGTAGGGGTTGCGTTCCATGACCTGCACCGGTTCGCTGACCGAGTTCTGTGCGATCCACGCCATCAGGACCGGCCGTTCGGGCATGCCCCAGGCATCCAGGTGGCCGCCCATCTTGGAGTTGAAGAGGTTGACCCAGGTGTCGTAACCCTCCGCCTTCATGGTCGCTTCGATCGTGGCCATCTCGGTGTAGGTGGGGTGGAACTGCTCAAGGTAGTGCTTGGGCAGATAGTTGTTGGGCCGCCAGCGGGCCAGGTTCTCGATGAACACCCCGAACGGCTTGTGGAACGTCATCTGGAAGGTGTAGTCGTCGATCTTCGAGGGCACGCCGGGAACCCCATCGACCAGCATGCGGGAAGAGGGGCTCGGGGAGAGGTCGGTGTTCAGCGCCACGTCCTCGAAGTAGAACATCAGGTCGTCGGCGGTGAACGGGGCGCCGTCGCTCCATTTCATGCCCTCGCGCAGGTGCAGCGTGAAGGTCATGCCGTCCGCGCTGACGTCCCAGCCCTCGATCAGCCGGGGGAACAGCCGCGCCATGTCCGGGGTGTACGAGACCAGGAACTCGTAGCCCCAGTCCATCATGTAGTTGGTAGCGGCCTTGCCGGTGTTCGGAAGGCGCAGCGTACCGCCGTACGTGCCGATCCCGTCGACCGGCTGCACCACCAGCGGTTCCAGCGGCAGCCGCTCGGCGATGGGAGGCAGACTGCCCTGAGCGACGAGCGCGGCCAGCGCCGGCGACTCGTTGAAGGTCAGCGTGGTCCCCGTCATCCCTTCGTACTCGCTGAGGTTGTAGGGGATGGCGTGGTCGACGTGCTCTTCGCTGCTGGCCGGAAAGGCAACCAGCAACGCCAATATCGCGGTCACGGGCAAGAACTTCTTCATCATCCTCCTCCTTGCGATGACGGTCAGTCTTCGGCGTCCGTTGACGATCTCTGGAATGCTCCATTTTCCCTTCCCTGGCTGGCATGTCAATCCGTAGCTGATGCGAGGTGGTACCTTGGTGACGTGATGGAACGCTTCGACAGTACCCGGGCCGTGCACTACCAGGCGCTCGATCCCGGCCTCGTCTGGACGAAGGACCCGGAGCCGTGCATCGGCCCCGATTCGCCCCTGGACTCACTGAGCATCCTGACTCCGAACGTGGTGCGGCTGCCCGCAGGCGGCTACCGGCTGTACTACACCGGCTGGGGGCCGGGCGGCGCGGTGCCCGACGCCAACGGCTACATCCTGAGCGCCGTGTCCGACGACGGCGCATCGTGGCGCAAGGAGCCGGGCGTGCGCCTGGACGCTCACGAGCCGGATGCGACGCGGCGGGTGCTCTGTCCGGACGTCGTGCCCATGCCGGACGGGGGCTGGCGCATGTACTTCGAGGCCGCCGGCCCCGACCGGCCGACCGTGATCAAGAGCGCGGTTTCCCCGGACGGGCTGACCTGGGAGCCCGAGCCCGGCGTACGCGCCGCCGCTCCGGACGCGTCGTTCGGCTCGCCGCGCTGCATCTACGTCGAGTCGCCGTCGGATCCCTCCCGCCTCTGCTGCCGGCTTTACTTCCACAGCTATGCCCATCCCCGGCGCACCGGGCTCGACGCGCCCAATCACATCATCAGCGCCATCTCCGATGACGGACTGTCGTTCCGGATCGAGCCGGGCGTCCGCATCGCCCAGGAAGACGAGAAGCGCGACACGCTGTCGGTCTACGCGCCGGAGGTGATCCGTCTGGGCGACCCGGCCGAGATCCGCTACCGCATGTACTTCGCCGCCTGGGCCACCGACATCCGCGGCGGCATCTTCGCCGCCTCCTCGCAGGACGGCCTCGCCTGGACCAGGGATCCCGGTCCGCTGCTCGACCTGGACCGGCCGCTGGACGTGAACATGGTTTCCGAACCGTGCGTGATCGACCTCGACGACGGGCGCTTTCGGCTCTACTACGAGGCGCAGGACGAACAGAACCGGCGGCGGATTCTGAGCGCCACCTCGGGATAGGCTCACGCCGCGAGTGCCGACGTTCCGGCCCTGCACCCCCGCGGCGAGCGCCGCATCGTCTTCGACAGCGATCCGTCCACCATCGCGACGTCGCCGACGCGGGCGTCGATACCATGGTTCAGGACTGCTACAAGCTTCCCAAGCGCTGGGACGTGCTGGGCATCGAGCGGCCGCCGGAAGCCGCGATCGACCTCACCCGCGCGCGAGCTGCGCGTCTGGCACGACCAGATGCAGTACAAGCCGCCGCGCACCGGCGGCACCACGCACTGGCACCAGGACGCACCGGCGAGGCCGGTCATCACGCCGGACGTGCAGGTCACGGCGTGGGTGGCCCTGGACGACCAGGTGCAAGACGGCCGACAACTTACCGGCGACGCGTTCCCTCAGGTCTATCCCGTGCCGTCCTGACAACACTGCCGTCCTGACGGGCCGCCCGCCAGCGGCCGCGATCAGAAGAAGCCGCCCGCCCCGCTCTCCTGCGCTTCCTCGGAGCGCTCGGCCAGCCACGCGTCGAACTCCGCCGGCTCCATCAGGGTGATGAAGCCGCGCATCTGCGCGTGGCCGATGCCGCAGAGCTGCGCGCACGCGATCTCGTACTTGCCCGTGGCCGTGGCCGTGAAGGTCAGGGGGATCACCAGTCCCGGGACCGCATCCTGCTTCACCCGCAGTACCGGCACGAAGAAGCTGTGCACGACGTCCAGGCTGGACAGCTCGATCACGATCTGCTGGTCGATCGGGACGTTGAGCTGATTGTTGGTCATCACGTCGTCCTTCCCGAACAGGTCTTCGCGGTCCAGACCGATGTGATTGTTCTCCTGCGGGCGGACCAGCGCGGGGTCGGTGCGACCGAACACGCCGTCGGGGCCGGCGTAGTGGATGTTCCACTGGAACTGCTGCGCGACGACGCGTATCCGCATCGCCTCCGAGGGCTCCGGCACCTTGGCCACGAAGCCGGCCCAGAACGGGATCGACAGTGCGAACAGCAGCACGAGTTCGATCACCACGATCACGGCTTCCAGGTAGCTGGTCGCGTGCGTGCGGACGCCCTGCGGGTCGGCAACGGGGTTCCTCCGCCGCCGGAAGCGGATCATGGCGTAGATGAAGAACGCACCCCAGCCGACGAACAGCACGAACATGACCAGGTGGACCCAGCCGATGATCGCGTCGATCCGGTACCCGTGCTCGGAGATGTCGAGCGGCAGGCCGAGCGCCTGCGCGAATTCAACCATCGGTTCCCCCAGTCAGCGCGGCGCCGTGCGCGCCGTGCTCATGCTGCCGCTCGTTGCGCCGCAGCATGGAGAACGCGAACAGCGCCACCCCGGCCAGCACCGCGACGATGACCCCCACCAGGAACAGCACCGCGACGGTCAGCCCCCTGGACGCCGGTGAGTCCGGGTCGCCGAAGCAGACCGCACAGGCTCCGGCCAGCCGCGGCGCCAGCAGCAGCAGCGCGGCCACCAGCGCCGGGTGCAGCCGCGCGGCGTGGCGGCGCATCATCGCGGCCTCCGCGGAAGGCTTGCCAGCACACGCCGCTCGGTGAGGACCAGCGCCACCAGTCCGGCCGCCGCCGAAACGCCCAGCGCGATGGCGGGGCCGCGGTCGAGTCCGGGAGCGAACAGGAACGCCCAGCCAGAGAACAGTGCCAGGAACAGCCCGGCGATGGAGACGAAGACGACGTGGAACACCTTGAGAGACATGCCGCCTACCTTGAGTCCGGGTCTCCGAGGTCGAGCGTGTCCCCGTAGCTCAGGGCGGTGAGCAGAAACAGTACCAGCAGGAAGATGCCGGTGTAGATCAGCACCGTGTAGACGATCTTGCGCTTTTCGCTGAACAGGTGCATGAACACGCCGGCTACCAGCGTGCCCTTCACGCTGGCGATAATCAGAGCAAGGATGATGCCGCCGGCAACACCGATATCGATGCGACTGGCGAGTACCGTGACGATCGTCAGCACCATCAGGGCCACGAACACCGCCAAGTACTGGCGGACGTGCTTGTCGACGCGTTGATCGGCCACCTTCACCTCCTCGCTACGTCCTGGAACAGGGCATCCATCGTCAGATCAGGTACAGGATCGGGAACAGGAAGATCCACACCAGGTCGACGAAGTGCCAGTACAGCCCGGCGATCTCGATGCGGTTGGCCAGCCGTTCCTTGTCGTCCCGGTACCAGCGGCGCGCGGTTGCCAGGTGGTAGAGGTTGACCGCCACGCCGGCCAGGATGTGCACGCCGTGCAGGCCGGTCATCGTGAAATAGATCGCCAGGAAGGTGTTGGTCTTGGGATAGCGGTGATGGGAGAACTCGGCCCCGTACTCGAATCCCTTGATCACCAGGAAGGCCAGCGCCAGCGCGATAGTGGCGCCGAAGTAGAGCTGAAAGCGGCCGAACCGCTCCATCTTCAGCGACGCCCACGCCATCACCATGGTGACGCTGGACGTGATCAGGATGACGGTGTTGACCGTGGCCAGCGGGATGTTGAGAAGCTCCGCCTGCACCGGCCAGTTTCCGCCGGCGCCGACCCGCAACAGGATGTAGGTTGAGAAGAACGCCCCGAACAGCAGCACCTCGGAGGCCAGAAAGAGCCAGATGCCGAGCTTGCCGTTATAGAGGCGCGTCTCCGGATGTTCGGCGGTGGTGTAGGGAATGTCCATGGGAGCTGGCTCAGTGTCCGGCGCCGGAAGGGGCGGCGCCGGCTGGATCGGGCCCGGCCCCGGCGGGACTGTGCTGCGGCAGGAACCCGGCCTTGGCACCTGCCGGGCTGTAGTCGTAGGGCGGCCGGGTAACGGCCACCGGCTCGCGGAAGTTCACGTGCGGCAGCGGCGGTGAGGGCGCTGCCCACTCCAGGGTGGTCGCCTCCCACGGGTTCTCTTCCGCTTCCTTCGGCTTCCGCAGGCTGATGATGAAGTTGACGATGAAGAAGATCTGCGCCAGCCCCAGCCCCCACGCGGAGAACGACATCACCTCGTTGAGCCAGAGCACGTCCTGCGCGTGGGCGTACGTGGCGCCGCCGTCCCAGAGGCGCCGGGACACGCCGGCCATGCCCTGGATGAACATGGGGAAGAACACGCCGTTCATGAAGATCAGCGACGGCCAGAAGTGCCAGCTCGCCAGCCGTTCGCTCATGCGCCGGCCGGTCACCTTGGGGTACCAGTAGTAGATCCCGGCGAACAGTCCGAACAGCGACCCCGGAGCCACGACGTAGTGGAAGTGGCCGATCACGTAGTAGGTGTCGTGCAGGTAGATGTCGGCGGAAGCCAGGCCGAGCGGCAGCCCCGTCAGGCCGCCGATGCCGAACATGGGGATGAAGGCCAGCGCGAACTTCATCGGCGCCGTGAAGCGGATCGAGCCGCCCCACAGCGACAGGATGAACACCGTCAGGATGATGATCGACGGCACCGAGATGATCATGGTCGTCAACTGGAAGAAAGAGCTGATCACTGTGCCCATGCCGGTCAGGAACATGTGGTGCGCCCACACGATGAATGACATGAAGCCCATGAACAGCGCCGAGTAGACCAGCGACTTGTAGCCCCACAGCGGCTTGCGCGTGTTGTTGGCGATGACCTCGGCGATGACCCCGAACGCCGGCAGGATCAGGACGTAGACCTCCGGATGCGCCAGGAACCAGAACAGGTGCTGCCACAGCAGCGCGCTGCCGCCGCCGGACACCTCAAGAGGCTCGCCGGAGACGACCAGTCCGGTCGGCAGGAAGAAGCTGGTGCCCGCGACCCGGTCCAGGAGCTGCAGCACGCCGGCCGCCTCCAGCGGCGGGAACGCCAGCAGCAGCAGGAACGAGGTGATGAGCTGCGCCCAGACGAAGAAGGGCATGCGCATGTAGGCCAGCCCCGGCGCGCGGAGCTGCACGATCGTGGTGATGATGTTGATCGAGCCGAGCAGCGACGAGGTGATCAGGAAGATCATCCCGATCAGCCACCACGTCTGCCCCACCGTCTCGATCACGGACAGCGGCGCGTAGGACGTCCACCCGGACTTTGCGGCGCCGCCCGGCACGAAGAAGCTGATCAGCATGACCACGCCGCCGATGAAGTACATCCAGTAGCTGGTCATGTTGAGCTTCGGGAACGCCATGTCCGGGGCGCCCACCTGCAGCGGCACGAAGTAGTTGCCGAAGGCGCCGACCGCCAGCGGCACGACGCCCAGGAAGACCATGATCGTGCCGTGCATGGCGCCGAGCTGGTTGTAGAACTCCGGCGGGATGGCGCCCGGCTCGGGCAGGTTGAGCAGACCGCCCAGCAGCGGCAGCGGGCTGCCAGGGTAAGCGATGCTGTAGCGCATGATCATCACCAGGCAGAACCCGAAGAACAGGAACACCAGGGCGGTGAGGCCATACTGGATGCCGATCGTCTTGTGATCGGTGGAGAAGATGTACTTCCGCCAGAACGGCTCCGGCGGGTGGTCGCCGTGCGAGTGCTCGGCGTGGTCTGCCGTGCCGGCGTGCGCCACTACTTCAGCCGGTCGTGTCCGCTCGGCTGCAGCGCCACATCGAGCGTCGCGGTCCCGCCTTCCTCGACGGTCACCTCATAGGTCGACCAGTTCAGCAACTCGTGCCAGACCTCCACGTAGTAGGTGCCGGCCGGCAAGTTCGGGATGCTGAACGTGCCGTCCGGGGCGGTGACCGCCGCGTACGGGTGATCGAGCACGACGCCGAAGGCGTTCATCCAGGGGTGCACGTCGCACTTGATGGCGAACGGATCGTCCTCCACCTTGTCGAACACCTGCTCGAGCTCGGTCTGGAACTTCGGCATGGCCTGGTTGAACTCCTGGTTGACCTTGCCGAACACGTGCACGTTGTGGAGCGTGCCGTCGGGATTGAGGATCTTGACCGTCTGGCCGACCCGCGCGATCAGGATGTGCGGATCGTAGATGCAGCCCGACTGGGTGAACTCCACCTCCGACTCGGGAGCGTCGAACTCCATGTCCGGGAGCCCGGCCTTGACCTGGATCAGGACGTTGGCGAGCCCCTTCGTCGCATCGTCGAGCAGGAACGCCTGCTCGGTCTTGGGATCCTCGGCGTTCTTTTCGGCGCAGACCGGGTCGGCTTCCATGTTCAGGACGGCCGGCGCGCGCCTTGCCTCGGCGCCGAAGGTGATGGTGCCGGAGATGGTCGCGTTCAGCGCGCCCGGCGTGGACGACGCCTGCTCGGCGCTGGACGTGGTCGCGGGCTCCTTGGGCTTTTCGGCTTCGGTCGTGGTCTCGGAACCGCCGTCGCCGCCGCCGCCGCAGGCGGCCAGCGTCAAGGCCAGCAGCGCCGCCATCAGCGGCAGCAGGGCGGTCGGAAGCAGTGACCGTCGGCGGCGCGCGCCTGCCGGTCCCGCAGTCTGAATAGAGTCTTCGCGTACGTGCACGTAGGTCCTCCGGAGGAAGTGGGAGCCGTGACAGGCTCGCCGTTAACGGTCGCAGGTTGCAGCCGATCTGTCAACTTGAGTGACCTGAGGCAGCGCTCCGATGACGCAACGCTTCACCGGCTGAAGGGGACGGCTCCGCGCTCATCGACGGTGAACCCATACCGCTCGACGTAGTGGGCGGCCGGCAGAAACCGGTCGCCGCGCTCGGCGAGGAGCCGCTGCATGGCGTCCTCAAGGTGGCGCTGGAGAGCGGCATGGGAGCGGCTGCCGTAGCGGTTTTCGAGCTGGGTTGGGGTCGGCCATGGTGTCGTACAGGATGCCGTGGTCGGAGGTGTAGACGAGGATGATGTTGGGGCAGGTGGGCATGAACCTGTCAGCGTTCGGAGCGTTGGCCGGTCTGCTCCAGCCACCGCTCGCGCCGCTTCTCGTAGCCGGCGGCCAGGTGGTGTCGGAACGGCAGGATGCGCTTCGGCACCTCGATGCCGCGATACTCGGCGCGGCAGAGGTAGCAGACGGCCATCTCCGGCACGCGCCGGTACAGGATCAGGTCGATCAGGAACACCACCGGCAGGCTGATCCCGTAGGTGAACGGCACCAGCACCGCGCCCACCACGACCACGGCGATGCCCAGGAAGCGGTTGAAGTCGCGTTGGCGATACAGCCGTGTCGAGGAGCACACCGCGCACTGGCGGAGCTCGCGGTGCGGCCCGGTCACCGCCACGGCCGTTCCGCACGCGTCGCAGGCGACACCGTCGCCGGCCAGTCGCGACGCGTTCGCCTGGCCACATGCTGCGCAACTCCACGACAGCGCCAGCTCGCCTGCGCGCTCCTCACCGCTCACAGCGCCAGGCCGTAGGAAAGCAGGTCGAACCGGTAGCTCGCCTCGCCGATGATGGCGGCGCTCACCGCCACGTACAGCAGTCCGGTGGCCGCCTGCGTGGACTTGGCGCGTACCGCCGCCCCTGCCAGGAAGCAGATCACCAGCGGCACCACCGTCCCGAAGAACAGCGCGATCCAGACGAACATGCCGTCCAGGCTCAGCGCGAACTCCAGCACCGGGCGCTCGAACCCGCCGACGGTGACGCTGCCCGCGGCAATCACCACCGCGTCCCAGACCAGGCGGACCGACAGGACGGCTGCGTACACGGCGATCGCCTTGCCTAGGAAGCGGGTCGGCATCTTCTCGGCGTTCAGGTAATGGTGGCCGAGAACCATCGTGTACATCGACCCCGCAAGCGCCAGCCCGCCGATCAGCGTGGTCGCGGCCGCGGCCGCCAGGCCCCCGGAGGCCGCGGCCGGCGTGCCGGCAAGGCCGTCGACCAGCACGAAGACGCCGACCGCCGGCGGCACCGCGCACGCCGCGATCGCCCAGGGCCGGCGCTGCCACGCGTAGGCGGTCGCGGCCATGGCGACGCCCAGCCAGATCAGCGCCAGCCACGGCCGCGCCATGCCGCCGCCCGCGGTGCCCTGCCCCGGGACCAGGGTGATCAGCAGCACGCCCAGGCCCAGCACGACCGCGGCCATGCCCAGGTTGAAGCGCGTGAAGCCGTGGTCGATCCCGTCGCGCCGGTTGACCCACAGCCACAGCGGGTACAGGCCGCCGAACGACAGGAAGACGGACGCGGACAGGCGAAGCAGCATGCGCCGCCTGCCCTATGAGGCTGGCGGGCTGGCCGCGTCAGCGGCAAGCCCGACGGCGTCGTAGGGAACGGTGGGATGGGCCAAGAGCGGAGCCGCAGGCGACGGTCTTGGGGCGTTAATCCGCGGCAGCCAGGCCGATGGTCAGGATGTAGTCGCGCAGCACCCGGATCTGGTGGTCGGCGTCGCCGCCCAGGATGTCGCGAGGCGTGGCCTGCGGATAGAAGGTCGGCATCCGGGTGCCGGGCAGCAGCGTCTGAGGATCGGCGATCCAGTCGATGATCCACTGCGGCTTGAGCCGTTCCGCGGCCAGCGCGAAGTCGGGCGCCCAGCGGTCGGGCGTGCCCGGCGGCGTCTCGCCTCCCTGGATGTGGCAGGTGGTGCAGTTGAAGTAGTCGGTGGACCACAGCTTCTCCGCCGCCTGAAGCTCCTCCGCGGTGAGCGCCGGCTCGACCCGCTCCACGAACGGGAACTCCTCGCCGTCGAGGGCGCTGAAGTAGCGCGCCAGGTCGTTGATCTCGCTCGCGCTGAAGCCGAAGGTGGGCATGCGTGCCGCCAGCCACGGGCGGATCTCCGACGGCTCGTGCAGGAACGCGAACAGCCAGTCGGTCTGCACCTTGGCGCCCTCGCCGATCAGGTTGGGCGGCGCGAAGCCGACGGTGGCCGCCTCCGCCGCCGCGGCCCCCTGGCCGCGGAAGCGCACCAGCCAGTCAGTGATGGTGGGCGCGACGGAGCCGCCTTCGCCCTCGATGATGTGGCAGCCCTGGCAGTTGTTGGTCCGCACGAGCTGCTGGCCGCGCTCGATCGCCAGCCTCTCCGGCGTGCGCGGCACGATCTTGGTCAGGTCCTCGTCCGGCTCCACGAAGCCGGCCAGCGCGGTGACCACCGCCTCCACCTGCTGGTCGGTGAAGCCGAAGTTCGGCATGCGCAGCAACAGGTCCGGCTCCAGCTCCTTGTGCTCGTCGAAGGAGCGCGGGTCCTTCATCTTCTGCGTCCACCATCCGTAGCGCGTGTGCTCGATGTGCAGGAAGCCGAAGTCGAACTGGTGCAGCGGCTTGTGGCCGATCGCCGTCAGCTCGGTGCCGATCGGCTTGGCCGCCTCGAACCCGGGGATCTCGTGGCAGCCGAAGCAGCCGTACTGGCGGATCAGCCGCTCGCCGGCGTAGTTGAGCTTCTCGCCGATGTCCATGGCAGCCGCCTGATCGCGGGCCACGCTCGGCGGCGCGGTCTTGCCCAGGAAGCCGACCACGATCTCGCCGACCAGCTCCTCGTTCACGTCGGGGGGCGGCCCGTACGCGTCGTTGCGGAACGTGACCAGGTAGGCGGTGACGTCGGCCGCCTCCTGCTCGGTCAAGCGCATGTTGGGCATGCGCGTCCCGGCATGGTAGCTCTCGGGATTGCGCAGCCAGTTGTAGATCCACCGCGGCGTGGTCTTGGAGCCGATGCCGGCGAAGTTGGGTCCGAACTGGCGCCGCAGCGCGTCTTGATCCGCGGCCGGCTCCTGGCTGTCGGGGAGCTGGTGGCAGGCCATGCAGCCGACCGACGCGACCAGCTCCTCGCCGCGCGCCGCGTCGCCGCCGGCCGGCAGCGGCTCCATCTCGTAGCCGTCTGCGTGGTCCCACAGGTAGCTGACCATCGCGTGGATTTCCTGTTCGGTGCGCGCGGTCAGCTCAGGGGTGCTGTTGTTGGGCTGGCCGAAGAAGGCCGGCATCCACGCGTTGGCGCGGAACGCCTTGGGATCCTGGATCCAACGGAACGCCCAGTCCTCGGTCAGCTTGTCCTTGACGCGCGCCAGCGACGGGCCGCGCGGGCTGAGTCCCTCATAGGAGTCGATCTCGTGGCAGCCGTAGCAGCCGGCGCGCTCGATCAGGGACAGGCCGAAGCTGAGCTTCTCCGCGCCCTTCACCGTGGTCTGACCCGCATGGCACTGGAAGCAACCTGCCTCCGCGTAGCGCGCGGGGTGCATGGGCTCCTCCCATAGGTGGAACTCCCGCCAGCCCAGGTCGGACTGCCACGCGACCTGCTGCGCCTTGCCGTCCGGGGTATGCACGCTGCCGTAGAAGTCGGTGGCGCGCCCGCGCCCGCCGTGACAGCTCGTGCAGCCGAACTCCTCGAGCGGATGCGGAGAGTCGCTGGCCAGGAACAGGTCGAGACGCGGGTGGGTGCGGTGGGGGTTGGGAGCCTCCGCGAGGTCCGCCCGCGACACGCCCTGGTGGCAGGTCACGCAGCGGTCCACGCGCGGCACCATCTCGAAGTTGAGATCCTCCCTGATGTCGCTCAGCACGACCTGCTCGATCTTCAGCGACGGCTGCGCCAGGTCGATGATCGGCAGGTCGCGGACCCCGGCGCCCAGCCGGTTCCAGAAGTCCATCGCCTGCGGGTCGATGCGCTCCAGCTTGCCGAGCAGGACGTCCGCGTTGCGCTGCAGGCCGGTGACGGCGCGCTCGGCCTGACGCAGATCCTCCCGGTAGGAAGCGAGCTGCGTCTGCACGCCCTCCAGCTTCAGCGTCGCCGCCTCGTGCTCGACGCCCGACTCTTCGTACTGCACGAGCAGCCGCTCCTTGCGAGCGCGCTCGCGGTCGACGTTGCCGCCCACACCCGCCTGCGCCTGCTCGAACTTGTACAGCGCCTCTTCGTAGCGGGCCTTGTCGGTGAGGTAGCGCTGGTTGATCCCCTGGAACTCGGTGTCGGCCCGGCGCACCTCGCGCTCGGCGGCGCGTATGTCGCCCTGCAGCTCGTCCTGCCGAGCCTGGGCGCCGTCCACCGCGACGAGCGCCTGCTGGTACTGCGACTCGCCCTCCAGCCGCGCCCGCTCCGTCTCCCAGGCGCCGCGCGTGATTTGCCGGTCGATGTCCCGGAACTCGCGCTGGTAGCGCTTCCACTCGCGGTTGTAGTCCTCCAGGAAGACGCTGACGACCGCGGCCAGCAGCAGAATGGAGCTGATCGCGAACCACCGGTTCAAACCCGCCGGCTTGTAGTGTTTCTCCTGATCCCGGTCAGCCATCCACAAACGCCTTCATTGCCGCACCTATATGTTGAAAAAGACCTCGGGGATCGAGATCACGTACTTGAGGTTGAACAGCCACCGCGTATACATCTTCAGCGGCAGCGACAGCATGGAGAGGAAAAGGATGATCAGCACGCCGTACTTCGCGCGGCCGAGCCGCTCGTGCAGGTCCTTGAAAACCGTCTTCGCCAGCAGTCCGGGCAGGATCAGGAAGTAGCCGACGACGATCACGAACCCGAACGCCTCGCGGACGATCGGCGCGCGCGGCAGGCCGACGCCAAGCAGCCGCACCCAGATGATCTCCGACAGGTTGATGTTGTTGAGCACCACCCGCTTGTTGACGTCCCAGGTCTCGAACGGGCCGAAGAAGTTCCAGTTGGGGCCGCGCAGGAACGTTCCCGTGTAGATCAGGAACACCCACAGCGCCAGCCAGCCGAACATGAAGAGGCTCATGATGCGGCCGCGCTCGGCGTAGCTGTAGTAGCCCTGCCCGCCTTGCCGCTCGTCCAGGTAGGGGATGGCCATCAGGCCGACGATGATCAGCGTCGGGAACACCACGCCTGCGATCCAGGGGTCGAAGTAGACCAGCATCTCCTGCAGGCCGAGGAAGTACCACGGCGCCTTGGACGGATTGGGCGAGACGGTGGGGTTGGCCGGCTCCTCCAGCGGCGCCTTCAGCCCGATCGACCAGACGATCAGCAGCACGCTGATCAGGATCAGCGAGATGAACTCGATGTAGACCAGATCCGGCCACACCAGCACCTTGCCGCCTTCCGCCTCCTCCGGCTTCTTGCCGGCGGCGATGCGCTCGTCGTTGGCGCGCGCCTGCTTCATGGCGAACCAGAGGAAGAACACCACCACGAACATCAGCGCCGTGATCGGGATGTTGTCCGGCTTGGTTGCGATCAGGCGGAAGTCGCGATCGAAGAGCCCCAGGCCGAAGAACGCCAGCAGGATCAGCAGCATCACCACGCCGCCGCCGTTGGTCCAGAGGCGGTCGACGCGGAGCGCGTCGTGCACCTTCCGCAGTCCCTTGGTGGGCGGAAACACCACCATGGTCAGCACGAGGGTGATGGTGAACAGGATCGCCGGATCGGAGATCCTGTCGATGATCGCGCGCACGTTCTGCCTTACCTACCGTGTTCCGTGCAGGTCCTACGTAGGACCCGAGATGCCGCCGTCCTTACGGACGCGCCAGAAGTGCACGATCATGAAGATCATCGCGATGAACGGCACGCCGATGCAGTGCAGGACATAGAAGCGCAGCAGCGTCGCCTCACCCACGAAACGGCCGCCGGCCAGCGCGAACTTGGCGTCCGCCCCGGCGTGCACGAAGTTGATGTCGCCCAAGTGCAGCAGGGCGGCGCCGGGTCCTTCGTGGCCGAGGAACGGTGCCGCGCGGGCCATGTTAAGGCCGACGGTGACCGCCCAGATGGCGAGCTGGTCCCACGGGAGCAGGTAGCCGGTGTAGCTGAGGAACATGGTGATGGTCAGCAGCAGCACGCCGATCGCCCAGTTGAACTCGCGCGGCGGCTTGTAGGAGCCGGTCATGAACACGCGGAACATGTGCAGCCACACCGTGATCACCATCAGGTGGGCGCCCCAGCGATGAATCTCCCGCATGATGCCGAGCGGCACCTGCGAGCCCAGGTCGATGATGTCGCCGTAGGCATGCTGGGAGGTCGGCCGGTAGTAGAACATCAACAGGATGCCGGTGACGGTCAGCACCAGGAAGATGAAGAACGTCAGCCCGCCCATGCACCACGTGTACTTCACCTTGACCGCGTGCTTGGGCAGCCGCACCGGATGCAGGTGCAGGAAGACGTTGTTGAGCACCGACATCATGCGCTGGCGCCGGGAGACCGGGACGCCGGTGCGGAAGATGGACTTCCATACCTGGGTCTCGCCGACCGCCTTCACGGCGTCTGCCGGGCTCTTGCGGCCCCCTCCGTTCGAACCGCTGCCGTTGCTGTTCTTGGCCATGTTAGGTGACTCCGTGCCTCATCAGACGGCGAGGAACGACGACGGGTCGCTCCACTCGCCCTTCTCCCACTGATACTTCTTGGTCTTGTCGACCACGATCTGGCCGTCGTCGCCCAGCGAGATGCTGTACCGCTCCAGCGGGCGCGGGGCCGGCCCCTCGAAGTTGATGCCGGTGATGCGGAAGCCGCTGCCGTGGCACGGGCACTTGAACTTGCGGTCCGCCTCCAGCCAGTTCGGCGTGCAGCCCAGGTGCGTGCACACGGTCGACAGCGCGTACACCTGCTGTTCTTCGCGGATGATCCAGACGCCGAACTGGTCCTTCCAGCGCGTCGAGACCTCGCCCACCGTGTACTCGTCCACGAAGCCGGCGCGAAAGGACTGCGGCGGCTCGAACAGCACGTTCGGAAACAGGAAGCGCACCAAGCCAAGCACCGAGCCAAGCACGATCGCGGTGAAGGAGATCCACGCCACGGCGAGCGTGGACAGGAATGAACGCCGCGTCATCTCGCCCCCGGACTCCCCCCGGGAGCCGGGCGAGGCTGCGGCGGCGTCTCCGGTCTTTGCCATCAGCGTCTTCTCATCCCTGTATCGTCGTGCACGGCCGGATTCTTCACGTCTGTCGGTTCGCTGTAAACCCTGTTGCTGCGACTTCTGCCGCCGTCCACTAGCGGAGCGCCTCCGTCGCTGCCCGGCGGACCCGTGGGTCGATATCGCCGGTCGACAGGCCGCGCACCTGCTCGGTCAGCTCCGGCCGGCCGAGGCCGACTGTGACATTCACCGCGACCTCCATTATGTCGCTCTGCTCGTCCGCGTCAACATTCGGGAAGTCGGCCCAGTACTCCCGGTCCAGGAGCTGCATGAGCACCTCCGCGCCGGCGTCGCTGCCGAGCGCCGCCAGCGCGATCGCCGCGAACCAGCGCGCGTTGTGCTCCTCGTCGTACAGCAGCGGCTCCAGGGCCGGGGCGGTGGACGGGTCGCCGATGGCGCCGATCGTACGCACGGCCGACGTCCGGATGCGGTCCGAGTCATGCTGCAGGTACGGCAGCAGCACCGGCAGCTCCTCCGGCCCGGCCAGGAAGCCGAGCGCCTGCAGGTAGAAGGAGGCCGAGTTCTCGCTATCCTCCGTCGCCAGCGCGTCGAGCAGGGTGGGAACGAAGCGGCGGTCGCCGGTCAGGGCCATGGCCTGCGACAGGTACTGCCGCACGCGCCGGTCGTCGCCCTCCGCTTCGGCGAAGGCGAGGTTCATCCCGTTCACGAAGCGCTCGTCCCGCGGGACCTGATCCTTGCGCGCCAGGTCGAACAGCAGCGTGCTCAGGTCGAACGCCGCCTGCCAGCGGCGCGTCTGGCCGCCCGTGCGCACGTCGTTCAGGTAGTCCAGCGCGTCCGCCGGCTCCGACGACAGGATGGAGACGCCGGCGATCACCAGCACCGCCAGCACCGCGATCAGCAGCGGAACGACGAAGAAGGAGTGGACGATGACGCCCAGTCCGGAGCGCTTGGGCTCGCCGGCGGCGCCGTTCTGCCCGGAAGCGTCCTGCCCGGATGAGCCATTGCCGCCGGGCCGCGTGCTCGCTGCGTCGGGTTGCGACGTGCCTTCCGGGCCGCCCACGGCCCGCAGTGTACGGACGCCGTCCCCGCACGGTCAACGTTACGGCCGCTCGCCCTCGACGGCTGTGGTATCGTGGCCGGCAGCTCGGATCGAAGGCACGTCGGCCGGCCCGCCATGACCATGGACAGTCGAGGATACCTGCACGTGGTCTTCGCGTGCACCACGACCAGGTTCCCTACCGGCGGTCGCTGCGCCCCAACGACGCCTCCGAGTGGACGCCGACGGTGACCTTCGGCGGGAGACATGACCTACCCGGCACTCGTGTGTCCACGCGAAGCCGGGCATACGCAACCAGGGCGCCACTCCACGGGCCGGCCGTTCGTCCTCTACATCCACTACAACATGCCGCGGCCCGGGCAGCGTGATGTGCACCATCGTGCGCAGCCGGCCGGCCCCGTCGACGGCCGAAACGTCTCGACTGCACGGCCTAATAGCGCGAATTATGAGGTTACGACCGCATAATTCGCGCGAATCATGAGGTTACACGCCGGCGTGGAGGCGCGCGGGGCACTCAGTCGAGGACGGCGAGCATCTCCTCGATGCGGGTGAACTTCTCGCGCGGCTTGCCGGCGGCGGCGCCGCGCGCCACCTCGGCGGCGTCGATGGCGCGCCAGTCCTCGTAGCTGATCGGCCGCACGCCGCCGTCGCGGAGCTGTGCGAGCAGCGCGCCGGTGTCGGGCACCGCGCACGCGGCGAGCCCGTCGAGGTCGGCGAGCAGGTTCTTCGCGGTCTCGGTGCTGTCCGGCTTGTTGGTGCCGATGACGCCGGAGGGGCCACGCTTGATCCAGCCGGCGGCGTACAGGCCCGGCACCACCGCGCCGTCGGCGGTGATGCGCCCGCCCTGGTTGGGGAACACGCCGCGCCGGTCGTCGAACGGCAGGCCCTCGATCGGCACACCGCGGTAGCCGACGCTGCGGAAGAACAGCCCGCAGTCCATCTCCACCGTCTCGCCGGTGCCCTCCGCCCACTGGTCGCCAGCATCGCCGGCCAGGCGGTTCTTCTCCAGGGTCAGCCGCTGCACCCGCCCGTTGCCGGCGAGCTCCTTGGGGCTGCGGAAGAAGTGGACGACGATCCTCTTCGAGCAGCCGCTCGCGGGGCCTTCCTCGCGCAGCTCGCCCAGCGCCTTCCAGTTGCGCTGCGCGTCCGTGTTGCCGGCCTCGTCGAGCTCCGTCTGGCAGCAGGGGCCGAGGTCGAAGTCGGCCTGGTCGTTGAAGTGCAGCGCGCAGTCGCCGAGCTCGCCGAGCTCGCGGATCTCCTTGCTGGTGAAGGCCGCCTGCACCGGGCCGCGGCGGCCGACCATGTGCACCTCGCGCACCTTGCTCTCCGCCAGCGCCTCCAGGGCGTGGGCGGCGATGTCGGTGCCGGACAGCTCGTCGACGGTCTTGGCGAGGATGCGGGTCACGTCGACGGCGACGTTGCCCTGGCCGATGACGACGGCCGCCTCGGCGGAGAGGTCGAAGCTCAGGTGGCGGTAGTCGGGGTGGCCGTTGTACCAGCCCACGAACGCGGTGGCGGTGTGACTACCGGCCAGGTCGATGCCGGGGATGTTGAGCGTGCGGTCGGTCTCCGCGCCGCAGGTGAACACCACCGCGTCGTAGAAGCGCTGCAGGTCGACGACGCTCACGTCTCGGCCGACCATCACGTTGCCGATGAAGCTGCAGCGGTCGTTGCCGGCCGTTCGCTCGTAGATGCGGATCACGTTCTTGATCTTCTGATGGTCGGGGGCCACGCCGCCCCGCACCAGCCCGAAGGGGGTGGGCAGGCGGTCGATGATGTCCACCTGCAGGTTCCGTTCGTCCTTCAGCAGCACCTCCGCTGCATAGAAGCCGCTGGGGCCGGAGCCCACGATCGCTACGCGCCGTCCTGTGTCGCTCATCCGTTCCTCCGTATCATAATGGGCCGATGCTCATCGCCGCCAAGATCGTGCAGGGGCTTGGCCTGAGCTTTCTTGCCCTCAGCTTCGTGCTGACGCTGCCGGACCCGCTGCGGGGCCGCGACGTGGCGATCGGCGCGGCCATCTTCATGGCCGGCTGGCTCATGCAGCGGCTCAAGCGATGACCGGGGTCCAAGCATGACCGAGCGCCGCACCGTGCTCAAGTTCGATGCCGGGGCCAGCGGCTTCCGCCGCATCGTGCTGGTCACGGCGGCGTTCGCGCTACTGTTGCTCGGCTCCGGCGCCGTCGTCGTCATCTCCGTCCTCACCCTCTGAGGACCGCACCAGCTCGGCCATCTGCACGACGATCGCGGTCTGCGTGCGGAAGGCGCGGTGCTGCATCACCACCAGCATCACGAAGTGCGCGTACGTGACCGCCGCCACCGCCAGGTGCAGCCAGCGCGGTATCGCCGCCGCGGCTGCCGCACCGCCCGAGACGGCCGTGCCCATGATGAGCAGGAGGCTGAGCGTCGCCTGTCCCGACACCGGTCCGTGGGCGCGGCGTGAGCGCTGGAGCAGGTCCGGGGCAAGCCCGCGCTCGCGCACGAAGTCGCGGACGCTCACGCCGGTGGTGACGAAGAAGAAGATGACCGCCGTCTGCGTCAGCAGGAACACGATCGTGGTGAAGAACCCGAACGCCGGGTGGCCGGCGCCCAGCACCTGGATGCCGGCGAACCCCTGGACCACGGCAGCGGTCAGCAGCGTTCCGGTGACGGTGATCAGGGCGTAGCACGTGTAGAGGAACAGCCACATCGGCGACTGCGATGCGGCGGATCAACCGGCGGTCTGGCCGATCTCGATCTGATAGGTCTTCTCGAACTCCGCGGTCGGCAGCATGTCGATCGCGTCCCAGGTGAGCTGAGTGCACACGCGCGCGCAGATCTGGCAGCCGATGCACTCCTGGAAACGGATCTGCACGGGCGGGATCGGGATGTCGTACTTCTCGTCGGGGACCGCCTCGATACAGTCCACGGGGCAGAACGGCACGCACACCTGGCAGCCCGTGCAGTTGTCCTCATCGACCACCGCCATGAGCTTGGGCTTGCGCTTCTTGGTCTGCATGGCCTTGGGAAGCTCCGGAATCGACCGGTAAAACTCCGCCCGTCGCTTCTTCTTGGCCATGGTCTCTCCCCTCTCAGCGGGCTACTGGAAGTAGTCCGCGTTGATCTGGATGTACTTCTGCCACTCGTCGGGCACTTCGCTCTCTTCGAAGATGGCGTCGACCGGGCACTCCGGCACGCAGGCGGCGCAGTCGATGCACTCGTCCGGGTCGATGTACAGCATCTTGCCTTCCGGGTCGTCGTACCCCTCCGAGGGGTGGATGCAGTCGACCGGGCAGACTTCGACGCAGGAGGTATCGCAGGTGCCGATGCAGGGTTCGGTGATGATGTAGGCCATGAATGTTCCTCGCGCTTGCTTGGCGGCAAGATAGGCAGCCCCCCGCGGGCACGTCAAGATGAGGAACGTGGCTCCGCTGCTGGTGCTCACCGACCCCCGCTGCGCCCTGCACGACGCGGGCGCCGGCCACCCCGAGCGCCCGGAGCGGCTGCGCTTCGCCCTGGACGCGGTCGCCGCGGCGGAGGCTGCGGAGGCGCCGGAACTGCGGGTCGTGGAACGGCTGGAGCCTGTCGAGGAGTCCCGGCTCCTGCTCGCGCACACGCCCCGCTACGTCGAGCGCCTGCTGGGGATGGCCGGCCGCAGCGCCGTGCTGGACCCGGACACCCGCATCGGCCCGCACAGCATCGAGGCGGCGCGTCTGGCGGCGCAGGGCGCACTGGAGGCGGTGGGCGCGGTGCTCGCCGGCGACGCGTCGGGCGCCGTCTGCCTTACCCGGCCGCCCGGCCACCACGCCGAGTCGGCGCGCGCCATGGGCTTCTGCGTGTTCAACAGCGCCGCCGTGGCGGCCGCAGCGGCGGTCGCCGACCTCGGCTGCCGGCGGGTCCTGATCTTCGACCCGGACGTCCACCACGGCAACGGCACGCAGGAGATCTTCTACGATCGCTCCGACGTGCTCTACGTATCACTGCACCAGTATCCGTGGTACCCGTGGATCAGCGGCGCCGCGGGCGAGACCGGCCGCGGCGACGGGCACGGGTACACCGTCAACGTGCCGCTGCCGGCCGGCTGCGGCGACGCCGAGTACGCGCTGGCTATGGAGGAGGTGGTGCTGCCGCTGGTGCGCGCCTGGCGCCCCGACCTGGTGATCGTGTCGGCCGGCTTCGACGCGCACGCAGCCGATCCTCTGGCCGGCATGCGGCTCACCGCCGCCGGGCTGCGGGATCTCTTCGGCCGACTGTTCGCCCTCCTCGGCGAGTTGCGCGTCCCGTGGGCAGCGACCCTGGAGGGCGGCTACGCGCGATCGGGGGTACGCGACGGCGTAGCCGCCATGCTTGCGCCCGCCGTGCCGACCCCGAACTTGCCGCCCGCGGCGCACCCGGAGGCGGTGGCGGCGATCGCCACGACGCGCCAACACTGCCCCCTCCTGACCCCGTAGCGAGAAGATCCGGCAGACGGCCGCGGCACCCACCGTCCCAGGAGCTTCTCGATGTCATAGCTCGGGCGCTATCAGCGGATGGAAGCGAGCAGGTTCGCACCGTCCTCTCTACCCGCTCAGGCCGAGCCGAGCGAGCAGGGCGCGCATCTTCCGCGGGTCCATGTCGGTGTAGACCACGCCGTCGTAGACGACATTCGGCCCCTCGTCGCAGTGACCGAGGCAGCCGCAGCGCCTGACCGGAACCGAGCGGGCGGCATGGTCTTCGCCGGCCTCCAGCACGTCCTCGCAGAACGCCATCGAGCAGCTCGAGCCGTGGCAGACGCCGACGCTGGCCGCGCCGGCGAGCGCCTCCTGCAGGGGATTCACGCCGCCCGCCGACCGGGTCAGGCCGCTTCCGCCGCCAGCGACCTGATGGTCCGGTACGGGTAGAGCCCGGTGGAGTGGCCGTCGCTCCAGGTCACCGCCAGCGCGTAGTTGCCGACCACCCGCACCTCGTCCGCGCGAATGTCGGCCGGGATGCGCCCGACGTCCAGGAGCTGCTCACCGGAGAACTCGTCCACGCAGCGCGCGCAGCGGCAGTTGGCGCGCAGCTCGCGGTTGGCGACGCGGTCGACCGAGCCGTCCTCCCAGCTCACCGTAATCGAGCTCTCGTCGAAACCGACTTCCGGTTTCGCCTGCGAGCCCGCCTTGCTGCGTCCCAGCGCACGTACGACGGTATCGGCCGCGTGCGCGAACCCCTCGTCGCCGGCATAGGCATCGAACGTGCCGCCGTACGCGGACGGATCGAGCGGAAGCTGGCAGAGCAGCGGCACGCCGAAGCGCTCGGCCAGCGCCTCGCCCCCACCTTCGCCGAACACCTGGTGCCGCCGGCCTTCGCCGTCGGCGAACCAGGCCATGTTCTCGATCACGCCCAGGACCGGCACCTCGACCTTGTCGAACATGACGATGCCCTTGCCGACGTCGGCGAGCGCCAGTGCCTGCGGGGTGGTGACGATCAGCGCCCCGTCGAGCTGGATGGCCTGCGTGATGGTGAGCTGGATGTCTCCCGTGCCGGGCGGCAGGTCGATCAGCAGGTAGTCCAGGCCTTCCCAGGCGACGCCGTGCAGGAACTGCTGCACGTAGTTGGTGACCATCGGCCCCCGCATCACCGCCGGCGCGTCGCCGAGCCAGAAGCCGAACGACATCACCTGCAGGGGGCCGACCGCGACCGGCGCCAGCAGGTTGCCGCGCCCGGCGGTGAGCGGCTGGTCGTGCCGGTTGAACAGGGTGGGCACCGACGGGCCGAAGATGTCGGCGTCCAGCAGGCCGACGCGGTGGCCGCGGCGCGCCAGCTCGCAGGCGATGCCGGCGGCCACCGTCGACTTGCCGACGCCGCCCTTGCACGAGGCCACGGCGATGATCGAGGAGACCTCCTCCAGACCGGACTCCTTGACCGGAGAGGTGCGCCGCTGCTCGGGCGCGGTGATCCGCACCGTCACGGACTTGACCCCGGGCAGGTCGCCGATCAGCCGCTCCGCCTGCGTCTTGAACTCGTCGCGCACCGGGCAGGCAGGGGTGGTAATGCGGATCTCGGCGAGCACGTGCCCGTCCTCGATTTCCACCTCCTGCACGAACCCCAGGCTGACGATGTCCTGGTGCAGGTCGGGGTCGACGATCGCGCGCAGGGCGTCGGTGACGTCTGCCTTGGAAGCCATGCCCGGTGATGCCATACCCTATGATACTGCCGCGACGCTGCCGGGGGCAGCGCGCAACCCGGATTCCACACCCGTCACGAGAGATGAGCATGGCTTCTTCCCCTGCCGAATCAGCCGCAGCCGTCGGCTGGGACCTGGCCGACCTGTACGCCGCCACCGACGACCCGGCGCTCGACCACGACCTGGACGCCGCGGACCGGGAGGCCGCGGAGCTGGCCGCCGACTACCGCGGCCGCCTGGAGCGCCTCGATGCCGCCGGGCTGGCCGGCTTGGTGGAGCGCTACGAGGCATGCCTGGAGCGGGCCGGCAGGGCGGGCACGTACGCCCACCTGGCGTGGTCGACCGACACCGGTGACGCGCAACGCGGCGCGCTGCTGCAGAAGCTCACCGAGCGCTCGGCGCGCCTGCACCAGGCCCTGCTGTTCTTCGAGCTGGAGTGGGCGGGCCTGGCCGACGAGCAGGCTGATGCGCTGCTCTCCGACGAACGGCTCGGCCACTACCGCCACTTCCTGCGCGTCACCCGTCGTACCAGGCCGCACCTCCTGACCGAGCCGGAGGAGCGCATCCTCAGCGAGAAGTCGGTCACCGGCCGGCGCGCCTGGATCCGCTACTTCGACGAGGTGCACGGCGCGACGAGGTTCCAGCTCGACGGCGCCGACATCCAGCGCGAGGAGCTGCTGAACAAGCTCCACCAGGCCGACCGGCCGCTCCGGCAGCGGTCCGCGGCCTCGATCACCGACGGGCTGCGGGCGCTGCTTCCCACCTCGACCTTCGTGTTCAACACCCTGCTGGCCGACAAGGCGTCGGAGGACCGGCTGCGCAGCTTTCCGTCCTGGATCAGCGACCGCAACCTGGACAACCAGGTCGACGACGCCATCGTCGACGCGCTGGTCGCCGCGGTGGTCGGCCGCTACGACATCGTCGAACGCTACTATCGGCTGAAGCGCCGGCTGCTCGAAGTCGGCGAGCTGTTCGACTACGACCGCTACGCGCCGCTCGCCGCCGAGTCCCGGCGCTACCACTGGGACGATGCCGTGGAGACGGTGCTGTCGGCCTACCGGCGCTTCAGCGGCCGCCTCGGTGAGCAGGCTGCGCGCTTCTTCGACAATACCTGGATCGACGCGCCGATCCGGCCGCGCAAGCGCGGCGGCGCCTTCTGCCACTCCTGCGTGCCCTCCGTCCACCCCTACCTGCTGCTCAACTACCAGGGACAGCCGCGCGACGTGATGACCCTCGCGCACGAGCTCGGCCACGGCGTACACGGGCTGCTGGCCGCCCCGCGCGGCTACCTGCAGTTCCACACCCCGCTGACCACGGCGGAGACCGCCTCCGTGTTCGGGGAGATGCTGGTCTTCCGCGACCTGATCGACCGCGAGGATGACCGGCGCGAGCGGCTGGCCATGCTGGTGCGCCGCATCGAGGACACCTTCGCGACCGTCTTCCGCCAGACCGCCATGAACCGCTTCGAAGAAGCCATCCACAAGGCGCGGCGCAGCGACGGCGAGCTGACGCAGGAGCGCTTCGCGGAGCTGTGGCTGTCCACGCAGCGGGCGATGTTCGGCGACAGCGTCACCCTGAGCGAGGACTACGGCGCCTGGTGGAGCTACATCCCCCACTTCGTGCACACGCCGGGCTACGTATACGCCTACTCCTTTGGCGAGCTGCTGGTGCTGGCGCTCTACGCCCGCTACCAGGAGGAAGGCGAGTCCTTCGCGGACTCCTACGTAGAGATGCTGGCGGCCGGCGGCTCCGACTGGCCGCACCGGATCATGCAGCCGCTCGGCGTCGACCTGACCGACCCCGGCTTCTGGGACCGCGGTCTGGCGATGGTCGAGCAGATGGTGGCGGAGGCCGAGGAGTTGGCCGGATTGCCAGTCATCCCGTACAGTCGACGCGCATGATTCGCTGGTGCTTCGAGGTGCTGACCTCCTCGGTTGGCAAGAAGGCGTTGATGGGCGCCACCGGGTTGTTCCTGTGCTCGTTCCTGGTGGTGCACCTGTACGGCAACCTGCTGCTCTACGCCGGCGCCGCGTACTTCGAGGAGCACGCGCACGCGTTCGCCACGAACGTCATCATCCGCATCATCGAGGTGTTCCTGTTCCTGTCGATCGTTCTGCACGCGGCCAGCGGCATCTGGCTCACCGCGCAGAACCGCCGGGCGCGTCCGGTCCGCTACGCCAGGAACCGCTCGGCGGGGAGGAGCACGCTGGCATCGCGCACGATGGTGATCACCGGCAGCGCGATCTTCGTCTACCTGGTGATCCATCTCCGCAACTTCTTCTACGAGTCCCGTCTCGGGCCGCGGGCAGACGACGTGTCGCTGTATGAGCTGGTGGTCACCACCTTCCGCATGCCGGGGTACGCCGTGCTGTACGTCGTGGCGATGGCCCTGCTCGCCGCGCACCTGCTGCACGGCTTCCAGTCCGGCTTCAAGTCGCTGGGGCTGCACCAGGTGCGCTACGCGCGCCTGATCCGCGCCGTGGGCATCGTCTTCGCGATCGCGGTGCCGGCCGGCTTCGCATCGCTGCCGATCTACTTCGTCGCCGGCGGAGGCAACGGATGAGGCGCGGCGGAGCCGGCCGGCCGAAACGGTCCCGGGCCGGCCGGACCGGGCGCGGCGCGAAGCCGCAGGAGACGCTCGACGGCCGCGCACCTTCCGGCGAGCTCGCCGAGCGCTGGACGAAGCACCGCTTCGACCTGAATCTGGTCAACCCGGCCAACCGGCGCCGCTACTCCGTGATCGTGGTGGGCTCCGGGCTTGCCGGCGCGTCGGCCGCCGCCTCGCTCGCGGAGATGGGCTACCAGGTCACCTGTCTGTGCCTGCAGGACAGCGCCCGGCGCGCGCACAGCATCGCCGCCCAGGGCGGCATCAACGCCGCCAAGAACTACCCCAACGACGGCGACAGCGTCTTCCGGCTGTTCTACGACACCATCAAGGGCGGCGACTACCGCGCGCGCGAGTCCAACGTCCACCGGCTGGCGGAGATCTCCAACCTGATCATCGACCAGTGCGTGGCGCAGGGGGTGCCGTTCGCGCGCGAGTACGGCGGTCTGCTGGCCAACCGCTCGTTCGGCGGCGCGCAGGTGTCGCGCACCTTCTACGCGCGCGGCCAGACCGGCCAGCAACTCCTGCTCGGCGCCTACGGAGCGCTCAGCCGGCAGGTGGCCGCCGGCCAGGTGAAGATGCTCACGCGGCGCGAGATGCTGGACGTGGTCGTCGTGGACGGCACCGCGCGCGGCATCGTCGCCCGCAACCTGATCGACGGCAGCCTGGAGACGCACGCCGCGCACGCGGTGCTCTTGGCCACCGGCGGCTACGGCAACGCCTACTACCTGTCCACCAACGCCATGGCCAGCAACGTCACCGCCACCTTCCGCGCCCACAAACGCGGCGCGTTGTTCGCCAACCCCTGCTTCGTGCAGATCCACCCCACCTGCATCCCGGTGTCGGGCGAGCACCAGTCCAAGCTCACCCTGATGAGCGAGAGCCTGCGCAACGACGGCCGCGTCTGGGTGCCTGTTGCCACCGACGACGCGCGCCCACCCGCGGAGATCCCGGAGGCGGACCGCTCCTACTTCCTGGAGGAGCGCTACCCGGCGTTCGGTAACCTGGTGCCGCGCGACGTGGCCTCGCGCGCCGCCAAGGAGGTCTGCGACGCCGGCCGCGGCGTGGGCGCCACCGGCCAGGCGGTCTACCTGGACCTGCGCGACGCCATCGAGCGGCTCGGCGTGGACACCATCCGCGAGCGCTACGGCAACCTCTTCCAGATGTACCAGATGATCACGGGCGAGGATGCCTACACCGGGCCGATGCGGATCTATCCGGCCGTCCACTACACGATGGGCGGTCTCTGGGTCGACTACGACCTCCAGACCACTATCCCCGGCCTGTTCGCGCTGGGCGAGGCCAACTTCTCCGACCACGGCGCCAACCGCCTGGGCGCCAGCGCCCTGATGCAGGGCCTGGCCGACGGCTACTTCATCATCCCCTACACGCTGGGCGGCTACCTGGCCACCGCGCCGCTGCCCGACGTCGACACCGGCCACGCGGCGTTCGCGGACGCCGAGCGGCAGGCGGCCGGGCAGCTCGGGCGCCTGGCCGCCCTGGACGGCGGCACGCCGGTGGAGGACTTCCACCGCCGCCTGGGCCGCGTCCTGTGGGACAAGGCGGGCATGGCGCGCAGCGCCGAGGGCCTCGCGGAGGCCAGGGGCGAGATCGCAGAGCTGCGCGACCGCTTCTGGGCGGAAGCGTCGGTGCCGGGCCGCGCGGCCGACCTCAACAACGTCCTGGAGCGGGCCGGCCGCGTGGCCGACTTCCTGGAGTTCGGGGACCTGATCGTGCAGGATGCCCTGCACCGCGAGGAGTCGTGCGGGTCGCACTTCCGTGTCGAGCACCAGACCCCGGACAACGAGGCCTTGCGCGACGACGAGCGCTTCTCCTACGTCGCCGCCTGGGAGCACCAGGGCGTGGGCACCGACGCGTTGCTGCACCGCGAGGACCTCACCTTCGACGTCGCCCACCCAACCGCCAGGAGCTACAAGTGAGGATTACGTTGCGGGTCTGGCGTCAGGGACGCGACGAAATCAAGGGCCGGCTGGTCGACTACGAGGTGCCGGACGTCTCCCCCGACATGTCGTTCCTGGAGATGCTGGACGCGCTCAACGACTCCCTGGAGCGGCGCGGCGAGGAGCCGATCGCTTTCGAGCACGACTGCCGGGAGGGCATCTGCGGCTCCTGCGGCTTCATGATCGACGGCCGCGCGCACGGCCCGCTCGCGGGCACCACCGTCTGCCAACTGCACATGCGCCACTTCTCGGACGGCGAGACGCTGGTGGTCGAGCCGTGGCGGGCGCGCGCCTTCCCGGTGATCAAGGACCTGGTCGTGGACCGCGGCGCCTTCGACCGCATCATTCAGGCCGGCGGCTACATCTCGGTCAACACCGGAAGCGCTCCCGAGGCGAACGCCGTGCCGGTCGCCAAGGTTGACGCGGAGGCGTCCCTGGACGCCGCGGCCTGCATCGGCTGCGGGGCGTGCGTGGCGGCCTGCAAGAACGCCTCGGCGATGCTGTTCACCAGTGCCAAGCTTACCCACCTGGGCCGGCTCCCGCAGGGCCAGCCGGAACGCCGCCGCCGCGTGCGCGGCATGGTGCGCGCCATGGACGCGGAGGGATTCGGCAACTGCACGAACGAGGCGGAGTGCGAGGCGGAGTGCCCGAAGGGCATCTCCTTCGAGACCATCGCGCGCCTCAACCGCGAGTTCCTGGCCGCCGAGCTCGGCGATCCCGCCGGAGAGTGAGCCCGCGATGACACAGCGCTGGCGGAACGGAGCGGCGCCCCCGACGAGGACGGCACCGGCTCGTGCGCGGTGATCCCGGTCGGCGACGAGACGGCCGTTGCCGATGCGCTCGAGATTTCCCGACAAACCCTCTACGACATCCTCAACGAGAGGTCACCGCGGAGATGGCGGTTCTTTTCGGCAAGCTCTTCGGCAACGGAGCAGGCTTATGGTTTCGATGTTCACCATCTTGCGATACTGGCGGTCGATACGCGGGGCCGAAGCTCACCGCGGCTCGGTGCCGGTCATTCCCTCGGGGCGCACCCATTGGTCGTACTGCTCGGCGGTCAGGTGGCCGCTCGCGACCGCGGCCTCGCGCAGGGTGATGCCTTCGCGGTGGGCGGTCTTGGCGATGGTCGCGGCGTTGTCGTAGCCGATGTGCGGGTTGAGGGCGGTCACCAGCATGAGGGACCGCTTCACCAACTCGTCGATCCGCTCGGCGTCGGCTTCGATGCCGGTCACGCAGTGCTCGGTGAAGCTGGCCATGCCGTCGGCGAGCAAGCGGATGGACTGCAGCAGGCTGTCGATCAGCACCGGCTTGAAGACGTTGAGCTCGAAGTTGCCGGAGGCGCCGGCCACGGTGATGGCGGTGTCGTTGCCGAACACGCGGGCGCACACCATGGTCAGCGCCTCGCACTGGGTGGGGTTGACCTTGCCCGGCATGATCGAGCTGCCCGGCTCGTTCTCCGGAAGCTGCAGCTCGCCGAGTCCAGAGCGCGGCCCGGAGCCGAGCCAGCGGATGTCGTTGGCGATCTTCATCAGCGCCGCCGCCAGCGTCTTCAGGGCGCCGGAGGCCTCCACGACCGCGTCGTGGGCGGCCAGCGCCTCGAACTTGTTGGGGGCGCTGACGAACGAATGGCCGGTGAGGCGAGCGACCCAGGCGGCGACGCGCTCGGCGAAGCCCGGCGGCGCGTTCAGGCCGGTGCCGACCGCGGTGCCTCCCAGCGCCAACTCGTGCAGGTCCGGCAGCGCGCGCTCGACCCGTTCCCGGCCCCGCCTGACCTGCTCGACGTAGCCCGAGAACTCCTGGCCCAGGGTCAGCGGCACCGCGTCCATCAGGTGCGTGCGGCCGATCTTGACGATCCGCGCGAACGCGTCGCGCTTCGCGTCCAGTTCCTCCTGCAGTGTGGCCGCGGCCGGCAACAGGCGTTCGCGCAGCGCCGTGACGGCGGCGATGTGCATGGCGGTCGGGAAGGTGTCGTTCGAGGATTGCGAGCGGTTGACGTCGTCGTTGGGGTGGATGGGCGTCTTGCTGCCGATCACGCCTCCGGCCAGCTCGATGGCGCGGTTGGAGATCACCTCGTTGACGTTCATGTTCGACTGTGTCCCGGAGCCGGTCTGCCAGACCACCAGCGGGAAGTGGTCGTCCAGCTCGCCGGCGATGATCTGGTCGCAGGCGGCCACGATCAGGTCGCGCTTGCCGTCCTCCAGCACGCCGAGCTCGGCGTTGGCCAGCGCAGCCGCCTTCTTCAGGATCCCGAAGGCGCGCACCACCTCCAGCGGCATGCGCTCGCCGCCGATGCGGAAGTTGTTGCGCGAGCGCTCGGTCTGCGCGCCCCAGTAGCGGTCGGCCGGGACCCGTACCGGGCCGAGCGAGTCGGTCTCCTCGCGGAAGTGCAAGGGCGCTGCGTCGGCCACCTCAGGCGAGCTCCGGGAACAGCGTGCGCACCACGTCCACCAGTTCGCGCACGTGGCCGGCCGAGGCGGCGAACGCCGCGCGCTCGCCGTCGTCGAGGTTCACCTCGATGATCCGCTCGACGCCGCCGGCGCCGAGCACGCACGGCACGCCGACGAAGATGCCGTCGGCGCCGTACTCGCCCCGGCAAAGCGCAGCGCACGGCAGGATGCGCTTCTTGTCGCGGACGATCGCCTCGACCATCTGCAGGATGGCCGCCGCCGCCGCGTAGTAGGAGCTGGTGCCCATCAGCTCGACGATCTCGCCGCCGCCGGTCTTGGTGCGCTCCACCAGCTCGTCCAGCCGCTCGGGGCTCATCAGCTCGGTGACCGGGATGCCGCCGACATTGGTGAAGCGCGGCAGCGGCACCATGTCGTCGCCGTGGCCGCCGAGCAGCAGAGCGTTGATGTCCTCCACGCTGTAGCCGGTCTCCTCGGCGATGAAGGCCTTGAAGCGCGCCACGTCCAGGCAGCCGGCTTGCCCGACGATGCGCTCGGGCGGAAAGCCGCTCGCCTTCCAGGCGGCGTAGACCATGGCGTCGAGCGGGTTGGTCATGACGATCAGGATGCAGTCGGGCACGCGCTCGCGGACCTCTTTCGCGACGCTGGCGACGATGCCGGCGTTGACCTTGATCAGGTCGTCGCGGCTCATGCCGGGGCGGCGCGGCAAGCCCGCGGTCAGCACGACGATGTCGGAGCCGGCAATCTCCGCGTAGTCGTCGGTGCCGGTCACGCGGCAGTCCAGCCGCTCGATGGGCGTGGCTTCGTACAGGTCGAGCGCCCTGCCGCGGGTCTGGTCCGCGACCTTGGGGATGTCGATGAGCACGACGTCGCCCAGCTCCTGGGCGACCAGCCAGTGGGCACAGGTGGCGCCGACGTTGCCGGCACCGATCACGGCGATCTTCGGACGTTTGAGCATGCTCCACTCATACCACGCGCGCGCGCGGCTGTCCGCCGTACTCGATGAAGCTGCGCTTCTCGTGTTTAGGTGTGCCCCGGGAGCGAAGAGGTGGACCTTACGCGCGCACGGATCGAACTGGACGGCGACAGCGGGCCGCGGTGCCGGCAGGCACGAACGGTGCTGGCCGAGGAGGTGGGCCGCCGCGCCCAGCAGGTGTGGCCGGCGGCCGGCGGGAATGGCCCGACGATCGTCCTGTGCGACGCCGCGACCGCCAAGCGGGCGTGCAGGCGCTGGTCGGCCGAGGAGGCGCGGTCGTTTCGGAGCCCGGAATTCGCGGCGCGCCCGGAAGGCTTCTGCATCCACCGCGATGGCGACTCGTTGACCGTCACCGGCAACGACGCGCGCGGCGTGCTGTACGGCGTGGGCTGGCTGTTGCGCCATCTGGAGGTGCGCCGCTCCTCGGTGCTGCTGCCCGACGTCCTGCTGGACGCCGGTCCGATCCGGTCGGCGCCGCACTACCCGTTGCGGGGCCACCAGATCGGCTACCGGCCGAAGACCAACTCCTACTGCGGCTGGACCGTCGCCGAGTGGGAGCGGTACATCCGCGAGCTGGCGATCTTCGGCGCCAACGCCGTGGAGATGATCCCGCCGGTCTCCGACGACGAGGCCGACTCCGACCACTTCCCGCTGCCGCAGATCGACACGATGCGGGAGGTTTCCGCGATCGCCGACCGCTACGACGTGGACCTGTGGATCTGGTTTCCCGCCCTGGAGTCCGATTACGGCGACGAGGCGACGGTACGGCGCGCCCTCGCCGATTGGCGCGAGGTGTTCGCGGCCCTGCCGAGGGTCGACGCCGTGTTCATTCCCGGCGGCGATCCGGGGTCGACGCCGGCACGCCTGCTGCTGGCGCTGGCGGAGCGCCAGAAGGCGTCGCTCCGTGAGCTGCACCCGCGGGCGCAGGTGTGGATCGCCCCGCAGGGGTTCCACGGTACAGACGAGGAGCACTTCTACGCGGCGCTGGAAGACGGGATCGACTGGCTGGACGGGGTGATCTTCGGTCCCTGGATCCACATGACCGCGGAGGCGTTCCGCGCCCGCGTGCCGGCCCGCTACCCGGTCCGCCTCTACCCGGACATCACCCACTGCCTGTCGTGCCAGTACCCGGTGCCGGAGTGGGATCCGGCGCTCGCGGCCTGCCAGGGACGCGAGCCGATCAATCCCCGCCCCGCCGACCAGGCGCGCATCTTCGCCCTCACCGCCCCGCACTCGATCGGCGCCCTGAGCTACTGCGAGGGCAACAACGACGACCTCAACAAGACGGTGTGGAGCGCCCTGCTGTGGGATCCGGCGGCCGATCTGCATGCGGTGCTGCGGCAGTATGGCCGCCTGTTCGTGCATCCCGACCTGGCCGACGGGGTTGCGGCCACGATCCTCGGCCTGGAAGCCAACTGGCGCGGTCCGCTACTGGCCAACAGCGCCGTGACGACCACGCTGCTGCGCGCGCAGGCGCTGGAGCGAGCCGCGCCGCCGCGGGTGCTGAAGAGCTGGCGGCTGCTGCAGCTCCTCTACCGCGCCTACTCCGACGTCTACATCCGGGAACGGCTGTTGGCCGAGACCGCGGCGCAGAGCCGCGCGCACGGCGAGTTGCGGCGCGACGCAGATCTCGGCGCACGGGCGGCATGCCGGCGCGCGCTGGCGATCCTGGACGATGCGGCGGCAGCGGCGCGCCAGGGCGAGTTGCGCACCCGCGTCCACGCCCTGGCCGAGGCTCTGTTTCAGAGCGTGCACGCGCAGCTCTCGGTGCCGCGCTACGGCGCGCAGGCGGTGCGCCGCGGCGCCAGCCTGGACGGCCTGGAGTATCCGCTGAACGACCGGTTGTGGCTGCACGAACGCTGCGCCGAGATCGATGCCCTGGACACCGAGCCTGCGCGCCTCGCCGCGATCGAGAACGTGCTGCAGCGCACCGATCCCGGCCCCGGCGGCCGCTACGACAACCTCGGCGACGCGGCCGAGCAGGCTCACCTCGTGCCCGGCGCGGGGTTCTCCGGCGACCCCTCGTTTCTGGACTCCGCGCTGCGCGGATTCGCCATCCCCTACCCCGCCGAAGCCATTCCCTATGCTTGGCTCAGCCAGGCGGAGTCGATCGGCCACGGTCCCCTGGAGCTGCGCTACGACGGACTCGATGCCGGGGCAGCCTACCGCGTGGTCGTCGTGTACGGCGGCGAAGGCCGCGCCGGCAGCAGCCAGCCGCGCGTGCGGATGGAGGCGGAGAATCCGGACGGTACCGTGCACGAGGTGCACGGCTGGCTGGCCAAACCGGCTCCCCGTGGCCTGCTGACCTTCGCGATACCCATCGGCGCGACGGAAGGCGGATCGGTCACGCTGAGGATTCACCACGAAACCCGCGGCGGGGCGGGCCGGGGCGCCCAGGTCAGCGAGATCTGGCTGCAGCGCACGGACCGAGAGCGGCTGGAGACGCCGCCACCGGAGCGACGCCGGTAGGCCCCACCGGACGGCGACCTCCGCGAGCTTGTCGCCCTGCTCGGCAGACTCTAGAGTCGTCGCCCATGCGGGAGCGCGTGGAGCGAGCGTACGGCGAGTTGGTCGCCGCGAGCGGTGACGATCCAGTCCGGGACGGCCTGCGGATCACCCCGGCGCGAGCCTCGGAAGCGTTCGCATTCCTCACCTCCGGCTACCGCGCCGATCCCGCCGCGGAGCTGGCGAAGGCGGTCTTTCCATCCGAATCGGACGAGATGATCGCCATGAAGGACATCGAGCTGTACTCGCTGTGCGAGCACCATCTCCTGCCGTTCTTCGGCCATGCCCACGTCGCCTACATCCCTGACAAGTCCATCGTCGGTTTCTCCAATATCCCGCAGCTCGTCGACCGCTTCGCGCACCGGCTGCAGATACAGGAGCGCCTCACCGCCCAGGTCGCGGGCACCTTGATGGAGGTCCTGCGCGCGCGCGGCGTGGGGGTCGTGATCGAGGCGCGCCACCTGTGCGTGATGATGCGCGGCGTGCGCAAGCAGAACCCGGTAATGCGCACCTCCTGCATGCTCGGCACGTTCCGCACCGACAGCACCACGCGCGCGGAGTTCCTGGCATCGATCCGGTGATCGGCGACCGGGTCGAGATCGGCGACCTGCGGGTGAGCTGCATCGTCGGTATCCACCCGTGGGAACGGCGGTCGCCCCAGGAGGTGCGCATCACGCTGTCCATGGCGGTCGACCTGTCGTCGGCGGCGTCCAGCGGCCGGCTCGCGGACACGATCGATTATGCCGAGCTGGCCGCCGCGGCGGAGGCCGAGGCGTTGCGCGGGCGCTACCGTCTGCTGGAGTCGCTGGCCGAGGCGCTGGCCGGCCTGTGCCTGCAGCGGCCGGGCGTGCGGGAGGCGCGGGTGTGCGTGCGCAAGCCGGCGGCGATCCCCGCCGCCCGGGCAGCGGTGGTGGAGGTGGTGCGGCGCCGTCCGCGGCCCGAACCGCAGCTGCTGGGTGTGCTCAATCTCTCGCCCGAGTCCCGCGTCACCCCGTCCGTTGCGGCCGACGAGGCGAGCATCGGCGAGCGGGCCCGCCACCTCCGTGAGACGGGATGCGAGGTGATCGAGCTGGGGGCGCGCTCCACCAACCCGGCCCCTGGCGCGGAACGGCTCAGCGAGGCAGAAGAGATCGACCGCCTGAAACCGGTGCTGCAATCGCTCGCGTCGGACGGCTATCGCGTGGGGGTCGAGACCTGGAGCGCCGATACCGCGATGTGGGCGCTCGACGCCGGGGCGGAGATGATCGACTACACAAGCCAGGAGATCCCCGACGAAGTGTGCCGCCACGCCGGCGAGAGCGGCGCCGCCCTGGTGCTGGTGAATCTGCCCTACGGGGATCCTGAGCGGATGCGCCAAACCGCCCCGGTCAACCACGGCGCGGAGCGCATCGCCGCCAGCCTGTCGGCGCGCGCCGATGCCGCGCGGGCGGCCGGGGCCGGCGACGTGTACGTGGACCCGAACACCGGCATCGTCCACCCGGAGCTGGACGACTACCGCAAGATCGAGCTGCAAATGCAGGCGATCGAGGCGGCCCGCAGGCTGGAGGAGACAGGCTACCCGGTGCTGATCAACTGCCCGCGCAAGGAGAGCCTGACCAGCCGCATCATCCTCTCCCACCTGCTGCTTGCGTTCAGGCCTGCCTGGATCCGGACGCACGACCCCGAGATCATCGCCACCCTGCGCGCCCTGCGTTCGTCCGGTGACCCGGTGAAGCGCCGATGAGCACGAGGCAGGTCTTCATCGCCTGCGGATCCAACATCGATCCACGTCCGAACCTTGCCGCGGCGCTGGCGCGGCTGGAGGCGGTCGCCGAGCGTTGTTGCATCTCGCCCACCTATCTCACCTGTCCGTGGGGAGTGGCTGCGCAGGCGCCCTACCTGAACCTGGTAGTCGGCGTGCGGACCGAGGTCCGTCCGCACGCCCTGCTGGGACGGCTGCAGGCGATCGAGCACGCGCTCGGCCGTACCCGCACCGTCCGCTACGGCCCGCGGACGATCGATCTGGACATTCTGCTGTACGGCGACCTCGTGCTCGGCGACGTGCACCTGACGGTGCCGCACCCGGGCCTGACCGAGCGCGACTTCATGCTGGTGCCGCTGCTGGATATCGCGCCGGACCTGGCCCATCCCGCCGACGGTGAACCGCTTGGCCCGCGCCGGCACCGGCTCATCTACCGGCAGATCGTCTGCCGGGTGCTGTCGTGACCGCGGCCGCACCAACCTCCGCCGACCGCCCCTTCACCGGCCAGGTGGCGCTGGTCACCGGCGCCGCGCGGCGCACCGGCGCCGCCATCGCCGAGCACCTGGCCGCCCGCGGCGCGGCCGTCGCCGTCCACTACCACACCAGCGCCGCCGCGGCACGCGAACTCGTCGACCGACTCGGCGGTGACGCGGCCGGCTGCCATGCCGAGGCCGCAGACCTCACCGACCCCGCCAGCGTATCGGCGATGGTCGACCGCATCACCGGGCGCAGCGGCCGCATCGACCTGCTGGTGAACAACGTCGGCACGTTCCAGGTAAAACCCGTCGAGCAGGTGGAGCCCGCCGAGTGGGACCGCGCCGTACGCACCACGGTCACGGCCGCCTTCTTGGTCTGCCGGGCGGTGCTGCCGCACATGCGCCGCCACGGGTACGGACGCATCGTCAACATCGCCGATTCCGCCGCCGACAAGCTATCGCCGCAGCCCACGGTGGCGCCGTACATGGTCGGCAAGACCGGCATCCTGATCCTGACCAGGAGCTTGGCCGCCGCGACCGCAGACCGCGACATCACCGTCAACGCCGTGTCGCCGGGCATCATGGAGAACTCGATGACCAAGCCTCCCGGCGGGCCGGCCGCGGTCCCGAAGGGCCGCTACGGAACCTACGACGACCTCAATCGCGCGATCGACTTCTTCCTGCGCCGCGAGACCTCCTACATCACCGGCGATAATCTCAAGGTTTCAGGCGGCTGGCACCTGTGAGGCACTTCCCTTCAGGGTGCGCCGTGACAGGGGTGGTTGACGGCATGCCTTCCATGCGCGAATATCGGTCTGTCGGCCACACGTGAGGCCGGCTCGCCTCAAGAGGGGGAGGCCACAAAACAGCGCGGTGTGCTGCCGCGCGGCGTGGAGCCGTTGCGGTCAGGGCACCAGGAAGGAGCACTCAGATGGCCGTCGACTCCCTCGGACCGATCGATCCGGTTTCCATACTCAAGGACATCGACCGGACGGCAGCCGCCTCTCGCACCGACGACACCGAGCCGGGCAGTCTGTCAACGGAAGCCCGCGTGGTCGCGGAGATCGAGGAAGCCATGGATATAATCAACCGCAGCCCCGCGGTCCGCGCGGAACTGGTCACCGACGTCATGGCCAGGCTGCGGGACTCCGAATACCTCAACTCCACCGTCCTCGACCGGATCGCCGAACGCCTCCAGAACCGGTTCGGGACCTGAGCCCGGCACCGGCTGGGAGCGGTTCGGCATCCTTCCGCCCGCATCCCGGCGCAGCGCCAGCGCCATGGGACGCGCGGCCTCGTCGCTGCCCCTCTTCCGCACCTATACTGCGCTCCCTTGCTGATCAGCGAGTTCGATGCATTCGTCCGTGACGCACTCATCGCGCCGATGGCGCCGGCCGACGCGGCCGACGCGGCGCCGAACGGCCTGCAGGTAGGCGCCGGAGACGCCGCAGTCGCACGCGTTGCGTTCGCGGTCGACTGCGGGCTGGAGGTGCTGCGCCGCGCCGCCGGCCAGGAGGCACAACTGCTGTTCGTCCATCACGGCCTGTTCTGGGGCCGCCAGGTGACCGTTACCGGCGGGCTCTTCGAGCGCCTCCGCGTGCTGATGCAGCGCGATCTGGCCCTCTACGCCGTGCACCTGCCGCTGGACGCCCACCCCCGGCTCGGCAACAACGCCGGCATGGCCGCCGCGCTCGGGCTCACCGACTGCCGGCCCTTCGGCGACTACCACGGGGTCGACATCGGCGTGGCCGGCCGCGTACCGGAAGCGCGCTACCCCGACGGCGCCACGCTGGACGAGCTGCTCGCCGACCCGTTCGGCGGGCGCGAGCGGTGCTCGGCGGTGCTGCCGTTCGGGGCGGAGCGCATCCGCACCGTAGGGCTGGTGTCGGGCGGCGGCACCCGCATCGTCAGCCAGGCGATCGCCGCGGGACTCGACCTGTACATTACCGGCGATGCCTCGCACGAGGTTTATCACGAGGCGCTGGAGGCCGGCATCAACGTCGTCTTCGCCGGCCACTACGCGACCGAGACCTGGGGCGTGCGCAACATGATGGCGCACACCGCCGCTCACACCGAGTTGGCGACCACCTTCATCGACCTGCCGACCGGCCTGTGAGCCCACCGAGCGCCAGGGAGCGCTACCTGCCGCTGCTGCTCACGCTGGCGGTGGTGGCTGCCGACCAGATCGCGAAGGCGATCGTGGTGGCAACGCTGCCGCTGGAGCGGCCCGTTCCCGTGATCGGCGACTTCCTGCGGTTCACGTACGTGCACAACACCGCGATAGCCTTCAGCATCGGCCGCGGCATCCCGGCGGACCTGCGCCGCGTGCTGCTGCTCATCCTGCCGTTGGTGGCGATCGGCCTGATCTCGGCGTATTACTTCGCCACCGACCAGCTCACGCGCGGGCAACGATGGCTACTGGCGGCGATCATGGGCGGCGGCATCGGCAACTACGTGGACCGCGTCGCCCGGCCGGACGGGGTGGTCGACTTCGTGGACGTGAAGTTCTACGGCATCCTGGGCTTCAGCCGGTTTCCGACCTTCAACGTGGCCGATTCGTCGGTGGTAGTCGCCGGCATCCTGCTGCTGGCAAGCTCGTGGCTGGTGTCGCGGCCGAGGCATGATGCTGTCGAACCGGAGAACGGCACCCGGGAGCAGTGCGTGCCTGAAAACGACGAGGAGGACAGATGAACAAGGCGATGAACACGGCCGTCTTCATGGTGGCCGCCACCGCGTTCTCGCTGGCCATGATGGTGGTGGTGATCCTGATCTCCATCGTGCTGGTCGGCTGGCTGACGCAGATGGGGCTCGCGCAGGGGGTGGCGTCGGTGCTGCTGGTGGTGTTCACCCTTGCCGGGCTGGCCGGGTCCTTTTTCGCCTACGGGCGGGTGATCAAGCTGGTCGACCGCAAGATCGACCTGTCGTCGAAGATCTACCCGCTGTTCCAGCGCAGGCGGCGGTAGGCGCTAGGAGTCTGTCGGATTTGCCGCGCCAGCGGGAAGGCCCGCCAGCGGGAAGGCCCACAGACTCCGACGCGTAAGGTGGGGATGGGCCGAAAGCGGAGCCGTAGGCGACGGTTTCGGGGCGCTAACCTCCGCGAGCCTGGGCCAGCGCCGCGCGCGCCGCGCTGTCGGTGAAGCGCAGGTCGCTGGCGATGTCGATGAACTGGAACCCTTCGCGCAGTCGGCGCGGCACGTCCGCGGGGTTCGGTACGGGCATCCCGCACGGAACGCCGGCGCGCGCGCAGCCTTCGCGGAAGCGCCGCAGCGCATCTTCGTGCCGCGGGTCGCCCGCGGTCACCCCCATCGACAGGGCCAGGTCGCCGGGGCCCAGGAAGCCGATGTCGACCCCGTCGACGCGGGCGATCGCCTCGGCGTTGTCGATCCCTTCCAGATCCTCGATCTGCGGGATGCACAGCAGCCAGTCGTTGGCTGTCTGCCGGTAGTCGTCGGCCAGCGTCACACAGCGGCCCGTCCCCTGCGAGCGCGTGCCGGCCGGCGGATAACGCATGGCGGACACGACGGCGGCGGCCTGCTCCGGCGTCGACACGTGCGGGATCACCAGACCGCAGGCGCCCGCGTCCAGCACGCGGCCGATGGTGACCGGGTCGTGGTCCCAGATACGCGCCAGGGGCACGGCGCCGCGCGCCTCGGTCGCGCGGAAGGTGTGGGCGATGAGACCCAGGTCGAAGGCGGTGTGCTCGGCATCGACCACCAGCCAGGAGTAGCCGGCGGCCGCCATGACCTCCGCCGCCAGGGGCGAGCCGAGATTGAGCCACGAGCCCAGCGACGGCTCACCCGCCGCCAGTGCCTGCTTGATGGAGTCTGTCATCCCTTGTCCTTTCATACCGTCGCTGCTGGTGAAGCCACCGGCAGCGTGGCGAAGTCATGGAGCCAGAGGCTACGCATCAACGGAAGAACCTGCAACCCGGCAGCATCGTGAAGCGACAGTGCCTCGAACCTCTGGGGTTGACGGTGACTCGGGCAGGGGGTTGGGCGTTACCAGGCAAGCGCTGTCCGAATTGTCGAACGGACGGGGCTCTCAGTGGAGATGGCGATCCGGCTATCGAAAGCCTTCGGCTCGACGCCGGAGGTGTGGCTGGGAATGCAGATGGCCCACGATCTGTGGCAGGCGCGCGGCCGGGCCGGGGAGATTGCGGTCGAACGTTTTGTGGCGACCTGATCGCGTGCTACGACTGTTCTCTTTGGAGGCGACGGGAATCGAACCCACGACCTCGTGAATGCCATTCACGCGCTCTAGCCAACTGAGCTACGCCCCCGGAGATTCGACGCGCGGCAGACGACTGCGCGCCCTTGCGTATGGTACGCGCGCGGCGCCCGCCAAGGCAAGCCGAGCGCTGCGCGGAACCGGCCGTACGGCCGGCTATCTGGGCTGCGGGACAATGCGGATGTACGGCAATGGGGACTCCCATCCGTCCGGATAGGTCTCCTTCGCCGCCTCGTCGGAAACGGACGGCAGGATGATCACGTCGTCGCCCTGGTTCCAGTTGGCCGGGGTCGCGACCTGCTTGGCCGCGGTGAGCTGGCACGAGTCGAGCAGGCGCAGGATCTCCGCGAAGTTGCGGCCCGTGCTCATCGGGTAGGTCAGGGTCGCCTTGATCTTCTTGTCTGGCCCGATCACGAACACCGACCGCGCGGTGGCGTTGTCCATGGGCGTGCGGCCTGCGGAGGTCGTCCCGGCGTCCCCTGGCAGCATGTCGTAGGTCTTCACGATGGAGAGGTCCGGATCGCCGATCAGCGGGTAGGTCACCGCGTGGCCCTGAGACGCCTCGATGTCCTTCGACCACGCTTCGTGGTCGCTGACGCCGTCCACGCTGATACCGAGCACCTTGCAGTTGCGCCTGGCGAACTCGTCCTGGAGACCCGCCACCGCGCCCAGCTCGGTGGTGCACACCGGCGTGAAGTCCTTGGGGTGAGAGAAGAGAACCGCCCATCCGTCGCCAATCCACTCGTGGAAGTCGATCGGGCCCTGAGTAGTCTCCGCGGAAAAATCGGGAGCTTCGTCGTTGATCCTGAGCGCCACTGATGTCCTCCTGGACCGTACGGTGCCACGCGGGGCGCCTGCCTTCAAGTTCGCCGGGGGGCGCCGATGCCGTCGTCCCACGGAAGCACCGTGAGATCCGGCCAGCACCTGCGCCATCGAGCCACCTTTCCTTCGTAGATCGCCTGCGTGACCTGCACCCGATTCGCGCGCACCACGAGCCCGAACAGGTCGGCCAGGCCGAACGGCGCGAACACCACCGGGCCCCCGCGCGTCAGCCGCACGCCGACCGCGGTCGCCGTGGTGGGCCACGTGCGGATGGCGGCCTCGGTGGAGCGGTAGGGCTCGATGCGGTACCCGAAGCGTTGCCGGTACCAGAGGTGGACCCTGGCCTGGTTCTTGACGTCCAGACGGATCGGCAGGCCGGTCACGGCCTCCTGCGCCCCGGTCACGCCGGCGACCTCGGCTTCCTCGCCGAGGTCGCCGGCATCGAAGTAGACCAGGTCGTGGTCGTCGATGTCCTCCCCCGGCGGCTTGCCGTGGGCGGCGTTCCAGACGGTCTGGGTCACGCAGCCTGCCCCCAGGTACCAGCCGGGCAGATCCAGCTCGGCTACCCGCTCCAGGCACTCCCAGAGCACGGCGTTGCCGCGGAGCAGGGCGAGCAGACGGTGGCGATGGCCGTCGGCCGGGGACGAGCTCATGCGGCCGCGGCCTGCTGCACGCCGTTCTCGAGCAGCAGCAGGCCGTCTGCCCGTGCCGGCATTCTGCGCGTCCAGCGCGGGTGATTGACGGGATCCGGGAACGCCTCCGGGTGCGGCATCAGCCCGAACACCCGGCCGCTCGCGTCGCACAGCCCGGCCGCCGCAGCGGTCGAGCCGTTGGGGTCGAACAGCGACGCGGCCAGCGCCGTTGCCCTGCCATCGGTAATGCCCGGCCGATATGCGACGGCTATGCGCACGGGACAGCGTAACACGCCCGCTCCTATCGTCGTTGTCGCACGGGCGTATCGCGTGTAACGTGAACGGAAGTGCAGGGTTGCGCGTCGTCCGTTGCGGTTGTCCCCGATCTCTCCAGTCGCGATAAATGGGCCGCAATCCACGAGGTGATCAGCCGCTGGCCGGCGCTGGGCGACGCCAATCGCGAGGCAATCGAGGACGCGGTGATCGCACGCGAGCGCGTCCACTCCACGGCAGTCGGACGAGGCATCGCGCTGTCGCACGGCGAGTTGAAGGGGCTGTCCTCACTGCTGGTTGCGGTCGGCGTGTCCCGGCTCGGCATCGAGTTCGCCGCCGTCGATCGACAGCCGGTGCATCTCCTGTTCGTGTTCGCGACCGCGCCCGCGCAGCGCACGGAGTACCTGCAGGTGCTGGCCGCGATCTGCCGCCTCGGCCGGCAGGGCCGCCTGACAGGCCTGTGGGAGAGCGGGGTCGACACGCACACGGTCGAGCGCACGCTCCATCAGGCGTTCGATCCGCTGCGCTGAGGCCGCGGTGCTCATCGTACCCGCCATCGATCTGCTTGGCGGCCGTTGCGTCCAGCTGCAGCAGGGGGACTTTGAGCGCGCGCGCCGTTACGGCGACGCCGCCGCCGCGATCGCCGCGGACTTCGCTCAGGCCGGAGCGCTCTGGATCCACGTGGTCGACCTCGATGCCGCGCGCGGCAGCGGGACCAACCGAGAGATGATTGGTACGATCCGCAAGACCGTCGATGTCCGCATCCAGGCAGGCGGCGGGGTCAGGAGCGCCGAGGATGCCGAGGCGTTGCTCGACGTTGGGGTGGACGCCGTGGTCGTGGGCACGACGCTTGCAACCCGTACGTCGGAGGTCCTGTCCTGGGCCGAACGGTGGCCCGGCCGGGTGGTCGGCGGCATCGACGCCCGCCTGGGGCAAGTGCAGGTCAGAGGATGGGCGGAGTCGGCGGGCGGCGAGCGGGTGCTGATCGATGCCGTGCGCGGGTCGAGGCTGGCCGGGCTGGTCTACACGGCGGTCGATCGCGATGGCATGCTGGAGGGCCCGGACTTGGCGGGCGGCACGGCGGCCGCCGAGGCGTCCGGGCTGCCGGTGCTGTTTTCCGGCGGCGTGAGCTCGCAGGCCGACCTGACGGCGATCGCTTCGACGGGCGCCGCCGCCGGCGCGATCGTCGGTACCGCGATCTATGAGCGTCGCGTCGATCTGAGGCACGCGGTCGACGCGCTGCAGCGCCCGGGCGACACCGAGCTGTGGGCGACGTGACGGCCTCGCCGGCCGGCGTGCGCCCGCTGGTCGTGATCTCCGGCGGCACGGTGGTCGACCTGCTGGCGATGAACGAGCGCGCCTACGTCAAGACGCGCGAATCGCGATCGCTGTGGGTGACCGATGTCGATGGCGCCCGCGAACTGCCGTACCGCCCTCCGCCGGGTTGCACGTCCCGGATCGCCGACGTGCGGCGCGGAGACTCGTGGTACGCGGCAGCGTTGGCCGAGGAGACCACGGAGCCGCGGGGCTCCGGCGCCGCCGCGACGAACCGGGAGCGGCCGCCTGACGCGCTCGACGCACTGGCGGCGGCCATCCGGGAACGCAAGGGAGCCGATCCGGAACGCTCCTACACCGCCTATCTGTTCGAGCAGGGTGCCGGCAAGATCCGCAAGAAGGTGGGCGAAGAGGCGATCGAGGTGATCACCGCCGGCACGGCGGAGGAGCTGGTCACCGAGTCGGCCGACCTGCTCTACCACCTGCTGGCGCTGCTGGAAGCTCAGGGCGTCCGGCTCGACCAGGTGTACGTGGAGCTCGAGCGCCGGCGGCGCTGACCACCCGGCGCGTCAGGCGAGGATATCCCTCCCCTCCAATCCACACACCGGAGGCGGTGGCGACGTGCCGGCAGGTGTCACATCACGTCGGCTGGCGCATCCGCTCCAGGATGGTGGCCGTGATGGCGCCGACCGGCCTGCGAGTGGTGTGGATACGGATACCGAGACTCCGGTAGATCGGCTCGCGCCGTCGATACAGGGCGCGCAGCTGGGCGGGCGGCAGGTCCATCAGCGGCCGGGCGCCCGGCCGGCCGGCCCGCTCTCGAAGCTCCGCGAGCGGCGCGGCCAGATAGAAGGTCATCCAATCGCGGAAGAACGCCCGGTTCTCCGGCTGCACCGGCGCTCCGCCGCCGACCGCCAGGACCGTCTGCTCCGCGCCGGTCAGCCGATGCAGGGCGGCGCTCTCCGCTGCCCGGAAGCCCGACTCGCCGGCCGCGGCGAAGATCTCGCGGATCGTCCGCCCCTGCTCCTGTTCGATTGCCCGGTCCAGGTCGACGAACCGCCAGCGCAGCGCCACCGCCAGCGCCATCCCGACCGAGGACTTGCCGGCGCCCATGAAGCCGATCAGCGCCACGCGGGTGACTCCGCCCGTGGCGATCGGTGCGCTCCCCTGTCCCGTGCCGGAGGCCACGGGTGCAGAGTACTGCATAGTTAGCCCATCGAACTGGTGTCCGATCACCCGCTGGTGTCGGTGGTCATCCCCACGCACGACCGCCTCGCCCTGTTGATGGAGGCGATCGATTCGGTCCGCGCGCAGAGCTATGCCCCGATCGAGCTGATCGTCGTGGACGACGGGTCCACCGACGGCACCTCGGATCGCCTGCGCGCGGAGCCCGGCCTGCGCCTGCTCCGCATCGACCACAACGGCCGGCCCGGCGCCGTGCGCAACGCCGGCGTGGCTGTCGCGACCGGCGACTACCTGGCGTTCCTCGACTCCGACGACCTTTGGATGCCCGACAAGCTCGCCCTGCAGATCGAGCTGCTGCGCGCGAGTCCCGGCGTTCCGATCGTCCACAGCCGGGAGCTCTGGCTGCGCGACGGCCGCCCCGTGTCACAGGCCGGCCAACGCCATCGGCGCTCCGGGTGGCTGTTTGCCGACGCCGTCCGCAAGTGCATCGTCGGGCCATCCACGGTGGTCCTGCACCGCGCCGTGCTGCGCGAGGTCGTCGGGTTCCGCGAAGACCTGGAGATCGCCGAGGACTACGAGCTGTGGCTGCGCGTGACCGCGCGCTTCCCGGTGGCGTACTGCGACCGGCCGCTGGTCACCAAGCGCGCCGGCCACGGGGACCAGCTCTCGGAGCGCTACGGGCAGATCGAACGCTTTCGCATCGACGCCCTGGCGCCGCTGGTGGCGGCCGATCACTGGGCGGAGCCTGAACGCTCCATCGCGCGCCGCGAGCTCGCCCGCAAGTGCCTGATCCACGCCGCCGGCGCGCGCAAGCGTGGCCGCGACGGTGAGGCCGCACGCTACGAGGCGCTGGCAGCCGACGTATCGCGGCCGGCCTGAAAGGCCTCGATCTCCGCCGCCAACTCCGGGTCGCGCGCCGCGTACTCCAGGATGGACCGCAGGTAGCCTGCCGGCGCGCCGATATCCAGACGGCGGCCGATCATGAGCTGGATGACCACGCGCCCCTGCCGTGCCAGCTCCTCCACCCCCTCGGTGTAGTTGAACTCGCCGCCGCGATGGCGTTCCCAGCGGCCCCGCAAGGCCGGGTAGATCTCCGGCGTAAACAGGTAGCGGCCGATGGCGATGTCGCGGCTCGGTTCCGTGCCCGGCGCCGGCTTCTCCACGATGCCGGTGACGTGCAGGCCGTCGTCTGCAAGCGCCACCACCCCGTACCGCTCCAGATGGGGCGGATCGTGCTCGACGGCCAGCACGCTGCAACCGGTGCGCTCGTACGTGTCGATCAACTGGCGCGTGAGCGGCGGTTCGCCGACGTGCAGGTCGTCGGGAAACACGACCACGAACGGGTCATCACCGGTGAACGACTCGGCCAGCAGGATCGCCTGGCCCGTGCCCAGCATCCTCTGCTGCCGAAGGAATACGTATCGGCCCGGCGGCACGGCGATCGTCCGCTGCTTGTCGGCCGCGCCCTCGGACTCGAACACCTGCTCCAGCTCCACCTCGCGATCGACGTAGTCTTCCAGCGCCCGCTTGCGGCGCGAGGTGATGAACAGGATGTCCTCGACGCCGGAGTCGCGCAGCTCCTGTAGTATGAAGTCGATCGCGGGTCGGTCGATGACCGGAAACATCTCCTTGGGTACCGTCTTCGAAGCCGGCAGGAACCTGCTTCCATACCCGGCCGCGACGATCACCGCCTTCATGCGTGCCTCCTGGAGTGAACGATGACGCCGGCCCTCCGGGGCACCCTGGCGCTGGCCGCCGGCGCTGCGCTGGGCGCCCTGCTCCACCAGCCGCCGGTCGCCGCAGTCCTGCATACCGCCGCGGACCTGGCGGTCCGGGCCGTGCAGGTGTTCGTGTTTCCGATGGTGTTCTTCGGCCTGGTCGCGGGCATGCGCGAGCTGGGCCGCCGCGGCGCGCTGCGCGCCCACGCCAGGTTGCTCGCAGGGCAGGCGGCCGCCACGGTGTCCCTGGCGTCCCTGGGCGTACTGTCCGTGCTGGCAGCGTCACCGGATCGGATTCCCATCATCATCGTAAACCGCGCCGCCGCCTCGGTGCCGAGCTTTCTTCAGCATGCACAGCGTGCGCTGCCGACCAACCTGTTTGCCGGACTGGCCGGCGACGGGGCGCTGTTGCTGCCAGTATACCTGATCGCTCTGGTGATCGGCCTGAGCATACCGGAGGATCGGTCGAGCCGCGTGATCGCCGAGCTGGTCGAGGCGCTGGCGCGGCTCTTCTACCGGATCAACTCCCTCGTCACCGGCCATCTCTGGATCGCGCTGCTGCTCGGCGGCGCGTCGCTGACCGCCGCCCTGAGAGGGGGCGGCGCCGGTCCCTACGGCCAGCTCGTGCTGGTACTGGCGATCGACCTGGGACTGGTGCTCGGAGGCCTGCTGCTCTGGTGGCACCTGCTCCGACACAGGCAGGTGGAGGTGCCGTCGTTGTCCGGGCTGACCGTGCCGGTGCTGACGGGGATCGGCACCGGACACCACCACGCGGCGCTGGCGGCGCTGGCCCGGCACGGGGCCGCGAACCTGCGGATTCCGACCAAACTGGGAAGCGCGGCCTTTCCGCTGTTCGCGATGTTCGGCCGTGCAGGCAGCGCCATGGTGGCCGCCTCCTCCTTCACCCTTGTCGTTCGCTCCTATTCGATCATTCCGCTTGCCTGGGCTGAGGTGCTGTGGATCATCGGCGCCACCTCGGTGCTCGCCTTCGCCCTGCCGGCGGCTCCGGGCGGCGCCGCAACCGCGGCCCTGGCATTGCTTGCCGCCGGCTGGGGGAGAGGGCTGGAAGAGAGTTACCTCCTGGTGGCCCCGGTGCTGCCGCTGCTGACCGCGATGGGCGTGGCCGCTGACGTCGCGATCGGCGCCGCGATCGCCGTCGTGACCGGCGCACGCGAGCGCCGGCAGGCCGACCCAAGGCCGGACCGCCGTCAGAGGTAGTGCGGCTCCGGGCCGTCGAGCTGCCGGAACTCCGGCGCATAGCGGCGTGGGCGGCGGCCGAAGCAGACCCCCATCTCCTCGTACAGGCTGATGATCGCCGGATCGACGTGGTGCTGCGCGATAGCCGTGCGCGTGGGCAGATACGACACCGAATCGCCGTTTACCCAACTCACGGTCACCCCCGAGACGCCGCCCAGCAGCAAGAGCACCGCCCCCGCGCCGACCTGCTTGCCGAATCCGACATCGAAGGCGGTCGTGGTCCCGGAACGCACCAAGTGCGCGGGCACGACATCGCGCGCCTCAGGCGCGTGGTGGAGACCCGGAACGTACATGCCCAGCTCGCGCATCGCATGGCGGATCTCCTCATCGTCGTCGAGTCGCGCCTGGATCTGTTCGCGGACGTAGCGTCCGGCGCCGGCGAGCTTGCGATGGCCGAAGGCGTCCGCGGCGACGCTGTCGTCGGTAACCGTGCCGCCGTCCGCCCTCGTCATCCCTTCGGCCACGACCACCGTGTAGGTCGCGGCGAAACCGCCCGCGGAGCGCAGGCGGCCGATCAATCTCTGCTTCAGGTGTTCGTGGACGACATCGAAGTCGACCGGAACCTCCGGCAGCAGGATGCAGTCGGCGTCGGCGGCGATGCCGCCGCGCAGCGCGACGTGGCCGGCGTAGCGCCCGAACGCCTCGGTGATCATCACGCGGTTGTGGCTGCGGCCCGTCGACTTGAGATCGTCGACGACACGCGCGATCCGGTTGACCGCGGTATCCCCCCCGACCGAGTAGGTCTGCAGGTCCAGGTCGATCGTCTTCGGCGCGTGCACGACCGGGATGCCCCGTTCCGCAAGGTCGACGACTACCGAGCCGGTATCGTCGCCCCCCGCGATCACCAGGCCGTCGATGGAGAAGCGCCGCAGCCCGGCGATGATGCGATCGTAGCGGTTCTCGTCGGGAATCGCGGCAATCTTGACGCGGGAGTGCCCGGCCGACGACCCGGCTTCCGCGCAGTCGATCGCGTCGCGCCGGTCCGCGTCCAGCGCCACCAGCTCCGTGATCTGCTCCAGGTTGTAGAGTCCGGCGTAGCCGTTGGGGATGATCCAGGCGCGCGCGCCGCGCGCTTCCGCCATGGCGGCGGCGCCGTGCAGCACGGCGTTCAGTCCGGGTGCATCACCCCCACTGGTGAGCAGGCCGATGTTGCGCATATCCGGTCACGCAGACTATGGCAGCAGCCTGACCGCCTGCACGACCATCCCGACACCGACGGGGACCAGCAGGTTGTCCAGATCGCGGCCCGAAAGCGCCTCGATCGTCATGGCGGCGACGGCCACCGCGATCGACAGGCGGAGGTCGGCCGTAAGGGTGATCGTGACCAGGAACACCGCGGCAAGGCAGGCCACGCTCCCGGGCACGGTCTTGTTCCGGTTCAGCGGCATGCGCCGCCCCGCGAACGCCATGCCGATCACGCTGGCCGCCGAGTCGCCGAACGCGAGCGCGTAGATCGCGATCGCCGATGCGGGCAGCGGGTACAGCAGCAGCGCCAGCATGGCGCCCAGGCCCAGGGTGACCGGTCCGAGCACGAAGCCGGTGTCGCCCGGCCGCGCGGCAGCCACGGTAAGCCCCGACACTACCGCCACGCGGATCCCGGTCAGCCGCATCGCCTCGGCAGCCGTATAGAGCAGAGTTCCCGCCATCAGCAGGCGCATGGTGACGGGAAGATTCACCGCCGCCAGCGGTGAAACCAGCGCCACCAGCAAGTGGATGGCCTTGCGGATCAACTCGCGATCGAGGCCGTCCGCCCTGGCGCGTGCAGGCATCCGCAGGGCGGGCTGCGCGAGCGCCGGAAGCAGTGGCAGAGGGCGTGATGTTTGCGGCGCTATGCGGTACACTGTTCGTCCATGGGCGATTAACTCAGCGGGAGAGTGCTACCTTCACACGGTAGAAGTCACTGGTTCAAATCCAGTATCGCCCATCGCGCGCCGGTCGGCAAGCCGCAACCTCTTTCCAATGCGTCGCTTACGCCCGGTCCGTCGCTGCGAGCCCGCCGCTAGCGGAGCGAGCGCCTGGCAGCGCGCCGGCGCCTCGACCGGCCCGGCCGGGGACGAGCACCCGGCGCGGTCGCCGGCTTGCTCCCCTCCGGAGCGACCGCCATCGCGCGCCGTCGCAGCAGAAAGAACGCCAAGAGCCCGGCGCCGATCATGATCGCGGAGAGTATCTGGCCGGTGGTGAAGTTGAGCAGCGACGTCTGCGACGCATTCGCCACCGGTACCAGCATGATCGGGAAGTCCAGGCCGGGGTCCGGCTGCCGGAGGTACTCGACCGCGAAACGCACCACCCCGTAGCCGATCAGGTAGGCCGAGAACAGCACCCCCGGGAAGGGCGCTCGCTTGCGCAGCACGAACCACAGCACCACGAACAGCAGCAAGCCTTCCAGGGCAGCCTCGTAGAGCTGGGAAGGATGGCGCGCCAGGTTCACCAGCGCCTGTTCCGGCCCGATCTCGATCCCGGACCGCCCGGCCATCTCCCGCACCCACTCCTGCTCCGCCGGGAAACCGGGGGCATCGGGGAAGACGACCCCCCACGGCACGGTGGTCACCCGGCCGAACAGCTCGCCGTTGATGAAGTTCCCGACTCGGCCGAACGTATAGCCCAGCGGTGTGCAGGTCGCGATCATGTCCATCCACTCCGCGACCGGCAGCCGCTTGGCCCGGCAGTAGAGGGCGACCGCGACGATCGCCCCGAGCAGGCCGCCGTGGTACGCCATCCCCTGCAGCCCCACGAAGCGCAGCTTGCCCCCCTCACGGGCGAACGGAACGATGATCTGAAGCGGATTGCGCAGGTAGTGGCCGCTCGGGTCGTAGACGATGACGGAGATGAGACGCCCTCCGATGAGCACGCCGATGATCCCCCAGAAGAACAGGTTGAGGACCGTCTCGTTGTCGACGGTCAGGTCCCGCTCCGCGATTCGCACGCGCAGCAGCCGATAGGTAAGGTAGAACGCCACCAGGTACATCAGGCCGTACCAGCGCAGCGGCAGTCCGGGTACGATCTCCGGATTCAGCCAAGTGGGAAACGGGATGTAGCCTCCGTCCATCAGACCGTCATGATAGATCGCATCCATGATAGATCGCATCGCGCGTTGACACACGCTCCGGCGCAATTCGAGAATCGGAGGCGACCATGAAAGGCACCGAGCCGGCCCGGATCAGGCTCGGCGTACGTCGCACGTTCTGGATGACCGTGTCCGCCACCGCGGTGCTCGCCTGCATCCTGATGGTCCTGGCGCCCCAGGTGCTGGCACAGAACCGTGACCGCGATTCGGAACGGGCCCTCGCCATTCTGCGCGACGTATTCAACTTCGTCCGGCTGAACTACGTGAACGCCGCCGCCGCCGATACCGATCGGTTGCTGACCGGGGCGCTGAGGGGGATGTTGGAGGCGGTCGGCGATGACCACACGAAGTTCCTCGATCAAGACGAAATCGACGAGTTGAACGACATGACGATCGGCGAGTTCGGCGGCATCGGTCTCTATCTCAGCCGCGCCGACGACGGCGTGCTGGTCATCGAGCCGTTCGTGGGCTCGCCGGCCCACGCGGCCGGGATCATGGCCGGCGACCTGATCGTGGCCATCGACGGCACGGCGGCCGGCACCCTGGACCAGGACGATGTCGTGGCCCGCCTGCGCGGCTCTCCCGGCACCGACGTTCGCGTTTCGCTGGTGCGGGCCGGCAACGAGACCCTGGAGGTTACCGTCACCCGCCAGCTCATCGAGGTCCCCACTGTCCGCTACGCCGTGATCGACCCCGGAATCGGCTACCTGCGCGTCAGTCCTCAGTTCACCAGCAAGACCCCGGACCGGATCCGGGAGGCGCTGCGCGACCTGGAAGACCGATCGCGGTCGCTGATCCTCGACCTGCGCGGCAATCGCGGCGGCCTGTTCTCGGCCGTCGTCGAGATCGCAGACCTGTTTCTGGAGACGGGAACGATCGTGCAGACCCGTTCGCGCGTCGAGAACGAGAACCAGTACACCGCCACACGGCGCGCCACGCTGGTCGAACCCGATCTTCCCATCGTCGTGCTGATCGACAGCGTGTCGGCGTCGGCCGCCGAGATCCTGGCCGGCGCGCTCAAGGACCACGAGCGCGCCTACCTGGTCGGCCAGCAGAGTTACGGAAAGGGATCCGTGCAGCAGGTCATGCGCATCGAGGACGATCGCGCCGTCAAGGTCACCACCTCACGCTACCTCACCCCCGAGGGAACCAGGATCGACGGCGTGGGTGTCGCGCCCCACCGCATCACCGAGCCGAAGCTGAGCGAGGACGAGCAGAAGACGCTGGGCGAGTTCGGCAGGTCGAAGCAGCTGATCCGGTTCGCGCTCGCCCATCCGGAGCCGACGGAAGCTGACATCGGCAGGTTCCTGGTCGACCTGGAGCAGAGCGAGTTCGACCTGGAGGAGCAGTTGGTCCGCCGCCAGCTTGCGCGCACCATCGCGCGGATCCACCGACGGACGCCGATCTACGACCTGGTCAACGACCCTTCCCTGATCGAGGCGGTGAGACTGCTGCGCACGGGCGAGGTCAGCGCGGATTCCTTTCCCGATGCCGCGCAGGCCGGGACTCCCGCCAGCGCCGCCGCCGAGTCCTCTCCCGGGGAGTGGTCATGATCGCGCCGGCCGGACGCCGGCGCGTCCACTGAGTGCGGCAGTTCATCATCCCCGAGGGCGCGCTTGTGGCCGCCCTTCCGGGCGACGCGGCGGCACGCGGGGGGGCGCGGTAATCACCATCCTCCTGGTGGACGACGATCCGCTGATCCACGACACGCTGGCCGCGATCCTCCCGGCCGAGTACCGCGTGATCGGCGCACGCTCGGCGCCGGAGTTCTACGAACGGATCGACGCCGAGCAGGTAGACGTGGCCCTGATGGACGTCGCCCTGGGGACGGATGACGGCATCGAGCTTGTGCGTCAGGTGAACACCCGCCCCGACGCGCCGCCGATGCTGATGGTCAGCGCCCACGACGACATCGAGCTGGTAGTGGAGGCCATGCGGGCCGGCGCGGTCGACTACCTGATCAAGCCGCTCTCGCTCGACAAGCTGCGCGCCACGGTCCGCCAGGCGGTGGCGATGCGCCGGCGGCCGAACACCGCGGCCACGGACGGCCTGATCGGCTCCAGCCCACAGATGCAGCGCATTCGCGAAGAAGTCGCCATGTACGCGCCGGCCAATTCACCCGTCGTGATCTCCGGCGAGAGCGGCGTCGGCAAGGAGGTGGTGGCGCGCAGCCTGCACGCCAGCTCGCCGAGAGCCGGCCAGCCGTGGGTGGCGATCAACTGCGGAGCGATCGCTCCCACCATAGTCGAGGCGGAGCTCTTCGGATCCGAGCGCGGTGCCTACACGGATGCCGTCAGCCGCCCCGGGTGCTTCGAGCGCGCCGACAACGGGACCCTGTTCCTGGACGAGATCGGCGAGATGGGAACCGATCTGCAGGTGAAGCTCCTGCGCGTGCTGGAAGCCCAGGAGGTCACCCGCATCGGCGGTACGCGAACGAAGCCGGTCGACGTGCGCACGATCGCAGCGACCAACGCCGTGCTGTCCGATCTGATGGGGGCCGGACGCTTCCGCGACGACCTGTACTACCGGTTGGGCGTGTTGCTGATCCACGTACCGCCGCTCCGGGAGCGGCTCCAGGGCCTCGTCCAGCTTGCCTACCATTTCCTTCCGCCGCACCTCCGTCTGACTCCGCGGGCGATCGCGAAGCTGGGGGAGCACCACTGGCCCGGCAACGTCCGGGAGCTGCGCAACGTCATGGAGCGAGCCATCCTGCTGGCGAGCGTGCAGCCGGGCGACCGGCGCACGGTGGATGCGAACGCGATCAGATTCCGGTAGCACACCATCCTTCCGCGCCGGCCAACCTCCCGAAATTGACCGCTCTCCGGGGCCGCCGCTATACTTTCGGGGCCGTGCCGAGTGACAACTCCGAGCCAGGGGCCGGGCAGCCAACTGAAGGTCCGGATGTCCGGGAGCAGGGCTTCGGACTCCAGCTTCGTGCGCTCGGCAATATTGACAGCGGCGGGGCCGACGGCTGCGCGGTGCTGCATCTCGGCGGCCGGATCGATCCCGCCAACGTCGGCCGGTTCCGCGACCGCTGCGACGCCGTGGTGGAGGCCGGTTATCTGCGACTGATCCTGGAATGTACGGCGCTGGACACGCTGTCCGGGACGGCGATCGGGGCGTTCGCGGCCCTGCAACGAAATCTGCGCCGGCGCGGCGGCGATCTGGTGCTGCTCAACCTGCGGGAACCGGACCACGAGCTCTTCCGGCTGCTCGGTTTCGCCGACCTGATTCCCGTCGCCCTGGACGTGGAGGAAGCGGTTTCGCATCTTGCCTCACCCGGGCAGGCCGCGCCCGCGGTCCTCTTTCCGCACGTGCTCGAGTGCCCGACATGTACGACCAGGCTTCGCGCCGTCAAGCCCGGTCGGTTCCGCTGCTCGAGCTGCCAGGCGGTCCTGGCGATAAACCACGGCGCACAGGTATTCGCAGCATGACCCGACAACGAATCGAGAGCTTTCTCCGCACGCTCGGCCTGTCATTCGACGAGCTGGACGCCGAAACCTGGATCATCAATGATGAGGAGCGCGGCGTCGAGAACGTAATCGTCGTGCACGAGGAACCGGTGATCATCTTCCGGCTCAAGGTCGCCGACCTGCCGCCGGGCGACCGCTGCGCCCTCTACGAGGAGTTGCTGCGCCTGAACGGCACCGACCTCTTGCATGGCGCCTACGCACTGGAAGGCGACGACCTGGGAGGTACCTCCGTCGTGTTGATGAACACGCTGCTCAGCGAGACCATCGATATCGAGGAGTTTCAGGCAACGCTCGACGCGATCAGCCTGTCGGTCGCCGAGCACTATGAGCGGCTCGTGCCGCTGGTCAAAACGGAGGGCGGCTGAAATGGGCCTGTTCGATCGGTTCCGCAGGGTGGTCAAGTCGAACGTGAACGACATGATCAGCAAGGCGGAGAATCCCGAGAAGATGCTCACGCAGTTGATCGAGGACATGAGCGGCCAGCTCATCGAATCCAAGAAGGCGGTAGCCGGAGCGATCGCCGACGAGAAGCAGCTCGAACGCCAGCTCCTGCAGCAGCGCACCCAGGCCGACGACTGGGAAAAGCGGGCCGTTCTCGCGGTGCAGGAGGGACAGGACGATCTGGCCAAGCGGGCCCTGGTCCGCAAGCAGGAGCTTGACGAGTACGTCTCCAGCTATCAGGACCAGTGGCAGGCGCAGCGCGATTCGGTCGAGCAGCTCAAGGGATCGCTGCGCGACCTGACGCAGAAGATCGAGGAAGCGCAACGCAAGAAGAACATCCTGATCGCCCGCGCCAAGCGGGCGGAGGCGCAGCAGCGTATCCAGGCCACCCTGAGCACCTCGCGCGACACGTCGGCGTTCGAGGCGTTCGACCGCATGGCCAAGAAGGTCGACCAGATCGAAGCGCAGGTGGACGCCGAGCAGGAGATCGACCAGCTCGACGCCGGCGACAAGGCGCTCGAACGGGAGTTCCGGCAGCTCGAAGGACGTGACACGTCCGGGGACAGGCTACTGGAAGACCTGAAGCGGAAGATGGGGCAGATCGAAGACAAGTCCCACGAGAGCACGAGCCAAGGGACGTCGCCGGGCGGCTGACGGCGTCCGGTCATGTTGAAGCCTCTGCCATGCGAAGCTCCGGAAACGGATCCGGCGGCAGCGTAGCGCGCAGACCGTCAGCTCCCTGCAAGTGCGTCGACGATTCGGTCGACGTTGGTGCGGATGAAGTCCGGATACGTCGCCGCCGGACCGTCCGGCTCGCTCAACGACCCGGTGTACACTGAGACCATCTCGATCCCCAGGTCGTCGGCGATCACCTGTGCCACGTCCGAGCTCACCGTCAGGCCCACGAAGATCGCCGGCACCCCATGTTCGGCGATCGCTTCGCGCAGGTTCGCCAAGTGGCGCGCGGACGGCTCGGACACCGTTGAGAACCCGGGAATGATGGTGTCGAGAACGGTGAAGCCGTAGCGGTCGACGAAGTAGCCGAACACGTCGTGGTCGGTGACCAGGATCCGCCGGTCCCGCGGAATCGCGGCCACCCGTTCCCGTATCCACGCGTCCAGCGCATGCAGCTCGCCGACAAGCGCGGCCGCGCGCTCCGCATAGTCGGCGCCGTGGTCGGGATCGACCTCGGCGAGCGCTTCCGCGATCTCCTCGGCCCAAGCCGTGACCAGGGTCGGGTCCATCCACACGTGCGGGTCAAACTCGCCGTGGTCGTGCCCGTGCTCATCGTGGTCGTGCTCATCGTGGTCGTGCTCGTCCTCATGCTCGTCGTCCATGCGCCGGAGGCTCAGATGCGCAGTCAGGTCGACCACGAGCCGCGGCTCGGCGCTCGCGATCAGGTCTCCGAGGAACCCCGCCTCCAGCCCCGCGCCGTTGATGAACACGATGGCCGCATCCGCTGCCTCGCGGGCGTCACGAGCGGTCGCCCGAAACGCATGCGGGTCGGCTCCGGGCGGCAGCATCACGTACAGCGACAGGCGGTCACCGCCGACCCGGGCGACGATGTTGCCGACGATGTTGGTGGTCGCCACGACCGGCAGGAGATCCGTCGCCGGCCCCTCCCTTTGATCCTGGGCAAGGGCCAGCGTGCCGGCCAGCGCCATGACGGCAACGGCGAACGTCCATGTCTTCTGATGTCTCATGGTATGGATTATAACGATAACGATTAGTTATTATCAATTATCCTGCTTGTTCGGTTCACACCTCTCCCTGGAGGCACCCGCCGACGAGTTGGGGCCCCCTCGTCCCACAACGCCGGCGACCGTATCCCACCATTTATAGACAGAAGGGTTCGTCCAAGTTTAAGGTGCGTGGTAACGCGACCGGCACATCCGCCAAGTATGGCGTCGCCTGCATGGCGCACGTCTCGCGGCTGACCACGACCGAGGCGTGCTCTGTCGGGCGTCTGCTGGCATGGGGTTGGGGGATCCGCCGCGAGTCTGCCTGATGGCATCGTCGGGCGCCCTCGCTGCGCGCATGGACTCCTATTCCCGGCGTATCAAGGGTTTCGATCTCGACCTTGTCGAAGAGCCCCCCGCGCCGCGTGACCCCCGCTATGTGGCCGCCGTGATGCCTGCCGAGGCCGCGGAGCCCCTGCTCACGGGGCCGATTCAGCCTGCCTGGCCGCTGATTGCCTTCGGCCCTGACACCGAACTGCCGCGCCTGTTCCTGGCCGGCTGTGCCGACTACCTGCGCGATCCGTGGACGCCGGAGGAGTTGGAGTTGCGCGCGCTGCGCATCATCGGCGCCGCGGAGCCGTTCACCCGGTTCGGCGACGGCCGCGCCCTGCGCCTGCTGGGGCGGACGCTCTCGGGACCGGCGGGCACGGTCTCGCTTGGCGCGCAGGAAGCGGAGGTCCTGCGCATGCTGCTTGCAAACCGCGGCTCGACGGTAACGCGCGACGCCCTGTTCTACGCGATCTGGGGGCGGCCGCCGGTCCGGCGCAGCCGCGCCGTGGACATGCACGTCACCGCGCTGCGGCGCCATCTGGCGGCGGTCGCGGAGCCGGCTGACACCGCCCGGCCCCTGGCCGGGCGGTTGATCGTCACCGTTCGCGGCCGCGGCTACCGCATCGAATGAGCGCGTGCAGTACTACGAGAAGATCCGGATGAACAGGTCGTTGAGCGCGATTACCGTCGTCACGAACACGATCGACACCATCGACATGAGCTTCAGCAGGATGTTGATCGACGGCCCGGAGGTGTCCTTGAATGGATCTCCGACCGTGTCGCCCACGACCGCCGCCTTGTGCGCCTCCGAACCCTTGCCGCCGTGCGCGCCGCCCTCGATGAACTTCTTGGCGTTGTCCCAGGCACCGCCAGCGTTGGCCATCATGATGGCCAGCACGAAGCCGGAGGTCAGCGCCCCGGCAAGCAGCGCGATCACCGTGAACGGCCCGAAGATGATGCCGGTCAGGACCGGGGCTATCACCGCCAGCAGCGACGGCACCACCATCTCGCGCTGTGCACCCTGGGTGGAGATGGCCACGCAGCCGGCGTAGTCCGGGCGGTCCTTGCCCTCCAGCAGGCCCGGCTTCTCCCGGAACTGCCGGCGCACCTCCTTGACCATGTCGCCGGCGGCGCGGCCCACCGCCCGCATCGACAGGGACGAGAACACGAACGGCAGCATGGCGCCGATGAACAGTCCGATCAGGATCTTCGGGTCCAGCAGGTTGATGTTCATGTCCACGCCGATGATGTGGCCGTCGGCCCCGCGGACGATCTTGACCAAGCCGGAGTAGAACTCCTCGAACAGCGGCGACACGTCGAGCTGCTCGAACGCCTCCTTGATCTTGTTGCCGTACTCGGCCAGCAGCGCAAGCGCGGTCAGCGCGGCGGAGCCGATCGCGAAGCCCTTGCCGGTGGCGGCCGTGGTGTTGCCCAGCGAGTCGAGCGCGTCGGTGCGCTCGCGCACGTGCGGCTCCATCTTGGCCATCTCGGCGATGCCGCCGGCGTTGTCCGCAACCGGCCCGTAGGCGTCGGTGGCCAGGGTGATGCCCAGCGTCGACAGCATGCCGACCGCGGACAGCCCGATCCCGTACAGCCCGAGGCCGGGATGAGCGGCGCCGCCGGACAGGAAGAATGCCGCCAGCGTCGCGCCGACCACCGTGAGCACCGGGATCAGCGTGGAGAGCATGCCCAGGCCGACGCCGCCGATGATGGTGGTCGCGGGACCGGTGATCGCCTCGTTGGACAGGAGCTGCGTGGGCTTGTAGTGGTCGGAGGTGTAGTACTCGGTGAAGTAGCCGATGACGTTGCCGGCGATTAGCCCGACGATCATGGCAGCCCAGATTCCCAGGAACTCGCTGCCGAGCGTGAACATCACCAGCAGGAAGGAACCGATCGCGATCAGCGCGGTCGACCCGTAGGTGCCGCGCCGCAACGCGCCGAGCAGCACCGCCTGGCTGGCGTCGCCCTTGGCGCGCACCACGAAGGTGCCCAGGATCGAGCACAGCACGCCGATGGTCGCGATCGACACCGGCACCTGTATCGCCTGCAGCGTCGAGATCGAGTCCAGGCTGAGCGAGGCGACCGCTCCCAGCGCCATGGTGGCGATGATCGAGCCCACGTACGACTCGTACAGGTCGGCGCCCATGCCGGCCACGTCGCCGACGTTGTCGCCGACGTTGTCGGCGATCGACGCCGGGTTGCGGGGATCGTCCTCCGGGATGCCCGCCTCCACCTTGCCGACCAGGTCTGCGCCGACGTCGGCGGCCTTGGTGAAGATGCCGCCGCCCAGGCGGGCGAACAGCGCCATCGCCGATGCGCCCATGCCGAAGGTGATCATGATCGGCGGGATCTCCTCCGGCGAGACCTCGAACACCGCGCGCAGCAGCCACCACCAGATCGAGATGTCCAGCAGCCCCAGGCCGACGACGGTCATGCCCATCACCGTCCCCGAGGAGAATGCCACGCGCAGCCCGGCGTTGAGGCTCTCGCGGGCGCCCCAGGCGGTGCGCGCGTTGGCGCGGGTCGCCACGGTCATGCCGATGTATCCGGCCAGAGCCGAGAAGAAGCCGCCGGTGATGAACGCGAACGGCACGAAGCCCGACAGCAGGCCCAGCCCCCAGGAGATCACCCCCAGGATCGCGAACAGCACCACGAAGAAGATCGCCACCACCTTGTACTGTTGCTTCAGGTAGGCGATCGCCCCCTCCTGCACGGCGCGGCTGAGTTCCTTCATGCGGTCGTTGCCGGGCTCCTTGCGCAGCACGGCGAGCGCCAGGATCAGGGAGAAACCGAGTGCGGCCACGGAGCCGATCCAGGTGACCCACATCATGTCGGGGCCCTCTTCGGCCGCCTGCCCGGCAGCGGTCTCGTCGGCAAAACCGAGTGCGGCCGGAAGCACGGCTAGGGCCAGAATGAGCGATACGGAGAAGAAGCGTCTCATCGAATGTCCTTGCGGAAGGGGTTTGGCAGCGCCGCGCCGCGGCAACGCTACTTCAAGTATAGCACTATCATAGCGAAGCGGCACTCACCCCCGGATCTCCGCCTGACCTTCCCTTCAGGCTCGCCGCGCCCCTAAGATGGACGCCGTGCCCGCGAACGAAGCAGCGCTCCTGCAGTCGCGCATCACGCTTCGCTCCAATCCGCGCGCCCTGGTGCCGCTGCTGCTGCCTCCGGGTCTGATCGCGATCATCGTGGCCGTCGCCCTGCTGGCCGAGGCCTGGCCGGTTCTGATCGGCGTCGCGCCGGTCGGCCTGATCGGCTACCGCGTGCTCCGCTACCTGTTGAAGCAGTCCCGCAACAGGCTGCGGCTGTTCGATGACCGGATCGAGCTGGACTTCATGGGCGAGGAGCAGGCCGTCGTGCGTTGGACGGAACTGACCCGCGCCGGGCTTGCCACCAACAAGCGGCGCCGCAGCATCTTCCTCTACCGGGCCGACCAGGATCAGCTCGTCGAGCTCTCCGACGAGTTCGAGTCGTTCGAGGCGATCCTGAACGCCGTGCGCGCACGCACCGATTTCGAGGAGCTTGACCTGGGCGGCCACCGCAACGTGACCGACTTCCTGCGGGCGGAGGCCGCCGCCGAGGCCGCGGAGGAAGCCGACGAGTCCGCGCCCGACCGCGACCGCTGAAGCTAAACGGCCGCCAGCTCCCTCTCGCACGCGTTGGCGATCGCCAGCCCGCCGGCGATGCTTCGGTAGTAGTCGAAGTCCTCCACCCGGCCGGGAAAGACCTCGGCCAGCCAGCGCTGCACCGGCACGAGCTGAGAAGATCCGCCCGTGCAGACGACCTGGTCGACGTCATCGGCATCGATACCGGCATCGGCGAGCAGCGCCCGGGCGGTTGCATCGACCCGTTCCATCGTCGGCTCCAGCACCCGCTCGAGGCGGGTGCGATCGAACGGCAGGCGAAGGTCGACCTCGTCAAGGCGGATCTCCGTCTCCTCCAGCTCGGACAGCTCCGCCTTGGCGGCCTCGGTGGCGCTCAGCAAGGCGTACACGGCGTTGCCGCGGATCAACTTCCAGAGCCGGGTCAGCCTGCGACGCGCGTCGGGACCGGACTGGATGCCGGCGAGAATGCTCTCCATGAGCTCCGGGCGGTTCGACATGTAGGAGGTCTGCCAGTTCAGCAGGTAGTCCTGGTAGCGGTAGAACGGGAACACCGAATCGGGCTCCGCCCGCGACAGTGAGCTCTTCACCGCGCACCCCTCGCCGAGCTCCGGGAAGATGACGTTGCGCATGATCTGCTGGTCGATGTGATTGCCGCCGATCGGCAGCCCGCGGGTGGCGACCACCTCGAAGCCGCCGTTGCGCGTCGACAGCAGGCACAGGTCGAGCGTGCCGCCGCCGAAGTCGAAGGTGAGCAGGTGTTCGGGCTGCGCGGAAGCCGTCCGCAGATAGCTCAAGCCTGCCGCAACCGGTTCCGGGTAGAACACCACATCGTCGAAGCCGGCGTTCTGGCAGGCGGTGGTCATCCGCTTCACGGCGACGTCGTTGGCGCCGTTGCCGCCTACGTAGCGCACCGGACGGCCGATGTGGATGCCGCGGCCGACATCGTACCCGGCCGGCTCCAGGACCGAGCGGATCTCGGCCAAGATGAGCGTGACCAGGGCCACGATGTGAAAACTGCGGTGAAACACCTTGAAGCGGCTCTGCTCGGCCACGCCGAGGAAGCTCTTCAGTCCCCGGAACAGCCGCCCGGGCAGCTCGGTGTCGTCATAGCCCGACACCTGATGGACGCGCGTGGTGTCGCCGCGTCCGTGGCCTGCGCGCTGCGAGTCGGTCGTGCTGAAGGTCATGGCGATCTGGCCCACCTTGACCCGCTTCAGGCGGACGATCCGCCCGCGGTTGTCGCCGAGGTAACGGTCGATCGCCGCAGTACCCACCGAGCGCCCCATGGAGCGGTCCAGATACAGCGCCGAAGGCATGATCTTGGGGTTGGCCGCCGCCGCGTCCAGATCGATATAGGTGATGCGGTCCGCCTCCCAGACGGCGAGCGTGCTGTTGGTGGTGCCAAAATCGAGTCCGATCCCGATCATGCTGCTCCCTTGCGAGGTATGTCCCTGCGACTGCTGTATCTGGATTCGCCCGACGTGTCGTCCGGCGGAGCCGGTCCCGGCACCGTCGAGCCACGGAGGCTACCGCATGCCAGCGCTCGGCGTCGAGTCGCCGCGGCGGCCTGCGCACCGTTGACATCGAGGCGGTTCACTTCCTACCCTGCGGTCCCGGCCCGGATGGTGAAATTGGTAGACACGCTAGGTTCAGGGTCTAGTGGCCGCAAGGCTGTGGAGGTTCGAGTCCTCTTCCGGGCAACGTAGAACACGGGTCCACAAGATCGTCACTCCCGCACCACCAGGCAAGCCTGTGACGGTGCGGCGAGAGACCGCCCCGTCGCTCGCCGCCAACCCCCGCGGGACCCATCAGCCACGTCAGGTGATGGTCACGGTTCGCCGGTCGCAGCCGCTGCCGATCAGCACCGCCTCGGCGGCGCCGGCGCCCGCCGGCAGGGTGTTCCCCTCCATCCGGACGTTGCGGCAGTTGTGCAGGGCAATCGCCGGATTCGTTCCTTCGATGCGGTTGTCGCGCACCACCACGTCCTCCGCAGAGCAGAGGCTGATGGCCACGCCGTCACCGGCGATGGTGTTGCCCTCGATCAGGACGTTGCGGTGGAAGCCCGCCGGGCCGAAGTCGTCCTCGTGGCCATACAGGCGGAAGCCGGTGGCGTCGACCGCGATGGCGTGGCTCCCCATGTTGCCGGCCGCCTTGCCGCAGTCGTGGTAGGTGTTGTTGCGGATCGTGATGTTGCGCCGGCCGCGGCTCACCTCCCAGTACAGCTCGGTGGAGACATACGTGGCGGTGCCCCCGGACCGATCGAAGCGGCAGTTCTCGACCAGGACGTCGCTGGTCGACGTGATGGCGCCCCGGCTTCGATTGGGACCGAAGTAGCATCCGTCGTAGCGCAGCCGGTACGAGTAACTGGTGTTGTTGAAGACATGGCCCGGTGCCACCGTGTCCGGGATGCGTTCGGCAAGGGTGATCCTCATCACTCCGGTGCCAGGATCGAGCGAGGAGGCCTGGACCGTCCCGTTCCAGTAGTCGAGGTTCAAGCCCTCCAGGTCGGTGAACAACAGATCCTCACCCGGGAGAGGACAGTGGGAATTTCCCGACACCTGCACGTGGTGGTAGTCCTTGAAGTACGCCACCAGCGTGTGCGCGTCGAGCACCTCCCGCACGTAGGCATGGCGCCCGGAGTCGCCCGAGGCTCCGGCGCAGTCGTCGCCCATTCCCTCGAACGCGCAGCTTTCGTACGTGACCGTGCCGCGGCCGGCGCTGAAGCTCATGCCGTCGTGGTTGCTGGACATCATCCGCATGGTCCCGGGCCGCGGGACGATGCGCACGCGGGTGGCGGTGACGTCACGGTTGTGGCTGCCGCCAAAGGCGAAGCCTCCGCTGCCGTGAACGGTGACGTCGGTAAGGACGATCTGTTCGTTGTGGGAGAAATCCAGGTTGTTGAAGCAGTAGTGGGGGTGGCGCAGGCAGACCGAGTTGCCGGGATCCACCTGGAATCCCCGTTTCATGTTGAGGCGCAGGGTCTGCGGGGCGACGAGCTCGCTTGAGTCCAGGCCCATGAACTCGCGCCGCATGGGCCGCAAGGTGCCGGGCTCGTACTCCTGGAAGATGTGCACGGGCTCGCCCCCGGACACCGGGAACTCGTCGAACACGCGCACGTCGAGGTATCCGCCCTCCTCGCCGGCGGCCGCGGGCCGCGCGTTCAGGATCTCGCCGATCGAGTAGAAGGGGCGGTCCCAGTCGATCGTCAGGTTGCGTACCGTCAGCACCCCGGTGCAGTTGGCGAAGCGGGCGGGCCGGGTGAAGCCACGCATCACCAGGACGGCCCCCTCGCCGTCGACGGTGAGGTTCCGGCACGAGTCGAAGAACATCGCGGTCCCGAACGGATAGGCGGCGTAGTCGGGCGGATCGGCCCAGTTCATGCCAGGCAGCGCCGAGTGCATGAGGCGCTCGAACTCGGCCATGCCGCCCGCGTCTCCCAGCAGGTAGGTGCCGCCCCCGAGCAGCACGGTCACGTCCTCGCGCCCGGAAGCATCGGCGGCGAGCCGACGAAACGACTCGATGCTGTTGGCGCCGGCATTCGGGGTGGCGCCGTACCGGCGCAGGTGCAACTCCGTGGCCATCCTCGACTACTCCTTCACGCCGCACTCAGGACCCGCGGACCGCGGGCATGGCAGCGCCGTGGCTACTCGGCGCCACGGCGCAGCACCCGCCCCGGGCGGGCGTGGGTGTGGACGCCGTCGCGGATCACCGACTCGCCGTTCACCAGGACGTGGCCGATGCCGTCCGGATAACGGTGCGGGTCCTCCCAGGTCGCGTTGTCGATGACGGTGTCCGGATCGAAAACGGCCACGTCGGCCGCCTTGCCCGCGGCGATCCGCCCGCGGCTCTCCATATGCAGCCGGTCGGCCACCGCGCCGGTCATCTTGTGCACGGCGTCCTCCAGCGTCAGCACCCCGAGCTCGCGCACGTAGCGGCCGAGCACCCGCGGGTAGCAGCCGTAGACGCGCGGATGCGGCGAGCCGGCTCCCCACACGCCGTCGGGCGACACCGCCTTTCCGTCGGAGCCGATCATCGCCAGCGGATGGCCGAGGAAGTAGCGCACGTCGTCTTCCGAGCGGATGTGCACCACGCCCTCCAGCCAGGGGTCCTCGCGGGCCACCGACAGGACCGCCTCCACCGGGGCCTCGCCACGCCGGGCTGCGATCTCCGTCCACACCTTGCCGACCATCCAGCGCGTCGAGTCCCGGTTCGCCACGGTGATCACGTACTTGTTCCAAGGCAGCGGCACGCCTCCCCAGAACCCGCGGGCGACCTCCTCCGCCATGCGGGCACAGGTGTCCGGGTCGGCCAGCCGGCGCTGGACCGCCGCCGGCCCGTCCTCCTGCGCCCAGAGCGGCAGCACCCCGCTGATCCCGCAGGCTCCGGCGGTATAGGGATAGACGTCGTAGAGCACGTCCACGCCCCGCTCCCGCGCCGCCACCATGCGCCGCACCATCTCGCCGCCTTCGCCGTGGTGACGGCTGTCGATCAGCGCGATGTGGGAGTACTGGACGGGAATGCCGGTGAGCTCACCGATCTCGATCGCCTCGTCCACGGCGTTGAAGTGATTGCCTGAGTGGAGCCGCGCATGCGTGGCGTAGAAGGCGCCGGGGAACCGGTGGGCTTCCGCCGCGAGCGCCGCGATCTCGCCGGCCGGCGCCGCCGACGCCGGCGGACCGGTGAGCTGAGTGGTCAGCGCGACCGCCCCCTGCTCCACCGCCTCGGCCAGCAGGCGCTTCATCAACGCCAGCTCCTGATCGTTCGCCGGCCGGGCCTCCGTGGCCTTCGCCGCCTGCCGGAGGGTGCTGTGGCCGATCTGCCCCACCACGTTCAGGCTGACGCCGCTGCCTTCGAGCGCCTCCGCCCAGCCGTCGAAGTCCCTCCACGCGTAGCGGACGGCGCTGCCTTCGACGACCTGCACGGGGGCGATCTCCTGCAACTCCGCCGGGGTCAGCAGCCCGGCCGGAAACGCCGAAGACCCGCAGTTGCCGACCACCTCGGTGGTGACGCCCTGGTAGGCCTTGGACTCGCCGCCGGGGTCGTCGAGCATGGAGACGTCCGAGTGGGCGCGCATGTCGATGAAGCCCGGACAGACCACCTGGCCGCTGGCGTCGATCGTCTCGCCGCGCTCGGCTGCCGACAGGTCGCCGACCGCCGCAATTCGCCCGTCCGCGATCGCCACGTCAGCCCGGTACGCCGCCGCACCGGTGCCGTCGATCACCGATCCGCCCGCCACGACCTTCTCGAATGCCATCCTGATCTCCGCAACCTTCGAAGCCATCGGTCCGGCGACGATACCCATCATTCCGGCGGCCCTTCAACGGCCTCGGAGTCTGTCGCATGTGGCGCGCTAGCGACACATCCGACGGACTCCGAGGAAGGTGGGGATGGGCCAATAGCGGAGCCGTAGGCGACGATGGCGGCAGCGGATCGGGGCGTTCGTCCCGTCGGAGCGCATCCTGCGGTCCGAGCAACATCGAGCAGGTCATCGCCCAGAGCCTGGAACGCCTGCAGCTCGACCGGGTGGCGGTGTACATGGTCCATCACTGGGACGACGAGGTGCCGCTCGACGAGACGTTGCACGCGCTGCACGAGGTGGTCGCTTCCGGCCGGGCTCCGGGCCGAGATGGCGACCTGGAGCTGACGCGACGGACCCGGCCACGGCAACGCCGCGGCCCGGCGTCCTTGACCCCTATCCAGGCCGACGATACGCTCTGCAGTCACATCATCTCGGAGGCAGCACACTACCGCCAACCAACTCTTTCGCACTCTCTCGCGTCGGCGGCGTACTGTCTCTTCAACGCTCAGGAGGAGACATCCCAGGCAAGGTTTAGGAACACATCGGCATTCCGTCAAACGACCGAGGTAACCGTAAGCATCGGGACGTAACACTTACGGTTTTCGCCACTTCACGAAACAGGAAGGAGCAGAGATGAAGCGAATATCCGCTTCCAGATTCGCGCTTGCGCTGGCGTTGGCCATCATGATGGCGGCGCTGCCGGCTTGGGCGCAGCAATACAACGAGGCGCCCATGCTTGCCGAGATGGTTGCCGCCGGCGATTTGCCGCCGGTCGAAGAACGACTGCCGGCGAACCCGTTCGTCCGCCAAGTCCATTCCGAGATCGGCACCTACGGCGGCACCCTGAACAAGTGGGACACCAACCTGCGGAACGCCTTTTTCACCCTGTATGGCTACGTGTTCAACACGGAGATGGGCGGCTACGGCTTCGACACTCCGTTCGACATCAACTCGTACCTGGAGAACGGGATGTTCTTCACCGGACACGAGCCGTACCACTTCGAGCGCTACGAGTACAACGACGACTACACCGAGGTCACCTGCTGGCTGCGCGAAGGGCTGAAGTGGTCGGACGGTCACCCCTTCACCGTGGATGACATCGTCTGGAGCTGGAACGCGATCTCCACCAATCCCAACGTCTGGAATCCTCCCGGACACTGGGCCACCATTCACGGCGGCGCCAACATGACGGCCGAGAAGGTCGGCGACAACGCGGTCAAGTACACCAGCAACTCTCCCAACCCGCGCATGCACACGCTCGTGACGATCTACGAAATGGTGCACGCCAAACACTACTACGAGCAGTTCCATCCCGAACACAATTCCGACGCGACGTGGGAGGACCTGATCGACCGGTTGCTGCTCGGCGGCAGCTCGGGCGGAACCCACACCACCGGCTTCATCAAGCATTCCGAGCTCCCTCAGCTCGGCGCGTGGGTCTACACCAGCACCGATGAGGTGGACGGCATCCTCGCCACCCGCAACCCCTACTACCCGGTCGTCGATCCCGCCGGCAACCAGCTTCCCTACATCGACCACATCCGCATCCGGCTGTTCTCCAGCGTGGAGGCCGGCGTGCTCAGCACGTTCCGCGGCGAGGTCGACGTCCAGTCCACGCACTACACCGATCTCTCAGGCTACCAGGTCCTCAAGGAGAACGAGGAGCGTGGCGACTACAAGGTGAGCATCTGGAAGGGCGGAGCTTCGCAAGGCTACTACCTGTTGAACATCGAGCCGGAGGGAAATCCGCAGCTCGCGAAGTATGTGCGTGAGGTGGACTTCCGGCGGGCGATGTCCCTGGCGATAAACCGCGAGGAAGTGAACGACACCCTGTACTTCGGACTCGCCGAAGCGTCCGGCACGACCCTGAGCTCCGAGTCGTTCTTCCACGATCCGGCGATGGAGATGTGGGGCGGCTACGAGCCTGACCGCGCACGAGAGCTGCTGGCAGGGCTGGGCTTGAAGGACAGCGATGGAGACGGGTTCGTCGAGTATCCGGAGGGCGACAAGGTCACCATCATCCTCAACAACGCCAGCAACCTGCGGCCCAACCTGCCGCTGGGAGAGATGGCCGTGAAGTACTGGCAGGACATCGGCCTCGACGTGAGGATGGAGGTCGTGCAGGCATCCGTCATCTTCGAGAACCGGACGTCCGGCGAGGTGCAGATGTACTCCAACTGGGGGCCATCCATGCAGGTCTTCCTGCCGTACGTGTTCCTGGGCAACGCCTTCAACCCGGAGACGCACATGGGCAGCCGGCTGGACGATCCGCCGCCTGAGTACCTGAAAGCCTGGGAGATGGAGCAGGAGTTTCTGGGTCAGCAGGATCCGGAAAGATACACGCAGAAGCTCAAGGAGTTCCTGACGTACGTCGCCACCGAGGTCACCCCGGAAATCGCGGTTACGTCGGGCTTTCCCGTGCCTTTCGTCGTCCACAACAGGATGGGGAACGTGCCGTCGACCGGCATCAATCTCAAGGGCGAGTCGTCAGCTCATCCGGAGCAGTTCTACATCAAGTCCTGACGTCTTCCAACGGCGTCTGTTGCACGTCATCGCTTGGGGAGAGACCGGAGCGTCTCTCCCCAAGCTCTCCGGCCTAGCCACTCTCTGACATGACCGTCTTCCTCATCCGTCGGCTGTTCACCATGGTCATCTCCTTTCTGCTGATGTCGCTGGTGATCTTCATCATCATTCAGCTCGCGCCCGGCGACTTCATCACCCACCTCATGGCGCAGATGTCCGGGGGAGGAATGAGGGATGAGTACGCACGGGAGTTCGCCGAGAATTTCCGGCGGCTGCACGGCCTGGACCGGCCGAAGTGGATTCAGTACTTCATATGGATTCGGAACTTCCTCACCGGCGACATGGGCCACTCCCTCCTTCACGGACGGCCCGTCGCGACGCTGCTCGGCGACCGCCTGGCACTCAGCTTTGGGATATCTGCCGGCAGTCTGGTGTTCACCTGGCTGATCGGCATTCCCATCGGGATCTATGGAGCGACGCACAAGAACACGATCGGCGACCACGCCGCAACGTTCGTCGGCTTCCTGGGACTGTCGATTCCGAATTTCTTTCTGGCTCTGGTCCTGATGATATTCGCCGTGTTCGTAATCGATCAGCCGGTCGGCATGCTCTTTTCGCGCGCGTACGAGGAGGCGCCATGGAGCCTTGCGAAGGCCCTGGATCTGGCAAAGAACCTTTGGATTCCCATCGTCGTGATCGGCACGGCCGGAACGGCCGGCACCATCCGCGTCATGAGAGGCAACCTGCTCGACATGCTCGGACAACCCTACGTCACCACCGCGCGCTCCAAGGGATTGAAGGAGCGGATCGTCGTCCGCCGCCACGCCGTGAGAATCGCCTTCAACCCGTTCGTCAGCGGCCTGGGCATGTCGTTGCCGATACTGCTTTCGGGAGAGACGATCACCGCCATCGTGCTCAACCTGCCTACCGCCGGTCCGCTGCTGTTCGAAGCGCTGCTGGCGGAGGATATCTACCTGTCTGCGAGCATCCTGCAGTTCTATGCCATCTTTCTGCTCCTCGGAAACCTGATGGCCGACATCGCTCTTACGTGGCTGGATCCTCGCATTCGGCTGGAGTAGGTGGCCCCGGCCCGGCGTTGATGGAGAAGCCATGAGTCAGGAAGCAGGAGTGCCGGAGAGTCCGGCCCCGCACCCCACGGTCGACCTCGACGCCGGGCTCGCATCGGGGTTCTGGCTGCCCATCTGGCGCCGCTTTCGGAAGAACCGCCTGGGCGTGATCAGCGGCATCATCCTGATCGTCCTCTACACGGTGGCCGTCTTCGCGCCGTTCTTCAGTCCCTACCCGTTCGACGAGTTCCACGGCAAGGTCAAGTTCGCTCCGCCGCAGCGCATCCGGGTGCTCGACGCCGACGGCAGGCTTACGGCTCCTTTTACCTACGCGTACAAGCGGCAGATGGATCCGGAGACCCTGGCGCTCAACTATCATGAGGACCGGTCGACACGCTATCGGGTCCGCTTCTTCGTTCGCGGTGAGCCGTACCGGGTCCTGTTCGTGATCCCGGCCCGGGTGCGGTTCATCGGCATCGAGGAAGGCGGCACCCTCTTCCTGCTGGGTACCGACGTGCTCGGCAGGGACCTGCTGTCGCGCATCCTCACGGCGGCGCAGGTCAGCCTCTCGGTTCCGTTGGTCGGAACCTTCATAACCGTGGTGTTGGGCCTGATCCTCGGCGTCGCGTCGGGCTACTTCGGCGGCGTGATCGACGACGTCATCCAGCGCTTCATCGAGCTGTTGCTGTCGTTTCCACACATCCCGCTGTGGCTGGCGCTGTCGGCCGCGATTCCCCCTACCTGGCCGTCCAACTACGTCTATCTCACGATCGTGGCGATCCTCTCCTTCATCGGCTGGGGAGGGCTGGCCCGGGTCGTACGGGGAAAGGTCCTGGCGTACCGCGGGGAGGAGTACGTCCTTGCCGCCCGCGCGGCAGGAGCCCGCAACTGGCGCATCATCACCAGGCACCTGGTGCCCGGCTGCCTCAGCCACACCATCGTTGTCGCCACGCTGTCGATACCGGGCATCATTCTCGGCGAGAGCGCCCTGAGCTATCTGGGCGTGGGGGTGACGCCGCCGATGACGAGCTGGGGCGTGTTGATCAAGGACGCGACGAGCATTCACGCCATCGTGCGCCACGTCTGGCTGACGATTCCCGGACTGATGATCACCGTCACCGTGCTCTGCTTCAACTTCCTCGGGGATGCGATTCGCGATGCCGTCGACCCGTTCGCCACGTAGCCGGCCGGAGCAGGATGCATGAGTCAGGCGGACGGTGACGCGCGGCGCCTGTTGTCCGTCGAAGGACTGAAGAAGCACTTCCCGATCGAGAAGGGCCTGTTTCGCAGGACCGTCGGCCAGGTACGGGCCGTGGACGGCGTGAGCTTCGCCGTGCGGAAGGGCGAGACCCTGGGCCTGGTCGGTGAGAGCGGCTGCGGCAAGACCACAACCGGCCGGATGATCGCGGGATTGTACGAGCCGACGGCAGGGCGCGTCGTCTTTCATGCGGACGGGCAGAACATGGACGTCTGGAGCTTGACGCACCTGGAGATGCTCGAGTTTCGGCGCGGCGTCCAGATTGTGTTCCAGGACCCCTTCTCTTCCCTGAATCCCTGGATGCGGGTTACGGAGATCGTCGGGGAGCCGCTCATCGTGCAGCGCGGCATGAAGGGGAAGGAGTTGCGCCGCGAGGTCGGCCGGCTGCTGGAGGTCGTCGGCCTGCGCGCCCAGTACGCGGACCGGTTCCCGCACGAATTCAGCGGAGGGCAGAGACAGAGAATCGGGATCGCCAGGGCACTGGCTCCCGGGCCGCGGCTCGTGGTCGCGGACGAGCCGGTCTCGGCCCTGGACGTGTCGGTGCAGGCTCAGATCCTGAACCTGCTGATCGATCTTCAGGTCCGGTTCGAGCTGAGCTACCTGTTCATCGCGCACGACCTGAGCGTGGTGCGGTACATCAGCGATCGGGTCGCCGTCATGTACCTGGGCAAGATCGTGGAGACCGGCGAAGCGGAAGACGTGTTCCGCCACCCCCGCCATCCGTATACGGAAGCGCTGCTGTCGGCGCTCCCGGAGATGGATCCCACGGCGGAGGAGGACCGCATCGTCCTGCGCGGCGACGTACCGAGTCCGGCCAATCCGCCGCCGGGATGTCCGTTCCACCCGCGCTGCCTGTACGCCGAGGATCGCTGTAAGGCCGATCCCCCGGAGCTGGTTGAGCTCGGCCCCGGTCACGCCACCGCGTGTCTGCGGGCACAGGAGCTCGATCTGCAGGGAAAGCCGTTCGCCGCCGGTGGCCATGAACCGCCGCCCAACGGAGCGTGAGCGATGAAGCCGAACGTCGTCGTCTTTTTCGTCGATGACATCGAGAACGACCGGACCCTCGGCATCCCTTCGGAATTCCTTCCCGCCCGGATGTCTAATACCGGAAGAAGACGGTCTCGACCTCCTTGATGCCTTCGTCCGGTGTGAATCGCCACACCCCGATGTAGCCTTCCCGCAGGTCGCCGTTCGCGTCCCAGTCCAGCGTGGTGGCAACCCCTTCGTAGTCGATCTGCCGGCCTTCCGCCAGCAATCGAAGAGCATCGGCCACACCGCCGGGCGTGCCCGGAACGACCTGCCCCGGCGGGCTGCCGACGGCCCGCAGATGGTCCCGAATGGCGGCGCCGTCCAGGCTCCCGGCGGCCTGAGCGGCCAGGGCCACGGCTATCGTCGCGTCGTAGGTCTCCTTGACGTAGGTGAATGCCGGAAGCCCGCCGTGCTCGGCTACGAACGACTGCTCCCACTCGGCGGCAGCGGCGCTGTCGGGAGTCGGCGCTCCGGCGGTGCCGTACATGCCGCCCAGCGCGGCGCCTCCGATCTCCGTGACCAGCCGGACTCTCTTGGCGGCGTCGGCGAAGACGAACTGTGCGTAGATGCCCTCGCCGATCGCCTCCCGGACGATGGACAGCGCCTGATCCTCGAAGGTGACGACCACCAGCGCCTGAGCCCCGGCGCCGGCGCTGCGCCGCAGCTCGGCAGCGTATGTCGGCTGGTCGTCGGCGACCGGGACAGCGCGCAGCGTCCCGTGCCATGCGTCCGCGAAGATGTCCGCGAGTCCCTGTCCGTAGGGATCGTCGCGGTAGATCAGGCCCACGTTGTCGAAGCCGCGCTCCCGCGTCACCCGCGCCAGCACCGGCCCCTGGGCCGTGTCGGCAAGGGTCGTGCGGAAGAAGAAGTCGTGGTCGTCCGCATCTGTCAGCCCAGGCGATGTCGCCGACGGACTGATGGTCGGGATGCCGGCCGGCCCCGTCACGACCTCCACCACCGGCACCGCCGCCGCGCTGGCGTTGGGGCCGACGACGGCATGTACTCCTTCCTGCTCCACCAGGTGCCGGGCGGCGCGTACCGCCGGATCCGGGTGGCGGGTGGCGTCGGCCGTCACGCCCAGCACGGGCCGGCCCAGCACGCCCCCGCCGTCGTTCAGGTGGCGGATGGCCAGGTCGAAGGCGCGTTTCCTGTCCGCTGACGTCTCGGGAGCGCCGGAGTAGTCGAGCAGCAGGCCGATTCTCATCGGCTCGGAGGTGTCCGCCCAAGCCCGACCCGGGTCCAGGACGGCCGCCAGCAGCACGCACACGACCAAGAGACGAGCACATGCGCCGCCTGATCTGCCTCTCGATCCGGACCTCCGTATCCATTCCATCGGGTACACGCTCACCACAGGGTATCACGCGGAGTCGGGACCGTCGGGCAGTCGGTTGATGTCCCGTGCCCGCGATTGGATATGATGCCTGCCTGCGAATGGGCCGGCTGAACGTCGTACTGGGCGGCGAGGTGCTCGCCTCGCTTCTCGGAATCTCCTCTTCCAGCGTGCGCCGCTATCTGTCCGGGAGCCGCGCGACTCCCGATGGGATCGCGGCTCGCCTCCACTTCCTGGCACTGATCATCGGCGACCTTGCGGGGGCCTACACAATGACTTCGGCGTCCGCCGATGGTTCCAGCGCCCGCGGAAACTGCTCGGCAGCCGCTCACCTGCCCAGCTCCTGGATGGCACGTGGCAACCCGAGGACCCCGGCCCGCAACGGGTGCGCGACCTTGCCGCCGCCCTGGTCTCCTCGCCGGCAACGTGATCGCGTTCCGCCACACCGATCCCCGCTATCCGTTTCTGTGGGAGAGTCGTTCGCAGCCTGCCGGGCGGTGGCACGCGCAGGGCGAAGGGCCGGCTCACTACTTCAGTGACACGCCGGACGGAGCGTGGGCCGAGTTCCTGCCCCACGAGGAGATCACCGAGCCCGAGGACCTGTCCGGCATCCGGCGTGCGCTGTGGGCAGTAGACGTGGGAAGCGAGCCGCCGGCACGGCCGACAGTTTCCTTGGAAGTCATCACCGGTGGTCCCCGAACGTATACGAGGTGCCAGTCGGAGGCACGTCGCCTGCGAGCGCAGGGAGCTGACGCGATCACCGCTCCTTCGGCGGCCCTGCTGCCGGGCGCGGCGAGAGGATGGCGGGTGGACGGCGGCCTCCGCCCCGGCATCGCGCGGAACGGCAAGGTCTTCGTCCTCTACGGTTCGCGGCCGGACCTGACCGGGTGGGCCACAACCGTTGCCGGCCGTCCGGGCAGCGAGCTTCTGCCCCACGTGCGTCACCTGTGACGTCCGGCGCCGGATCAGGCGAGGTTCGCGCCCCCGGTCAGCCGAAGTGTTTCAACGGCTTGGCGTGCAGGCGGCGCAGGACTCTCGTGATCGGATCGACGGTGACTCCCATGTTCTCGAGCGCCACCACGCCGAGGATGGGCTCTGCGTCTTCGGGACCGAAGATGATCTGCACGACCGTCTCCTGTCCCATCAGCGCGACGCGAGCGAATCCGTACTCGTACTCCACCGGCTGGCCATTCGCCAACTCGTACACGGCCTTGCCTTCCGGTTGGATTCCTGCCGCGCGCAGGCGGTCGGCGGGACCCAGGCAATCCACTGCCCCCGTATCGACCAGAAACTCGGCCTCGTAGGGGGTTCCCGCCCCGGAGAGGTTGGTCACTCGCGTCGTGACGTGGGTCAGGCCCATGCGCAAGAAGAGTATCACGGTGACTACGGCCCCCAACCGTCGGCAACGCGAGGGACCGGTGATCCGCGACAGTGTCATAATATTTGCGCACAGGTTACGTTTTTCGTAATCTGTGCGCACGATGCAGTCGCTGACCGAAGCCGTCATGAAGCTCGCGCCGCCGGGCGGGCTGTTCAACGAGACGGTGGTGGGCAACCTCTTTCCCGACGGCTCCGCCGGCGCTCGCAAGCAGTTGGTGCATCGAGCCGTGGCGCGCGGCGAGATCAGTCGCCTCAGACCCGGGCTGTTCGCGCTGCGCCCGGAATACCGCAGGACGGAGCTTCACCCGTATGCCGTCGCCGCGTTTCTGCATTCGCCGTCACATGTGAGCCTGGAATCCGCGCTTGCCCATCATGGACTCATTCCGGAGGCGGTCCATCAGACCGGAAGCGTGACCGCACGGAGGAGTCGATCGTTCACGACCGACCTGGGAGTGTTCTCGTTTCAACGGGTTCCCGCACGACAACCGCGGGCCGGGGTCGAGGCGGTCAACCTCGGCTCCAATTCGTGGGCGTTCGTGGCCACCCCGTTGCGCGCTCTGGCCGACATGCTCTACCTCGACACATCGGTTTCCTGGCAGAACGACGGTCCGGGGTACGTTCTGGAGTCGCTGCGCATCGAGCCGGACGATTTGAGCGGCGTGTCGGTCGCGGCGCTGCCCGACATCAGCGACAGCATCCGAAACCGCAGGGTCGTCGCCTATCTGGAGCATCTGGCGAAGGAGGCATCTCTTGCTGAGTAACGTCCTGCAGGCGCGAATCCGGGAGTATGCCCCGACGAACGCCATCGAGCAGGAGAACATGCTCGCGGAGCTGATGCAGCACTACGTGCTGGCGAGCCTGTCGAGGTCAGGCCTGTTTTCCGCCGCCATGTTTCATGGCGGCACCTGCCTGCGGATCTGTCACAGCATGAACCGCTTTTCCGAAGACCTCGACTTTCTGCTGAAGCAGCCCGATCGGCAGTTCGTGTGGGAGCCGCACCTGCAGCGCATTGCAGCGGACTGCGAAGCGGAGGGACTGCGGATCGAGATTCAGGACAAGAGCCGTGCCGTGGGCGCCGTACGCAAGGCGTTCGTCAAGACGGATTCCATCGGCAGCGTGGTGACGATCGACCTTCCGTTCGAACGCGTCAGCGGGAAGAAGGTTCGGATCAGGCTCGAGATCGATATCAATCCACCGCAAGGGTCATCTTTCGAGACCTCGTATCTGACCTTCCCGACCACGGCGCCGCTCACGACGCAAACGCTGTCCTCCGGGTTTGGAACGAAGACCCACGCCCTGCTGTGCCGCCGCTATGTCAAGGGGCGCGACTGGTACGACTTCCTCTGGTACGTAGCGCGCCGGACCGCTCCCGACCTGGCGCTGCTCGGCAACGCGCTGTTGCAACAGGGTCCGTGGCAAGGGCGATCCTTCGAGGTCTCGAACGAGTGGTTGCTCCAGACCCTGCGAGCGAAGATCGAGAGCGTCGACTGGAAACGTGCGGCAGACGACGTTCGACGGTTTCTTCCGCTGAGTGAGCAGCGAGGCCTCGACTCGTGGACGGTGGACCTGTTTCTCCACCAGCTCGAGCGCATGGCTGCGTATCTGGCCGTATAGGGCCGTGCGGTGACTGCGCCGCACCGAAGCCCGTATCATCGGCCGACCAACCGACCCGCGCTGTGGAGGCAAGACGAATGGCACGTTCAGGACCGTTCTACCAGGAGCTCACCCTGGAGCCGGAGATCACGGGCGGGTCCGTTCCCGGCGTGGCACGCATGCCGAACGGCGACATCGTCGCGGTATGGATCGACGGCGAGAACACGATGGGCTCGCGATCGTCCGATGCCGGCGCCTCCTGGAGCGGGGCCGAGGTGATGGCGCCGGGCGTGGAAGGAGATCCCGTGCTGCTCGCCGCGCGGCGGGGCACGGCCCTGCACTATAGCGCGTACGAGTCCGTCACGGACGGCGACGATGCGCCACGCTACCGGCACTCGTCTCTCTACCGGATGCCGAGCGGCGACGGCGGCCGCACCTTCGGAGCGGCGACTCACATCGACACCGGCAAGCGCTACAACGGTCACGCCAACGAAGGACTGGAGCTGCGCGACGGCACCCTGGTGCTGCCCTACTACTACGTCCGCAACCTGGAGGACGGGGGCGAGGTCTACGAACGGGAAATGGTGTGCGTGTCCAGCGTCCTCACGTCGACCGACGGCGGCGAGAGCTGGCAGTCCGGTTCAGACGTGCAGCTTCCCGACGATCCCAATGGGGCCGACGAACCGGCCGTGGTGGAGCTCCGCAACGGCGACCTGATCATGATCGTCCGCTCCACGAGGGGCCGCCACTACCAGTCGCGGTCGAGCGATCGCGGCACCACCTGGAGCGACCCGGTGCCCACGGTGCTGGTGGCCTCGAACACGCCGGCCGCGCTTCACCGCCTGTCGTTCGAGCCGAGCGCCGTGGTCGTGGTGTGGACCAACACGCCGTATGTCGGCGCGATGAACCGCTACCCCCTGAGCGTCGCCATCTCCTACGACGACTGCGTGAGCTGGGCGCACCACCGCATCCTTACCAATCCCGGCTGCCAGGTCTCCTACCCGGGCGTCACCAGCGCCGAGGACGGCACCATCGTGGTCGTCTGGCAGCAGTGGCTGGCCAAGACCTACCACTTTCCGCCCTATGACTCGATCAAGAGCCGCCTGAAGTGCGCCCGGTTCAACGAGGAGTGGCTGCGGGAGGGCGCGTCCCTGTAGCCGCGACGCCTCAGAGATAGAACACCTGCTCCTCATCCAGCAGCGTGCGCAAGCCCGTCAGGGTGCCCTTGCCGTCGGCGCCGGGCGGCTGGTGGGGCCACGTGTTGCCGTAGCGCGTGGTGAGCTGCGTCCAGTCGAACAGCGACCGGCGCAGGCGCTCGCGGATCTCCCGGCAGGCGGGGTCGGCGTAGCGGTTGTCCATCTCCCAGGGATCCTCGGCGACGTGGTACAGCTCGCCCGCGTCTTCCACGCCGGCGAAAGCGCCGCGCGGCCGGTGACAGAGCTTCCACTCCTTGGTGCGGATCGTTCTGCTCAACGGGCACTCGGTGACGGCGAATTCCCGCACGGCGGCGCCGGCACCGCGCAGCAGCGGCCCCAGGTCATGGCCGTCGATCGTGTCCGGCGCCTCGATGCCCGCCAGCGCGCAGAGCGTCGGGAACACGTCGACGCTCTCGACCAGCTCGCCGACCGTCAGGTCCTGCGCGATACCGCCGGCGGGCCAGCTCCAGATGAACGGTACTCGCGTGATCGCATCGTAGCTGATGCCCGGCGCCTTCTCCAGGAAGCCGTGCTCCAGAGCGAAGTCGCCGTGGTCGCTGCAGTACACGACGATGGTGTTCTCGGCGCGGCCCATCTGCTCCAGCCGCTGCAGCGCCAGTCCCACCATGTGGTCGACCTGTGAGATGCACCCGTAGTAGCCCTGCAGCTTGCGCAGCCGGCCGGCCGGATAGGTGCGCGGCTCGAACACCCAGTCGTAGCCGTGATGGCGGGCGATCATCCGCTGCTGGTGCGGAGGCTTGGCCGACAGGTCCTCGTCCGCGCTCGGCGGCAGCTCCAGCTCCACGCCGTCGTACAGCTCCCAGAACTCGGGCGCCGGGATGTAGTCCTGGTGCGGATGCAACGGATCGAGCTGGAACAGGAACGGCTCTTCGTCTGCCGTTCCCTCCAGCAGGTCGTAGAAGCTCTGCAGGCAGTACCCTTCGTTGGTGTCCTCGAAGGCGAGCTCGGAGGGGCAGGCATCGAGGATCTGACTGCGTCCCCGGTACTCCCCGTCGTCGCGCAGATGCTTCAGGCCCTTGGCGTCCAGATAGCGGTCGTAGGGCGTGTCACCGGGCCGCGCCTCGTCGTGCAGATCGCGGTACAGGTCGCAGTGCGGCTCCAGCCATGCGCCGTCCACGTGTATGTGGCCGACGATGCCGGTACGGTATCCGGCTGCCTTGAACGTCGAGAACAGCGACGGCAATCCGTCCGGCACACGCTCGTTGCCCGACAGGCCGAAGACTCCGTGGTTGTGCACGTACTGGCCGGTCAGGTAGCACATCCGGCTGGGAGTGCAGATCGGGTTCTGCACGAACGCGCGCGTGAAGTTGACGCCGCGGCTGGCGAGCGCATCGAGATGCGGCGTGCGCACCTGGCGGTGGCCGTTGACGCCCAGACAGCGCGCATTGTGCTGGTCGCTCTTGATGATGAGGACGTTGGGACGGGTCACGACGGCGTGTTCTGCCGGTGCTGCCGCTCGGCCATGCCCCGGGTCATGTCCAGGAACGGCTGGCCGGACGGGTGCAGCCACGGCAGGTCGCCGGGCGGAAACATGATGATGTCCTCGCGCTGCACCCGGTAGCTGCGGATGTGGGCGCGCGGCGCGTCGTCGTGGCAGTAGTCGACCACGTACAGGTCGCCGTTGGCGAGCTCGACCCAGCCGGAGTACCCGCAGTCGCGGTGCACGCTGCGGTCCTGGTCGAGGATGACCGTGAATCCCGGGTAGTACTCGCGCATGTACCACGGCTCGCTCGGGTCGTGCACGCCCGCGCGGTCCTCGGGCATCGGCCTGCGCTCCACCATCGGCTGCACGTCCTCCCTGAGCGCCGCCTCCTGCGTCATGAGGTGCAGCGCCAGCATCTCGTTCGGCAGGCCGATGCGATAGGTCACGGCGACCTCCCCGGACGACAGCAGGCCCAGACCGGGCCGGCCCTCCAGGCCGATCATGGGCGTCGCGAACGGCCCCTGCCACGTCCGGCCACCGTCGTGGGAGAGGACCTTGTAGCCCTGACCGAGACTGTCGGCGCGCAGGATGCCGAGGATGGTACCGTCATCCAGCTCCTGGAAGGCGCCCTCCCCGAAGCCCAGCCACTGCCGGTACCCGGGCATGATGCGCTGCTCGCCGGGCGGCAGGCCCGGAATCGCCACCGGCTCCGACCAACTGCTGCCCTGGTCTTCCGAGAAGTAGACGTACTGGGTCTCCACCTTCTGGTCGCCCGCGGTGCCGGTCACCTCGGCGCCGCCGAATACCACGCGGCCGTCGCGCAACTGGGTGAGCGACGGCACGACCGGACCGTGAATGCCCGGCCCTTCCGGTCCCTGCCAGCTCACCCCACCGTCGGTGCTGCGGTAGAACAGGTTGACCCAGCGGTGCTCGCCCCGCGGCGCGCCGAACCGGTAGTCCACGACCAGCAGGAGCTGCCCGTCATGCAGGCGGATGAGCCGCGGGCAGTTCATCGACGCGCCCACCCGCGTCTGATCGGTGATGCGCACCCGCGACTCCTCGTAGCCGGCGATCGCCGCCTCGCTCAGCCACGAGCGCGACTCCTCGAACAGCTCCGGCGAGACCACGCACTCGTCGATGATGCTGCGGGGCAGCCAGCTCATGCCGCCGTCGCGGCTCAGCCTGCAGATGATCCGCGAGAACGGAAACGGCGCATGGAACATGCACTCCCGGTACACGCACACCAGCGTGCCGTCCTCGCATTGCGCCAGGTCGGGAAAGCACTCGTAGATGTCGTCGTTGCGGGAGACGATCGAGCGAATCATGGAGCCGGATTATCGACGCGCCCGGATTGGACCGTCTACCGGCGCTGCTCGATCGGTCGGGGTCCGACGTCGGCGAGGTCGATGGGCCGGAACCCGAGCGCCAGCGCCGGCGAGCCCGGCAGCAGACTGAAATCGTTCTGCTCCAGGCCGGCGCAGAGCGGGTCGGCGACGATGCTGTGCGTGTCGTTGCCGCCGGCCCGCCACTCGTTCAGCTCGTCGCGACTCCGCTCCACCCAGTTGGCGTCCGCGTCGTAGGTGCCGACGGCGGCCACGATCGGCTCACCGCCGCGCCCCGCGGCGGCGGCGGCCACGTCCCAGAGCAGGTTGAGGTTGCTCCGAAACCCCCGCGCGCCGGTGATTCCCCGCGGCCGCTGGGCGAACACCGGCCGCTCGGCGGTCAGCAGCAGGTTCTGCTCCAGCGTGAAGGTCGTGTGGTCCTCGACGCGCCCCAGCGAGATCACGCTGTGGCCGCCGCGGGCGAAGACGTTGTTGCGCACGATGTTCTCGCGGCCGTAGTGCTGATTGAAGACCTGCGTCCCGGCGTTGTAGCAGACGTTGTTCTCTACCAGGAGATGCGAGCTGCCCTCGTCCAGGTAGATGCACCAGCCGCCGTAGTTGGCCTGGCGAATGTCGTGGACGAGGTTCCCGCGCAGGACGGTGCCCGGCTGGACGCCGAGCGTGTAGATGCCGCCCATGTCGCTGAGCACGCCGTGGCCCAGGTCGTGGATGTGGTTGCGCTCGATGCGGTTGCCTTTCGCGACGGTGTCGCCGTAGCCCCAGATCCAGCCGCAGGAGATGCCTGAGTAGTACAGGTCGTGGATGTGGTTGTGGGCGACCACGTTGTCGAAGCTGTGCATGATCAGGATGCCGACCGCGCTCGGGAACACGCGCCCGCCCGCACGGATGGTGTTGTCGGTGATGACGTTGCGGCCGGTGCGGTCACGCGAGGCGGAATCGGCGTTCCCGCCGTTGATGCGCACCCCGCCGGCGCCGAGGTCGGCGATCTCGTTGCCGACGATGTGGATGTCGTGGCACCCGTTGCGGAGCACGACCCCATACAGCCCCAGGTTCCGGAGCGTGCAGCCTTCCAACCCGCAGCCCCGCGCGTACTGCAGGTCGATGACGCCGGCCAGGTTGCACGCCGCCTGCGCGGTCGCGCCGTAGCTGTCGCCAGGGTTCATGTGGTCACCGATCTCGAAGCCCTCCAGCGATCCGGGGCCGGGCTGGCTCCAGTCGCAGCACTCGAAGGTCAGGTCCACGAACTGCACTCCCTCGACCGGGCGCTCGGGCATGCCGCGCAGCAGCAGAAGCTGCTCGCACGCGGGCGCGTAGACCTCCGCGCCGTCCGGGGACTCGCCCGGCAGCGGCAGGTAGAACAGCCGGCCGCGCGACCGGTCCAGGTACCACTCCCCCGGCTCCGACAGCGCCTCGAAGACGTTCTCGACGTAGTACTTGGCATACCGCTGTCCCACGTCGTCGCGCAGCACGAAGATGCTTCGCCGGCTGCTGGTCACCACCCGCGTGTGCTCGTCGAAGCTCGCGATCGGCAGCCGCTCCTCCACCCAGTAGTGGTGGACGACCACGTCGACGTCGCTCAGATTGCGCCACCGGGCCACGTCCCCCTCCCGGGCCACGAAGCGGTCGTGGCCGTGGATGAACTCGTCGTTCTGACTCGCCCGCAGGCCGAAGCCGGGAACGTCCTCGATCCAGAAGTAGCCCTTCCTGGGCAGGCGCGCGCGGGGGCGCCGCTCGCCGTTCACGAAGAGCTGCCGGAAATGCCAGGAGCCGGCCGCGACCGCGTCGAGATCGGCCACCCAGACCTCGCGTTCGCTCGCGGCGGCGTCGGCCGTCGCTATGCCGACCTCGGCCGCCGTGGTCACGCGCCACCCGGTCACGCGGCGGCCGCCCGTGAACGTCGCAGTCTCGCCGGGACAGGCGCGGTAGGTCGTCGGACCGGAGTCGCGCCCGTTGAACCACACCGGCTGGCCCAGGTGGTAGCGGCCGCCGCGCACCCAGACAGTGATGGGGCCGTGTGCATCCCCGCTCTCGCGCAAACGCCGCACCATCTCCCGTGCCCATTCGAGCGTCGCCAGCGGGCCGTCGTTGCCCGCCGGGTCCGGCTCCGGCAGGCGCCCGCTCCAGTTGTCGTTGCCGTCGGGCGACAGGTACAGCGCCAGCCCATCCGCGGTGGTCGTGTCGTTCATCTCAGTCGTCTCCGTTCGGACTACAATGAAGACATCATGGTGGACAAGTCATGAGCGATGCCGAGGCGTGGCGCGTCGCCGTCCTCGACGAACACACGGCCGGCACCGGGCTGTTCCAGGGCGTGCGCTGCGCCTTCGCCGTGGCGAACTACTGGACCTACGGCTACTTCGAGCCGCGCGACCACTGCGAGCTGCCGGGCCTGCTGCTGCGAACCCGCGCATCCGCGGCCGCGCCGCACGCGTTCTTCGCGCCGGGGTTCGAGGGTCAGCCGTACCGCTACCGCCCGAACGAGCTGCCGGCGTACGTGAGCTGGACCGTCGAGCTGCCTGCGCCGGGCGGAGAACGCGGGCGGCCCGCGCTGGTGATGCCCCGCCCGGGACCATGGGAGATCTGGGCCGAGCCGCATCCTGACCGGGTCGACTGGCACGTGCGGGCGCAGCACCGCGGCAGGCAGATTCACCGTACGCTCCGCGGCCCGCTCGGCGACAAGCACACCGTGCACGTCGAGGCGCGGCCGGCCGCGCTGCGGGTGACGGCTCCGGGCGGCGCGACCGTCGAGGTCGAGCACGACGCCTGCGCCGAGCCGTTCATGGTCACGTTCGGCAGCGGGGCCGCCGCGGACGGCCCGCCCGTCGAGACCGTCTACCGGGAAGTCGTGATCGAGGAGGTGCCCTACCCGAGCGCCGACTCACCCCTGCCCGACGGTCCGGAGGACCTGCGCGCGACGGACGACGGGTGGTGCTTCATGGTCAACGAGGCGACGCCCGAACATCCGCGCCACAGCGAGGGCGACCTGGTCGTGCTGTCCGACGGTTCCCTGCTGCTGGTCTGGAGCGACTACCATGCCGGCAAGGGCTGGGACGAATCGCCGGCCCGGCTGAGCGCGCGCCGGTCGACCGACGGCGGGCGCACGTGGAGCAGCAAATGGACGGTGGTGGAGGACGAGCACGGCACCAACGTCATGTCCGCCAGCCTGCTGAACCTCGGCGACGAGCTGCTGCTCGTCTACTGCGATCATCTGCCGGACATGCCCGTGAAGGGCATGGTCGCGCGCCGCTCCGGCGACGGCGGACACAGATGGAGCGACGCCGCGGCGATCACGCCAGCCAACGGCAGCCGGCACTCGGCCAACAACGCCAGCCTCAGGCGACTGGCGGACGGCCGCATCCTGCTCGCCTCGCGGGAGTATGTGGACGGGGTGCGCTGGCCGTACTGCCTGCTCTCCGACGACGGCGGCAGCACCTGGCACCCCGGCGCGCACGTGCCCGACCCCGGACTTCCCGAGCGCGAGCGGCTGGCCCAGAACGTCAACGAGCCGAGCGTCGCGCAGCTCGCCGACGGCCGCCTGCTGATGACCATGCGCTCGGTGTCGGGCGGTCAGTTCTTCTCCTACTCCGACGACCGCGGGCAGAGCTGGTCGCGGCCCTTCCTGTCACCGCTGCGCGGCGCGTGCTCCCCGGCGGCGATGCAGCGCGTGCCCGGCAGCAACGATGTGCTCTGTCTGTGGACGTACGGTCTCTCAGGCCGCACCCCGCTTGTTTCGGCGCTGTCGAGCGACGCGGGCGGCAGCTGGCGACCGCTGAAGCTGGTGGAGCGGTCCCGTCACCACGGCTACTGCTATACCAGCATCACCTTCCACGGCGAGCACGTGCTGCTCACCTACAGCCACGCCCCCGAGCTGGATGGGGTGCGGCGCTTCGAGGTCGAGCCCGGCTACATCGACCTGCGCCTCACGGCCCTGCCTGTCCAGTGGTTCTACCGTGCGGTGACGCAGGACCCTCTCTGATTTGCGGCCCAGCCCGCGAAGTGGCATGGTGAGCCGCGACATATTTCCGCAGTCCAGGAGGATTCCATGAAGTGGCTCAGGCTCGGTGCGATTCCCGTGATCGCGTTGTTCGTGAATGGAGGTTTGGCGGCCCAGACGGGTATGAGCGCCGGCGAGATGACACTGCACGAGGTGTGGGCCACACCGTCGGCGTACACGGCCGACACCGGCGCGAGCCTCCCCGCCTTCAGCCAGTCCCCGACGCTGGACGCCGCGGTCGCCTCCGGCGACCTGCCGCCGGTCGAAGACCGCCTTCCCATCGAGCCCCTGGTGGTCCTGGGCGTCGACGGGCCCGGACTCTATGGCGGCACCTTCTTCAACGCCACCTACGACGTCGGTCTGGCGACGGCGCTGCGCGACGAGACGGCCATCATCCTGAACAAGCACAGCTTCACGGCCGACCCGTATCCCAACGTGGCGAAGAGCTACACAGCCGTCGACGACACCTCGTCGGTCTGGGAACTGAGGCTGCGCGAAGGGTTGCGCTGGTCTGACGGAACGCCGTTCACCACCGCCGACTTCACCTTCTGGTGGGACGACGTCATCCTCAACGAGGACATAACCCCGCGGCTTCGGCCGCAGTACCGGGGGGTTGCCATCACGGCGATCGATGACTACACCGTTCAGTTCGACTTCGGTGGCCCCGCGGATTTCGTCGCCAGGGGCGGCGGGTTCAACCCCATCACGCGCTTCCCCCGCCACTACCTCGAGCAGTTTCATGCCGCGTATGCCAGCGAGTCGGATCTGGCCGACATGGTGAAGAAGTCCGGGTTCGAGTCGTGGACTCAGTTCTTCCTGGACCGCGCCGACTACAACGAGTACGGCAACGTGGAAAAGCCCACGCTGGAGCCCTGGGAGCTCACCGATGCGCCGCCGGCCGACCCGGTGATCTGGACGCGCAACCCCTACTTCTGGGTGGTCGATACCGAAGGCAAGCAGCTTCCGTACTTCGAGGATCGCCGCACGTCCGTCCTCGGCGATCAGGAAGTCGTCAAGCTGAAGGCCCTGAACGGGGAAGTCGACTACTCGTTCCTGGACATCGACGTCTACACGCTGGCGAAGAAAGCCGAGCAGGACGGCATCGTCCGGGTCTACGTCCAGGACAACCCCGCGCTCGTCGCGTCCCAGTTGGACTTCAACCTGAACCACCCGGATCCGGTGATGCGGGAGGTCTTCTGGAACCCGCAGTTCAAGCGCGCGATCTCGCACGCGATCGACCGCGAGCTCATCAACCAGATCCTCTACGAGGGGCTCAGCTATCCGTCTCAGGTCGCGCCGCTGCCGTCCAGCCCGTACTTCAGCGAGGCGGTTCAGAACGAGGCGACGGAGCACGATGTCGAGCTTGCCAACAGCATCCTCGACGAGCTGGGACACGCGCGCAATGACGCCGGGGTGCGGACGTTCCCGAACGGGGAACCGATGGCGCTCACCTTCCTGTCGTTCGATACCGGCGGGCTGCCGACGCACGCCGAGATCATCACCGACGGGCTCAAGGAGATCGGTGTCGAGCTGACCGTGCGCTTCGTCGACTGGGGCGTGCTGACCCAGGCGCGCAACGCCGGCGACTACGACGGCGTGCTGATCTGGGAGAGCTGGGGCACCAACGAGGGTCTCCTGGTGAACGACCAGGCCGCCCACTTCGTGCCGAACCAGCCGCTCAACTTCTGGACGCCGAAGTACCGCGACTACACGATGTCCGGCGGCGAGCAGGGCGAGAAGCCGAACGCGATCGTGCAGGAAGCACTCGACTACTATCTGCGCGCCCAGGCGACGCTCGATCTGGACGAGCGCAAGGAACTGTTCGGCCACGTCCTGGAGATCTCGCGTCAGAACCTCTGGAGCATCGGCACCGTGCGCCATCCCGGCTTCGTGATCATGGTGACGCCGGAGATGCGCGGCATTCCGGGCGGGCGGCAGCCGATGTTCCGCGGCGATCACGGCCGGCGGGACGCATTCTGGAAGGCTCAATAACGGGCTGACAGTACGAACCGAGACGCATGACGCATTCCCGGTGTGGGTGACCCTGCCGGGAATGCGGCGTGCCGGGATGCGACGCGCGCTCGACGTCCTTTCGCCGTCCGGATAAGGAGTACCCGTGGCTGAGTACGTGGTCCGCCGCGCCCTGATCATGGTGATCACGCTGGCGGCGATCTCGCTCATCGCCTACGTCGTGATCGAGTTGCCGCCGGGCGACTACGTCAGCTACCAGATCCAGATCATGGTCGAGCAGGGCACGTTCTCCGACGAGGAGGTGGAGAACCTGCGCAAGCGCTACGGCCTGGACCGCCCGATCACCGTGCGCTACTTCCGCTGGATCACCAACTTCGTCCAGGGCGACTTCGGGTACTCCCTGTCCTGGCACAAGCCGGTACGGGAGCTGATCGGCGGGCGCTTCGCCATGACGGCGCTCCTTTCGACGCTCTCGCTGCTGTTCACGTGGGCGGTCTCGTTCCCGATCGGGGTGCTCTCGGCCGTGCGGCAGTACTCGTTCTGGGACATCTTCTGGACCTTCATCGGCTTCCTCGGCCTGGCGATCCCCAATTTCCTGCTGGCGCTCATCCTGATGTACCTGAGCCCCAAGATCTTTCCGGGGGTCGAGATCGGCGGGCTGTTCTCCCGCGAGTACCAGACCGCCGCGTGGAGCTGGGGCAAGTTCTGGGACCTGCTCGGGCACCTGTGGATTCCCGTGATCGTGATCGGTACCGCCGGCACCGCCGGCACGATCCGCATCCTGCGCGCCAACCTGATCGATGAGCTGCGCAAGCCCTACGTGGACATGGCGCGCGCCAAGGGCATCAGCGAAGTGCGCGCGATCCTGCGCTACCCGGTGCGCATCGCCCTCAATCCGTTCTTCTCCACGGTCGGCTGGATGCTGCCGACGCTGGTAGCCGGAGAGACGATCACGGCCGTCGTGCTGGGCATCCCGACGGGCGGTCCGATGTTTCTCTCCGCGCTGCAGCGGCAGGACATGCAGCTTGCAGCGTCGTTCGTCATGCTGATCTCGGTCTTCACGGTGGTCGGAACCCTCGTGTCCGACCTGCTGCTGGCCGCGATCGACCCGCGCATCCGGTTCGACTGATGGCGACGGAGGCGGTCGCGCCCGCGCACGGGGTGGAGACCACGGACGATCTGCTCACGGCCGGGCAGTGGCGCCTGATCCTGCTCCGGTTCCTGCGCCACCGCATGGCCGTGGCGGCCGGGATCGTCGTGCTGCTGCTCTACCTCGCGGCCACGTTCGCCGAGTTCGTCGCACCGTATGACCCGCGCCTGCGCGACACCTCCCACATTTCGGCGCCGCCCATGCGGCTCCGCGTGTGGGACGTGGAGGAGCGGCGGCTGCACGCGCGGCCCTTCGTGTACGCCACCGCCCTGCGCCGCGATCCGGTCACGCTGCAGCGCATCTACGTTGCGGACCCGAGTACCCGGCTACCGTTGCGCCTGCTGGTGCGGGGGGACGAGTATCTCCTGCTCGGATTCATCCCGGCACGCGTGCACCTGTTCGGCTTCGACGGCGATGAACGCGGCACGCTGCTCGGCACCGACACGCAGGGCCGGGATCTGCTGTCACGGATCATCTACGGGACCCGCATCTCGCTCACCATCGGCTTCGTCGGGGTAGCCCTCAGCTTCGGGCTCGGCATCGCGCTCGGCGCGATATCCGGCTACTTCGGCGGCCTGGCCGACATGGTGATCCAGCGCATCATCGAGGTCCTCATCGCGATCCCGTCGCTGCCGCTGTGGATGGCGCTGAGCGCCGCAATTCCCCACGACTGGCCGCAGACGCGCACCTTCTTCCTGATTACGGTCATCCTCTCCCTCACCGGCTGGACCGGCATGGCGCGGGTGGTGCGCGGCAAGCTGCTGTCGCTGCGCGACGAGGACTTCGTGCTGGCCGCCCGCATCGACGGCGCCCGCGGCCCGCGCGTCATGTTCCGCCACCTGATCCCGTCATTTCTCAGCCACATCATCGCCTCGGCGACGCTGGCGATCCCGGGCATGATCCTGGGCGAGACGGCGCTCAGCTTCCTGGGGATCGGCCTGCGGTCGCCAGCCATCAGTTGGGGCGTGCTGCTCAAGGAGGCGCAGAACATCCAGGCGGTGGCCCTGATGCCGTGGCTGCTGCTGCCCGGCGCTGCCGTGGTGGTCGCGGTGCTGGCCTTCAACTTCCTGGGCGACGGCCTGCGGGACGCTGCGGATCCCTATGCCTGACCACGGCCGCGCGGACCTGCTGTCCATAAAGGACCTGCACGTCCACTTCCACACCACGCTGGGCACGGTGCGCGCCGTCAACGGGGTCTCGCTGCGGGTACCGACAAACCACGTCATGGGGCTGGTCGGCGAAAGCGGCTGCGGCAAGTCGGTGACCGCCCGCGCGGTGCTGCGCATCATCCCGCCGCCGGGGAAGATCGAGAGCGGGCGGGTGCTCTACCACCCTCCGGACGGAGAAGCCGTCGACCTGGCGCTGCTGCCGCCGGCCGGGCGCGCGCTGCGCGCGATCCGCGGGCGGCGGGTGGCGATGATCTTCCAGGAGCCGATGACCTGCCTGAGCCCCGTGCACCGCATCGGCCTGCAGATCACGGAGGCGATTCGCGCGCACGAGCCGGTGAGCCGGGCCGAGGCGAGCGAGCGGGCAGTCGCCCTGCTGGCCGACGTGGGGATGCCCAGGCCCGAGCGCCAGCTCGACGCCTACACGTTCGAGCTGTCAGGCGGCATGCGCCAGCGCGCCATGATCGCCGTGGCGCTGGCCGCCAATCCCGAGCTGCTGATCGCCGACGAGCCCACCACGGCGGTCGACGTCACCATCCAGGCGCGGATCATGGAGCTGTTGCGCTCGCTGCAGCAGTCGCACGCCATGTCGGTACTGTTCATCTCGCACGATCTGGGCCTGGTGGCGGAGATGAGCGAGCAGATCGCGGTCATGTACCTGGGCAAGATCGTCGAGCGCGGCGAGGCAAGCGAGGTGTACCGGCGGCCCAAGCACCCCTACACCAAGGTGCTCATGGCGTGCGTGCCGCACCAGTCGAGCGCGCGCAAGACTCCGCTTACGACCATCGAAGGGACGGTTCCCGACGCGCGGCGCCTCCCGCCGGGCTGCCCGTTCAGCGCGCGTTGCTCGGAGTTCATGCCGGGTGTCTGCGACCGCAGCATGCCCGCGCTCACCTCCGTCGTCGGGGACTCCGGGGGAGAGGGCCACGACGTCGCCTGCTTTCTCCACTCCGACCGGTCAGAGGACGGCTGAATGGCGCGCACACGCGGCGACGGCCTCCTGCTGGAGGCTCGGGAGCTGGTGAAGCGCTTCCCGATTCGCCGCGGCCTGATGCGGCGCGTGATCGGGCACGTCCCCGCCGTGGACGGCGTGTCGCTGCAGGTGCTGCGCGGTCGCACGCTCGGGCTGGTCGGCGAGAGCGGCTGCGGCAAGACGACGCTGCTGCGCATGCTGATGCGCATCCTCGAGCCGGACAGCGGCGTACTCCGTTTCCGCGTGCATGACGAGCTCCAGGACATCACGCACGTACAGGGGCCGGAGCAGCGGCAGATCTGGCAGCGCATGCGCATGATCTTTCAGGACCCCGACTCGTCGCTGAACCCGCGCCTGCCGGTGCGCGACATCGTCGCCGAGCCGCTGACCCTGAGCGGCACGGCGCGCGGCCGGCGCGAGACCGACGAGCGTGTGCGCACGCTGCTCGCCGTGGTCGGGCTGAATCCCGACCACATCAACCGCTACCCGCACGCGTTCTCGGGCGGCCAGCGCCAGCGCATCGGCCTGGCGCGCGCGCTGGCCCTGGACCCCAAGCTGATCCTTGCCGACGAGCCGACCTCGGCGCTCGACGTGTCGGTGCAGGCGCAGATCCTCAACCTGATGCTGCGCATCCAGGCCGAGCGTGACCTGGCGTACGTCTTCGTCTCTCACGACCTGCACGTCGTACGCCACATGAGCGACCACATGATCGTCATGTACCTGGGCACGGTGGGCGAGACCGGCCCCACCGAGGAGCTGTTCACGCGGGCGCTGCACCCCTACACGGAGGCATTGCTGTCGGCGGTCCCCGACCCCGATCGGGCCGGCAACCGCGTCACGCTGGAGGGAGAGATCCCGGACCCGGCGCACCGCCCGCCGGGCTGTTCGTTCCATCCGCGCTGCCCCTACCGCGAGGACGTCTGCCGCAGGGACGAACCCGTGCTCACGCCGATGGGCGGCGACCGCTTCGCCGCGTGCCACGTGGCGGCCCGCACGCACACGGGCCACTGACCGGCCTGCAGTTTGAGCTGGCGCGAGCTGACCGGCTACGCTCGACCGGTGGAGAGGCTCAGACTCCCCATCGGCGTGCAGACCTTCCGCAAGCTCCGCGAGGAGAATTGCTACTACGTGGACAAGACCGCCTACATCGAGCGTCTGCTCGCCGAGGGCACCCACTACTTCCTGTCGCGCCCTCGACGGTTCGGCAAGAGCCTGTTGCTGGACACGCTGAAGGAGCTGTTCGAGGGGAGCGAGGAGCTGTTCGAGGGGCTCCACATCCACGACGGCCGGGACTGGGTACGCCATCCGGTGGTGCGGCTCGACTTCAGCGGCGGCGACTACCTGGATCCGGATGGGCTGCGCCGCAACGTGACGGCGCAACTGGCCCGTATCGAGCGCCAGGAACAGGTGGCGACCGACACCACCGGACCGGAACGGCTGGGGTTCCTGCTGGAAGCGCTCCATCGCAAGGCCGGACAGCGGGTGGCGGTGCTGGTCGACGAGTACGACAAGCCGATCCTGGACGCACTGGGAGATCCGGAGATCGCCGACGCCAACCGCCGATTCCTGCGCAGCCTGTACTCGAACGTCAAGTTCGCGGAAGCGCACGTTCACTTCACCTTTCTGACCGGCGTGAGCAAGTTCACCAAGGTCAGCGTGTTCTCCGACCTGAACAACCTCACCGACATCACGCTGGATCGGCGCTACTCGGCGATCTGCGGCTATACGGAAGGCGACCTGGACACCGTTTTCGCGCCGGAACTGGCCGGCCTGGATCGGAAGCAGGTCCGCGAGTGGTACAATGGCTATCGCTGGCGCGGTGCGGAGAAGGTGTACAACCCCTACGACGTGCTGCTGCTGTTCGACAGCCGCGAGTTCAAAGCGCACTGGTTCGAGACCGGGACGCCGGCGTTTCTGATGGAGACGCTCCTTGAGCGGCGCGTCTCCTCGGTGTCACTGGATGACATGGTGGGCACGGAAGATCTGCTTTCCGCGTTCGAAGTGGGGCACATCGGCACCGAGGCGCTGCTGTTCCAGACCGGCTATCTGACGATCACGGCGGAAGAGGAGTTGGGGGGTCAGGCGCTGTACCGGCTGGGCTATCCCAACCGGGAGGTGCGCCAGAGCCTGAACCGGGTGCTGCTGCGCCGCCTGGTCAAGGACGCCGGGCAGCAAACGATGAACAGCATACGGCTGGCACGCCTGCTTGCCGCGCACGACTGCGCGGGGCTGCAGGAGCTGTTTCACGCCTTCTTCGCGAGCATTCCCTATCAGTGGTACACGAACAACGCCATCGCCGACTACGAGGGCTACTACGCGAGCGTGTTCTACTCCTATTTTGCGGCGCTCGGCTACGACATCGTGGTGGAGGAATCGAGCAGCCACGGCCGGCTGGACATGGCGGTGCGCACCGGCGGGCATGTGTATCTGTTCGAGTTCAAGGTCGTGGAGCTCGCGCCGCCGGGGTCGGCGCTGGCGCAGTTGAGTGAGCGCGGGTACGCTGACAGGTACCGGGGCCGTGGCGAACCGATCCACCTGATCGGGGTCGAGTTCAGCCGAAAGACGCGCAACGTGACGGCGTTCGAGGTGGCCGGTGGCTGAGCCGAGCCGTTGGTGGGCTCGTCCAGGCACAGAGGAAGGCACCATGAAGATCAAGCAGTCCATCGCGTTCCCGATCTTCGGGACGGCCGTTCTCCCGCTCGGCGACCTGTGCCGGCATGCTGCCGGGATCGGCTACGCCGCGATCGAGATGTGGGGCCGACGCGGTGGCGGAGCCTCCGGAGAGGAAGACTTCGACGAGGTCGTGGCCACGGCCCGGGAGCACGGGTTGCGCATGGTGAGCACGTGCGGACACGGGACGCTCGAGAACGGCAGCAACAACCCCGCCAACCACGACCGCATCGTCAGCGAGCTGCGGGAAACCATCGATCTGGCCGCGGCCAACGATGTCCCCAACGTGATCGCCTTCGCCGGCAACCGGCTGGACGGCCAAAGCGACCTGGAGGGCATGGTCGAGTGCGCCCGCGTCCTGCGCCGCGTGGCCCCCATCGCCGAGGAGGCCGGCGTCAACGTCAACGTCGAGCTGCTCAACTCACGGGTCGATCATCCCGGCTACCTGTGCGACCGCACCGACTGGGGCATCGCGCTGTGCGAGATGGTCGGCTCTCCGCGCGTCAAGCTGCTGTTCGACATCTATCACATGCAGATCATGGAAGGCGACGTGATCCGCTCCCTGCGGCGCGCCCTCCCCCACATCGGACACTTCCACACGGCCGGCAACCCCGGCCGCCAGGACCTGGACGACACCCAGGAACTGAACTACCGAGGCATCTGCCGGGCCATCGCCGCCACCGACTACGACGGCTACGTCGGCCACGAGTTCGTCCCCGCCGGCGACATCGTCCCGGCCCTGAAGCACGCTTTCGACGTCTGCAACGTGGGGGATTAGGCAGGCGAATAGACCGATGATCGTAAGCCGCATTAATCTCGAAAACTGGCGGAACTTCACACGCATTGATGTGCCGTTGCAACAGCGGGTGTTCATCGCCGGACCTAACGCAGCGGGGAAGTCCAACCTGCTCGATGCATTTCGCTTCCTGCGCGACATCACGAATCCCGGCGGCGGTCTGGAGAAAGCCGTGGCCGACCGCGGAGGCGTCTCAAAGATCCGCTGTCTTGCAGCGCGCCGGTATCCGGCAATCGTCCTTGACGTGGAACTTGGCGAGCTCGCCAATCCAGCGGAGTGGCGGTACCGGCTCAGTATCATTCAGGATAACCAGCGGCAGCCAAGGATCAAGGAGGAGCTTGTCGAGCGAGAGGGTCAGGAGGTGCTCCGGCGACCGGATCCCGACGACGAGAAAGACGCTGAGCGCCTGCGTCAGACTCATCTGGAAGGCATCAGCACGAACAAGACATTCCGCGACATCTACCGGTTTTTTAACTCGATACACTACCTCCACGTCCTGCCGCCTCTGGTCCGGCAGCCGGACCGGTTCACCGGTCGAGATTTGACCGGAGAGACGTTCGGAAGCGACCTCCTGGAACAGATCGCGCGCAGCACACCGAAGATCCGGCAATCGCGGCTACGGCGAATCGAGCATGCACTCCGCATCGCCGTGCCGCAGCTGCGGGAATTGAAGCTGGAAAGAGACGAGATCGGGATACCCCATCTCGAAGGGCGCTATGAGCATTGGCGGCCAAATGCGGGCTGGCAGAGGGAGGATCAGTTCTCGGACGGCACGCTACGGCTCATGGCCCTCCTGTGGTCGGTGATGGACGGAACGGGACCTCTGATGATTGAGGAGCCGGAACTGAACCTGCATCCGGCCGTGATCAAGTTCATCCCGCAGATGCTCCACCGCGCCACGCGACGGTCGAAGCGTCAAGTGATCGTCTCCACGCATTCGCCTGAGTTCCTCCGCGACGAAGGGATCGCGTCGGATGAGACGCTATTGCTGCGCCCGGACAGCAACGGCACACAGGTGGAAGTCGCCGCTGACTACCCGGAGATCAGGCTTCTGCTTGACGAAGGGGTATCGATGGGCGATGCCGTGCTTCCACGCACGGCACCAAGGGGTGAAGAACAACTGGCGCTGATGTTTGGAGACTGAGTCGTGCACACGGTCTCCGTGGCCACCGAAGGTGCCGTCGATACGGCGCTCGCCCGCCGAATCTGCCAAGAGGTCGGGCTTGAAGTCGTAGCGGTACACGGGGAACACGGCAAGCAACGGTTGGATCGGTCGTTGGACGGTTACAACGCGGCCGCCCGACACGGATCGTGGTTCGTGTTGCGAGATCTGGACACCGATGCGGACTGCGCTCCGGACCTCCGTGCACGGTTGCTGGCAACGCCTTCGCGAGGGATGACGTTCCGCATCGCGGTACACGAGATTGAATCCTGGCTCATCGCCGATCGCAGCTCGTTCGCTCGCTACTTTGCCGTCTCCACGGAGCGAGTCACCAGCGATCCGGAGTCGATTCGCCATCCAAAAGACCACTTGGTGAGCGTGGTACGACACTCCAGGTCGCGGAGGATGCGCGAAGATGTCGTTCCACGTGATCGCAGTAGAGCGAGAGTAGGACCGGGATATACGAGCAGGTTGATCGAGTACATCCGGACCTCGTGGTCGCCGATGACAGCGAGTAGTCGCAGCGAGAGCTTACGGCGGTGCCTCGATCGGTTGTCGCGGATCCCGTAATTCGATCCGTCATGTGGTCGGCCGCAACAGACCTGACGCTACTTGATCGCGACCAGGCAGGGCAGGTGTCTCAGGTGGTAGGTGCTGGTCGAGTCCAGGCCGTAGCCGCCGATCCAGGGACTCTCGCCGTCGATCACGGGGATCTCGAAGCCGACGAGCTCGGGACTGGCCGCGCGGCGCTTTTCCAGCACCTCCTCGTCGGGGTCCTTCGGCAGCTTGTTGAACATGACGCACGCCCTGACGTCCTTGGCTCCCCATTCCTGCAGCTTGGCTCGTAGCGTCGCCATGGTGGTGCCGCGGTCCAGCACGTCATCGAGCAGCAGGACGCTCTTGCCGCGGACGCCGACCGGCTCCAGTTGAATCCGTATCTCCTGCTGCGTCTTGCTCTCGTAGGAAGAGGCCTTGGTCAGGTCGTACTTGATGTTCAGCGAGCTCCGCTTGGCCAGGGCCCTGCCGATGTCGGTGGCCAGGAAGACCGCTCCGGTCAGGATGGGCAACAGGATGAGTTCCTCCCTTTCCCCATAGATCCTGCCGATCTCTTCGGCAAGCTCGTCCACCCTGCGCTGTATCTCGTCCTCCGACAGCAGCACGTACGCTATCAGCTCCCGTACCACGGCAGGCAGGACGATGCCGTAGTCCTCCAGCGTGACGCCATTCTTGGGCTGCGCGACCGGGATCTCGATCATGATGACTCCTCACATTCAGGCTCGACCGCCACTCGGATGCAGTCGTCGGCGCGGGCGTGCGCGGCATCGTATGCCTGCGCGACCTCGGCCAGCGGATAGCGGTGGGTGATGATGCCGTCCACGGGGACGTCGCCGCGCGCGATCAGGCTGATCGCAAGCTCGAACAGCGGCCTGCCGCCCGCGCCGGAGAAGCGCGTCTGCGGCTGCTTGCTGTGAAACGAGAAGAAGTCGAAGGTGAACGTCCTCTCCTTCAGGCCGCCGAAGAACAGGATCTCGCCCCGGCTGCGCACCACCCGCGCGCACAGGTTGATCGCCTCGGGCTCCCCCGTGGCGTCGATCACGGTGTCGGCCAGACCGCCGTCGAGCGCGTCGCGGATCCGGTCAGTCACGTCGTCGGCCGTGCCGTCGACGACGTGGGTGGCGCCGAAGCGCTCCGCTGTCTGGCGGCGCGCCGGCATCAGCTCGACGCCGACCACGCGCCGCGCCCCCATGCGGCGCAACAGGGTGTCGAACATCAGGCCGATGCCGCCCTGGCCGATCACCACCACGTCGCCGGCGATCACGTTCGCAAGCTTCTGCGCGCCGCTGATCACGGTGGCCAGCGGCTGCGCCATCACCATCTGCTCGATCGGGTGCTCCGGGATCCGGAACACGCGGTCGACCGGCGCCAGGAAGCGCTCGGCCATGCCGTCCTGCGCAACCGGCAGGGCCAGCACCCGCTCGCCGGCCTCGAACGGGAACACCACTTTGGAGCCGCAGGAGACCTCCTCTACGACGCCGATCACCTCGTGGCCGCTACGCCCCGGCACCAGCGGGTACTCGTCCGCCGGCAGGTTGTAGACCGCCTTCAGATCGCTGCCGCAGATCGACACGATCTGCGGACGAATCACGGCGTGGTCCGGCTGCGGTTGCGGCTCCAGGACCTCGACGACGGAGACCTGGCCGGGCGCCGTGACGTGGGCGGCTTTCATCCCGCGGCGATGATGCCAGCAGAGCCGCTTCATGGCGACCGGCTCCCGCCGATGCCGGGCCGGCGGCGTGATGGACCTGCGCACGGGGCTTGGATACCCTGGCTGTCATGTCTGCATCAGGTGCCAACGGCCTGCCGCGCCTCGCCGAGGGCGGCGTCTACCAGAAGCTCGGCGTCGTGCCGATTCTCAACGCGCGCAGCAACTCGACCGCGTTCGGCGGCTCCTCGCCGTCGGCGGTGGTCCGCGCCGCGATGGACGAGGCCGGCCGCGGCTGGACGGACATGGCCGACCTCATGAGCAAGACCGGCGACTACATCGCCGCCCTGCTCGGCTGCGAGACCGCGCACCCCACCTCCGGCTGCGCGGCCGCGATCATCCTGAGCTCCGCGATCGCCATGACCCGCGACGACGGCGTCAAGATGGCGCGCCTGCCCAACACCACCGGCAGGAATGACCAGGTCCTGATCCAGCGGCAGCACCGCTACTGGGTACAGCCCTGCTTCACCTTCGCCGGCGGCCGGCTGGTGCCGGTCGGCCGCGACGACGGCTGCACCGCCGAGGAGCTGGAGGCGGCCATCGGCGAGGACACCGTCGCCATCGCCCACCCCTTCTCGCAACCAGCCGGCTACCTGTTCCCGCCGCGCACCGGCGACCTCCCCCTGGAGGACGTGGTCGCGATCGGACGGCGCCACGACGTGCCGGTGATCGTCGACGCCGCCGCCCAGATCTACCCCCTGGAGCATTTCCGCTGGATCGCGCAGGCGGCCGACATGGTCTGCTTCGGCGGCAAGTACTTCGGCAGCTCGCACTCGACCGGCATGGTGACCGGCCGCAGGAAGTACATCGATCCGCTGCGCAAGCTCGATTTCTCCGGCAGCATCGCCAACGACGAGGTCCCGGTCGGCAGCGGCTACGCCTTCGGGCGCGGCATGAAGCTGGACCGGCAGCAGGTGGCGGCCCTGGCGGTCGCGCTGGACATCTGGTTCAACACCGATCACGAGGCTCGCCTGGCCGAGTACCACCGCCGCATGGGGGTCATCCAGGAACAGCTCGCCGACATCCCGCACGTCTCGGCCGAGCCGGTGCCGTACGGCAACTACCAGTTGGTGCGGCTGTTCATCACCCTGGGCGAGGAGTTCCCGGCCACCGCCGAACAGATCGCCTGCGACCTCGACAAGGGCTCGCCGCGCATCCTGGTGGGATCGGAGGGCGATCGCGAGGTGTTCGTCGGCCCGCACGTGCTGTCTGAAGGCGAGGAACGGATCGTCGCCGGCCAGCTCCGCAGCGTCCTGCTCGCACGCCTGCGCGGCTGAGCGCCCCATGCGCGTGGTGCAGCTCCGGGCCACGATCGCCCGGACCCTGACGATCGGCGGCTCCGGCGGCCCCAACGGGCTGACGTGGGACGGATCGCACCTCTGGAGCTGTGACTGCGACAGCTTCGTCATCGAGCGCATCGAGCCCGCGACGGGGGAATCGGTGCGGTCCTTCCGACCGGTCGACAGCATCCCGGCCGGCCTGGCGTGGGACGGCTCCCTGCTCTGGGTGTCCGTCCCCTACCACCTGAAGCTGTACGCGCTGGACCCCGCCGACGGCGCGGTGCTCCGCTCGATCCCGGCTCCGGCGCCGAAGTGCCACGGCGTCACCTGGGACGGATCGCGCCTGTGGACGAGCTGTCCGGTCACCGACCGCTTCTACCGGGTCGAGCCAGCCGACGGCCGCGTCACCGGCGGCTTCCCATCGCCCGGCACACGCCCCCACGGGCTGGAGTGGCGGGAAGGCGAGCTGTGGAGCGCCGATACCGACAGCCGCACCATCCACCGGATCGACCCCGAGTCGGGCGAGGTGCTCGCCGCCGCGCCGTCCCCGGACGGCACCGAGCCGCACGGGCTCACCTGGGCCGGCGGCCACCTGTGGTTCGGCGACGAGCGCGCCAAGAACCTGCACCGCGTCGCGCTCGCCGAGGCGGCGGCCTGATGGCCGGCCGGCTGCGCATCGGCGTGATCGGCGCCAACCCCACGCAGAGCTGGGCCAAGCGCGGCCACCTGCCGGCGATCCTGGCTCTGCCGGAGGAGCTGGAGCTGGTGGCCGTCTGCACCACCCGCGAGGAGACCGCGCGCGAGTCGGCGAGGATCTACGGCGCCCGCCACCACTTCGCCGACTTCCGCGAGCTCATCGCCTGCGAGGAGGTGGAGGTGGTCGTGGTCTCGGTGCGCGCGCCCCGGCACTACCAGCCGACGTTGGCGGCGCTGGCGGCCGGCAAGCACGTCTACACCGAGTGGCCGCTCGGCGCCAACCTGGCGGAGGCCGAGGAGATGGCTGCCGCCGCGCGCACGGCGCCGGGCACGTCGATCATCGGCCTGCAGGGGCGGCACACCCCCATCTACCGCCGGCTCAAGGAGCTGGCCGACGAGGGGTTCTTCGGCGAGGTGCTGGCCATCCAGATCGGCTTCTGCGGCGGCGGCCTGCTCGACAAGGAGTCGCCGGCGAGTTGGCGGGCCGATGCCAGGAACGGCGCGCACAACGGCACCATCGGCTTCGGCCACCTGATCGAGCCCGTCTACCACTGCTTCGGACCGATCCACGAGGTGTCGGGGGTGTGGCGCACACAGGCGCCGCGGTGGCTGGAGCAGGACACCGGCAGGACGATCGACGCCACTGCCCCGGACACGGTGTTCATGCAGGGCTCGACCGCCGCCGGCGCGGCCGTGCTGGCCTACGAGCACAGCGTTCCGTGGCACCCCAGCGGCTACCGGTTCGAGATCTACGGCCGCGAGAAGACGGCCTCCATCCATGCCGACGAGCGCTTCGCCGACCTGAAGCTCATGGTCGGCGGCCGCGGCGACGATCGGCTGACCGAGATGCCGGTCCCGGACCGGCTCACCCGCGTGCTGCACAGCCGCGAACGCGACCGCCCGTTCGGCGTGGCGCAGATCTGGAGCCACTACGCCGAGGCGATCCGTTCGGGCACCCCTGCGGAGCCCGACTTCGAGCTGGCCCTCGACCTGCACCGCCTGATCGACGCGCTGGAGCGCGCCTCCGACACCGGCACCCGGCAGGTCGTGGCGCGGTAACCGCCATGAAGCGCTTCTACCATCCGCTCACCTTGGACGAACTGGAGCGGCTGGCCGAGGAGCGCCTGGCGACCGACTACTGGGACGTGGTCGCCGGCGGCGTGGGCGACGAGATCACCATACGCCGCAACCGGGAGGCATTCGACGCGATCGCCATCCGCCCCCGCCTGCTGACCGACGTCAGCAGCCGCGACCTGTCCACCGTCGCGCTCGGCCACCGCATCTCCTTCCCCGTGATGGTGCCGCCGGCCGGCACGCAGGTGTGGGCGCATCCCGACGGCGACGTGGCCACCGCGCGCGCCTGCAGCGCTCACCGGACGGTGATGACCCTGCGCGCCGGCGCCGGCAAGACGGTCGCCGAGGTGCGCAAGGCGACCACCGGCCCGCTCTGGTACGGCATCAAGCACTACCCGGACGAGGTCACCGAGTACCTGATCGGCCGCGCCATGGAGGCCGGCGTGGACGCGATCTGCATCACCATCGCCGGTCCCGGCATGGGCGATCGGGAGCCGGACGTGCGCGGCTTCTCCCCCAGCCACGACGCGCCCATCCAGAGCTACGTGGGCAAGTGGGCGGACCTGGCCGACCGGCCTGACCTGGCCGAGATGATGGAAAACCTGGACGGCGTCTCCTACCCGCCGCTGGACGGCAAGCGGCTGGAGTGGCTGAAGGGGCTCACCGGGCTGCCGCTGATCGTCAAGGAAGTGATGACGAACGAGGACACGCTGCGCGCCGTCCATCACGGCGCCGACGCCGTGGTCGTCTCCAACCACGGCGGGCGCACCTTCGACGGCATGCAGGCGTCGATCGAGGTGCTGCCCGAGATCGTCGCCGCGGTCGGCGACCGCGCCGAGGTCTACCTGGACTCCGGCGTGCGCCGCGGCACCGACGTGCTCAAGGCGCTGGCGCTCGGCGCCCGCGCGGTGATGGTCGGCCGGCCGGTCTTCTGGGGGCTCGCGATCGACGGCGAGGCCGGCGTGCGCACCATGCTGCAGATTCTCAAGTCCGAGTTCGACAAGGCCATGGCGATGTGCGGCTGCACGAGCGTCGCCGACATCGACGAGCGGCGGGTCGTCCTGCCCCGGTGACACGGAGGTTCGCATGGCGATCGCGATGACCGACCAGCAGAAGGACGACCTCGAGCGCAAGGGCTACTTCGTCGTCGAGAACCTGCTGGACACGGATGAGGTGGCCGCCGTCACCGCCGCGATGGACCAGGTCGCCGCCGAGGTGCGCGCGGAGCGCGGCCTGGGTCCGGGCGACAAGGTGGCGCTGCGCAACGGCATGATCCGCCATCCGAAGCTCCTCGACCTCATGGACCATCCGGCGATCCTGGAGCTGGTGGTCGACGCCTACGGCTGGAACATCCACAACCGCGACAGCGTCACGCAGTGCGACCCGCCCAGGCCGGACGGAAGCGATCCCGACATCCTGTCCCTGGGCTGGCACTTCGACTACGAGGAGGAGTTCTGCGGGACCACCGTGGACGGCACGCTGCCGCTGCTGGACTTCAAGGTCGGCTGGTACATCTCCGACCACACCGAGCCGGGCCACAGCACCATCCTGGTGGTGCCCGGCAGCTACCGCTGGTCGCGCAAGCAGCGCGCGACCTTCGAGGACTGGCTGGACCCGGCCGACATCGTCGCCGTGAAGGTGCCGGCCGGCAGCGTGATGCTGTGGCGGCCGACCCTGCTGCACAGCGTGACGCCCAACCTGTCGCAGACCGAGCGCAAGGCGATCTACGTGAGCTACACGCCGCGCTGGGTCCGGCCGAGCGGCCACCTGGAGCAGGACGCCGAGCTCATCGCGCGGAGCTCACCGGTGCGCCGGCAGCTCCTGGGGGCGATGGGCAACCTGAGCCATCCGCTCGGCAGCGACCCGGTCAACAATCCCAGCTCCCAATACTGGTTCTCCGACGACTGGGACACCGTGCCGCTGAAGGCGTGGGCGGAGGCACGCGCCGGCGGGCCTCCCCATGACTGGGGCACCGGCCTGGGCGTCAGCCACACCAAGGGTCCGAACTTCGCATTCACGCAGGTGACCGTCCCCGACGGCCCGTCCGAAGGATCGTCGTAGCGTGGCCGCGCAACCGATCGTCACCGACATCGGCCAGGGCGTCGGCCTGACCACGCCGGCGCCGGCCGTCCGCACCGTCAAGGTGCTGCTCTCCCCGCTGCTGCAGGACGGCCTGGAGGACTTCTCGGTCGGCATCACCGAGGTGCCGCCGCACGGCAAGGGCACCCGTCACAACCATCCGGACGCCGCCGAGGTGTGGCTGTTCTTCGCCGGCCGCGGCCGCGCCATCGTCGGCGACCGCGAGTACCCCACCGGCCCCGGCACCGTCGTCTACACCCCGCCCGGCACCTTCCACCAGTTCATCAACACCGGCGACGAACCGGTCAAGCTCTACTTTCTGTACGTCCCCGGCGGCGAGGCACAAGCCATCCTGGACGCCGAGTTCCGCTAATGGACTCCGGCCCTGGAACAGGAGAAACGATAGTGAATGCAGACCGATCCCCAGCGACGGACACCTATCGGGCGACGGCGTTCGCCGACGCGAAGCCCGAGCTCGCCGCAGCCGGAGCCACACCAGAGCGCCTGGAACACCTGCGGGAGCAAGGATTTGTCATCGTCACCGACTTCGTCGACAGCCCCCGGATCCCGATCCTGCGCGAGGCGGGCCGCCGGGTCACCGAGGCGTGTGCGCCCGCCAACGGCTACCGGAAGATCGACTGCTCAAAGGGCTACGTGCACCGCACCGGCGACGATGAGCCGTGGGCGATCCGGGGCCTCATCCATCCCGCGTTCGAGGAGCCCGCCTTTGCCGAATTCCTCGGTTCCGAGGAGTTCCTGGACTTCGTCGCCGCCTGGTGTGACGGGCTCGGCCCCGAGGACATGATGATGAGCCCGATGCTGCTGTGGTGCAATCCCCGCGTGCGGGAAAACGGGCCCAGTTGGCACCGGGACGTGACCTGGTGGGGCACCGGAGAAAGCTACTTCGCCCAGCGCGAGGTCCGCGGCGAGGGGCCCGCAGCGTATTCCGAGGCGATCGAGAGATTCCGCTGGAAGGAGATCCAGGAGACGAACGAGAAGTCGATCACGGAACGGAGCGGCGTGAGCATCTTCCTGGCGCTGGTGGACGACGAATGCCACGAGTTGATACCGGGCAGCCACCGGCGATGGCGCACACCGTTCGAGCATGACGTGCTCCTTCCACGCGAGATGAAGGAGGCAGGTGTGCCGCACACGCCCAGTTGGAACGGGGTGGATCCGTTGCCCGGGCAGGTCGCGATCCGGCTCAAACCTGGGGAAGCGCTCGTCCGCAACGGAGCCACCATTCACACCGTGCACACCGTCCCCGAGCGTGAACGGAACACCCTTGCGATCGGGTGGTCGCGGTGGCCGGGCCCGTTCACCGGCGATCCGTCGGTGGCGGACGTGCGCAATGCCTGGCAACTCGATCCCGCGGTGCGTGAGGCGCTGCCGCACGAGTGGATGAAGACCGCCTGGGACCGCTGGGCGGAAACCCAGAAGTTGGGGGACACGCTCGAGGACCGCTATACGGCGTTCGACATCGTTCGGATCAAGGCAGGAGCCAACGCATGAGACTGCAGAACCAGACCGCCATCGTCACCGGCGCCGGCCGCGGCATCGGCCGGGCGACCGCGCTGGCGCTGGCCCGCGAAGGAGCCGGCGTAACGCTGGCGGCTCGGACCGCCGCGGAGATCGAGGCCGTGGCCGAAGAGATCCGCGCGCTCGGCCGCGAGGCGCTCGCCGTCCCCACGGACGTCGCCGACCAGGCGGCGGTGCAGGCGATGGTGGCGCAGACCATCGACCGCTTCGGCACGGTCGACATCCTGGTCAACAACGCCGGCGTGGCCGGCACCTCACCGATACCGAACATCACCGAGGAACTCTGGGACCGCAACATCGCCGTCAACCTCAAGGCGGTGTTCCTGTGCACGCAGGCGGTTTTCAGTCACATGTGCGAGCGCGGCCGCGGCCACATCGTCAACGTCTCCTCGCTTGCCGGCAGGTACCCGTCAGCCAATTACGGCGCCTACGGCGCTGCCAAGTTCGGCGTGCGAGGATTCACCGGCATCACCGGGCTGGAGGGGCGCCCGCACGGCGTGAAGGCCACCCTCGTGGAGCCGGGTCCGATGGACACGAAGATGCGCCGCGACCACCACCGGGACGAGCTGTCGCAGCTCGGGCAACCGGAAGACGTGGCCGACCTGATCCTGTTCGCTGTCACCCAGTCGTCCAAGGTCCACACTCCGGAGCTTCCGCTCTATACCACCTCGAGTCCGGAGATCGAGATGATCCGGCACTGGGAGTAGGCGTCCCCGTTACCGCCTTACGCGATCTACTCCCCGGCCAATGCGCTTTCCCTCGCCGCGTTATAAGAGCTGAAGACTCTCCTTGTGAGCGCAGTCAAGTGCTCTTCGCGCTCCCTCCATTCCTCGATCGACCGAATCGAACACTTGAATTCTTTCACGCGAGTCAGCGTCCGGGGAGGAGGTGGTGCAGGTGCCGGGTCTGAAGGCCGGCGACTGCTCCATGCATCTGGGCTGGACCGTGCACGGCGCCCCGGCGAACCGCTCCGACAAGGTGCGCGAGGCGATGACCGCCAACTACTTCCCGGACGGCGCGCGCATCACCGACATGTCGCGCTCGCCGGACGGGCTTCGTTTTGTGGGCGGGCTGCTGCCCGGCCAGCTCGCCGACAGCGGCATGAACCCGATCGTGTACTCGGAGCAGGATGCGGAGGCTGAAGAGAAATGACCGAGCAGTGGAGCGCCGAGCGCGCCAACGAGTGGTTCGCGTCGATCCCGTTGCCGTTCGGCTGCAACTTCCTGCCGAGCACGGCGGTGAACAGCACCGAGATGTGGCAGGCGGAAACCTTCGACCCCACCACCATCGAGCGCGAGTTGCAGTATGCGGCCGGCCTCGGCTACAACACGGTGCGCGTGTTCCTGCAGTTCATGGTGTGGGAGGCCGATCCGTCGGGCCACCATGAGCGCCTGGAGACCTTCCTGCGGCTGGCCGACGCAGCCGGCATCACCATGATGCCGATCCTGTTCGACGACTGCCGCTTCGACGACCGCGACCCCTACGCGGGGCGCCAGGACGAGCCCGAACCCGGGGTGCACAACAGCCGCTGGACGCCGAGCCCCGGCTACGCCACCGCCGACGACCCCGCGCGCTGGCCGCAGCTCCAGGCGTACGTCGGCGACGTGGTAGGAGCCTTCGGCAGCGACCGGCGGGTACTGGTATGGGACCTGTACAACGAACCGGGCGGGGATCGCCCCAAGGAGAGTCTGCCGCTGATGGAAGCGGCGTTCCGCTGGGCGCGCGCCGCCGATCCGCAGCAGCCGCTGACCGTGGGCTCGTTCTACTGGCACGACTACATGACCGAGATCCGGCTGTGCGGCGAACGCAACTCCGACGTGGTGTCGTTCCACAGCTACGGCAACCTCAACGACATGCGCGAGCGGCTCGACGAGTTGGGCGGATACGGCCGCCCGGTGCTCTGCACGGAATGGCTGGCGCGCCACCACGGCTCCAAGTTCGCCAGCCATCTGCCGCTGTTCCGGGAGCGCAACGTCGGCAGCTGCCAGTGGGGCCTGGTGGCGGGCCGCACGCAGACGTACCTGCACTGGTACACTCGCTACAGCCCGGAGCCGGAAGCCGAGCCGCGCCTCTGGCTGCACGACGTGATCCGCCCCGACGGATCGTTGTTCGACCCGGGTGAGGCCGCCGTGCTGCGCGCCCACGCCGGCTGTGACCTGACGCTGCCGCCGGTGCCGATGACGGGCGAGCTGATGGCCGACCTGGAGCGGCGCGGGCTGATCATTCGCCTGCGGCCCGGCGGCCACGATCTGGCGGCGCAGCCTGGCGAAACCCTGGGAGAGCCGATCTACGAGACCGCCGACCGCCACGGACCGCACAAGCTGATCGCCGTGACCGTGAACCGCGCCGAGTTCTCCGCCTTCGGCACCCATCCCGACAACGAGGAGTTCCTGCTGATCGGCAACCCCGACAGCCAGCCGATGTACCTCGCCGTGGCGCTATGCCTGCGCCCCGAGTTCGAGGAGAAGGTCAAGACCGGCCGTTTGACCGCGGACGACTTCGTGATGATCGAGTGCCGCTACAACGACCCCGAGGCGAGCTTCTTCGTGATGCTTGCCGATGTCCCGCACGGTGAAGCGGTCGTGCCGGCAGCGGGCAGGCCGGCGCCGAGCTTCTACGTCGCCGAATCGCGCGACCTGCCCCTGGACGTCATCGACCTCCGCAAGTACCGCCTGCGCGTCGGGAGTTGAGGAGCCGGCATCGGTAGACGAGCGTGGAACCGGCATGGCATTTTCGGACCATGAAGCAACTGGGAGAGCCTGGGGAAATGGACCGAGGAACATCGCAAATCGTGAGAGGAACCGGACGCCTCGCCGCCGCCGCGACACTGATCGTCGCGCTGGCCGCGGGGATGGCGACGCCGGTGCTGGCCGACGAAGGTGAGATCGTCTGGGGAGGCTCCGTGCCGCTCACCGGCATCTACGCACAGGCGGGCAGATACGGCTTGGCCGGCATCGAAGGCTACCTCGCCTACCTGAACGCCACCGGCGGGATCAACGGCCGGCCGGTGCGCTTGGAGAACCGCGATTCCGGCTCCGAACCGGAGCAGGCGATCGCCATCTTCAAGCAGATCATGGCCGAGGAAGAGGACATCGTGGCGTTCTACGGCGACTCCACCGAATTTGCGATTCTGTCCGCGCCTGAGGTCAACGAGCGCTACCGGCTGCTGATGATCGGTGCCTCGATGTCCACCGTGCTCGCCGATCCGGTCAACTACCCCTATCAGGTCCTGACCGGGCCGACCTACGCGGAGATGGTCGGCATGCTGATGGAGCACATCGCCGAGCAGGGAGGACGCTCCGAGGGCGCGGCGCCGCGCGTCGTCCTGTTCCACTCCAACCTGGAGTTCGGCCGCGACCCGCTCCCGGCCGCCCGGGAGCGCGCGGCGGAGCTCGGCATCGAGATCGTCGAGGAGATCGAGACCGAGCCGGCCGGCATCGACGTGGCGCCGGAGGTGCTGAAGCTGCGCCGGGCGGAGCCGGACTACGTCATCTTCTTCGGCTACGTGGCCACGGTCTGGCCGGAGGTGATGAAGCAGGCGGTGCAGTCGGGCGTGGACGCCATGTTCATGGGCACGTTCTGGGCGATGGAGCCGGAGATCATCAAGCAGCTCGGGCCGCTGGCCGACCGGTACATGGGCGTGTTCCCGTACCGGTACTACTGGGAGCAGGAAGACTCCGCGACGCTGCGGCTGATCGCGGAGGTGACGCAGAAGGAGTACGTGCCGATCTTCGCCCTGCAGGGCTGGTTCACGGGCATGATCCTGACGGAGGCGATCAAGCGCACGCTGGACGCCGGCAAGGAGCTCACCGGCGACAACCTCAAGGAGGCGATCGACGGCATCCAGGACTGGGACACCGGCGGTCTGATCGGCGTGCCGGTGTCCTTCAGGAACAACTCGATACCGGTCGGGCGCATCTACAGGGGCAATTCGTCGACCGGGCGCATGGATCCAGTATCTGACTGGATCGTGCTCGACGAGTGAGCTGACGAGGGCCGAGGCCCCGGAGCGGCGGCCTGCGGGCGGCAGCTTGCCGGCCGCAGGTGCCGCCGCCTCGAGGCGCTGCGCGACATTTGCGTTCGCAGCAAGTACCGCGACGTCATCCTACCCCTGACGTGCTCAGACGCCTTGACGCCGTGCTGGAACCCACCAAGCGGAGAGTGCTCGACGAAAAGAAGGGGATTGCAGACTCGGTGAGCACGCGGATCAACTCACGAAGCCCGAACTCGGACGGTGCCGGGGCCGGCAGGGCACCGGCGCTCGACGTCTTTGCGCTCCGCGACAGCGTGGTCAAGGAGTACCACCACTTCGCCACCTCGTTCACTACGATTCACGCTGCGGACATCCGCGAGCAGGTAAAGGCGATCTACGCGGAGAATCGCTACTGGCCCGAGCCGCTGATCCAGATCAACCCGAGCTACAAGCGCTCGACGGATGTCGGCACGCTGGTTGCGAACGGTGTTCTGCATCCCGGTTGTGCGGACATCTTCCGTGCGGACGGCCAGCCGCTGGTCCTCTACAAGCACCAGGAGCAGGCGATTGCGCTCGCCGCCGAGGGCGAGAGCTTCGTGGTGACGACCGGGACGGGATCCGGGAAGTCGCTGTGCTTCTTCATTCCCATCGTCAGCCACGTGCTGGCCACGCGGCAGACGACCCGGCGGCGCACGCACGCCATCGTCGTGTACCCGATGAACGCGCTGGCGAACTCGCAGATGGAGGAACTGAGCAAGTTCATCGACCAGGCGCCCGGAGCACGGCCGATCACGTTCGCGCGCTACACGGGTCAGGAGGACCGGGACGAGCGGCGGCGGGTTGCGGACGAGCCCCCGGACATTCTCCTGACCAACTTCATGATGCTGGAACTCCTGATGACGCGGCAGGACGAGCTCGACCGCCGGGTCATAGGCAACTGCGCGGGCCTTCGCTTCCTGGTCCTGGACGAGCTGCACACGTATCGCGGCCGCCAGGGCGCGGACGTGGCGCTGCTGGTGCGCCGGGTCCGTGAGCGCCTCCAGCCGGAGAACCTCCTGTGCATCGGCACTTCGGCCACGATGGCGAGCGAAGGATCGCTGGAGCACAAGAGCCGGGTGGTCGCGGGCGTGGCCGCGAAGCTGTTCGGAGTCCCGGTCGCCGACAGCAACGTTATCGCCGAGACGCTGGAACGCACCACGGTTTCGACCGCCACGGCCGACTCGGTACGGCCCGACCTCGGCGCGGCCATCGATGCCGGCGTCGCGCCAGACCTCTCCGACGCGGCGCTGCGGGCGCACCCGCTCGCGGTGTGGGTGGAGACGCGGCTCGGCATCTCGTTCTCGGAGGTCGATCAGCGCTGGGTCCGGGCGAAGCCGATGACGATGACCGATGCGGTGGGTCGGCTCGCGGTGGAGTCGGGTCGACCCGAAGCCGCCTGCGGCAGGGCGCTGCGCGATCTTCTGCTCGTGTCGAGCATCCCCGAGCACGCACGCACCGCGAACCCCGAGGCAAGCAAGGACAGCTTCTACTCGTTCAAGCTCCACCAGTTCATCTCGGGTGCCGGCCACGCTTACGGGACGATCGAACCGCCCGGCACACGCAAGGTGACGGTGGATGGCCAGCAGTTTCTTCCCGGCCACGATGGCAAGCGTCTCTACGCTCTTCACTTCTGTCGCGAGTGCGGGCACGAGTATCACCCGGTGCGGCTCGCGGAGCAGGAGGGCGAGGAGGTGTTCCTCGCGCGTGACATCGACGACGCCCCACCGACCCGGCCTGACGACGCCGACGAGGCACAGCCCGAGGACGAGATTTTCGGCTTCCTGACGCCGCACCCGCCTGACGATCCCGACTTCACGTTCGCCGACCGCGACGATGACTACCCGGAGACCTGGCTGGAGTTCGACGCCGGAGGCAATCCGCGGCTCAAGAGGTACTACCGCGACGCGCGCGCGCGGCGCTTCCTGGTCGCGCCCGGCGGGCACGTCGGTACGGGAACGACGGCGTGGTTCCTGCCCGGCAAATTCCGGCTCTGCCTGCGCTGCGGAAGCACGCAGGGCGGAGCGGCGCGCGATCGAACGCGCCTGGCCTCGCTGTCGGCGGAGGGGCGCAGCTCGGCGACCACCGTACTCGTCGCCAGCACGCTGCGCTGGATGCACGATTCCGAGTCGGGCATGGACCTCGACAGTCCGCTCGCTGCACCACGCTCACGAGCGCTACTTGCGATCGCACCGGGCCAGCATCTTCCGAACGTCCCGCATCGCCTCGCCGTCGTCCCGGCGCTGCTGCGTGGCGAGCTCAGCCTCGGTGACACCATCCAGCACCGCGTAATCGACCCGTCCCGGGGGAAGACTTGTCCGATCGTCCGGATCAATCCTCACGCGTGTTCTGCTCATACGGGGATGATGCCTACTCGAAGGAGAAGTGGTGGGGGGTGGGCTCGAAGGTGCAGGGGTACTCCGGTCCCGGGCGCGTGACCCAGAAGTAGTACTCGCCGGTGCGCGGCACCAGGAGGAAGCTGTACAGCGTGGCCAGCGGATAGTCCTCCGGCATCTGGTCGAGGTGCTTGCACACCGGCGACGGCGCCGTGTGGTCGCGCATGATGCGGCGCATCGCGTCCACGCTCGGGCTGGACTCGTGCTCGCGCAGCAACCGCTCGATCAGGCGGTGGCGGGCGACGTGGAACTCGTGCAGCGACGTCTGTCCCTGGATGGCCGCGGTCTTCTCCTCCACGGCCACGCCGTCGGTGGTGAAGATCCACGGCGTGTCGGTGCGCCGCACCGCGTAGGTGTTCTTGCTCTTCTCCACCGCGGCCCCGTCGCCTTCGCCGTCGATCATCACCAGGTTGCTCGGTCCCGTCATCATGCTGTAGCGGTCGATCAGGTCGAGCGCCTCCGCCGTCGTGCTGCAGCAGCGCAGCACCAGGGGGCCGATGTCGACCCAGAAGCCGGCGTCGGTCTGTTCATGGGCGTAGGCGATGCTTGAGCCCTGGATCGTGAGCCCATGCTCGTTCACGGCCAGCGCCGTGCCCATGTAGCTGTGGCCCATCTCCTCCGGAAAGCGGAACATCACCGGATCGCCGAAGCCCTGCAGGCCCGCGACCGAACCGATCCCGGAGTCCATGTTGCGGCCCACGATCGGGCCCACGGGGCTCTCCTTGAAGATGACGCTGGTGCAGCTTCCGGCGTCCGCCGGGAGGGCTCGGCCTCGCCCGAGACGCGCAGGTAAACCAGCCGCCGATACTGGTCCTGGCACAGCAGGATGCGGCGGAAGTCGGTGCCGAACACGTCGGCGATCCCCTTCGCCTCCCGGTCCTGGAACTGCGCCAGGCCCTGCATCTCCGGATACCGGTGCGGGTCGAACGGCTCCGCCAGTCGCTCGCGGTGGATGTCGCCCACGGCGTCGAGCAGCCGCGGCTCCGTCCACTCGCGAACCCGCGCCACGTTCCGCTCGCCGCCCGCGAGGCGCGCCTGCCTGGCGAACGGTTCCAGCAGGTTCAGCTCCGGACCCTGCATGCCCTCCTCGTCGCCGAGCCGCGCCACCGCCTCCTTGTCGACCAGGCGGTAGAACTCGAACACCTCGCCGTGCGGCGCCGGGATCAGCCCGTCCTCCTGCCACGCCCGGGCGAGGGCGGCGCCGTTGTCGTAGCCGTCGCGTCTGATCACTCTGGTCTTCACCGCGAGCCTCCCCCGGCGCCGGCAGCGCGCGTCGTTACATCTGGTGCGACTGCAGCGGATGCTGCAGGTAGAACAACTCGGGATGGGCCGGGAACGTGTACAGCATGTCCCAGCCGTACAGGTAGGTCTCCGGCACGTTCATCAGGTTGTCCTTGATGATGAACACGGTCGGGAAGTATCCCACCGTGCCGATCACCGGCAGGTTCTCCGACACCCAGGTCAGGATCTCCTGGCCGAGGCGGATGCTCTCCGCTTCGTCGACCGTGGCCTGGAGCTGCTGCCAGTTGTCGTACATCTGCACCACGTCCGCGGGCGGCTCCTCGCCCTGCTCGCCGCCGGAGGCCAGCCACTTGGCCCACAACTGGCTCCACGCGTTGCCGGTGCTCGGCGTGGGAACGAGGTTGTAGGGATCGCTGAAGATCAGGAAGTCCGAGGACCCGTCGTGTCCCCACGCGCCCATCTGCAGGTCGTTGGCCCGCACGCGCTCGCGGTACAGCTCGATGTTCAGCACGTTGATCGACAGGTCCACCCCGATGGCGGCCCAGTACTCCTTGATCAGCTCCTCCAGCGCGGGCTGAATCGACGCGGTGAGGAACGTCCACGCCAGCCGCTCGCCGTCGGAGCGCAGGCGGAATTCGTTGTTCCGGTCCCACTCCAGGCCGAGCTCGTCCAGCATCTGGTTGGCCTGATCCGGATCGTACTGCGCCCACGAGTCGTCGTAGTCGGGGTTGTAGTACTTGGAGGTGGACAGCGCGTTGATCTGGGTCGGCTTGGCGCGGCCGAAGTACAGCACCTCGTTGATCTCGTGGCGGTCGATCGCCAGCGACAGCGCGCGGCGGAAGTTGACCTCGCGGAACAGGTCACGCAACACGTCGTCCCCTTCCAGGGTCTGGTTGACCATCAGCGTGGGCGAGCTCTGGTTGGTGTACTGCCACAGGAACACGCGGTACTGGCCGCCCGCCTCGTTCTCCTTGAACATCGGGAACTGCTGGAAGTTGACGGTGTGCCCCTCGGCGGCGGCGAAGTCCGCCTCACCGCTGATGATCTTGCCGTAGTAGACCTCCAGGTCCTCCAGCCGCCGGCTCACGATGCGGTCGATGTAAGGGAGCTGGTTGCCCGCGCTGTCGACCTTCCGGTAGTACGGGTTCCGCTCGTAGACCAGCAGGTCGGTCTCCTTGCGGGTCTGGGTGTACGGGTTGAGCGTCGGCAGATCGGGCTTCATCGGGAAGCCGATGAAGTGATGGTTGCGGTCGTTGAAGTACTGGTGCCAGGCGTCGAAGCCGGCCTCCTTGGCCACGTCGTCGGCATCGCTGTTGTGGGCGATGTGGAACTGCTTCAGATAGTGGCTCGGCGGCGTCAGCACGCCTCCCCACCAGCCGACGAGCTGGGTCGTGAACAGCGGGTGCGGGGCGCTGAAGTGAAACCGCGCGGTCGTGTCGTCCACCGCCTCGAAGCGCAGTACCTCGCCGCCGGGAGCGAACCCGCCCGGAACGCTGGGGGTGAGACTCTCGTTCTGCAGGATGTCCGTGTGCCAGAACTCGATGTCGTGCAGCCCCATCGGCTCGCCGTCGGACCACTTCATCCCCGCGCGCAGCTTGAAGGTGAAGGTCATGCCGTCGGCGGACAGCTCGTACGACTCGGGCATGTTGGTGACGATCGTGCTCTCGTCGAAGTCGATGCGCAGGAACGGATCGGTGCCGGCCATGTACCAGCCGTCGCGGGTCAGATCGGGCCGTAGATGCAGGACGTTGGCGGTCCCGCCGTACTCGCCGATGCTCTGTCCCAGGCTGGCCTGCGGCTCCACGACCTGCGGCACGTCCGGCAGCCGGTCGTCGACCGGGGGCAGGCTGCCCTCGGAAACCAGCGCGGCCAGCATTGGGGCCTCGTGGTACGTGTCGGCGTAGGCGGCGAACGACGCGACTAACATCACTCCCGACAACAGGGCGAGCGTTCTTCTCATCTCGGACCTCCAGAGCGCAGGGTTAGACGGCCATCTTTGAGGGCGCATTGCGAGCTGTCAAGACGCTGACGCACTCAGCGGCCCGCTCCTTCGTCTCAGGCCTCGTTCCCCAACTCCGGCGTTCCCCAGCTACCCCCGCTTGCGGTTTCGATCAGGACCTCCTCGCCGGCTTGCAGTCTCAGGTCGCTGACGAACGCATGGCTCTCGCGGATCTCGCCTTGCCTGATCACGGTCAGCCGGTTGTAGCCACCTGGGGCGCCGCCGTTCAGACCCCAGACTCGCTTGCGGTGGCAACTGTAGCCGGCCGCGAGCACCGCCGGCCCCCGTAGCCGCAATGAAGTCGACATGCCCCGGCCGCCGCGATGCAGCCCCGGTCCGCCGGGATCGCCCAGCTTCCTCCAACCGATCTCCAGCCCGTACCTCGCCTCACAGATCTCGACCGGGCAGTTGAACGTCTCGCCGTGACTGGCCGAATACATGCAATCGACCCCGTCCCGGTGCGGCGTCGCTCCCCATCCGCCCATCTGCGGCTCGACCATGGCGAATGTCCTGCCGGTATCGGGATGCTTCCCGACCAGCACCGTGGCGCAGATCGATCCGAAACTTCCCGCCGGCAGCCGGTCCGGAAAGGCACTCGCCATGCAACGCCAGAGCATGTCGTAGAGCCTGATTCTCGTCTCGAAGTAGTAGCCGTGAGGCGCGTTTCCCCCGGCATGAAACACCGATCCCGGCCTGGTCAGCACCCTCAGGGGCCGGAACGATCCGGCATTCGCGAAGCGGCCGGAATCCGTCAGAGCCTTGAATATCATCTGTGCCGAGACCACCGCCCCGTCGCGACTGGTATTGTACGGGCTCGCCCGCTGCTGCGGGTTATCCCTCAGGTCGACTTCGAATTCCTCCTGCGAAATCCGAATCTGTGCGTTCCAGACCGCGCCGTCGTCCTGCTCTTCCGCAATCCTGTAGGTTCCCGCCGGAAGGCTTCCCAGTCCCCGGCGCGCACGCAGCTCCCCCTCCTCGAACATGTCCGAAACAGCTTCCCTGAACCCATCGGCTCCGTAGTTCTCCGCAAGGCGTTCGAGCCGGCGACCCGCTCGTCGAGATGCCGACACCTGTGCCCAAAGGTCGCCAAGCGCCATGTCCGGAACTCTGGAGTTGGTCTTGATGATGTCGAATATCGCGTCCACCCTGCGACCGGCCTCGAACAACTTGACCGCCGGCAGCCTGATCCCTTCCTGATGGATCTCCACAGCATTCGTCGACATCGATCCCGGCGTCATTCCGCCGACGTCACTCCAGTGACCTATCGAAGCTGTCCACGCGAAGCGCTCGCCCGCATGGAACACCGGCATTGCTATCACGACATCGTTCAGGTGAGTCACCCCACCGAAATCTGGATCATTGGTGACGAACATGTCGCCTTCGACAATCGGCTCATTCCTCGCGAGTTCAATGATGCGCTGCACTGCCTTGTCGATCACGCCCACGAACGTGGGAATCCCCGCACCGGAATCAGCGAGGTTACCCGCGTCGTCCGTCACGCCGGTCCCGACGTCCAGAACTTCGTAGATGATCGGACTCATCGCAGTCTTCCGCAACGTTGCGAACATCTCCTCGGCGGCGGCGCTGATGCCGGCCCGGATGACGGTCAGCGTAACGGGATCCGCGCCGCCACCAGCCATCGCCAGTATTCTTCAATCGCGCCACAAATCCGGAAACTCACCAGCTATCCCGCACCAACGACGACCCGGTTGCCGAATACGTTACCGTCGCCGATTCGATCGCCCTCCTGCCGGATTCGGTAAGCAGCCGCTCCGTCCGATCGTGATCGGCCTGAAACTCGTTGACGCCAAGCTCGACATCCGTACCCGGCTGCTTGACGTCGCGCGCCATCCCCCGTGATTGACATTTATCCTCCTCGCTGGTTGTCGCCAGCGCTCTCAAACTTCGACGCCGAACACCTCTCGCGCGCGCTCAGGCGAAATCAGACCGTTGCGGACATCGGCTCGAACAAGCTTGGGATCCCGCTCCCGCGGATCGCCCCAGCCGCCGCCACTAGCCGTGAACAGGCGAATCACGTCGTCCTTCTTCGTCGCCAGTCCGGACACGTGGGAGAACCGCTGCCGCTCGCCCTCGTTGGGGATGAACTCGATGTAGTTCGGCGAGCCGTCGCGTCCCCCGTCCACGCCCCACGGCGGAAATTTCGACCGGGTGTAGCCCGCAGTGAGAAACCCGTCATCAGCTCGCACCCTGTAGTCCAGCACGATTCCGCGGCCGCCCGAGTGCCTGCCTTCGCCGCCCGGCTCCGTATTCAGCGCCATCCGCTCGACAATCAACCCGTTCCGCGCCTCGTTGATCTCCGCCGGGCAGTTGTAGGTTTCCCCGTGAAACCCGCAGAACATCGCGGTGTTGCCATCGCCGCCCCTGCTCGCACCCCAGCCGCCGAGCTGCGGCTCGATCACCGTGTACTGGCGTCCGGTATCCGGATGGATGCCGCCGATGAACGTGCCGCACACCGACGCGAAGTGTCCCGCGGCCAAGCGCTCTGGCATGTGTCTCGCCAAGCACCGCCACATCAGGTCGTACGCGCGCAGCTCGATCTCGTAGTAAAAACCGAGCGGGGCCGGTTCTCGGGCATCGAACACCGATCCGCTGCGGGTCAGCAATTCCAGCGGCCGGAACGATCCCCCGTTCGCGGGAGAGTACGGATCGGTCAGCGACTTGAAGATCATTTGCGCGGCAACCATGACCCCGTCGCGGCTCGTGTTCAGCGGGCCGTCAAGCTGGTCGGGATTGTCGCGCACATCGACCGTGAACCGGTCCTCGGCGATCGTGATCCCGACGTTGTAGACCTGGCCGTTGTCCTGTTCCTCTGACAGCTCAAACGTCCCCGCAGGGAGCTTCGCAAGTGCGTTCAGCGATGCTTTCTCCCCGGCGTCCATAAACGACTCGATGGCAGCCGTAAACGTGTCGGTACCGTACTTCTCGGCAAGGGACTCGACTCTCCTTGCTCCGACCCTGACCGAGGCGATCGCGGCCCAGACGTCGCCCTCGAGCACGTCCGGCATTCGCGAGTTGATCTTGATTACCTGCATCACCGGCTCAATCGTCTGGCCGCGCGCGATGAGCTTGATCGCCGGCAGCCGCAGGCCTTCTTGGAAGATGGAGGTCGCCTCTCCGGTCAGTGACCCCGGAGCCATTCCACCAACATCCGAGTTGTGGGCGATGTTCGCGGTCCAGGCAATCAGGTTGCCGCCGTGGAATACCGGCGTCATCACGACGATGTCGTTCAGATGGGTGACGCCGCCGGAATACGGATCGTTGGTCGCGAATACGTCGCCCGGCTCGACATCGCCCGGCCTGTCGAACTTGGCGATTACCGCCTTCACGGATTTGTCGAGAACGCCGACGAACGCCGGAATTCCCGCGCCGGATGACGCGATCTCCCCTTCCGCGTCCGTGATGCCGGTACCCATGTCGAGCACTTCGTAAATGATCGAGCTCATCGCCGTCTTGCGCATGGCCGCGAACATCTCGTCAGCGGCCGCCTGCAGGGAGTTCTGGATGATTTCCAGCGTGATCGGATCATGGTGTCGCATGGTCATCAGCCTGCTCCTCATGATTGGATGCGAATGACGATATTGCCAAACCCATCGACTTCGACCTGATTGCCTTGATGGACGACGATTGTGGAGGCGGCATCCTCGACAATTGCCGGGCCGGGGAAGCGCATCCCGGGCAGGAGCTTCCTGCCATCGTAGATCGCAGACTCCAACACCCCCTCCTCCGCGAAGTTGACTTCGCGAGAGGACTTTCGTGCCTCGTCGGCGCTGGCGCGGCCTGGTCTCTTCCGCTTTATCGCCATGCGCCCCACCTCCGCGGTGGCCGTGACGTGGATCCCGACCATCTCCACCGGGGCATCGAGGCGGTAGGTGTACTCGCGCTCGTACTCCGCTTCGAACGCCCTCCTGATCTCGGCAATCCGACGTGGCGTCACAGCCCCATCGGCGAGCGCGACTTCGGTCGTGTTCTCCTGGTTCTGGTAACGGAACTTGCCGAACCTCCTGAACGACAGCCGTGCAGGATCGACACCTTCGCTCCGGAACTGCGCCCGCGCCGCGTCCTCAGTCTCGGCGAGGGTGTTCTCGATGGCGGTCGCGTTCTCGGCAACGAGATCCGCCAACCGCGTCACGACATAGTCGCGCCGCAGGTCCGACATCATCATGCCCCAAGCCGAAAACACGGCGGCATCGGCGGGTATCACCACCTTGGAGACGCCCAACTCGCGTGCAAGTGCAACCGCGTGCATGCCGCCGCCGCCCCCGAATGCGACGAGCGTGAAGTCCCTGGGATCGAAGCCCCGGTTCAACGACACCAACTTGAGCGCGTTGACCATGTTGTTGTTCGCGATCCGCACGATGCCGACGGCCGCCTCATCCGCGCCGAGCCCCAGCCGTCGGCCCAGGCCGCGCAGCACATCTTCCACCGCATCTATATCTGCAGTCATTTCTACGCCGCAGAAGTAGTCGCGGTTGATCCTGCCCAGCCACAGATTCGCGTCGGTCGTGGTCGCTTCCCTACCGCCAATGCCGTAGGCTGCCGGACCCGGGGAGGCTCCGGCCGACTGTGGCCCGACGTGCAGCTTTCCGACATCGTCCACCCAGGCGATCGAGCCACCGCCGTTTCCGATCTCGACGATGTCGACCACCGGTACCATCACCGGGTAGCCGGCCGACGTTCCGTCCCGCTCGATCCAGTAATCGGTCACGATCTTGATGTTGCTGTGGTCGATCAAGGAACACTTGGCGGTCGTGCCACCGATGTCGAGCGCGATGATGCTCTGGTCGCCGATCAAGCGCCCCAGTTCGGCGGCTCCCCAGACTCCCGAGGACGGTCCGGATTCGATCATGGTGATCGGCGTCCGCGCTGTTGCGTCGAGCGAGTCGACTCCGCCGTTGGACTGCATCACATAAGGACTTCCCTTGAAACCTTGGCTCGACAGCCCTTCGCTCAGGCGCATGAGGTAGCGCTCGGCGGCGGGTTGGACATAGGCGGACAGGACCGTCGTGCTCGTGCGTTCGTATTCGCGCCACTCTCGCGCAATGTTGTGCGATGACACGGCGTGAACCTCGGGCCAGAGCCGCCTGACCTCCGCTTCGGCGGCGCGCTCGTGGGCCGCGTTGGCGTAGGAATGGAGGAAGCAGATCGCGACCGCCTCGACGCCGTCGGCGCGGAAATCGGCGATTATCCCTTCCACGGGAGCCAAGTCCAGCGGCCTCATCTCCTCTCCCCGGTAGCTCATCCTTCCCGGAAGCTCCCGTCGCAGATACCGCGGGACGAACGGTTTCGGCTTCTCGTAATGGAGATTGAAGAAATCGGGCCGGTTGCCGCGGCCGATTTCCAGCGTGTCCCGGAACCCTTCCGTCGTGATCAGCCCGACCTTTGCGCCTTTCCGCTCCGTCAGCGCGTTGATGACGAGGGTGGTGCCGTGGGCAAGAAACGTGATTTCGCCGAACGGCACCTCGGCCTTGCGCAGCACCGCGAGAACGCCACGTTCGAAGTCCGGCGGCGTGGTCGAGGTCTTGGCCGCGGTTACGCGCGACTGTCCCGACTCGGGGTCGATATCGAACCTGACCAGGTCCGTGAACGTCCCGCCCACATCGGTCGCGACTCGCGTGATCCAGTTGTTCATGGTGATTCTCCTGAATTCGCCAGCGATGTCATCGGTCAACCATCCTGGCTCCGTATTCTGTCGCGGAATTCCTGTTCATCCTCCGTGATCACCGGCGACGCCGCGATGAGCGTACGCGTGTACGGGTGCTTCGGCCGGCGAAAGATCTCCTCGGTGCCGCCGGTCTCGACAAGCTCGCCCCGGTTCAGCACGGCAACCCGGTCGGCGATGTTGCGCACCACGGCGAGGTCGTGGGTGATGAACAGGTACGTCAGTCCCCGGCGCTCGCGCAGTGTATTCAGAAGCTTGAGTATTCGCGCCTGCACGATGACGTCGAGCGCGGATGTCGGCTCGTCCAACACGATCAGATCGGAGTCGCAGGCGCGCGCTCTCGCGATGGCCACCCGTTGCTGTTGTCCGCCCGAAAGGGCGGCCGGATACCGCGAAGCAAGTTTCCGCTCGAGGCCCACCTCTTCGAGCAGGCGCGCCACTCGTTCCCGGCGCTGCGCCCGTTCGCCGATGCCGTGCACGTCCAATGCCAGCCGCAGGGAGGCACCTATCGTCCTCTTCGAGTTCAGAGCGGACAGAGGATTCTGCTGAACCAGTTGCATTCGGCGCCGGTGCCGCAGCCGGCGCCGCTCGGGCAGGACCTCGCCGTCGAGAACGATTTTGCCGGATGTCGGGGCGGTCACTCCCAAGATCATGTTTGCGATGGTGCTCTTTCCGGACCCCGACTCACCGACGAGCGCCAAGCACTCCCGGTGCGCGATCCCGATGGTAAAGTCCTTTACAGCTTCGACCGCAAACGATCCATGCCGGAACGTTCGGGAGACATCACGCATTCTTAGAAGCACGTCCGTCATGCCGCCGACGGTCCTGGATCGTGGATTTCCCGAGGCGCCAGGAATGCCTCTGCATCGTCCTGGACATCCGCGATCCCGCGGCTTGTAATCCTAGGGACGGCAGCAAGCAGCGCGCGCGTATAGGCATGCTTCGGATCATCGAAAATGGCACCGGTACCACCTTCCTCGACGATTCTCCCGCGATAGATCACGTAAAGCCGGTCCGAGAATTCGCGCACGATCCCGAGATTGTGGGAGATGAGAAGCAGCGCGGCCTTGCGTTTCTCGACCAGCCGCTGCATGAGCCGCAGGCTCTGATCCTGCACGGTCACGTCGAGCGCGGTGCCCGGTTCGTCGGCGATCAGGAGCGACGGCTCGTTGGCGAGCGCCATCGCGATCATCACCCGCTGGTTCATGCCCCCGGACAGTTGGAACGGGAACGACTCCAGCACCCGCCCCGGTTCACTGATCGAAACCTCGCGCAGGATTTCTTCAGCCCTGCTTTTCGCCTCTACCTTGCGAATGGCGGGATCGACCCTTCGGAGCACCTCCCGGAACTGCGTCACGATCCGGAACACCGGATTGAGCGACGAGACGGGGTCCTGAAATATCATGGAGATCCGCGTTCCGCGCAGCTCCCTGAGGCGCTCCCTCGCAAGCACCGCCAAATCCGTCCCCTCGAACCGTATCGTGCCCGAGATTGCCGCCCTGCCCGTCCGATCGAGCAGGCCGACGACTGCGCGCGCCGTTACCGACTTTCCGGAACCCGACTCCCCCACCAGCGCGACGCGCTCCTCGGGAGCGATGCGAAGCGAGATTCCATGCAGGACCTCGGTGCTCCCGGTGTGGTCGCTGAACGACAGGCGAAGGTCGCGAATGTCAAGCGTACACCCCATCATTGGTCCGTTCCCAATATCTCGCGCAGCGTGTCGCCGAGAAGGTTGAATCCGAACACCGCAACCAGGATCGCGACGCCGGGGAACACCGTGAGCCACCAGGAATCGGGAAGGTAGTTCGCACCCTCCGCCACCATCGAGCCCAGGTCCGGCGTCGGCGGCTGCACACCCAGGCCGAGGAACGACAGCGACGACGCGATGAGAATCACGAACCCGAGATCGAGCGTCATCTTGGTGATGACCGCCGGCACGCAATTGGGCAGGATCTCGCGGAACATGACGTGGAACTTCGACGCGCCTATGATCTCGGCCGCGAGAACGTAGCCCTCCTCACGCTCGGCCAGCGTGATGTTGTAGACGAGCCGTGAGTACCACGGCCACCACATCACCGTCACCGCGATCATCCCGTTCATGAGGGTCGGCTCGAGCACCCCCATGATCGACATCGCCAGCACGAGCGGCGGAATGGAAAGGAACACGTCCGTCGCCCGCATCAGGACAAACCGCACCCATCCTCCGGAATACCCGGCCGTCAGCCCCACGGCGACCCCGAGCGGAACCGCCAGCGACAACACCACAACACCAAGAATCAGCGAAAGCCGATAGGCATAGAGAATTCGGCTGAACAGGTCGCGTCCGACCAGATCCGTGCCCATCAGGTTCGGCCATCCCGGCGGGTTGTTGAAGTTCGCGAAATCGACGACCGCACCCCGGTGATCGGGGAACGGCGCAAGCAAGTCGGCGAACAGCGCGGACAGAACGACGATTGCAATCAGAATGATACCGGCGATCGACAGCGGGCGGGAAAGAACGATGTGAAGAGCGCGCTTCACGGACGGCCCCGAGCATTGCGGATGCGCGGATTGAGTAGTGCGATGAGGAGATCGACGACGAGATTGGCGATGAGAAACGCTGCCGAAATGATCAGGACGGTTCCCACGATTGCGTTCAGATCCTTGCGCAAGATCACCGCCACGCCGTAGCGCGATAGACCGGGCCAGGCGAAAATGGCCTCCACCAGGAATGCATTGCCGAGCATGGCCGCAAAATCCAGCCCGATGATGGTCAGCGACGGAATCAGTGACGGCCGAAATGCGTAGCGCCCGGCGATTCGCCATTCCGGAAATCCGTAGGAACGAGCCATCTCGATGTAGGGCCTTGCATATGTCTCGGCCATATTCGCCCGCGTGAGGCGCGCCGCCTGTCCGATACCGGAGAGTGCCAGCGCGAACGCCGGAAGGATGATGTGCCAGGCAACGTTGACGAACGCATCGAACCGTCCTGCCAGCAGAGTGTCTACAAGAAGGAATCCGGTGACGCGGGAAACCTCGAGGCTCGTATGGATCCTGCCGGCGATCGGAAACAGCGGCAGGAAGAACGCGAACAGCAGCATGAGAGCAACCGCCCACACGAAGCTCGGTGCGGAGACGCCGAGCAGCGAAACAACGCGTACCACGTTGTCAAGCAGTCCTCCCTGGTTCTTTGCTGCCAGCGCACCAAGTGGCAGCCCGGCGCAAATCATCATGATGCCGGATATGAAGATCAGCTCTAGCGTCGCCGGAAGGAACTGGGCAATGTCCTTGGTTACCGGCCTGTTGGTGTACAGCGAGGTGCCCAGCTCTCCGTCTGCGAGATCGCGCACGAACAGCGCGTACTGCCGCCAGAGGGGCTCGTCGAGCCGGAGTTCCTCGCGAAGGTTAGCGACCTGTTCCTTTGTCGCGTTCGGACCGAGCGCGATACGAGCCGGATCTCCCGGTATCACCCTCGCGATCGCGAAGATCAGCATTGACACGCCGACAAGAATAAGGAGGGAGATCCCCAGCCTCCCGGCAAGCAGTCTCAGGACCACAACCATTCGGGTCTGTCCTGAGCGCTGTCCGGTCGGCCGAGGATGGCCGCTACTCGATTTCCATCAGCCTGAACTGGAAACCCATGGTGTCAAGTCCGAAGGCCATGGCGGGATCCGACAGCGCCGGAACATGGATTCCGGGCCGTGCCACGAAAACCGACTCCGCGTCGTACGCATAGATCGTCGGAGCGATCTCCATCAGCCGGTCGTTCAGTGCCGAATACGCGGCGTCGCGGTCGGCATCCGTGGCTCCGACCCTTCCCGCGTCCAGCAACCGGTCGACCTCGGCATCGTTCAGATGCTCCGGCGACTGCCAAGTCCCCGCGCTGGTCGAGTGATACATGCCGTAGAGCAGGGTGTCCGGATCGCCCGTGGTCGCCGTGACGAAGATCTGCGAGACGTGAGGGGTGGTTGCCGGATCGCCGACCATGCCCGCGAACGCCGCCCACGGCACCTTGGTAATCTTCGACTTGATGCCGATTTCCGCGAGGTTTGCCTGCATAAGCAGCGCGAACCGCTCTTCCAGCGGAACTTCCGCGATCCACGAGACCTCGATCTCGAAATCCGCCGGATCATGTACGCACTTGGCCAAGTGGGCCTTGGCTGCTGCAACATCGCGAACGAGGGATTCACCCGCCGGTCGGGCACCAAACATCCCTTTCGTGATCGCACCTGTTGAGGGAGAGCCCTCCGCAACTTCGTCCGTGATGGCGACCAGTTTCAGAACCGATCCGTAATCGAACGCATTCGTCAGAGCGAGACGGCAGTCGACATCGTCCAGTGGCGGCTTGGTGGTGTTCATCTTGAAGTAGAACGACCCGGTGCCGCCCTCGGTGAGAAGCTGATTGCCGGCATCAGCGAGTGCGCGCTTGACCTCGGGAGGCAGCCACTGCGAGGAAATGTCGTGCTCACCTTGCGCGAGGAGTGTCCTGACCGTTGCCGGCTCAAGCCCGTAGCGGAGGCGGACTCTGTCCGGAGCCTTGTCGTTGATCCCGAGGAAGTAGTTCGGATTCTTGACCATCACGGTGACTTCCTGGGGATTGTGGGACTCCACACTGTATGCCCCCGAACCGCCGCCGTGCTCCGACAGGTAGGCCTGCCCCCAGTCGCCCATCTCGCCTTCGCCTTCACCGAGATTGGCCATTACGAGCTGCTTGTCGACGATCGGCAGCCTGACCAGCAAGCTCACGAATGGAGCGTATGCCTCGGCAAGATCGAACCGGACCGTGTGCTCACCGATCGCTTCCGCACCCTGGACATCGCTGAACAGGTAGGAAAGGCCCTGGCCGAGCTCCGTCATTCGTTCCAGAGAGAACACGACGTCTTCAGCCGTCAGCATGTTGCCACTCTGGAACATGACGTCGTCCCGCAGCACGAACGTGTAGGTGCTTCCACTGCCGCTCCACGACTCTGCAAGGTGCGGCACATGGCCCGGCCCGCCCTGGCGCGGCAGCACCAGCGTATCGTAGACGTTGAACATGAGAATGGAGTCGGCGTAGTCGGATGCCTTTGCGGGATCCAGCTCGCCGACCGCGACCTCGTCGAGCCGCAGCACGGTCTCCGCGTGCACCGTGGCGGCCGACAGAGCAACGATGGCTCCCACGACAATGACGGCTGTGTGTCTCTTCACGATTCTATCCTCCCGGGCCGGAGTCATGATTGATCCTGCCCATTTTCTCGGTATTGGCTTCACCGAATATGTCCATCGTCACCACGACCAGCACGCTTGCGGGATCGGCGGTGTGATTCCAGGTGGAATGCTCCCGGTCTGATCTGAAGTGGATCGAGTCGCCCGCGTTGAGGATCGTGGCCTTGCCGCCGACTTCCACGGTTATCGAACCACTCAGCACAAAGAAGAACTCCTCTCCCTCGTGTCTGATCGGTTCGCTTCGGTAGCCGGGCGGTTCATGCATGATGACGCCGTTGAGAACGTGACCCGGGAAGTTTGCGGTAACCCGCTCGTAGTCGGTGTTTCGCTTGTCGAGCGAATAGTGCCCGCGGGTCCTGGCCCTGGTTGTCAGCGAGCCGCCACCCGGAATCGCGAAGAATTCGGAAATGTGCGCCTGCAGCACGCGCGATATCGCCGCGAGAGATGACAGCGAGGGCGACGTCAGGTCGCGTTCGACCTGCGATATGAAGCCGACCGAGAGCTTCGCGCCGTCGCCGACCTGCTGCAACGTCAAGCCGAGTTCACGCCGCCGCCGCCGCAACCTGCTGCCCAGCGTCTCGGACTGCCCGCCGGTGCGGACGCCATCGACGGCAGTTGCCGCCGCCGTCGTCACTTCTCCTTCCACGACGTTGGACATCGTAGCCGGCAAGTTCGATGTGTGTCAAGAATCTTTTAGTATTTGTACAAAGCTTGCGGGCCACCTCACCCCGGTCGATCAACTCGCACATCGCGCGCAAGCGCTTCCGGCCTCAGCCTCGGTGCCCGTTACCGCTCGGACCACCGGCGAGCTCGCCGAGAACGGATCGTCCGGGCGAGCTCCGCCCCGGGGCTGAGCATCCTAAGTTGTGGAGCGGGCGGTTCGGCGCTACGGTTGCGCCATGGAGAGCCGCGTCAACACAGAGGTCTATCGCCAGCACCGCGAGCGCCCCGATCTGCTCGGCGAGCGCTCACCGAAAGGGCTGCGGGTCACGCAGATCAGCGCCGACGCCGGGCGCCCGCACAGCCACATCTACATGGAGGCGCGGGTGTTCACGCCCGACTCCCGGCGCTTCGTGTTCCAGCGCTTCCTCGATCCGGCCGACGTCGACACCCGCAGCAGCCGGCGCGAGTACCTGCTGTGCGACATCCAGGACGGCTACTCGTTCATCCAGCTCACCGACGAGGAGGGCGCCATCGGCCCCAGCGTCTCCCCGGACGGACGCTACATGTACTACTTCATCGACCGCACGCGCGCAGGCGGCGGCTGGTGGGCGGTCAAGCGCGTGGACCTCGACTCCTTCCAGCGCGAGACCCTGGCCAGGTTCGACGGCCCGCTGCCGGAAGCCGGCCGCCACCTGAGCCTGCTCTACGGCACCAGCAGCATCTCCTCCGACGGCGCCCGCCTGTGCATGGCCGGCTACCTCGGCGACGGCCGCACCCACAACGCCCCCTGGGGCCTGGTGGTGTTCGACGTCGAACGCGCCGCCGTATCGCTCATTTTCGAAGGCCAGAGCTTCTGCAACATCCACCACCAGTACTCCCGCTCGAAGGACCCGGAGGAGAGCCACGACATCCTCCTGCAGGACAACCACGGCTGCGACGTGGACGAGCTGGGCGACATCGTCACCCAGGCCGGCGGCAAGGGCGCCGACGTGCACGTGATCCGCGACGACGGCAGCGACTTCCGTTGCTACGCGTTCGGCCGCGACGGAGTCGAGACGTGCCAGGGGCACCAGGCGTGGCGCGGCGAGCAGATGTCGGTGGTGGCAAGCATGGCCATCGAGAGCGAGGAACGGTATCCGCTGCTGGAGGCCACGGCGGTCCGCGCCGAGCCCGGCACCATGCACCACGGGCGCCTGATACCGGGCGCGACGCGCAACCGCATCAGCCGCTCGATGGAGCGCGAGGACTCGTGCCACTTCGCCTTCGACCCGACGGGGACGAAGTTCGTCTCCGACACCTTCGGCTACCAGGGCCGCCACGAGAATTGCGTGATCTACGTCGGCGTGCTGCCGGACGAGCCCGACGCGGTGCTGCGGACCAGATACCTGCTCCACCCGCGCTCGTCGTTCGGCCGCTCGCAGCACACGCATCCGCATCCGTTCCAGTCGCCGGACGGCAGCGTGGTGCTGTTCAACTCGGACGAGTCAGGGCTGCCGCAGATCTACGCCGTCGAAGACTTCGAGTATCCCTGAACCGGCCGGCGGGCCGGGTCAGGCGCCCGCCTGCGCCTCGAAGCGGATGCGCGGGTCGAGCCAGGCCAGCAGCAGGTCGGACAGCAGCGTGCCGATGACCGTCAGCACGGTCAGGAAGATCACGATGGTGGCCGCCAGGTACATGTCCTGAGCCAGCAGCGCGCGCAGCAACAACGGCCCGGTGGTCGGCAGGCTCAGTACCAGCGCGGTGATCACCTCGCCGGACACGATCACCGGCAGCAGCCATCCCACGGTGCTGACGATCGGGTTCACGGCGATGCGCACCGGGTACTTGAACAGCAGGGAGCGTTCGCCGACGCCCTTGGCGCGGGCGGTGATCACGTACTGCTTGCGCAGCTCGTCGAGCAGCGAAGCGCGCATCACGCGGATCAGCCAAGCGGTGCCGGCGGTGCCGATGACGATGATCGGCGCCACCAGGTGGCCGAGCATGTCGAGCAGCTTGGCGAAGCTCCACTCGGCGCGCGCGTATTCCAGCGAGAACAGTCCGCCGATGGAGATCCCGAACAGCTTGAACAGCAGGTACATGAGGATCAGGGCGAGCAGGAAGTTGGGCGTCGCCAGGCCGATGAACCCCAGCGCGGTGAAGGTGTAGTCACCGAGCGAGTACTGGTGCGTGGCGGAGTAGATGCCGATCGGTATCGCCACCAGGTAGGTGAAGATCAGCGTCGCCCCCGTCAGCAGGATGGTGAGCGGCAGCCGCTCCAGGATCAGCTCCATGACCGGCCGGTTCCAGTCCAGGGACATGCCCGGGCTGCCGCTCAGCAGCCGCTTCATCCAGGTCAGGTAGCGCAGGTAGACCGGGCTGTCGAGCCCGTACTGCAGGCGCAGCGCGTCCACCATCTCCTGGTTGACGCGCTGGCCGGTCGCCTCGAGCTGCGCCACCTTCGTGGACACGAAGTCGCCCGGCGGCAGCTCGATGATGATGAAGCCGAAGATCGAGATCGCGATCAGCACCGTGACGGTGTAGGCGATGCGGCGGACGACGTACCCGCTCATTCCTTGCGTTCCTCACTCGTGTAGGGGTCCGCGGCGTCGCGCAGCCCGTCGCCCAGGAAGTTGAACATCAGCACCGTCACCACGACGAAGATGCCGGGTATCAGGCGCCACGGCTGGATCACCACGGTACTGAGGGTCTGGGCGTCCTTGAGCAGCACGCCCCAGCTCACCACCGGCGGCCGCAGCCCCAGCCCCAGAAAGCTCAGCGCCGTCTCGCCCAGGATCATGCCGGGAATCGCCAGCGTGATGTTGACGATCAGGTAGCTCATGAACGACGGCAGCAGGTGGCGCCGGATGATGTCGCCGGCGCCCTGACCGGCGATGCGCGCCGCCATCACGAAGTCCTCCTCGCGCAGCTCCAGCAGCTTGCCGCGCACCACCCGCGCCAGGCCGGCCCAGCCCTGCAGCGCCAGGATCACGGTGATGGCGAAGTAGACGCGCAGCGCCGGCCAGTCGGCGGGCAGCGCCGCCGACAGCGCCATCCACAGGGGAATGGTAGGTATGGAGATGATGAACTCGATGGCGCGCTGCACGATCAGGTCGGGGGTGCCGCCGTAGTACCCGGAGATGCCGCCCAGGATGCACCCCAGGACGAAGCTGATGAACACGCCCACCAGCCCGATCGACAGCGAGATGCGGGCGCCGTGGATGACGCGGGAGAGCATGTCGCGGCCGAGCCGGTCGGTGCCCAGCAGGAACGCCTCGCCACCCTGGGTGCCGAAGAAGTGCACGTCCGTGCGGAAGATCCCCCACAGCTTGTAGGGGTCGCCCCGCACGAACAGGACCAGCGGCAACCGGCGCGTCGTGTCGGCCGTGTACTCCCGCCGCAGGGTCACCTCGTTGCGGGTCTGGACCAGCGGATACACGAACGGCATCTGGACGCTCCCCTGGTCGAAGACCCGCACGAGCTGCGGAGGAGCGTTGATGTAGTCGTTGTGGCGCTGGAAGATGTCGTGCGGCGCGAAGAACTCGGCGAAGATCGCCACCAGGTACAGCAGCGCCAGCACCGTGGCCCCGGCCAGCGCCAGCCGGTGGCGGCGCAGCTTGCGCCACATCAACTGCCACTGCGAGGCCAGGAAGTACTTTTCCTGCAGCTCCTGGCGGGCCTCGCCGCGTGCCGCCTCCGCCATCGGTCGCGCTCCTACGCGGAGTCACTGTCGCTGGCGGACAGTACAATGCTCACGGACGGTCGACCTCCTCGCCTTGGCGGAGTTTATATCGGGGATCGGCGATGTTGCACGGTTGGCTGTAGAGCTCGTGCTACCGTGGGGCGGCCGATGATGGTCGTGAGCACCGCCAACGGGGCGGTCGGCATCCGGGATGCCATGGCGGTCCTGCGCGACGGCGGATCGGCGCTCGACGCCGTGGAGGCCGGTACGCGCCGAGTCGAGCTGAACGCGCGCGACCACACCGTCGGCCTCGGCGGCCTGCCGAACATCACCGGCGAGGTGCGCCTGGACGCCAGCATCATGGACGGACGCACCCTGCGCGCGGGGGCCGTCGGCTCGGTGCGCGGCGTCCTGCACGCCATCACCCTGGCGCGCCGCGTCATGGAGCGCAGCCCACACGTGCTCCTGGTCGCGGACGGGGCCGAGCGCTTCGCGCGCGAGATCGGCATGGACAAGCACGACCTGTTGACCGAGGAGGCCGCATCGCGCTGGCGGGAGGGGATCGCGCATCGCCACCCCGACGTCGATCCCGACGGGATCACCGGCCGCGACCGGCTGTTGGAGCTGGTCGGCGGCGCGCGGGACTCCATGCGCGGCTGGGACCCGCCGGGCGCGAATGAGCCGCACGGCACGGTCAACTTCCTGGCGCAGGACCGCGGCGGCAACCTGGCGAGCGCGGTCAGCACCAGCGGCTACCCCTGGGGTTACCCCGGCCGGCTCGGCGACTCGCCTATCATCGGCGCGGGCGGCTACGCGGACAACCGCTGGGGCGCCGCGGCCTCGACCGGGACCGGCGAGGTCGTGCTGCGGACCCTGACCACCCGCAGCGTGGTGCTCTACCTGCGCACCGGCATGTCGCTGGCCGACGCCATGACCACCGCGCTGGACGACCTCCGCGACCTCGACGATCCGCTGGCCGGGCACATCGCCGTGATCGCCCTGAGTCCCTCAGGCGAGCATGTCGGATACTCGTACCGAAGCGGCGAGCACTACGTGTACCTGGATGACGCCATGGCCGAACCGGACACCGCCGACATGGTGCAGATGCGGCTCTGACTCGTCCGCCATCGCCGTCGAGGATGTCCGCGGCAAAGGATCACGGTAGCATCCGGTATGAGCAAGGCATGGCGCGGGCGCAATCTGATCGGTTTCTTCTTCCCGCCGGCGTTCACATGCCTGCTGGCTTTCAACGCCGCAGGAGCGTTTGCCGAGCCCGTACGCGAGGCGCCGTCAGTCTCCTCGATCACCGTCGTCTCCTCCCCGGCGAGGGGTGACACCTACGAGTTCGGTGAGGCGATCGAGGTAGTCGTCGAGTTCGATCCGGCGGTGGCGGTGACCGGCACTCCCCGGCTGAAGCTGAACATCGGGGCCGAGACGCGACACGCGATCGACTTCACCTGGGTCAGTCACTCTCTTCTGTCCCTCCTCCATGTTTCCGAAGACCTCCACCCTGCCCTGCACTTCCGCTACACGGTGCAGGAGGGGGACAGAGACGAGGACAGGATCGGCATCCCGGCCAACGCCCTCACCCTCGACGGCGCAACCATCAAGGGACCCGACGGCACCATCGACGCCGACCTGACGCACGCGGCGGTCGCCGCGGAGGGCGGCCACAAGGTGGACGGCAGCCTGGTCTCGCCGCCCGCGGTGAAGAGCATCTCCCTCGTTTCCTCCCCGGCCAGGGATGACACCTACGAACTCGGAGAGACGATTCGCGTGCTCGTTCAGTTCGACAGGGAAGTGACCGTAACCGGCAGCGTCCACCTGGCGCTGACCATCGGCGAGGAGACGCGGCAGGCGACCTCCTATGGATGGGGCACCCCGTTTCTGTACTTCGACTACATCGTGCAGGCGGGGGACAGAGACGAGGACGGCATCAGCATCCCGGCCAACGCCCTCACCCTCGACGGCGCAGCCATCAAGGGACCCGACGGCACCACCGACGCCGACTTGGCGCACGAGACGGTCGTCGCCCAGGGCGGCCACGAGGTGGACGGCAGCCGGTCCTCGCCGCCCGCCGTGATGAGCATCTCCTTCTTTTCCTCCCCGACCAGAGATGAGACCTACGAACGCGGAGAGACGATTCAGGTGCTCGTCCGGTTCGACAGAGCCGTGGCGGTAACCGGCAGTGTTCGGGTGCCGCTGACCATCGGAACGGAGACGCGGCAGGCGACCTCTTCGGGCTGGGACATGGACCCTTCTCCTCTTCTGTTCGCCGAGTACACCGTGCAGGAGGGCGACCGCGACGAGGACGGCATCAGCATCGAGGCCGACGCGCTGGCCCTCAACGGCGAAACGATCAGGGGATCCGACGGCGCCACCCGCGCCGAGCTGACGCACGCCGCCGTGGCCGCCGACGGCGGCAGGAAGGTGGACGGCGACCTGGCCTCGCCGGCGGCGGTGCAACACATCTCCTTCATCTCCTTCCGAGGAGCGGATGACACCTACGAGCTCGGCGAAACCGTCGAGGTGATGGTCGAGTTCGACAAGCCGGTGCGGGTGACCGGCAGCCCCCAGGTGGCGCTGATCATCGGGGCCGAGACACGGCACGCGGTCTACCCCACGTCGTGGCGGACGTGGGGGGCCGACCGGCGTGTGCACTTCGGATACACGGTGCAGGAAGGTGACCGGGACGAAGACGGAATCAGCATCCCGGCCAACGCGTTGTCACTCAATGGCGGCACCATCACGGCCGCCGACGGCACGGCCGACGCTGACCTGACGCACGAGGAGGTGGTCGCCGACAGTGACAGGAAAGTGGACGGCAGCAGCGATGTCGCGCCACCGGGAGTGAGAGGCATCTACATCGACTCCTCCCCGGCACACGGTGACACCTACCAACTGGGCGAGACGATCGAAATCGAAGTGGAATTCGACAGAGCGGTGAAGACAACAGGGGAGCCCCGGCTGGCGCTGACCATCGGGACGCAAACGCGGCACGCGACCGGGCACGCATGGGGCCACTTCGTGAGCTTCCGCTACACGGTGAAAGCGGGGGACCGTGATGAGGACGGCATCAGCATCCCCGCCAACGCGCTGTCGCTCGACGGCGGCACCGTCACGGCCGCCGACGGCACAACCGACGCCCTGCTGACGCACGAGGCGATGGCCCCCGACGGCGAAAGCAAGGTAAACGGCAGCGATGTCACGCCACCGCGGGTGAGGAACATCGACATCTCCTACTCCCCGGCACGAGGTGATACCTACGAGCTGGGCGAGACAGTTGAGGTGGAAGTCGCGTTCGACAGATTGGTAGCGGCAACCGGGCAGCCCCAGGTGGCGCTGACCGTCGGCGCGGAGACGCGGTACGCGGAATTCTCGGGATGGGGCGACGAGCGCCTGTACTTCGAATACACCGTGCAGGAGGGGGACCGCGATGAGGACGGCATCAGCATCCCCGCCAACGCGCTGTCGCTCAACGGCGGCACCATCAAGGCAGCCGACGGCACGACCGACGCTGATCTCACGCATGGGACCGTAGCTGCCGACAGCCGCCGCAAGATGGACGGGAACGCCGTCACGGCACCGGCGGTGAGCCATCTCTACCTCAGCTACTCCCCAGCGCGGGGTGACACCTTCGAACGGGGAGAGACGATCGAGGTGACGGTCGAATTCGACAGATCCGTAACGGTGACCGGAATTCCACGGGTTGCGCTGACCATCGGGGCGGAAACGCGGCACGCGGCCTTCTCCACGGCGTGGGGGGACGACCGCCATGCGGACTTCAGCTACGTCGTGCAGGAGGGAGACCGTGATGAGGACGGCATCAGCATCGCGGCCAACGCACTGGCTCTCAACGGCGGCGCCATCACGGCCGCGGACGGCGTTACGAACGCCGATCTCGCGCACCCGGCGATTGCCCCCGACCGTGACCGGAAAGTGGACGGCAGCGGCGATGTCGACCCACCGCGGGTGACGGATATCTCCTTCGATTCCTCGCCATCCAGGGGCGACACCTACGAACTTGGGGAGACGGTCGAGGTGGTTGTCCATTTCGACGGAGCCGTAAAGGCAACCGGCAACCCCCAGGTGGCGCTGACCATCGGGAGCGAGACACGGCATGCGACCTGGTTCGGATGGGGCAGCTCCTCTCTCTACTTCCAATACACCGTGCAGGAGGGCGATCGCGATGAGGACGGGATCGGCATCCCCGCCAACGCGTTGTCCCTCATCGGCGGATCCATCACGGCCGCGGACGGCACCACCGACGCCGATCTGACGCACCCTGCGGTAGCCGCCGAACGCGGCCCCAAGGTGGACGCGAACCTGATCACGCCACCGGTAGCGATAGATGTCCACTTCATCTCCTCGCCGGCAAGGGGCGATACCTATGAACGGGGCGAGACGGTTGAGGTGCTGGTCGAGTTCGACAAGGAGGTGACGGTGACCGGCAGCCCCCGGGTGGCGCTCACCATCGGCAGCGAGATCCGCCACGCGCACACGATCTCTGGCGAATGGGGCAGCTCCCCAGCTCTGATCTTCGAGTACACCGTGCAGGAAGGGGACCGTGACGAGGACGGCATCAGCATCGCGGCCAACGCTCTGGCGCTCAACGGCGGCACCATCACGGCCACCGACGGCACGACCGACGCTTACCTGACCCACGGGGCGGTTGCCGCCGAGCGCAGCGGCAAGGTGAATGGCAACCTGACCACGCCGCCGGGAGGACATCTACTCCGTCTCCGCACCAGCCAAAGGCGACACCTACGAGCTGGGGGAGACGATCGAATTGGTGGTCGTGTTCGGCAAAGCCGTGACGGTGACCGGCATGCCCCAGGTGGCGCTGACGATCGGGACGCACACGCGGCAGGCCGCCTACTCCCATTCGTGGGATGACCGGCATGCGCGCTTCAGTTACGCGGTGCAGGAGGCGGACCGCGATGAAGACGGGATCAGCATCCCCGCCAACGCTCTGACGCTCAACGGCGGAACCATCATGGCCGCCGGCGGCACGGCCGAAGCCGATCTGACGCACGATGCGGTGGCCGACGACGCTGACCTCAAAGTGAACGGCAACCTGGTCACCCCTCCCGCGGTCCGGGCCATCTACCTCGACAATCATGTACCGCCCCCGAGCGGCGACACCTATGTTCGCGGTGAAAGTGTCCGCGTGTGGGTCGAGTTCGACCGGGCCGTCATGGTGACCGGCAGGCCACGGGTCGCCCTGGCCATCGGGAGCCAGACCAGGCAGGCGACCTTTTCCGGCCATAGCACCATGGTCGCGCCGGACGGGGGTACGATTGTCGACGAAGACGTGTTGTCCTTCGACTACGTGGTGCAGGCGACGGACCGCGATGAGGACGGGATCGACATCCCGGCCAACGCGTTGGCTCTTGACGGCGGCGCCATCACGGCCGCGAACGGCTTGACCGACGCCCTCCTGAACCACGGCGCGGTGGCCGCCGACCCCGCCCGCAAGGTAAACGGCAGTCAGGCCACGCCCTGAGGCGGCCCCGCCCTTACGGGTGCGACAGCATGCCGGCGTCGATGCCGGCGTCCGAGTCCTCCAGGGTGTCGCCGGGGTAGCCGGCGGCGTGCGTCGGCTTGGCGACCGGGTAGACGGCGCTGCGGAGCTCGCCACCGGCCACCTGTATGCCGTTCGGCTCCGCATAGGGTGAGCGGTTGTAGTACGGGGTCGCCACCGTGACCTCGTGGCCGAGCTGCTCCAGGCCGGCCCGCACTTCGACGCCGAAGCGGCCGTCCAGCAGCACCTGGTCCGACTCCACGTGCAGGCGCGGCGCCTGCACGGCCTGTTGCAGGTCCATGCCGAGCTCGACGTGGTTCACGCACGCCTGCACCAGAGCCGACCAGATGCGGCGGCCCCCGGACGCGCCGAGCACGGCGTGCAGCCGGCCGTCGCGGACCAGGATCAGCGGCGTCATGTTGTTCAGCCCGCGCCCGCCCGGAACGATCGAGTTCACGGTCCCCGGCGCCGGATAGAACCAGGTCATCGCGTTGTTCATCATCACGCCGACGCCGGGGACGATCACCCCGGACCACGACATGTTGGTCTGCGTCAGACACACGGCGTTGCGATCCGCGTCCACCACCGCGATGTGCGTGGTGCCGCCGTCCGCCGAAACACCCGCGGGAGCCGGCAGGTCCGCGGGTCGCGGGACCCCTCGCCATGCCCACGGGTCGCCGGCGGCGGCGGGACCGTCGCCGTCCGGGCTGATCGCCCGCGCCCGCGTCGCCGCGTAGCCCGGCTCCGTCAGAGTGTCGAACGGCGCATCCGGATGGTCGCCCAGGTACGAGTACCGGTCCACCGCTGCCCGGCGGATCGCCTCGATCACCAGGTGCAGCGCCTCCACCGAGCCCCAGCCGTGGCGGGCCAGGTCGAAGTGCTCGAGGATGTGGAGCGCCTCGGCGACGGCCGTGCCGCCGTTCGGACCGGGGACGCCCAGCACCCCGTACCCCCGGTAGCCGGCCTCCAGCACCGTGTCGTGCACGAACGGCCGGTAGCCGGCCAGGTCCTCCTGCCGGATCGTGCCGCCGTGCGCGGCCATCTCGGAGGCGATGCGATCGGCCACCTCGCCCCGGTAGAAGCCGTCCGGTCCGTGGCGGGCGATGAGCTCCAGCGTGCGTGCGTGATCGCGCTGCACCAGCGTCTCGCCCACGGCCAGCGGATGGCCGCCGGGGTAGTAGGTCTCGCGGGTCGCCGGGTAGCGGGTCATGATCGGCCGCCCGCTGACCAGCATCAGGACGAAGTGGTGGCCGACCGGGAACCCGTTGCGCGCCAGCCGGATCGCCGGCAGCAGCGCCTGGTCCAGGCTCATCGTGCCCCATCGTTCCAGGGCCGCCGCCAGACCTGCCGCCGTTCCCGGCACCGCTATCGCCGCGTGGCCGTAGACGTTGGCCCGGTCCTTGACCAGCGGCCACGCGTAGCCGCGGGAGAACCGCAGCCCGCCGGTCTCCGGACGGTCGGTGCCTGACTCCAGCTCGTACATGTCCGGCCGGGCCGCGGCGGCCGCGCGCATGCCGAAGTCCACCGAGCCGGCCTCGCCCGAGGCGAAGCGGGCGACCAGCATCCCGCCGCCGCCCACGCCGTTCATGAGCGGCTGCAGCACCCCCATCGCGAAGGCGGTGGTCACCGCCGCGTCCACGGCATTTCCGCCCCGCTGCAGGACCTCCACGCCGATGCGGGCGCCCAGCCGGTCCTGGGCGACCACCATACCGCCGGTCACGCTCAGCACCTCGTGGGCGAGCACCGGCCGACTCATCTTCATGGCCGCGCACTCTACGCATGGCGCGCGGGCGCGTCGACGCGGTTACGGCAACTCGCCTATTCCAGCGTGATCCAGGCGCGAAACTGATCCTCGTCGGCGTTGCGTCCGCTGAGGATCACCACCACGTCTCCCTCGCCATCAAGGCTGACGCGCCCGCTCAAGAGCGCCGCCGTCGCGATCGCACCCGGAAGGCTCGGTGCGCACGCCGTGCCGGTCGTAGAGCCATCGCATCGCTTCGCGCGTCTCCCGGTCCGGCACGGCGACGGCCTGCGCAACGTGTTGCCGGAGGATCGGCCAGTTGTGCTCGCCGACGTCGTAGGACAGCAGGCCGTCACAGATGCTCGCCGGGCGATCGATGCGCACGCGCCGCCCCGCATCGAGGGATTCTCCGAAGTCCGCGCCTTGCGGCTCGACGCCGACGATCACGCCCCGCGGAAAGCCGGCCGCGAATACCAGCGCGTGACCGGCCATGAGGCCGCCGCCCGAGACCTGGCAGAACAGGTGGGAAGCCGCGCGTCCCTGCGCCCGCAGCTCGCGCACGATCTCCAGGCCGCCCACGCCGTTGCCGGCGATCACGTCCGCATCGTCGTACGGCGAGGCCTGGACCGCTCCCTCCCGGTCGGCGATCTCGCGCGTCAGCCGGTCCCGCTCTCCCGTCTCGTGGTCGCGCGCGATGTCGTACGTGCGGATCTCCGCGCCGAATGACCGCGTCAGCTCCACCTTCATGCGCGCCGCCGACACGTGCCGGCGTATGCCGCTCTCGGCCTCCTGGACGTCGTCGACCGTCGCGATCCGGATGGCCGCCACCTCTCCGTCAGCTCGCTGCGGCATCGTCGATGACCGCGCGCAGCGCCAGGATGTGCTCCGGTCCCGACGCGCAGCAGCCGCCGACGATCTGCGCGCCGGCGTCCAGCCACCGGCGGGCGAACTCGGCCAGTCGGGCCGGCGGATAGTCCGCGCTCTGCAGGATGTCCGGGCTGACGCTCGGGCGCTGGTTGGTGAGCACCGGCCGGTTCGCGACCGGCCCGGTCGGGTTGTAGCCCAGGTTCGGGTAGCAGCCGATCGGGCCGTCGGTGGCCTCGCGCAGGATCGGCAGCCCGGCGTCGACCGCCTCCGGGTTGCTGCACATCAGCAGGATGGCGTCCGGAGCTCGGGGCAGGCCCTGCATCTCGGCTGCCAGATCGGCGAGCGACTCTCCGTACTGCATCGAGCCGTCGGCGCCGATGTGGCGAACGCCGACGAACAGCGGCAGATCGATGTCCGCGCACGCCCGCACGGCGGCGGCGCACTCCTCGATGTAGCCCAGATACTCCAGCAGGATGAGGTCGACGCCGGCGGCGGCGAGCAGCCGCGCGTGGTCGCCGATCTCGCCGGCGAACGCGCTCTCCCCCAGGCGGGCGACGTCGGAGGCGAGGTCCCCGGTGTCCCGGTCCTGCAGCGCCGGCGGCGCGATGCCGCCAGCCACGTGCGCCCGCTTGTTGCCGGCCTCACGCGCGGCCAGCGCGTTGCGCGCGGCCGCCTCGGCGTAGGTCCGCCAGTCGTCGCCGGCATCAAGCGTCGCCAGGCGGCCGGGGCTGGTCCAGAAGTTGTTGCTGGTGATGATGTCGGCGCCCACCCGCAGGTAGTCCTGGTGGACCTGCCGGACCACGTCGCCGGCGGCCAGGTTGGCGGTCGCCGACCACGCCTTGAGCCGGCCGGTCGATCCGAGCAGCACGTCGACGCCGCGCCGCTGCAGCTCCGAGCCCGTGCCGCCGTCGAGCAGCAGCCGATCCCCCTCCCGCAGGCGCTCGGTAATTCGTGTCATAGCCCATGATACCGTGGGCGAGGTGAACCGTGGCTGGACAAGGACTTCCTCGTTGACACGGCAGCAAGCCTGCCGACATGCCGCGGCAGGCTCCCGGGATCGCGCCGAGCCGATGGAAGCGAGTCAGTTGGCGCGACAGCGCGGGGCGTGGCCCGAATCTCGCGGACCTTGATCGCCTTGTGCAGGCCCCAGCCGGCGTCGCGTTCGGTGATGCTCGGCTCGCCGGCCACTTCCACCCCTCGCTCCCGGTCCGACACGAAGACCGTGGAGCGGTGGTGCCAGCTTCGGCCCCGATCTTCGGACACGACCAGGCGGCCGTCGGCCGTTTCTGCCAAGGTCACGTCCGCCAGCGTGTGCCGCCAGATCAATTCCCACGATGTGCCGCCATCGTCGGACCTTGCCAGCCCGAGGAACGGCGTGCCTCGTTCGTCCAGGCCGCGCCCGAGGCAGGCCAACGAGCAGTCTGCGAGCGCGATGGGCCCGTGCGGAGCGTAGACCGCGGCGGTCAATGCGGCTCAGGCGCCCTCGACCCGCTTCACGCGCTCGACGAGCCAGTCGCGCGTGACACGTATCGCATGCAGGTCCATGACCTCCAGGTTGAGCCACGGCGACCCCTCTTTCCTGTTCGGGCCGGCGGCGCCGTACGTGACGATCGCGGTATCGTCATCGACGAAGTCCATTCCCATATCGAAGAAGTTGAACTCCTCTCGATGCGCCAACACGCCGAGGTTCGTCCAGCTTCGCCCCCGATCGCGTGAGAACCCCAGACACAGCGGCGTGCGCACGCCGTAGTGGTGGTGTCTGGGGTCGTACGGCGAGTTGACCCAGAGCAGCAGCAGATGGTCGGTCCCCGGAAGGCACCGGAGGCAGCTCGCGGTTTCGGGCGCGCGCAGCCCGCTCGTCTGCGGCAGCGACCAGGTCTCTCCCTGGTCCGACGAGTGCGACAGGAAGACGGAGCCCAACTGCGTTCGAATCGACATCACCAGGTCCCCGTCCGGGAGCTCCGCAACCGACGGCTCGATCGCTCCGCGCATCGGCAGATCGATCACACCCGTCGCCCGCTGCCAGCTCGTACCCTCGTCGTCGGAGAGCATGCAGGAGATCCGGTAGTGCTGCGTGAACTGTCCTCCGGTCCCGAATTCGAACGGCACGAGCAGCCGCCCGGACCGCAACTGCAGCAAGCTCGTCACGCCACCCTGCATCCAGTTCCCCTCGGTGCGCCGCCAGAGGCAGCCGAACGACTCGAATGTATCCCCGTCGTCCTTCGAACGGAACAACTCCATCGTGCTGCTGGAGCTTTCCGGATGCGTCTCCGTGCCGCCCCGGTGAGCGCGCAGGCACATCAGCAACAGATCCCCGGAGGCCAGCCTTCGCAAGGCCGGCGCCTGCACGTTGAAATCGGTTTCCAGATGAGGCCGCACCAGGACTCGCTCATCTTGCCAGCTCCGCCCGTCGTCATGGGAGAGACGGGACGCAATCTCGATCTCGCCGTAATCCTGGCTGCCGTAATCGCTGCTCGTGTATTTCTGCCAGGCGACCAGCAGGCGACCGTCGGTGAGACGGGTCACCGACCCCATGTCATTGCGCGGACAGGAGTCGTCCACTCGTCGGACGACGGAGTACTCGAGGCCCGGCATGACCTCGATCGGCACACTCGAACCGTCGAACGTAGCGGTGTCAGCTCCTGATCGGGTCGTCATTTCCTGCTTCCATACTCCTCTCCGGTCTTGACCCGGAACCGAACACGTTATCATGCGATCCGCAGCGTGCCGAGGAAGATGCTGAGGACATGACACACGCGACCGAACCACCTGTCATCGACGCCCACGGCCACACGCTGGACCAGGCTTTCGACACACAACGGCACCTGCACGAGGCGCTGGGCGGGCTCACCGATGTGCCGATGATGCGCGCCGGCGGCGTGGCCGCGCAGCTCACCGCCTGCTGGGTGCCGGACGCCGCGACCGGCGGGCCGCATGCCAGCCGGCAGCCGCTGCGGAAACTGTTGCAGATGGTCGACTACCTGCATCACGAGCTGAACGGTCCGGCAGGCGATCATGTCACGCTGGCGGTTTGCGCCGGCGATATCGAGGCGGCCCGGGCGGACGGCAAGGTCGCCCTCATACTCGGCCTGGAGGGCGGTGATGCACTCAAGGGCGACGTCAGCCTCCTGCGCACGCTGCACCGACTCGGCCTGCGGCACGTCGGCCTGGTGCACGAAGGGCGCAATGCCCTGGGGACGGCAACACAGGTCTGGAACGGTCCGGAGATGCGCGTCCATGACAGCCACATCGACGGCCCCGGCGGCCTCACGCCGGCAGGGCACGCGGTCGTGGGCGAGATGAACCGGCTCGGCATGCTGGTCGACGTGACGCACATGGAAGCGGCCACGTTCCGGGACACGCTGGCGATCACCACCGCCCCCGTCGTTGCGACTCACGGCAACGCGCGGGCGTTGCGCGATACGCCCCGCTATTTCGACGATGATCAACTCCGCGCCATCGCCGCGACCGGCGGCCTCATCTGTCCCAGCCCGACCCCGCTCGGGCCAACCCCCGAAACGGCCGCTCTCGAGCTGCTGCTCGACCACATCGATCACATGGTGGCGCTGGTGGGACCGGATCACGTCGGGTTCGGCACCGACTTTCTCGGTCAGGTCGAGGCGCGGCCGGCCGGCGTCGGTGACATCAGTGAGGTAGGCCACCTCATGGCGGGGTTGCGGGCCCGCGGCTACGAACACGGGACCATCGAGAAGATCGCAGGCGGCAATTTCATGCGCGTCTTCGAGGCGGTGGCCGGATGAACGATGCCGTCAGGCGAAACCCATCGGTGCCGATCCCGGGAATTTGAGGCTTTTGTGCCGGGCACACCACCATCATCGGCACGCGCGCACGGCTGAACGGTGCCTTCCGGAGAAAATGATACCGTGACTCCGTCATGACCGATCGTTGCGACCTCCAGGTAACCGACTACCGGGTCCTGTTCGACGACGACCGATATCCGGCCAGCGGCTGCTCGCTCGTCAAGAGCCGCGGCCGGCTGGTGATGACCGTGCAGCGAGCGAGCGACGCGGAGCAAGGCATCTCCTCGCTGCTCACCCAGAGCGACGATCTGGGCGCCACCTGGACGGAGCCGCTTCCGTTCGGGCCGCCGCTCGAAGATCCCGAGACCGAGTTCCAGGGCGTCGCCCCCGCGCACGTATTGGACGACGGCACCGTGGTCGCCGCCGGCATCTACCTGCCCAGGGGCTTCGACCGCTCCCTCGGCGGGCGCGGGCTCTATCGGCCCAGCGACATCCTCATCGGGCACCGTGCGCCGGATGCGGACGAGTTCTCCTGGAACCGGATCGCCGCCGGCACCTTCCTCACCGAGCAGTTCATCGCGCCCGGCATCGCCCTGCCGGACGGGCGGCTGGTGTTCACGATGTGGGGTTCGGCTGTGCGCGGCGACAACTGGCAGTGCGGGGTGCTCCTCTCGGACGACGGCGGCCACACGCTCCGTTACCGGCAGGTCGGCTACGAGCCGGATCCGGCGGTCCGCAAGGACCCGGAGGTGATGGCCGGCTACAACGAGCAGACCCTGTTCTCCGCCGGGGGCGGCACGCTGGTCTCGGTCATCCGCGGCCGCGACCATCTGGGCGGCATCCCCGGCACCAATCCGCGCTCCAGCGACTGCCTGTTCTTCCGCGCGGAGTCCCGTGACCGCGGCGAGACGTGGTCGACCCCGGAGCCGACCGACCTGTCCGGAACCGGAGCGCCGACCGACGGCCTGGCGCTGCCCGACGGCTCCCTGGTCCTGCCGGCCCGCCTGCCTTCGCACTGGAGCCGCCACCGCGGCCACTCGTTCTGCGGGATGCACATTGCGCGCAGCTTCGACCTGGGCCGCACCTGGAGCACGGACCTCCTGTTCGACCGCACCCCTGACGACGAGCCGTTCGACAACTACTACAACGCCATGAACGGCACCTTCGTCCCCGTCGGCGATTCCGAGGCGATGTACGTGTTCGGCCACTTCCGGCGGGGCTCCGCGACCGGGCACCGCGCCTACGCCGTCCACCTCCGCTGGGACTGACGCACGCGACGCTGGGACTGACGCACGCGACGCTTCAGATCTCGCACGCGTCTCCGTTGCAGCCCGGTTTGCCTCGCCCGGCGATCGCTCGGATCGGGAGCACGGCTGCGCCGAAGGCGCGCCGATTTGTCGCTCCGGACCGCCGATTGACTGATGTCGCACCTATGAGGCCGGCCTGCGGGCGGTGCTTTCGAACGGGACGATAACCGAGGTGATATGCCATGGCCAAGCAATACAAGAGCGACGCGTTAGCGGCGGCTCACGAGACGGCGCTGGGTCTGACGGAGGCGGGCGTCATGGTGACTCGAACCATGAGGGTTTTCGACGAGATGTGCCTGACGCCGGTCGAGGAGATGGCACCGGAGAGAATCCGAGAGATCCGGCTACGGGAGAATGCGAGCCAAGCGGTGTTCGCCCGCTACCTCAACGTGACGACAGGCCTGGTAAGCCAGTGGGAGCGTGGCGTGAAGCGGCCGCGCGGCGCTTCGCTGAAGCTCCTGACGTTGGTCGCGAAGAAGGGGCTCGGGGCGGTCGCCTGACAGACTCGGCCGAGCCGGGCATCCGCCTCGATAGTCGATGCGTCCGTCCGCAACTCGACTCGACCCAACCAGTCCAGGCGAGCCGTCCGGGCCGCCTGACGCACGCAATCAGGGCATTTCGGGTTGTAGTACAGGGAGATGGTCACGTCTGCCAGAGTTCCGCCCATACCAGAGTCTGCAGGGCGTCCAGCGATCCTGCCGGACGGATGGCTTGCCCCAGTGGGTGATGCCGATGCCGTGCGCGGCAAGCGTCTCGGCCGTGCCCTGTCCCAGACCGCGGGCGGCCCCCGGTCACCACGGCGAACTTGCCGGCGACTTCGCTGAACGGCTGTCTGTCGGCCACGTGCGGTTCCTCCTGGCGGCCGGTCAGGCGGCGTCGGGGATGTGCTCCCGGAGCGCGCTCAGGTGGTCCAGCCGGCGAACCGGCGCCCCCGTCAGCAGTGGGCCGGGGGGATCGCCGAACACGTCCGCCTTGCTGTAGCCGTGGCTGGCGATCACGTCGCGGTACCGCCCGAGGACCCCGGGGGTTATCGGGCGGGTGTAGTTGATCGTGAACATTCGGCGCCGGGTGCCGCCGCCCCACGCGCCGTGCTTCAGGGACTGGGTGAACAGCACCAGGTCGCCGGGCCGGCTGGAAAGGGCGACGGCCGGGATCCTGTCGCCCGGCAATCCGCCCCAGAACCGCTCACCGCGAATCTGCTCGTCGATCATCTCCGCATACGGCTCGCCTTCGCGATGGCTCCCCGGTATCACCCGCAGGGCGCCGCTGTGGGCATCCACCGGATCGAGATAAAGCGCCAGCTTCACGAAGCCCATCGGGTTGGACAGCGTTCCGTCGGAGTGCCAGCGGGTGTCGCCCACGTAGTAGTTGCCGTCGCTGTTCCAGTACTGGTAGTCGTCACCGCACACCGCGCGGGCGACGCCGTGCAGGCGCTCGTCGTCCAGCAGGCTGCACAGGTACTCGCTGTGATTCAGGAACGGCGCCACCGAGAGCCGCTCGCGGCCCTCATGGCAGTCGCCGCCGCGGCTGCGGATGAGCTCCTCGAAAGCGTCCTCGATCCGCGTGGACTCCTCCGCGAACAGCCCCGGCAGGTGCAGGAAGCCGAACGTGGCGAAAAACTCGCGCTGCGCCTCGGTCAACTCGAAGGACATCGCCGGAGTCTATCACGCGTCAGCGCACGCGCAGCCGGGCCCACCGGGTATGGGTCACCCCCTCGGTCGTGCACCAGTAGCAGGTCATCAGGTCGCCGTCCGGGAACAGCCTGCCGTCCGGTCTGCCGAAGGCGATCAGCATGTGCTCGGCCAGGAAGTTGTCGCTGTCGGGCGTGCCGAGCGTGGCCTCGGCGCCCGCGTCGAACAGGACGATCTCCGTGTCCGCGTCGTAGTTGGTCAGGTCGGCGGTGAGGGCGACGCGGATGCCCTGCGGCTCGTGCCGGTGGTTGTAGATGGTGGCGACGCGCCCGTCGGACAGTGCGATGGGGGTGCTCACCTGCCCGCGCAGCGTGGTGGGGCGCGGGTCGGACCACGTGCGGCCCTGATCCTCCGAGATCGCCCAGTGGGTGTTGAGGTCCTCGGACGTGCCATACACGTGCGTCCAGAACAGCGTGTAGATGCGGCCGTCGGGAAGGACGCAGGATCGCTGGTCCCACCACAGCAGCTCGCCGCTCGGGTCGTCGGCGATGATGGTCAGCTCGCCCCAGGTGCGCCCCTGGTCCGCCGAGAACACCGCGCCCGCCTTCTGGTCGGGCGGGCCCTCGTAGCCGCTCGGCTTCCACGTCTCGAACGGGTACATCCAGCGGTCGGGCGCCAACTGGAACATGCCACCCGCTCCGTTGCAGGTGTAGCAGTCCGTCGGGAAGTCGACCGGCACGACCTGCGGTTGCGTCCAGGTGCGGCCCAGATCGGAGGACCAGAACAGGAGCATCGCCGGGCGCTGCAGCGACTCGGTGTCCGCGTCGAAGAGGTCGTCATCGGTGGCCTCGAAGCGGCCGGCGGTCATCACCAGCCTGCCGTCGGGCACGGTGTGGATGTGCGGCCCGCGGTAGGTGTACCCGTCGCGCGGCGGGTTGCGGGGATGGATGCCGCCCTGGTTGATCCACGTGCGCCCGCCGTCCGCGGAGCGCAGCACCTCGATGTGGTTGTCGGAGGAGCCCAGCGACTCCCCCACGTGCTGGGCGGCGATCAGCGTGCCATCCGCGAGCGGCGTGATCACGGGCATGAACGCGCCGTGCTCGGCGCTGCGGGAGATGATGCCAGTGGCGACGATCTCGATCCGTGGGGCCATACCTCCATGATATGGTAAACGACGGAAGACGGAGGTGCCCGGTGGGGCAGGAACAGAGTGTCATTCACAGCGACCCCGAGATTCCCGGTGGAGCCACGGTCTTTGTGGGGACACGGGTCCCTGTTCGGACATTGCTCGACTATCTGGAGGCGGGTCGTCCGCTCGCGGAGTTCCTCGAAGACTTCCCTACCGTCACACGCAATCATGCGATAGCAGTGCTGGAGCAGGCGAAGGATCTCCTGGTGGCCGATGAGCGATGAAGCACGCTACCCTCCTGATCGCGGCGACGGACGCCATGTAACCACCATGGCCCTCTGCCAGCACCTGTTGCGCAGCACTGAGGGCCGGCTGGCCTACCGGCCCGGGCTGGAAGACGCCGGGTTTGCCGAGTGGCGGCAACGGGTGCGCGACAAGCTCGCCGAGCTGCTGGCGCTTACTCCCGAGCTCATCGCGCCGCGGACGCCGCCGGAGCCCGCACCGGTTCGCCTGTGGACCGAGCGGCGCGACGGCTACCGCCTGGAGAAATGGGAGGCATACCCGGAGCCGGGGTCGGTGGTGCCGCTGCTCATGCTGGTGCCGGACACGGTCGACGATGCGCAGCCCGGCGCGGCCGTGATGTGCTTCCCCGGTTCGGCCTCAAGCAAGGAGCTGCTGGCCGGCGAGCCGGAGCTGCGGCCGGAACAGCCGCCCAACAAGCACCCCGTAGCCAACCGCATGGCCTGGTACTACGCCAGGGCAGGACTGGTGGCCGTGGCGCTGGACAACCCCGGCATCGGCGAGCTGGACCTGCTGCCTGCAGGCGTTCCCCCGAACAGCGGCCGGGTGAAGCTCACTGCGCAGCTCATCCGGCTGGGACGCAGCTACGTGGAGCTGACCGTGTCGCAGAAGCTGCATGTGCTGGGGTGGCTTCGCTCGCTGCCGTTCGTCGATGCCCGGCGGGTAGCGGTCAGCGGTCATTCCCTGGGCACCGAGCCGGCGATGTGCATGGCCGTGCTCGACCCGAGCCTGGCCGCGCTGGTGTTCAACGACTTTCTCTGCCACGTGCGCCAGCGCCACGTCGTGCTCGGGTTGCCTCGCGACGGGCAATGGCGCGACGTGGATCCGCTATGGCACGTCGTCCCCGGCATGTTCAGGTGGTTCGACTTTCCCGACCTGCTGAGCTCGCTGGCCGGCCGCCCGCTGATCATGACCGAGGGCGGTGCCAGGCAGCACCTGGACCAGGTCCGCGGCGCGTACCGGGAACGCGGCTCGAGTCACCTGCTTGCGATCCACCACTATCCGCGATACGCCGACGCTGACGCCCGGATCCACGACGACGACGAGATCCCGGAGGGGCTGACCATGGACGAGTACTTCACCTACGCCAACGTGGACGTGCCCAACCACAACTTCAAGCACGCCGTGGCCGTGCCGTGGCTGGTGCGGGCGCTCCGCGGGAGCCTGACGTGACCGCCTGCCCGCGCTACCCGCGCACGGGCGCACTCGACGAGAATCCCAGCAGATAGCGCAACCCGGGCGAGAAGGTTTGCGCGACCTTCGGGGCTATCGACGTGTAGTCGGTAAACGGCTTCATCCACGAGCGGGAGTAGTAGCAGAGAATCGCTCGACGAGGGTTGTCCGTGGCGTTCGGTCCCGATCGGTGCCAGGTGTTCGAAAGCCAGATGGCGACGGAGCCGGCCGGCCCGGTCAGCTTTGTTCGGTTCTCCTGCTCTCCTCCCCATGCGGGCTTTCTGCGAGTGCGGTGGCTGTCGGGAACGATCTGCGTGGCACCGTTGGTCGTCGTGAACTCATCGAGCATCCAGGCGTTCTGAATGGTCAGGGGAAAGTCCGGCAAGGGCTCCGGCAACTGACCGAGCGGCACATCAACGTGCCACGCTCCCCCTTCGTCGGTATGCGGACCGATGCTGGTCGCGCTGCAGTCGGCGAGCACGCAATCGGCTCCGAGGATCTCCCGCGCCAGGGACAGCACCACCGGGTGTTCTATCAGTTTCCCGAAATCCGGCGCCTTGTTCACGACGTTCCAGATTCGCTGCGACCGGTCGTGATCGAACAGGGTCGGCAAATGAAGGAAATTCTTGACGACCGCCGCAGGAGGGACGGGCCACGGCGTGTCTTGCTGTTGGGCACGGGTATGGCGGACTCGCCGCATGAGTCGAGCCTGCTCCGCTTCACTGATCTGGTAGCTTTCCTTCAGATACGCTTCGATTTGGTCGTCTCCCGGCAACGCGGGACCGTCTTCCGGCTCGAAGGGTTGTCGTCGTTCTCGTTCGAAGAGATCCGCCACGATACCCCGATAGTACCGGACCTCATCTTTGCTGAGCACTCCTTCAACAACCGCGTATCCGTGTTCGGATAGATGTGTCAGCACCGACTTCAGATCGTTATTCGGATCTCCCTGGGTTCTCATGATCCTCCTCCGGTGCGCCTCACACGCTTCCTGCCGGAATCCATGAGATGGTACTACGCCACGGCGCGCCCGTCGGCCGCTCTTGCCATGCCGCAACCGGCGTGGTAGTGAGGATGGAGGGATCCACGGCTATGGCACCCATCTGCGAGGTCGAGCGCGAGCGGTACGCGACCTCGGGCCAGGAACGGGTGGCGGTGAGTTGCGCCGTATCTTACATCGGCCAGGGCCTGCGGCTGGAGGAAACGAGGGCGCTGGTCAATTCGTCCGACTGGAACTACCGGGCGCGCAGCCGGGAATCTCCCGACAACGGCAGGACCTGGAGCGACTGGGAGCTCCTGTACGAGGAGCGGCCGCGGCAGGGCGACGTGACAGAGTCCGGCGGGGCGAGCCAGCGCGGCACGGGGCCCTACGATCCGGTGTCCGGCATGCTGATCAAGCCGGTATTCCAGCGCCTGCTGCGCGGCGATCCGCGAGAGGCGCTGCACCTGCTCTGGACCGGCGAGCGGCGCTTCGCCGATCACAGCTTCTACCAGTTGTCGGCCGACGACGGCCGCACGTGGGGCGACGCGCGCCTGCTCAAGTACGAGTCCCGGCCGGACTTCGACCCCCAGGACTGGGGCGACGAGACGTTCTTCCGGCGCAACGAGATGTACGTCGGCCGCCCGCTCGTCACGAGCAATGGGACCGTCGTGATCAGCGCCACGGTGCCGGTCCCGTACCGGGACGCCGAGGATGAGAAGGTCGCGGTGGTGTTCCCCAACACCTATCGGGAAGGCTGCGTCGCGGGCGTCATCTGCTTCGTCGGCCGCTGGGACGCGGCGGCCGGCGACTACCGCTGGCAGACCTCGCAGCCAATTTTACTGCCGCGGCGCACCTCCACGCGCGGACTGGTCGAGCTCGATCTGAGCGAGCTGTCCGACGGCCGGCTGCTGTTGATCATGCGCGGCTCCAACGCCGGGCTCGACCCCCTGGAGTGCCCCGGCCGCAAGTGGTGCTCGACCTCCTCGGACGGCGGCCTGACCTGGACCCCGATCATCGACCTGCGCTACGACGACGGCGGGCAGTTCTACTCGCCCGCAACGTTCGCCAAGACCATCCGGGCCACCAGGACCGGCAAACTGTACTGCATGCTCAACATCGCCGAGCGGCCGGCCGAAGCCAGCGCGCCGCGCCACCCGCTACAGATCGCCGAGGTCGACGAGCAGCGCGTCGCGCTCAAGCGCGACACCGTCACCGTGATCGACCGGCGGGATCCCGAGCACGATGCCGACACCCTGCAGCTCACCAACTTCAGCCTGCTGGAGAACCGCGAGACCCGCGACCTGGAGCTTTACCTGACACGCCTCGGGGCCAAGGGCGGCTGTCGCGACATCTGGAGCGCCGACGCCTATCACTACCGGCTGCGACTGTAAGTACGGGGGAAGCGCATGACCGTCAGCGAACGGACCTTGAGTTATCGCGGCAGCGACGTCGCGGCCGCCTACGAGACCGTCGGCTACCGCTCCGCCCACGAGCCCAAGCTTCTCCGGCAGCGCTTCAGCGAGATCGGCAACGACATCTACGACCTGCTGCGCCTGAGCTACTCCGACGACGACGGGGCCACGTGGTCGGAGGACCACCCCTACCAAGTCAGCCATCTCACCCCGGCCGGCACGGTACGGACCGGTTACGGCACGCTGGTGACCGATCCGAGCAGCGGGCTGCTGGTGGCGCTCAACGGCACCTCGGTGATGCCGAAAGACCACATGCTGGAAGCGCTCACCTCCACCTTCGCCACCTACCGCGTCTCGGAGGACGACGGGCTTACCTGGCTGTTCGAGGACCGGATCATCCAGGAGGGAGAGGAATACGATCCCTCCCATCCGCTGCAGGCGGTGTGGACCGGCAGGAACGCCGTCCACTTCGCCAACGTGCCGTTCTTCGATCGCGCCGGGCGCCTGATCTTTCCCGTGCAGATCACCCGCCTGCAACCCGACGGCACGCTGTTCTGTCCGCCGGGCGCGCTCTCCTTTCACGAGATCATGGTCCTGATCGGCACCTGGCAGCCCGGCAGGCGGCTGCGATGGGAAGTCGGCGAACGCGTCATCCTGGAGCCCGACGTCTCCACCCGCGGAGTAAGCGAGGGGGCGGTCGCCGAGATGCCCGACGGGCGCTTCCTGATGGTGATGCGCGGCAGCAACGCCGGCAATCCGTCACTGCCCGGCCACAAGTGGTACTGCACCTCCGACGACGGTTGCCTCACCTGGAGCCGCATCGCGCCCTGGACCTGGACCGACGGCACGCCGTTCCACTCGCCCGCCTCCTACTCCACGATCGTCCCGCACTCCAGCGGCCGCTACTACTGGATCGGCAACCTGTGCGAAGAAAACCCCGAGGGCAACGGTCCGGACTATCCGCTGGTCGCAGGCGAGGTGGACCCGGACAGCTTCCTGCTGATCCGCGACAGCGTCACCGAGATCGACACCTGGCGCGACGACGACCCCGCGCCCGTGCGCCTGCGCAACTTCGAGGTGCACCAGGAGCGCACCGGCGACGACCTGATCCTGCGCATGACGCGGCTCTGGGTGGACGCAGAACGGCACATGCGCGGCGACGCCTGGCGGTACCGGCTCAGCCCTTGAGCGAGCCGACGAAGATGCCCTTGATGAAGTAGCGCTGCAGGACCGGATACAACAGGATGATCGGCCCGATCGTGATCAGGGTCGTTGCCGCCTTCAGCGCCTCCGGAGGCAGGCGCTGCTGGTTGGTGAAGTCCCCGGGGTCGCCGAACTCGATGACCTGCTCCAGCAGTTCGCGTTCCTTGATCAGCAGCCGCCGCAGGATCATCTGCAGCACGATCTTGGAATTGCTCTTCATGTAGATCAGCCAGTGGAACCACTCATTCCAGTGGTACACCGCCGCCCACAGGAAGATCACGGCCATCACCGGCTTGGCCAGCGGCATGATCACCCGGAACAGGATCTCCAGGTAGTTGGCGCCGTCGATCAGCGCGGACTCCTCGTAGGCGATATCGACCGTCATCAGGAAGTTGCGGACGATGATGATGTAGAAGCCGATCGCCAACACCGGCAGGATCAGGACGATGAACTTGTCCAGCAGGCCCAGCGATCGGATCAACAGGTAGGTCGGTATCAGCCCGCCGGAGAAGAACATCGTGATCAGGATGTAGATGGTGATCCCGGTGCGCCCCGGCAGGTTTTTCTTGGACAGCGGATAGGCCGCCATCAAGGTGACCACCACGGTGAGCGCGCCGCCCACCGCGGTACGGACGATCGAGTTGAAGTAGGCGACCGCGATCACGTTCTCGGTGAACACGAACTCGTAGGCTTCCATGTTCCATTCGCTCGGCCAGATGTGCAGGCCGAGCGTCAGAGCGTCGTTGAAGCCGGAAAAGGACAGAATGATCGTGAACCAGAACGGATAGAGAAAGGTCAGGGCAAGCAGGAACAACACCACCGACGCCGCCGCCTTGAAGGCGATTTCCCCGGCCGTCTGGCGCCCGTAGCCGAACACGCGGCGCATGCGCGCGCCGCTGATATCGACCTCGACCAGCCCCTGGTCGATCATTTGCTTGGCCATCTCAGACCGTCCCGAACCGCCGGTCCGCCATCACCAGATTCCGTGATCGCTGAAGCGCCTGATCACGGCGTTGACCAGCACGATCAACGCGACCCCGACGACGTTCTTGAACAGGCCGGCGGCGGTGGCGAACTCGAACTCCTGCGACAGGATGCCGACCCGGTACATGTAGGTGTCGATGATGTCGGCGACCTCGTACACCAGCTCGTTGTAGAGGTTGAAGATCTGGTCGAAGCCGGCGTTGAGGATGCCGCTCAGGCGCAGGATGAACAGGATGGTGATCACCGGCAGCAGCGACGGCAGCGTGATGGCGGTGGCTTGCCGTATCCGACCGGCGCCGTCGATCCGAGCCACGTCGTACATGGTCGGATCGATGGAGGAGATCGCCGCCAGGTAGATCACCGAGCCCCACCCCACCTCCTTCCAGACGTCGGTGGCGATCAGAATCGGCCGGAACACGTTCTGGTTGGTGAGCAGCAGCGGCGCGTCCCTGCCGAGCACCGTGTACAGGTACCCGATGATGCCGCGCTGCGGTGACAGTATCTCCACCAGGATGCCGGCCATCACGACCCAGGAGATGAAGTGGGGGAGGTAGGTGATCGACTGGATCCCCTTCTTCCACCACGAGTTGGCGAACTCGTTGATGATCAGGGCCAGCAGGATCGGCGCCGGAAAGCCGAACACGATGCGCTGCAAGCTGATGATGACGGTGTTGCGCATGACCCGCTGGAACTGGAAGCTGCCGAACAGCACCTCGAAGTTTTCGAAGTTGTTCCAGGGGCTGCCCAGGATGCCGCGGCTTGCCTGGAAGTTCTTGAACGCGATGACGATGCCGTAGATCGGGACGTAGTTGAACACGAGCAGCAGCAGCAGAGCGGGAAGCAGCGACAGGTAGAGCAGCCGCATCCGCCGCACGCGGCTCCATCGCTCGCGCCGCAGGTTGTCGCGTATCTGGATGTCGACCGCGGATGCGGGCATCGGCATCAGCCTCCGGACTTAGAGCGGAAGGGGATGGACCAGCGGCCCACCCCCTTCATGTCCATCGACGACAGTGATCAGTATTCGATGCGGCCTTCGTGCAGCGCCTTGATGATGATCGAGTTCTGCATCGCCTCGTACACCTGGTCGCCGCCCTCGGCCATCCAGCGCGCCACGTAGGCGTCCCACTCGGCGTCCAGGTCGACCTGCCCGGTCACCACCCGCATGAAGAACTCGTTGGCGAGCGTGTTCAGCCCCTCGCCCTGGCGATCGGCGATCGCCTTCATCTCGGTCTCCGTGAACAGGTCCCACTTGTACGGTCGCGTGTGGTAGTACTCGGAGTGTCCGGGGGCGAACCAGTTGTCCCAGATCTGGACGAACTGCGGCGAGTAGATCCAGCGGATCATGTCCATGTGATATCCGTACGGATAGTGGAAGAACCTGCCGAGCTTGGGCTCGTCCGGGTGGTTCGCCACGACGTCTTCCTCCGTCACGCGGTTCGGCTTCGAGTTGCCCGCCTCGCCGGACCAGGTGAAGTGCACGCCTTCCTTGCCGAACTGGCTGATCATCCAGCCCTCCGGGTCATGCTGGCGCCAGTCCCAGATCTGCAGGATCTTGGCCAGCTTCTCGTCGCTCACGTCGTGGCGGATCTTGAGGGAGGCCCAGTTGCTGATCGGCGAGTGCGCCTGGTAGACCTGCACGCCCTGGTAGCCCTCGGGACCGATCGGCGGCGGCATCATCGCCACGCTGGCGCCGGCCGCGACCTCTTCCAGGGTCGCGTGGTTGGGCGGCCGCTCCAGCGTCGGGTTGACGTAGGTGGAGTTGCTCATGAACTGCACCCCGACTATGCCGGCCATGTCCTTCTGCCACTGGTCCTGGCGGCTCATGGTCGGGAACTCCTTGTCGATGAGGTCCTTGGCGTACCAGTCGGCCAGGTGGGCCAGGAACTTCTTGTAGCGGGGTGAAACCGGCTGCAGCACCAGGTCGCCGTTCTCGTCCTGGTAGTTGGCCACGCCGCCGGTGCCCACCGTGATCGAGTACATCGGCAGGCCGAAGGCGCCGAACAGGGTGGTGAAGCTCCAGGGGATGACGTTGGACGCGCTCGCCGGAATGGTGTCGATCTTGCCGTTGCCGTCGGGATCGCCGTCCCGATAGAGCACCATCAGCTCCTCCATCCAGTCGAGCGTGAGGTTGGCCGGCACGAACCAGGTGCGGTCGGTCTCGGTGCTGACCTTCCAGCGCGTCTCGTAGTAATCCGGAATCGGGTGCCCGACGTTCTCGGCCCAGTCGGCGCGGGTCGACCAGAAGCCGATCAGCGGCACGTTGGTCGACATCGTCACCCCGACCAGGGCGACGTAGGCATCGTCGCTGTCCGGGCTCCTGCTGATGTTGAGCGCGATGGGATGGTCGAGCATCCACTGGTAGTGCAGCGGCGCGTGCTCCTGGATCATCGCCAGCGGGATCTCGCGGGTCAGCCCGTCGCGGTAGTGGAACTGGTCGTCCCCGGCCGAAAAGACCTCCGGCGCCTCGCCGGCGGCGAACATCAGGTCGATCTTCTCCCGGTCGTTGTTCCAGATGCCGTTGCCGAGGATGCGGACGTTGAAGATCTCCTCGGCCACCTGCGCCGCGTAGGAGGTCTCTTCCCGCAGCTGCCACGTGATCTCCATCGGTTGGTCCGCGGCACCCTCCGCCTGCCCTTCGGCAAATGCCATCGACGGCACCAGCCAGAGCGCCAACAGGGCCATCACGGCCACGAGATTGCTTGATCGCTTGTGCATGCTCATCCTCCGTGTGCGATGCGTTGTGCCCGCGCCGGCGAGAGCGTGCCACGCAGTCGGTGACGGCCACCTCACCACGCGGGTGAAGGCGGGAGACTACCCCGTTGCCGACCGACCGGTCCAGTCCACCAGACGGCGGCTTCTTCCTCGGGCCCCAATCCTGCTACATCGACGCGGCCAACTCGGTCGCGACGCAGCGGCGGCTCGCGGACCACCTCGTCGAGAACCTGTGCCGATTTCGGGAAGGCCGGCCCCTCCTGGGGCTGGTGGACAAGGCCGCCGGCTACTGAATGCCCAGCTCCCAGCGCAGGGCGCCGTCCAGGGTCGGTTCCAGCCAGCGAAACCCTAGCTCGGTCAGCCGTGCCGGGCCCACCGCCTGCCCCTTGAGGATGAGCTGATCGCCCATCTCCCCGAACAGGGCACGGATGGCCGGAGCAGGGACCGGCGCGAACGCCGGCCGTCTCAGCACGGACGCCAGCGCCTGTGTGAACTCCCGGTTGGTGGCTGGACGCGGTGCCACTACGTTGAAGGCGCCCTGCGCCTGGTCGCTGCTCATCAGGAAGTGCAGCGCGCCGATCGCGTCGTCCAGCCCGATCCAACTGATCGGCTGCCGGCCGCTGCCGACCACGCCGCCGGCGCCCGCCCGGAATACCGGCAGGAGCCGCTTCAGCATTCCCGCTTTGGGGCTGAGCACCGGGCCGAAGCGGGCGTGCGCGACCCGGATGCCCGCCGCCCGCGCCGCTTCGGCAGCCTGCTCCCAGGCGGCGGTCACCTCGGCCAGGAAGCCGCCGCCGGCCGGCGCGGACTCGTCGACCGTGCCTGCCGCGTCGCCGTAGTAACCGACGGCCGAAGCTGACACCAGCGCCGCGGGAGGCCGCTTCAGCGCTGCGAGAGCACCACAAAGTAGCTCGGTCGATGCGACGCGGCTTGAGCGGATGCGCCGCCGCCGCGCCGCGGTCCAGCGCCCGGCGCCGATGTTCTCCCCCGCCAGGTGGATCACCGCGTCGAACCCTTCCAGGGCGGCCGCGTCAATCTGCCCGGAGGCGGGGTCCCAGGCGATTTCCCGGCCGGAAGCGGGTGGCCGCCGCTCGGAAGCGGGTGGCCGCCGCTCGGAAGCGGGTGGCCGCACCAGCCGGACCACGTCATGGCCGCCGCTTTCCAGAAAGGCAGTGAGCGCGCCGCCGATCAGCCCGGACGCGCCGGTGAGCAGCACCCGTAGCGGTCCCGCCGGCCCGGCCGCGTGGCGCTCCAGGTCGCGGCGGACGCGCTCCTGGTGGAACTCCAGCGCGCGCTCCATCGTGCGCCGGAGCGACACGCGGCCCAGCGTCGCCATGATCAGGCGCGGCTCACAGTGAATCCGTTCGGTGAGCTCGCAGCTCGCCTCCCCGGTCGAGCGGAACAGATGGCGGTGCCGCAACGAACGGTGGGGACCGCCGACGTGCCGGTTACCGAACTCCTGGAGCGGCCGGTAGCCCTCGTATTCCACCGTGCCGCGAAAGCCGAACGGACCGACCCCTACGCGAAAGGTCGCGCGGTCCCCCTCACGGATCGTCCCGGTGCGCTCCAGCAGCTCCATCGGCGGCGAGGGAGGCAGCAAGCGCTCGAACGAGGCTACGGTCTCGTGCCACGCGAATACGCGCTCCACGGAGTGAGGGAGAACCGTGGAACGCTCGTACGTCCGCACACCCACAGGCTATCCCGGTGTGGCGTACGACAGGTCCCAACCGTCCAGGCTGGTCAGCGGACGCCGCGCGAGGCTGAGGTCCGGCCGGCCGCTGTCCGCCCAGCTCAGGACCTCCTCCTTGTGACCCAGGCGCCGCAGGGCGCTCCACGACTCCGTGTAGTTGCCGCGTCCGGGCGTGCAGTCCCAGAAGAAGAAGCTCTCCACGCCGGCCCGATACAGCCCCGCCGCGCGTTCGCGGTACAGGCCGGGCGGCATCATGCGAGGCAGCAGGCTCATCGACAGCGTGCAGGAGGTGCCACGCGTCAGCTCGACGAACCAGTCCGCACCGCGGGGGTCCTCCCAGGAGTCGGCGGCGCTGTCCAGGAACACCGCCGACGTGTAGGGGATGAGGGTGTCCACCAGCCCCTCCCGCACCCAGGTCTGCAGGTCCATGCCGTAGTAGAGGTTCTCCGCGGCGTCTCGCATGACTATGGCGGTGACCGAAATCCGTGGCCGCTGCCGGGCGCGCGCGACCTCGTCCAGGTCCGCGCGGACTTCGCGCATGAAGCTGGTGAGCACGCCGCAGCGGTGCCACAGCCACGTCTCGTCGTCGTCCGCCAGCGTGCGCGGGTCGCGGCCGTGCTCCGCCTGGAAGCTGTCGATCAGCGGCGGCTCGAACTCGCTGAACGGGGGCCGCCGGTTGTAGGCCAGGCAGATGCCGTCGACGTCGTAGTCGGCGGCCACCTCGTTCAGCAACGACACCGCGAAGCGCCGGCTCTCCGGGTAAGCGTAGGAGATACGGGGCGTCTCGCGCCCGTCGCGGTCGCGGCCCCGCAGCTCGGGGTGGCGCCCGTAGAAGGAGTCACCGTGGTCGAAGTGGTCGTGGTCGGGCGGAAACCGGAACCCGGCCGGCCGGTAGGTCGCGTGAAACTCCAGTCCCATGTCGCGGGCGTGCTCGCGGGCGACCCGGAACGGATCGATGCCCTGCTCGCGCAGGATCTGCCAGCTCTCCCGGTGCAGGCGGTCGCCGCTCCGCGCGAAGTCGTCCAGGCCGTCGTGTGTCGGCAGCCGGCCGGCGGTCCCCAGGTAGTAGAGCAGGTCACCCATGCCGCACTCCCAGTACAGGCGCGAGAAATCCGTGTTGCGGAACATCTCGATGCGGCGCCGGATGTGGCCGGCTGCCGTCGGCCGCGTGGCGTAGTGCAGGCCGTGGGCGTCATTGTGCCCGAACAGCCGCCGGTTGTCCTGCCGAGCCGCGTCGGCCCGGAAGGTGGCGACCTCCCCCTCGGTAAGCGGGACCAGCTTCACGTACGCCAGGCGCACGGGGCTGCCCGCCACGCACCCCGGCGTGTCGCCGGCGGCGATCCGCCGGTTGTTCTGGCCGATCACCAGGTCCTGGCCGCTCAGGTCGGCGATCTTCCAGAACAGCTCCCGGATCCGGTGCCGTCCGGCGCGGTCGGTCATCGGGCAGGTGAGCACGGTGGAGCTGACATCCCCGTTCAGGCGGGTCAGCACCACGATGTCCTCCGAGGACTCGGCCATCAGCCCCAGCGACACCGCGTGGTACCCGGAGGCACGCAGCGGGTAGGTCAGCTCGGGAGCGTCCGTCTCCTCGTCGGCCCGCAGCATCGTGCCGGCCAGCCCCTCCAGCTCGTATGACAGCAGCCGCCAGTGGCGAGCGCGCGAGCCCGGGTACAGCGCTGCCGCCGGCCGGCAGGCGTCCAGGTCGGTGCGGTATATCGCCGGCTCCGAGAGCCAGCCGTCGCCGATCAGGTCTCTGGTGGTTTCAGCCATGCTCGCATTCTAGACCCTGTCCACGCTTCGCTGCAGAAGCGAGCGCTGTAGCGCCAACTGCTCCGCCTCGGGTCGCAGGCTGCAAGGTCACGTTGCAAGAAGCGCTGGAACTCAACCGACGCGAGGCGCTTGAACAGGAGCCGTAGCCGCGGCTAACCCTGGCATCCGGAGGCGGCCCGTCCTATGCTGCCGGCCATGAGCCCATCAGGCGACCCGGTCGCCAGTTACCTGCAGACGTTCGAGGCGTTGCGCGCGCGCAAGCGCTGGTCGACACAGTCAGTGACGTTCCGCTTCGTCGCGCTGAGCCTGGGCGCCGCAGCCTCCACCATCGGCTACGACCGGCTGGAGGCGGCGGCCACCGATCTGCGCAAGCGCGCCCGCTGGTCCAGCCCCCTCAAGTCGGAGATCCGCTACGTGGTGGCCGCCATGATCCTGCGGCGCGGGCTGGATACAGCCCCGGTCCACGAGTGCGTGTTCGCCACGCGCGACGCCTTCAAGGAGCACAAGGTCCCGAGCCGGGGCACCGGCCCGACGCTGGCGGCGCTGTTGATGGCCCTGCACGGTGAGGGGGCTCCGGTGCCCGGAGAGGACCTGGAACGGCTGGCGCTCATCTGCCGCCGGTGGCGCACCGAGCACCGGTGGCTGACCAACGCCGGCGACTTGCCGGCCGCGGCGCTGCATGCCTCCCGCGACGTGCCGGTCGACGTCCTGGCCGCGGACATCGAACGGGCCTACACCCGCCTGCATGACGCCGACTTCACCCGCGGCCAGCAACTCCAGCTCGTCTCGCAGCTTCTTGCGGTCGACCCGCGCGGCACCGACGCCGGAGTGGACCGGTTCTGCGACGTCGCCGAGCGGCTGAGAAGCCGGGAGGAACGGGTCCGACCGAGCCGCTACGACGAGGTGGCGCTGCTGGCACTAACGCAGAGTCCCGCCGCGGAGGTGGTCGACCGCGTGCTCGACAACCGCGACCGTCTCCGGCAGGCCAAGTCGCGCCCGGACAAGTCCGTTGCCTTCACGCTGGCCGCCAGCATCGAGCTGTCCGCCGACACCGAGCGAGCCGGCGAACGCAGCGCCGGCGACCTGGCGGCCCTGCAGTCGATCCAGGCGATCCTGGATGCCCAGCAGGCAGCGACGATCGCAGCCATATCGGCCGGCGGGGCGGCGGGTGCGGCCGCCGGCGCTTCGGGCGGCCACTGACGAAGCCACCGCGCCCTGCAGATCTCTGGACTATGCCTGAGCTGGCTGTCCCGTGGCGTCGTCCGCCTGCTGGCCGGAACGGACGGCCTGCTTCGACCACTGGAGCGACGCCGTCGCCCTGGGCTGCTGCGCGTCGACTGGGAAGCCGAGCGCCTGGACGACGTCTTCCTGTGCGCGGCGTACGTCACCGAGTGAGCGGAGCGAACCTCACTCGCAAGAGTGAAGGGCCTACTCGCATCCCTCGAACGGAGGAATGCCGGCCCCGCGCTCGGCGCTCACCTCGGCGGCCTGAATGACGCCGATCACCCGCCGCGCCTGCTCGGGCGTGACGGGATTGGGCTCGCCCAGCAGCAGATGGTCGGCGAGTTCCCGGTAGTAGCTGATCCACGATTCCATGCGCGGCGACACCTGCACGACGCCCTCGTGGCGGACGCCGGACGCGTAACTCACCAGCCGCAACTCCTCCCTCGCCGCGCCCGCCTCCAGCCCGCCCAGCGTGCCCAGGATCCGCCACTTCGGTTGCGGCAGCGCGCTGATCTGGGACGACACGAACTCGGCCGTTACCCCGTTCTCGAATCGCAGGCCCACCTTCATGTAGTCCTCGTTCGTGACCCCGTGCCAGACGCGGTCGTGGCGCGTGCCGGTCACCTGGGCGATCTTCCCCGGCACCAAGTTCAGGATCCAGTCGAGGAAGTGCGCGCCCCAGTCGTAGAGAACGCCGCCTGAGACCGCCTTGTCGGAGCGCCACGTGGGACCCGGGTGCCCGTAGCCGCCTTGAGCGCACTCGACGTGAAAGACCTCGCCGATCAGACCGCGCTCGATCACGTCCCGGATGGTCAGGTAGTCCGCGTCCCACCGCCGGTTGTGAAACACGCTGACCGACAGGCCCAACTCACGCGCGCGGCCAATGATGCGGTCCGCCTCCTCCACGGTGAGGCAGAACGGCTTCTCGATGACCAGGTGCGCGCCGGCATCCAGGCACTGCAGGGCGGCCTGTTCATGGAGCGAGTGCGGCAGGATCACGACGACCAGGTCGAGGTTCCCATCGGCCAGCATCTCCTCGCTGCTGGTCGTGTAGAGCTCCAGATCCGGACACTCCTGCCGCGCCACCTCGACGCGCGCGCGGTCGATGTCACACATCGCCACGGGCCGCAGGCCGGGCACCTCGTTCAGCCAGCCGTAGTGGTTGCGCCCCATGTTGTGGTTCGGCCCGTACCCGAACAGGCCGCATCTGAGCGTCTTCTCCTCAACATCGGCCCCCGCGGTCCAGGCGATGGCGCGGGTGACCAGCTTGCGAAACGCCCGCGTCTGCCATGCCTGCGTGGTGTGTCCATTTGCCAGATAGGCCACCCGCCCGCGCCCGTGCTCGCGCACGTGGACGATCGGATGGCGCTCGTTCCGGAAGCCGGCGTCCGCGAGCACCGTGCACCGCTCCGGGTCGAAGCCCTGCAGCCGGTACAGCTCATCGAAGATCGGGAAGTCCCGCATGCGCCGCGTGATGTAGTGGTCGCCGTCCAGGATCCGGACCGTGAATTCGTGGTGAGCCGGATGGTTCAGGAACTCCCCGCCCAGCATCTCCAGGTACGGGCGGCTCCCACGGAAGCTGTCGGCGGCCGCATGCAGGCCGACGAAGCCGCCGCCGGCCTCCACGAACCGCAGCAGCCCTGCCTCCCGCGTACCCTGCAGCTCGTCGCGGCAGCCGGTCGTGTAGACGACGACCGCCGCATACTCGCCGCGGGGCAGCGCCGCAAGCGCGTCGAGGTCGGTGGTCATCTCGAGCTCGTAGCGTCCGTCGGCGGCCAGATCGTCGCCGATCAGCCGCCCCGCCGACTCGCTGAGGTGAAAATCGCCCTCGTTGTAGACGTACAGGATGTTCTTCATACCTTCGCTCTCAGATCAGCTCGTCATTCGGGCGCAACCGAGGACTTCAGAACCCGGGCCAGCCAGGAAGGGCGGCTGACTGCCGGAACCACGCCGCCATCTGCTCCTCGTCGAGCTCACCCTCGTGGATGTCGATCCAGCGCGCGTCCGGATCCTTGCCCGAGCCGGGCGGGACCGGCTTCAGCGACGCGCCATTCAGGAAGGTCACCTTCACGTAACGGGTGAAGACGTGGTAGCTGACGAACCACCCCTGCCCCTCGATGCCGTAGAAGGGCGAGTTCCACCTCACGGCCTTGCGCACGTCGGGTACGCTGCGAACGATGAGGTCGTCGAGGCAGCGCCCGAGGTCGCTCTTCCAGCCGGGCATGGCCGCGATGTAGGCCTGCACCGGGGCGTCGCCGTCGGCCTTGGCGATCTGGGGATTGCCGCCCGACAGCAGGACCGGCTTCGCGCCGTCCGGCTTGGCGACCTTCGCTGAGCTCTTGGCCCTGTTCATTTCTTGGGAGATCGGACGGTCATCCACTCTGACCTCGTATCGAGCACAAGCTATCCCTTGACCGCGCCCACGGTGAAACCCTGGATCAGCCGGTCCAGGAACACGTTGTACACCAGGGCGACCGGGATGGCGATGATCAGGGCCGAGGCCAGCAGCGGCTGCCAGAAGAAGACGTCGCCCAGGATCAGCTCCGAGGGGACGCCGACGCTCAGCGTCCGCCACTCCGAGCGGGTGATGAACACCAGTGCGTAGATGAACTCGTGCAGCGTCAGGGTGAAGCTGAACACGATCACGGAGATGATGCCCGGCCGCGCCAGCGGCAGCGCCACGCGCAGGAACGCCCCGTAGGGGTGGTAGCCGTCGACCAGCGCCGCCTCCTCCGTCTCCTCCGGGATAGACTTGAAGAAGCCCATCAGCAGCCAGGCGCTGAACGGCACCGTGATCGTCGGGTAGACCACGATCAGGGAGAACAGCGAGTTGCTCAGGCCCAGCGACACGATGATCCGGAACAGCGGTATGAACAGCAGCGTCGGCGGGACCAGGTAGACGATGAACATCAGGATGCCGGCGCGCTCTCCCCAGCGCCCGGTCAGGCGGGCCAGCGAATAGGCCGCCGGCAGCGCCAGGATGAGCGTGATCACCACCACCGCCGCGCCCACCACGGCGGAGTTGCGGACGAACACCAGGTAGTTGGTGTCGTTGAACAGCCTGTCCAGGTGCTTCAGGGTGGGCGCCTCGGCGTAGTCGAACGGACTGGCGTCACGGGTGTAGAGGTCGCCGTCGGTCTGGAAGGTGGTGATGCCCATCACCAGGAAGGGCGCCGCGGCCAGGAGGCAGAAGCAGAGCACGGACACCGTGTAGAGGGTGCCCTTGATCACGCGCCGGGGGCTGACCCGCGCGGGCGGGCTCGCCATCAGCTCGGGCGGTATCGTCAGATCGACCATCCGGATGCGGCCTTTAGCGAACCTGCGCGCGGCTGGCCGTGCGCAGCAGCACGATCGCCACCGCCAGCAGCACGGGGAAGATGAACAGCGCGATCGCCGCGCCCTGCGACAGGTTGCCGCCCTCGATGCCGACCGCGAAGCTGTACATGGGCAGCGTCAGCGTGTGGTTGATCGGCGCACCGCGGGTCAGCACGTACACGACGGTCAGGTCGCCGAAGGTGAAGATGAAGGCGAACAGGAGCGAGTTGAGCATGATCGGCAGGATCAGCGGCAGCTTCACCTGGAACAGCGAGCGGAAGTAGCGGGCGCCGTCCGCCTTGGCCTGGTCCACGACGTCGGTCGGGATGCTGGACAGGCCGGCCATCAGGATCACCGTCGCCAGCGGCGTCATGCGCCAGACGTGCACGAAGATCACCGAAGCCTTGGCCAGGTACGTCTTGCCCAGCCAGGTCAGGTTGCGGGTGGGACCCCAGACCGTGCCCGGCCCGAGCAGGCCGAGCTGCTCCAGCACGTGGTCGATCGGGCTGAACTTGGAGTCGAACATCCACAGCCAGCCGATCACGGAGAGCGACAGCGGCGTGGCCCACGGCATGATCAAGAGCAACCGCGCCGTCCACATCCCGCCCCGCACCAGGCGGCTGTCCGGCAGCGGCGCGGTGAGGATCAGCGCCAGGATGTTGGCCAGGATCAGCACGAACACCTGGGCGACGAGGGTAAAGACGAAGGTGTTGCGCAACGAGGCGTGGAAGTCGGGCGCGTTCAGGACGATCCGGAAGTTGCGCAGGCCGGCGTAGCGGAAGTCGGTGTTGCCTACCGTGGCGTCGCTGAGGCTGAATGCGAACGCCGTGAAGAACGGCACGCCGATCAGCAGGACGATGTAGAGCACAGCCGGCGCCAGGAAGGAAAAGCCCATGAGGCGGCGGCTGTCCAGCACGCTGCCGCGCTCGTCGCCGGCGTCGGTCACCGATACGCTCCCGCGCCGTCCCGCCGCTCGCCGCTACCACGGTCGAAGCGGTGCGAATCGGTGATGGCGAAGGAGTACGACTCTCCCACCTGCAGCGGCATTGTCACGTTGCTCGGCAGGCGCGCCAGCGTCAGGTGCGGCTCGCCGCGGAAGTCGTCGATCTGCCCGTAGAGCAGGCGATCGGCCCCCAGGTACTCGATGCGCGTGATGCGGAACTCGAACTCGTGCCGGTCTCCTGCCGCGGCCGGATGCAGGTGCTCGGGGCGGAAGCCGAGCAGCTCGTCCTCCGCCACCAGCAGCAGGTTCATCCCCGGCGAACCCAGGAAGGTGGCGACGAAGGTGTTGGCCGGCCGGTCGTAGATCGCCTGCGGCGGGCCGACCTGCTGCACCAGCCCCTGCTCCATCACGACGATCCGGTCGCCGAGCCCCATCGCCTCGATCTGGTCGTGGGTGACGAAGATGGTCGTGATCCCCAACTCGCGCTGAAAGAACTTCAACTCGTCGCGAGCGTAGGCACGCAGCTTGGCGTCCAGGTTGCTGAGCGGTTCATCGAGCAGCAGCACGTCCGGCTCGGTGACGATCGCGCGGGCGATCGCGACCCGCTGCCGCTCGCCGCCGGAGAGCTGGCGCGGCCGGCGGTCGAGCAGGTGGTCGATGCTGACCTTGCGCGCCGCCTGCAGGACGCGCTCGGAGCGCTCGGCCCTGCTCCTGGTGCGTCCCTGCGCCTTCAGCGGGAAGGCGATGTTGTTCGCCACGGTCATGTGCGGGTAGAGCGCGTAGGACTGGAAGACCATGGCGATGCCGCGCTTGCGCGGCGGCAGCGCCGTGACGTCGCGCGCGCCGATGTACACGCGCCCGGCGTTGGGCTTCTCCAGCCCGGCCACGGTGCGCATCAGGGTCGTCTTGCCGCATCCCGACGGCCCGAGCACGACCAGGAACTCGCCGGACTCGATCTCCAGGTCCACCCCGGCGACGGCGGTGACGTCGCCGAAGCGCTTGACGATCCCGGACAGGCGCACCGCGCTCATGCTCGCTTCTCAGCGTACCGAACGGTCGTCCGCGAACGCGTCCCGCAGCAAGGTATGGCGCGAAGGGCCGCGGCCAGCGTCGCCCAGCCCTTCGCTCCGTGTGCGGCGCCCGCGCGCCACGTGCCGGCCGAGGGCCTCAGCGCAGATAGCCGCGGGCGCGCCAGTCGGCGAAGATCTCCTCCGCGCGCGCGTGCGCCTCCGCCACCGACTCCTCGGCGGTCTGCTCGCCCTTGGCGACCCTGGCGACCATGTTGACGACCAGGTTCTCGCCGAAGGCCTGCATCACGGCCGGATTGGCGACGCCCGGGTAGCCGATGTACACCGACCAGTCGTTCACGGTCGCAAGCACCTTGAGCTTGTCCGCGGGCTGCGAGTCGAACGGGTCGTCCTCCAGCCAGCCCGCGAGCTCCGGCACCGTGCTGGGATAGCACGGGAAGTTGTACAGCTCCGAGTGGTAGACGGCGTCGTTGTAGACGGCGGTGTGGTCCAGGATGAACTTCTTGGCCGCTTCGAGCTCCGCGCCCTCCACGTAGGTGGGAATCACGTAGATCTGCCACACGTGGCTGGATGCGAAGGCGCCGGCCGGGCCCTCCAGGGCCGGCACGAAGCCGATGTCCGCCGCCGCCTCCTCGTCGATCTTCTGCAGCGAGCGGTAGGCCGAGATCGAGTTGAGGATGTAGCTCAGCTCGCCGGCGATCAGCCCCTGGTTGTTCGAGGAGGGGGTCCAGCCGAACACCTCTTCGGTCATCGCGTCGTTCTGCAGCTTCGCGTAGTACTCGACCGCGGCGACGGTCTCCGGGGAGTTCAGAACCACGTTGTCGTTCTCGTCCTGCACGCTGCCGCCGTGTGACCAGATGACGGCACGGGTGGCCATGCGGCTGTCCAGCTCCGGGCTCAGGCCGATGCCGACCGGGACGCCGTGCTTCTGCATGATGGCGACGCCGCCTTCGTACAGATCGTCCCAGGTGGACGGGCCGTTCGGCAGGCCGACGTCGGCCCACAGGCTGATCTGGTAGTCGCCCGGGTCCGGGATGTAGCCGTGCGTGAAGCCGAAGTAGGTATAGGTGACCGGCAGGTAGCTGGTCGCCTCGCAGTTGGCGGTGCGCTCGCCGTGGGCGGCCGCGGCCGCTTCGTTGATGTCGTTCAACGGGTGCAGGCCCTCGATGAAGGCGGTCGGCGGGAACGCCATCTCGATGAGGGTGTGACCCTCCCCGGCTTCGATGGCCGCTGTGAGGGCCGCGGGCAGCTCCCCGACATTGACGTGGTCGACGCTCACGTCGGCGCCGTTCGCCTTGCCCCAGTCCTCCGCGTAGGCGTCGAACCACTCGTCGTAGCGCGGGACGAAGTGGCTCCATTGCAGGATGGACAGCTCCACGTTCTGCGCCAGCGCCAGCGGCGCGCCGAGGACCACGGCGGCCATCAGCAGCAGGAACGTACGGGTGCGTTTCATACCTTTCTCCTTGTGAACGGATCGGTCTGCGGCGTCACGGAGGGCCTGTCGGGCCCCCGTCTTTCAGCCATTCGATACGCTACCGCATGGACCGGTGACTGCCAATGGTCGGCCGGGTTGCGAACGCGCTCAGCCGGTGAACAGCGAGCGCGGCAGAAGGGCCAGCTTGAGGGACAGGCAGGTGCGGTTGAACGCCCCAGGCCCGTCGCCGATGCCGGCCAGGTAGGCGAGCGCGGCGCGCCCGTCGGACAGGAAGCGGCACGTCAGGTTGGTGTACTCGCCGGCCGGGTGCGACTCGATGTCGGTCACGTGCCGGAACGTGCGCCCGCGGTCGTCGGAGACGGCGACCGACAGCGGCGTGCGCTCGCCGAAGTGATGGTGGTCGTGGACGTACGTCCCGCCGTTCCAGAACAGCACGAGCCGCTCGGTGCCGGGCAGGAGCGTCAGGCACGTGCACGACTCCGGGCTGATGGGGCCACTCGGCTGCGGCAGATCCCAGGTCCGGCCGCAGTCCCGGGAGCGGGTAATGAACACGCGGCCGAGCTGGGTGCGCAGCGAGCAGACCAGCTCGCCATCCTGCATCTGCGCCACCGCCGGCTCCATCGCGCCGCGCATGGGCAGGTCGATGCGGCCGCCCTGCAGGGTCCAGGTATGGCCGTCGTCCTCGCTGACGTAGCTGTCCACCCACTGCTTCTCGCCCGGCTCCCAGATCAGCGCCGAGCTCTGCATCATGACCAGCAGGCGGCCGTCCTGCAGACGGCGGAAGCAGTCGTACATGGTGAAGCGGTGCTCGCCGCAGCGCTGCCAGATGAAGCTGGGCGCGCCGAGGGTCCGCCCTCCGTCCGCCGAGCGGCGCAGCTCCAGCGAGGAGTCGGTGCGGGTGTGGTTGCGCGTGACCGCCAGCAGCAGCTCGTCGCCGAGCAGCGCCAGCGACGGGTTCATGACGTTCACGTCGCCGGGGTCGACGTCGAGCAGCAGGCGCTCGTCGCTCCAGGTCGCGCCGCCGTCGGTCGACTCGCGGATGAAGATCGCGGCGTCGCCGAAGTCGTCGCCTCCCTCCGGACCGGCGCGGTAGCCATGGTAGACGATCAGCAGGCGGCCGTCGGCAAGCTCCACCAGCGAGGAGCTGTCGCTGCGCGGCCTCGCCTCGCTGCACGGGCTGACGGTGACGAGTTGGGCCATACGCGCCGAGCATACTACGCTGCGGCCTAACGTCGTGGATCGATCCAAGGAGCCGAAGCTCAGCGTCGTGGACCAGTCGCCGCTCCGCAAGGGCGGCACCGGCGCCGACGCCCTCAGTGAGTCGGTGCGCCTGGCGCAGCACTGCGAGCGGCTCGGCTACGCCCGCTACTGGGTGGCCGAGCACCACGCCTCCACCTCGTGGACGGGCGCCAGTCCGGAGATCCTGATCGGCCAGATCGCGGCCGGCACCTCGACCATCCGCGTCGGCTCCGGCGGGGTGATGCTGTCCCACTACTCGGCACTCAAGGTGGCCGAGCAGTTCCGCGCCCTGGACGCCTTCCACCCCGGCCGCATCGACCTGGGCGTCGGCCGCGCGCCCGGCAGCGACCAGCGCACCGCCTTCGCCCTGGCCCATCCGCGCCAGCCCGCGGACGTGCGCACCTTTCCCCGCCAGGTCCACGACCTGCTGGCCTTCCTGTCCGGAGAGATGGCCGCCGAGCACCCGTTCGCCGGGATCAGCGCACTGGCCGGGCCGCAGCCGGCCACCGGCCCGGAGGTCTGGCTGCTCGGCTCCAGCGACTATAGCGCCAGGCTCGCCGCCATGCTGGGCCTGCCGTTCGCGTTCGCGGACTTCTTTGGCAACCTCGAGCACGGACCGCTGGTCGCGGACCTGTACCGCCGGGAGTTCCAGCCGTCGGCGTACCTGGACGCGCCGCGGCTCAACGTCACCGTGCAGGTGATGTGCGCTCCGACCGAGGAGGAGGCGCGCTACCTGGCGTCCAGCAGGAACCTCAACAAACTCCGCCAGCTCCACCTGGAGCGCCCCGCCGAGCCGGCATCCGCGGGCGGCGACCTGCACACCGGCCTGCTGCCGCCCGACGAGGCCGCCGAGCTCCCACTGCGCGAGACCGAGCGCGCGGCGCTCTCACAGCTCTCCGCCCACTACATCGACGGCGACCCCGGCCAGGTCCGCGAGGGCATCCTCGACGCGTCAGCCCGCTACGGCACGGTCGACATCGGCATCGTCACCAACTGCTTCGCCTTCGAGGACCGGGCCCGCTCCTACGAACTGGTCGCCGGCGCATTCGGCCTCCGCGGAAACGACAGGGTCACTTCGTAACGTTCCGCGGCGGGACGATCTCAGCCTTTGTGGATCTCGGAGCTGCTCCTCCAAGAATGCCCTGTAGGGTGTTGTCTTCATTGGCTCCATGATACCGTTCGTCGATGGCCCGCACCTCCTCCGCTCGCCGGCCCAACATCCTGTTCATCCTGGCCGATCAGCTCCGTGCGGACTTCCTGAGCTGCTACGGCGCCGGGTTCATCGACACGCCGCACATCGACGGAATCGCCGCGGCCGGCATCCGCTACGAGCGGGCGTACTCGGCTTCCCCGCTGTGCGTGCCGGCGCGCACCGCGCTGCTGACCGGCATGGGCGCCGCGCGCACCGGCGTGGCCGACAACCTGCACGCGCTCCGGCCCGACTACGGCGAGGCCGGCATCCGCACTTGGCCGGAGCTGCTGGCCGCGGCCGGCTACCACACGGCGGCGATCGGCAAGATGCACTTCTACCCGTGGGACGCCGCGCACGGCTTCCGCGAGCGGGTGGCCTGCGAGGACAAGCTCTGGCCGCTGATCCGCGACGACTACGCGCGCTACCTGGAAGCCCACGGCCTGGCAAAGCTGCGCTGGCCGGAGTACGGCGACTACCTTCGCACGCGCGGGGCAACGACCACGGACATCCCGTGGGAGCACTCCTGCGACCGATTCACGGGGCGGGAGGCATGCCGGTTCATCGAGCGGAATGCAGGCGAGGAGGCCCCCTGGGCGCTGATGGTCGGCTTTCCTGGCCCGCACGATCCGTATGATCCGGCGCGCGACTTTCCGGTGCGGTACCGCGATGCGGACATGCCGCCGCCTGTGCGCGCCGCCGCCGGCGACCCCGGCGGGCTCCGGGAGGCGCACGAGCGCCAGCGCGCCGGCATGGGCATGCCGGATGCCCCGCTCAGTCCGGCAGAGAGCGCCACCATGCGCTCCCACTACGCCGGGCTGGTCAAGGGGATCGACCACGAGGTCGGGGCGATGTTCGCGGCGCTCCGTGACAGCGGCCAGCTCGACGACACCGTCGTCATCTTCGCCAGCGATCACGGCGACCTGCTCGGCGACCATGGCATGCAGGGCAAGGGCAACTTCTTCGAAGGCTCGATGCGCATACCGCTGGTGGCGCAGGGTCCGGGGATCGTCCCCGGCACCGATCGTCCGGAGCTGGTGGAGCTCCGCGACGTCACGGCCGGCATGCTGCGGATCGCCGGCGTCAAGCCGCCCGCGCACATGGACGCCCGCCCCCTGCCCGGCCTGGGAGCCGACGGCGACGGCCGAACCGAGTTACTGGGCGTGCTCGCCGGAGCCTGGGTCGCGTTCGACGGCACCTGGAAGCTCTGCAAGTACCACGGGCACGCGCCGTTGTTGTTCAACCTGGCCGAAGACCCGGACGAGCTGGTCGACCGCGCGGAAGACCCCGCCGCGGCGCGCGAGCTCCTGCGGCTCGATGCCCTGCTCACCGCCGAGGTGATGGCCGGCGCCGACCTGGCCATGCACGACCGTCTGGTCTCGCCGTACTCACTGGCGACCGACGAGGCGTTCGGACAGCCCGGATGGAGTTGGCGCTACCCGGCGCCGATCGGGGCCGCGACGCTGCACACCGCCGGCGGCGGTCCGGGCGAGGAGTCGGACTATGACAATCGGTAAAGGCGCGTTTCGCTACCGGGTCGACGACCGGTGGGCGCACCGGGATGCGGCCGCGCGCGGGGTCCTCTGCAGCGTGGCCTGCGACCGCCGCGAACGCGTCTACGTGTGCAGCCGCGAGCCGGACCCGAAGATCCTGGTCTATGGCGCGGACGGGGCGCGTCTGGACTGCTGGACGCATGCGGCGTTCCGCCATCCAGCCGGCATCCACGGCATCAGCGTGGCACCCGACGACACCCTCTACGTCACCGACGTCCTGGACCACGTCGTGCACCGCCTCACGCTCGACGGCACGCTGCTCGACACCCTGGGCACGGCCGGCCGGCCGGGAGCGCCGGGACAGCCGTTCAACAGCCCGACGCAGGCGTTCCAGGCCCCGTCGGGAGACCTCTACGTTGCCGACGGCTACGGGCAGGCGCGCATCCACCGGTTCGCCGCGGACGGGACGCTGATCACCTCCTGGGGCGAACCGGGCGGCGGGCCCGGCCAGTTCGATACCCCGCACTCGATCGGCGTCGACCGCCGCGGCCAGGTCTGGGTCGCCGACCGCGAGAACTTCCGGGTGCAGGTGTTCGACGCGGACGGCGGCTTCATCCGCGAGCGCCCGCTGGAGCGGGCCAACAACATCGCCCTGGACGGCGACGACCACGTCTTCGTCGGCTCGGGCATCATGGACCTGGACGGCACGGTGCTGGCCGAGAGCATCGACTACTGGGGTCATTGCGTCTGCGTCGCCCCGAACGGCGACCTTTACTGGACACACGTGGCCGAGCCCGATCAGCTCGCCAGGTACGTCCGCGTGGCGGAACGGCCGTAGCGGCGTCAGCCTCGACTACTTGCGGTCGTAGGGGTCGGCGGCGTCGCGCAGGCCGTCGCCCATGAAGTTGAACGCCAGCACGGAGATGATCACCGGGATGGCCGGCAGCATCAGCCACGGCAGCGAGGCGACCGTGCGCGCATTCGACGCCGCCTTGAGCAGCACCCCCCAGCTTATCGCCGGCGCCTGCAGACCCAGTCCCAGGAAGCTCAGCGAGGTCTCGCTCACGATCATGAACGGGATAGCCAGCGACGCCGCCGCGATCAGGTGGCTGGCGAAATTGGGGACCATGTGGCGGACGATGATGGTCAGGTCGCGGGTGCCGGCAAGCCGCGCGGCGGCGATGAAGTCCTCCTCGCGCATGGCCAGGAACCGGCCGCGCACGACCCGAGCGATCTCCGTCCACGCGTACAGCGACAGGAGGATGGTGATCGCCAGATACCTCTGCTGGACGGTGAATTCCCGCGGAAGGGCCGCTGCCAGCCCGATCCAGAGCGGTATCGTCGGGATGGAGCGCAGTATCTCGATGAGGCGCTGGATGGCCGTATCGACCTTTCCGCCGTAGTACCCGGACGCGCCGCCGATCAGGATGCCCAGCACCAGGCTGATCACCACGCCGATCAGGCCGATGGACAGCGACAGGCGCGTGCCGTGCAGGATGCGGGCGACGATATCGCGGCCCTGCTCGTCGGTGCCGAACAGGAACGGCGCCGTCCGCCGCTCGTGGCCCTCGACGACCAGGAGATGCTTGGTGCTTCGAAACAGACCCAGCAGCTTGTACTCGTAACCGTCGCCGATCAGCCGCACGCGCAGGCGCGTGTCCGGGTCGGGCTCATACACCTTGCGGAACGTCTTCAGATCGCGCTTGCCGATCAGGTCGTAGACGTGCAGGCGCAGCGCCCCGTCGTCGAAGAAGTGCAGGCGCTGCGGCGGCACGGTCGGGAACTGTTCGTCCGACGTCGCGGGATCGGAGCTCGACAGCGTGTCGGCGAAGATCGCCACCAGGTAGAACAGTGCGACCACGATCGCCGAGGCGATCGCGGCCTTGTGGCGGCGGAAGCGCCACCACATGAGCTTCCATTGGCCGGCCAGGTAGCGCCGCTCGTCCTCTACGGGAGAGCGGGTAGCTACCACGGCTTCGTCGGATTCCGAGGGCATCGCGTCAACTCAACCGGATGCGCGGGTCGGTCACGGCCAGCAGCAGGTCGGAGATCAGCGTACCGATCACGGTCAGCATGCCAAGCCAGAGAAAGATCGTGGAGGCCAGGTACAGGTCCTCGCTGAGGATCGCCTGCAGCAGCACCGGCCCCACGGTCGGCAGGCTGAGCACGGTGGAGACGATCACGTCGCCGGACAGCAGGAACGGCAGCAGGTAGCCCATCGTGGAGATGAACGGATTGAACGCCAGGCGCACCGGGTACTTGAAGATGAGCTTCCACTCGGCCACGCCCTTGGCGCGCGCCGACATGACGTACTGCTTGCCCAGCTCGTCAAGCAGGTTGTTGCGCATGACGCGGATCAGCGCCGCCGTGCCGGCAGTGCCCAGCACGATCGCCGGGGCGATCAGGTGGCGCAGCATGTTGACGAACTTGGCCCATGTCCACGGCTGATTGAGGTATTCCGGCGAGTACAGGCCGCCGATCTCCCAGCCGAACACGAGCGCCCCCAACCACAGCAATATCAGCCCCAGGAGGAAGTTCGGCACCGCCAGCCCCAGGAAGCCGATGAACGTGACCGCGTAGTCCTGCGGCGTGTTGTGGTGCACGGCGGAGTAGATGCCGATCGGTATCGCCAGAATCCAGGTAAACAGAATGGTGCCGACGGCCAGGATGAGGGTGTTGGCGAGCCGGTCGGCGATCACCTCGGCGATCGGCCGGCCGAACGCGAAGGACATCCCCCAGTCGCCGGTGACGATGCGCTGCAGCCACTTGAGGTACTGGATGGGCACCGGCCGGTCCAGCCCGAAGTCGGCGCGCAACTGCGCCTCCAGAGCCGGGTCGCCCAGGATGTTCCCGGACGCTCCGGCCCCCTGACCGGCGCCCAGCAGCGACTGCACGTAGAAGGTGGCGAAGTCACCCGGGGGGAGCTGGACGATCAGGAACGCGATCAGGGAGATGGCCAGCGACGTGAACACCGCGTAGCCAAGACGGCGGGCGAGATAGGCACCCATGGGGTCAGGACGGAATCGACGAGAGGCCCGCTCCGTCGCAGGAGCGGGCCGCTCGCATCAATCCACGTGAATCGACGCTAGAAGCCTGCGTCGTTCAGGCCGCCCTCGAAGAAGAACTGAACGGTCCGCCCGCTGCCCGGGTTCTGCAGCGCCGAGACGTTCGGCGCGCGCTCCGGCACGTTGCGGAAGTTGTTCTTGACGACGATGACGCCGTTGGAGGCGGCCGAATCGCCGATCAGGCCGATGTAGTACAGGTTGTTCACGGCGATCTCCTGCGTCTCCAGGTAGTTCTCCTTGCGGTCGGCGTAGCGCAGCAACTGAGATTCGTCGCTGAGCTCGACCAGCCGCCAGAATTCGGTGTCGGATTCCGGCGGCTCGGCCACGACCGCGCCGAGCGTGTAGGAGCCCGCGCGCTGCGCGTACCAGTTCGAGTACGCCGGGAAGGCGCTGCGGCCGGAGATCAGGCTGGTCGGCTCGCGCGCGTTGACGTCCCCGTCCAGGTAGAGCTGCTGCAGGTTGCCGCCGCGCTCGTCGACGGCCGCCTGGCCCTGCACGAGGCGCAGGTTGACGTTGACGCCGACCTCCTTCCAGTCCTCCTTGAGGAGCTCGCCGATGCCCGCGGTGGTGAACCAGCCCAGGCTGAGGGAGAAGTCCAGGGTCAAGGTCCTGCCGCTGCCGTCGCTGCGCAGGCGGAAGCCGTCCGAGTCCCGTTCGGACAGGCCGATGTCGTCCAGCATCTGGTTGGCCTTGGCCGGGTCGTGATCGGTGTAGCGGAACGCGATGTCATCGCCCGGGTAGTGGGCGTGCCAGCTCGGGAACACCGCCTGCCGTCCCGTGGCCGTGCCGAAATAGATCAGCTCGTTGATCTTGTCGCGGTTGATGGCGTGCGACATGGCGATCTTGAAGTCGCGGTTGGTGATCCACTTGCGGATCTCCGGATCCGCCTCCTCGGTGACCTCGCCCAGGCCGTAGGTGTAGTTGAAGGCGACCGCCACGGTGGCGTCGCCCGGCCACAGCATCAGCCGGTAGTTCCCCTTCTCCCCGTTCTCGATGAAGGTGGGCACGTTGTTGAAGGCGATGGAGCGGTGGTTGAAGTCGTACTCGCCGTTGGCGGCGCGCAGGTTGTGCACCTCGGAGTCCGCGTACAGCCGCATCTGGATGTAGTCGATGTACGGGAGCTGGTTTCCGTCCGGATCGACCCCGTAGTAGTACGGATTGCGCTCGAACGCCCACAGGTCGGTGTTGTTGGGGCTGGTGACGACCCACGGGGCGACCGTCGGCGCCTCGACCGTCTTGTGCACGTCGATCTTGTTCCTGAAGAAGGTCTCCCAGTTCTCGAAGCCCTCTTCGGACACCATCTCGTTGATGTCGTCCTCGTCGGCGAAGTCCTTGTGGAACTGCTCCAGGAAGTGGGCGGGTGCGAACGAGGGCGAGCCGACGCGGCCGTTGAGCGTCCAGCCGGCGACGCGGTAGGTGGCCACGTCGTCGATGAAGCCGGCCTGCGGGCTGTCGAAGTACCACTGGATGGTGCTGTCGTCGATCTTGCGCACTCCCGGGTTGAAGGACGAGAAGCCCAGGCGGCACTGCTTCTCCGGGTTCAGCGTCTCATGGCAGACGATGTGCTCGTTGGCCCACAGGAAGTCGTCCGCGGTGAACGGCTCGCCGTCCGACCACTTCATCTCGCGCCGGAGATGGAACGTGTAGGTGACGCCGTCGTCCTCCAGCGTCCAGTCCCTGACGTTGTTGGGCACGATGTCGGTGCCGTTAATGTCGTACAGCAGCAGGTGGTCCATCATGATGCGGTCGGCGTTCTGGCCGTCGCCGGGTCCGGCGAAGCCGCGCCGCCACGTGCCGCCGTACTCGCCGATCCGCTCGACCACCGGGACGACCAGGACGTCCGACGCGATCGGCAGCCGCTCCTCGACCGGGGGCAGCTCGCCCGCCGCGACACGTTCGGCCAGCATCGGCGCCTCGTTGAACGAGGTCGGCATCGGGCCGTCGTAGGCGAAGGTCGACAGTTCGGCGGATGCCGACATCGACAGGGCCAGGCCCAGGGTCAATGCCAACACCCCTACTTTCGTGTGCGTACGCATGATTCCTCCAAGCGCTCGAGCGCGGTCGCGCTCAGCGCGTACCATAGTCGCCCTCCGGCCCGCGATCTGTCAAGGAAAAGGCCGCCTGCTGGCCGGGAGGGTGCCGGCGTGGCACGCTGCGCGCCGCATGCCGGCCAATCCCTCTCCGTCGTCCTCGCCGTTCGCCCGCGTTGGGGGCCGGCCGCCCAGGTTCGCTCGATGGGCGCCGCTTGCCGCCGCCCTCCTGGTCGCGACGGCCGCCGGCTGGGCGGACAACGAGCCGGCGGCCCGCGCGCCTTCGCTGCACGCTTCCGCACGAATCCACGCCGGCAATACGCTGATCGCCGTGGTGGAAGGCGAGCTGGCCGCGCCCGGCAGCGTGGTGGTCGACTATTGGCCCGCCGCCGACAGCGACGCGGTACTGCGCTCGGCGCCCGTGGCCAGCGATGGCACCTCCTTCGCCGCCCACCTCGTCCGCCTGCGCGCCGCGACCGAGTACCGCTACGAGGTGCGCGCCGTCGACGCCGGCGGCCGCATGTCGGAGCCGACGCCGGCAGGCGACTTCACCACCGGCGAGCTGCCCGAGGGCCTGCGCGACGCCGTGTTCGACGTGTGGCGCGGGGATCCCACCCTGCCGGTTACGTTCCTGGAGTTCCGGCAGACCGAGTTCTTCGGCCTGGCGGCGTTCGACGGTCAGGGACACGTCGTCTGGTACTTCCAGGCGCCGGAGGGCGAGCAGCCCTACGTCATGGCCCGCCGCCCGAACGGCAACATCGTCTACCTTGCGGGCTTCAAGGGCGGCACCACCGCCGCCGGACTGGTGGAGATCGACCCTCTGGGACGCGAGATCCACCGCCTCCGCGACGAGTGCGCGCCGTTCGGCCCCATGCATCACGAGGTGCAGGTGCTGCCGGACGGCCGCGTGCTGTACCTGTCGCGCGACGTGCTCCGGGACGGCTACGGCGACCCGGCCGTGCCTCAGGAAGGCGACACGCTGGGCATCTGGGACGCGGAGGCGGGCACCGCGGAGATCGTCTGGAACATCTTCGACCACCTCTCCCCCGCCGACCGGACGGCGCCCGCCTCAAACCGGACCCTGCCGGGACACCCCATGTGGGGAGGATGCGAGCGCGACCCGCGGGTGCAGGACTGGAGCCACGGCAACTCTGCCGTGGTCGCCGAGGACGGCAGCGTGCTGGTGTCGCTCGGCCACCTGAACCAGGTGATCTCGATCGCCCCCGACCTTGCCTCCGTGCGCTGGCGCCTGGGCGGTCCGGGCAGCGACTTCACGCTCGAGGATCCGCGCGACCGCTTCTACGCGCAGCACACGGCCGTGCCGCTCGCCAACGGCAACGTGCTGCTCTTCGACAACGGCACCGGCCGGCCCTACGACGAGGGCGGCCAGTTCTCCCGCGCGGTGGAGCTGGAGCTCGACCTGGAGCGGATGATCGCGCGCCGGGTCTGGGAATACTGGCACCGGCCGCCGCTGTACGCGGCGTGCTGCTCCAGCGTGCAGCGCCTGCCGGGCGGCAACACCCTGATCCTGTACGGATCGAGCCGCGCCGAGCGCTGCTGCCGCGTGTTCATCATCGCCGAGGTCACTCCCGACGGCCGCACCGTCTGGGAGGTCGGCCACCGCTCGCCCGGCAAGCCCAACCAGTACCGCGTCTACGCCGCCGAATCGATCATGGGCGAGTCCGCCGCGCGATCGCAGCCATGAGAATCGGTGCCCCCTTCTCCGAACGAGTGTCACCACTCGGCGTCCTCATCCGATTCACCCGCCTGCCGGTCAAGCGGATCGGTCACTGCGCCCGCGGAGCCACTGGACGGTGGCCATGAACAGCAGGGCGAAGGCCAGCAGGACGGTGGCGACGGCCAGGATCGCGGGGCTGATCTCCTCGCGGATGCCCGACCACATCTGCCGCGGGATGGTGCGCTGCTCCAGGCCGCCGATGAACAGCACGGTCACCACCTCGTCGAACGAGGTGGCGAAGGCGAACAGCGCGCCGGATACGACGCCCGGGGCGATCAGGGGGAGCTGGATGCGGCGGAAGCCGGTCAGCGGGCCGGCGCCCAGGCTGGCGGAGGCGCGCAGCAGGTTGCGGTCGAAGCCGGACAGGGTCGCGATGACGGTGATGACCACGAAGGGCGCGCCCAGCGTGGTGTGCGCCAGGATCAGCCCCAGGTGGGTCTGCGCCAGCCCGATCTCCGAGTAGAAGAAGAACATGCCGACCGCGGAGATGATCAGCGGCGTCACGATCGGCGACAGGAGCAGCCCCATGATGGCGGTACGGCCCGGCATCGCCGGGCTCGACAGGCCGAGCGCGGCGACGGTGCCCAGCACGGTCGCCAGCGCCGTGGCCGCCGCACCGATGACCAGGCTGTTGACCAGCGCGCGCAGCCACTCCTCGTCGCCCGCCACACTCCGGTACCAGCGAAGGGAATAGGCGTCGGGGTCGAGCCTGAGCATTCCCTCGGTGAAGGTGAAGTAGGGCTCCACGTTGAAGCTGAGCGGCACGAACACCAGCAGCGGCGCGATCAGGAATAGCAGCACCGCCGTGCAGAACGCCAGGCACACGGCCCGGCCGGCGCGTTCGGGAAGCGTGCGGGCCGGGACGCTGCGAGTCGGCACGGTCAGCTCAGCCGCAGGCGGTTGATGCCCACCACCCGGTCGTAGATCACGTAGAAGATCAGCACACACGTCAGCAGGATGCCGCCGAGCGCCGCTGCCAGACCCCAATTGAGCGACTCCTGCATGTGGTAGGCGATCAGGTTGGAGATGAGCTGGCCAGTGCGGCCCCCGACCAGGGCCGGCGTGATGTAGTAGCCGAGCGCGACGATGAACACCAGCAGCGTCCCGGCGCCCACTCCGGGCAGGGACTGCGGCAAATAGACGCGGACGAACGCCTGCACCGGCCCCGCGCCCAGGGACGCGGCGGCGCGCAGGTACTCCGGCCGGATGGTGCGCATGACCGAGTACAGCGGCAGCACCATGAACGGCAGCAGCACGTGGGTCATCGCGACCAGGGTGCCGGCCATGTTGTAGATCATTGCCAGCCGCTGCTCGTCACCGATCACGCCCAGCGCCACCAGCACGTCGTTGATCACCCCCTGCGACTGCAGCAGCACGATCCACGACGTGGTCCGCACCAGCAGCGACGTCCAGAACGGCAGCAGCACGCCGACCAGGAGCAGCGCGGCGCGGCGCGGCGGCGCGTGCGCAATGCCGTAGGCCAGCGGGTAGCCGAGCAGCAGGCACAGCGCCGTGACCGCCAGGCTGACCAGGAAGGTCCGGCCGAAGAGCTGCACGTAGATCCGCTGCTCCTCCGGCCGGCGGACGATGCGGCCGTCGGGGCCGCGGTCCCGGTCGACGGCATTCAGGTAGTGGCGGACCGTCCAGCGCTCGCCCGCGCGCTGCAGTGCCCGCCACGTGCGCGCCTCGCCCCAGGCCGGGTCGGCCTCCACCATGGCGGTGCGCCAGTCATCGGTCTCCACGTTCTGCAGCCGGCGCATGCTGCGAGTGAAGACGCTCCGCAAGCCGGCCTCCACGCGGTTGACGCGGGTGGCGATCTGGCCGAGCGTCCGCTCTTCCCGCGCAACCAGCAGCTCGCGGGCGGCAGCGGCAAACACCTCATCCTGGGGGGCATCGCCGCCGTCCCAGTCGCGCAGCAGCACCAGGGTATCCGGCACCGCATCGGCGACCACGGGATCGTGGACGCTGCGCACCAGCATCGTCCCCAGCGGCGCCAGGAACGCCACGCCGACGAACCCCGCCAGCGGCAGCACCAGGAGCGCGGCGCGGAGGCGGGCGCCGCCCCGTCCGGGCATGCGCTGCCGGGGCCGGCTCAGCGTGCCAGCCACGCTCCGAAGCGGTCGTTGATCTCGTCGCCGTAGTCCGCCCACCACGCCCAGTCGTTGAACACCGAGCGCTCCAGGCGCGCAGGCGTGACCGGCATGTGCGGCCCCATCTCCACGCCGGTCTCGACGTGGGTGCTGCCGACCAGCGGCAGCGCCGAGTGCCGGGTCGGGCTGTAGGAGATGAAGCCGCTCACCGCCGCCATCGACTCCGGCCTGGCCGTGAACGCCAGGAACTCCAATGCCGTCTCCAGGTTGGGCGCCCCGGCCACGATGGCAAGCTGCGAATGGTCCAGCACCTGGCCGTCCCAGACGATCCCGAACGGCTGCTTCTCGGCCACCTGGGCGTCGAAGATGCGGCCGTTGTAGGCGGTGCTCATCACCACCTCGCCGTCGGCCATCTGCGGCGGCTGCGCGCCGGCCTCCCACCACACCACGTGCTCCTTGATCGAGTCCAGCTTCCGGAACGCCCGGTCCACGCCCTCGGGCGTGCTCAGCGTCTCGTACACCTGGTCGGCGGGCACGCCGTCGGCCACCAGCGCGAACTCCATGGTGCCGTACGGCGAGCGCCGCATGCCTCGGCGGCCGGGGAACCTCTCCAGGTCGAAGAAGTCGGCCATGGTGGACGGCTTCTCGCCGGTGAGCAGGTCCGTGCGGTAGGCGTAGATCGTCGAGTACACAATCAGTCCGACGCCGCACTCGGAGATCATGCCGGGAAGGAAGTCCTGCACCGCGGCATCCGCATCCTGTCCCGGGAACAGATCCTCGGGCGCGAGCACCTCCAGCAGCCCCTCGTCGCAGCCGCGCACCGCGTCCGCGGCTTCCAGGTCCACGACGTCCCAGTGCACGTTGCCGGTCTCCACCTGGGCGCGGATCTCGGCGAGGCCGCCGTTGAAGTCCTCCATGCGCATGGCGTAGCCGGTGTCGTCGCCGAACGGATCGAGCAACGCTTTCTGCGTCGCCCGGCCGTACGCTCCGCCCCAGGACACCATGGTCATCTCCTCGGCGGCGGCCGACAGGCTCCCCACCAGTGCGGCCAGCGTCACCGTCACCGCAAGCCTGGTCATCTTCATGTTTCTTCCTCCTACTCGTCGTCGACGTCGAGGGCCCGGCAGTCGGCTGCCGCCCATCCGATGGTGATCGTATCACCCTCCAGCATCGCGCCATGTCCGACGATGTTCGGGATCTTGAGCGCGAAGTCGGTGCGCCCCCCGGCCCGCACGTGCACGATCAGGTGGTCGCCCAGGAAGGTGATCGCTTCGACCCGCGCCTCGAACTGGTTGCTGTACTCGTGCGACCCGGTCGCCAGGGCGACCCGTTCGGGGCGGATGGCCAGCGTCACGCCGTCGCCGGCCGCGCACTCCGCGACCCGGAAGGCGGCGATCGCCTGATCGCCCACCGCGACCCGGCAGTAGTCGCCGTCCACGGCGGTCACCTGCCCGCGCAACAGGTTGTTGCCGCCGATGAAGCGCGCCACGAACGGCCGCTCCGGCTCCTCGTAGAGGATCTCCGGCGTCGCCACCTGCTCGATGCGGCCGCGATTGAACACGGCGATGCGGTCGGACATCACCATCGCCTCCTGCTGGTCGTGCATGACGTACACCACCGTGACGCCGAGGCTGCGGTGGATGCGCCGGATCTCGTACTGCATCTCCTCGCGCAGGCTGCGGTCCAGGGCGCCGAGCGGCTCGTCCATCAGCACCAGGCTGGGCTCGAACACCAGCGCGCGGCCGATGGCGACGCGCTGCTGCTGGCCCCCGGAGAGCTGGTCGGGCCGCCGGTCCTCGAACCCCTCCAGCCGCACCAGCCGCAGCGCCCGCTGAACCCGCTCGCGGCGCTGGGCGGGATCGAGCCGGCGCACCTCCAGAGGGAAGGACAGGTTCTGTCCCACCGTGAAGTGCGGGAACAGCGCGTAGTTCTGGAAGACGACGCCGATGTTGCGCTGCCGGGGCGGCAGGTCGTGCACGGAGCGGCCGGCGATGCGGATGGTGCCGGCCGACGGCGTCTCGAAGCCGGCCAGCATCATCAGGCAGGTGGTCTTGCCCGAGCCGGACGGCCCGAGCAGGGTCAGGAACTCCCCTTCGCGAACGCTGAGGTTCAGGTCCCTGACGACCAGCGTGCGCCCGTCGTAACTCTTGTCGATCGAGGCGAACTCGACGTACGGCGGGCCGTCCGGGGTCGCGTCCCGCGCGGTAGCGGACTCACCCGGTTGCGCCGATACGCCTCCGGACGTGGCCGTCACCATGGACTGCGCACTCTACCATGAGCCGGCTACCATGGTAGCGTCGAGGATCGGCCCAGCCCGGTGAGCGCCTCCTCGATCGCTCCCTTGACGACGCCGAGCACCTGCACCGACTCGGTTTGGTCGCCGAGCATGAACTTGCCGGCCGCCCTGACCTTGGCCTCCGCCCGTGCGTACTGCTCGGCCACGCGCGGGTCGGCGTGTCCGCCGGGGATGCCCAGCGACTGCGCCATGTCCTCGGGACCGCCGGCGAAGAAGTCGATGCCGTCCACCTGCAGGATCTCGTCCAGGTTCTCCACCGAGGTGACGCTTTCGAGCTGCGGGACCAGCAGCGTGTTGCGGTTGGCGGCCTCGAACAGCGAGATGCGCTCCGGGCCGTCCTGGCGCAGCACCATCGGGTAGCTGGTCGAGCTGCGCAGTCCGAGCGGCGCGAAGAACGTGTACTTGACCAGCGCCTCCGCCTCTGCCCGCGTCTGCAGGTTGGGGACCACGATGAGCTGCACGCCGCGGTCCAGGTAGGACAGGATGGTCGACTCCGCGCCGTCCGGGATGCGCATGCCAGTGGTCATCCCGAACCCTTCGGCGATGCGGCAGATCGTGCCCACCTGCTGCGGCGTCACCGGCGCGTGCTGTCCGTCCAGGTTGACGAAGTCCAGGCCCATGCGGCCGGCCAGCTCCACCACCTCCTCCGAGGGCTCGTTCATCGATACGCCCAGCGCCTTTTCGCCGCGCGCCTTACGCCATAGGATCCGGTTCTCGATCATGAGTACGCCTCCTTCCGTGCGCTTTGCCGTCGCGGCCGCGTTCGTCCTGGCCGCCCTGCTCGCCTCCGCCGAGGACTCCAACCCGCCGCGCGTCGTATCGGCGAGCGCGGCCCTGCACCCCGACAACAGCCTTATAGCAGAGATCGCCGTGGAGCTCGACGCGCCGGGGCGCGTGTACGTCGAGTACGCGGGCCCGGACGGCACGCTGCGCTCGGCGACGACGGCCGAACCCGCCGGCACGTTCACCGTGCCGGTGATGCGCCTGCTCCCCGATACCGAGTACACCTACGCGGTCGTGCCGGTCGCCGGCGACGGAACCGCGGGCTCACCAGCCGTGGAGGGCACGTTCCGCACGCGCGCGCTGCCGCCGGCCCTGGCCCGCCTGCAGATCGACGTGACCGGCGAGTCCACCGCGGAGCTGGTGCTGCTCGACCTGCAGGACAACCCCGACAGCTTCTTCCTGTTCCTGGACAGCCGCGGCCGGATCGTCTGGTACCACCGCAACCGGCCGGTCGTGGCCGACCCGCCGACGCCGATCAGGGTCGTGCGCCAGAAGCCCAACCACAACCTCGTCTACTGGGAAGGCGGGCCCACCGGCCGCTTCGTGAACTGCTGCCTGCGGGAGATCGACCCGCTCGGGCGGGTGGTGACGCGGCTGGTCAACAACGACATCGACAAGTGGGCCCACCACGACCTGGCGATCCTGCCGGACGAGCAGGTACTCTACATCGCCCACGAGATCGTCACCATCGACGACACCGCGCAGGGCGGCGCTGCGGAGACCCGCGTCCTGGTCGACTCGCTGCGCCTGTGGGACCAGGCCACGCACAGAACCGAGGAGCTGTGGGACGCCCGAGACCACCTGTCCATGGACAATCGCGTCCGCTGGTCCGGGGACCTCAAGAACTGGCTGAACGTCAACTCGCTGGCCTTCGGCGTGCGCGGCAACCTGATCCTGTCGCTCTCCATGCGCAACGAGATCATCTCCATCGCTCCGGACTTCAAGAGCATCGAGTGGCGGCTCGGGGGGCCCGAGTCGAGCTACGAGTTCGCCGACCCGACCGACCGGTTCTACTTCCAGCACACCGCCGCCGAGCTCCCGAACGGCAACATCCTGCTGTTCGACAACGGCCGCGACCGGCCGGAGGAGGAGGGAGGCCAGTATTCCCGCGCCCTGGAGCTGGCGCTCAACACCTACGACCTGATTGCGGTGAAGGTGTGGGAATACCGGCACACGCCGGACCTGTACTCCCTGTCGCGGTCGAGCGCCTACCGGCTGCCGTCCGGCACCACCCTGATCAACTTCGAGACCAACGACTCCGACCCGCAGCGCGTGATCGTCGAGGCGGACGCCGGCGGCGCCGTCGTGTGGCAGGCCGACCTGCGCAGCCCGACGATCCGCAACAGCTACCGCGCCTATCCGGCCGACACGATCATGGGCGAACGCCGCCTGGAGGCACCGTGACACAGAGACTGACCGCCGCCCTGATCGGGCTCCGCCATCCGCACTCGGCGGGCCACATCCGCACCCTGGACTGCCTGCCCGAGATCACCCGCATCGTGGTCTGGGACGAGGACGCCTCGGCCCTGGACGATCTGCGGGGCGAGGTGCGCGACACGCCGGTCGAGCAGGCCGGCAGCCTGACGGAGCTCCTGGGCCGCCGCGACCTGGCCTTCGTGGTCGCGGCCGAGCGCAACGACCGCAACCCGGACCTGTTCTCGGGCATCCTGGAGGCCGGCCACCACCTGCTGGCCGAGAAGCCGCTGGGCCGCACCGCCGCCGACGCGCGGCGCGTGGTGGCCGCCGCCGAGCGGGCGGACCGGCAACTCTCCGTCTTCTACACCAACCGCTACAACCCGCTGATCGCCGAGGCGCGCCGGCTGGTGCACGCCGGCGCGTTGGGCGCGCTGTTCTCGCTGGAGATCCGGATGCTCACCACGCAGGTCCGCTTCCGCGGACCCGATCACTGGCTGTTCGACCGCGGCAAGGCCGGCGGCGGCATCCTCTCCTGGCTGGGTTGCCACTCCCTGGATCTCATGGCGTTCCTCACCTGCGACCCGATCGTATCGGTGGCCGCGGAGGTCGCCACGCGCGGCGAGGACGGCTTCGACGTCGAGGACACCGCGACCCTGTCGATGCGCCTGCGCTCCGGCGCGCTGGCGTCCCTGCACGCCGCGTACGTGCTGGCCGTCGCGGGCGGCGGCTTCTACAACCCCGCCGGCTACGACCAGCACGTCGGCGTCAACGGCCGCGAGGGGCGACTCTGGTGGAACGACCGCGGGCCGCCCGAGCTGCACCTGGAGAGCGGCGTGCCCGAGTTCGCGGCCGCGCCGCAGCGCACGTTCACCTTCACGCCGGCCGAGTCGCGCGCGTACGGGGGCAGGTACGGCGAGCGGCTCGTGCGCGACTTCATCGCCGCCACGCGCGGCGAGGGTCCCGTGCCGATCCCGGGCGAGGCCGCGGTGCGGGTGGGACTGATCGTCGATGCGGCCTACGAGTCGGCGCGCACCGGCCGGCGGGTCGAGGTGCCGGCGGAGTAGCCGAACCGGACGCTACATGAGCCGGCGGATGCGCTGCACGCGGCCCTCGCGGGAGGCATCGAGCATGCGCTCCGGAACCGCCAGGCGCCCGAGGAAGACGCTCATCGCTCACGCTGACCGCGCTGCGCGTACGCTTCAGCCAGATAGCGGTCGTGCTCTCGGGAGACGTCGGATCGTCCCGAGCGGAATCGTCCCAATGCCGAGAGCGCACGACGCTCCCGGTCCGACTGTGAGGTCTGTTCCGCTGAGTCCAGGATGCTGTCCACCCCGTTCCGCACCAACTCGGCCACCGACACGTCACGATCCACCGCCAGCCGTTTCAGTCGGCGAAGCTGCTCCTCCGTGAGCTGCACCTGTGTTCTAAGCCTGTATGTTGGCATGGGATCGTCGTCACGACAACATGTATCATCCGGGGTTGGTCAAGGCCCTGGTCAAGTTGCGCCCGTGGTACGGGCTTGCACGACTCGGCCGTTTTGCCGAGCATGCGCGGACACCTGCGCGGCGCCCGGCGTCCGCGCATCCACCGATACGGAGGCATCATCGTGCGACGAATGTTCTGTGCGGCAGCGATCGGCCTGTTGTGCGCCGGCGCCGTCATGGCCGACATCAAGCCGGCCGTCGTCTACGACGTCGGCAGCAAGTTCGACAAGTCGTTCAACGAGGGCGTCTACAACGGCGCCGAGCGGTTCAAGGAGGAGACCGGCGTCGCCTACGCCGAGTTCCAGATCACCAACGAGGCGCAGCGGGAGCAGGCGTTCCGGAACTTCGCCCGCCGCGAATACAGTCCAATCATCGCCGTGGGCTTCAGCCAGGCGCCGGCCGTGGAGGCGGTGGCTGCCGAATTCCCGGACACCAGCTTCGCCATCATCGACATGGTCGTGGATCTGCCAAACGTGCAGTCCATTGAGTTCAAGGAGCACGAAGGCTCGTTCCTGGTGGGCATGATCGCCGCCATGGCGTCCGAGACCGGCACGGTCGGCTTCGTGGGCGGCATGGACATCCCGCTGATCCGCCGGTTCGGCTGCGGCTACGTGCACGGAGTCCGGTACGTCAATCCGGACGCCGAGGTCTACCAGAACATGGCCGGCACCACGCCGGCGGCATGGAGCGATCCGGTGAAGGGCGCGGAGCTTGCCAAGTCGCAGTTCGACCGCGGCGCGGACGTGGTGTTCGCGGCGGCCGGCGCCACCGGGCTGGGCGTGCTGCAGGCCGCAGCGGACGGCGGCAAGCTGTCGATCGGCGTGGACTCCAACCAGAACTACCTGCACCCGGGGTCGGTGCTGACCTCGATGCTCAAGCGGGTCGACGTCGCGGCCTACGACGTGTTCAAGACCGCCCTGGAGGGCACCTGGGAGCCCGGCTACAGGAACCTGGGGCTGGCAGAGGACGGCGTCGGCTGGGCGCTCGACGAGCACAACCAGGCCCTGATCAGCGACGAGATGTCCGAGCGGGTGGAGGCCGCGCGCGACGCCATCGTCGCCGGCGAGATGGAGATCCACGACTACATGGCGACCAACTCCTGCCCGTAGAGCCGCCCCAAGACCGTCGCCTGCGGCTCCGCTCTTGGCCCATGCCCACCTTCCCGCCGGGCGTCGGTCGGATATGGCGCTGACGCGCCAATCCGACCGACGCCCGGCGCAACAGAAACCTCCGGCTATCGCACTGCGGGGGATCAACAAGCGCTTCGGCGCCGTGCAGGCCAACCGTGAGGTGTCGCTGGAGGTGGCGGCCGGGTCCATCCACGGCATCGTCGGCGAGAACGGCGCCGGCAAGTCGACCCTGATGAGCATTCTCTACGGGTTCTACCGGGCCGACTCCGGCGCCATTGAAGTAGGCGGGCGGCCGGTCGCCATCGCCAGCCCGCGCGACGCGATAGCCGCCGGCATCGGCATGGTCCACCAGCATTTCATGCTGGTGGAGCCCCTGACGGTGCTGGAGAACGTCCTGCTGGGCGCCGAGGGCGCGGCGCGGCTGCAGAACGGCATGCGACGCGCACGCGACGCGCTGACCCACCTGGCGACGGAATACGGGCTGGAGGTGGACGTCGATGTCCCGGTTGGCGACCTGCCGGTCGGCATCCAGCAGCGGGTGGAAATTCTCAAGGCGCTGTACCGCGGCGCCGAGACCCTGATCCTGGACGAACCGACCGGGGTGCTGACGCCGCAGGAGGCCGACGAGCTGTTCCGGATCCTGACCGCCCTCAGGGAACAGGGCCGGACCATGATCCTGATCACCCACAAGCTGCGCGAGATCATGGCCGCCACCGACCGCGTGACCGTGATGCGCGCCGGCCAGGTGGTGGCCCACGTCGATACCGCGGACACCTCTCAGGAGCACCTGGCCGAGCTGATGGTGGGCCGCACGGTGCTGTTGCGGGTAGAGAAGAGCCCTGCCACCCCTGGCGAGGTGATGCTGGCGGCCGACCACCTGGACTACACCGACGCCGCCGGTGTGCGCCGCGTGCGGGACGTGAGCCTGAGCGTACGCCGCGGCGAGATCGTCGGCATCGCCGGCGTCGCAGGCAACGGTCAGTCTGAGCTGATGGCGCTGCTGTCCGGGATCGAGCGGCCGGACGCCGGCACGGTGACGGTCGACGGCCGGCTGGTGTGCGATGCCGCCAACGCCGCCGACGCGCGCCGCAGCCGCCACGCTGGCCTGGGCCACGTCCCGGAAGACCGGCAGCGCATGGGGCTGGTCGCCACCTTCGCGGCCAACGAGTCCTCGATCCTCGGCTACCACGACGACCGCGCCTACAACGGCGCCATCCTCATGCATCGGCGGGACATCGTTGCCTCATCCCGGCGGCAGATGGACGAATTCGACGTGCGCCCACCCGATCCGCTGCTGCGCTCCGACGCCTTCTCCGGCGGCAACCAGCAGAAGATCATCGTCGCCCGCGAGCTGGACCGCGATCCCGACGTGCTGCTCATCGGCCAGCCCACCCGCGGGCTCGACATCGGCGCGATCGAGTTCATCCACCGGCGTCTGATTCTCCTGCGTGACCGCGGCATGGCGATCCTGCTGGTCTCGGTCGAGCTGGACGAGATCATCGCGCTCAGCGACCGGGTGCTGGTGATGTTCGACGGCACCATCGCCGGCGAAGTGGCCGGCGCGGCCGCGACCGAGCAGACGATCGGTCCGCTGATGGCCGGGGTCGGCGCCGCGGCCTGAGGTGCCTGACTGACGTGGCTGCCGGCGTGCCGGAAGGGGGGTTGCCGCGCTGGGCCGCCAACGGTGTGCTGCCGCTCGTCAACCTGCTTGCCGCCTTCGTGGTGGCGGGCATCGTCATCCTGATCATCGGCGAGAGTCCCACCCGGGCGCTGGCGGTCCTGGCCCGCGGGGCGTTCGGGTTTCCCGAGGCGTGGGGCTACACCCTGTACTACGCCACCAACTTCATCTTCACCGCGCTGGCCGTGTCGGTCGCCCTGCACTGCGGCCTGTTCAACATCGGCGGCGAGGGCCAGGGCTACCTGGGCGGCCTGGGCGTCGGGCTGGTGTGCCTGTTCCTGGACGGCCTGCCGCTGGTGGTCCTGCTGCCCCTGGCGGTCGCGGCCGGCGCCCTGTTCGGGGCGGTATGGGCGTGGGTGCCGGGCTACCTGCAGGCGCGGCGCGGCTCGCACATCGTCATCACCACCATCATGTTCAACTTCCTGGCCGCCACGCTGATGGTCTACCTGCTGGTGAACGTGCTGATCGACCCCGGGCAGATGTCTCCGCAGAGCCGCTCCTTCGCCGAGCACGTCCGGCTGCCGGCGATGCACGAGGTCCTCGGCCGGCTGGGAATCGACTTTCCGCGCACGCCGCTCAACATGGCGTTTCCGTGGGCGCTGGTGTGTGGGCTCCTGGTGTGGATCTTCATCTGGCACACGCGCTGGGGCTACGAGCTGCGGACCGTGGGAGCCAACAGCGACGCCGCGGTCTACGCCGGGATCTCGCCGTCGCGGAACATCGTCCGCGCGATGGCGATCTCCGGGGCGCTCGCCGGGATGATGGGGCTGAACGAGGTCATGGGCGTCAGCCACCGGTTGCTGCTCAACTTCACCGCCGGCTACGGGTTCGTGGGCATCGCCGTCTCCCTGATGGGCCGCAACCACCCGCTGGGGATCGTGGTCGCCAGCCTGCTGTTCGGGGCTCTGTACCAGGGGGGCGCCGAGCTGGCGTTCGAGATGCCGAAGGTGAGCCGCGAGCTGGTGGTGGTGATCCAGGGCCTGGTGATCCTGTTCGTGGGGGCTTTGGAGTACCTGTTCCGTCCGGTGCTGCTCCCCTGGCTGCGCGGCCGCCGGCGGGCCGCCGCGGAGCCGTAGCGGATGGAAGGGTTCGGGTTCTTCGTCCTGCTGCTGGACGCCACGTTGCGGGTGTCGGTGCCCTTGGTGCTGGCGTCTCTGGCGGGGCTGTTCTCCGAGCGGTCGGGGATCGTCGACATCGGGCTGGAGGGCAAGATGCTCGGCGGCGCGTTCGCGGCGGCCGCCGCGTCGTACGTGTGTTCGGACCTGCTTGCGGCCGCGGGGTTGACGGCCCTGCTGCCGGCGGCGGCGTGGGTGGGGCTGGCGGCCGGCATCGCCTGCGCGATGCTGCTGGCGCTGTTGCACGGCGTGGCGTGCGTCCGCTTCCACGGCAACCAGATCGTCTCCGGCGTGGCGATCAACATCCTCGTCGCCGGCCTCACCGTGCTGCTGGCCAGCGCCTGGTTCGGACAAGGGGGGCGGACGCCGCAGCTCCCGCCGGAGGGGCGGTTCCGGCCGGTGACATGGCCGGGCGCCGAGGCGGTGCAGGAGGTGCCGGTCATCGGCCACCTGTACGGCGAGATGCTGTCCGGCCACAACATCCTGGTGTATGCGGCATTCCTGACCGTGCCGGCCGCGTTCTGGGTGATCTACCGGACCCGCTTCGGGCTGCGGTTGCGTGCGGTGGGCGAAAACCCCGAAGCGGTTGACACCGCCGGCATCTCGGTGGCCGCGATCCGCTACCGCGCCGTGCTGCTGTGCGGAGCGCTGTGCGGCGCGGCCGGCGCCTACCTGGCCACCGCGCAGTCCGCGGCGTTCATCCGCGACATGACCGCCGGCAAGGGGTTCATCGCGCTGGCCGCCCTGATCTTCGGCAAGTGGCGCCCGGGCCGCACGCTGGTGGCCTGCCTGCTGTTCGGGTTCCTGGAGGCCCTGGCCGCCCGGCTGCAGGGCGCGTTCGACCTGCAGGGCACCGCCGGTGCGGTGAGGGCGCTGGTGGCGGCGGCCCCGTTCGTGATCGAGGCGCTGCCCTACGCCCTGGTCGTGCTCCTGCTGGCCGGCTTCGTCGGCCGCGCCGTCGCGCCGAGGGCGAGCGGCATCCCCTACCTCAAGTCGGGATAGCTCCGCGGCGCAGCGGCTGCATGCGCCGATAGGTCGCGACGCGCCAGAGCCATTCGCATGGTCCGAAACGGAACCGGGTGAGCCACGCCTGCGACCACCAGAGCTGCAAGGCCCACACCGCGAGGATGAAGCCAAGGACGGCCGTACGGGTCAGGTCGACACCGCCCAAAGCCACCCGCAAAGCCAGGATGCCCAGGACGGTCTGCGTGAGGTAGTTGGTCAGCGCCATCTGCCCCAGCGCCCGAACGCGGCCGTGCAGGGCGGTCGGCGCTCGCATGTTCCAGAGGATGATCAGCGCGATCCAGCCCAGCGAGGCCGGAATCGTCCCGAGCGTGTTGGGGATCATCGAGAGCAGCGCGGTATTCGGCGCAAAGTCGTTGCGCACGCCGATCAGCACACCGAGCCCCGCGAGGGGCAGACCGACGCCGAGCCCGAGGAACGCCATTCGCCGATACCACCCGCGCGCACGCTGCCCGGAAAGCACGCCCGTGCGGTAGAGCGCAACGCCGATCAGCATCATCCCCGTGGCGCGCAGGAGTGCATGAAAGCCGAGAAAGAACCAGATGGCATCGGACGTGTCTCCCTCGCTGAGCCAGATCTCGCCCAACGGCCGCCCGCCGGCGTCGATTCCGGTCTGGAACAGGGCGCTGAGGATGGGAGCGACGAGATAGATTCCCGCGCCTGCGCCGAACAGCAGCCGCGGCGGCAGCCGCCGAGCGAGGATCAGGAACGGTGCGGCGACGGCGTAGACCACCAGGATGTCGCCGTCCCACAACGCCATGTGCAGCACGCCGATGCCCAACAGCAGGAGATTGCGCCACAGGCTGAGCCGGCCCGCGCCGGCTCCCTTGTCGGCCGCTCGGTCGGAGAACAGGACGATCCCAGCGCCGAACAGGATGGAGAAGATGCCCATGAACTTCTGGTCGACGGCGATCTCGCCCAGAACGCCGATTATCCAGTCGAGCGGCGTCGAGTTGGCCGCGCTGAGGTTGAAGTAGGCGGCCGGTTCGAGGCCGTATGAGACGGCGTTCATCACCAGGATGCCCAACACGGCGACGCCGCGCAGCGCATCGAGATGCGTGATCCGTCCCTGCGCCGGGACCGGGCCGGCTTTCACGACCTCGCCAGCGGGTTGTGAGGGTTCTGGCATCCGCCCAAGTATACTTCAGTACCGTGCTCTCCGACCGGGAAAATCCACACGTGCGCTACACCATCGATCCGCCGCTGCCACGGGTCCGTCACGTCGACGTGATCCCCGTCGATCACGACGGCTCCCGCGCGTTCTACGTGCTCGACCCGCAGGAGTTCGCCCCGCAGCCGATCATGCTCGGCGCCGCGGGGCTGCTGATCCTGTCCTGCCTGGATGGGAGGCACTCGATGGGCCAAGTCCGCCAAGTGCTGCGGGAGCGGCTCCCCGGCGCCGACATCGACACGGCGGAGATCCACCGGCTGCTGCGCACGCTGAGCCGCGGCTGCTTCCTGCACGATCGGGCGGCGGCCGAGCGCATCGCCCGCGTGTCGGAGGAGTTCGCCCGCGCCACGGTGCGGCCTGCCTGGCACGCCGGCAAGTCGTACCCGGACGATGCGGGCGAGCTGGCCGCGATGTTCGACCGGTTCTGCGTCGAGGCCAAGACGGCGATCCCCAAGTCCATGGAGCCCGCGGCGGTCCCGGCTGCGCCCGCGGACGCACCATGCCTGGCGGCCGTGATGTGCCCGCACATCGACCTGCGGGCAGGCGGCGCAATCTATCCGCCGGCTTTCGCGGCGCTGGCTGCCGCGGCGCGTGATCCCGAGCCCATCGAGCTCTACGTCATCCTGGGCGTCGCCCACCACGCTGGCGTGGAGCCGGGCGCGGGGTTCGCGATCGCGACCGACAAGGACTACGCGACCCCGTTCGGCCAGGCGCCGACCGGCCGCGGCGTGATCGAGGAGTGGTCGCGCCGCGCCGGCCGCGACGTCACCGACCGGCAGGCCCTGCACCGCACCGAGCACTCGGTGGAGTTCCCGTTGCTGTTCCTGCACTACACCGAGACACGCGCCGACCTGCCGCCGTACGAGGTGGTGCCGGTGCTGCTCGGCAGCGTCGACCCGTACCTGCTCGACGGCTCCGACCCGCTGCAGGCGCCGGAGGTCGCAGGCGAGCTTGCGGCTCTACGCGAGGCGGTCGCCGCCAGCGGCAAGCGCGCGCTGTACCTGCTCAGCGTGGACTTGGCGCACATCGGCCCCAAGTTCGGCGGCGCCGACCGCGTGGACGACGCTGGCGCCGCGGCCTGCGAGCAGGCCGATCGCTCCCTGCTGGACTACGCGCAGCGGTTCGACCCGGACGGCTTCACGCGTTCGTTCTCCGCCAGCGGCAATAACCGCAACGTGGATGCCGTGTCCGGTCTGTACTCCCTGTACCCGCTGCTGGACGGAGGCGCACGCCACGGCACCCTGCTCGCCTACGGCCAGAACCGCCAGCCGGACACCGGCTCGCTGGTCAGCTACGCCAGCATGGCCTTCTACCAGTCCACCGCCTGACTCAGCCGCCGCCGAAGTTGGCGTGCGGGTCCATCGCGTCGCGCAGTCCGTCGCCAAGGTAGTTGACGCTCAGCACGGTGAGCGAGATCGCCACTCCCGGCCAGATCACGCGCGCCGGCGTGAGGGTCAGGAACGGCACGCCGTCGTAGAGCAGCCGGCCCCAGGTCGGGAAGTCGGACGGAAACCCCAGGCCCAGGAAGCTCAGCGCGCTCTCCGTGATGATCGCCTGCGCGATGCCGAGCGTGGCCGCCACGACGATGGGGCTCAAGGCGTTCGGAAAGATGTGCAGCAGGATGATGCGCAGCGGCCGCGCGCCGATGGTGCGCGCGGCCACCACGTACTCCCACTGCTTGATGGCGAGCACCTGCCCGCGGACGATGCGCGCGGTCTGCATCCAGCTCGTGATGCCGATGACGGCCACGATCAGGATGAAGATGCCGGCCTCCGTGCCCAGCGCGGACTGCAGCGGGTCTCGGAACAGCATCATCGTGACCAGCAGCAGCGGCAGCACGGGCAACGCCAGAAACAGGTCGGTCAACCGCATGAGCGGGCCGTCGAACCGGTGGAAGTAGCCGGCGGTGACTCCCACCATCGTGCCGAGCGTCAACGACAGCAGCATCGCGGCCATGCCGACGGCCAGGGAGATGCGCCCGCCGGCCAGCAACTGCGCCAGCGTGTCGCGGCCCAGGTTGTCGGTGCCCAGCGGGTGCTCCAGGGTCGGGCCCTGGTTCTTGGCCCGGTAGTCCAGGTACTGGGGATCGACGTCGTGGACGGCCGGCCCGAACAGCACCGCCAGCGCGATCAGGGACAACACCGCGGCGCCCGCGATCGTTCCGGAGTGGCGCCGCAGCCGGCTGGCGGCCCGGGAACGGACCGCCTCAGTCATAGCGGATGCGCGGGTCCAGCACGCCGTACAGCAGATCCGCGACCAGGTTGAACGTCACGATCAGCACCGCGAAGAGGAAGGTCACCGTCTGCACGGTGGGGATGTCCGCCCCCTCGATCGCACCGATCAGCAGTGCGCCGATGCCGTTGATGCGGAAGATCTGCTCGGTGATGACCGCTCCGGCGAAGGTCGCGGGAATGCCCAGCGCGATCACGGTGACCACCGGGATCATGCTGTTGCGCAGCACGTGGATGAGGACCACGACGCGCTCGGTGAGCCCCTTGGCGCGGGCGGTGCGCACGTACTCCTGGTGGATGGTGTCCAGCACCGCCGAGCGCGTGAAGCGGCTGATCTGCGCGGCATTGAACAGGGCCAACACCAGAACCGGCATGATCATCTGCTTCACTTGGTAGACCAGGCTGTCCAGGTCGGTCACCCGGTGGGTGGTGTCGTAGATCGACGGGAGCCAGCCGAGCGATGCGCTGAAGATCACGATCAGCACGGTCCCGGTGAAGAAGGTCGGCACCGAGAAGCCGATCATCGTCACCACGGTCCCCAGCCGGTCGAAGATCGAGTGCTGGCGGTAGGCGGACAGCACCCCGACCGGCACCGCGATCAGCACGGCGACCAGGTAGGAGATGCCTACCACGGTCAGCGTCTGCGGCACCCGCTCGGCGACCAGGTCCACCACCGGTGAGCGGGTCGCCCAGGAACGCACCCGCAGGCGCGCGCCGGAGTCGCCGATCTCGGCGCCGATCACCGCCTCCAGCAGGTTGAGCGGCTCGTTCACCAGGAACTGCTGCAACCAGCGCAGGTAGCGCACCGGAAACGGCTGGCCGATCCCCAGGCTCTGCCGGATCTGCTCGCGCACCTCCGGCGGAATCGTCAGCGGAAGCTGGGCGGTCGGGTCACCGGGCGCCAGGTCCAGCAGGGCGAACACGATGAAGCTGATCGCCAACAGCGTCGGCACGGCGAACAGCAGACGCCGGATCGCGTAACGCAACATGCCGGGGGTGGGCGGCCCAGGTCACCTCACTCGGTACGATGCCACTCGTTGATGTTCCACAGGGTGGCGTCCCAGACGTTGTGCCGGACCCCGCCGAGCGAGAGCGCCCGTGCGGCGACCTCGCCACGGTCGATCAGGGGGACTATGACTCCGTCGGCGATCAACAGGTCGTTCATCCGCTTGGCGATCTCCGCACGCTGCTCGATCCCGGCCGTCTCGGCAAACTCCGCCGACAGCGCGTCGTACTCCGGGTTGCAGTAGCGGGAGATGTTGCTGTCGTTCCACTGGTTGTCCGGCCCCGGGATCTTGTCGCAGATCCATCCGGCCATGTAGGCCTGCGGGTCGGTGCCGTCGAAGTTGCTGGTGTACATCTGGATGTCCGCGTAGAACTTCTGGTAGGTGTCGGGGCTGGCCGGATCGCTGCCGAAGAACACCGATGCGCTGATGTTGCGCAGCTCGGTCTCCACGCCGATCTCCCGCCACATCTGCTTGATCAGCGCCTGGGTGCCCTGGCGGACCGAGTTGGTCGAAGTCTGGTAGAGAATCGACAGACGCACGCCGTCCTTGGCGCGAACGCCGTCCCGGCCCCGCTCCCAGCCAGCCTCGTCCAGGAGCCGGTTGGCCTCCTCGACATCCTGCGTCATGCACCAGTCGTTGGCGGTCGATGCATACACCAGCGGCGCGGGGAGGATGTTGCACGTCACCCGTCCCGCGGCACCGTAGCCGGCGTCGACCAGGATCTCCCGGTCGATGGCCAGAGACAGGGCGCGCACCACCACCGGATCGGACAGGAACGGGTGCGGGTTGGCGCCGTCCTGGTGGGTGGAGCGGGTGTCGCCGAGCGACGAGTCGGGATTGGTCTTGTTGATCACCAGGCGCTCGACCAGGGTCCCGAACGCGGTGATCACCTCGCCCCTGCCCTCCTGCTCCATGTCGGCCAGGATCTCCGGCTCGACCTGCAGGTTCCAGGCGTAGTCGAACTCACCGGTCACCAGCACCGCGCGGGCAGCCGACACGGCGTCTCCGCCGCCCTTGAGCAGGACCGAGGAGAAGACCGGCTGATCGGCGTTGCGGTAGCGCTCGTTGACGACGTAACGCACCACGTCGTTGGGGCGGAACTCGTCCACCATGAACGGGCCGGTGCCGACAGGCGCGAAGTTCTGGTCCGTGCACTCCGGCGCCCGGGCGCCCGTGCAGTCTTCGAACTGCCGCTTCTGCAGCACCGGAACGATCGAGCCGACGAACGGCGCGTACGGGAACGGCATCGGCCCATCGAAATCGATCCGCAGGGTGTGCGCGTCGACCGCCTCGACGCCGGCGACCCCCTGGAACGCGGCGGCCGATCTGCAGCCGCCCGTCGGGTCCATGCAGTAGGCCGCCGTGAAGGCGACGTCCTCCGCCGTGAACGGCGTGCCGTCGGACCACACCACGTCGTCGCGCAGCGTCCAGGTGATCGACATCAGGTCCTGCGCCACCCCGCCGTTGTCGAGCGTGGGAATCCCGGCGGCCAGCCACGGCACCATGCCCCCGTTCTCGTCGTAGCGCGCCAGCGGCTCCAGGATCAGCGAGGCCGCGTGGATGTCCTTGGTGCCGCCCGACAGGTACGGGTTGAGGATGGACGGCGCCTGCCAGTAGAGCATCTTCAGCTCGCCGTCGGTGCCGCGATCGGCGCCGGCCGTGGAGGCCAGCGTGAGGACGGCTGCTGCCGCCAAAGTCAGCGTTCGTAGTTTTGTCATCGGAAGAGAGCTCCTTCTCGGCAGGTTGCTGCAGTGTACTCTCTGACCGCTCAAGCTCCAACTCTCATCACCGAACCTCGACCCCAACGTCCCCCGGCCGGTCTATCGTCTCCCCAGTGCTGGAGTCAGGATCACCGCACCAGGATGCTGACGACCTGGTATGGGGCGTAGTCGATGGCGCAGGTCGTCTCGTCGAGCTGCCTCGGCGCGCCGCGCTCCTGCTCGCGGAAGTCCACCAGTGTGACCTGTTCGGCGGGACGGGCAAGGCGGAGCTTCGCAGTGCCCCGCCGGCCGGCCGTCTCGTGCAACCGGATGACGTAGCCGCGGCCGGTCTCGCTGGGCAGGACCCAGGCCGGGCACAGCGACCCCGGTTGCTCCAACACGAACGGCGAGGGCCGCGCGGCGCCTGATCCGGTCATCGGCACCGGAGCGAAGAGCGCGTCGGCGGCGCATGCCGTCGACAGCACCGCGTCCGGGCCGGCGCCGAGCGTCGCGGGCTCGTGCCGTCCCACAGCGAAGCGGATCGTGTGGCGGCCGACATCGGCCGCCGGATCCGGGTGCCTGGCGGCCTTCAGCAGCGACACCCCCAGTTCGCCGTCGAAGCAGTGGAACCCGTACTTGGCCTCGGTCAGGACCGCCAGACCGGTTCCGTCGTCGTCGTGCACGGCGGCCCAGCGGCTGCCGGCCACCTCCCACATCGCCTCGTCTTCCGGCCGGCCGGGAAGCTGCGGGCGCTCGATCGAGCCGAACGGTGCGCCGAAGGTGGCGGTGCGGCCGCGGTAGCCGGTAGGCAGGTGGTAGCGGAGCAGCCGGTGCTCCTCCTGCCAGTCGACGTCGACCTCGATCAGCAGCCAGCGGCTGCCGGGGTCGAGCAGGTAGCGGACCGTCGCCCGGCTGGAGTCGCCGATGGCCGCGTGGGCCGCAAGCATCTCGCGCCGCCCGCGATGCCCGGCGGCGAGCCGCAGGCGGTCGGCGACCGGTGTCATGGTGGCCGCCGTGTAGTGGTCGATCTCCCAGGCGTCGTAGTTGTGCGGGTCGTCGTGGCCGAGCCGCAGGCCGGCTGCGCCGTTCAGCTCCAGGCGCCGGCCGTCGACGGCCAGGCCGGCGAGCTGGCCGTCGACGTCGAACGAAGCCTGCACGATGCCGTTGTCGAGCCGCGTCGGCTCTGCTGCCACGGCGGCGTGGCTGCCGGGCGCCTCGGCCAGCGGGGCGGTGCCGAGCGGCGGCAGGTCCAGGAGCAGGTCGCGATCGGCCAGGTACACGCGGCGGTGGACGGGCAGCGGGTTGAACGCGACGGCGTCGCCGCCGTTCGCCAGCTCGGCCGCCGTGGCCTCTTCTTCGCGGGACAGGATGCGGGCGAACTCGGCCTCCAGGTCTTCATACACACGGGCGATCGAGCTGCCGGGAAGGGCGTCGTGGAACTGTCCGAACAGCACGCGCAGCCACGCCTGCTCGCCGAGCGGTGCGCCGCCGTCGGCCACGCGCAGCGCCTCACGGGTCTGCAGCGCCACCTCGCACGCCCGGTAGAGCCGCTTGTACTCGGCCTGCGAGGTGAGCACGCCGCGGTGCGCCTCCATGTAGAGCTCGCCCTGGAAGACCGGCAGGCGGTCGCGCACCCGTGCAAGCTCCGCGAAGAAGCAGGCGCTGGTCCGCCAGGCGTGGCGCGGGGCGCCGGCGAGGTCCCGGAAGCGCCGCGCGCGCTCGGCCTCCGCTTCGCTCGGTCCGCCGCCGCCGTCGCCCAGGCCGGTGCCGATCAGGAGCGCGTCATGGACGTCGAGCTGCCGGTGGCGGCGGAGCGCCCGGCGGTTCTCTTCCAGGCGGACCTGGCCGTTGTAGCCGGTCGTGGCCAGGTGGGCGACGACCTCGCTTTCGGCGTCCGAGCCGCGCCACACGAAGCTGCTGTACGGGAACCGCGATACCTGTGACCAGGTGATCTTGGTCGTGTAGAAGCCGCTGATGCCCGCCAGGCGCAGGATCTGCGGCAGGCAGTTGCTGTAGCCGAAGACGTCGGGAATCCAGCACACCTCGCTGGGCGCGCCGGTGAACGCGGCGATGAAGCGGTTGCCGTACACGGCGCTGCGCGCCAGCGCCTCGCCTGCCGGCATGTTCACGTCGGGCTCGACCTCGAAGCCGCCCATCAGCTCCCACCGGCCGGCGGCGATCTGGCGCTTGATCTGCGGGATCAGTGCCGGCGCGTCCTCCTGGACCGCGCGATATACCGCGGGCGTGCTGTGGGCGAAGACCATCTCCGGGTAGGCATCCAGCATGCGGAGCTGGGTGGCGAACGAGTGGACGTTCTTGTGCCGCGTCGCGAACTCCGGCCACAGCCAGACGACGTCGATGTGCGCGTGGCCGATGAGCGCCGCCTCCGGCTGCCAGGACTCGGCGGGCAGCGCGGCGAGGAGCGCCCGCGCCGCCGCGCGCATCGCCTCCACCCCGCCCGAGACCCAAGCGTCACAGCATGTGTCGATGCCGCGCATGAGCCGGCGCAGCAACGGCGAGACGTCGTCGAATGCCGGCCGGTAGCCATGGCCCGACGCGTCGACGGCCGCGTCCTCGTCCCGGATCAGCAGGTCGGAGAGCTGCCGGAGCGCGTCCAGGTCCCACTTCAGATCCCAGGCGGCGAGATCGCGGATGCGCAGCTCGGCGAAGTCGAAGCGCAGCCCGTACGGGCCGATCGGCTCCGGGGGCGGTGAGGCCCAGATGCCGGTCTGCCAGGTGGCGGTGTCCAGATGGAGGGTGGCTGCCGCGTCGGGGAGCGGGCAGGTCGGATGGCCCGGATCGAGCCCGGCCCACGGCACGCCGTCGATGAACGCGGTCGTCTCCCCCTGGCACTTCCAGCGCAGGAAGCGCCGGCCGCGCTCGCCCTCCAGGGCGTCTGGAATCCGCACGCGGAACCACCGGTGCGACCAGCCGCCGTGCGGTGCGCCGAAGTGCTCGCCGGGAGTGACGGAAGTATAGGCGAGGGCCGCTGCCTGCCCCCCGTCGAGCATCTCGTCCGTCACCGGGCTTCCTTCCACGGCCAGAAGCTCGCGCCGGGCCCAGATCGAGCGGTCCACGTTCGCCTGGATGCGAGCAAGGCGGTCCGCCACGAGCTGCGCAAGTGGGTTGAGGCGGCGGCCCATCGCGCCGTACAGGCTGTGCATAGGTCGCCGGCTCATAGCTCGACATTGCCGCCGGAGTCGCTGAGGGACGGCATCGGCGTGCGCCAGCCGTAGCCGGGGCGGCGGAACAGGCTGGAGGCGGCGGCCGGTCCCCAGCTTCCGGCCGGGTAGCCGTGCAGCGGGATGCCGGGGTGCTCGTCCCACGCCTTCAGGATCGGGGTCACGAACTCCCAGCACGACTCGATCGCGTCGGCGCGCGCGTACAGCGTGGCGTCTCCCGTGATGCCGTCCAGCAGCAGCCGTTCGTAGGCGTCCGGCAGGTAGGTGTCGGCCAGGTCGGCGTAGCGGAAGTGCATTCCCACCTGCTGCACGTCGAAGCCGGCGCCCGGCAGCTTGACATTGCAGCGGAGCTGGATCGCCTCGTCCGGCTGGATGCGGATGATCAGCTTGCTGGCATCGGCCGCCGCCGCCGAGACGGCGTGGCGGCCGTAGTCCCCGGGGGCCGGCGCGCCCTCGGTCACGGACGCCGGCGGCGTGCCGAACAGGTGGTGCGGGACCTGCTTGAAGTGGATGACGACCTCGGTCACCCGCGCCGGCAACCGCTTGCCGGTGCGGACCAGGAACGGCACCCCCGCCCAGCGCCGGTTGTCGATGTGGAAGCGCAGCGCCACGTAGGTTTCCGTGCGCGACCCGGCCGGCACGCCCGGCTCCTCGCGATAGCCGGGCATGGCGCCGTCGGTGGTCAGCGATCCCGTGTACTGGCCGCGCACGACGTCCTGTGACACCTGCGACGGCTCGATCGGCCGCAGCGAGTCGAACACCTTGACCGTCTCGTTGCGCACCGCGCTCGGCCGGAAGTGCGCCGGCGGCTCCATGGCGATCATGCCCACCACCTGCAGCAGGTGGTTCTGGAACATGTCGCGCAGCGCGCCCGATCCGTCGTAGTAGCCGCCGCGCCCCTCGACCCCCACCTGCTCGGCGGCGGTGATCTCCACGCGGTCGATCGTGGCGCGGTTCCAGAGCGGCTCCCATACCTCGTTCGCGAAACGCAGGACCAGCACGTTCTGGACCGTCTCCTTCCCCAGGTAGTGGTCGATTCGGTAGATCTGATGCTCCGTGAACCAGCCGTGCAGCCGCTCGTTCAACGCGCGGGCCGACTCCAGGTCGTAGCCGAACGGCTTCTCGACGATCAGGCGCCGCCACGCGCCGTCCCGCTGCTCGGCCAGGCCGACGCCGGCGAGCCCGCCCGCTATCGGCTCGAACAGGTTCGGCGGCGTCGCCAGGTAGTAGAGGACGTTGCCCGCGGTGCCGGCGTCCTCCGCCACCGTGCGCAGCCGTTCGGCAAGCTTCCCGTACTCGGACGCGGATCCGGTGTCGAGCTGCTGGTAGTGCAGGGCGCCGAGAAAGCGCTCCCGGTCGGCTTCCGGCTCGTCACCGGCGCCCGCCAGCTCCTCGGCCATCCGGTGCCGGAACTGCTCGTCGCTCATGCCGGTGCGGCCGGCGCCGAGCACGGCGAACCGCGCCGGCAGCAGTCCGCGCCGGGACAGGTCGTAGATTCCCGGGATCAGCTTGCGCGCGGTGAGGTCGCCCGACGCGCCGAAGATCACGATCGTGCACGGGGACGGCTGCTCCGTCACGGCGGCCATGGCGCCCGCGCTACCGGTCGCGCGTGCCCCTCAACAGGGACACGCCCAGGGCACCGAGCAGCAGGGGCAGCCCGGCGTCGATGATGCACGATCATGTTCAACCTCGTCCGATACTGTGAGTTCCGCCATCGAGCCCCGTCAACACGGGCGTCGGCGTGGGCCGGCATCGACCGCGGAGGCACTCTCGAAGCGCTCGGGTGAACCCCACGCCGGTGCGCTAAAATGAGAATGCAATGTCCGACCATCTGAAGCTGCTCACCGAGAACCGCGACGGCTACGTCGCCGAGCTGCGCGAGTTCGTGCGCATCCCCAGCATCTCCTCGCTCCCCGACCACCAGGACGACGTGCGCGCCGCCGCGACCTGGGTGCGCGACCGGCTCAACCGCGCCGGGCTCGAGCACGCCGAGATCCTGGAGACCGGCGCGCAGCCGGCCGTGTACGCCGACCACCTGCACGCGCCCGGCGCGCCGACCGTCCTGATCTACGCCCACTTCGACGTGCAGCCGGCCCTCCGCTCCGACGGCTGGAACGCCGATCCGTTCGATCCGGTGCTGGACGGCGACCGCGTTTACGGGCGCGGCTCCTCCGACGACAAGGGCAACCTGCTGGTCCCGGTGCAGGCGGTGGAGGCGCTGCTGGCCGACGGCGGGTCGCTGCCCGTGAACGTCAAGTTCCTGCTGGAGGGCCAGGAGGAGATCGGCAGCCCGACGATGGATCCGTTCGTCGCCGAGCACGCCGGGCGCCTGGCCTGCGACCTGGTCGTCAGCGCCGACGGCTCGCAGTGGAGCGAGACCGAGCCGGGGCTGTGGCTGAGCCTGCGCGGCCTCTGCTCGCTGCAAATCGACGTGACCGGGCCGGCGCGCGACGTGCACTCCGGCACCTACGGCGGCGCCATCCACAACCCCATCCACGCGCTGGTGCACATCCTGGACTCGATGCGCGGCGCGGACGGCAAGGTGCTGGTGGACGGCTTCTTCGACGGCGTGCCGGAGCTGTCGGACGCCGAGCGCGCCTCATTCGACCGCGTCCCCTTCGACGAGCGGAGCTTCCTGGACTCTCTGGGCTCGCAGGGGCTGTTCGGGGAGCCCGGCTACGGCACGCGGGCGCGCCAGTGGCGGCGGCCGACGCTGGAGATCAACGGCATCTGGGGAGGCTTCCAGGGCGACGGGGTCAAGACCGTCCTGCCGAGCCAGGCGCACGCCAAGATTACCTGCCGCCTGGTGGGCGACCAGGATCCGGCCAGGGTGCGGGACGCGATCGCCGCCCACGTGGGCCGGCACGCCGACCAGGCCGTCGCCGTCGAGGTGCGGTCGCTGGGCTCGGCCGGCATGCCATACACCATCCCGACCGAGCATCCGGGCAACCAGGCCGCGCGCGCCGTCCTGGGCGAGCTGTACGGCACCGAGCCGTACGCGATCGCATCCGGCGGCAGCATCCCGATCCTGAACATGTTCGAGCGCTACCTGGGAGCCAAGACCGTGATCTTCGCGTTCGCCCTGGAGGACGAGGGCGCGCACGGTCCGAACGAGTTCTTCCGCCTGGCAAGCTACGAGCGCGGCAAGGTGGCCTACTGCCGCCTGCTCGACCGCCTGTCCGGGCTGGCGGCGCAAGAGGAGAGAACATGACCACGCATCGACTTCGCCGCGCAGCACGCACCCTCACACTTCTGATGGCCGCACTCTGGGCGCTCGGCGCCTGCGCCGTCACCCAGGAGCTCACCGTTCGCGCCGACCGCTCGGGCGAAACCGCCGTCGCCATCGACCTGGCACCCGACTTCGTCGCCCGGGTGCAGGAGATGGCCGCGCTCGCCGACATCGAATTGCCGGACGAGGGGATGGTCAACCTGGAGAGGCTCCGCGACACCCTGGCCGCCCTGCCGGGAGTCACGGTGACCCGGGTCGAGGCACCCGAAGAGAATCTCCTCGATCTGGCGTTCAGCTTCGAGGATGCGCCGGCCATGTTCCCCAGCCCCAGCCTGCTCTGGGAGGCCGGCATCGTCACCTTCGAGGAGGTGGAGGAGGGCACCCGCGTGCGGCTCTACCTGGACCTGGACAACTACAAGCAGCTCGAGCAGATCTTCCCCGTGCTCGACGATCCGGTGATCCGTGCCATGGGGCCGGAGGAAAACACCGAGATCACGGCCGAGGACTACCTGACGATGATGGGCTTCGTCCTGGGACCGAGCGGCCCGGACGCCATCACCGAGTCGGTGATCACCATCCGCCTGAACGTCGACGGCGAGCTGGTCTCCCAGCGCGGCGGCCGCATCGAGGACGGCGTGGCGATCTTCGAGCTCAACCTGCTCGACCTGCTGCTCCTCCACGAACCGGTCGACCTGGAGGTCGTCTTCCGGAGTGGTCGAGGGTAGCCAACCGATCTACGTTCCGTTCAGCCCCTGCAGATCTCCCGCCTCGTCGAAGACGAGGGGCTGGGGCGCACCTTCGACCTCGGCCTGCGCCGTCCCGTTCAGGTCCGCGACTGCGGCAGGGCTGGCCTGCAGCTCGCCGAGCGACAGGGTGTCGCGGATGCGCGCCAGGCGCAGCGCCGCCGGATCGGTGACGCCGGTGGTCTGGATCGCCGCGCGGATCGCCAGCGCGTCACTGGCCAGCACCATCGGGATCTTGACGCTCACCGAAGCGGTCGAAGTGAGCGCGTTCGGGTAGGTCTCGTCGAAGGTCATGAGGTCGAACACGCGGCGGGTGGTCACGTCCACCAGGCCGATGCCGTTGGCGTTGCCGTGCGTCTCCGGGGTCAGGCTGAGCGCCGCGATGCGGGTGATCGCCGGGCCGCCGGTGAGGTCCGGATTGCTGTAGCGGCCGACCACGTTGCAGTCGAAGCCGGTGCCGGCGATGTTCTTGCCGATGCGGTCCAGCACCAGCACGTCGAGCTCCGCGAACGGCAGGGTGGGCTGCAGGCCGCGCGCCTGTTCCAGCAGCGCCGGCTCGCGCTCGATGATCCGGTCGCCGGGGACCAGCTCGACGTGGCAGGTCTCGTGATGGGCGTTCTCCAGCAGCGCGACCCCGGCGCGGACGCGGCCGGTGGCCAGCACGTGGGAGGCGACCACCAGCACGGTGTCCGCCATCGCCGTCATGCCGCGGCTGTGATACGCCTGCGCGCCCGCCTGCTTGCCGAGGCCGATGGCGATCATCTTGGCCAAGCCGCTCTCCCGCTCGCCGCGGAACGACGGGTGCGGCTTGACGCGGTTGACGATGACGATGCCGTCCGCCCGCCACGCCAGCCGGTCCACCATCACCGGCAGGCCATCGGCCTCGCCTACCTGCTCCACTTCCATGGAGGAGCGCACGGGCGCGCCCACGGTCGGCTCGCTGATGCCCATACCCGCCAGCAACTCGGCCTGCCCCACGCCGGTGGCGCCGCCGTGGCTGCCCATCGCCGGCACGACGAACGGCTCGGTGCCGGCCTGGCGCAGCGACGCCACCAGCCGCGCCACCACCGCGCCCTGATTTGCTACGCCGCGGCTGCCCACGGCGATGGCGATCGACTCGCCGCGGCGCACCAGGCGGCCCAGGGCCGCGGGAGACAGCGCCTCCTCGAGCTGCCCGGGGGCGAGCCGCGGCCGCGGCAGCGACTGCCGGACGGTCATCACCTCAGGGATCGGCACGCCGGAAAGGATCGACTCGACGGAGCCCATCAGCGCCAGCTCCGGTCGGCTACCGCCCGTACGGTTTCGTCGATCTGCTCGTCGCTCACCAGGGCCGCCAGCTCCAGCCGGCGGGACACGGGAGTGGAGATGTCGAGCGAGGTCAGGCAGGCCACGGGGCCGTCCAGATCGTCGAAACAACGGGTGGTGATCTCCGCCGCCAGCGCCGGGCCGATCCCCTGGCTGCGAGCTGCCTCCTCGACGATGACCATGGCGCCGGTCTTGGCCAGCGACACGCCGATGCTGGCGTAGTCGATCGACAGCCGGTCCAGGCAGCGCAGGTCCAGGAGCTCGACCGACACGCCGTCGGCGGCGAGCGCCGCGGCCACGGCGGCGCAGCGCCCGACCATGCCGCCGTAGGTCAGCACGGTCACCTGGTCGCCGGCCTGCACGGTGCGCGCCGTGCCGAATGGGATCGCGTAGTCCAGGTCGCCGGCCGGCGCCGGCGACCGCTGCGTGTAGAGGGCGTTGTGCTCCAGGAACACCACCGGATCGAGCGAGTGCATGGCGGTGTTGAACAGGCCGATGTAGTCGTACGCGTCGGCCGGAGCGACGATCCGGAAGCCGGGGAACATCCCGTACAGGCCGACCGGGTCCATGGAGTGCTGCGCCCCGTAGCCGAGCCCGGTGCCGACGCGGCTGCGCACCACGATCGGCAGGTCGGTGGTGTCGCCGTACATGTGGCGCGCCTTGGAGAGCTGGTTGAAGAGCTGGTCGGCGGCCACCAGCGCGAAGTCCGCGAACATGATCTCCACCACCACGCGCATGCCCAGCATCGCGGCTCCGAAACCCAGCCCGGAGAAGCCACCCTCCGAGATCGGGGTGTTGATTACGCGCTCCGGGAACCGCTCGACCAGACCCTTGGTGGCGCCATAGGCGCCGCCGCCCAGGTTGGCCACCTCCTCGCCGAAGACGATCGCGTCCGCCTCCCGCTCCAGCCAGCGGCCGGTCACCGCGGCGATCGCGTCCGAGTAGCGCATCGGCTCCAGCGCCGTGCCGTTCCCGCCCGCGCCGTTCCCGCCGTCCTGTTGGCGGTCGACGAAGCGCAGCCCTTCAAGCTCGCGGCCGCTCGAGCGCATGCCGTCGCCGGCGGTTCCGGGGTCCGGCCACAGGCTCTCGCGCACGCGCGGCGGATCGCCGTCCTCCGTGCACGCCGCCCGTGCCGCCTGCACGCCCTGCTCGGCCAGCGCGTCGATGGCCTCCACCGCGGCCTGGTCGAGCAAGCCGGCCTCCACCAGGATGCGCGGCAGCACGCGCGTCACCTCGGTGCCGGCGTAGCAGTCCTCCTCCTCCTTGCTGCGGTAGCGGAAGGCGCTGCCCGGCACGTCGCCGGCGTGGTGGTAGCGGCGGTAGCACTCGCACTCGATGATCGCCGGCGTGCCGCCGTCGCGCAGCTTGTCGGCCACCTCCCGCACCAGCCCGAGGATGGCGATCGCGTCGTCGCCGTCGACGACATACCCGTCCATGGCGTACGCGGAGGCGCGCCGCGACAGGGGCTCGACCGCGCAGGCGTCCTGCACGCGGGTGGCCACCGCGTAGCGGTTGTTCTCCACGAAGACGATCAGCGGCAGCGACCACAGGCCGGCCAGGTTGCACGCCTCGTGAAAGGCGCCCTGGTTGACCGCGCCGTCGCCGATGTAGCAGAGGATCACGCTGCCCGATCCGGCGAACTTCTCGGCATAGGCGGCGCCGGCCGCGAGCGGCACGCCGCCACCGACGATCGCGTTCGACCCCAGGAAGCCGGACTCGTTGTGGCGGAGGTGCATGGAGCCGCCGCGCCCGCCGCAGTAGCCGGGGGCCAGGCCCATGATCTCCGCCATGGTGCGATAGAAGACCTCCTGCGCCTCTGCCGGCAGCTCGCCTGCCGCGGGGTCCCAGTCGGCCGGCACCTGTGCCTGCAGCACCTTGGCCAGGAACTGGTGGTGGGCGCGGTAGGTCGCGGCCATCTTGTCGGTCGGGCGCAGCGCCGCCACCGCCGCGGAGGCGGTCGCCTCCTGGCCGACGGAGGTGTGCACGGGGCCCCAGACGGCGCCGGCGTTCTTGAGCTCCAGCAGTGCGTGCTCGAAGCGGTTGATCGCCAGCGTGTCGAACAGCAGCCGCGCGGCCTGCCGGCGGTCGAGCTGCTCGACGTCGGCCGCGTCGGACTCCCAGCGCTCCCACGGGAAGGAGCCGTCGATCGGGGTACGTTTCACGCAGTCATCCTCTGTAGATTGGCATCCTCAGTCCATCAGGAAGCCGCCGTTGACGTCGATGATCTCCCCGGTGATGAAGCGGGCGCGGTCGGAGGCCAGGAAGGCGACCGCCTCGGCGACGTCCTCCGGCTGGCCGTAGGTGCCCAGCGGGATCTTGGCGGCGAACTCCCGGTTGGTCTCCTCCCCCCACTCGCGCGTGAGCGCCGTGTCGATCGGCCCGGGCGCCACCGCGTTGGCGGTTATCCCGTAGGGGGCCGCCTGCAGCGCCAGCGACTTGGTCAGGCAGATGATGCCGGCCTTGGACGCCGAGTAGTGGGCGCCCGCCGCCGCGCCGCCGATCTTTCCGGCCATGGAGGCGACGCTGACGATGCGCCCTCGGCCTGCCTCCTTCATGCGGCGGAACGCCTCGCGGCTGGCGATGAAGGTGCCGCGCAGGTTGATCGCCATCATCCGGTCCCAGGCGTCCGTCGAAAGCTCCAGGATCGGCGTCAGCTCGCAGATGCCGGCGTTGTTGACCAGGATGTCCAGGGTGCCGAGCTCGCCGTCCACGGTCGCGAACAGCTCCAGGATCGCCCCTTCGTCGGCCACGTCGGTGCGCACGCAGACCGCCCGGCCGCCGGCCTCCTCCACCTCGGCGGCGGTGATCGCCGCCTCCTCCATGTTCAGGTCCCCGATCGCGACGTCGGCGCCGTCGCGCGCCAGCGTGGTGGCGATCCGCCGGCCGATGCCGGCCGCCGCGCCCGTGACCAGCGCGACCTTGCGCCTGACCTGAGCGACCTTGTGCCGGCTCATCCAGTCTCCGGGAGCTGCCGCAGCTCCAGCACTTCGCGGTCCGGTCCGTAGAAATACTGCACCCATACCTCCGGGCGGAACTCGACCAGATCGCCCACCATGTCCACCCCCGCCTGCCGCAGCCGGTCGAGGTCGGCGCGGATGTCCGTGCACAGGAACCCCAGGTGGGTGAAGCCGCGGTCGGCCTGCGTGCGGTCGCCCACGGGACGCCCTTCGGGATCCAGGTAGTGGAACAGCTCCAGCATGAAATCGCCCTGAAAGAGGTGGGCGATGCGGGCCGTGCAGGCCGGCAGGCCGGCTATGCCGCCCAGGTTCATCTCCGGCGGCACCTCGATGACGCGGCGCAGCTCGAAGCCCAGCAGGTCGCGGTAGAACGCGATCGAGGTGTCGAGGTCGCGAACGCTCAGCGCCACGTGGTCGGCGACGGCGGTCATGGCTGTGCCCATCTGACTGTGGGCGGTACGGTAGCGGATCGGGGCCGGTCTGTCGTGGCAGACTGGGCCGCATGGCAGATCAGGGACCGGTCGTCGGCGTCATCATGGGCAGCTCCTCCGACTGGCCGACGATGCGCAAGGCGGGCGAGGTGCTCGACCGGTTCCGCGCCGAGCGCGAGCGGGAGGTGCTGGAGCAGACGCTCGGCTGACCTCACCGCCCGCGGCGCTTCCGGCTACTGCTTGCCGCCGGCTATTCCTCGTCGTCCTCCTCCGGCATGAGCACGAACTCCGGATACGCCTCGATCTTCAGCTCGGCGGCGTCCTGGCCGAGCTGCTCGACCTGCTTGGTGACACGGGCGCCCAGCAGGGCGTCGATGATCTTCCACGCCACCAGCGACACGACGAACACGAACGCGCCGACGGCCACCACGCCCAGGAGCTGGACGCCGAAGTTGCCGCCCGCGGCGATGCAGACCGCCAGGGTGCCCCAGACGCCCGCGAACAGGTGCGCGGGCACCGCGCCGACCACGTCGTCCAGCTTCATCTTCTCCAGCAGCTTGATGGCGGCGGTGCAGACGATGCCGCCGATGGCGCCGATGATGACCGCCCAGACGTGGGAGGTGATGTCGGGTCCGGCGGTGATCGAGACCAAGCCGGCGATGGCGCCGTTCAGGCCCGCGAACATGTCCATGCGGCCCAGGATGAGGCGGGAGAACGCCAGTGCCGTCATGACGCCGGCCGCGGCCGCCAGGTTGGTGTTGACCAGCACGTGGCCCATGGCCACCGCGTCCGCCGCGGTGCCCAGCGCGAGCTGCGAGCCGCCGTTGAACCCGAACCAGCCGAACCAGAGGATGAACACCCCCAGCGTCACCACCACCACGTTGGAGGGCGGGGTCACCTTGACCGAGCCGTCCTTGCGGAACTTGCCCAGGCGCGGCCCGACCACGAGGATGCCCGCCAGCGCCGCCCAGCCGCCGGTACCGTGCACGATCGTGGAGCCGGCGAAGTCCTGGAAGCCCATGCTGCCCAGCCAGCCGCCGCCCCAGGTCCAGGCGCCGACGACCGGGTAGATGAACCCGGTCAGTATCAGCGTGAACAGGAAGAACGGCCACATCTTGACCCGCTCCGCCAGCGCTCCCGACACGATGGAGCCGGCGGTCGCCACGAACACCATCTGGAAGAACCAGTCCGACATGACCGAGTAGCCGTTGCCGATCACGGCCGCCGCGTCGCCGGTGCCGTCCAGCAGAGCGAGCTCCTCGCCCGATGGCCGGTAGAACAGACTGAAGGAGCCGATCACGCTGCCCACGTCGGTGTACATGAGGCTGTAGCCGACGATGTAGTAGGCGAGGCCGGCGATCGAGTAGAGGCCGATGTTCTTCAGGCAGATCACGGAGGCGTTCTTGGTGCGAACGGACCCGGATTCCAGCATGGTGAAGCCGGCCGCCATCCACATCACCAGCCCGCCCCAGAGGAGGAACGAGAAGGTGTTGAGGACGAAGGCCGTCTCTTCCGCGACGGCCGCGTAGGCGGCGCTCGATCCCGCCATCAGCAGGCCGAGCACCAGCAGCAGCCGCACCGAGACGGGGCCGCGGCGAAGGAACGGAAGGTCGTTCATGGCATTTCCTTTTCGTGTCGGTGATTGATTGGACCGCGGGCGGTTCACCCGCTCGGCCGTTTCCGTATCGTAGCGCGATTGCGCCCTTGCGCGCGCCCCGGTTCGCCGGGACGTTCCGTCACTTCGCCGCCGAAGCGGAGCGCGTCCCGCCGCCGCCCTACGTAGCTCCGAGCTGGCGGACGTCGACGAAGCGACCGGTGGCGGCCGACTCTCTCGCAGCCAGCGAGGTGTAGACGCTCCTCAGGCCGCATGCCAGGTCGGCGCGCGGGGGCGTGCCGTCGCGGGCCAGCGCCAGGAAGTCGCCGATCAGGTTGGCGTCGCCGCCGTGGTGCCCGTGCTCGCCTTCATCGAGGTGGCCCTGCTCGCTGAAGCGGTCGTGGTGGCGCACCTCCCGGTAGTCCGAGGTGTACCAGTCGAACTCGATCGTCCCCTGGTAGCCGGAGACCACGGCACCGCGCCGGTGCGCGTCGCGCCGCGTGAAGAACACCTGGGTGTAGGTGCCGTGCGCGCCGGAGGCGAAGCGCAGCACCGCGGTCGAGCAGTCCTCGTTGGTGCCTTCATCGGTGCGCGTGTCGGACGAGAACAGGCACAGGTGGTCGTCCGCCGTCCGCAGTCCGTTGCGGCGCCGGTTCTCCGGGCTCTCCGGGCAGGTGACGGTCTCGTCGCATTCCGAGCAGCGCAGTCCCGGCGGCTTGTCGCCGCCGAAGACGCGGCCGTAGTTGCCCATCGCCGCCACCTCAACGATCGGCGATCCCATCAGCATCGCGAGGTAGTCGAAGTCGTGGGTCGCCTTCTGCAGGAACAGGCCGCCGGTGATGGTGAAGTCGCGGTAGCCCTGCTCCCAGTAGACGGTCCCATAGCTCACGTAGTTGGTGGCGGCGACGTGCTCGGGCGACCCGACCGCGCCTGCGCGGATGCGCCCGGCGATCATCTCCGCCAGCGACGACACGCGCAGCGGAAAGCTGACCACCGCGCGCTCGTACCGTCCTGCATACGCCGCCTCCAGGCGGCGCGCCTGCTCCATGGAGATGGAGACCGGCTTCTCCAGGAACAGCGGCAGGTCCAGGTCCACCGCCTCGATCGCGTACTCGGTGTGCAGGTGACAGCGCGTGCCGACCAGCAGCGCCGTCGGCCGCGCTCCGCGGTTGAGCTCCCCGACCGTGGCGTAGAACGGCGCGCCGGCGAACCGCTCCGGCAGCCGCGAGCGCACCCCGTCCTGGTCCGGGTCGAGCACGCCCACCAACTCCACCGCCTGGTCGAACTCCGCGATCTGCTGCACCAGGCGGCCGGCCCTGCCGCCGCAACCGATCACCGCCAGCCGTACCGTGTCGCTCATCGTCACCCCTCCCCGTGCGCGGGCCGTCGCCCGGTGGGAAACGGTACCGCGATGCGCGGCGCCTCGATCCCCGGGAACATCCGGTCGCGCAGCCAGGTCCAGGCCCGCCATGCCGCCTGCAGGCCCAGCCCGCCGATGCGGACCAGGTTGTAGAGCCCTTCAAGCGGCGTCAGGCTCGAGCCTGCGAAATAGGTGCCACCCACGTCGCGGACGACCCGGTCGGCGCCCACTTCCAGCCGTTTCTCGCCCAGGCTGTAGATGCCGGGCGGCGAGCCCGCCGCCGACATCGCGTCCGTGGTCGCGACCAGCCGGCTCGGCCCCAGGGCGGCCGTGAGCCGGCCGAGCAGCGCCGGCGGCAGGTGGATGCCGTCCGGGACGACCGAGGCGGCCAGGTCCGGGCAGGCCAACGCGCGGTTGATCACGTTGTCGTGGCGGTGCACCTGCGCCGCGCAGCCGTTGCCGAGGTGCGTCCAGAGCCGCAGCCCCGCGCGCACCGCCTCCGCCAGGTCGGCCCCGCCGACGTCGCTGTGCCCGGCGCACACCGTCACGCCGTCTGCCGCGGCCCGGCGGATCAGCTCCGCCGATCCGGGCAGCTCCGGCGCCACGGTCAGCATGACGACGCGGCCGCCGGCGGCCCGCTGCAGCCGATCGTAGACGGCCGGATCGGGATCGAGCATGCAGGCCGGATCATGGGCGCCGCGGAATCCCTCGACCGGGCTCAGGAACGGACCCTCCACGTGGAAGCCGGGCACGGCGTCCTGCACCCGAGGGCTTCGCAAGGCCCTGGCCAGGGCGGCGAGCTGCGCCTCCATCCGGTCCACTGGGCCGGTGGTCACGGTGGGCAGCAGGTGCGAGCAGCCGGCATCCCACAGCGCCGCGACCGCGTGCTCGACGGCGTCCACGGACAGGTCGGCGGTATGGAAGTCGACGCCCGCGAACCCGTTCACCTGCGGATCGAACAGCGCCGGCCCGCTCACCAGCGCCAAGCCGGCCGGCATCTCGCGCGTATACCCGGCGCGCTCGGCCGTCAGCGGCTCGCCCGACAAGGCGTCGAATACGGCGGGACCGGCCTCGCCTCCCTCATTCATAGGCTGCGCATGGTACTATGCGCGCAGTTCCGGCCCCAACGCGGGCCGTCATCAACCGACATCCCCGACACGGAGGCAACCACGTGAAGCTCGTCTTCTTCGACGACTACCGACTCGGCGTGCTGCGCGACGACGGCGTCGTCGACGTCTCAGGCGCCGTCGCCGATCTGCACGCACACAGCGCCCAGGCGCTGCTCAACCAGGTCATCGCGGGCTGGGACGGCTGCCGCGACGCCATCGCGTCCGCCGCCGCGTCCGGCGCCGCGCGTCCTGTCGACCAGGTCACGCTGCGCCCGCCCGTGCCGCGTCCCGGACAGCTTGTCTGCCTGGCCGGCAACTACATTGAGCCCGACCACCCGGAGAAGGAGACCTTCAACGCCTTCCTCAAGTCGCCGACCTCGGTCATGACCACCGGCGACACCGTCGAGCTGGCGGACGCCGACGCCACGGTGTTCCACTTCGAGCCCGAGTTCGCCCTGGTCATGGGCAAGCCGGCCGCCAAGCTGGCCCCGGAGGACGCCCTGGGCAGGATTTTCGGCTACACCCAGTTCATGGACGTGTCCGCGCGCGGCCTGCCCGGCGGCTTCTTCCTGGGCAAGAGCTGGCACACCTTCGGCCCGATGGGCCCGGTGCTGGTGACCGCCGACGAGATCCCCGACCCCAACGCCCTCGGCATGCGCCTGTGGGTGAACGACAACCTCAAGCACGACGTCAACACCGGCGAGATGGCCCGCCACGTGCCCGAACTGCTGGCCGAGGTCACCGCCGTCGTCGGCCTGGAGCCCGGCGACGTGGTCTCCACCGGCACCCACCACTACGCGCTGTCGCCCATCCAGGACGGCGACGTGGTGCGCATGTCCATCGAGGGCCTGGGGCCGGAGCTGTCGGTCGACGTCACCGACCCGCGCAAGCGCACCTGGGACCGATAACGCCACCGCGATCGTTGACACCCTTTCCGCGATTGCGCTACCGCTACCGAATGCCATCGAGCATCAAGGAGGATTCGATGAGGAAGGCATTTCGCACATCGATCGCACTGGCCCTCGCGGGCCTGCTCGCCGGCGTGTACGCGCACGCCCAGACCATGGACTACAGCGAAGCTCCCATGCTGGCCGAGATGGTCGCCGCGGGCGACCTGCCCCCGGTCGCGGAGCGCGTCTCCGATGAGCCGCTGGTCCGGGAGGTGCTGGGCGAGATCGGCCAGTACGGCGGCACGCTGCGCCGCTGGGCCCCCGACGCCATCGGCGGCTGGATCCAGTTGAACTACTACCGCGGCCTGGGTGATGCGGGCGGCTTCGGCTTCATCATCCCCTACGACCTGGCGGGATACCTCGACGACGGCGTGCACTTCGGCGGCCTGGACCCGCTGTACGCCAAGGAGTACCAGTTCAACGACGACTACACCGAGCTCACCGTCTGGCACCGGCGGGGCGCCAAGTGGTCCGACGGCCATCCGCTGACCGCCGACGACATCATCTGGTCCATGGAGAACGTCGGCCACGACGTCAACATCCATCCGAACGGGAGCTGGTGGACGCACTCCGGCGGCGAGCCCATCAAGGTGGAGAAGATCGACGACTACACGGTCAAGTACATCTCCGCGGCCCCCAACCCGGACATGACCCTGAACGTGTCAGGACCCTGGGCGCTGTACCCCAAGCACTACGCCGAGCAGTTCCATCCCAAGTTCAACTCCGACTCGACCTACGAGGACTTCAAGAACAACACCGAGCTTCGCTTCATGGACGATCCCTCCGCCATCCCGCAGATCGGTCCCTGGGTCGTCACGCAGCTCGATGACGTCGACGGGTCCCGCGCCGTGCGCAACCCGTACTATCCCGTGGTCGACCCCGCGGGCAACCAGCTCCCGTACATCGACCATATCCACATCAGGATCCTGGCCGACCAGCAGACGGCCGCGCTGGCGGTCATCCAGGGACAGATCGACGTCCAGGGCCGCGGCATGCAGGGCTTCCAGAACTACCAGGTCATGAAGGAAGGCGAGGCCGCCGGCGACTACCAGGTCCTCACCTGGAAGGGCGGGGCGTTCCAGGGCTACCTGAAGCTGGCCCTGGAACCCTCCGACGAGAACCTGGCCAAGCTCATGCACCAGGTCGACTTCCGGCGCGCGCTGTCGATGGCCATCAATCGGGACGAGATCAACGAGGCCCTCTACTTCGGGCTGGCGCAGCCGTCCGGGACCATGGTCGGCCGCGACTCTCCGTTCTACGACAGCCGCATGGAGGCGTACGCCGGTTTCGATCCCGACGAGGCGAAGCGGATCTTCGCCGAGCTCGGGCTCAAGGACACCGACGGCGACGGCATCCTGCAGCATCCCGACGGCCAGAACGTCACCATCATCATCGACACGCCCACCGACCGGTTCGTCAACACCCCGCAGACGGAGATGGTGGTCCGGCAGTGGCGGGACGTGGGACTCGACGCCATCATGAACGCCGTCAAGCGCTCGGTCATCTTCGAGAAGATGCGCGCCTACGACATGCAGGTGGTCATGCACTGGGGACCGTCCCTGCAGGTGTCGCTGCCGTGGGTGTTCCGTTCGGGCGGCTACAACCCGGAGACGCAGACGCTCGGCACCAAGTACTCGAACCCGCCGCCGGAGTTCCTGGCCGCCTGGGAGCTGGAGCAGCAGGTGATCTCCGCCATCGACCCGGAGTCATACTCGGCCCTGACCAAGGAGCTGTGGATCATGGAGGCCGAGGAGGTGACGAGCTGGATCGCCATCACCTCCGACTTCCCGGTGATCATCATCCGCCACAACCGCATCGGCAACCTGCCGGACGTGGCGACCGCCCAGAAGATGGAGTACTCGGCCTATCCCGACCAGTTCTACATCAAGTACGAGGTGCAATAGGGGAGAACCGTGAGGAATGGAGCCTGTCGAGATCGGCGCGTCAGCGGCTATCCGACAGACTCCATGACCTCAGGCGGGGCTGGGCCAAGACCGGAGCCGAAGGCGACGATTTTGGGGCGGCCCCCGTGCCGCACGTGATACCGATCACCGACAGGCCGGACGCCCTCGACTGAGCCGATGGGCACCGGAAAGCCGTCGGCCGTCGGCGCCATCGAGCTGGGCCGGCACTTCTTCCGCGACGTTGTCAGGCCGCACCTCGAGGAAGCCGGCGACACGCGCTGACGAGGAGGATCACATGGCCGAATTCGCGCTGGGCTCGCTGAAACCACGGGGGACGCGCCGCGTCGTCTACTGCAGCGACCCGTCCAACACCACGCGCTTCATGACCGAGGGCCGCGCGACGCCGGAAGATCTGCGCGGGGTCGTGCGCAACTACGCCAGGGCTCAGGCGATCGACACCGTGGTGCAGGAGGTCTTCAGCCAGGGGTGGAGCCACTGGTGGCGCGGCGAGTCGTGCGAGTGGGACGCCCGCCCGCACCACCAGCGGCTGGTACCGATGATGGACGACGGCGTGATGCCGATCCAGGTCTACGCCGAGGAGTGCCACCGGCACGGCATCGAAATGATCGCCGGCTTCCGGATGAACGACCGCCACGGTCACAACGCCGACTGGTTCGCGCGGCTGGCGCAGGAGAAGCCGCACTGGATCCTCAAGGGGTACGACCCGTCGTCGCCACGCACCACCGACCCGCGCAGCTACGAGCTGGGCTGCGCGCTCAACTACGCGGAGGAGGAGGTCCGCGACTTCCTGTTCGCGGTCATGGAGGAGGTCGCCACCCGCTTCGACGTGGACGGCATCGAGTTCAACTTCACCCGCCTGCCGGCGTGCTTCCCCCTGGGCGAGGCGGAGCAAAGCCACGCGATCCTCACCGGCTTCGTCCGGCGGGTGCGCGCGATGCTGGAGGCGGTCGGGGCCAGGCGGGGCCGCCGGCTCCTGCTGGGCGTGCGCGTGCTCCAGCATCTGGACGGGTGCCTGCGGGTGGGGTACGACATCCCCGCCTGGATCGGCGACCGGCTGATCGACTACGTCGTCCCCGGCGACATCGGCTTCACCGATCCCAATCCCCGGTTCGAGGAGTTCGTGCGGCTGGCCCGCGACACGGACTGCTACGTGTATCCGCAGGTGCAGGAGTGGCTGGGCTACAACCACCGCGACCTGATGCAGACGCCCGAGCACTACTGCGCGACGGTGCGCAACTTCTACGGCGCGGGCGCCGACGGATTCTCCACCCAGAACGTCTTCGACATCTCGCGCTTCCCGATGCTGCGGACGCTGCGCGACCCGAAGCGGGTCGACGCGCACGACCGCCACTACGCCTTCTATCCGATCTGGGGGTCGAACGCCGGCCGGCGGGCGGGATACAAGGGCGACTTCCCCTACCGCGCGGAAGAGATCATCCTGCCGCGGGACGCGCCGGGCACGAGCGGCCGGATCCGCTTCCGCCTGTGTGAGCACCTGCCGGAGGACTCGCGCGCGGAGCTGCTGTGCCGGCCTGCGATCGTTCCGGGCGACGAGATCGAATTCGATCTCAACGGCCAGCGGATTCCGCCCGAGTCGGTCCGCTGCGAGTGGCCGGACTCGGAGGGCGAGCTCCCGGTGTGCCGCTTCGCCCTGGGCTCCCCCCCGGCGCTGTACGGGGACAACCATCTGGGCATGCGGCTCGTCGCAGGCGCCCCCGGCGCACGGGACCACGTGGTCCTGCACGAGGTCGAGGTGCTGGTGAAGAGGGCGCGGTGAGCGAAGCGGCGATCCAGACGGCGATCACGGAGGCAGCGTCGATCCGAAGCGTGCGGGCGCTCATGTGGCGCCGCTTCAGCAAGAACCGGTTGGCGGTCGTCAGCGGCGTCATCCTGGTCGTCCTCTATGCCATCGCCCTGTTCGCCCCGTTCTTCAGCGCCTATCACCACGACGCGTTCCACGTCACCTTCAAGTTCGCCCCTCCGCAGAAGGTCCATTTCAGGGACGAGGAGGGCCGGCTGTCGCGCCCGTTCGTCTACGCCCGCGAACGGAGCATCGACATGACGACCCTGGCGATCTCCTACCGGGAAGTGAAGACGAGGAAGTACCCGATCCGCTTCTTCGTCCCCTCGGAGCCCTACATGCTGGTCGGTTTCATCCCGATGAGCATGCGGCTGTTCGGCGTGGACTCCGGAGCGACGCTGTTCCTGTGGGGAACGGACACCCTGGGCCGGGACATCCTGTCGCGGGTCTGGACGGGCGCGCAGGTCAGCCTGTCGGTCCCGCTGGTAGGCACCCTCATCACCATCGTGCTGGGATCGATCCTGGGCGTCGCCTCCGCCTACTTCGGCAGGATGGTGGACAACGCCATCCAGCGGGTGATCGAGCTGTTGATCTCCTTCCCGCAGATACCGCTGTGGATCGCCCTGTCGGCCGCCATCCCGGTCACGTGGCCGTCGGGATTCGTCTATCTCGGCGTGGTGGTCATCCTGTCGCTCATCGGCTGGGGCAGCCTGGCGCGCGTGGTGCGCGGCAAGGTGCTGGCCTACCGCCAGGAGGAGTACGTGATGGCGGCCCGCGTCGTCGGTTCCAGCCACTGGCGGATCATCAACAAGCACCTCCTGCCCGGCTCGCTCAGCCACATCATCGTCACCGCCACGCTGGCGGTGCCGGGCACGATCCTCGGCGAGAGCAGCCTGAGCTTCCTGGGCATCGGCATCGTGCCGCCGCTGACGAGCTGGGGGGTTATGCTGCAGGACGCCCAGAACGTGCAGGCGCTGGTCCACCACCTGTGGCTGGCCATTCCCGGGCTCATGATCATCCTGGTCGTGCTCTGCTTCAACTTCTTCGGCGACGGATTGCGCGATGCCGCCGATCCGTTCGCGACCTGACGCCATGGCGAAAGACCCTTCCGGGAGCCGGAAACTGCTCGAGGTCAGGGACCTGCGCACCTGGTTCCACACCGATGACGGCATCGTGCGCGCCGTCGACGGCGTGAGCTTCGACATCGCCACCAACCGCACCGTCGGCATCGTCGGCGAAAGCGGCTGCGGCAAGAGCGTGACCGCTGCCACCATCCTGCGCCTGGTGCCGAGCCCGCCGGGACGCATCGAGGGAGGATCGATCGCCCTGCACCGGGAGCACGAGGTCGTCGACCTGGCGCGCGTCCCGCCCAAGGGCCGCAAGATCCGGGAGATCAGGGGCAAGGAGATCGCGATGGTCTTCCAGGAGCCGATGCGCACCCTGAGCCCCATCTACACCATCGGCTACCAGATCACCGAAAGCGTGCTCATCCACTTGGACATGGACAAGACGCAGGCCAGGGAGTACGCCACGGAGATGCTGCGCCGCGTCGGCATGCCCGACCCCGCGCAGCGGGTGAACGAGTACCCCTACCAGTTGAGCGGCGGCATGCGGCAGCGGGCGATGATCGCCATGGCGCTGTCCTGCAGGCCCCGGCTACTCATCGCCGACGAGCCGACCACGGCCCTGGACGTGACCATCGAGGCGCAGATCCTCCGGCTCCTCCGCGACCTGCAGGCCGAGTACCACATGTCGATCCTGTTCATCACCCACGACCTGGGCGTCATCGCGCAGATGGCCGACGACGTGATCGTCATGTACCTGGGCCGGATCATGGAGCAGGCGCCGGTGACGGAGCTGTTCGCCAATCCCCGGCATCCCTATACGCAGGCGCTGTTCCGGTCGGTGCCGTCCATGGCCACCGCTCCGAAGTCCAAGCTGGAGGCGATCACGGGCTCCGTGCCCGACCCCATGACCGTCATCGAGGGCTGCCCGTTCGCGCCGCGCTGCGCGCACGCCACCGACCGGTGCCGGACCCAGCCGGAGGTCACGCCGGTCGGCCCGGACCACACCGTAGCCTGCTGGCTGTACCCGGAGGGCGGCGATTCCCCCTGAGCGGCCGGCTGCCCGTCCGTTGCTGGAGGTGGCAGGCCTGAAGAAGCACTTCCCGATCGAGAAGGGGTTGCTGCGGCGCACGGTGGGCTACGTCCGGGCCGTGGACGGCGTCGACTTCTCGATCGCGGCCGGAGAGACGCTGGGGCTGGTCGGGGAAAGCGGCTGCGGCAAGACCACCACCGGCAGGGTGATCGTCGGCCTGCACGATCCCACCGACGGCCGCGTCGTCTTCCGGAAGGACGGCAGGGAGCTGGACCTCCGCGCCCTCACGCGCGAGGAGATGCACGAGTACCACCGGCAGGTGCAGATCGTCTTCCAGGACCCCTTCTCGTCGCTCAGCCCGCGGATGCGGGTCTCCGAGATCGTCGGCGAGCCGCTGGTCGTGCAGAAGATCGCCAAGGGGCTCCCGATGCGGGATGAGGTGCAGCGCCTGCTGTCGCTGGTCGGACTCAGGCCGCAGCACGCGGACCGGTTTCCGCACGAGTTCTCCGGCGGCCAGCGGCAGCGCATCGGCCTGGCCCGCGCGCTGGCGCTCGCGCCCTCCCTGGTGGTCGCCGACGAGCCGGTCTCCGCCCTCGACATGTCCGTGCAGGCGCAGATCCTGAACCTCATGATCGACCTGCAGCGCGAGCTGGGGCTGAGCTACCTGTTCATCGCCCACGACCTGAACGTCGTGCACTACGTCAGCGACCGGGTCGCGGTCATGTACCTGGGACGCATCGTCGAGACGGGCGGCGCCGCGGAGGTGTTCCGCCATCCCCGGCATCCCTACACGGAGGCGCTGCTGGCCTCCTCCCCGTCCATCGATCCGAACGAGAAGCCGGCGGAGGTGGCGCTGGAAGGCGACGTCCCCAGTCCCGTGAACCCGCCGCCGGGCTGCCACTTCCACCCGCGCTGCCCGTATGCGGAAGACCGCTGCCGGATGGAGGCGACCCCGCTGGTGGAGGTCGCAGCCGGCCACCGCTCCTCCTGCCTGCGCACCGGCGAGCTTGCGCTACTGGGAAGGACGCCGGCATGAAGGTCTTCCTGCTGCGGCGCTTCCTGTCGATGATCGTCTCCTACTTCCTGCTGTCGCTGATCATCTTCATCACCATCCAGATCGCTCCCGGCGACTACCTGACCAACATGCTGGCGGAGCTGCAGGAGCAGCGCTCGGGCATACGGACGGAGGCTGCAATGCAGATGGTGGAGAACTTCGCCATCCACTTCGGCCTCGACAAGCCCAAGTGGCAGCAGTACCTGATCTGGATCCGCAACTTCACCATGGGCGACATGGGCATCTCGTTCAGCTACCAGCGGCCCGTCGCCGAGCTGCTCGGCAGCCGCCTGCTGCTGAGCTTCATCATCTCCTTCGCCTCCCTGATCTTCACCTGGGGCATCGGCATACCGATCGGGATCTACGTGGCGCTCCACAAGAACACCATCCGCGACTACGTCGCCACCTTCGTCGGCTTCGTGGGCCTGTCCATCCCCAATTTCTTCCTTGCGCTGGCGCTCATGGTGCTGGCCCTGTTCACGTTCGGGATGAACGTGGGGAGCATGTTCTCACCGGCGTATCAGGACGCCCCCTGGAGCGTCATGAGGGTGCTGGACTTCATCAAGAACCTGTGGATTCCGGTCGTCGTGATCGGCACGGCGGGCACCGCCGGCACCATCCGGGTGATGCGCGCCAACCTGCTCGACGTGCTGGGGGAACCCTACGTCACCACGGCGCGCTCCAAGGGCGTCAAGGAGCGGATCGTCACCCGCCGCCACGCCGTGCGCATCGCCTTCAACCCGTTCGTGAGCAGCCTGGGCATGACCCTGCCGGCCCTGCTGTCGGGCGAGGCGATCACCTCCATCGTCCTCAACCTGCCGACCGCCGGCCCCCTGCTGCTGGACGCCGTGCTGGGCGAGGACATCTTCATGGCGGCCAGCATCCTGCAGTTCTACGCGATCTTCCTGCTGATCGGGAACCTGCTGGCCGACATCGCCCTGGCCATGCTCGACCCCCGCATCCGCTACGACTAGCGGCGCGCGCCCGCGCTTTGACGCACCCCGGACCATCGGCTACGATTTGGGCGTTGTGAGACTGAAAACCCTGCTGATCGGGATCGGAACCCTGGTCGTGGCAGCCGCCGTGGCGGTGGTGTTCGTGACCAGCGCGACCGCCGCTACCGTGCCGGAGCCCCCGGCGGTCGAGGCAAAGTCCTCTTCGGACTACGGCCTTGGCGAGAATTGCCCGCTGAGCGGCCACGGCGACACGATCTAAGCACCGTAGCGCCCGAACTGCCGGCTACGTTGGAGGAGACCCCCGCGCGGGCGGGGGTCTTTGTGTCTCACGCACGATTTGCCTGACCCGATGAACCGCACCCACCATGCTGACCGGCGGCATGCTGACCGGCGGCATGCCGATCCGCTGCAGCGGTTCCATCCCGCGGTCGCCACCTGGTTTCGCGACGCGTTCGCCGCCCCCACGGAGATCCAGCAGCGCGCCTGGGCCCAGATCGCCGGCGGGCGACACACCCTCATCGCCGCTCCCACCGGTTCGGGAAAGACGCTTGCCGCCTTTCTGTCCGCGATCGACGGTCTGATGCGCCGCTCGGTCGACGGAACGCTGACCGAAGCAACCTCGGTCCTGTACGTCTCGCCCCTGAAGGCGCTCAGCAACGACATCCACCGCAACCTGGAGCAGCCGCTGGCCGGCATCCACGCCCTGCTCCATCCGGAAGGGGCTGACGGACAGGAGGGATCGGCACCGATCCGCTCCCTGGTCCGCACCGGCGACACGCCGTCCGCGGCGCGCGCGGCGATGACCCGCCGCCCTCCGCATATCCTGGTGACCACCCCGGAGTCGCTGTACCTGCTGCTCACCGCCGACGGCGGCCGGCGCATGCTGCGCACCGTGGAGACCGTGATCGTCGACGAGATCCACGCCGTGGTCGGCTCCAAGCGCGGCTCCCACCTCGCCCTCAGCCTGGAGCGGCTGCAGGCGCTGACCGAGGCGCCTCCCCGCCGCATCGGCCTGTCGGCGACGCAGAAGCCGATCGAGCGGGTGGCCGAGTACCTGGTGCCGTCGAGCCATCCGTGCGCGATCGTGGACGTCGGCCACCGCCGCCGCATGGACACGGCACTGGAGCTGCCGGACTCGCCCCTGGCGGCGGTCATGTCCAACGAGGTGTGGGAGGAGATCTACGCCCGCCTGTGCGAGCTGATCGCCGCGCACCGCACCACGCTGATCTTCGTCAACACGCGGCGCATGGCCGAGCGCGCCGCGCACGAGCTGAGCGAGCGCCTGGGCGCGGACGCGGTGGCCGCCCACCACGGCAGCCTGTCCAAGGAGACGCGCCTGGACGCGGAGCGACGGCTCAAGCAGGGATCGCTGAGCGTCCTGGTCGCCACCGCATCACTGGAGCTGGGCATCGACATCGGCGCCGTCGACCTGGTGTGCCAGCTCGGCTCGCCGCGCTCGATCATGGCCTTCCTGCAGCGGGTCGGCCGTTCCGGCCACGCGGTTGGCGCGACGCCCAAGGGACGCCTGTTCCCGCTCAGCCGGGACGACCTGGTGGAGGGGTGCGCCCTGCTGGCGGCGGCGGCGCGGGGCGACCTGGACGAGATCCCGATTCCGGAAGCGCCACTTGACATCCTGGCGCAGCAGATCGTCGCCGAGTGCGCGGCCCGAGAGTGGTCCGCCGACGAGCTGTACCGGGTGGTGCGCAGGTCGTATCCGTACCGCGGCCTGGCCCGCGACCGCTTCGACACGGTGGTGCGCATGCTGGCCGAGGGCTTCACCACCCGCCGCGGGCGGCGCGGCGCCTACCTGCACCTGGACGCCGTGAACGGTCGGCTTCGCGCCCGCCGCGGCGCCCGCCTGGTCGCGTTGACCGGCGGCGGCGCCATCCCCGACACCTTCGACTACGAGGTACGCGCCGAGCCGGACGAGACCGTGGTGGGCACCATCCACGAGGACTTCGCCATCGAGAGCATGGCCGGCGACGTGTTCCAGCTCGGCAACACCTCGTGGCGCATCCTGCAGGTGACCGGCAGCACCGTGCGCGTAGCCCATGCCGGCGACCAGCGTCCCACCATCCCCTTCTGGCTGGGCGAGGCGCCGGGCCGCACCCCGGAGCTGTCGGCCGCGGTGTCCGAGCTGCGCGAGGGAGCGGAGGCGGCGATCCGCGAAGCCGAGGAGCGCGGCGACCCGGCGGTGCCGGCCGCGACCGCGTGGCTGAACTCGCTGCCGGGGATGCCGGCGAGCGGGGCCGAGCAGGCCGCCGAGTACCTCACCGCGGGCCGCAACGCCCTGCACGTCATGCCGACCGCGCGCACGCTGGTGATGGAGCGGTTCTTCGACGAGGCCGGCGACATGCACCTGGTCGTCCACTCCCCGCACGGCTCGCGGCTCAACCGCGGCTGGGGGCTGGCGCTGCGCAAGCGCTTCTGCCGCACCTTCAACTTCGAGCTGCAGGCGGCGGCCACCGACGACGCGATCGTGCTGTCGCTCGGCCCCACGCGCAGCTTCCGCATGGAGGAGGTGTGGAGCTACCTGCATCCCGGGACGGTCCGCGAGGTGCTGGTGCAGGCGCTGCTCGACGCGCCGATGTTCCAGGTCCGCTGGCGCTGGAACGCCTCGCGCGCGCTGGCCGTGCCCCGCTGGCGCGGCGGGCGCCGGACGCCGCCCTACCTGCAGCGCATGCAGGCGGAAGACCTGGTGGCGCTGGTGTTCCCGGACCAGCTCGCGTGCGCCGAGAACCTGACCGGCGAGCGCGAGGTGCCCGACCACCCGCTGGTGGCGCAGACCATCGACGACTGCCTGACCGAGGCGATGGACATCGAGGCGCTGCAGGCGCTGATCGGCGCGGTGCGGTCCGGCGAGCTGACGCTGGTCTGCCGCGATCTCTCAGAGCCGTCCCCGTTCGCGCAGGAGATCCTGGGCGCCCGTCCGTACGCCTTCCTGGACGACGCGCCGCTCGAGGAGCGGCGCACGCAGGCGGTGCGCAACCGCCGCTGGCTGGACCCGCAGGAAGCGAGCGAGCTGGGTGCGCTCGACCCAGGTGCGATCGCACGCGTGCGCAACGAGGCGTGGCCGCGGGTCGAGGACGCCGACGACCTGCACGACGCGCTGGTTCTGCTGGGCTTCCTCACCGAGTCCGAGGGCCGGCGCGGCGATGGGACCCGCGACTGGTCGGAGCCGTTCGAGGAACTGGTCTCCGAGGGCCGGGCCACGCGGCAGAGCTCTCCGGCCGGCCCGCTATGGGTGGCCGCCGAACGGCTGCCGGAGTGGCGGGCGCTGGCCCCGGAGGCCGGGCGTACCCCGGAGCTGACCGTCCCGGAGCGGTACTTGCGCCCCTACGAGGCGGAGGACGCGCTGCGAGAGCTGCTGCGCGGCCGCCTGGAAGCGCTCGGGCCGGTGACCGCCGCGGAGCTCGCCTCCTCGATCGGGCAGCCGCAGGGATCCGTGAACGCGGCGCTCACCGCCCTGGAGACCGAGGGCTTCGCGATGCAGGGCCGTTTCACCGCCGGGACGGATGCGGACGGTGTCGAGTGGTGTGAGAGGCGTCTGCTGGCGCGCATCAACCGCTACACGCTGGACCGGCTGCGGCGGGAGATCGAGCCGGTCACCAAGGCCGACTATGTGCGCTTCCTGATGCGCTGGCAGCACGTGGGTCCGGCGCACCGCATGGCCGGACAGGAGGGTCTGGCCGAGGTGTTGGGCGTCCTGGATGGCGTCGAGCTGCCGGCGGCGGCGTGGGAGAGCGCGGTGCTGCCGCTGCGGGTGCGCGACTACGATCCCGCATGGCTGGACTCCTTGTGCCTGTCGGGCCAAGTGGTGTGGGCGCGCTTCCCGGATGACACCGCAGGCGGCCCGGTCAAGGCCACCCGCATCGCGCTGCTGAGCCGCGAGCGCTTGCCGGTATGGCAGCGGCTGGCCGCGGGGGTGGCGCCCGACCCGTCCACCGCCACGGCGCGGGCCGTGCACTCCCTGCTCCGGGAGGCGGGCGCTTCCTTCTTCGACGACATCGTCGCCGGCACGCGGCTGCTGCGCACGCAGGTGGAGGGAGCGCTCGGCGATCTGGTCGCGGCCGGCCTGGTGACCTGCGACGGCTTCGCCGGGTTGCGCGCGCTGATCGGACCGTCCTCGCCCAATGGGCGCACCGGCGCCCGGCGCCGCTTCGGGGACCGCCACCCCGGCGGCGTCCATCGTCGGCAGCAGTCGTCCCTGGAGACCGCCGGCCGCTGGTCGCTGGCGCGGACGGTTGCGCCTGCCGCGGACGGGGATGACGACGAGAAGGCGCGCGAGACCGCTGCCCGCGCGCTGCTCAGGCGGTACGGCGTGGTGTTCCGCCGCCTCACCGACCGGGAGCCGCACCTGCCGCCGTGGCGGGAGCTGGTGCGCACCCTGCGCCGGCTGGAGACGAGAGGCGAGATCCGCGGCGGCCACTTCGTGTCCGGCGTCGGCGGCGAGCAGTTCGCGCTGCCGGAGGCTGTCGGCGCCCTGCGCGAGGTGCGCCGCAGCGAAGCGGGCGACGAGGTCATCTTCCTGAGCGCGGTCGATCCGGTGAACGCCCTGGGGGTGACCACCCCATCCGGCGCCAGGCTGGCCGCGCGCACCGGCAATCGGGTCGCCTATCGGGCCGGCCGGCCGATCGCGGTGCTCGACGGCGGCCAGGTGATCTACTGCGAGCGGCTCTCGCCCGAGGACGGATGGACCGTACAGAAGCGGCTGCTGCGCGCCGGGCTCATCGAACCGGCCGCCGCCGATGCCGGCCGCGCCTCCATGCCGGCGCTGACCGGCATCCGCTGACCTCGACGGGGCGCGGCTACATGCCCCACACGGTGATCGGCGAAGGCGGCGGCATCGTATGCCACGTCCACCGGCAGCAACGTCGTCACGCGCTCGCTCGATGCGCGCGGTCGTGCTGGGCCTATCCAGCGCAGGCGCAGCCGGCGCCCTTGTGGCAGGTAAGGGATCGCGCGATGCAGGAATTGCCGCACGGCTTCCCGGTCGTGCAGTAGCGGCAGCAGGCGGCCGATCTCGATCCCGATCCACCGCCAAACGTCGCGCTCACCTCGGGGCGAGGGCGCAACGACGATCGCGCGGAGAGCGCATGTCCGCCACGTGCTTCCAGACGGCGACGAAACTCGTCCACGAGGTCACCGATCTCATTTGGGATCTCAACGGTCAGCGTATCGCTGCCGTGAATGCGATAAATGAGTCTCGTGGCCGTCCCGATGAGATCAATCATTCGCACGAAATCGTCCTTCGTGATCTCGACGGAGATGGCAGCGCGTTTTTCATTCCACCGTCCCGTGGATCTCTCTGCCTCCAGCCGATCTATGCGGACAAGGACGTTCGTTCGGTCCTGTTTGTCTGGCGGGGTGTAGTACGGTTTCGCCCAGTAGCTGAGTTCGTATGTACCATCGGCCCAATGGTAGAAGCCGACCATTCCAGCAGCGGCGGCGCCTTTGGCGCGGTCGACTATCCCGAGTACGAGGATCGTGCTTTGGTAGGCATCGGTGAATTCATCCAAGGACGTGATCACTACGCTGTTGCCAGCGATGAATGGCTCCTCGGCGGCGCTGAGCATGGCTACGGTGACGAGCAGCGCGAGCGGGAGTGCTTTGGCGACCGTGCGTCGCATCGGAACTTGGCGCGTCATGGGGTACACTCTTGGTCCCTCCTTTGAGGTCCTGTCAATAGGAGTGTAAACGAGTCAGGCAGCGTCCCGCTCCTGATCTTCGATTCGAATTCCGTCTCGGTACTCGGCTCCCACCCACACATCTTGAAGTAGCTCCGGCGCGTTCAGCTTCCGGAACTTCGTCTCGGCCACCAACAGCATCTTCCAGATCACGGCGGTGGCGTTGGCTACCTTCATGAATCGCTTCGCCGCATCGGTCCGTAACCTCAGCGCCGCGAACGGCGACTCGATCAAGTTGGTCGTCCGCAGGTGCCGCCAGTGAGCTCGTGGATACCCGTAGTAGCTCACCATCCGCTCCCAGTCCTCCGCGATCAACTCGGCGGCTCGCTGCAGCCCCTGGCCACGCGCCCAGCTCTGGAACGATCCTCGACGTTGCTCAGCCTCCTTGAGCGTCTCGGCGTAGGCGATCTTCTTCAGCTTCCCCATCGCTTCCTCCTGGAGCGCTTCGGCACCTGGTCCAGCACGTTGACGATCCGGTGATTCCAGCACCGTTGCTCCTCGGCGTCCGGATACACCTCCCGCAGCGCCGCCCAGATCCCCAGGTGCCCGTCGCTGATCACCACCCGCGGACAGCGAAGGCCCCGCTGTCGGGCATCCCTGAGCATTCCCTTCCAGCTCTCGGTCGACTCCCGGTACCCGCTGCGCAGCGTGATGAGCACCTTGCGCCGGTCGGCCAGCCCACCAATCGCCACCAGCAGCGCCGCCTTGTCCTTCTCCAGCCCCGCTTTCACGTACACGCCGTCGACCCACAGGTACACCAACTCCAGATCCGCCAGGCTGCGTTCGTGCCACGCGGCCGCCTCGGCGTGCCAGCGGTCCTTCACCCGCGCCACCGTGCTCGCCGAACAGCCCCCGCAGGGCCAGTTCGAAATCGCCCAGCGCCAGCCCGTGCAGGTACAACTGCGGCAGCACGTCGGTGACCTCAGGCGTGCGCCGCGCACACAGCGCCAGCAGCGCGCTGTCGAACCGCTGCTCCAGCCCGCGCACCCGCGGCCGACGCACCCTCACCGTGCCGGCCCGTGTGGTCAGCTGCCGCGGCTTGCCGTAGCCGTTGCGGTAGCCGCGTTCCCCTTCATCTCGGCGACGGTAGCGGGCTCGGCCAAGAAACTGCGTCACCTCGTCCTCAAGCAATCCCTGCAGCCACTGCTGAACGTGGCGCCGGGCCATCTCCTCCATGGCCTGCCAGCACGCGCTTGACTGGGTGCTCTGCTTCGTGACCAACTCTTCCACGGCGGTGTCCTCCTGACTTTGTGGTGATTTCAGGATTCTACAGGGCGCCGCCTTTTTCGTTACACACCTCTTGATGGTAGCTCCCTCCTTTCGCCGGCACGCAGAAGTGCTGGGCCGTTGAGACCGTCCGTCCGCAGGTGATCCTGGGTGGTTGGATGCCGCGCGTATTCTCCCGGCGGCGGGGTAAGCGACCGGCGAAACCAGCCTCTATGAAGCCGGCGGCGGTGGACGCGCAGTCGGCAGGAGCGAGAGGTAGTCGGCGCGGGTGCGCGCATGCGGCAGCCTCTCGAACAGCTCGCGCAGATACCAGTACGGCTCGCGCCGGTTGGCCTTGGCGGTCTCGATCAGGCTGTACAGGATCGCGCTCGCCTCGGCTCCGCGCGGGCTGCCGGAAAACAGCCAGTTCTTGCGGCCCACCACGAACGGGCGGATCGCCTGTTCGCAGGCGTTGTTGTCCGGGCTCATCTGCGGGTGGTCCAGATAGCGGATCAGCTTCGGCCACTCGCTGAGCGCGAAGGCCACCGCCTTGCCGAGCGCCGAGCCGGGCAGCACCTGGTCGCGTTTCTCCTGCAGCCAGCCGTGGAACGTGTCGAGCACCGGTTGCACCCGTGCGCGCCGCGCGGCCACGAACCGCTCAGGTCGGTGTTGGCGCGGTCCTGCTCCTTGAGCACCTGTACGGTGGTCTCGTCGATCTGCAGGGTCGGTCCGCAGCGCAGTTTGTCGAGCAACGCCTCCATCAGCGCCTGGCAGGCTGTGGCGGCAGCGATCATCCAGTCCGACATCGTGCGTCGCGACAGCTCGACGCCGAGGCGCGCGAACTGCCGCTCCTGGCGGTACAGCGGCAGCGCGTCGCAGAACTTCGCCGTGGCGATAAACGCCAGCAATCCCTCCGAGGCCAGCCCCTCCGAGGCCAGCCCCTTCGGGATCAGCGCCGCCGGCGGCGGCGCGATCCGCACCGCCGGATGCTCTTCGTCGCCGGAGCCTTCGCAGTGATGACAGGCGTACTTGGGCCGCACCGTGCGGATCACCCGTACCTGCGGCGGGATCACGTCGAGCTTCTCGCAGGTGTCCTCGCCGATGCGCACCAAGGGGTGGCCACACTCGCACTGCTTGTCCTGCTCGGGCAGGTCGACGACCTGCTCGATCCGTGGCAGCGCCTGCGGCAGCGGTCTGCGCCGCGGGCGGCTGCGAGCGCGCGCAAGCACCTCGGCGGCCGCCTGATCCGCGGACGGCTCATCGTCCGGCGATGGGCTGTCGGCGGAGTGTTCGATCTCATCGAACACTCGAATCTGCAGCCGCTCGGCGGCGGTGAGCTGTTCGGTACCGCGTCCATACAGCTTGTTCTTGAACCACTCCACCTGTTCTTCGTAGAGATCCAGCTTCTTTGTTCAGCTCCCGAAGTTTCGCGTCCAGATCGTCCTTTTCCAGGACCAGGCGACGATTCTCTTCGCGTAGCGCATCGCGTTCTTCGGCGACCGCTGGCGCGCTGGACATGTAGATGCCATAGCACGAAATATGCTGACAGTGTCAACCCACCTCAGGCGATTTCCCGGTACCGGAGCTCCTCGTGGGTATGCTAGAAATCGATCCGATCAGCAGCATCCGAAGCTCCTCGATGCCGATCTCTCGGCGCGCCTCGGTCGCCGTTGGCGGCCACGGAAATCGCCCCTTCATCCACAGACAGAATCCCGTCCGATCCCAGTACACCGCTTTCAGCACGCGCCGCCGCGCGTTGCAGAACACGAACAGCGCCGTCTCGAACGGACTGAGCTGCATCTGCTCCTGCACCAGCACTACCAGCCCGTTGACCTGCGTGCGCATATCGGTCGCCCCAGGCCGTACGAAGATCCGCGCCGCGCCCAGCTCCACCCGGATCACCGCTCGCCCTCCAGCGCCGCCAGTACTTCGCGCAGATCGGTAGCCCGCACCGACCGCCTCAGCTTCAGCACGTACCGCTGGCCGACCACCAGCTCGATCGTCGCGCCCGGCTCGGCACCGCCGCCGCGCTGCCCCAGTTCGACCAGCCGCTGACTCTCCGGCCCCGAGGACTGCCTCGACTTGCCCGCCCACCGGCACAGCGACGAATACGGCAGGCCATGCCGCTCGCTGTACGCCTTGCTCGACAGGCCGCTGCTCCGCCACTCGGCAACCTGCTG